>NZ_BEDT01000002.1 GCF_002260845.1 Pseudolactococcus reticulitermitis | reverse complement strand
GGAAAGAAAATTGATGGAGAAAGTGTCAAGGTTGGAGATGTCTTAACTTATGAATTGACTGTAAAAAATATCGGTGATGCAAAATCCGAGCTTGTCGATTACGAATTTGGTGATGATGTCGAAGATACACTTTTATTGGATAAAAACTCAATTTCGCTCATAGGTGGCACAAATGGTACTTTTGAAGTCGTTAATCAAAAGATTTCTGCTAAAGTCACCTTAAAAGGGGGAGAAAGTGCCAAACTTACATTCCAAGCCCAAGTCACAGATAAGGCAAACGAAAAAGGAAAAGTAAGTAATGCGATGCTTGTATCAGGTAACACACCACCACCACCTGTCGTAGAAAATCCAGTACCAAAAGCAGAGGCAGAAAAGCATGTCTTTGATAGCACGGGAAAGAAAATTGATGGAGAAAGTGTCAAGGTTGGAGATTTCTTAACTTATGAATTGACTGTAAAAAATATCGGTGATGCAAAATCCGAGCTTGTCGATTACGAATTTGGTGATGATGTCGAAGATACACTTTTATTGGATAAAAACTCAATTTCGCTCATAGGTGGCACAAATGGTACTTTTGAAGTCGTTAATCAAAAGATTTCTGCTAAAGTCACCTTAAAAGGGGGAGAAAGTGCCAAACTTACATTCCAAGCCCAAGTCACAGATAAGGCAAACGAAAAAGGAAAAGTAAGTAATGCGATGCTTGTATCAGGTAACACACCACCACCACCTGTTGTAGAAAATCCAGTAGGTAAGCTTGAATCTTCTAAACAAGTCTTTAACAAAGACGGCACTGATATTGGAGGAAAAACAGTACAAGTAGGAGATGTTTTAACCTATGAAATAACTGCTAAAAATACAGGTAATAAAGACAGTGTATTAAAAGATGTGATGATTACCGATGAGGTTCCCGCTGTTCTGGAGTTAGATACAGCAAGTGTGAAATTAGAAGGCGCCAAAGGTGATGTCAAGGTTAATGGTCAAACAATCACAGCAAAAATTGATAATCTAAAGGGTGGTGAGCTAGTGAAACTCATTTTCCAAGTCAAGGTTACCAATAAGGCAAAAGGAGAAGTGAAGAATATTGCTGTTGTCAAAGTACCCGGTATTCCGCCACAATATCCGGAAGTGCCGATTGTTGTGCCACCGACACCACGTGACATACCAAATACTGACGATGGTATGCCTAAAACAGGTGAAATAAGTCATCTCGAGCTTGTTGCATTAGGAGCGATTTGTATCATAATCGCGATGTATATCTATCGTAAAAAAATCAGCAGTGACATCTAAGTACTGATTTAAGCATCAAAAATACCTTTGTCAAATCAAATGACGAGGGTATTTTTTATATAATTTTAAAGATATTTTATTGTCTTAAATTTTTCTTGAATCTAGTAAGGTTATAGTGTTTTCAATATTTTTTGATCCCAAATTTGGACAACACCTTCCTTTTCCGAGTTGATGAAACTTCGACATAGATTTCAGTGGTTGTGATGCTGGCATGTCCTAAGAGCTCCTGAATATCTCTGAGATTGGCACCATTGTTCAAAAGTTCTGTAGCAAAGCTGTGTCTAAGGTGATGCGGTGTTGATTTAGGATTAATATTTGAAGCATCACGATATTTGTAATAAATATTTTCTATCCCATAAATCGAGAGACGTTGGCCATATTTATTTAGAAATAAAGCTGTTTCACCAGGAAGAGGGGAGTAGTGCAGCCTGGTGGCAAGATATTTTTTCATCATCGCCTTATCTTGCATATTAGTTAAAAATAATATCCGTTCCTTTCGATTTTTTCCAAAAATGATGAGCTGTCCGTCTTTGACATTGTAATCATCTACGTTTAAATTTCGAATTTCACAAATTCTAAGTCCAAGGCTGATCAAGATGTTTAAAATGGCAAAATCTCTGATTTGATCCCGTATCTTGGGCTTTGACTTTGGAATGATGGAGACAGTTGAGAAAAGTTTTCTCACTTCAGAGCTGGTCAGCGTCTTGGGGAGGCGTTTTTCTTTTCTAATTTTAACCTGTGGTAGGGGAAAATGGTGGCTGAGTTTGTTATCGATCAAGTAATTGTAAAACAATTTGATAGTCACTAACTTTCTGCTTTTGGTATTTGGGCGGTAGCTAGTCGTTTTTTCCAAATGTTTGAGATACTGTGTGATACCAGATTCCATTTGAAAATCATACTTTTTACAATATAAAGCGAATCTTGATAAATCAGCACGATATGCTTTCAAGGTGGACAGAGAAAGATTTTCAAGTTTTTTAGTGTGAATAAAAGAATGAATAATGTTTTCCATAGATAAGTTAGAATCCTTTGTTATTTTTTTGATATAAATAATGTGTAAAAAGTGTTATAATAATAATCATACAATAATATTCGATTATTTGGAGGTTTTATGGAAAAGTTATCTAGAAAAACATTAAACAACATCTGCTGTATTGGAGAAGAAACTTTGAAAGATAAGGAGCTGGCAATAATTTATAACGCCGTAGGTTTTACAAATAAGATAGATTTTTCTCAAGAAGATAGTGACTTTTTCTCTAACAAAGAAATTGGCGAAATATTTGATGCATTGTTTAGAAAAAATGCTAGACTATTTACGTTCCCAAATGAATTAGAATATATCCAAAATACTCTTAATAACGATTTACCCTCTAACCTATTAATATGGAATTTGTCTCGACAAGGGGGAGATAACAATAAAAAATCACTCGTTACAAGTATGGCAGACTTCATGAATTTGGAATATATAGGTTCTAGTGTCTATACTATGAATCTTTGTCGCCATAAGTTTCATTTTCAAAAAATAATCCATAGTTCTCTTATCACAAAATTTCCCTCAGAATTTGATGCTAGAAAGTATGCGGATGCCTCAATTACCTTTCTCATCAAACCAGAAAAAGGATCCGCAAGTAGAGGAATGAGTAGTTCATTAACTAATCTGTCTAGTAGTACAGTCTTAGAACTGATTGAAAAAAAACAGTTAAAGCCTCAAGATATTATTCAACAATATATTCAAGGCTATGAAATAGAAGTTCCTTTAATACAATATAATGGAGTGTTTTTATCACTAGGAATTTGTGGTATACAGAAAAATGGTGAGATATTCTTTAAGTCTGGAATTCTCGAAGAAGAAATGTATGATACAAAATATGAATTTTATGATTTTGAGGATGAAATTGATAATCCTGTTTTGTGTGACGCTATTATTGCAGAGGCAGTTCGTATTGCAAAACTTACTGAGCTTAAAGATTACGGCAGGGTTGACTTTAGGGTTGACTTCAAAAACAATTTTTATTGTTTCGATATTGCAACTACTCCTTATCTTACTGAGCACTCATCATTCAATTTTTTGATGGAACAACAAGATTTTTCACACCCCGATTTATTAAGTCTAATTATTGGAGCACATCATTCCAATACTGAATGTCTGTAAATGACCAAGCCTGAGAAAAAATTCCCTCAAATTTATTAAAATAGTCATTGGATTGTATTTGAAATTCTGACCAATTATGTTTATTCGAATTGTCTAGTAAGTAATTTTTTAAAAATTCTATTCTTTTTTCAATTATTTTTTTTACTGTATTATCTGAAAATATAGTAGGGGTCTTTAAATCTTTTGAGATTTCAATTGCCTCAGTAATTTTACCTAACTTTATTTTTATGATACAGATATTGTAATTACAATAGAATTGATAAAAATCATCTTTTCCTTCATCTTGATTTAGTATCTTTTCTAGTATATGCAAAGATTTTATTGGAGATTCTTCTTTATAAAAGAGTAATCCAGCATAATTAATTTTGAATGCTTGATTTATTTCTGTATTATTTATCTTATTAAATTCACTTAACACCTTAAATATATCATCACGGATATTATTGCTCAAAAATAGAGTGATAAGAAGTGCGTTATTTTTAAGTTTAAATTTCTTAAATTTGAAATTATCAAGTATATCAAAGCTATTATCGTATACCCCCTTAGCATTCAGCATGTTCTCATTTTCCAAGTACATGCTAACCCCTAGAAAATTACCAAGTGCAATAGGAAATATTCTCTCTAGATTAATATTTGAAGAACGAAATCGTTCTGTTTTCAAATCATTAATAAGACCATATAAAGTATAATAAGCTTCTTGATAAGGTATAAAACCAGCACATATAATTTTACAAAAGATAGAGTATGATATATAATAATTATTCTTTTGGACAATTTTTTTATCTATCAAATCAGTTATTTCTAGATAAACTTTTTTTGCCATATCTAACTTGCTAGAAACGTTGTAATTAATGGCTCCGATAGATACAACGATTCCTACTCTAATAGCTAATTCTATTTCTTTTAGGTTTATCATTTTTTCATAGGTGTTAAATAACTCCATAATTATAAAATGAATTAATTCATAATTTCTTGAGCTACTTTTTGTAATACAATTAAAAAAATGAATCTGAAACTCCGCCAATTCCAATAAAGTCAATTCTGATTTATTAAACATTATATAATCATGTTCATTTTTTTCTATATCGGTAATAAATTCTATAAATTTGTCTTCTGATTCAGTAAGGTTTTTAGGATTTCTAAGATTTGAAATACGAACTAAACTTTTGTATTTTCTATTGTCAATACCTTTTAATATTTTTGCTCGAAGAGAGTAGTTTTCTGGATAATTTAATTTTAAATAATACTCAAGTTTCAATGCAATATCACGCCTAGTTCTTTTGTTATAGAAATTTTTTATAAACCCTTCTCGTGAGTTCCATATTAAATCATTAAATTTGTACTGTTTATCTATAATACTACTTTCAATTAACTTTTCAAATTCTGAAATATAGTCATAATCAGTATCTGAAAAAATATCTTCTAGAGCTTCCTCACTTAAAAAATTACTCAATAAAAAAATAGATAGAATTAATTTTTGTTTATTTTTTTCATTTTCGTTATCTACCGTTTCTTGCTTTGAACTGTAGATTTGTTCAATAAAAGATATTATATCGTGATTAAGCAATAATTTGATATTCCCATAATTTCCATGAGATAAATCAATGATTTTTTTATAGTCTTCATTTGATAATTTTTTTAATTCTCTCAATATAGATGTTTCATAATTTTGAAAATCTTTACTATCCTTTTTAATTTTGGGTATACAAAATCTAGCAATAATATCCTCTTCTATAAAATCATCAAAAATCTGTTTATCAGATGTCGTTATAATAACAATAGATTTACCGGGGATATCTTTCAAAATTGTTTTAATAGTATGTATATCAATGTTATTTTCTTGTTCGACATCCTTAAAATACAAAACATTATTCAACTTTTTATTTGAGAAGTACTTATATAATTTAGTTATAGGTAAAGTAATCCCAGCACTTGGCTGAATTCCTTCTGTAGATAATGAAAAATCAGGCAATAGTTCATGAATATGAATGTTTTCCTGAAGCTCAAACGGATATTTTTCGACTACAATTTCGTGATTTTCATATCTAATTAGTTGCACATCATTCTTTAAATATTTTTTACAAATATGATTTACCAGTGTATTCTTACCACTATTATTCTCTCCATATATTAATAAAATTTTGTTATTATGTTTGGAAATATTACTTAAGTACTTTCTACAATTATTTTTTATGAAGTCTGTTATATCTTGATCCCAATACTCAAACTTTTCCATAAAACCTCCAAATAATCGAATATTATTTGGAGGTTATTTTAGTTCAAAAAACAAGTCAGTAAATCTCATCATTCCATGCTATAATAGACCTATCAAATCACATCCAGAAAGCAGGCAAGCATGCAAGAAAACAAATATCTGTCATTATTAGCTGAAAAGTATGAAACCAAGGACAAAGTCGCAAGTGAGCTGATTAACTTGGAAGCCATTCTTAACTTGCCAAAAGGAACAGAGCTTTATATTAGTGATATTCATGCAGAATATAAGGCATTTAACCATATTATTCGAACAGGTGCTGGAAATATCAAGGAAAAAATTGATGAGCTATTTAGTGATGAGGAGCCGGAAGAAATGGAGTGTCTGGCTATGCTGATTGCATATCCGACGGATATGTTACAACGTAAGCCAAAAGATTTGGAGGCTGCCAACGACTGGTCAAGTCGGACGATTCATCGTCTGATTAAGTTGCTCCGTTATCTGGGCACCAAATACTCTCGTTCTAAGGTTCGTAAGGCGGTTAATGCAGATTTCCGCTATTTTACGGAAGAATTAATGCTGAGTATTGAGGCGAATCAGTCTGAAAAAGCGGACTATTATCAGCAGATTATTAAGCGGTTGATTGAGCTGAATCAGGCGGACAAGTTTATTCGCAGTTTGTGTATGACGCTTCAGCAGTTGACGGTGGACCATTTGCATGTGGTTGGGGATGTCTTTGATCGGGGTGCGGGTGCGGATAAGGTGATGGATCGCCTGATTCAATTTCATAACGTGGATTTCCAGTGGGGCAATCATGATGTGCTGTGGATGGGGGCTTATGCTGGGAACATGGCGAGCCTTGCGACGCTACTTCGAATTGCGGTTAAATATAATTACCTCTATGAATTAGAGACAGCTTATTCCCTGAACCTGCGACCATTATTTTTATTTGCTGAAGAACATTACGAACTGAATCCAGCTTTTAAGCCGACAGCACGTCCTGATGATGACTTGCTAGGTGTCGAAAATCAAACGCGTTTGACCAAAGTCCATCAGGCTTTGACCATGATTCAGTTCAAGCTAGAAGGTCAAATCATCGCGCGCCGACCTGAGTTTGAAATGGCAGACCGTAATTTATTAGAGCAGATTGACTTTGCGCACAAAACCATTACCTTAAATGATAAGGAATATCCACTTGAAAACACGTGTTTTCAAACCGTCTCGCAGGCTCATCCAAATGAGTTGACCGAAAGCGAAGCCTACGTCATGGCAGCGATTTTGTCGTCTCTACAGAAATCTGAAAAATTCCAACGCCACATGCAGTTTCTAGTCGAAAAAGGCTCATCCTATCTCGTTTACAATCGTCATTTGTTGTACCATGGTTGCATTCCTCTGAAAAAGGATGGCACTTTTTTAGCGATGAGGATTGGCGGTCATCTCTATTCTGGCCGTGCCTTACTTGATCAATTTGAGGCGCACATTAGGCGTGGCATTCGCCATACTGAAATTTATGATGATTACTCGACTGACCTGATGTGGTATGCTTGGGCAGGCAAATGTTCCCCTCTATTTGGGCGTTCGGCGATGACAACATTTGAACGTTATTTTATCGCAGATAAAAGCACACATAAGGAGGGAGAAAATCCTTACTTTGCTTATCGAGAAAAACCAGAAATCATCGAGATGATCTTGGCAGAGTTTGGCTTGAATGACCCACAATCCGTTGTGATTAATGGGCATACACCGGTCAAGGTCGCCAGTGGCGAAAGTCCTATCAAAGCCAACGGGAAACTCATGGTGATAGATGGCGGGATGAGTAAAGCCTATCAGAAAACGACAGGCATCGCAGGCTATTCCCTCTTAAATGACTCCTACGGTTTTAAAATCGTGACCCACGCGCCCTTTACATCTATTGAAGAAATTTTGGCAAAAGGCAAGGGCAACGAGTCCTTAAAATATTTCTTAGAAGAAAAGCCCAAACGTCGCTTGATTAAAGACACAACCATTGGCGATAAAATACGAGCTGACATTGGGGATTTGACAGACTTGATGGCTTATATGCCGTAACAGCAAGAGAAGTAAGTGTATAGCTTGCTTTTTTTAGTCTGGAGATATTAAACTTAAATTAATACTGAGTACAGTCAATCCAAATTTTAGACAAGCAATTTGAACTCAATGTTACTTTACTTTGAAAGCGGTGTCATTTACAATTAAAGTGTGAGGAGGAGATAAAGGATGATAAGGCAAGCAATCAATTTGACTGAAAATGACCGACAAGCTCTGGCAATTCTGATGATTTCAGCTGAATTAGAAGACATTTCTGTTTACCATTTACAAGATGCCCTGTTGGTTTCTCGAGGAACTGTTTTAACAGACATTAAAAAAATACAGAAATCTGCCCAAGAAAATGGTCTTGTCTTCAAGTACAGTCGACAAGCTGGTTACCGTTTTTATGGTGATGAAAGACGGATTCGGCAACTCGTTCAAAAGAGTATTCTTGCCTTACTTTGTCAACCTGCCACTAAAGCATTGATGGTGAACCTTTTAAATCAATTTTCGGATGACTTTCATTTACGCGTGATGACAGATATTCGACAATTTTTAGAAAGCCATCGTTTAACCGTCGTTCCGAGTAGATTAGAGGAAACCATCTACTTCTTAGCCTTTGTGATTATTCGTTCAAGCAGCCATCCGATTGTGCTGACTGATAAGGAAATCGGTATGCTAGAACCTTTAATCATCAAGCAAAAAGTGGGCGAGCTAGTGAATTGTTTTCCGACCATTATAGAGCCGAAAGCTGAAACAAGTTATTTTTCAATGGTTTTGATGGGCATGATTCAAGCCAAAGTTCGGGAATATGGGACTGAATTTCTCTACGACTGTTCTTACGAGATTTGTCGAAAAGTTGAGCATCTGACTGGCATTGAATTTAAAGCATTTACCAGTGTCGTTGACCATATTTATGCACATCTCGTGCCGGCATATTTTCGGATTTTGGGAAAATTTACCATTCAAAATGTTTTGATTGAACAAATTCAAAAACAGTACAATCATCTCTTTCAACTCACACAATACAGTTTGAGAACCTTAGAAGATTTGCTTGGCGAGAAGTTACCAGAGAGTGAGGTGGGCTATTTCACCATACTATTTGGGGGTGAGATTGCTAATCTAACAGAACGTCCAGAAGATAAGCGATACAGAGCCTTGGTCGTTTGTCCGAGTGGGATGAGCAGTTCGTTGATTATGCGTTCAGAGTTAGCAACGCTCTTTCCAATGATTGATTTTATTGAAGCAAAATCTTTCTTCGAATTAGACCTTATCCCTCTAGACGATTATGATTTGATCTTTTCGAGTGTTGCGCTGGTCACACAAAAACCACTTTATATCATACCACCTATTTTGAGTATGGTTGATAAGGTTGAATTATTGCGAAAGGTACAGCGAGAGTTGCTATTGCCTAGCGTGGTTGTCCCATCGGTCACCGATATATTGGCAACCATTTTACCCTATGTGACTTTAAAAGAGGGGGTGACGCAGGAGAAAATCAAAAAATTAGTCACTAAAAAAATGATGAAGCAGTTAAAAAAGAAAGGTGATGAATCCCCAATGCTTTCAGAATTATTAACACCCGATAAAATCCGCTTTAACCATGAGACGCCAGCGCCAACTTGGCAAGAGGCGATTCGCTTGGCTGGCGCGCCACTTGTCGAAAATGATGCGATAGAACCACGCTATTTAGATGCGATGATTCAAAAGGTGCTCGATTTTGGTCCCTTTATCCATCTCGGTTTTGGGATTGCTTTACCGCATGCCCGACCAGAAGATGGCGTCAAAAACTTAGCGATGTCTTTATTGAAGTTTTCGGAACCTGTTTATCTCTTAGACGATGAAAAACATCCGATTCGTATTTTTATCTGCTTAGCAGCCGTTGACAATGACACACACTTGCGTGCTTTGAGCAGTTTGACGAAGATATTAACGGATAAAACAGCAGTGCAACGGCTTTTAGAAGCCGAAACGACAGAAGAAATTGTCACATTAATTCAAGAAGGTGAGGAATAAAAGATGAAATTAGCAGCAGTATGTGGCTCAGGACTTGGGTCAAGCTTTATGGTAGAAATGAACATCAAAACGATTTTAAAAGAATTAGGCTTAGAAGAGGTAGACGTCCAACATTATGATGTGGGAAGTGCAGCACCCGAACTGGCAGATATGTTTTTTGTGGGTGGTGACTTAGCCGACAGTACAACGCATTTAGGGAATGTCACGGTCTTGGAGAGTATCATTGACATGGATGAATTGAGAGAAAAAGTGACAGCAGTTGTTAAAGCTGCTGGTCTGCTTGCTTAAAGATGACTGATAAACTAGATTAGGAGAATGAAAATCATGAAAGATGTCTTAGATGTATTAATTGATATTGCGAGTACGCCCGCTATTTTAGTCGCCTTTATTGCAGTTGTGGGGTTGTTACTGCAGAAAAAAGGGATTGCAGATATTATTCGAGGTGGCATTAAGACCTTTGTAGGTTTCTTGATTGTGACGGCTGGTGCCAACTTTGTTGTCTCGTCTTTAGAACCGTTTGGGATTATGTTCCAAAAAGCCTTCCATGTGACTGGCGTTGTACCAAACAATGAAGCGATTGTTGCCGTTGCCTTAGAAAAATTTGGAACCTATACGGCTTTGATTATGCTGGCAGGCATGCTCTTTAATATCTTGTTTGCCCGGATCACGCGCTACAAATATATTTATCTGACTGGGCATGCGACCTTATACATGGCCTGTATGATTGCTGTGATTTTAAGTGTTTCAGGACTGGATGGCGCTTTACTCATTTTATTTGGCGGCATTTCTTTGGGGATTGCCAATACAGTTTTCCCTGCTATCTTACAGCCTTTTACGGTACAAGTGACGAAAAACGATTCGGTTGCCTTGGCTCATACCGGAAATTTCGGTTACGCCTTTTCAGCCATCATTGGCAAATACTTTGGCAATAAAGCAAAATCAACTGAAGATATTAATTTCCCTAAAGGTCTGGCATTCCTACGTGACTCAACTGTTTCGATTACAATCACAATGGGTGTTGTCTATATGATTGTTGCCATTTTTACGGGGAATGACTATGTGACAAAAGAATTGTCTGGTGGCACAAACTATATCGTCTATGCCTTGCAACAAGCCGGTAGTTTTGCGGCGGGTGTCTTTATTATCCTAGCTGGTGTTCGCTTGATTTTGGCAGAAATTGTACCTGCCTTCAAAGGAATCTCAGAAAAATTAGTACCAAATGCTAAACCAGCCCTAGATTGCCCGATTGTCTTCCCTTATGCACCGAATGCTGTATTGATTGGTTTCTTCTCCTCATTTGTTGGCGGTATTCTCTCGCTCATTATCATGGCTGTGACTGGGTTGCCGATTATCATTCCAGGTGTTGTCCCGCATTTCTTCTGTGGCGCGACTGCAGGTGTTTATGGCAATGCGACAGGAGGCGTGCGAGGTGCCGTTCTTGGCTCATTCTTACAAGGGATTTTGATTAGCTTCATGCCGATTTTCTTAATGCCTGTCATGGGAGACCTAGGTTTTGCTGGCTCGACATTCTCTGATACTGACTACGGTGTTGTCGGGCTCTTGCTTGGTAACATGGCTAATGGTGGTGGCAAGGTGCTGGTGATGCTTGGCATTTTGATTGTGCTAGGACTTGTTTTAGCTGCCAGCAAAGTGACAACGATGCGTGTGGCTAAAAAAGCAACAGAAGTATAACAAGCGATTGGAGAAAAAATGATGAGAGATGATGTACCCAAATTAAGTGACTTAGCACATCTAAGAGATAAAATTCGACTAGAGACGCTTAAAATGCTGGGACATATGGGGTATGGCCACCTGGGTGGTTCGCTGTCAATTGTTGAGCTACTGGCTGTTCTTTATGGCAAGCAGCTGGCGATAGAGGCGAGTCAGCCAAATTGGGAAAAACGCGATAGACTAGTTTTATCTAAAGGGCACGCAGGACCTGCTTTGTATGCGACTTTAGCGATAAAAGGCTTTTTTCCAGAGGATTGGCTATTGACCTTAAATGAAGGTGGGACTCATCTACCGAGTCACCCAGATCGCTTGAAAATTCCGGGAGTAGATGCGACAACTGGCTCTCTTGGTCAAGGCACCTCGATTGCTGCAGGGATGGCGACTGGTTTGAGATTATCCGGTAGTGACGCCTATACTTATCTCATTGTCGGCGATGGTGAATTAAACGAAGGACAGTGTTGGGAAGCCTTTCAATATATCGCACACAATAAACTGAACCGCTGTCTTGTCATAATTGATGACAATAAGAAACAGCTTGATGGCTACACAGCTGATATTCTGAATCCCTTTGATATTCAGAAAAAAATGGAGAGTTTTGGTTTTATCACGTTAAAAGTCAAAGGTGACGACTTGCAAGCCATTGATGATGCCATTAATTTCTTAAAAGACCAAAAAGATAGCGCTGTTGCCCTTGTTTTAGATACGGTCAAAGCTCAAGGTGTACCCTTCTTCGAAAAAGTTGAGGATAATCATTCAGTTAAATTTGGGATTGCCAATTATCAAGAAGAGTTAGAAAAAGCCATCACCGCCTTAGAAGCACAAGTTGTTAAAGGAGGAAGTCATGCTTAAGCAAGTCAAACAAGATAGAAGCAAAATGGGTCCAGAACTTCGCACGGTATTTGTCGCAACCTTAGATGAGCTGATGACCGAAAATCAGCAAGTGATAGCTTTAGAGGCAGACCTTGGCAGTGCCAGTGGTTTTGCCAATCTGGCGCAAAAACACAGTCAACAACTCATTAATGTCGGCATTTCTGAGGCCAATATGATGGGCGTTGCGAGTGGGCTCAGTTTAACGGGGCACATTCCTTTCTGCCATACTTTTGCCCCCTTTGCGACACGACGCGCCTTTGACCAGCTATTCATTTCTGGCGGTTATGCCCAGACAACGATTAATATCTTCGGCTCTGATCCGGGATTTGCCGTTGGGCCAAATGGTGGGACCCATACATCATGGGAAGATGTCGCCTTGATGCGCATGATTCCAAATAGTGTTGTTTGTGACCCAGCAGACGGTGTCCAGCTCGCTTGGCTGATTCGTGAATTGGCAGATAAAGCAGGTATTCATTATATCCGTGCTAATCGTAAAGCTGTTCGCGAGGTTTATGAAGCGGGAACGACTTTTGAATTGGGTAAAGGGAATGTCCTAAGACAAGGCAGTCATATCGTCCTATTGGCATCTGGGCAACTCGTCAGTGAAACGTTAGACATTGCCGACGAATTAGCATTACAAGGGATTGATGTAACGGTCGTCGATATGTTTACGATTAAACCACTTGATAGCAACTTAGTGATTGCACTTTCTAAAACGCATGACTTGATGATTAGTATTGAAAACCATTCCGTTACAGGTGGCCTAGGCAGTGCAATTGCTGATGTCATAGCAGAAGCGGGTCTTCCTGCAAAATTATTGAAACTAGGTGTCAATGAACGCTTTGGTCAGGTCGGTAGTCCAGACTACTTACAAGCTGAATTTGGTCTTTCAAAAGCCAAAATGCAAGCAAAAATTTTAGACTTTATAAATAAAAATTAAAAGTTCCACTTATATTGGTAGTCCAGACTACTTACAAGCTGAATTTGGTCTTTCAAAATCCAAAATGCAAGCAAAAATTTTAGACTTTATAAATAAAAATTAAAAGTTCCACTCATAAAAAATATCAATTTCCGAACGATAAACGTATATTTTGTAAAGATATACGTTTTTTCGCTATCAAAATTGGGGATAAATCGTTAAAATTAAGTTATCAACTAATATTTAAGGAGTGAGACATTGACAAAACGAGCATTAATCAGCGTAAGTGATAAAACAGGGATTGTAGCCTTTGCCGAAAAATTGCGTGAACTGGGTTGGGAAATTATTTCAACTGGTGGGACTAAAACAGCACTGGATGCTACAGGTGTTACAACCATTGCCATTGATGATGTAACAGGTTTCCCAGAAATGATGGATGGGCGCGTGAAAACCTTGCACCCTAAAATTCATGGTGGTCTTCTGGCGCGTCGCGACCTCGACACACACGTTTCAGCTATGAAAAACCACGATATTTCGCCGATTGACCTCGTTGTCGTCAACCTTTATCCCTTTAAAGAGACGATTCTTAAACCGAATGTGACCTATGTTGATGCGGTTGAAAACATCGATATCGGCGGGCCATCTATGCTACGTTCGGCTGCGAAAAACCATGCTAGCGTGACTGTTGTGGTTGATCCGACAGATTATGAGGTTGTCTTGACTGAGCTTGCTGAAAATGGTGACACGACTTATGATACGCGTCAAAAATTAGCAGCGAAAGTCTTCCGTCACACAGCCGCTTATGATGCTTTAATTGCTGAATATTTCACAGCACAAGTCGGTGAAGTTAAGCCTGAGAAGCTTACCCTGACTTATGAGCTCAAACAGCCCATGCGTTATGGGGAAAATCCACAGCAAGATGCTGATTTTTATGAAGCAGCATTGCCGACAGACTATTCGATTTCACAAGCTAAACAGCTTAATGGGAAAGAACTTTCGTTTAATAATATCCGTGATGCTGACGCAGCGATTCGCATTATCCGTGATTTCAGCTTGCCAACTGTTGTGGCCTTGAAACACATGAACCCTTGTGGGATTGGCACAGCTGAGACGATTGAAACAGCTTGGGACTATGCTTACGAGGCTGACCCCGTTTCAATCTTCGGTGGGATTGTCGTTTTAAATCGGGAAGTGGATGCCGCAACAGCTGAAAAAATGCATCCGATTTTCCTTGAAATCATCATTGCACCAAGTTATTCTGATGAAGCCTTGGCTATTTTAACTAACAAGAAGAAAAATCTTCGGATTTTAGAACTTAATTTTGCGCAACAAAAGGCTTCTGAAACTCAAAAAGAAGTCACAGGTGTGCTAGGCGGTTTACTGGTTCAGGATCAGGATACGACAGTTGAGTTGCAAGATACTTGGGAAATCGTGACGAAGCGCCAACCGACAGCAGTAGAAGTTGAAGCGCTTGAGTTTGCATGGCGTTCTGTCAAATATGTCAAATCTAACGGCATCATCATTACCAATCATCACCAGACATTAGGTGTCGGTCCGGGTCAAACCAATCGTGTCGCTTCAGTTAAAATCGCGATTGAACAAGCCGCAGACCGTCTTGAGGGTGCAGTCTTGGGATCCGATGCCTTCTTCCCATTTGCCGATAATGTCGAAGAAATCGCGAAAGCTGGTATTAAAGCGATCATCCAACCCGGTGGGTCAGTCCGTGACCAAGATGCGATTGATGAAGCAGATAAACATGGCATTGCCATGGTCTTCACGGGAGTCCGTCATTTCCGTCATTAATGAAACAATGGGATAGGGTGGCTTGTAAAAGCTACTCTTTTCAGCTATAAAAGGGTTATTTTATGATATAATTGATTGAGTTGAGACGAACGAAAGATAATGAAATTGAGGATATAAAATGACAGTTTTGATTTTAGGTGGCGCTGGCTATATTGGGAGCCATGCAACAGATGAATTCCTTGCGCGTGGTTATGATGTCGCAGTCCTTGATAACTTGTCAACGGGACATCGTGCAGCAGTATCAGATAAGGCACGTTTTTACCAAGGAGATATCCGCGACAAAGCCTTCCTGTCAGACGTTTTCACTCAGGAAAAAAATATCGAAGGGGTTATGCACTTCTGTGCTTATTCTTTAGTCGCTGAGTCCATGGCAAAACCGCTCATGTATTTTGAAAACAATATCGGTGGCGCCATGACCTTGCTGGAAGTGATGCAAGATTTTGATGTCAAACATATCGTGTTTTCAAGTACAGCAGCGACTTTTGGCATCCCAGAAGAAATGCCCATCACGGAAAAAACGCCGCAAAACCCAATCAATCCTTACGGCGAAAGCAAACTCATCATGGAAAAAATGATGGCTTGGCAAGCTGCGGCGACGGATATGACCTATGTCGCCCTGCGTTATTTCAATGTTGCTGGCGCTAAACATGACGGTTCTATTGGTGAGGCACATAAAAATGAAACCCATTTGATTCCGATTATCTTGCAAGTGGCACTTGGTCAACGTGACAAAATTATGATTTACGGCGATGATTACCAAACCGAAGACGGGACGTGTATCCGTGATTATATCGGCATGACAGACTTAATTGATGCCCATATTAAAGCTTTAGAATATCTTAAAGCTGGTGGTCAGTCTGACGCTTTTAATCTCGGGACGAAAACAGGTTATTCTAACCTTCAAGTGCTAGAAACAGCACGTCAAGTGACAGGTCATGCCATTCCATCAGAAATCGGACCACGTCGCCCAGGAGACCCAGATGCCTTGATAGCCGATAGCAGCAAAGCTCAGGCAGTGCTTGCTTGGACACCGGCAGAAAAACTATCAGACATCATCGAAAATGCTTGGACATGGCATCAGAAACACCCACATGGGTATGAAGATTAATCATGATTAGAAAACACGTGCGCTTAGCGTGTTTTTTGTTTGACTTATTTTCTAGCAAAAAAAGAATCTTTTTCTCTTGACAAAATACACAGGCACCTGTATAATGTAATTTGTAAGGTACCTGTTTAATTGGAGCAGGAAATAAAAAGAAAAGAGAAAGCATATGATGACTACTGACGAAATCGCAATTGAAGTCAAAGGTTTAACCAAAATATTCAAAGGTAAAAAAGCTGTTGATGGGATTGATTTAACTATTAAAAAAGGTGAAGTCTTTGCCATTTTGGGGCCGAACGGTGCAGGTAAAACCACAGCCGTCCGCATGATGTCAACTTTGTTGAAAGCTGACGGTGGCAACATCAACATATTTGGGCATGATGCGGTCAAAGAGGCAGCAGAAGTCAGAAAAATGATTGGCTTAACAGGGCAATATGCCTCAGTCGATGAAGATTTGACTGCTTGGGAAAATTTGATGATTTTCACAGCGCTCAATGGTTTAGATAAAAAACAAAGCAAGGCTAAAGCAACACAGTTATTGCAAGATTTTACCTTGATGGAAGCGAAAGACAAACAAATCAAGAACTTTTCAGGCGGCATGCGTCGTCGCCTAGATTTGGCAGTGAGCTTGATTGCCAATCCACCACTTGTTTTTCTCGATGAGCCAACGACTGGACTTGACCCCCGAACCCGCGAACAAATGTGGGAGGTCATTCGTGAGATGATTGCGAAAGGGACGACCGTCTTACTGACAACGCAATATTTGGAAGAGGCTGATCAGTTGGCTGATCACATTGCCTTGGTTGATAAAGGAAAATTAGTCATTGAAGGTACACCAGATGAACTCAAACGTGAAGTTGGCGACTTGAAATTTATTGTTAAATTTGCTGCCAATGCAACAAATGCAGGCATCGCCTTAATCGAAGAAGTCTTTGACCGCGCATCAGAACTTGTTATCAACGGAAATGAAATACAGGTACCTGTTGAAAATACATTGCAAATCTCTGATTTCTTTGTCAAAGCAGAGCAAAGAAAAATTGACATCAAAGTCTTTTCAATGCAAAAACCAACACTTGATGATGTTTTCTTCAAGTTGACCGAAGATAATAAATAATAAAGGACGATAATCATGAAAAATACCCTTAAACGCCTAACCAAAGCATGCCGTGATACCTTGACATTTGCGAAACGTAGCCTCCTTAAAATCTACCATAATCCAGAAAAACTCTTTGATGTCACCTTCACACCCGTGCTATTTACCCTGATGTTTGCCTATCTTTTTGGCGGTGCAATAGCAGGTGATATGAAAAATTACCTGCCGACCTTGATTCCAGGAATTCTCGTTCAAAGCCTTTTGACGGCGACCTCTGCGACTGGTGTGCAAATGCGGGAAGACATCGAAAAAGGTGTGTTTGACCGGTTCAAATCGCTGCCAATCGCACGGATTGCACCACTTGCAGGACCGCTTGTCGCTGATCTTGTCCGCTATCTCTTATGTACAGGATTTGTCATGGGCACTGGGCTTGTCCTCGGCTGGCATGTTGGTGGGAGCGCGGTATCCGTTATTCTTGCCATTGCGCTGGCGGTCTTCTTTAGCTGGTCTATCAGCTGGATTTTCGCCTTTATCGGTCAAGTCATCAAAAGTTCAGCTGCCATTACTGGCATTTCCATGACTGTGATGATGCTCCTGACCTTCCTCTCAAATGCTTTCATCCCAGTTAAAACGCTCCCTAAATTTTTGCAAACTTTTGTCAATCTCAATCCAGTTAGTCACTTTGTGACAGCGCTTCGAGATTTGCTCAATAGTGGCGCAATCCATAGTAATTTCTGGCTACTCTTACTTTTAAGTGCTGCGATTGTCGTGATTTTTGCACCATTGACTACTATCAAATACAGCAAAACAATCTGATATTTTGGTATAATGGTAGCAGAAATAGAGGTAAATCATGACAACAGTATCAAAGGAATTATACGATAATCTGGGGAAATTGTTGCGCTTCTTTCGTCAACCACCAGGTGGTGGTGGCGGTAGACGAGGTGCTGAAAATAATGCCCAAATACGTGTCCTACAATTTTTAGCCCTGTCAGAAACAGCCAAAACAACAGGAGAAATCGCCGAGAAATTAGAAATTCGGCAACAGTCCGCCTCAGAACTTGTTAGCAAACTCGCCAAAAAATCATGGGTTGACAAGACAAAAGATAGTCAAGATAAACGAGTCACCTTAGTCACTCTCACAGCAGAAGGTCGTGAGATGATAGAAGGCACTGCCAAACGTGAGGGTGACTATTATCAACAATTCTTTGATGTTTTGACTGACGAGGAACAAGCCAATCTAAATCGATTAGTCAAAAAACTTTTTGATGGTAAATTTGAACAGTATATGCCTAACCGTAAGGATGGCTTGATAACAGCCGTAAAAAAACGTGAGCAGATGAAACGTGAGTTATTGCGAAAGAAATGATTTCTGATTGTCAATTTGAATTTTTTTCATCATCTGTCTACCATGCCCTATAGCCACTATTTGAGAAGCAATCTAGTTTTTGGATTAATTTATCTAAAAGCTCAACTGATGCAAAAAAGTTTCCAAATTTCGGAAACTTTTTCTGATTTATCGCCAATATGTTCATGTCAACGATGAAGCATGAAAGTTTTGGAAACCTTTTTGGTATTGTCACTTTTTTCAATGATACAAGGCATGATGAACAGTTGTTAAAGCATGCCGTTCTGAAAAATGCTAGGCATTTACTACTGATTTCGTGCGCGGTGGGTTACAGCCTAATCTAACGATTGGTAGGCTTGCCGAGCAATTAGGTCGTGATTATTCCTCAACTAGCCGTCAGGTTGATAAATTTGTTAGCCAAGGCTTACTCACAACAACTTATGTCAAAGAGATAAGCGTGTTCGGGAAATTAGTTTGACAAAAGAAGGGCAAACGATTTATCAGATGATTGAAAAAGCGCGTTCAGATAAGATGAACATGCTTTGGGAAGACTTATCAGAGTCTGAAACCAAGTAAATCTCAGATTACTTAAAAAGTTGTTGCGCACCCGTATCTGAGTCATATTATGAGAGCCAAATAAAAAGTCGTGTTCAATTTTCACGACTTTTTTAATGTTTATTTTGTAGCATGCTCTGTCTCGGCCCATTCACGACTAAAGAAGTAGTTATCTAAATGATACTGAGGCGTTGGTTGCTTGTTTGTGAGAAAAGGATTCACAGCTTTATCAAAGGCTAGCCAACCGTTCCAGCCTAAATGGATGGTGTCTTGCATAAAGTAGGGCTCATTGCCTTGCTGAGACAAATCAGCAATTTGATTAAAGCCTTGAGAAGTCAGTTGATAACGGATTTTGTCAACAGCCTTGTCATACATCTCTTTGTTCAAACCTGTATAAGTACGCCATTTCTCGTTGACAGGCGGAATGACAAACATCACATCGGTCTTGTTTTTAGCAAATTCACTCAGAAGAAGTTGAAAATCATTGTATTCGGGGGATTTGAGATAAGAAAATTTGGTCTGGCTATCTTTCAGTTCTCCTAAACTGTGCTTGATACGTCGTGTATAAAAGCGATTCAAAATTCCAAAGTTATTATTGCTCGTATGTTTTTCGCCAAGCTCTTGCGCCTTTTCTTGTAAAGTACTCAAATCATAAGGTTGTGGCAATTTAGCAGCCCGTGGTTCAACCTTATCCTGATAATTATCGCCGAACTGCAAGCCAGCAAATAGATTATCTTCATGATTAGATAATTTTTCCACCAGATTAATTTGCCAATAATCAAATTTTGTCAGGCGTTTACCGGCGACAATTTTTTTCATGAAGCGATTAATTGGACTTTCAGGCATCAAAGCTAGAAAACGTTTAGCAGCATATTGATCCTCAGCAGAACCCGTTGTATTTTTCAAGAAACTATAACCCTGATCGCTGGCATAATAATAGTTAAAAGCATCCGCCACCTGTCCATCTTTCACAAACCATTGAGGCGAAATGATGAAAACGGCTTGTTTACCTTTCAACTGGGGTTGAATTTGTTGTATGCCGAAATAATGGGTCAATGATTCTGCCCCTTTTAAACCGAGTAAAAACGGGGTATAGTCTCGTTTATAGGCCTCAGATAAGATAGAGGGGTGCATCTCATCGAGACGGCGCCATTCACTTGAACCGAAAAAGGGAACGAATCGATGATTAGGGTCAGAAAGCGCTTCTTTTTTCAAGGCAGCATTTTTAAAGACGATAGGTGTCAAAGCAGTCGCCGCACGTTTTTCAGCGGATAAGTGATGAGACGTTCTTTCGGGTGCAAATAAGAGTAAGGCAAATAAACCGATGAAGGCGACGAGAAGTGGCCCCAATATCAGCCAAAGTCGTTTAAGCATTTTGTAAGTCCTTTACACCTTGCACGATTTTATTACCCGTGTTCCAGTCGTCACGCCCCATATCTGAAACTGGAATTTTGATGTTAAATTTGTTTTCTAGTTCGATTACGAGCTCGACTGTCCCCATAGAGTCTAGAACGCCTGCGTCAAAGAGATCCTCATCCATCATATCAGAAATATCTTCCATAAATAAGTTGTCAATGAGTTCAATGATTGTTGTTTGAATATCCATTTAAATTCTCCTTTAAGTTAGGTTAGAAAGTTCATTTGAGAGGTAAGATGTTAGTGGTGGAACCATAGTTGGTCTAAAAATCCTGAGAATAGCAGTAAACTCAACATGACAACATTAAACGTAACAAAAATACCAAGGGCATGCGTCCATTTGTTGTCAGGTAAGGGTGGCTGACCATTTTTTTTGCGTGTTTTATTGACTGTTTTCTTGCGGCGAACCCACCAGTCGTTGATGATGAGACCAACACCGTGGAAGATACCGTATGAAATGTAATACCAAGTCACGCCATGCCAGAAGCCCATAATCGTCATGTTCAAGAGATAGGCGACACTAGAAGTTGTATTTCGATTTTTGAAGATTTTGTGTTTCATCATGACATAAACCAGTCTCATGAACACAAAATCTCTAAACCAGAAGCTCAAAGACATATGCCAACGGTTCCAGAAATCCTTCAAATCTCTCGCAATAAAAGGCTTGTTAAAGTTGACAGGGGTCTTAATCCCCATCAAATAGGAAATCCCAATCGCAAATAGAGAGTAGCCTGCAAAGTCAAAGAATAAATCAAAGCCGTAGGTGTACATGACTAAAAGCGTTTGCCAATTAAAGATGCCACCCGCATGGAGCGCAAGCTGTTTAAACTGTGGCAAGAGCACTTCGCCGAAGATATGCGCGAGGATGAACTTGTAAAAAGCGCCTAACATCAGCGACCAAACAGCCTTCTCAATCATATCCAGATAGGCATCACGACTGGGTGGATTAAGATAGTCTTCGTTAAAACGACGGAAGCGATCAATCGGACCAGACGAAATCGTTGGCATGAAAATCATAAAACGAAAGAACGACCAGAAAGTCACAGCCTTTAATTCGCCATCCCGCATTTCCATCATCATGGCAACAGACCTGAAGGTGAGGTAAGAAATACCAAGAAAACCCAGTAAAGACTCCACGCCAATGACAGCAGGTGTGACTTTGACGATAATCAAGGGAAGTAAGGCAACTAAAACACTGAGGTAGAAGACCCATTTATTATCCGCTTTTTGGCGATAGGTTTGATAGGCAAAGACAACGAGCGTTTGCCAAACCAGATAGAAAAGCAAGGCAAAGAATTGTTGATATTTTGACCCGCCAAACATCAAAGTGATGAAAGCAATTGAGACTAGACTTTCATATACCTGAAGCCGACGACGGAAAAACAAGCCGATGATAATCGGGAGTAGCGCTAAGATGAGAATGCCAAAGTATTTTGGCGTCCCATAAGGCTGCCAATTCGGCAGAGATTGTAAGAGGCTTGTCATTGGTCGTTCACCTCAGCAATCAGCGCCTTAATGTCAACTTTGCCATTAGGCGTAATCGGTAGAGATTCCCGATAAATAAAGCGCGATGGCATCATATAAGACATCATTTCGTTTTCAAGCTCAGTTTTGATGGCTTTCGTCAGCTGCAAGTCACGTTCAAAACCATCACGCGCTCCAGGTTTCAGCACGATATAAGCCAAAAGCTGATGAACTTTATGTTGATCGTTGTAGCGAGGTACAGCAACTGCAGAAGCAACATACTGAGACAGATTTAGGATATGCGCGACTTCTTCAAGCTCAATCCGATAACCATTGAGCTTGATTTGGAAATCCATCCGTCCACGATAATGGAGCATGCCACTATCATCAAGCAGCCCTAAATCGCCAGTATGATAAGCCTTTTGACCCTTTAGCTCAAAGAAAGACTGCGCCGTTTTCTCGGGATTATTAATATAGCCTTTAGAAACAGCAGGACCCGTCACGACGATTTCGCCCTGCTCACCAGCAGCCAAAATCTCGCCAGATTCATTGAGAATAAAAGTCGGCGAATCAGCCTTAATATAGCCAATCGGCAGACGGTCAGATTTTTCAATCATCTCATCTGTAATGGTCACAGCAGAAAAAGCAACGGTGCTTTCAGTCGGACCAAAAGAATTTACAACTCTGGCTTGAGGAAAGCGTTGGCGTATTTTATCGGCAGTGCCGATGGTTAATTCCTCGCCACAGAAATAAAAATGCGTCAAACTCGGCATCTTTTCAGCAGAGAAATCATCTGAGAGTAAGACCATATCAGCAAAAGAAGGCGTTGATACCCAAACTTGAATTGGCAAAGTCGGTAAAACAGCAAATAAATCTTTGAAATTGTCTGTTTTTTCCTTTGGTAAGGCATAGAGACAGCCACCAGCTGCTAAAGCCGGTGCCCAAGACATGACAGATAGGTCAAATGAATACGGTGCTTGTGCCAAGATTTTAGCCTGTGCTGGCAAGTCAAACTCATCTGATGCTAATGTCCAGTTGACGAAGGACAAGAGATTGTTGTGTGAAATTTGCACACCTTTAGGCTTACCCGTTGTGCCAGAAGTGAAGATGATGTAGTAAGTCTCGTTACCATTAACAGGATGTGTCATCTCATAGGGGACAGGCGCTTCAAGAACTGTTGTCAATTGGTCAGGTGTCACGACTGGCATTTCTGAAATCTCAATCGGCAAGGTATCAATCGCAATGACCGCACTCGGTTCAGCAATGTCAAGAATATTTGTCAAACGTTCATTGGCTGAATTGACATCGACAGGAATATAGGCATGCCCTGATTTTGTCAAGCCGACAAAGGTTGCCAGCATTTCGTATTCTTGGCCGCCAAACACCATGACGGGACTTTTTTCAGGCAAACGCAAGCTATCAATGTAAGCCGCAATTGTATCTGAGTCTTGCTTGAGTTGTTGGTAAGTGTAGCGTTTACCCAAGAAATCATAAACAGGTGCATTGGGCTGTGTACTGGCATAGTGCTCAAGTGTTGCGATAAAATCTGAAACGATCATAGGTAGCTTTTCTCCTTGTGATTAGAATTCATTGTAAATAAAGTGCCCTTGTCCTTTTCCGGAGTAGTTAAATAAATAAAGCAAGGCAAGTAAAATCATAAAATAGAATAAGCTCTGTAAAATAAATTTGATGACAGGCCATGCCTTTTGTTGCGGCAAGTTATGAATATATTTAATCATTTTTTAATTCTCCTGTGTTAAAATTGTTACTTAACTATTTTAACAAGTATTTGAGTAAATTGCCACTATATCTGAGTGGCTGGTATTGAGTATATCAAAAGAATAAGTTTATCAGCTTACGCGGTCAGACCGAATACTTACATTTTTGAAAGGTTTAAGAGTGGCTAGCGCAAAGCAGGTAAGTTAGCAGCTGACGTGACGCCCATCACGACACGCATCCGATAAGTCTGGTTCTAGGATAAAAGAACAGTCTTAAATAAAACTCAAAAAGATAGCGTGATTTTTAGTTGCGTCAGAAAGGTCAGCATTTTCACGCTGGCCTAATCTCAGGATTAAGAAGACATTAACTATTATATCTTAAAAATTTCGAAATTTTATCCTTCTAAAGTCTTATTTTAGATCTGACCTAAAAATGTTCAATTGCGACTTGCTGAAAACAGCTCTAGTTTCAAAGCGGCTTTTTATTCGGCGTCCCAGCTTGACGTGGGAATTTTTTAGGGGTCTCTTTTTTCTTTTCGACGATAACCAGATGACGCTCGTCGCCATTTGGCAACGCATAATCCAGTGTATCGCCTAACTTGCCACCCAAAATCGCGATAGCGTGCTTCCCTTCTGAAATTTCATCCAGCATTTGACTCGCCTTTAAGGACAAAAGCTTCCCATTTTTTCTCAAAAATGGGAGTGTCAACTCAGCTAACACGTTGAGACGCGCCACAGCGCGAGCAGTCACGTAGTCGAACTTAGCTCTGTAAAGCGGGTTTTGACCAAAATCTTCAGCCCGACCATGTAATAAAGTGATAGAAGTCGGATCAAAACCGAGTTTATCAGACAAGGCCGCTAGAAATTTAATCCGCTTGTTCAAAGAATCAATAATCGTCACTTGCAAGTCAGGGTAAATAATCTTCATCGGAAAGCTAGGAAAGCCGGCGCCAGCACCAATATCTAGCAACTTAATCGGTGCATTGTCAATCACACCATATAAAATCGGTGCAATCGAGTCGTAAAAATGTTTGAGATAAACGTCATTTTCTTCGGTGATAGCAGTTAAGTTAATTTTTTCATTTTCAGAAACGAGAAATTCAAAGTAAGTTTTAAACTGTGATTTCTGCAAGTCAGAGAGTTGGATATTGAAAGTTTCAAGCGAGTTATAAAAATCTTCTGGGGTCATAATTGTCTTTCTAAGAGGTCTCTAGTAATCTGACGAATATCAGATTTGACAGGGATATTGGGTAATTTGTCGATGAGTTTGAGGGCAGTTGACGTGTATTTGCCTGCCAAGTCATGTGTTTTTTGAAGGGCGTCGGTTTGTTGAATGCGACGAAACACACCATCAAAATCTTCTTGTTTTAAAAGATCAGTGACACTTGCATCAGCTGCCAAGGCAAATAAAACAGGAGCAGAATAAACGCCTTGCTGCATATCGGCAAGCACAGGTTTACCCAGCGTCTCACTATCTGCTGTATAATCGAGATAATCATCCATAATTTGAAAAGCAATGCCGATATTTAAGCCAATGTCGTAGGCTAATTTTGCTAGTTTATCGTGACCAGCAGCAAATGGGGCAACCGCACAAGCTTGGGCAAATAACTCCGCAGTTTTCCCGGAAATATTATCAAGATAATCTGCAATTGTCTGTTCAGTGTTAAAGCGCAAATTCATCTGACCCAACTCGCCATTGAGTAATTTTTCCATGGCCTCGACACGCTGAGAGAGATTAGATAGGTCTAGAGCGTGTTGAAACATTAATTTAAACACAGCAATAAAGAGATAGTCACCCGCATAAACCGCAATTTCTGACCCGTAAAGATGGGAAATCGTCGGGACGCCACGGCGCGTTTCAGCTTGATCAATCACGTCATCATGAATTAAAGTCGCCGTATGGAGCATTTCGATGGAACTGGCTAGGGCAATTCTTTTATCCGCTTCTAAATCAGTAAATTCAGAAAAGAGTAGCAGATAGGCAGGCCGAAGCCGTTTGCCACCAGACGCCAATAAGTCTAAAATCGCCGCTTGTGTCTGAGGGTTTTTAACATGAATGGCAGCAGTCATCATGCGTTGTACCTGCTCAAGTTGTTTTGAAAGTTGGGGATAGAGTGTCCAAAAGGTCATGTGTGTGTCATCCAAGTTTTATTTTCTTTTAGCAATAAAGCATTAATAGGTTTAATTTTGTAGAGTAAGGAATTGCCCGCTACACCGATAAAAAAGCCTGCTAAGAGCCCGAAAAAGGCTAACCAAGGCAGATAAAGTAGAACAGCAGGGGTTTGCGCAAGCCAAGTCGCCATGAGGAGTTGACCCACATTATGGAAAAAACCACCGACGAGAGAAATCCCAATCAAACTGATAAGTTTAGGCCCTAAAAGTTTGACGAGGTACATCGCCAGCAGAGATAGAAAACCACCAGCCATGCTATAGAGAAAAACTGAAAAACCTGTAAAAAGCGCCGTGAGCAGTAATTTGAGTACCATTAGAATAATCACGTCAGATTTTTTCAGCGTAAAAAGCGCTATGAGAACGACCAGATTGGCAAAGCCAAATTTAGCGCCGGGAGCAAAAGCAAAGGGCGAGGGAAACAAGGATTCCACAATCCCGATGATGGTCGCTGATGCTGTGAGTAAAGCGATATAGACAAGCCGATGTAACTGTTGTTGGTTCATTAATAATCTATTATCCTGCTTCCGTTGTCATCGTCATTGCCAGAGTGCATGACTTCAATAACAAGTTTATGGGGGAGACAAACAATCGTCTGTCCAGTTTGATTGATAAAGCCTTTTCTGACGCAGACTTGATCGCCACAATTCGCATAAACGATCGCGATGCGACCATCACGTACCTCTATTTTGTTAATCTCACCGTCGGCATCTTGATAGGTGTAGGTTTGATTTTTTGTTAAATCAAAATTTTTAACGACTTGGCTGTTGACGCGTAACTGTGCCTGATGGCTAATGCCCTGTTTCCCACCTAGTAGCAAAAAAGGTGTGAAACTTGCAAGCATTAAACACATCACAAGGATAAAATCTAGCGGTTTCATCCGTAACGCTTTAATTGCAGTCAAGACATTTTTTAGCTTGCCCGTAGTTGTTTTCATTATCATATTTTATCATGTTTAGAGAAGTTTTGCTTAATATTAATGAAATATATGCTATGTCCAATTCATGATGCCTAAAAATCAGAAAAAACGTCCCAGTATCAGAACGTCTCCCCTTTTATTTTTTAGTTGTTGCAGGCTTAGCGGCTGCTAAATCAGCTTTTTCTAATTCTTTCCCTTTTTTGATGATATAGTCATGCAAATCTTGCTTGATTTGTGGATGACCAAGACCATATTCGATTGTCGTTTCAACAAAACCAAATTTATCGCCGACATCATAACGGCGACCAGTAAATTCACGAGCAAAAACGCGTTGTGTTTTGTTAAGCGTTTCAATGGCATCCGTTAATTGGATTTCATTGCCAGCGCCTGGTGTTTGATTGTCTAAAATTTCGAAAATTTCAGGCGTTAGGAGATAGCGACCGATAATCGCTAAATCACTAGGCGCATCAGCGACAGCAGGTTTTTCAACGAAATTAGCAACGTTATAAAGTCCTTTGCAAACTTCGCCCTCAGGCGCAATCACACCGTATTTGTCAACATCTTGATGTGGCACTTTCATGACAGCGATAGTTGACGCATGTGTTTTCTCATAGTCATGAATCAGTTGTTTCGTTAAGGGGATTTCAGATTCCATTAAGTCATCACCGAGCATGACAACAAAAGGTTCTTCACCGATAAATGATTTAGCTTGCAAGACAGCATGCCCCAAACCTTTCGGGTGACTTTGGCGAATGAAGTGAAGATTGATATCAGTCGTTTCTTCAACGAGTTTCAACAAATCATCTTTGCCTTTTTCTTTAAGTGCCATTTCAAGTTCAATATTTGAGTCGAAATGGTCTTCAATTGGGCGTTTCGCTTTACCAGTGACGATCAGAATATCTTCGATACCTGATTTGAGGGCTTCCTCAACGATAAATTGAATCGTCGGTTTATCAACAATCGGTAGCATTTCTTTCGCGAGTGCTTTAGTTGCTGGCAAGAAACGTGTCCCAAGACCTGCTGCTGGAATGACAGCTTTACGAACTTTTTTATCTAAACAATCATCTCTCATCTTAATTCAGTCCTTTTATTTCTATAATATATTCATTTTCGGGACGGCCTTCACGACGCATCAATTTAATAATACTTTCCCGAATATCCGCATCTTTGTAAATCACGTGATAAATGGTATCAACGATAGGCATTTCAACCTGTAACATCTTGGATAATTCATAGGCAACTTTAGTTGTTGAGACACCCTCGATGACCATCCCCATGTTAGCTTCGATATCGGCGAGTTTTTCACCACGACCTAAAGCATCACCGGCACGCCAGTTTCGAGAGTGGATAGAAGTTCCTGTGACAATCAAATCGCCCACACCGGATAAACCGATATAGGTCATTGG
Organism: Pseudolactococcus reticulitermitis; assembly: GCF_002260845.1. Classification (GTDB taxonomy): domain Bacteria; phylum Bacillota; class Bacilli; order Lactobacillales; family Streptococcaceae; genus Pseudolactococcus; species Pseudolactococcus reticulitermitis. The sequence goes on along the minus strand of NZ_BEDT01000002.1, from coordinate 433,764 downwards.
ATTAGCACCCATGGCGACGCCGAGACGTGTAATCTCAGCAAGACCACGCGTAATGATAGCAGCTTTTGCATTGTCGCCGAAGCCAAGTCCATGTAAGGCACCCGCACCAACGGCAATGACGTTTTTTAAGGCAGCGGCTGTCTCGACACCGATGACATCATCATTGGTATAAAGTCTGAAATAGTCGTTACTAAAAAGGTCTTGCACATATTTGGCATCTTCGTGGTTCTTAGATGCCGCCGTGATAAGTGTCAAATCGCGGACAATGGTTTCTTCCGCATGAGAAGGTCCAGAAACAACGACAACGTCAGAACGCAAGTCAGCAGGAATTTCTTCTTCTAGGATGGTCGAGATACGTTCGTGCGTGCCTTGTTCCAAACCTTTAGAAGCGTGCATGACGACAACCTTGTGATCCAAAACTTCAGCAACTTGTTTGGCAACGAGCCGTGTGACCTTAGTTGGGACAACGAATAAAATCGCATCAACATCAGTAAGGGCAGTAGCCAAGTCGTTGTAACCTGTGATTTTATCGTCTAAGATAACCTCGCTAAAATAACGCGTATTGGTATGCTTTTCGTTGATTTCCGTAATTTGCTCAGGAACATTTCCCCAAATCCGAACTTCGTGACCGTTGTCATTGAGCACTTGCGACAATGCAGTTCCCCATGAACCTGGTCCTAAGACGGCAATTTTCTTTTGAGTCATAATACCTCCAATTGTATTCCTTTTCATTTTAGCACATTCCAATAAAAAAATCATACTCTAGACTGAGAATTGCACGAGAAAATATGCTAAAATAGAGTTATGAAATTAATAACAATCTTGATAATAATAGCGGTGGTGCTCATTTTGTGGTTAAGACATGATTATAAAAAAAGTAAAAAGACTAATTTAATGGATACCTATCATGAAAAAGGGTTGTCGGATCAGGACATCACCATTTTTCGTGGTACCATGAAAGAGGCGAAAGCTCAAATCAAAACTTGGGAGACTGCAGTCAAACAAGATTCAGAGTTACAAATCATTGAAAATGTAACAGGTGGCTTGAAAAGTGCTAAAAAACTATTTCAACTGATTGTTAAACATCCTAAAATGGCGCTGACCAATCACAACTTTCTCTATAAACAATTGCCAACCATGGTTGACTTAACAGAAACTTATGACAATGTTAAAAGTGTTGATAAACTTAATCAGGAATTAAAGATTGAAAGTCAGAAAGTCATTCGGCAGTTATCTGAAAAAATTGCGAAAACGTATGAATTAGAACTGTCAGATGATATTGAAAAAATTAAAGATGAGGTAGAAAATGGCTAATGAGATTCTGGATGACTTAATGACTGCTGACCAAGCCACGCTAGTAGAAAAGCCACTGACACAGAGCGTGACGACTGGCACTGCTCTTGCGACTTTATCGGAAGAAGAGGTAGGGAAAGCAAAAGAATTGTCGAAATCTTTGGATGAAACTAATTCCCAATCTGTCATTGAATACGGGTCCTTGGCACAGAAAAAGATTGGTGATTTTTCACAGTCTGTTCTAAATAAAGTTCAAGCTAAAGACTTGGGCGAAGTCGGCACAGCGCTGACTGACCTCATGTATCAGCTCCAAGAGTCTAACCCTAACGATCTTGTGGCAGAAGACCCAGGCTTTTTCAAAAAAATGTTTGGCAAAGTCAAAAAATCAATTTTTGAAGTGACCCAAAAATATCAAAAATTGGGGGCAGGTATTGACAAAATTTCAATTAAGTTGACGCATGAGTACAAGGGCTTATTGGAAGATAATCAAACCTTGGAGACACTTTATGCTGAAAATTTGGATTATTTCCATGCGCTGAGTGTCTATATTGCAGGCGCAGAGCTGAAAATCAAGGAACTTGATGACACGATTATTCCGCAAGCGAAAATTGAAGCTGAACATACGCCAGATAATGCGATTGCGGTTCAAAAGATTTCTGATTTGGAAAGCTATAAAAATCGTCTGGACAAACGCCAATATGATTTGAAACTCGCGCGTCAGATTACAATTCAACAAGCGCCACAAATCCGGATGATTCAAAATACCAACCAAGAATTGGCTGAAAAAATTCAGACGTCCATCAACACTGCCATTCCTTTATGGAAAAATCAGGTTGCGATTGCTTTGACGCTTTTGAAACAAAAAGACGCTTTGACAAGCCAGCGGATTGTCTCTAGTACGACCAATGATTTGTTGACCAAAAACTCTGAAATGTTAAAACAATCTTCTATAGAAGCAGCACGGGAAAACGAACGGGGTGTGGTTGATATTGAGACGCTCAAAACCACTCAGGCTAATTTAATTGAAACCATTCAAGAAACGATGAACATTCAACGTGAGGGGGCGATTAAACGGCGTCAGGGTGAAGTAGAGCTTGCCCAACTTGAAGAAGAAATTAAGGCTAAACTGCTGGAGTTATCTAACAAAACAACAAGCGAGTGAGACTAGCTCGCTTTTTTTATATCTCAAAATTGGACTATACCACTTTTTGACAAAGACATCAAAAAGGTGTAAAATGATAAAAAAGTCTATTTTAAGAAAGAATAAATGAGGTAAAGTCGATGACAACTTACTATATCAAAGCGGACAAATTTTTCTATCCTTACGAAGTCAAGGTAGGTGGCTACTTAGAAGTCACGGCAGATGGTAAATTCGGGAAACATACGATGCAAGCGCCTGAACATGCTGAAATTTTAGATTACAGTGGTAAATTCATTGCGCCAGGTTTAGTCGATACTCACGTCCATGGTTATGCGGGCGCTGATGTCATGGACAATGATAAAGACGGGATTGTTCACACCATGAGTGATGCCCTTTTATCAACAGGTGTGACCTCATTCTTACCGACAGCATTGACGGCAAGCTATGAACAATTGCGCGACATTTGTCAAACAATCGGTGACCATTATACAGAAGCGAGTGGTGCTAAAATTCAAGGGATTTTCTTTGAAGGGCCTTATTTCACTGAGAAATATAAGGGTGCGCAAAATGCTGACTACATGCGTAATCCAAGCTTTGAAGAATTCCAAGGTTGGCAGGCAGCTGCCAAAGGCATGTTGTTGAAAATCGCGGTTGCCCCTGAACGTGATGGCGTCGAAGATTTCATTTCAAAAGTAACAGCGACTGGCACAAGAGTGGCGCTCGGTCACTCTGATGCGACTTACGAACAAGCTGTTCGTGGCGCAGAAGCCGGTGCTAGTATCTGGGTTCATGCCTACAATGGGATGCGGGGCTTGACGCATCGTGAACTTGGGATGGTAGGCGCTATCTATGAAATTCCGCATACTTACGCAGAGTTAATCTGCGATGGTCACCATGTCCATCCAAAAGCTTGTGACATTTTGATGAAACAAAAAGGGCATGACCATGTTGCCTTGATTACTGACTGTATGCGTGCCGGTGGCGAGCCTGATGGCGACTACATGTTAGGTGAATATCCTGTTATCGTGGAAAATGGCACTGCACGTCTCAAAGACGGCGGTAATTTAGCAGGGTCTATCTTGAAGCTCAAAGATGGTCTTAAAAACGTGGTCGAATGGGGGATTGCCTCACCTGAAGAAGCGGTGATGATGGCGACGCTCATTCCAGCTAAATCTGTCGGTATTGACGACAAATGTGGTCGCATTAAACCAGGTTTCGCCGCTGATTTCATCGTCCTTGAAGAAGATTTAGAGCTTTCAGCCACTTATTTGAATGGTGAAAAAGTCTATTCTGCCTAAGGCTTAAATTCAAGCACAGTAGGCCAAGGCTGATAGGAAGATGAGAGATACTAGAAAAAGCGTCAGTGCGCTTTTTTTAGTGCTCAGACATAGAAAACGTTTTCTTGGTATTTAGCACTGACAATTAGGTCTAAACGTGGTATAATGATTAAGATAAAAAACTTTGAAGGAGTGATTACTCAAATGAAACGTATTGCCGTTTTAACCAGTGGTGGCGACGCCCCTGGTATGAATGCCGCTATTCGTGCCGTTGTTCGTAAAGCCATTTACGAAGGTATGGAAGTGTTCGGCATTAATTATGGTTATGCTGGTATGGTTGCTGGTGACATATTCCCTTTGGCAAGTAGAGGCGTTGGCGGAAAAATTGCACAGGGCGGAACATTCTTGTACTCAGCACGTTTTCCTGAATTTGCTGAACTTGAAGGGCAACTTGCTGGTATTGAACAACTAAAAAAACATGGTATTGAAGGCGTGGTCGTCATCGGTGGCGACGGTTCTTACCATGGCGCAATGCGCTTAACAGAACATGGTTTCCCAGCGATTGGTTTGCCAGGTACGATTGATAATGATATCGTCGGTACTGACTACACGATCGGTTTTGATACAGCTGTCACAACTGCGCTTGAAGCGATTGATAAAATCCGCGACACATCATCTTCACATAAACGCACGTTTATCGTTGAAGTGATGGGACGTCATGCGGGAGATATCGCGCTTTGGGCTGGTATTGGTGCAGGTGCTGATGAGATTATCATTCCTGAACAAGATTTTGATGTCAATGAATTAGTGGCATCAATCAAGAATGGTTACAAAAATGGTAAAAATCACAATATCATCGTTCTTGCAGAAGGTGTGATGACTGGCGCTGAACTTGCTGAAAAAATCAAAGCGGCTGGTGATGATAGCGATTTGCGTGTTAGCACTTTAGGTCACATTCAACGTGGTGGGACACCAACAGCCCGTGACCGTGTTTTAGCATCATGGATGGGTGCTCGCGCAGTCGAATTGCTCAAAGAAGGCCGTGGTGGTCTTGCTGTCGGGATTCACAACGAAAAATTGGTCGAAAGTCCAATTTTAGGAACAGCAGAAGAAGGTGCCTTGTTCAGTCTTGATAATGGTAAAATTGTTGTCAATAATCCTCACAAAGCCAACCTCGATTTGTATAAATTAAACAAAGAGATTTCGTCTTAAACATTTCTTTGCTCCACTTGTTAACTTTCGCTGCGTCAGCAGTGTCAGAGCACCTCTCGTTTGAGATGTTCGTAAATATTGGTGAAAACCACTTTATTATAGAAGGAGTTCTATCAAAATGAACAAACGCGTAAAAATTGTTGCAACACTTGGACCAGCTGTTGAAATCCGTGGTGGTAAAAAATTCGGTGACGATGGTTACTGGGGTGAAAAACTTGATGTTGAAGCATCAGCACAAAAAATTGCTGAGCTCATCAAAGAGGGCGCAAATGTTTTCCGTTTTAATTTCTCACATGGTGACCATGAAGAACAAGGCGACCGTATGAAAGTTGTCCGTCGCGCTGAAGAAATCGCTAACCAAAAAGTTGGTTTCTTGCTTGACACAAAAGGACCTGAAATCCGTACTGAATTGTTCGAAGGCGATGCTAAAGAATTTGAATACAAAACAGGTGACAAATTACGTGTTGCGACAAAACAAGGTGTTCAATCTACTAAAGATGTGATTGCTTTGAACGTTGCTGGCGGTCTTGACATTTTTGATAACGTTGAAATCGGTCAAACAATCCTTATCGATGATGGTAAACTTGGTTTGACACTTGCTGGTAAAGATGCGGCAACGCGTGAATTTGAAGTTGAAGTTCAAAATGATGGTGTTATTGCGAAACAAAAAGGCGTGAACATTCCGAACACTAAAATTCCTTTCCCAGCGCTTGCTGAACGTGATAACGATGACATCCGTTTTGGTTTGGAACAAGGCTTGAACTTCATCGCGATTTCATTTGTCCGTTCTGCTAAAGACGTGAATGAAGTGCGTGCGATTCTTGAAGAAACTGGTAACACACACGTGCAACTTTTCCCTAAAATCGAAAACCAACAAGGTATCGACAATATCGATGAAATCATTGCTGCCTCTGAAGGTATCATGATTGCCCGTGGTGATATGGGTATCGAAGTACCATTCGAAATGGTACCCGTTTACCAAAAACAAATCATTCAAAAAGTCAATGCTGCTGGTAAAGCTGTTATCACAGCAACTAACATGCTTGAAACAATGACTGATAAACCACGTGCAACGCGTTCAGAAATCTCTGACGTTTTCAATGCGGTTATTGATGGCACTGATGCCACAATGCTTTCAGGCGAATCTGCTAATGGTAAATACCCAGTAGAATCAGTTCGCACAATGGCAACTGTTGACAAAAATGCGCAAGCACTTTTGAAAGAATATGGCCGTTTGTCTTCTGACAAATTTGACCGTTCTAATGTGACTGAGGTTGTTGCCTCAGCAGTTAAAGATGCCACAAACTCAATGGACATCAAATTGATCGTTGCTTTGACTGAGTCTGGTTCAACTGCACGTTTGATCTCTAAATATCGTCCTGATGCTGATATCTTGGCAGTCACATTCGACGAAAAAATCGAAAAATCACTCATGATTAACTGGGGAGTTATCCCAACCTTGACTGAAAAACCTGCATCAACTGATGATATGTTTGAAGTTGCTGAAAAAGCAGCAATCGACTCAGGTCTTGTAGCATCTGGTGACAACATCATCATTGTTGCCGGTGTACCAGTTGGTTCTGGCCGTACAAATACAATGCGTATTCGTACAGTTAAATAATTGAACTAAAATAAACTCACCAAATCATTTGGTGAGTTTATTTTGTCTCATAAAATTGTTCCAATTCTTGGAGCAATTTTTTTGTATGGTTGCCATGTCGTAGGGCGTGTCCGATTTTTTTACCCATGATGGGATCGTAGTCAAAAGTGAGTGGCAGTTGGGATAAATCATCTAGGCTTATGCCTAGGTGATGTTGCGTGATAAAATCAGCAAAGGGTGAAAATGATGGCAGGATAACAGGAAGTTCTGCAGCCAGATATAAACTTAATTTATGGGGGCTGTTCAGTCGCTGATAGGTTTGGTAGTGCGTATTTTCTGTATCATCAGTATCCCAGACAAGACCGATACCGTCAGGCAGTTCAGCGGGTGCTGAGTCTTGTGGTAAAATGTCTTGCAGTTTAAGTGTAGGTGCCAAGTCAGCTGGCGACCATTTTCTGGGGAGATTGCCGAAGACTTTAATCGGCAAGGGGAAATTTTTGAGCCAAGGTGCTTTGGTCAAAGTGCCGGCAAAAATCAAGTTTTGGCTCGGGTTTCTGTCAGGAATTTGGCTGTCGGTCAGGTAGTCAAAAAGCCCCAAAATAAAAGTCGGGATAGGGATGTTTAGGGCTTTAGCCATCTCGGTAGTGTGAACGATGAGACCGTCAGCACGGTTTAATAGTGCATATTCACGGTCGCTGTCTTGTCGTGCTGACAGGCGCAGAGGTTCAAAATCATGGATTAAGATGATAAATTTTGCGCCAGTTTCTTGGACTGCTTGTTGAAAGTTTTCCTCAAACGCTAAAGACAGATAGCTGGGAAACTGATGGACGACAATGTCAGATGCGGTGAGGTTGCTGACAAGGTTATCGGCAGTCGTTTCCTGAGTGGCACGGTCAATTTCAAGACGGTTCCAGCCGATTTCAGTGGCAATTTTGGCAATGTCATCCTTAGGCTTAGTCGCACCGACTGGCATCCAAGGTTCTAGTGTATGGGTCATATAGTTCATGTCTTTATTCTAACATTTTATTGGGCATACTGTGGTTTTAGCTGTAAATCATTCAAATCCCGTGTGGTGTATAATGGTAAAATAAGGCATTTTACGGTATAATGAAATGAGTTGATTAAAAAAGATGAGGTGATGTATGATAGCAGGAATTTGGGCAGAAGATGCACAAGGTTTGATTGGTTCAAATGGTGTTTTGCCGTGGTTTTTGCCGAGTGAACTTCAACATTTTAAGCAAACGACGATGGGGCAGGTCATTTTAATGGGTCGTAAGACGTTTGAGGGTATGCACAAGCGTGTGCTACCGGGTCGGACGACGATTGTGATGACACGAGATGAGACCTATCAAGTTGACAATGATGCCGTGCTTGTCTTTCATAGTCCTAGCGCTGTGCTTGACTGGTATCAGTCGCAAAATCCAGAAACGGCTAAAAATTTATATGTCACGGGTGGAGCTGAGATGTTTGTCGCATTCAAAGACTCTTTTGACCGACTTTATCGGACAATTATTGCAGGGACATTTGCCGGCGATACTTATTTTCCGAAAGTGCTAGCATTTGACCGCTTTACCGAGGTATCAAGTGTCAAGCATCCTGCCGATGACAAAAATGACTATGCGTTCACAGTCAAACGATATGAGATTAAGAGATAAATGGAAAAAACAATATTTGGCGTCTTTACAGCTGTTTTAGCTTGGATTTGTTTCGTGTGTGCGGTGCAGTGTCTCCGTAAGAAGAAGTTTGGTCTCGCCATTCTCTTTTTACTCTGTGCCTTTACCAACCTCGTGAACTCAATTCATGCGGTTTATCAGACACTGTTTTAATGGCGTAGGTTTATAGATTTAAAAGAAGAAAGATTTAGGAAAATGATAATGACGAATGAGATTTTTTGTTCATTTTGCGGTAAATCACAAGATGAAGTTAAGAAAATTATTGCGGGCAGCGATGTCTACATTTGTAATGAGTGTGTTGAGCTATCAATGGACATTTTGCGTGAAGAATTTAAGGGCGAAGGGCAGCCTGATATTTTAGAAAGCAAGACACCGAAAGAGCTATTAGAGATTTTGAATGGCTATGTCATCGGTCAAGATACGGCGAAACGGGCGCTGTCTGTTGCGGTTTACAACCACTATAAACGCATTAATTTTGTGGAAAGCGTGGAAAATGATGATGTTGAGCTGCAAAAATCAAACATTTTGATGATTGGTCCAACAGGTTCTGGTAAAACTTTCTTGGCGCAAACTTTGGCGCGTTCGCTTAATGTCCCCTTTGCCATTGCGGATGCCACGAGTCTGACTGAGGCTGGCTATGTCGGCGAGGACGTGGAAAATATCCTACTCAAACTTTTACAAGCTTCTGACTATAATGTGGAACGTGCAGAGCGTGGGATTATCTATGTCGATGAGATTGACAAAATCGCTAAAAAATCTGAAAATGTCTCAATTACACGTGATGTGTCAGGCGAAGGGGTCCAACAAGCCTTACTGAAAATCATCGAGGGAACCGTTGCAAGTGTGCCACCACAAGGCGGGCGTAAACATCCCAACCAAGAAATGATTCAGTTGGATACTAAAAATATTCTCTTTATCGTTGGGGGTGCTTTTGATGGCATTGAAGAAATCGTCAAACAGCGTTTAGGTGAAAAAATCATTGGCTTTGGTGCCAATAATAAAGCCTTAGGCGAAAATGATTCTTATATGCAGGAAATTGTCGCTGAAGATATTCAAAAATTTGGCTTAATTCCTGAGTTTATCGGTCGTTTACCAATCGTGGCGGCCCTTGAACGCTTGACGAAAGAGGACTTAGTTCATATCCTGACGGAGCCTAAAAATGCGCTTGTGAAACAATATCAGCGTCTCCTGAGTTTTGACGATGTTGCCTTAGAATTCGAATCTGGTGCCTTAGATGCCATTGCCGAAAAGGCGATTGAGCGCAAAACGGGCGCGCGTGGTCTGCGTTCGATTATCGAGGAAGTGATGATGGATGTCATGTTTGAAGTGCCGAGCATGGCGAATGTGACGAAAGTTGTGATTACTGAGGAAGCTGTTCGAGGAACGGAAGAACCTTTAATCTTAGGCGCTTAATGGCGTTTCATAATGTGGTCGGTCAGTGGTCACAGTGATAGAAATGAGAAACATGAAATTTAATATTCACAATGTCAGCTTGACGATTTCAGCGGCATCAAGTAAGCAATATCCTGAAACGGCTATGCCAGAAATTGCCCTTGCGGGGCGTTCAAATGTCGGTAAATCAAGTTTTATCAATACTTTGCTTAATCGTAAAAACTTCGCTCGGACGTCTGGTCGACCGGGTAAAACGCAGTTGCTTAATTTTTTCAATATTGATGACACCCTTCATTTTGTGGATGTGCCGGGTTATGGCTACGCCCGCGTTTCTAAAAAAGAACGTGAAAAATGGGGTGGGATGATTGAGGAATATCTGACGACACGTGCGAATTTGCGTGCGGTTGTCAGCTTGGTCGATATGCGCCACGAGCCGTCGGCTGATGATGTTCAAATGTACGAATTTCTGAAATACTATGAAATTCCAGTGATTTTGGTGGCGACCAAGGCTGATAAAATTCCGCGTAGTAAATGGAACAAGCACGAAAGCATGATTAAGAGAACTTTGCAGTTTGATAGTACGGATGATTTCGTTATTTTTTCTAGTTTTGATAAAACTGGTTTGGACGAAGCTTGGGCAGTCATTGAAAGTTTTGTCGATTAACGGTGTCTAGGCGATAAATATTATAGAAATGTTCTGAAAATTCTGTTATAATGGCACTAATCATATTTTAAAGGAGCGTTAAAACACATGACAGTCAATATTGCTTTACTCGGATTTGGAACAGTAGCCAGTGGCGTTCCTTTTTTGCTACAAGAAAATAGCACCAAAATCACAGCTCAGGCGGGAACAGATATTCAGATTGCCAAAGTTTTAGTGAGAGATGTTGCTGAGAAAGACGTACTTCGCGCACAAGGGCATGCCTACGACTTTGTAACAGATATTTCAGCTATCTTAAATGATGATGCGATTGACATTGTGATTGAGCTGATGGGCCGTATTGAGCCAGCTAAAACCTTTATCACACAGGCTTTACAAGCGAAAAAACACGTCGTGACGGCCAATAAAGACTTGCTGGCGATGCATGGTGCTGACTTGCTGAAAGTTGCTAAAGACAATGGTGTGGCACTGTATTATGAAGCAGCCGTCGCAGGTGGTATTCCGATTTTGCGGACATTGGCTCATTCCTATACTGCCGATAAAATCACTAAAATTCTTGGCGTTGTCAATGGGACCAGCAACTTCATGATGACGAAGATGGTTGACGAGGGCTGGACTTATGATGAAGCCTTAGCTGAGGCAAGCCGTCTAGGCTATGCGGAGTCTGATCCGACCAATGATGTAGACGGGATTGATGCTGCCTATAAAATGGTGATTCTCAGTCAATTTGCTTTTGGCATGACGATTAAATTTGACGATGTGCGCCATGAGGGCATTCGTCACATTACGCCAGAAGATGTGAAGCTCGCGCAAAAACTAGGCTTTGTCATCAAATTAGTCGGCGAAATCGTTGAGCGACCGTCAGGGATATACGCCGAAGTTGTGCCGACATTCTTACCGAAAGACCACCAACTCGCAACCGTCAATGGTGTCATGAACGCTGTCTTTGTTGAATCTATTGGGATTAACGAAGCCATGTTCTATGGTCCCGGTGCAGGTCAAAAACCGACTGCCACATCAGTTGTCGCTGATGTGATTGAACTGGCTAAAGGTATCCAGAAAGGTGCCGTGCTGCCTGCTTTTAATACTTTCGCTCGCGAAACAGTTTATGCCACAAAAGAAGATTTGGTTGATAAGTACTATTTTGCGATTGAAACTGATGATAAAGCGGGGCAGCTCTTGCATTTGGCTGAGCTTTTCCATGCGGAAAATGTGTCATTTGAGCAAGTTTTCCAAGAAAACCTTGGCGACAATCGTGCGAGCATTGCCATTATTGCGCACAAAATGGACTTGAACCAGTTTGATAGTTTGGTTGAGAAAATTTCAGCGCTAGATGGTTTCACGCTCCGTAATACGATTAAGGTAATTTGAGGGTAGACAGATGACTTTGACACTAACAGTACCAGCAACATCAGCCAATCTCGGGCCGGGCTTTGATTCGGTGGGGCTTGCGGTTAAGCTTTATTTGACTGTGGAAGTCTTAGAGCAAGCCGACCACTGGGAAATTGTGCATGATTTGGGGGCAGAAGTACCGTCTGATGCGCGCAATTTGTTGGTCGAGACGGCTTTGCAAGTTTCGCCAGGTTTGAAACCTCATAAGATTAAAATGGTCAGCGACATTCCCTTGGCGCGCGGGCTTGGCTCATCAAGCTCAGTTATTGTGGCTGGGATTGAACTGGCCAATCAACTGGGGCAACTTGGCTTGTCAGCAGCTGATAAATTAACGATTGCGACTAAGATTGAGGGGCATCCAGATAATGTCGCGCCTGCGATTTTTGGTAATCTAGTCATTGCCAATAGCATCAACGGAAAAACTAATCATGTTACAGCACCCATGCCTGAGACTGGCCTACTTGCTTTCATTCCAGATTATGAGCTGAAAACGAGTGATTCCCGGAAAGTTTTGCCGAGTGAGTTTGCCTATCAGGAAGCTGTGGCGGCAAGTGCGATTGCCAATGTCGCGATTGCGGCGCTTTTGACAGGTGATATGGTGCTTGCAGGTCAGCTCATGGCGGAAGATTTATTTCATGAAAGCTATCGCGGTCAGCTTGTGCCAGAAGTGACTAAAATCCGTGAGATTGGGTATCGGTCAGGCGCTTATGCGACCTATCTATCTGGTGCAGGACCGACTGTGATGGTCATGGCGCCACTGGATAAAGTAGCAACTATTAAATCAAAACTTGAAGCGCAAGGTTTTTCAGGACAGTTATTAGAGTTAGCAGTGGATACGCAAGGGATTAGGGTCTCAAAATAAATTAATACATTAAAATGGAATTTTCACCCCTGAACTCGTGAAAATTCTATTTTAATGTATAGGGGCAGATTGATTGTAGCCATTTGGCTTACTAGATTCGTCTTTATTATTGGACGAGTTATCCTAATCAAAAAGCCTAAAAATATGGTAAAATAATAGTGTTGTACCTTTGGTACAAGCTATTTTTTATGTGATGACGTGATGGTCTTGCACGAAAAAATTTTTGATACGAAAAGAGTAACTATGCTAACTAAAAATGACCTACTTGAAAAATTACCAGAATTGACAGTGAAATTTGACGAACCGCTCTCAAATTATACCTTTACAAAAGTGGGCGGGTCAGCTGATTTCCTTGCTTTTCCGACAGATAAATATCAGCTCCAAAAATTGGTCAAATTGGCCAATGCAACGCAAACGCCTTTCATCGTTTTGGGCAATGCCAGCAACCTCATCGTGCGCAACGGCGGTATCCGCGGGGTGGTGATTTTACTCGAAAAAATGAACGTCATTCGTGCCAATGGTTATGTGATTGAAGCGCAGGCTGGCGCTAGTTTAATCGACACGACGCAAGTCGCTTTGGCAAATTCCTTGACTGGCTTTGAATTCGCCTGTGGTATTCCAGGGTCAGTTGGCGGTGCTGTCTTTATGAATGCGGGAGCTTATGACGGCGAGATTTCGACAGTCCTCTCTAGTGTTCAAGTTATGGATCAGTCAGGCGAGATTTTCGTGATTGCTGCCGAAGATATGCAGTTTGGCTATCGAAAATCAGTCCTTCAAAGTCAGCACTATATCGCTTTATCAGCTAAATTTTCACTCAATAACGGCGATTACAATCTGATTAAAGCTGAAATGAACCGTTTGACGCATTTGCGTGAATTGAAACAACCGCTTGAATTTCCAAGCTGTGGATCAGTCTTTAAACGTCCAGTCGGTTATTTTGCGGGTCAATTAATTCAAGATGCTGGCCTTCAAGGGCATCAAATTGGTGGCGTTCAAGTGTCCGAGAAACACGCTGGTTTTATGGTGAATGTCAACAACGGCACTGCCAAGGACTACGAGGACTTGATTGCCTACGTCATTGCGCAGGTTGAAGCGACTTCTGGTGTGACTTTAGAGCCAGAAGTGCGGATTTTAGGAGAGGAAAAAATTGACGACTAACCCTATCATCGAATTTAAACATGTGTCGAAGTCCTTTGAGGACAATGGTCAAATCATTCTTAAAGACATCAATTTTGAGCTAGAGGCAGGGAAATTTTACACGCTGCTAGGGGCATCAGGCTCTGGAAAATCAACGATTTTGAATATTATTGCGGGTCTGACAGATGCAACGACTGGAGATATTTATCTCGACACTGAACGCATCAATGATGTCCCAATCAATCAGCGTGATGTGCATACCGTTTTTCAAAATTATGCGCTCTTACCGCATAAAAATGTTTTTGATAATATTGCTTTTCCTTTGAAAATTCGGAAAGTGGACAAAGCGCAGATTGAAAAACGTGTCCTAGAAGCGCTGAAAATGGTGCGATTGACTGGTTTTGAAAATCGTCGGATTCAAAAATTGTCAGGTGGTCAGCGTCAACGTGTCGCGATTGCCAGAGCCATTGTCAATCAGCCTAAGGTCGTTTTGTTAGACGAGCCTTTGAGTGCCCTCGACTTGAAATTGCGAACTGAAATGCAGTACGAGCTACGTGCCTTGCAACAAAAACTTGGCATTACTTTTGTTTTCGTTACCCATGATCAAGAAGAAGCCTTAGCCATGAGCGACTGGATTTTCATCATCAATGATGGCGAAATCGTCCAATCAGCCACGCCAGTTGATATTTATGACGAGCCAATCAATCGTTTTGTGGCGAATTTTATCGGCGAGTCCAACATTGTCACAGGGATTATGATAGCCGATTATCTGGTCGAGTTTAATGGCAAAAAATTTGAATCTGTCGACGGTGGCATGCGAAAAAATGAGCCTGTCGAAGTTGTCATTCGGCCTGAAGATCTGAGATTAACCTTACCAGATGAGGGGAAATTAATCGTTAAAGTTCAGACGCAACTTTTTCGTGGGGTGCATTACGAAATTATCGCAGTGGACGAACTAGGGCAGGAGTGGATGATTCATTCGACACGTCGCGCCATTGTGGGCGAAGTCATCGGTCTGGATTTTGAGCCAGAAGACATTCATATCATGCGACTCAATGAAACAGAAGAAGAATTTGATGCTCGGATTGAAGAATATGTCGATGAAGAAATTGTCGAAGCTGGTCTGATTAATGCCATCGAGGAAGAAAATATCAAAGACTAACTTAAATGGGGAAAAATGGGAAAATATATCGCGGTACCAGATACACTAGCAGAAATATTAACTGATGACGAAGCTTTGATTTTAGAAGCAGTTGATAACGGCTTTTCGCTTAAATTAGAGAGCGCATCAGATCATAATCAGCAAAATTTTTCTTTACGTCATTTATTCATTCCTAGTTTATTTGCTTGGCTGATGGGGCTGATGACTTTCTTAGTAAGTCAAAAATCACAAATTTCTTTCACAGGAAATGAGCTGATTTCTGTTGCAAATGCGAGTTCAGTTTTTGGGATATTATCAGGTTTGGTCTCCTTTGTTTTGGCTTATCGCAAGACGCCGCATGCACGGGCGAGACAGTCTTGGTTCACAAAAATGCGGGAAACCTTGACTTTGGCATTGACCTATACTTTAGTGACCTTAGCGGTTACAGTCATCGCTTTTTATGTGATGCGCTATACCTTTAATGGCGTGAGTTTTGATCCTGTGACCGCTTCATTATTTGTCTTGGCGTTTTCTGCGATTATCAACTTTGTCCTCATTTCTTCAGCCATGTCCGTCAAGGTCTCTAATTTAATTACCATGCTATTTGTCACATTTATCGGTGGCGTGCTGGTTGCCATGGCGATGAACAATCAACGAGATTGGTGGCGCTTTAATTTTAGCTTTTTAGGCACTTCTGAAGCTAGAACCTACTGGGAATTTAACCTAACGCTGATTTTTTCAGGCTTGATTTTACTGACGATTACAGACTACTTGTTTTCAGAATTTTCGAGAAGTGATGCCTATACCAAAAAAAGTACAGTTGTGCGATTTTTCTATTACTTGATTGCGGTTTTGATTGCCTGTGTCGGTATTTTTCCAGCCAATGATTATTCTTGGACGATGACGGTGCATAACCTAGCAGCCTTTGGTATTGTTGGCTGTATCATGGTTTTAATCCTACTTTTAAGATGGCTCTTGCCTGAGATTTCAAAAGAGTTTCTCGTCTATTCTGCTATCACCTTGGGCCTATTAGTCTTATCTACTTTTTTATTTTTAGGTATTCATTATTTATCTCTGACATTTTTTGAAATCATCGCCTTTGTTATTGCCTTTATCTGGCTAGTGATGCTAATCAATGCGATTCAAGATTTATCGCAAGCTCATCGTCGCTGGCAGCTTAAACTTGTCGATATGACACCAGAAGAAACATTATGACTAAAAAAAATCAATTATCTGCCATTCCTTATGTGCTCTGGCTGTTCTTATTTGTCCTAGCGCCGATTGCTTTGCTGATTTATAAATCATTTTTCGATATTAATGGCAATGCGACCTTGGCGAATTATGGGACGTATTTCACCAGTTGGACTTATCTGAAAATGTCGGTTAACTCCGTCATTTATGCGGCAATTATCACAGCCGTGACACTTGTGATTAGTTATCCAACCGCCTATTTTTTGACGAAATTAAAACACAAACAACTGTGGTTGATGTTAATTATTTTACCCACTTGGATTAATCTCTTGCTCAAAGCCTATGCCTTTATCGGCATTTTTGGCCAATCTGGGGCAGTGAATAGTTTTCTAAACTTTATGGGACTAGGGAGCCAACAAATTCTCTTTACTGATTTTTCTTTCATTTTTGTGGCGGCTTATATCGAAATTCCTTTTATGGTGATACCGATTTTTAATGCCATTGATGAGATTGATGGTAATTTAATCAAAGCTGGTTATGATTTAGGCACAACACGGCTTCAAAATTTCACACAGATTATTTTCCCGCTTTCCATGAACGGTGTCAGATCTGGCGTGCAAGCGGTCTTTATTCCAAGTCTGAGTTTATTTATGCTGACACGCCTTATCGGTGGTAACCGCGTGATTACGCTGGGCACTGCCATTGAGGAACATTTTCTCGTCACGCAAAACTGGGGCATGGGCGCAACTATCGGTATGGTACTGATTATTACCATGTTCGTGGTCATGTACCTAACACGGGAGAGGGGGAGCAAAGCATGAAGCGACGTTTTAAATTTGAAAATGCCTATTTGATTTTTGTTTTTGCTCTCTTGTATTTGCCGATTTTCTATCTAATCGTTTATGCCTTTAACAAAAATGGCAATATGAACGCCTTTACCGGCTTTACTTTGGAGTATTTTCAGGCATTATTTGCAGATCGTCGTTTAATCTTAATTGTCGTTCAGACCTTTTTGCTGGCTTTTCTATCTGCCTTTATTGCGACGATGATTGGTACTTTTGGGACGATTTATATTCATCAGTCTAAAAAGAAACGTCAGCATACGATTTTAGCCTTGAATAATGTCTTGCTGGTGTCGCCAGATGTGATGATTGGGGCGAGTTTCCTGATTCTCCTGACTTCTATCGGGCTTAAACTAGGCTTTGCCTCTGTCCTGATGGCGCACATCGCTTTTTCAATTCCTATCGTTGTGCTGATGGTCTTGCCCCGCTTGCAGGAAATGGATCAGGATATGATCAATGCTGCCTATGATTTAGGCGCGACCCAGCGCCAAACGATGACGGAAGTCGTGCTACCATTTTTAACACCGGGGATTATCGCAGGCTTTTTCATGGCCTTTACCTATTCTTTGGATGATTTTGCAGTGACTTTCTTCGTAACGGGGAATGGTTTCTCGACTTTGTCTGTCGAAATCTACTCTCGCGCACGCCATGGTATCTCGCTTGAGATTAATGCATTATCTGCGCTAGTGTTTATGCTTTCAATTTTGCTCGTAATCGGGTATTATATGATTATGAGGAGTGCGGATGAAGAAAAATAAGGTTACCCAAAAAATCATCTTCTTGACCATCATGCTAGTGGCTTTAGCCGGCGTTTTTGGCTTTTTAAAATGGCAAGGTGACCCTAAAGGTGGTGATGCAGTATCGAAAATTACTTGGCAAGATCACACTTATATCTATGACCAAGCAGATTTATTGTCAGATACGACAGAAAATAACTTAAATCATCAACTCGAAAATTTAGATGTGGGCAAAAAAGCGCAAATCATTGTTTTGACCGTTGACGATTTAAAAAATAAGACGATTCAAGAATACGCCAATGCTGTGTTTAATCAGACAGGAATTGGCGATAAAGCGTCTGATAACGGCCTACTCATGCTGATTGCTAAAGATGAGAAAAAAGTATGGGTGGAGGTTGGTCAAGGACTTGAAGGTGAGTTGAATGACGGTAAGGTTGGTCGTATTTTAGATACTGACTTTGTGCCTTACCGTGTCAAAGATGATTATGACACCGCAGTAACCAAAACTATTTCAGCATTTTCAGATGTCTTAACTGGTTATGTTAGTCGTGAAGCATCATCTGATGAGACTTCTCAGAACGATGATAACGACGAAACAACTCATCAGTCTAGGGGAAGTTCGCTGGGAGGGATGATTATTTTCGGCATCATCTTAATGTTTGTTTTTGGGATGATTTTTACAGGTCACGGCGATGTCCTCGTCTGGCTTCTCCTTGCGATTTTTAATAATCGTGGTGGTGGTTCAGGCGGTTATGGTGGTGGCTCTGGTGGTTCATCAGGTGGTAGTGGCGGCTTTGGCGGCGGTTCTTCATCAGGTGGCGGAGCTGGTCGATAAAAGATTGACTTTACAAGATAGAAAAGAGAAAAAAGATGAATTTTATGAAGAAAAATAGCCTAGTCATTGGTATTTTAGCAGTCCTTGTCATTGTGATTGTTGCCTTTTTCAGCATTGGCAATGGGATTACGAAAGAAGAAAATAGTGTCGATTCAGCCTATGCTGATATTGATACGCAACTGCAACGACGGAACGACTTAATCCCTAACTTGGTCGAAACGGTTAAGGGGTATGCAACGCATGAAGAAAAAATCTTTACCGCCATTTCGACTGCTCAAAGTGCCATGAGTAAAGCTGAAACGGTTTCTGATAAGGCAACAGCTAGCAATCAAATGAGCTCAGCTTTGAATGGTTTGCTACGCTTGCAAGTTAGCTATCCTGATATCAAGGCGGACAAACAATTCACGCAGTTAGCAGATGAATTAGCAGGGACTGAAAATCGTATTACGGTTGCGCGGAAGAATTATAATGATGCTGTCAAATCTTATAACACCAAAATTTCACTTTTCCCAACATCTATCGTCGCAGGGATGCGTGGTGCGACTAAAAAAGACTATTTCAAAGCGGCTGAGTCTGCCAAAGATGCCCCCAATGTTAATTTCGGTGATAGCAGTCAATAAATGAAAAGATTAGTCTACTTTATGGGAGGTGTCCTTGCGATTATTGCCGTGCTTGGCCTCTTAGCCGTTAAATTATCCGCGGATAGCGGCAGTTCTGCGATCAGTAACCAGCTTACCATTTACAACTGGGGCGATTATATCGATGAAAGTTTACTGAAAAGTTTCGAAAAAGAGACGGGTTACAAGGTCAATTATGTGACTTTTGATTCCAATGAAGCCATGTACACGAAAATTAAGCAGGGTGGGACGACTTATGATATTGCCATTCCCAGCGAGTACATGATTGATAAGATGAAGTCGGAGAAGCTTTTAAATCGGCTTGACCATTCGAAAATCAAGGGCTTAGCGCATATCAATCCTCGGTTTTTAAATCAAAGTTTTGATCAGGGCAATGTTTACTCGATTCCTTATTTCTGGGGGACGCTTGGGATTACCTATAATGACACGATGGTACAGACGCCACCTGAGCATTGGCGGGATTTATGGTCGCCTGAGTATCAAAATAATCTGATGTTGATTGATGGGGCGCGTGAAGTGATTGGGCTTGCGCTTAATGAGCAAGGTGATAGCGTCAACTCAAAAGATATGGGGCAGCTGAATAAGGCTTATAACCATCTCAAATCTTTAACGCCTAATGTTAAAGCCATTGTTGCTGATGAAATTAAGCAGTATATGATTAACAACGAAGCGGCAGTGGCAGTCACGTTTTCAGGGGAGGCGGCAGAAATGGTCAGTGAAAACGAGCATCTGCATTATGTCGTCCCAAGTGAGGGCTCAAATCTCTGGTTTGACAATATCGTGATTCCAAAAACAGCGAAGAACTATGCTGCGGCTTACGCCTTTATCAATTTTATGCTGAAACCTGAAAATGCAGCTAAAAATGCAGAATACGTTGGCTATGCCACACCAAACATGAAAGCCGAGGCTTTATTGCCTAAGACAATCACGTCAGATAGAGCTTTCTACCCAGATGCCACGGCTATGAAAAATCTGGAAGTCTATCGAAATCTTGGCCCTGAATACCTAGGGATTTACAACGATTTGTTTTTAGAGTTTAAGATGTATCGGAAGTAGGTGACAAAATGACCACTGATTTAATGAAAATACCCGGCATCGGTATGAAAATGGCGGAGCACCTGACCAAAGCAGGTTTTCCAACGATTGCCTCCTTGCGAAATCATAGCCCAGAAGCAATCTATGTTGCGGATTGTTTGGCACAAGGACTGGGGGAAGGTGAGCTAGATAGATGCGTTCTTTATACTTATCGCTTAGCTGTCTTCTATGCCAATCATGACGGTGCACTACCTGCTGACAAACAAAATTGGTGGGATTGGAAGGATTGATAGATGAAACTAGAAAAAACGAGTTTGTAGCTCGTTTTTTTGTTGTGATTAGCGCGACACCTGCCAAGATGTGATATAATGAGGTCATGACTAATTTTAATAAAAATGATATTTTTGAAGTTCAAGTAATAGATTTGACCCACGAGGGAGCGGGTGTTGTCAAGATTGACGGCTACCCGTTTTTTGTGGAGAATGCTTTACCGGGTGAGATGATTGAGATGCGCGTCTTGAAAACAGGTAAAAAATTCGGATTTGGTAAGGTTGAAACTTACCTCACGACTTCTGAGCACCGCGTCACAGATATCAATCTTGACTACTTGCGAACAGGCATTGCCGATTTCGGCCATTTAGCCTATGCTGAGCAATTGAAATTCAAGCGCAAGCAGATTGTCGAGCTACTCTCTAAAACAGCGCACAAGGCTGATTTTCCTGTTCTAGAGGCCATTGCCAGCCCAGACGTTACACAATATCGCAATAAGGCCAGCATCCCTGTCCGTTCAGTCAATGGCGTGCTGGAAACGGGTTTCTTCCGCAAACATTCCCACACGCTGGTGCCGGTTGAAGATTTCTTTATCCAACAACCTGAAATTGATGAGGTCGTCATCGCAGTTCGTGATTTACTCCGAAAATTTGGCCTCAAAGCCTACAACGAGACTGAAAATACTGGTTTTGTTCGCAATATTGTCATTCGTCGTGCTCACGCAACTGGCGAAATTATGGTAATTTTCGTCACACGCAAGGCTTCTTTCTTCAAAGTAGACAGTGTTATAAACGCTCTTACCAAGCAATTTTCAGCCATTAAGTCTGTGATGCAAAACGTCAACACTTCTACTGGTAATAACATCTTTGGAAATGATTGGCACGTGCTGTTTGGCCAAGATTTCATCACCGACATTATGTTAGGGCGCAAATACGAGATTTCTGCACCCTCATTTTATCAGGTCAATACGCCAGCAGCAGAAGTGTTGTATGCAAAAGCGATCGAGTTTGCGGATTTAAACTCAGATGATGTCGTGATTGATGCCTACTCAGGTATCGGGACGATTGGCTTATCGTTTGCCGACAAGGTCAAGCACGTCTATGGCGTTGAAGTCGTAGCTGCAGCTGTTGAAAATGCGCGTAAGAATGCTGAGTTAAACGGTATCGACAATGTGACTTACGTAACGGGTAAAGCCGAGAAAGTCATGGGCGACTGGGTCGCTGATGGTGTAACACCTGATGTGATTTTGGTTGATCCACCGCGTAAGGGGCTTGATGAGACTTTTATCAAGTCAGCCGCGAGCGTCGGCGCGCGAAGTCTTATTTATATTTCTTGTAATGCAGCAACCTTTGCGCGTGATGTGGTGCGGTTTGAGGAGTTAGGCTATGTGCTTGAGAAGGTGCAGCCTGTTGATTTGTTTCCGCAGACGCATCACATCGAGTGTGTAGCATTACTATCTAAGGTTAAATAAGGCTTGAACCTTTTGTTTATAGGGTTTCTCAGGCTTTCTGGACTTGTGTCTAGGGAGCTTTTTTAGTGCCTGAAACGGAGTTTTAGCGTGGGTTTAGGGGTTAGGGTTGAGTGTGCGGCTTGGTTATTTGGGAGCTGAGTGAGTAGGTTGGATGTTTTTTTGGTATTAGATTGATAAGGAGATTATTTTGCGAAGAAAGTAAAATCATAGAACAAAATTACAAGTAACGTTTCCTTTTTGTGACGTTTAGAATATTTTTGACAAAACTTGCAATTCGCTAAACAATTTGCATTAGCACAAATAGCCGAATAGGCAGTTTTTTTATCATAAAAATTGCATATCTGTGAGATTATTTTAGCATATTGTGATATAATATCAGCAGGTATTGAACAAAAGTAGAAAGATTGAGGTGAAAAAATGCCAATATCATATAAAAGATTGTGGAAATTACTGATTGATAAAGATCTTAATAGAACCCAATTAAAGGAATTATCGGGAGTTAGCGCCAATGTAATTGCGAAACTTGGAAAAGATGAACCTGTGGCGATGGAGTCATTGGTGAAGATAGCTGAGGCGCTTAAAGTCGATTTTGGCGATATTGTGAACATAGAGAATGGAGAAAGCGAAAATGAATAATAGTAAACTACCAATCTTTCAATCAAATGACATCAATATTTCAAATGAAGTGAATATGGTTTGGTCAATTGCAAACACACTTCGTGGCGCTTATCGTGCTGATAAATACCGAGATGTCATCATTCCGCTATTTGTCATTGCAAGACTTGAGGCTGCTCTGCTACCTACGAAACAAAGCGTGGTAGAAGCCTATGCAAAAAATCAAAATACCCCTAAACAGGTATTGGAGTCCATCTCCGGCTATAAGTATTACAACGCCAGCAAATTTACGTTAAAAAACTTGCTAGATGAGCCAGATAACATCAAAACTAACTTTGAGAGTTATCTAGAAGGTTATTCTAATCGGGTTCAAGATATTCTGAAAAGCTTAAATTTAGCGCCGAAATCGATATAATCATCGCTAGGTTGATACAAAGAAATAGGATTGAAATGGCTTGTATATAGGCTTTCCGCTCGCAGTTGGGAGTTGAAGGTCTTTTTGTTTGTCGTTTTTTATGTTTGGTGACGACGTTCGATTTCGTAGGGGGTGTAGGGGTGTGGAACGTTGATTTTTCCGTTTATTCCGCTGAGGCTAGGGGTGTTTAGTGGGGTGTGCTTGCTCGAGATATTTAAATCGAGGGGGTGTGTAAGGGGGTGTTTTCTGCCAGTCGACCACTTTCCGCAGACCCACCATGTTGAGAACATTGCAGATGATAGCAAAAGACTAGTTTAACCCTATATAATATAAGGCTTCAGCGTTTTCTGGCATATCTGCCAGATTGCGCTGAAGCCTTTTTTTGTTGTGATTTTTGTCGAAAATAGAGGTTAGGGTTGAGTATAGCGTAATGATAAATCGGTAAAAATTAGGGGTGGGGTATAGAAGAAAGATGTAGGCTTGTCAGCAAATTCAAATGCGTGAAACGATTTTAAAAAGCGCGTCTTCTAATATGGTGTCAAATCTATCATCGGGGTTCAAAGGAAAAGATCCAACACCCTGATATGGATACGAATCACCGACAATAAATAGATTGTCAACTTGTCCGGGGAACAAAACAAAGGATCCAACTGTGTCGGTAATGCCATCTCTATAGGCATGCATTTTTACGATGTCATCATTTTTGCTAGACTCATCATAAGAAACTCTGAATTTCGAATCAAAGTGATAGTATTTAGTTTCTCCTCCTATAAAAACCTGTAAAGTGAAATCAGGCTTGAATTCAACGGAGTAGGAGTCATTATTTTTAAGAGTGAATGAATGTTGAAATAAAAGTTTTGTTGAATATAAGGTGTCATTGCCTTTAAAGGTAAACTCAACGCTACCGTTATCTTCGCCTAAAGATAAGGTGTATATCTTCTGAGTAGAGGCGACAGTAATAGTCGAATTAGATGGTGACGAATAGATTTTTTCTAAAATGTCAACAAGTCTAAATAAACTTACGTATTCATATAGTTTATCGATAGATTTATTCTCGAACAAGTCTATTAAAGAAGATGTATCGAAACAACTAGTGGGGGTTTGTTTTAAGTTTATAAATTCGTTGTAAAGTTGCTTATAACCATATTGCTTTGTAAGGGCGGTGCTAGAATGGTTTAATAAGTTGAGATTAGAGACATTCTTATAAAAATCCAGTTTTAAGAGCTGCTGAATCGCATCTCTATAATCGTGCAATTCGCCTATCAAGAGAGCATTTTTAGAGGTGTTTTCTGAATCCCGTTCCGAAAGTTCAAGTATAAAATGGCTCAATATTTTAAGAGAAAGTTTTAGAAAAAATTTCACAAACTGATTTTCATTTATGTCTGTTGTGACAACGTTTATATGTTCATTCATAACTAAAGGGACATTGCCTGAGAATTTTTGCGACAATGATGGTTTGCTATTAGATTTGGACAAGGGAGTGTTTCCTGAGAAAACATCCATAATACTTTCGGGTGAAACGTTTTTGATCTGAGTAATATGTTTTTGGGTAACATTCTTTATAAATTGGCTGTTTGGATTGGTCGCTATGAATTTTGCGAATCTCGTAATATTCCCCTGCTTTAAGGAATGATACAATTTTTGGTATACATAAAAATCTTGAAATTTATCTTTGTTTTTCTTGAAAACTCCTTGGGATATCCCTCTACTTGAAAAGAATTGAGAGATAGTAGCCTGTACCCGCTCGTCAATCTCGCTTATCAGTTTTTCAACATCATGGGTATCCATTTTTTTTGATTCAACGACAAAGACAACATCTCTAAATTTTGCTTTCCCGATAAAATTTTTAAATAAAATAGTTCCAGAATTATGGCGGCCGATAAGTCCGCTATAAAAATAATCGTCTTTGTTGAGGGGAGCATTGGATAAACCAACTATGTTGTAAGATGTCCATTCGTAAAGATGAACTATCCCGCTGGAATCTACCCGGATATCTGAGTTTGATTCGTCGCAGCTGATAGTAGTCTCACAGCTATTTTCTAGCTGGTCTAGTTCTTTGTCGCTAGTTATACTTGAAAACAAAATGAAGCGTTCAAATTTTATAGCTTTGTAATATTCCATAAAAGTCACCTACTCGATGAATGTTGCATAACCGACTAGGTTAAGCGAATTTTGCATCTTAGCTAATTTAGCTGCAGAGCGTACTAAGTTTTTCTCAGTAGATAAGTCTAGCAAGGCAACTATAATAGTAGATATTTCATCGTCTGAGCCACTGATTTTAGGCAATACTTTTTGTAGGATTTGCAAGTCAATTGCAGAGATAACATCCGTTGAAGCAGAGCTACTGCCGCAATAATTTAAGACAAATGAGCTGATTTCGTTGAAAACACGATAGCCGAAGTGCTTGTTTTTGTCTTTTAAAATATCGAAAGCTGATATAAGTATTTTGAATTCGGTAGGATATAGTCGCGTTAATTCTTTTGTATCTTTTGTTGTTGCTAATGAAATATCGAACGAGAAAGGAGCGTTACTTTTGGGTGGTAAAGTATGGCTAATTGATGGTTTTGTTCCGTAATCAAAAGCGGCGAATAAATCGATGTCATTTAACTCTATAACGTTACTTCTATCCAAGACTTTAGGGCTGAACATATACGTAGTTTCGTCAACGTTCACGGTGCCAATCACAAATACATTCAAAGGTATTTCAATTGCAGAGGGCACATAATAGCCTTCATCGTTGATTAAAGAATCTATATAGTCATCTTGAGTTTCAACGGTTTTAAGCGGATGCTCAAAATTGTGCAGGTCGATTTTACCTTGCTTAATTGAATTCGTTTCTGTCACGAATGCATTTCTGATTTTACTAAATTGCGCTCTAGTAGGATCATCCATTTCGGAAAATGATTTTAGTTTATATGAGTTACCTTGAGGTTCAGCCCAGAATGCTTTGCCAGCAAGGCGACTTCCATCGGCTTTTAGGCCGTTGGGGAGAGTTCCTTTGCGATCTTGATTTAGTTCAGAACGAAATTGCGCAGTTGGGTTAGAACCTGTAGATATAGTGTCTAGCCACCATTTAGCTATGGGTGTTTCTCGATAGTCTTCCACGCTGCGAAACTTGTTGTCCCCCATTTGAATGGCAGATAAAATTATAGCTTGCGACAGAGTTATATTCCCGCCAAGTGTGCTTTTTACAGAAACGAAGTCGCTCGAAAAAGATTGGCTTTTAGTCTCTCTCCGACTCTCGATTAAGCTTAAAAAGTCGGAAAAATAGTATTCCACTTTGGCTAAATTCATCTCGTCAAGCACAAGAAAGTAGGGCTTTTCAGGATTAGCTTTTGCTCGTAAAAATAATTTTAAAGTGGGGGTTATTTGATAGGTGTCGTTTAACAAGTTGTGATACCCGAAAATACCGCGATTATCCGTCCAGTTAGGTTTGACCGCGATTAGTTCATAGTTATCTTCGTTTTCGTACGCTATTCCCATGTATTCAGCGAACAGGTCGGCAATCTTTGACTTCCCAGATCCACTGATTCCAGAGAGAATGACAAATGGCTTGGTTATCAGAGAGGTATAAAAATCGTAAATCTGTTCATCACTGTAGAAAAAACCTTGTTCCTGCATGAAAAGAGAAATATCCTCTAGAGTTTTATCGAAATTAACTGTCATCTTGCATCTCCAAAAGTAATTAATGTTAATTCTATTATATCACAAAAGGGTGGTGTTTCCTAAGGGTGTCAAGATTAGTTGTGCGAAAACCTGAATAAATACTGATAAAAATAAAAAGCGGCAATATTAATAAATCTATGTTGAAAAGAAGTTGCCTATATGCTATAATGTTACTAAATAATTGGGAGGGTTGGAAGACTTGGATAATAAAAATATATCTAGTAATGAGCTCATAGGAGTTAATAAAGCTGCTACTATTTTGGAAGTGTCAAGTAATACAGTTAGAAGATTAGCCGATGCCGGGAAATTACGTTGCGTAAAGGTACAGGAAACCAATTATCGAAAATTCTACAAATCGGATGTCATTGATTTTAGAAACAATTTTTATGTTTCAGAGGGCTTGAATGACAATAATATTCCTAGTAGTGGTGGTAATAAGAACGCTAAAATGAAAAATATAAGTGCTAAATCTCATCCGGCTCACTATTTGATGCATAAATATTGGGGGCGCAAACCTCATAATGTTGTGGCTGATTATATTGAAAATTATACATCTCCAGGAGATGTTGTTTTAGATCCTTTCATGGGTTCGGGAATTGTTCCAATCGAGGCTTGTAAGGCGAAACGTGTTGGGGTTGGTGTCGATATTAATCCTATGTCGAAATTTATTGCTGAAAACACAGTGTCCGATGTCGATTTAGAAGAATATAAACGTTTAGCAAATTCTATTCTAGATGCTCTAGCGGATGAGTGTAATCATCTTTACGAAACAACTTGCCCGTCTTGCGGAAATGCAGCGCATGTTGAAATAGGTATTTGGGAAAACGGTGAATTTGTTAGGGTTAAAGGGAAGTGCAAACTTGACGGAGTATTCGTAAAAGACGTAGATGCCAAAGATTCAAAAAAGATAAACCAAATAAGAGCACTTAAGAGAAAGCTAGATAAAGATGGCTCGATTAAGTATCCAAAAGACAAGGTATTACAGTATGTTAAACGCTCTGGCAAAGAATCGATAGATGAGCTTTTCACGGATCGAGCTTTAATCATTTTGTCGAATTTGCGAGATAATATATTTTTGGTTGAAAATGAGCAAATGCGAAGCTTGCTAATGTTTACCTTTACCAGTATGCTGGCGAATGTTTCGAATATGCTGCCTGCCGATTTAGAAAAAGCAACATATAAATCAGGCTGGGTAATTAGTAAATTTTGGACTCCGAAAATCCACACTGAACGAAACATCTTTCATTGTTTCAAACTTAGAGTTAATGCAATTGCCAAGGGTAAGCTAGAACTTGAAAATGTTGATAATAACTATATTGATTTATATAACACTAACTCTAATAAAATGCAATTTTTGGAAAACGAATCTATCGACTATATTTTTACTGATCCTCCATACGGGGAAAGTATCGCATACTTAGCGCTGAGTCAATTTTGGAACAGCTGGTTAGATACTACAGTTGATTATGATAGCGAGATTATCATCGATAGTTACAGAAAGAAAGATCACGTAGACTATGGTGAGAGAATGTTAGCAACTTTTAAAGAAATGCATAGGGTGCTTAAAGACAAGCGATATGTTTCATTCACCTTTCACAATCGCGATTTAAACGTTTGGAAAGGGGTTATGGATGCCGTTAAGCGTGCTGGATTTATTTTGTGCGACATAAACTTACAAGAACAAGCTGTGAGTTCAGGGACGCAAGGAATCAATAAAATGAACACGCTGACAGGTGATTTTGTGTATACACTTTTCAAAGATAATAGTGTGAAACCGAATTTAGAACCTGTTGTAGCGCCTGAAAAATCTAAAGAGTACATTATAAATATCATTCAATCACTGGTTGAAGAAAACGATGGAATAACACCGTCTAAGCTATATGAGGAGTTGATTCCCATCATTGTCCACACCCAAACTTACCTTGATGAAAAAGGGAATGCTTTAGATATAGAAAAAATATTAGAAGATAGATATGAGTACGTAGAAGTTGAATCTGAATCTAAGATTGGAGATAAGTATCAATGGCAACAAAAGGAATAACAGCACTAGATCTATTCTCAGGAGCAGGTGGTTTTTCGCTTGGTATGGAAATGGCGGGCATTGAAGTGGCTGTTGCGATTGAATATGACCCTAAAATTGCGAAAACATACAAAGCAAATCATGACAAAACGGTTATGATTAATGCGGACATTCGTACGGTTCCCGCAAGCACAGCTGATGCCGTATTTAAAAATCAAGAATCATCTACAACGATAGCTGAGATATTCAAGAATCAAGGTAAATCGGTCGATATTATTTTTGGCGGGCCACCGTGCCAAGGTTTTTCGATGGCTGGAAACAGAATTCGCAAAGAAAAATCATTCTTTGATGATGAGAGAAATTTACTATTCTTGGAGTTTCTTCGGATGGTGCAAGAATTGAACCCTAAGGTATTTGTTATTGAAAACGTCCCCGGCATATTAAACTACAATAAAGGTAGTATAAAAAAGGAAATAGAGGAACGATTGGCGGCGCTTGGATACGACGTCGCCTCGCGTGTGTTCTCTACTGAAAAATTCGGAGTGCCTCAAAAAAGGAAAAGAGCCATTTTCATTGGCAACCGTTTGGGACTAGATTCGGAACAATTATTCCCTGAAGAAACGCATGACGAGGATAGTGCGGTTACTGTGTGGGATGCGATTGGGGACTTGCCAACGCTTAAATCTGGAGAAGGTGTAGAAATCACACAGTATAAGAGCTCTACTCAAAATGAGTATCAGAAGAAAATGCGTAGTGGTAACGGTAAAACATTTCGCAACCATATAGCTTCAACTCATAGCGAAAAAACTATAAGCATACTTAAATTAGTGAAACCTGGCGAGAATATGAAAGATTTGCCTAGCGAATTTCAAACTAAATCTGTTCATAGCGGAGCTTATGGTCGCATGGAAAAAGACAAGCCTAGTTATACTTTGACAACTAGGATTAATACCCCTAGCGTGGGCAGGATTACCCATCCGGTTGATGACAGAACCATAACACCACGCGAAGCTGCTCGTATACAAAGTTATCCTGACCATTACCATTTCATCGGTGATATTACTACGGTTGGTATGCAAATCGGGAATTCAGTGCCACCACTATTTGCAAAAGCTCTCGGCGATTCTATAATAAATAAAGTGTTCAATCAATCAATCGACTAGAAAAGGAGAAAAATTTATGGTAACAGAACGCTCGTTTACAAGCTACATAAAATCAAAATTCTATAACGAGCTGTTTGCTGCTGTCCAAGAGTTTGTTTCTGAAAACATCAAGTTCGGTTCTCGGAATTTTATAAGCTATCCCTGTCCAGTTTGCCAATGTACATTTGATGCGACCTTTCGGAACACTATCCATCAGATACAGTTGAATTGTCTTACCTCGTGCCATTGTTATCCTCCTTGTAAGTGCGCTTAAGACTACTATACCATAGTAAACTGTCAATTAGGGGATTTGTATAAGAAGATAAGGTCATGGAAATATCAAGCTCAAAATAGCTATAAAAGGCTATAAATGTTAAAATATAGTTAGAAACCTAATCAGGAGGTGTTTTTCTATGAGTAAGGAAACGCAAGAACTCACGTTAAATCCCAATTTGATAGCTTTTCAAAACAACCTATTAGCTGAGTATCAAGAAAAGAATAAAACAGTTAAAAAGGGGCAGACGCTATTTATCGGCAGTTCTATTATGGAACTTTTTCCAATTGAAAACTGGCAAGAAAGTGGCGAAATCAAGTTTGAAAAGTCTATTTATAACCGTGCTGTACGAGCGACGACGACACAATTTATCTTAGATCATATCCATACACAAATTTTTGATTTAGCACCTTCCAAAATTTTTATCAATATTGGCACAAATGATATTGGCTTTCAAGTCAAGCCAGAAATATTTCATGAAAACTATGAAAAAATCATACAACAAATACAGGCAACTTTACCGAAGACTGAAATTTTCGTATTGAAGTATTATCCTGTTAATAATGTAGATTTTGGCTCTGATGAAGACGAGGCGGTGTTATTTGCAACGCGAAATAATGACTTATTTAATCTCGCAAGTGAAAAAAATCGTGACATGGCTGAAAAATTGGGCGTTCACTTTATTGATGTGAGTGAAGGTTTAGCTGATGAAAATGGCAACCTTAAGAAAGAATATACGTTTGACGGCGCACATATTTCACCTGCTGGCTGCCAAGTCATTCTTAAAAACTTGGCGCAATATTTATAATCAATCTCAAACAAAGGAGTCAACATGACATTACAAATCAACGAATTTTCTGCTGCAGCATCAAAAATTGATGGGCTACAAATCATTCAGGTTAAAACGGTGACGGATGATCGTGGTACCGTTCGGGAACTTTATCGCTCAAGTAGTCATTCTGAGATTTTGCCAAATACGATCAATCCGTGGCAACAAATCAATCTAACCAGAACCAAGCGTGGTGCCGTCAGAGGCCTTCATGGCGAAGCGATGGCAAAATTAGTCACAGTCGCTCACGGCTCTGCATTTGGTGCTTACGTCGATACAAGAGCAGACAGCCGAACTCTTGGTGCGGTTGTGACGGTTCACTTGACACCGGGCGTCCAAGTCTTTGTCCCGCAAGGCGTGTGCAATGGCTTTCAAGCACTAGATGACGACACAGAATATCTTTATTGCTTTGACAATGAATGGCGCCCAGGGATGTCAGGCGTCGCATTAACGCCGCTAGACCCTGAATTAGGCATTGATTGGCCAATTCCTATCGTGCTCGGTAATCTTGAGCAGGTATCTGAAAAAGATGCTAAAGCGCCAACGCTTAAGGAAATAATCGAAGCATATCACAGCCCGAAATAAAAATATAGAATAAAAAATGACAGCTTACATCAGACAAGTAAAATATCCTGTTGAAGTAACGGTTAATAAATATAATGCTATAGAATGGATAGTCGTATTGCCGACTTTTAATGGAAGAGAAAAATTGAATCAAACAACCAAAGAAAAGATGTTAGAAATCATCAAGAAGAAACAAGCCGGTGGTGGTCGTTCTAGTCAAGAAACACCGACCAAGAATGATCGGAAACACATGCGTAAAGGACCCAAAATCTTTAATAAATAGACGATAAAAAAACTCGCCAGTCTCGATAAAAAGCCTGGCGAGTTTTTTATAGTTTAGTCAAAGACGTAGTCATCATCACTCATGGCTTCAACTTGACCGAGGAGATAACCATTGCCGACTTGTGAGAAGAAGTCGTGGTTGACGGTACCGGTTGACAGCCCATTCATCACGATTGGATTGACGTCTGACGCATTGTCAGGAAAGAGGGGATCAAAGCCAAGGTTCATTAGAGCTTTGTTAGCATTATAACGCAAGAAAGTCTTGACATCCTCAGACCAGCCTAAAACGCCATAGAGGTCATCGGTATAGATTTCTTCATTAGCGTAGAGGTCGTAGAGGAGTTCATAAGCCCAATTTTTGAGTTCTTCTTGCTCTTGACTAGAAAGTTCATCAAAACCAAGCTGAAATTTATAGCCAATATAAGTGCCATGGACTGACTCATCACGGATGATTAATTTGATAATTTCCGCGACATTAGCCAGCTTGTTATTGCCCAAATAATACAAAGGGGTGTAGAAACCGCTGTAGAAAAGGAAAGTTTCGAGGAAGACAGAAGCGATTTTCTTTTCCAGTGGCGTGCCATTTTTGTAAATACTGTTGACTTTTTGCGCCTTGTATTGCAGATTTTCGTTGGCATCAATCCAAGCAAAAATTTCATCAATCTCAGTCTTGGTATTGAGCGTAGAGAAGATAGAGGAGTAAGACTTGGCGTGAACAGACTCCATAAATTGGATATTGTTGAGGACAGCTTCCTCGTGTTGCGTCCGCGCATCCGCACGCAATGAGTCCATGCCTGTATCAGATTGGACGGTATCGAGGAGCGTCAAGCCACCAAAAACATGGCTGACGAGATGACGCTCAACGTCAGACAAACTGCGCCAGTCGTCCAAGTCATTTGAAAGTGGAATACGGGTGTCCAGCCAAAATTGCTCAGTTAATTTTTCCCAAGTTGATTTATCGATTAAATCTTCGATATTATTCCAGTTGATAGCCTTGATAAAGTTTGGATTAATCATTATTTTTTCCTAAATCTAGTTATAAGTTGTGTAAAATCTGGGGGAGTTGTTCCTCGGAAATGTTCTTGCTCGTGACAGGTAAGTCTTGGTTGCCAATTTGAAAAGCAGTTTCAGCGTGATTTAATAAGTCAATATCATTGTGATCATTGCCAAAAGTTGTATAAGGACAATCGCCAATCAGCGTTTTTAAAGTGGTATATTTGTTGATATTCTTGCCAGTAAAGACCAATTCTTGAACATCAGCATGATAGAGGGCATCAGGAAATAACAGACTGAATTTTTCTGGTGTCTCAAACGTGATAATTTTGCTGATGTTATCAAATTGGAGTGGGATATTTTGCGCTAAGTGATTGGTATCTAGCTTTTGCCAAATCGAATGATTAGCCGCAACTTTTGCTGTATAATCCCAATCATAGTCAATAATATAGTCCAGTTTTTCAGCTACTATTTCAGTCATAATCTGACGTGCTGAGGTTGCATCAATTCTCGCTGTAACCTCAATACAACCCTTTTGTCGAATCATGCTACCATTGCCACCAATCAAATCATTATCAGGAAAATCAGGCAGTAGCGGGAGCATATCCCGAATAGGGCGGGCGGATGCGAAAATAATCTCGTAGCGTTGGTTCAACGCCTTTAAAATCGCTAGAAGATCCGGCTTAATCTGAATCCCGTCAAAGACAATCGTGCCGTCGAGGTCAAAAACTAAAATGTCCACAGTCACCTTAAATCACACAAGATTCACATTGGTTAGCGCCGACTTCATCACCGTTATCGGTAAAGGTGCGGATGTAGTAAATCGATTTAACCCCTTTGTGATGGGCATAATTACGCAGAATGTTCAGATCACGCGTCGTTTGCTTGGTATCCGTTTTCCACTCATAAAGCCCAACAGGCATCTCGCTACGCAAGAATAGCGTCATTGACAAGCCTTGATCGACATGTTTCGTAGCCGCCGCATAAACATCAATCACGCGCCGCATATCCATATCATAAGCGCTCGTATAGTAAGGAATCGTATCCGTCGCTAAATCGCGCGCAGGATAGTAGATTTTCCCCGTTTTCTTTTCTTGGCGTTCTTCGATCCGTTGGGTAATGGGGTGAATACTTGCAGAAACGTCGTTGATATATGAAATCGAACCATTTGGCGCCACTGCTAGACGGTTTTGGTGGTAGAGACCGTGTGTCATAACATTTTGACGCAGCTCACGCCAGTCCTCAGCAGTCGGAATAGGAATACCTTCAAATAAAGTCGCAACTTTATCAGAAAGGTGTTTGTCTTCGATATATTGGTCGAAATAAGTGCCATCAGCATAAGCCGATTTGTCAAAATCAGCAAAAGTTTGCCCCTTTTGACGTGCCAAATTCATAGACGATTTCAACGTATAGAAATTCAGCAACATAAAGTAGACGTCTGTAAACTCAATAGATTCAGGCGAGCCATAAACCAGATGATGTTTGGCGAAGTAGGAGTGAAGTCCCATGGCACCAAGCCCAATCGTATGCGCTTTACGGTTGCCATTTTTAATGGTTGGCACAGCATCAATCTCAGAATGATCCGTGACAAAAGTCAAGGCTTTCACCATGCTATCGATTGATTTCTCAAAATTAGGCGATTGCA
This sequence comes from Pseudolactococcus reticulitermitis, assembly GCF_002260845.1. Taxonomy (GTDB): domain Bacteria; phylum Bacillota; class Bacilli; order Lactobacillales; family Streptococcaceae; genus Pseudolactococcus; species Pseudolactococcus reticulitermitis. The sequence goes on along the minus strand of NZ_BEDT01000002.1, from coordinate 399,519 downwards.
TGAGGTTGACCACGTTAGTCGAGCCAAGGTTACATGAAATATCAGTGCCCAAAGTCTTGTAAGTCTGGTCTTCATTAAGCTCTGAAGCGGTTTGCACTTGCAAAATCTCTGAACACAAGTTACTCATGACGATTTTCCCATGGATGGGGTTGGCTTTATTCGCCACATCAATGTTGATGATATAAGGATAGCCAGATTCTTGTTGGAGTTTGGCGATTTCTTGCTCTAAATCACGGGCGCGAATACGATATTTTTTGATGTCATGATTGGCAAGGAGGTTATCGTATTCTGCCGTGATATCCACATAGCTAAAAGGTTGACCATAGACGCGTTCGACATCATAAGGACTAAACAGGAACATATCAGCATTTTCACGCACGAGTTCATAGTATTTATCTGGAACGGTAACACCGAGCGACAATGTTTTCACACGAATTTTTTCGTCAGCATTTTCTTTTTTAGTTGATAAAAAGGCCATGATATCTGGATGAAAAACACTGAGATAAGTCACACCAGCTCCTTGACGTTGGCCAAGTTGGTTGGAGTAGGAGAAGCTGTCCTCGTAAAGTTTCATCACGGGAACAACCCCACTGGCCGCATTTTCAATACCTTTAATCGGCGCACCCGCTTCACGGAGGTTAGAGAGATTAATCCCTACACCACCACCAATGCGAGAAAGTTGCAAGGCAGAATTAACAGAACGCCCAATGCTATTCATATCATCAGTTGCTTGGATCAAGAAACACGAGACGAGCTCGCCACGACGTGAACGACCAGCATTTAAAAAGCTTGGGGTCGCAGGCTGATAGCGTTGATGAATGAGTTCATCAGCTAATGATTGGGCTAATTCAGTATCACCATCCGCAAAATACAAGGCATTCATCAAAATGCGATCTTCAATATTTTCCAGGTAAAACTCACCATCGTTGGTTTTCAAGGCATATTGTTGATAAAATTTATAGGCTGCCATGAATGATTTGAACTGGAAATTTTGGGCATAGAGCCAATCAGACAGTTCCGTGATAAAATCAATTGTGTACTTTTTGATAAAATCTGGTTCGATATAATCATGCTCGAGTAAATAAGCGATTTTTTCTGCAACTGTTGGAAAGGTTTTAAGATTAGGGCGCACATTTTCTTCGAAAAAGGCAAGCAAGGCTTCGTGATCCTTGTGCAAGGGAATTTGCCCATTGACAGGAATATTAATTTCATTATTGAGACGGAAATAAGACACATTTTCCAAAGTTTTTAAAGACATAGGTTAATAGCTTTCTAAGATAGAGTGGACAGCAGTGACATCTTCATCAGTCCCATTGAACTCAAAATCATATAAAATCGGCACGTGAAACTCGGCCGATAGATCTTTAGCGGAATAAATATAAAGCTCAGCAAAATTGCGGTTGCCGCTGGCGATGATGCCTTGGCAATAGGCGCTATTCTCAGCCATAAAATCCCAAACTTCTTGGAGAATTTCCTTTTCATAAGTTGGGATGATGAGCATAAAAGGCTCTGACAGCAGGAGCGTATCAGAAACCTCGACAGCTTGATTTGCGGCTAAATTTAATTTTTTAACGAAACGACTGACTTGTCGCGTCACGCTGTAGTAGGCAATTTTCATACCAATTTCGCCAATTCAGCAGGCCGGAAACCTGAGAATGATAGGTCATCTTTGACGATAATCGGTGCGGCCATAAAGCCCATGGCTTTAATTTGCTCGATATATTGTGGTTCTTCGTCGATATTAATTTCTTTAAATTGGACGGCTTTATCGGCCAACCACTTTTTAACCATGTTACATTGCATACAATTATTTTTTGAAAATACGGTTACCATTTGGATACCCCTTTTATTAGTTATTGTCTCTATATTTTAGCAATAAAAAAATATCTAGTCAACAATTTAAACTAGATATTGTGATGTTTTTTTGGACAAGCCACTAGATGTTGTGTTTTTGGCGTTTTTGGCGTTTTTGGCGTTTTTGGCGTTTTTGGTGGGTAATGTTCAAACCAAAGTTGAAAATATTTTCAGACTTATTTCGAATTCTCGTGATATTCTCACGATGGCGAATGATGATGAAACAAGCCAGAAATAAAACAATACTTGTAAAGAGCCAGTCATAAGAGGTAAAAATCAAGTGGAAAGCAGGCAGGATGAGGACCAAAATCGCTGCAACACCTGCGCATAAAACGCTGGCAAATGACACCATGCTTGTTAGATAGAAGGTAATAAAGAAAACAAAAGCTAATAACAGAACAAACCACGGACTATAGCCCAAAAGCATGCCCGCTGCCGTTGCGACCGCCTTGCCGCCTTGGAAATGATTAAAAATAGAAAAAGTATGCCCCAGCACAGCAAATAAACCAAATAGGGCCGGCGAAATCGTCTCTATCCCAAACATCAACGGTAAAACCGTCGCAAGCGTGCCTTTAAGCAAGTCCATCACAAAGACGACTGTTCCTGCGCGCTTGCCTAAAATTCTAAACGTATTGGTCGTGCCAATGTTACCAGAACCAAAGTCACGGAGATTTTTGTGGAAGAAATAGTGACCAATCCACAGACCTGAAGGGATTGACCCTAATAAATAGGCGACCAGTAATAATAATATCATTGTCATCTCTACATTATATCAAAAAATCTGATGATTTGACATGGCAGTAAAAAAAATATATACTAGTGTTAGTTTAAAAAACTAACATAACAAACGGAGGTCATGATGGCAATCGCAAATAATTTAGTGCAAATAAGGGAAGCAAAAGGTTTATCTCAGCGAGAAGTCGCCAAACAGATAGGAGTAGCCAACACCTCCTATTTTGCTTGGGAACGTGGTAAAACCAAGCCTAAGAAAGAAAATTTATTGAAACTTTCCGATGTCTTTGGTGTGCCTTATGAAATTTTAGTCAAAGATGAGGAGACAGACTTACTGTCAGCTTTTCATCAATTAACAGAGCAACGAAAGGAAAACGTCATGCGCTATACACAAAACCAATTATCAGAACAAACTCAAAAAGAAAGTGAAAAAATCGTCAAATTATTTCCCTATAAAGTCTACGAAAAGTTATCAGCCGGAACGGGATTTTCTTATATGGACGACGGTAGCTATGACACCGTCTATTTTGACGCGGAACTTTCCTATGATTTTGCTAGCTGGGTCTACGGCGATTCGATGGAACCGGTTTATGCGGATGGCTCTGTTGCCTTAATCAAAGACACCACTTTTGATTATGATGGGGCGATTTATGCCATTGACTGGGAGGGGCAAACCTATATCAAAAAAGTCTACAGAGAAGAAGGCGGCTTGCGTTTAGTTTCGATTAATGACAAATATCAGGACAAATTTGCGCCTTTTGATGAAGAACCGCGTATTGTTGGGAAAATCATTGGTAATTTTTTCCCAATTGACGCTTAACTCAACTAGACCAATAAACGAAAGTTATCGCTTGACATTGCCTAAACTTTGTTTTATCATACATATATCAAGTTCGTAAAACGAATAATTGAACTATACCAATTTAAAAAGAGGAAATAATATGTGTGGCATTGTCGGAGTAGTCGGAAATAGAAACGCGCGTGATATTTTGATGCAGGGATTAGAAAAACTAGAATATCGTGGCTATGATAGCGCTGGGATATTTGTCACCAATCCAAATCAAAACGCAACATTGATTAAATCAGTGGGCCGGATTGCGGAGTTACGTGAAAAAATCGGCATTGATGTGGCAGGGACCGCTGGCATTGGTCATACACGTTGGGCGACTCATGGTAAGCCATCAGAAACTAATGCGCATCCGCATACATCAACGGACGGTCGCTTTGTTCTCGTTCATAATGGGGTCATTGAAAACTATCTTGAGATTAAACAGGACTATCTTGCTGATGATACTTTCAACGGTCAAACCGATACAGAAGTTGCGGTACATCTGATTGCCAAACTTGCTGAAACTGAGAACATTAGCACACTTGATGCGTTCAAAAAAGCTTTAACGCTTATTGAAGGGTCTTATGCCTTTGCGCTGATGGATGCGACTGAGCCAGATGTGATTTATGTTGCTAAAAATAAATCACCGCTTTTAATCGGTCTCGGAGACGGTTATAACATGGTTTGTTCAGATGCCATGGCCATGATTCGTGAAACCAGTGAGTTTATGGAAATTCACGACCATGAATTGGTGATTTTAACCAAAGATAGGGTTGAAATCCATGATTTAGACGGTCATGTTCTATCTCGTGACAGCTATATCGCTGAGCTTGACCTTTCTGATATCGGTAAAGGGACTTATCCTTTCTACATGCTGAAAGAAATTGATGAACAGCCTGCTGTCATGCGGAAACTCAGCCAAATCTACGCAGATGAAACAGGCAAAGTTGTGATGGATGATGCCATTATTCAGGCTTTGATTAAAGCAGACCGCATTTATATCATTGCAGCAGGCACATCTTACAATGCTGGTTACGCTAGCAAATATTTATTAGAAGAATTGGTCGAAAAACCAGTGGAACTGGGTATCGCATCAGAGTGGGGGTATAACATGCCACGCCTATCTGAAAAGCCATTCTTTATCTTCTTATCACAGTCTGGTGAAACCGCAGACAGCCGTCAAGTTTTAGTGAAAGCAAATGAACTAGGCATTCCAAGTTTAACCGTCACTAATGTACCGGGCTCAACCTTGTCACGTGAAGCAAATTTCACATTGCTCTTGCATGCTGGGCCTGAAATTGCTGTTGCCTCTACAAAAGCTTACACGGCACAAATCGCTGTCTTAGCATTTTTAGCAAAAGCCACAGGAACGGCGATTGCAAACAAAAAAGCAGCCAACTTTGATGTTGTCCATGAATTGTCGCTTGTCGCCCAATCAATTGAGGCAACCTTGTCTGAAAAAGCCTTGATTGAAAGCAAAGTAACAGGATTGCTGGCAACAACGCGTAACGCCTTTTATATTGGGCGCGGACAGGATTACTATGTGGCGATGGAAGCCAGCCTCAAGCTCAAAGAAATTTCCTATATTCAGTGTGAAGGCTTTGCAGCAGGCGAACTCAAACACGGCACAATCGCTTTAATTGAAGAGAATACGCCAGTTTTAGCGCTCATTTCAAATAACCCGAAAGTTGCCTCCCACACCCGTGGCAATGTGTCTGAAGTCGTTGCACGTGGGGCAAACGTCGTCACGATAGTCGAACAGGATGCTGCTATTGAGGGCGACGATATTGTGATTAATAACGTCCATCCTTATCTATCGAGTATTTCAATGGTTATTCCAACACAACTCATCGCCTATTACGCGAGTTTACACCGTGGCTTAGATGTTGATAAACCACGAAATTTGGCGAAATCTGTGACAGTTGAATAGACAAATCAAGACAATCTTTCGAGGTTGTTTTTTGTCTATTTTGAATTTCTAACCTAAATCTTTGATTAAGCAAACGATTACACGTATAATATAAACATGGTAAAAACGTTTTCATCAGATAAAAAGGTAAGGGAAAAATGATAAAAAGACTTTGGCAGCAGTTCTATCTTTCAGCAAATCTCGTCACGTTCACACAAATTAGCTTTAGGCTAATCATCGTTTTGTACGCCTCTAGTTTACTGACGGATGCTGGCGCAATCGGAACACTGATGATTTTTGACACCCTCCCATTTTTAGTGCTTGGACCCATCATTGCGAAGATCGTTAATCATCATAATCGGAAAAGCCTACTTAAATTGACGGTGCTTTTTGATGTTCTACTTGCTTTAGCGTTACTAGCGATAATGGCAACAGGCTATCAGCATCTATTCGGATTTGCTTTGTTATTAGCGGTTAATAATGTGGTAACCTCCACCTATCAAATTTCGGAGAGTTCCTTTTTCCCTTTAATTCTTGACGATATGAGATTAGCTAAATACAACTCAGCTATCTTCTTTTCAGGTAGTCTTGCCATGATTATCGCACCTAATATCTCTGGCTTTATTCAGCAGACTGGACTCATCAGTTTACTCATCGTGGTGTCTGCTGGGATATTCTTACTGGCCTTGATGAATTTATTTTTCCTTGCAGAAGTTGCAGATGACCATACGACTGAAAATAAAGCCATAGCAAACGCTTATTCGTTATTGAGATCCTTTACTTATATCTTTGAGGACAAGAAATTACTGATGGCTTTGGTTTTATTAGCCTTGGGGAATTTGTTCGATGCGCCGATGGATACTTTGATGATTACCAAATACACGGAGCTGTCGCAACTCACAAAAGTCGGCTTGATTTTCTCAATGGCGGGGATTGGTAGTTTGGTCGGTTCATTCCTTTTGTCTGCCTTTTCTAAACATAAGACCTATTTTCAGCGCATGATGTTCGTTTCAGGCATTGGGATTGCCTTGAGTGGCATTCTCCTTTGTTTTAATGACTACCTGCTTTACTTAGTCGCGACTTTTATCCTATCTTGTTCCCTGTCAATTCGGACGATTTATATCATTACTTTCAGGCAGATTCAGACGCCCAAAGCCATTCTAGGCAGTGTCAATACAGCGTTTAAGTATATCGCCTTTGGCATTTATCCTTTAGGGATTTGGCTGGCAACTTATCTCCAAAAGCTAGTACCAGTCAATGTCATCATTGCCTTTTCGGGCATTGGCTTTCTATTTGTCGGTGTACTTACTGCTTATTTGGTTGGTAAGGAAGAAGTGACCATTCAATGAAAGGAAACAAAATGGACATCGCAAAAATCATCACAATATGTGGTAGTCTAAAATTTATAGATGCCATTCAAAGGCAAGCCGAAAGATTGGAATTTGAGGGGAATTGTGTGCTCAGCATCACCTATCCAACCAAGGCAAAAGATGCCTATACCGAAGATGAACTTCAACTTTTAGGGACGTTGCATAAACAAAAAATTGCCCTATCAGATGCGATTTATGTGGTTAATGTTGATGGCTATATCGGTGAGAGCACCCAAAGTGAAATCGAATACGCTAGAGCTATTGGGAAAGAAGTGCTATTCCTTGTAGATGATTACTGAGTATAGTTGCTTAATAGTATAAGAAAAGTTGAGAAACCTCATTTCTCAACTTTTCTTTTAACATCTGCAATTTTCTGTCCCTTTGTTTCATCGGCCAGGATGGTTTCAAAGGCAGGCATAGCAACATCTGGATATTTTTGATGGAAGGCAGTCGTCACAATGCGATAAGCGAGAAGGGCATTGCGCGACAAAATCGGACCGTGAAAGTAGGAACCAAAGACATTTTTATAGGTCATCCCTTCTGTGCCATCTTCATTGTTATTGCCTTGACCGATAATAACGCGTCCCAGTGGTTTTTGATTGTCAGCCAAGAAGGTGCGGCCTTGGTGATTTTCAAAACCATAGTAAGTTTCATCAAATTCATCATTATGAATTTCGATATCACCAATAAAACGATTGTTTTTTTGATTTAGCGTGTAATGTTCCATGGCTGAAATGCCGTCAATCTTACGACCACTTGCCTCAATGTAATATTTACCAAGGAATTGGAAACCGCCACAAATGGCTAACATGGTGCCATCATTTTCGATAAATTTTTTGATTTCAACGGCTTTTGTCGGTAAATCTTGACTGATGATAAATTGTTCGTAGTCTTGACCGCCGCCGAAAAAGACCAAATCATAGTCGTCTGCCTTAAAATCATCTTCAAGCGAGACGATGTCGAAAGTCATGCGAGCGCCTAGTTTCTCACCGACGTATTTGAGCATGAGCACATTGCCATTATCGCCGTAGGTGTTCATGAGATCCCCATAGAGATGCGCAACATGCAGGTCATAGGGAAAATCGCCTTGAGATTTGATAGAAGTATAGGTCATTTCATTTCTCCATTCACATAGTGGCGATTGGCCAGAATGTCACGCATTTCAAGCATGGCTGTATAAGTCGCCAAGATATAGACGTGTTCACTGTCTTGCTGTTCAATGAGGTCAAGCACGTCGGCGAGCTTTTCGCTCTCCGTAATTTTGTCAGGATTGAAACCAGACACACGGATACGGCGTGCCATCTCAGTATGTCGGACACCACCTGTAATCACACTCGTGACATCCAAGTCGTGAATCGTCTCGAAATTCGCATCCCAAATCCAACTGGTGTCAATCCCATCCGCATAGTTGGCATTGAGTAAAGCGACTAAGGCGAAAGGATAGGGGGCTAATTTCATCATATCTAAGACCTGGTTAGCACCCACTGGATTTTTAATGAGGACAAGCGTGCATTTTTTATTGCCAACCTTGAAAGTTTCCTGACGACCAAAGACAGCATGAGAATTGTCAAAACCTTGGGTAATCAAAGAAGCGTCAAGACCGAAGAACTCAGCAACTGAAACGGCTGCAAGGGCGTTATAGATATTATAAAGACCGCCAACATTGATATGATAGGTCGCACCGTCAATGATAAATTCTGACGTCGTATTGGTAATATTGATCAACTCGGTCAAGCGATAATCAAGTTCAGGACGGTGGAAACCACAGTTCTGACAGATATAGTCACCCAGATTGGCATAGGTGTTCATCGTGTAATCTAGGATATGATGACAGTTTGGGCAGACGATACCTTCGGTGTTGTAATGTGCGCGCTTAGGTGCATGGTGCTCGTGGTCAAAGCCATAATATTTGACAGGGTTTACCAAGGCTTTCGAATTAAAAAGCGGACTGTCACCATTCAGCAGAACAGTCGCATTGGGCGCTTTAGCAGCCCCCTTGATAATGAAGTCATAAGTCGTGTAGATTTCACCGTAGCGATCCATCTGGTCGCGGAAAATGTTGGTGAAGACGAAGAGACTCGGCGTGATATACTCAGTCACAGCAGGGAGACTCGCCTCGTCAATCTCAAGTACGGCAATGTTTTTACCCGTCTTGTTTCGTTTGGCGGAAAGAAAAGTCGAGACAATGCCAGTAATCATGTTGGCGCCTGTCGTATTGGTCGCAATTTGGCCAAAGGCATTTTCGAGAATGCCCACAGTTAGTGCTGTTGTCAGCGTCTTGCCGTTGGTACCGGTCACGACGACAATCTCATAATCACGCGCGATTGTGTCGAGGATTTTTGGATCAATTTTAAGCGCCAAACGACCAGGGAAAGTCGATCCGCGCTTGAAGCATTTTTGAAGTATAAATTGGCTGGATTTTCCGGCGAAAACCGCTAAACTTGATTTAAATGTCATGAGACTATTTTACCACATTTTATGTTAAAATTTGAGTGGAGGTGTATCATGACAGAAATTAAGAAAATTGGGTTTATCGGTTTGGGTGTGATGGGGCATGCCATCTCGGCTAACCTCATGGCTGACGGCTACGAGCTCTATGTTTATAACCGTACAGCCTCAAAAGCAGATGATTTGGTGGCCAATGGTGCCAGCTACTTGCCAACGCCAGGTCAAGTTGCAGCAGCGAGCGACCTCGTCGTGACCATGGTAGGTTATCCATCTGATGTGGAAGACGTTTATTTTAATGACGCAACAGGAATTTTCTCAGGCATTTCAGCTCAGAAAATCGTGATTGACATGACGACTTCAACGCCTACCTTAGCTAAAAAGATTGCTGAAAAAGCAGGTGAACTAGATGTTTTGACACTAGATGCACCAGTCAGCGGTGGTGATATTGGTGCCAAAAATCGCACATTGACGATTATGGCAGGTGGCGATAGGTCAGCATTTGAAGAAGTCACTGAGATTTTTGGGAAGATTGCCAAGAAAGCACGGTATTTTGGGCCTGCAGGCAGTGGACAACATGTCAAAATGGCCAATCAAATCGGGATTGCGGGGACGATGACAGCTATGTCAGAATTACTGGTTTATGCCAAAGCAGCAGGTCTCGATTTGCCAGCAGTCATTGACACCCTATTAGCAGGTGGCGCCAATACCTGGTCACTAGCAAATTACGGCCCTCGTATTTTAAAAGATGACTATTCTCCTGGCTTTTTTGTTAAACATTTTGTCAAAGATTTAAAAATCGCCTTGGACGAGTCTGCCAAAATGGGCTTAGACTTACCCGCAACGCAGGGTGCGTTAGCTTTGTATGAAAAATTAGCGGATAAAGGCTATCATGATGCGGGAACGCAAGCCCTGATTAAGCTTTGGTGGGCGTAGTAAAACATAGATAACAAATTACGACTATAGTTAAGATAATATATATAATGGTTATAAATTAATGGAAATAATCATGAGTGTTTAGCTTGATTAGAGTTATTTTTTGGGATATTAGTCATTATGACAGATTAAATCAAGAAAGGTTACATATAAAAAAATATGTAAAATGTCGTTATGTATTATATTATTTTGATCTCAATTTTGATTCTTGTACTTCTTTTTATTGCATTTCAATTTATTAAAAGAGTAAAGCTAAAAGTTGAGCAAGTCAAAAAAGTTGAACAATTTCAATCAGAGAATACCCTAAGCACTCGTGAACTTGATATTTTCAAGACCGAAATGAAGACAACAAAAATGCAAATTTTGGCTATTTCAGCTAGTCTTTCTCTTTCAGAAGAACTTGCGCAGGAAGTGCAGGTCGTGAAAGCATTTAAAGCTAGTCAAGCTATCTTCGTATATTTGATGAATCAACCCAAGAAAATGATTGATTTTGGTGATTTTTTGTATAGAAGTTTGCCGTCGTTTAAAAATGCTATTGAAAATTATAAAACGATTGGCGTGACTGATGTCACAACTGATGAGATTAATCAGTGGCATCACACGATTTTACTGAATATCCTTGATATTAGTCAATCTATCATTACTGACTATGAGAAAAATGTAGAAAATCATTGGCAAGAAACTGTTTTTGATAAAAAAATGACAGAAAGGCAGGTGTGATATGAACATTTCCAATGAAGATCTTGATAATTTTTCTGCTAAGTTTGATGATTTATTTGAAAAGCCTATTGTAAAAGCCATTGACGATAAAAAAATTAGATATCTTTTATTACTTGCTGTGATTGCTGTCAGTTTATCAATTGTTGTGCCATCATTATTTGCTATACAGATGGCAAAAAATATGCCGGATATCCTAGAAGCGACGCAAAAGATGATGGAAAGTGGTCAAAAAGCACTTGACAAAATAGAAGCTAAACAATCATGGACAGATATAGAAATCCTTAAAGAGAAAGTCTATTTGGAGCATAAACCAGATTACAAACACGCTAAAAACTATAATATCCAGTTTAAAGGCAATACTTTGGATTTCGGAAATGGTTACATCATGAAACTTACTGATTTTGATGAAGTTGATACATCTGAACTGGCTGATGTGCGGGTCAAGGCGACTGAGGATTACTTAGGAGATCAAAGATTATTGCAAATTTCAAAAGAATATCCTTTCAGAATGCGAGAAATCGATTCAGATACACAAGAATTATATGAAGTAGAAACTGATGTGGAAACTGAATTTTTCTCACTTTTCATCAATGGTAACATTATTGATGAATTAGAAGTGCAGAAATCGAAAACTGAAGGCTCTTTTGTGAAAGTTCTCCCACAGGATACGATTGGTGAGGTCAAAACTGGGTTAATCCTTACTTATGAACCTCATACTACATATTATAATCCAGAAACTAACGTGCTTACCAACAAAGTCTCGAAAGATGACATGACGCCCGATATCAAAGAATATCCAGAAGGTTTCTTAACGATTAGAAAATACTGGATTTTCCCTGACGGTGTTGGTGTTGAAACTTATATGAGCAGTTTTTACTTAGGTAACTTTTCTCTAGATGAAAGTTCTAAGACATCTCAGAGTGATTTAGAAAAACTCAAGACCTATACAAATGGTGCCTCTGAGAGACTTGAAAAATTGTTTGTGATGTCTAGGAGAAATGATTGAGTCTAAAAACCAAAGAGTCAGAATCAACATGAATAAGTCTGAAGTTCGTTTACTTATAAGCTGAGAGTAAAACTATTAGCAATATATCGTTTTAAGAAAGAGCACAAAAGACCAAGAAAAGGAGCAAATACTGATGCAAATCAGACCCTTAGAAAGAAACGATCTCCCCTTTATCCATCAACTTGATAATCACCAAAGTACCATGGCACTCTGGTTTGAAGAACCCTATGAATCAATTGATGAATTGACCAGTTTATATGACAAACATATCCATGATATTAGCGAACGTCGTTTTGTCATTGACCTTGACGGTGCATTTGCTGGTGTGATTGAACTTGTAGAGATTGATTATATCCACCGCACGACAGAAATTCAGATTATTGTCAGAAAAGCCTATCAAGGTAGAGGGCTAGCCAAACAAGCCATTCGTAAAGGCTTGAACTATGCTTTTAATATGCTCAACATGCACAAAGTCTATCTTTATGTCGACGTTGATAATCATGTCGGCATTCACATCTATGAAGGCGTAGGCTTTGTCCAAGAAGGTCGCTTACGTCAGCACTTTTATGCCAATGGTGAATACCACGATAGTTTGATTATGGGTATTTTTAGAGATGAAGTTAAAATATAATATTATAGAACACCTCAGAGCAATATAGCTTTCTGAGGTGTTTTTATTTTAAATTATCCTGATTATTTATTGATTTTATGCACCGTTTAAATTATAATATAGTAGCAACAAAGGAAAGCGTTTGCATAACAAGATTTTTCATCAAAAATTTAAACTAGGAGAGCGATAGCATGGACAAAATGATAACCGTAACACACTTACAGAAAACGTTCAAGAAAACTGTGAAACAACCTGGTTTAAAAGGTGGCATTAAAGCTTTATTTCGCCCTGAAATCGAAACCTTTGAAGCGGTCAAAGACCTAAATTTTGAAATCCCCAAAGGTGAGATTTTCGGCTTTATCGGTGCTAACGGCGCGGGAAAATCGACAACGATAAAGATGCTGACGGGTATTCTGACACCAACCAGCGGCGCTTGTCTGATCAATGGTAAAAATCCACAGAAGAATCGAACGGCATATGTCAAAGATATTGGTGTTGTTTTTGGTCAGCGGACACAGCTCTGGTGGGACCTTGCCTTGCAAGAAACGTATAGCGTCCTCAAGGAGATTTATGGCATTTCAGACTCGGCATTCCATAAAAGAATGGCTTTTCTAAATGAGGTATTAGACCTAAACGCCTTTATCAAAGATCCCGTCCGCACCCTTAGCTTGGGTCAGCGGATGCGGGCGGATATTGCCGCAAGCCTCCTCCATAATCCCAAAGTCTTGTTTTTAGATGAGCCAACCATTGGGCTAGATGTTGCCGTTAAGGACAATATTCGCAAGGCGATTAAGCAGATTAATCAGGAGGAGCAGACGACGATTTTACTGACAACGCATGATTTGAATGATATTGAGCTGCTTTGTGATCGGATTTTTATGATTGATCGGGGGCAGGAGATATTTGACGGGTCTGTGACACAACTCAAACAACGCTTTGGTAAAATTCACGAAGTGAGATTTGACATGACGCGTCAAGATGATGTCGATAAACTGAACTATCAGGACCTCTTTTCAGATTTGGAAGTTAGAAAAGAAGGTACGCAGGTAACGGTGCAATTTGATGCAAGTAAAATCGCCATTCCTGATTTGATTAAGTTCACGCTAACGCAAGCTGATGTCACTGATATTGCGGTCAAAGATGCGGATATTGAAGAAATTATTCGGCGTTTTTTCAGAAAGGAGATTGAAAATGTTTAAACCTTTCCGTCAATATCGCCCGTTTATCGATGCTGGCATTCAACAAAGTATCACGTATCGCCTTAATTTTGTGATTTTTCGTCTGGGAGATTTGCTAGGTGCAGTCGTGACTTATTTTCTCTGGCGTGCCATTTACAATGCCTCGTCACACGCCACGCTAAACAATTTTACCTTTCCTGAGATGAGTTTATATGTTTTTCTAAGTTTTTATGTTGGCACTTTTACATCATCAAATAGCAGTGAAGTCGTTGGCGATGAGGTGAAAAGCGGCACGATTGCCATGCGGTTATTAAAGCCCATTAGCTTTTCAGCGACTTATTTGTATGAAGAAATCGGGCATAAACTGGTTCAAATCATCACGATTTCTGTACCACTTTTAGGCGGTATTTTACTCTTTCAGATTTTAAACGCACAGGCGCTCCCCTTTAATCTGATTAATTTTATCCTCTTTTTTATCAGTAATCTCCTCGCTTATCTCTTGAATTTTTACTTTAACTTATGTTTTGGCTTTTCATCTTTTGTGTTAAAAAATCTCTGGGGCGCGAATTTTATGAAAAATTCAATTATTAATTTTATGTCAGGGACATTGATTCCGCTCAGTTTCTTTCCAGACATCGTCTCGCGCATTCTCCAATTTTCGCCCTTTGCCTCGATGATTTATACGCCTGTTACCATTTATCTGGGGCAATATACGTTGGGCGTTGCGCTCGAACTCATCGCCTTACAACTTTTCTGGGTGCTCTTTTTCTACGGCCTATCTCAACTCATTTGGCGCGTCTCAATCAAACATTTAACCGTTCAAGGAGGCTAAACATGAAGAAATTCCTCAGACTGGAAGCCATTTTCATTAAACAATATCTGAAACAGCTCATCGAATACAAAAGCGACTTTTGTGTTGGCATGATTGGCATGTTGCTCACGCAAGGCTTGAATATCCTCTTTATCAGCATTATTTTCGGTCAAATCCCCTCTCTCAATGGTTGGAGTTTTAAGCAAATCGCCTTTATTTATGGTTTTTCGCTGATTCCCAAAAGCATCGACCATCTCTTTTTTGATAATCTTTGGGCAGTTGGTCAGCGCTTAGTCTGGAAAGGGGAGTTTGATAAGTATATGACTCGTCCGCTTAATCCCTTGTTCCATGTCTTAGTAGAACATTTTCAGGTCGATGCCTTTGGCGAATTGATTATCGGAATCTCACTTTTAACGCTAAATATTAGCGTGGTGCAGTGGGATTGGCTGAAAGTGTGTGTGTTTATCATCGCTATCCCTTTTGCGACACTGATTTATACCAGTCTAAAAATCATCGCCGCCAGCATGGCCTTTTGGAGCAAACAGGCAGGCAGCATCATGTACGTTTTTTACATGATGAATGATTTTTCAAAATATCCTTTGAGCATTTATAACAAAGGCATTCGCGCTATCATCAGTTTCGTCATTCCCTTTGCTTTCACCGCCTTTTATCCCGCCAATTATCTGATTACTGGGCAAAATTTTGCTTTCCATATTGGTGGTTTACTTGTAATTTCAGTTTTGCTATTTTGCCTAGCCTTGAAAATCTGGGATAGGGGACTGTGTGTTTATGAATCTGCTGGGTCGTAGTACACTCCCTTTATTAAAAGCATACAGAAAGAAAGTTGAAAAACATGAAAAATGAATTAGCCCTAAGTGGTGAGAGGATAAGTGAAAAGATTTATCCAGATTTATTTGAGACTATTGGGATGATTAGAGGAGAGTATCTCATAAGAGAGCTTAATCAAAGTGTTCTGAATGTAGTGACTCAAGAAAAGATAGGTCAATATCTAGAGGAGTTATGTCAACTATACGTTGATGAAGTAGTTTGGTATAGATTTTCTGAGCTAACCCTAATCGAAGCTAATGTTTTAGAAGGAACAAGAACACAATTAGAAGATCAGCATCCCTTGTTTGGTTTAAGAGGCCTGCGCAGACTACTTGAGTTTTCAGATGAATTTCTAGAAGAGCTAAAGATAATGGTTTCAGTCTATCAATCTCATCACAACCTGTCTATTTTTCTTCCTTTTGTTAATGACGCCGCCCAACTTTCAGAAGCTATCAATTTGATCAGAGGCATTGGATTTCAAGGTGATATCGGTTGTATGATTGAATTGCCATCAGCTTATTTTGATTTGGATAATATTTTACAAACTGGCATTAAAAAAATAGTCATTGGGATGAATGATTTGACCTCATTTATTTACGGGCGGTTAGAGAAACGCAATGGCATAATATGAATAGTGATACGATGCTAAAGATTATTTTTGATTGTCAAGATAGCTCTAAAAGGAATGGTGTTGCATTTTCAGTAGCAGGATATTTATCTAAAAAAATAGTTAAAACTTTGAATGACAAAGAGATTAAGTGTATTATTCATTACAATTCAATTCCTGAAATTTTTGGTAGAGAGATTGCTCATCCCAACCATCTGGCTAACATCAAAAAATTAACGAAAGCGAAAATGTCAGAGATAGTATAGAAAAGAGAAAAAAATGACAAGAACTTTAATCAGTGCTATTGACGGTACGTTAGTTAAAGAATAGAAAGTAGCAGACTTCAAGTAATTGACGACGGCGAAAATGCTCTGCCCATGTTTGAAACGACTGAGGAAAGCTACATTTTTATGATGCACCGAATGTTGTAAAAGATAAGGCTAACTTTTTGGTTACCTTTTATGATGAGATTTTTGAAACACGATACTAATGAACGAGGCAACTAATATGAACAACGTTATATATAGAAAATTACACACAGATGAAGCGCAGCTCTTTTGGAACCTGATGAACGACTTAGATCATGAAACAAAATTCATGATGTACGAACCAGGCGAAAGAACCAGTACACCTTCTGACATCAAAGCGATAGAAGACTTGATACAAAGCGCAAGTAATAATAAAAACTATTTGCTAGTTGCAGAAGTAAATCATCAGATTATTGGCTATATTTTAGCGTTACGTGGCACGCCTAAGCGAATTCAGCATACCGCTTATATTGTCACAGGTATAAAAAAAGACTACCAAGGAAAAGGTGTCGGAAAAACATGCTTTACTTATCTGGATAATTGGGCAAAAGAAAACGGGATTAAACGCCTTGAATTAACAGTCATTTCCACCAATGTTGTGGCTAAACGATTATACGAATCAAAAGATTTTGTAGTCGAAGGTGTAAAGAAAAAGGCGATGAGGATTGATGGTGAGTATGTCGATGAGTTTTATATGGCTAAAATATTCTAGCTTTCAATAATTGGATTGCCTTGCTGATATCTATGTTACACTTAACTTAAGTTAAGTGTAACATAGCAAAGAAACCATCTGCATTATTTTCAAATATCTGTTCACATTTTTTGATATGATGAAATAAAGATGTTGGGACAAAAGTCCACAGTCACTGAAAGAAAAAAGCAAGCTAATCCAATCAATTTTGATTGTGCTAGCTTGCTTTTTCTCTATTCTATGTTCGACAGGTTACTATCAGTTTTCTGAGATTAATCGCCATCAAAGCTAAACCAATCTCCTGTCTAACTTTGTCTTTCCCTCTGACTGAAAATCGACTGAAGCCCAAATTAGCCTTCAGACGTGCAAAGGCAGGCTCTACATCAATCTTACGTTTGCCGTAGAGTTTTCCTGTCTCTTTTTCTGAAAGCAATTCTTTGATCGTTAATTTAAATGACTCCCACTTAGGATTAATCTGAAGCTGTCGGTTATTGTCACTTTTAGCTCGAGTACATGATTTGCGAACCGGACAATCTTGACAATCTTCGCATTCATAGATTTTCAAATCTCGTGTCAAACCATATTTATCCGTTCGGTGGCTCTCATATCGATAAGTCGCTTTTTGATGATTCGGGCAGATGAAGTAATCTTGTTCAGAGTCATAGGGCCAATTCGTTGTTTTAAAGGGGTCTTTCTTGAATTTTCGTTTTTGTTCTTTTTCATAAGCATTGTAGGTAATCAGAGGTGTGCGTTGATAAGTCTCTAAGACGGTTTGATAATTCTCTTCCCCACCATAACCCGCATCCGCTATGATATAGTCAGGAAGTTGTTGGTATTTATTTTGATAGTGTGCTAAAAAATCAGGCAAAGTTCTGGTATCAGTCGGATTAGGATAGACTTCATAGTCCAGAACATATTGATTCTCCGTCGCAATTTGAAGATTATAGGCTGCCTTAAGTTGACCATTCCTCATATAGTCATCTTTCATCCGCATAAATGTCGCATCTGTATCTGTTTTGGAATAGCTATTTCTTGCGCCCATTATCTCGAAATCTAGCTTGTATTTTTCTTTTCTTAAGATGAAATTAGCGACTTGTTTACGTGCTAATTTGATTGGTTTTCTTTGAGAGCGTATAGCTTTACGTTTTTGTCCGTTTGATTCCTTATTAATTTCTTGTGTGAGCGTCTCAACTGCTAGAGATAACTCGTCTTCAATGGCCATCAATTCTTGTGTTGATAATTCAGCTTCATTATCAATTTCAATCGCAGGAATAATTTCGTTGCTCAAAAGCTCTTGATAAATGGCTTTGGACTTTTCGATAAGCGCCGTACTAAAACGTTCAATGGATTTTTTCCAGACAAAAGTAAACTTGTTGGCATTGGTTTCAAGTTTTGTACCATCAATAAAAATGGCTGTTTCATCAATCAAATTTTCTTGTACAAGGAGATTTCTAAATTGCACAAAACAATCTTGAATGATCGGTGCCATCAAAGGATGGACACGATAACGATTGATTGTCCGATAAGAAGGGGTCTCGCCTTGCGCTAACCACATCATGCGGATACTATCATGAAGAGTGTTCTCAATCTTTCTTCCCGAAAAAGTTGATTGGGTATAGGCGCACAAAATCAGTTTGAGCATCATTCTAGGGTGAAAAGAGGGGCGGCCTGTTTCTTGCTTAAACGTTGTGAATTTTTCCTCAGGCATGCTTTCAATCAATTCATGAATGGCAAAACAAATATCATCTTCTGGCATAATTATTTCTAAATCAAGTGGTAAAATGACTTGTTTCATGTTATAATTTTTAGGCATAAAGAACAACTCCTGACTTTTGGGATTAGACACTTTAATTGTACAGGATTTTATTCTTTTTGTCGAAAAGTTACACAGAAATAGGCCATGAACGTTTCCGATTAACATCGAAAATGATTCATAGCCTATTTTTTAGTGGACTTTTGTCCCAGCCTCTTTTGTTTTCCCTCATTTCCCTTATAAGTCCTAATAGATTATTAAAAAACTGTAGTGATTAAAAAATTTTAACCCCTTGATAAGTTTTAGGTATCACGTGATGAATTATATCAGGTTAGAATATGATTAAATGTGAAAAGGGGACTAACATTATCATTAGTTCATTCTAAAGATATAACATATCCATAACATTTAATAATTGGTAGAAACGGAGAGTAAAATGGGGCATCCAAGTATTTATCCAACGGGGACAACGATTTACAACAAACAAAAAGCGCAAAATGGTTACACAATTTTTCCATCAGCAAAAGGGGCGCTTTTGATTGACATGAATGGCAAGGAAGTCAATTTATGGGCAGGATTAGCCGGTTTTCCTAATAAAATTCTCCCAGGTGGTTATGTTTTGGGTTCGACCGGCACACGAACAGGTCCTAAAGCATATCAGGACAACCTGGATTTAGTTCAAGTTGATTGGGATGGCAATGTCGTCTGGAAATTTGACCAAACAGAATATTTTAAATCTGATGGCGAAAATCCACAACATCAAGCCAGACAACATCATGATTATCAGCGCGAGGGGTCTCCTGTAGGCTACTATGCACCAGATTTAATACCTAAGGCTTTAGAAGGTAATACTTTAATTTTGGTTCATGAAAATGTTTTAGTCCCTGAAATTTCTGATCATGAACTGATTGACGATAAAATCATAGAAGTCGATTGGGATGGAAATATCCTTTGGTCTTGGTTGGCTAGTGACCATTTTGATGACTATGGTTTTGATGAAGATGCGAAAAAAGCCATTCGCAATAATCCTGGTCTTAAAGGCGAGGCAGGTGGCGATTGGTTTCATATCAATTCAGCATCTACACTGGGGCCAAACAAATGGTATGACCAAGGTGATGAACGGTTTCATCCAGATAATATTATCTTTGATGGCAGAAACACCAACATTTTAGGCATTATTAGTAAAGAGACAGGCGATATCGTCTATCGTATCGGACCAAATTTTCGTGAAACAGCAGCATTAAGGCAATTAGGCTGGATTGTTGGGCAACATCATTTTCACTTAATTCCCAAAGGCTTACCGGGGGAAGGTAACTTTTTAGTTTTTGATAATGGTGGTCAAGCGGGATATGGTAGACCTAATCCATCATCAGAAGATGGAACAAACAATGCAGTTCGGGACTATAGTCGTGTCTTGGAATTTGATCCAATTACTTTAGAAATTATCTGGCAATATACACCAGAAGAAGCTGGAAACACTCTCTTTACAGATGGCTATAAATTTTATTCGCCTTATATTTCATCGGCACAACGTTTAGAAAATGGTAATACCTTGATTACCGAGGGATCCGATGGTCGCTTGATTGAGGTTACGCCAGATCACGAAATTGTTTGGGAATACATTAATCCACATATTCAAAAACTAGGCGAAAAGTTTAAGCTCAATATGGTCTATCGTGCTTATCGTGTCCCTTATGATTGGGTGCCTCAAGCAGAAAAATCGAAAGAAATCAGTATTGTTGCGGTCGATCCAGCACACTTTCGGATTAATGACGCCGCACAAAATGCTGATACAGGCAAATTAACGATAATAGATGGAATCAACCCAACTAAAATCAGTATAACTGGCATGGCACAAGAAGATATTGAGACAGGTAGAGCTGATTTTTGTGCAATTAGTTTAGATACAGAATAAAAAAATTAAAAGATAAAGGAAAATAATACATGAAAAAATTTAAAAAAATGACTTTAGGCATCAGCCTAGCGGCTCTTGTATTAGTAGTTTTTGTGGGCTGTGGCAGTAACAAAAAAGAAGCAAGTTTCGATAAAAGTCTTCCGACAACAGGTGAGTTAAAAGAAGTTTCCATCGGCTTTCCTTCAGGTGGTTCAGATTGGCCGAGTGGCGTTCTAGGGGTGGGAAAAGAATATGGTTATATAGATGATTATTTAAAACCATTAGGCTACAAGGCCAAGTATGAAAGTTTTGTTGGGGCAGCGCCAGCAATTCATGAAGCACTGGTTTCGGATAAACTAGATTATGTCCTTTATGCCGGTTTTGCTGGCGTCTTAGGTAAATCAAAAGGCATCAACATCACCTTACTCTCTGCGACAACTTTTGATTCTTCTTGGAAATTGATTGTCAGCGAAAAATCTGGGATTAAAACACTTAAAGATTTGAAAGGGAAAAAGATTGCCTACACACGTGGTGCAGCGCCACAGGCATACCTCATAAAAGTTTTAAATGAAGCAGGCTTAACTTTTGATGAGATTGAGGGGATAAATGCAACAATTCCAGATGGTGTAGCTGGTGTCACAACAGGGACAATTGATGCTACAGTTGTTGTTGCTGGTCAGGAAAAAGAACTGGTCGACAAGGGAGTTGCTCAAGTTATCCATTTTGGTTTTGAGGCAGATCCCAAAACTTACTACGAGCCATCAGTTTTTGTTGCCAATACAAAGTCTTTAAAAGAAAATCCAGATGTTGCTGTCGCCATTTATAAAGGCTTGCTTAAAGCACGTGATAAAATTTCAGAAAATCCTGAAAATTATTATGAGTTAAGCGCAAAACGTTCTGGCTATGATATTTCAGTGATTAAGGAAATTGCTAATCCTGATATTAAAGCAGCTTTCCCGTTAAGTCTGGCTGATCAATATATTAATTCTTTAAAAAATATTAGTCAATTTGAACTAGACAACAAATTGGCGGAAAATAAAGTTGATTTCAAGACATTTACGGATAAAAGCATTGGCACTCAAGCAGAAAAAGAATATGCTGATGAAAAAAAATAAGCTGTTAAGAAAACTTGTCAGATACAGTATTCCCTTATTATTCCCTTTATTAATTGGTATCGCTTGGTATGCGACCACAACATTAGAAGTTGTACCAACACTCATTTTACCTAAATTGAAAACAGTTGCAATCGAAATGAAACATCAATTAATCGGTGGAACATTAATTGATGACTTGCACATCAGTCTTCTACGCATTGCAAAAGGTTATCTATTAGCTGCAACAACTGGTATTTTTCTAGGTGTATTGATGGGAATGAGTCCCAAAATTTATCGCTTTTTTTCCTTGACGTTTACAGCTATTCGACAAATCCCAATGATTGCATGGGTGCCTTTGCTTGTCATGTGGTTTGGCATTGGTGAAGCATCAAAAGTCGCAGTCATTTTTATGGCATCATATTTTCCAATTTTGATTAATACAATGAGTGGTATTGGGCGAACGGATAAGAAATTATTAGAGGTTGGGCAGATGTATCAACTTTCCAAATGGCGCCTTTTTACAAAAATCTATTTACCGTCAGCTCTACCATCTATTTTTATCGGCTTAAAACTCGGTTTAGGTATTTCATGGATGGCAGTTGTCGGGGCAGAAATGATTGCAGCCAGTTCGGGAATTGGTTTTCGACTTAATGATGCCAGAGCACTGATGCAATTTCCAATTGTTTTTTGTGGCATGATTGCTATTGCTGTGGTCGGATTAGGTTTAGATGCTATTTTAGAACTTATAGGCAAAAAAATGACACCTTGGGAACATCTACAGATGCATTAATATGGAGGTATAATGTCAGAAAAAGTCGTGATGAAACAGATAACAAAAAGTTTTTCTGTAAATGGAGAGAAATTAGAAGTCCTTCAAGCCATTGATTTAGAGATTAAAAGTGGGGAATTTATCGTTATCGTTGGCCATAGTGGCTGTGGCAAAAGTACACTTTTAAAAATTATTGCGGGATTAGAAACTCAAGATTCAGGAAGTTGTGAGATGGATGGCAAAGCAATAACCAAACCGGGATTTGATCGAGGGATGATTTTTCAAGAGCATCGCTTACTTCCGTGGTTGAGTATTGAAAAAAATGTCGCTTTGAGTTTAGAAGCTTATGATAAAGCAGAACGTGCTATTCAGGTAGAGAAATATTTAGACTTGGTGAAATTGAGTGATTTCAAGCAGGCCTATCCTGCACAATTATCAGGTGGCATGAGCCAACGAGCAGCCATCGCTCGAGCAATGGCACCCAATCCTGATATTTTGTTACTAGATGAGCCATTTGGCGCTTTGGACGCGATGACAAAGATAGAATTGCAAGATGAAGTCAAGGCACTCCATCAAAAAGAAAAAAGCACCATGATTATGGTAACGCATGATATTGAAGAAGCGGTTTATTTAGCTGATAGAATCGTTGTCATGGCGGCTAATCCAGGACGTATTAGAGATATTGTAACAATTAATCTAGGAAAAGAACGAGATCGAGGAAGTATAGATTTTACAATTTATCGTAAAAAAATTTATGACTATTTCTTTGAATCTAAAGTAAAAGAGCCTGAATATGTTATTTAAGTTTTACTGTCGAATACAGTCCAGCGAATGCTGGTCATAAAAAAGAAAAGGGATAATTGAATATGAAATTTAAGAAAATTGGTTTATTAGCGACTGTTGCTTTAGCAGCAGTAACACTAATCATTGCGACATGACTTAAAATAGGGATACCCCAAAAGGACGATTGATATGACTTATACAACGAAATGGGCAACTGAAAAACTCAATAAAAATGAAATTGCCAAGCTCTCCAAAGACGGTTTGACTGTTTTCGATGATTTTCCTAACATCATTAAGCAACCTTGGGAAGAAATTCCCAAAGATTATTATATGTATTTCAAATATGCTGGTTTAACAGTGCAAAAACCTCAGTCTGATGGAAAATTTATGCTTCGTGTTAAAGTTCCTGCAGGTATCATCACGGTTGACCAAGCCAAAATGCTGGCAAAATTGGGGGCAGAACGTGGTGGTGGCTTCTTAGACATTACAACCAGACAATCAGTCCAATATCACAACATTAAATTCGCTGAACTGTTGAATACATTTTCTGAAATTGAAGCTGTTGGGCTGACGACGCGTGGTGCAGAAGGCGATATTAACCGAAATGTCATCGGAAATCCATTGGCAGGCATTGATAGATTTGAACTTTTTGATGCGACACCAACTTTGCTAAAGGTTCACAACTTTTTTCAAGACAACACGGATTACTCTAACTTACCACGGAAATTCAAAATCTCCATTTCGACATCTTCGGTCAATTCAGCAAATGCTGAAATCAACGATCTCGCCTTTTTACCTGCCACAAAAGCAATCAATGGTCGAATTTATAAAGGTTTCGCTATAAAAGTTGGCGGTGGTTTGGGCGCCAAACCCTATCTAGGAAAATATCTGAACTTATTTATTAAACCATCTCAAGTGGTCAAAGTAGCTGAAGCAGTTGTCAAAATTTATCGGGATAATGGTTATCGGCGCAGTCGAAGCAATGCTCGATTGAAATTTCTGATAGATGATTGGGGCATTGATAAATTCACGGATGAATTACTCGAAATCACAGGACCTCTTGCAACATCAGGCAAAAATTTAACCAAATATTGGTCAAATGGCTTAGTGTTAGGCATTCATCCGCAGCGGCAACGGGGGTATTCTTACATCGGTGTTAGCGTGCCAACAGGGCGGATTGCAGCAGAAGATTTAGCGACCTTTGCGGCAATAGCGGCGCAATACGGTCGGGACGAAATTCGTTTTGACCACTCACAAAATCTGTTGCTACCATTTATCAAAAATACAGATTTAGCAGAGATTATCACACACCCAATTTTTGATAAATTTCCGATTGAAACATCGCGTTTCCAAGATTTTGGCATGACTTGTACAGGAAATGAATATTGTAATCTAGCGTACACCAGCACAAAAGATATTTCGCGTGACCTGCTATGGTATTTGGATGAAGAGTTTCAACTGACGCAGCCTATTCGGATTGTTTTGACAGGCTGTATGAATGCTTGCGCCCATAGAAATATCGCTGATATTGGGATACAGGGGATGGCAGCGCGTGACAAAAATCGCCAGCCGATTGAAGCCTTTTCCATTGCTATTGGCGGAACTTTACTAAATGACGGTCACTTTAACGAAACACTCAAGGGAAAGGTGCCTAAAGCCATTTTATTACCAGTTATTAAGGATTTGGTGTCCTTTTACGTCAATGATAAGTTAGAAAACGAAACATTTTTCGACTTTTTTAACAGACTTGGTTTAGTATCATTCCAAGAAACATTATTAGATAGTTTGACAGCCTATGACAATTAAAAATCAAAGTAAAGTCTATTTAGTTGGTGCAGGATCTGGAGATCCGGAGCTTATCACCATTAAAGGCTTACGTTTATTGCAAGCTGCAGATGTCGTTGTCTATGATCGCTTGGTCAATCCAATTTTACTTTGTTTAACACGCCCACAAGCAAAATTAATCTATGTCGGTAAGTCACCTAATGTACATATTAAAAGTCAGACCGAAATTGAAAACTTATTAGTCAACTTGGCAAAGTCTGGGCAGTCTGTTGTCCGCTTAAAAGGTGGTGACCCTGCGATTTTTGGTCGTGTCGGAGAAGAAATGACACACTTACAATCTGAGGGCGTTCCTTATGAAGTTGTACCAGGTATCACAGCAGGTAGTAGCGCCAGTATCTATGCTGGCATTCCAATGACGCAACGACAGGTTGCGGAGCGTGTCTTGATCATGACGCCCCGTGAAATCTTAGATGATTTTTCTGAATTGGATCTGATTAAGACCTTGAAATCAACAACACTTGTCTTATATATGGGAGTTGGCGCGCTACCTGATTTGGCAAAGGTCATGAAAACGCAAGGCGTTTCTCCTGAAATGGCTCTAGCAATCGTTGAAAATGGGACTCATGCTAAGCAGCGGACGATGATTACAACCTTAGGGACTGTAACGGAAAATCTTGTGAAGCAACCACCGAAAAATCCAGCGCTGATTATCATTGGACAAGCTGTCAAGCTAGCACCTGACATTTCATGGTTTCAAGCATTACCTAGATTTGGACGGAGAATTTTATTAGTTAGGACGACATCACCTGGAATGACTGATATTTCAGCTTTCACATCGCAAGGTGCAGATGTCTGGGTGACGATCATAGGAGATAAACGTCAAGATAGATTTGATACCTTAGATGTCATCAAACTATCAGAGCCATTTGACCAGATTATTTTTCAAGAAGGTACCCAACTAAAAGATTTAGAGAATTTAAAAGCGAGGTTAGCGATATGAGCAAAGAAATCTATACTTCCAAAAGAATTGTTCTTGTGATTGCAACAACTGTATTCTCATTTTCCAGCTCAACAATGGCTTTCTTTACCATTGGTCTTAAATCATTGATTTGGTTAGCAGTCGTAGCGGTTCTCTATTTTTTGCCATTCGCCATTATCAACTCAGAGTTGACCAGTGCCTATCCCAACTCTAAAGGCGCTTTGTATACTTGGCTAGCAGATAATTTGTCACCTAGAATTGCTTTTATCACGACCTTTATTTGGTATGCTAGTTATTTTGTTTGGATGACATCGCTGTTTTTGAAACTTTGGATTCCCTTTGGTCTACTCGTTTTTGGGCAAGATATTTCTCAGATGATGACACTTTTTAATATGCCCGCTAAAGTGGTACTGACTTTCCTGTCTATTTTGGGTATTTTTATTTTGACCGTAATCATTCATCACGGATTTTTGAATATTGCTAAGCTCATGTATTTTTCAGGTATTCTAATGATTGGACTTATTGCCTTAACAGTCGGGACTAATCTTTTTTTATCACTGCAACATCCTGAAATGATTTTACCAAATCTCAAAATCGCAGCAACTTCTCAAACGTTTTTTGAATCCTCAAAATTAACAGGATTTTTATCGCAGATGCCTTTTTTGATTTTCGCGATTACAGCTTTTGGCGGCCTTGACACGGTATCAAGCTTGGTCGAAAAAGTTGGCAATCAGCAGCATAAGTTTTCTAAAGCTTTATTAATAGGAGGCGGTGCAGTTTTAATTCTTTATTTTTTAGATATTGTATCCTGGGGTATGGGGACGAATTTCGCCTCAATTCGTGAGACGTCAAACACGCATCTGGGCAATCTTATGTATGGTTTGATCTCCCATTTGTCTAGTCAAGTCAGCAACAATCCACTGGTACATGAATTTTATACCCGCTACACTGCCCTGACCATGTTTTCGGCTTACCTTGCCTTACTTGCCACTATTGGTTATGCCCCTCTTAAAGTCTTACTCCATGCAGGTGAGGATATTTTCCCAGCTTCGTTTTTAGCAATAAATCAAAACGGTATCCATTTTAAGGCAGTTAAAGTGCAAGCTATGATTATAGCTACTTTTGTCATACTTATTTCGGTTGGCACACCTCTTGTTACAACTTTGTATAATCAGCTGACGCTGATGACTAATTTAGCCAGAAGCCTACCCTATCTTATCGTCGCAGCAGCCTATCCATTTTTTAAAGCAAAAGTTTCAGGTGATTACCTGAAACTCGTTAAACATCGCTTTCTTGCTAAATATTTAGCTTTATCAGTGGTTGCTACAATCTTCATTGCCATTGCTTTTGAAATCTATTCTGTCATTCTTTCGGATGGTCTTGTGGCTGGCATATTTTTACTGCTTGGTCCTGTCCTTTTTGCTGTTTTAGCCAATTATTTATATGTCGTTAATACTAAAAATAGCAGATCACGTTTGAGCTCTTTTTTATCAATCAGATCAATATCTAAACGATAAATTTTATCAAATCATGTCAAGGAGAAAATCAAATGAAAGCAATCCTCTATGTTGTTCATGGCAGTCAAATCCCAGAGAAAAATCTGCATTTGAGTGATTTAATCGGCAAAATAACAAAAACCACACAAGACATCACTGCTTTACAGGATATTGCCTATTTGGAGCGCAAAGCTGATACTATTGAAGTCGTATCAGAACGCTTGATTGAACAAGGGGCAACTGAATTAATCGTCATGCCAATGTTACTTTTTCCAGCACTTCATACCTTGGTCGATATACCAGCTGAACTTGCTTTTATAGCTGATAAATATCCGTATGTCGTGATTAAAATACTGAAAAATTTTGGAGATGAGGCAGAAATATTAGACATTTTAGTAGATAAAATAGAGATGATACCATCAGAGGAGGTGATATTATTAGCGCATGGTACCCGACATTTTGCAGAACCTGCTCAAATGCTTGTGTCCATTGCTGAAAAACTATCGAAAAAAACAGGCAAAACGATTCGAGCGGTTGATTACTTAGGTAAAAAGACTTACCATGACGTTATTGAAAAAAATGTCAGACGAGGGATAAGTCAGACTGTCCTCCCTTTTTTTCTCTATGAAGGTGATTTAGTCAAAAAACGCGTTCAAAAGAGCATTTGGGCGATTGATCCCGATATTCCCTTTACAGCCCCCCTCGATTTTGACCCGCGCATCATAACGTCAATAACTAAAATTATCAGAAAAGAGAAGCAGTATGTTACCAATTTTACTAGACTTACGTGATAAACAAATCCTTGTCGTAGGAGGAGGAAAAGTGGCGACACGTAAAATTTTACGACTATCTCAGGAAAATGGTACTATCACTGTGGTTGCACCTGATATTTCACAAACGATAGCTGAGCTAATCCCTGTCAAACAGATACAGCGCAGGACTTACCAGATAGGAGATGTCACAGGATTTGATATGATTTTCATCTGCACCTCTGATCTTGTCACCAACCGTCAAATTGTTTCAGAAATACAGCACCATCAACTAGTCAATAATACGACAGACCATCAAAACTCAGGTTTTTATTCTATGGCAGAACTCATATCTGACGATGTCACCATTGCCCTGAGTTCGAAAGCTGTTAACCCCTCTAAAATGAAGCAACTCAAAGAAAAATTGGTAGCCTATTTACATGAAAAAAATTAAAATTGGCACGCGAAAAACTCCACTTGCAATGCGTCAAACCCAGATTATCATCGACCTACTCCGAAAAAAGATGGGTCTTTTTGACTATGAGATTGTTTCGACCAAGACGTTAGGGGATAAGTTGCAAGACGTTTCTTTAAAAGAAATCGGGGGCAAAGGTGTCTTTGTTAAAGATATTGAAGCTGGACTTCTAACGGGGGAGATTGATTTGGCGGTACATTCGGCTAAAGACATGCCTTTCAAACTCTTAACCGGCTTGACCATTGGGGCGCTTGCGCCAAGAGCTTCTGCGCATGATGTCGTGGTTTTTAGAGAGTCTACTATTCATACCCTAACCGGCTTGCCACCAAATGCGGTTATTGGGACATCAAGTTCTAGACGAGATTTGCAACTTTTAACTTTGCGGTCGGATATTCAGATTAAAGATATTAGAGGTAAGATAGAAACGCGTCTATCCAAGCTAGAGAACGGCGATTTTGATGCGCTTATTCTCGCTGAAGCTGGATTGTCACGCATGAACTATCTCAAAGACTTGCGTTATCAACGCCTCAGTATTTCAGAATGTGTCCCAGCTGTCGGACAAGGCGCACTTACTGTAGAATGTCGTGCTGATGATACTGAAATATTGAACCTATTAGGACAAATCAATGATGAGCTGACTTCAGAGGCGGTCAAGATAGAACGCGAATTTCTTGAAGTCTTAAACGGTAATTGTGATTTGCCGCTTGGTGCTTACGCACATAAAATCGCTGGTGGCTGGCAATTGACAGCCTATCTGGCTGAAAATCGTGATGTTACAGGTGAAAAAATCGTTTTATTAAGTGATACATCTGATGGTCTGGGGCGAAATGCAGCAGAGAAATTGTTATGGAGAAAATGATTTATACAGGCATTCCTCGTCAGTTTGAGAAAAAGAGAAAACACTTTGCCAAACGCGGTTTTGATTTAATTTCAGTGCCCTTAATTCAAATTATACCAAGAAAATTTGATTTACCATCCTGTGATTGGGTATTGCTAACTAGCCAATCACCTCTTGAATTTCTGCCAGATGATTTTCTTCAAGATAAAAAAATTGCGGTCATTGGCAAAGAAACCGCAACGGCAATTAAAGGAGAGGTTGATTTCATCTCAACTCACGCTAATAAAATTGATTTTGTTCAGTCTTTTTCTGATTTTAAACCGACAGGGATTTGCTTTTACCCCAAATCAAATTTGGCAGATGATTACATAGAAAAAAATGTGCCAAACGTTTTGTCTGCTGTTATTTATGAAAATTGTTTACCTAAAAATGTGGTAGATCAATTAACATTTCAATTGACCCAAAATCAGGTGAAACATCTATATTTTAGCTCACCCTCAACTTTTCAGAGATTTATGTCATTAAATCTAGTGATTGATGACTTATATTTTCATGCAGATGGTGCGACAACGCGGAGTTATATTGATACCGTTTTGAAGTATAGATAGATTATATTAAAATAGGATGATGCAGCAACAGGAATAACTTCTGAAAATAAACAAAAAATATGGTAAAATTAGTATCGAGTGTAGTGATATATTTTATCATTTTTTAATACATAAAAATAACAAAAAAACTGGGTTTAGTGATCTAAATTCTCGCCCATTATTTACAAAAAACAGAGACACCAAGGCCATCAAGCCTTGGTACACAAGGAGTTATAAGAAATGGTAGTAATCCAATGGTTTCCAGGCCATATGTCAAAAGCGCGTCGGCAGGTTCAGGAAAATTTAAAACATGTTGATTTGGTGATGGAGTTGGTGGATGCTAGACTGCCTTTGTCAAGTCGCAATCCTATGTTAGATAAAATTATCGGTACTAAGCCGCGTCTTGTCATCATTAATAAAAAAGATTTAGGCGATGACTTAGAAATTCAAAAATGGGTTCATTATTTTGAAGCGCAGGGCATTTTAGCGGTTAAAATCAATGCCAAAGAGCAGCAAACGGTCAAAAAATTGACCAAGGCTGCCAAAGAAGTCTTAGCAGACAAGCTCAAACGCGCTTCTGAACGGGGCATTCAAAATAAAGCCATCAGAACGATGATTATCGGTATCCCGAACGTTGGTAAATCAACGCTTATGAACCGGTTGGCAGGTAAGAAAATCGCCATCACAGGTAATAAACCCGGGGTCACTAAAGGTCAACAATGGCTGAAAACCAATGAAGAATTGGAAATCTTAGATACACCAGGTATCCTTTGGCCGAAATTCGAGGATCAAACAGTTGGCTTAAAATTGGCATTGACTGGAGCGATTAAGGATGATTTAATTCCCAAAGATGAGATTACGATTTTCGGTCTAGATTTCTTTAAAACTAACTACCCAACTGAACTTCAAAATCGCTTCAAATTAACAGACGAGCAGATGAGTTTATCTGCTGTTGATTTAATCGTTTTATTGACTCAAAAATACGGCTTCCGTGATGACTATGACCGTTTTTACGACATGTTTATCAAAGATGTTCGCGACAGTAAACTCGGCACCTACACCCTAGACCGTGTGTCAGACCTGAACAAAGAGGACGCGCAAGATGATAACGATTAAAGCAGTAGGAGAGCTACTCCAAACAGCGCAAACCCTATCAGACCCTTTATTTGACGAATGGTCGCAGGATACGCGACAAGGGGTGCAAAAGTTAATCGCCAAGCGACAGCGTGACATTCAAGCGAGCCTAGATGAAGCAGCCCGACTTGATAACTTACTAGCCTATGAACGACAACTCTATGCTCAAAACATCACTTTAATCGCTGGTATCGATGAAGTTGGCCGTGGCCCGCTAGCTGGACCAGTTGTCACAGCAGCCGTCATTTTACCTAAAAATTGTCAGATTACAGGTTTGAACGACAGTAAACAAATCCCTAAAGCCCAGCATCAAGCCGTTTATGACCGCATCATGACAAAAGCCCTAGCAGTTGGCATCGGCATCATTGATAATCACGTTATCGACGAAGTCAATATCTATGAGGCGACAAAATTGGCCATGTTACAGGCGATTGAACACCTTGAGCTAAAGCCAGAACATCTGTTGATTGATGCCATGTCTTTGGCTATTGATGTGCCTCAGACTTCTTTGATTAAAGGAGATGCCAAGTCCATGTCCATTGCGGCAGCGTCAATTGTTGCTAAGGTAACACGAGATAAGATGATGGCTGATTATGATCAACAATATCCCGGCTATGATTTTGCCCATAATGCGGGTTATGGGACAAAAAAACATCTGGAAGGGCTTGCTAAGCAAGGCTTCACAGATATTCATCGGCAATCTTTTGAACCCATCAAGTCGATGGTTGGTCGTGTTTAATTATCTAAGCCATAATACTGAGATAAAATCTGAGCTTTCTGTTCTGAAATCTCACGATAGGTGCCGGTCAGTTGTGACCGCAAATACACTTTTTCTTCAGCTATCTGAACTCCCACAAATGCTGTGTTCGGATAGCTTTTGTTTACTCTGAGTATCCGTTGTTTGAGCTCTGCCACATTTTCCTCAGTCACTGGCACATCTAGAAAAATGTGATGTTCAAGTCGAGAGAGGTTGGCGAGCGCTGTGATGTTTCGATTCGGCACAAAAACGAGGGCACCTGCAGAAGTGGTGAGGGTCAGAGAGCGGATGCCAATTACCGTGACGGTTCCTGTAATGTCCAAGTTCTTGAAGTTGACGGTATCGCCGACATTGACCTGATGCTCAACGATGATGAAGAAGCCGTTGATAATATCGGTCATCAAATCTCGACCCGCAAAGCCAAGACCAACGCCAATAATCCCAGCACCAGCAAGCAAACTCGCAACTGGCAAACCAAAAATCCCTAAAATGGTATAAATATAGAGAAAAACGGTCAGATACTGGAAGACCGATAAGGTCAGGCGTGAAAGGGTCAGGACACGCGCGCTGTCAGCGATATTAATGCGACTATAGTTGTCAAATAAATGCTTGATAATCCGTCTTAAAATGCGGTAGAAGATAAAAAATAAGATGCTTGCAATCACGACGTAGATGATTTTTTCCGCTGCCGTGTCAAACAAGGTTTCTAGATGTAAATATTTCAAAAGGACACTCCAAATCAATAATTTTCAGAAAATTGTAATAACTTCTTGCAAAAAGACACAAAAAGTACTAAAATAAGTATAACAAATTTTTAGACGACATGGGTTTCAAATATCCATTACATGATAGATGAGAGAGGTTATTGATGACGCTTAATATTGATTGGGAAAATCTTGGTTTTACCTATATGAACTTACCCTATCGCTTTATTGCCCACTTTAAAGATGGTCAATGGGATAATGGGGGATTAACAGAAGATGCGACATTGCATCTTTCGGAGTCATCTCCTGCCTTACATTATGGTCAACAGGCCTTTGAGGGCTTGAAAGCCTACCGAACAAAATCTTGTGAGATTCAATTGTTTCGTCCTGATCAAAACGCTGAGCGCTTGCAAAGAACAGCTCGCCGTTTATTGATGCCCGAAGTACCGACTGAGCTTTTTATCAATGCTGCCAAAGCAGTGGTTAAAGCCAATCATCAATATGTGCCACCTTATGAAAGCGGTGGTAGTCTCTACCTGCGTCCGCTACTGATTGGCGTAGGAGATGTGATTGGCGTGCAACCGGCTCAAGAATATATCTTTACCATTTTTGCCATGCCAGTTGGTAATTACTTCAAGGGTGGTTTGACACCGACTAACTTTATCGTTTCACGAGATTTTGACCGTGCTGCGCCACACGGCACTGGTGCAGCCAAAGTCGGAGGAAACTACGCCGCTAGTCTATTACCAGGTCAAAAAGCGCATGATGCGGGCTATTCTGATGTCATTTACTTAGATCCTGCGACCCATACAAAGATAGAAGAGGTTGGCTCAGCCAATTTCTTTGGGATTACTAAGGATAATGAATTTGTGACACCACTTAGTCCTTCCATTTTACCGTCAATTACCAAGTACTCTCTGCTTTACTTGGCAGAACACCGCTTAGGACTGAAAGCCTCTGAAGGCGATGTTTATGTCGATGACCTTGAGAAATTTTCGGAAGCAGGCGCCTGCGGAACAGCAGCAGTGATCTCTCCCATTGGTGGTATCCAAAATGGAGATAACTATCATGTTTTCTACAGTGAAACAGAAGTAGGGCCAATTACCCGTCAACTCTACAATGAATTAGTCGGCATTCAAAAAGGAGATGTGACAGCACCTGAAGGCTGGATTTATAAAGTTGAGATTGATGAATAATAGATAATCACGCGACTATTTTACATAATAAAAATTATGTAAAATAGTCGTTTTCTCTTACTACCTAACTACAAATCAAGCAATACCCTTATTGTAATTTATGTCACATTTTGATATGCTATATAAGATACTATTATTTTTTAAGGGAGTTTTATGGATAAGAAACTGAAAATCAGTGATTATTTACTGATTGGGTCAATGTTATTTGGGTTATTTTTTGGTGCGGGTAATCTCATCTTTCCCGTTCATATGGGACAAGAAGCAGGAGCCTCTATCTTTCAAGCCAATCTCGGCTTTTTAGTAACCGGTATTGGTTTACCATTTTTAGGGATTATTGCGGTTGGCTTGTCTCAAAGTTCTGGTCTTTTTGAAATGGCCTCACGCATCAATCGCAAGTATGCCTATATTTTTACAACGCTATTATATTTAGTCATTGGTCCGTTTTTCGCATTACCCCGTTTAGCAACGACATCTTTTGAAGTTGGTTTATCGCCTTTCCTTGCAGATACTGTTAAAGAACCATTTTTAGCGATGTTTAGTCTTTTATTTTTTACGGCTGCTTGGTTCTTTTCACGGAAACCGTCTAAAATTCTAGATTATATTGGGAAGTTTTTAAATCCTTTGTTTCTAACCTTGCTAGGTCTTTTGTTGGTGATTGCTTTTACTCGGCCAATGGGGGCTGTCAGTCCTGCTCCGGTTGGCAAAGCCTATCAATCTTCAGCTTTTGTTACTGGCTTTACGCAGGGGTATAATACACTGGACGCGCTTGCGGCGTTAGCCTTTGGGATTATCATCGTCACAACCATTCGCCAGCGTGGTGTAACGAACCCGAAAGCAATCGCGCTTGATACGATTAAAGCGGGTGCGATTAGCGTTGTCTTGATGGGAATTATCTATACGTGTCTGTCTTATCTGGGGACAATGAGTCTTGGCAAGTTTGCGATTAGTGAAAATGGTGGGATTGCGCTGTCACAAATTTCAAAATACTATTTGGGGACTTTTGGCACTATCATCTTAGCTCTAATCATTGTTATTGCGTGTTTAAAGACGGCAGTTGGCTTGATTACAGCCTTTTCAGAGACGTTTGCTGAGCTGTTTCCTAGATTTTCGTACAGCTTTTATGTGGTTGTCGTGAGTATTTTACCGTGTTTGTTTGCCAATGTCGGTTTGACGAATTTGATTAAGATTTCAATTCCAGTTTTGATGTTCTTATATCCACTTGCCATTACTTTGATTATCTTGGCATTGCTTAGTCCTTTGTTTCATCATTCTAAACGGGTCTACCAAGTAACGACTGGTTTTACACTGATTGCGGCTATCTTTGATGGGCTTAACGCTATGCCAATGGGAGAGCACCCCAGTGTCTTGATGACAAATTTGCTAGACTTTGCGAAGCATAGCCTGCCCTTCTTTTCGATTGGGATGGGCTGGATTGTGCCAGCAACTCTTGGCTTAGTTGTTGGCTACATCTGGAAACTTGTAGAAAATAAAAAATAAAAAAATTCCTCTAAGTTACGACAATTTAGAGGAATTTTCATATAGCTTAGTGATTAAGCTATAGAACGCACCATTGATTTCAGGAAAGCGACAAAACTTGGGAGTAAAGTCACAACGATAATGCCTAGAATGATCACTGAAAAATGCGTTTTGACAAAAGGAATATTACCGAACAAGTAACCCGCACCAGTTGCAATCAGCGACCACGACAAGGCGGCGATGAAAGCACGCCTGATGAAGTCGCTGGCTTTAAACTGGCTGATGCCTGCGACAAATGGCACAAAAGTCCGAATAATCGGGATATAGCGGCCTAGAATAATGGCAAGTGAGCCATTTTTTTCAAAATAAAGCTCAGCTTCCTCGATATGCTTAGGTTTAATGAGTTTACTGAAAAATTTGTGTTGAATCAGCTTGTATCCCACCGTATGACCGATGAAAAAGTTACAGGTATCACCTAGAAATGCGGCGAAGAAGAAGAGGACGAGGAAAAGCCAGATATTGAACGGCATATCAGGATTGGCAGCCAAAGCACCCGCTGCAAAAAGG
The DNA here is from genome assembly GCF_002260845.1 of Pseudolactococcus reticulitermitis. Lineage (GTDB taxonomy): Bacteria > Bacillota > Bacilli > Lactobacillales > Streptococcaceae > Pseudolactococcus > Pseudolactococcus reticulitermitis. Next base: position 363,649 of record NZ_BEDT01000002.1, on the reverse strand, counting down.
AGACTATCGCCTGGTAAGAAGGGCATGACGACAGCAGCAGTCTCAACGAAAATGATGAGAAAGAGCAGTAGATAGGTCCAGCCACCAACGGCTTGCGCCATTGTATAGATGTGTTGGTCGATATGTAAAATAAAATTAATGAACATAGTCATAGTGGGGGAGAACTTTCTATTTTTGAATCAAAGTAAGGTAAGAACTAATAAATTATAGCACTTTTTCAGTATTTCGCAACTTGAAACGTGCTGTCTCACAGCTTATCCAAGGCATCTTTTTGCTCCTCATCAACGATATGCGTATAAAGATCGGTCACCTGAGTAGAGGCATGCCCTAGCTGATGACTGACCAGAACCTGAGAATTGGTCTCAGCATACAACCTTGTCGCCAAGGTATGGCGGAGTTTATGCGGGGTCACACGGACTTTGAAGACTTTAGAGTATTTGGCGACCATTTTTTCAACACTGGAATTGTCGATGCGATTAGCCTGCTCTTTATAGGAGGTCAAAAATAAGGCGACATCCCTTTTGCTGGCATGATAGCGTTGCTCGCGAATTGCCAAATATTGTGTCAAATAAGGTTTGGCAAAGCCTGCGATATTGACCGAATCACGTTTACCACCTTTTCTCGTGACGTCGACAACCATTGTTCTCAAATTCAAGTCGTTAAGATCAATATTCACCGTTTCAGACAGACGTATCCCAGATGCCAAAATCAGGGCGATAATCGCCAAATCACGTTCTTTATTTTTGATGAAAGAAGATTTGGCACGATTTGACAGCTCGATTTCATATTCTGTATCAATAAAATCTAGAAAACCTTGCGTTTCATCGCCTAAAAAGAGTTTATTTTTGATATTTTCAGCACGTGAGGCAAGCGTTTCTTTTTTCTTATGGGTTGCCACCTTCTTCATCACATTGCGATAGAAGTAGGGTTCGCCATTTTCATCCTCAACTTCCTCAGTCAAGTACTTATAGAGACTCGAAAGGGCAGAAAGTGTCCGATTAATCGTCGTTTGCGACACGCCAGAGGTCGTCGAATAGGTATTCAGTCTAGGTCGCTCACGAAGATATAAAATATAGCTCTCAAGATCATGCTTGGTTAATTTTTCCAAGGTTTCCAGTGACATCTCAGACAGTTTTGTGACATTTGTGATGTCAGCATCTATGAGCCAGCTAAAAAAACGCTGATATTCTTTGAGATATTCATACAACGTATTGAGTGAGTAGGGAACAGCGGACTTAGAACGGTAGTATTCCAGTACGAAATCAGGCATAACGTTCTTTAAGTCCTCGATATTTTCAATTAAACGTTCTCGTTTCATAGTTATAGTATAAGGGATACATCAACATTTGTCAAGAAAATTATAGTTTTTCGGAAAGATGTTGATGGTGTTTTGAGAGTACGCGATCATAAAGCTTTCAGCGCCTTCTATTAAGTAATTTAAATAAACTAGTCTTTGGCCAAAAAATCTGCCAAATTCAGAGACTGATTATACTTTACAGATGCTAGTTTATCTTTTTCAATAATCGCTTTCGTCAAATCAATAGCATTGACATTGGCAATCTCAACAACATAATCTGTGCTTGCTTTATTGCCTTTTTGCTGACTCAAAACCTCAGCAACTTCGCCAATTTCTTCAACTAATTTGATGAATAAATCACTTGTTGAGGGGCTGCTGATATTTTTTCTTTGACATATCGCATCGTATTTGATAGTTAAATAATCTTGTAAAGACTTAAAAGTTAATTCTGTCATGATTTGGTATTTCTCCTATTATTTCTTATTTCTCTGAACACACTTGCCGATAAAATGCTTGTAGCGCTGTTTTTCGTTCCGATGTAATCTCTTTTTTGGGTACGTCTTGAATGGCACCTTCAAGCGCCAAGAGGAAATTCATGCAAGCACCGTCATCTACCAAATCACGAACCTTCAAAAAAGCCTGCTCAGTACCTAAACGAATCAAGCTTTCTGAGTTCATAATGCCAACTTGATTTAATTTCGCTTCATTGACCTCACCCAAGTTTTTCATTTGTGAAATTTTCATACCTAGCCTCTTTCTATTTCTGCGATATGATAAACTTATTATCATTAGTTTATCATATTATAACTCATTTTTCACCCTCAACTTAAAAAACGCCCATTCCAAGAAATGAACGTTTTCTAGTGTATCAGTAATTCATTACTTAAAGGCTTGATCAACTAATGTCCAAGTCACAACTGACTCAAATGTCCCCACTTTTGCTTGGTTTTGTGGTATATCAAGCAAGACATTGTCTGGTTGCCAGAATAAATCGCTCCAACCTTTGACTTGTTTGCCATTTTCATTACCAAACAAGGTCGTTGTACTGGTATTTTGGTCATCAGCTAAAATTTCAATGCCAGTTTCATTTCTTAGTCCGCTGTTGGAGCTCGGGTCTGTCGTCCTTCCCTGCAGATTAGTCAGAATAATTTTAGCGCCTTGTATCTCTTTTGCTGCCCCCGTTACATTTTTTTCTTTAAATGTCGTGGCTTTAGCAGTAACCGACCAGTTGACGCCTGATTTAAAGACACGACCATCGAAAACTTGTAGCATTTGATCGCCAACCAAATCTGTCACATCATTAGCTGCTTTGTTCAGCGCTTTTTTCTGAAAGCCTTTGGCCTGTGTCAAAGCGCTGAGGTCAATCGTACCAAAATTAAAGGTTTTTGGCCACTTGGTAAATCTGAGGTCTAGCGCGCCTGTATTTTGTTCCTGATTAGGATTCTCAAACGCATTACCACTGGTGTGGGGCTGATTCGGGTTGAGCATCAGCCCGTTCTCATCAAAAGTCACCCTGCCATCAGTTGTCAAGGTTTTGGGCGTCTGTCCTGTTTCTTCAAGCGTCCACTCCAATGTGAAATAATAGCTATCTTTTTCCGCTATTTGACGACTACTTGAAACGAATACCCCTTCCTGAGCACCAAATGTTGTCGTGAAATGAAGGCCATCCGCACTTGCCATTTGCTGATCTGTCAAAAACTCCAGAGGTTGATTCGGTACAAGCGGTATATCCCCGTTAGCTGTCCGATAAACCAAGTCATGCGGGAAATCTACCTGCGACGTTTTCAAGGTCACGTTGACCTTAAAGGCGTTTTTGGCAAGTAAATTCACTTCAAAGTCTTGTGTCAACTGACTCGTCCGTGAAAAGAGTTTCGCTGCACCATAGATATCCATGTCCTCCAAATTATACGTATGTTGCAAGGTTTCCTCATCACAGACCGACCAATCCGTTTTTGGCGTGACTGGTGGTATAACGATGGGTAATGGTGGTGGCGTGACTGGTATACTAGGTTCTTCAGGCTGTTTCACATTGGCATCTGCCGGAGCAATAATGATGTAATTGGATTTATTATAATTATCAAGAGCTGGTTGTGGCTCGTTTTTACCAGGCATATACGACACGATTGCATTGATGTCCGCACATAAAACGTCAATATCTCTGGTTGCATTATAACCAGCTCCCATTACCCATCCTTGTCGGCTGTTCGGTATGGCATAAAAACGCAGGCGTTTCCCAGCTGACTGCATATCCTTTTCCAGATTAGCATATAGTTTAAAGTTAGGATTACTATTCAGCATATCCTGGTTTGCACTAGACATGACAAAGGTTGAGACTTCCGTTATAGCTGTGTAAATCCGATTTTCAGAATAGTAAGGTTTTTTAGGCCACCTGCTACTGTTTGACGCTGAAACAAGGTGGTCGTCACTATCAAGAAGTGTCACAGAATCTTTAAAGGCTCGGAAATAGAAAGAGCTTTTATCTGGTGCACTGACATTCTCAGAAGTCAGAACTTCTCCAGTTTTAGCTGGATCAACCTCAAACATCTCTAAATCCCAAATGTTACTTTTGCTGTAGATAAAGGTCGTCGCCTTTTCTCTCAAAAAGAAACGGACTTGCCAGAAGCGACTTTTGGTCGTTTTGAAAGTTGTCGTTCGACCGAAACGCAGTACAACCGTTCCTTGATTATCGAAAATAAATTTCTTGTCTTTAGAAGCCGCATTATGCTCAATCCAACCATAATTATTGCCCTGTCCTAGCCACTTTAGTTTAGCGCCAGCTTTGACCTCTAAGCGCATTTCAGGCGCTTGGTCATTGCCAGAATACCAGAGGGCTTTATTACTCGAACCCATTTCACTAATCCCTGTCGTCCCTTTTGTCACAATCAGCGAATTGGCGATGAGTGAGTTGACATTATTCTCGGCACAGTAGTTAAATGTATTTTTCCCTTCAAAATAGGTCTCACCAGTCTCTTGGATCAAAAATCGATTGGCACTGGGAATATTTGCTGCATCCCAATTGATATTTTCAAAGGTTAAGCTTTTCAGCTGGGCACCATGTGCTTGTAGACCCGAAACGATTCCAAAAGCATTGGTATAATAAGCCGTCATCTCCCCTTTACCATTTAACTTTGGTGCTCCGCCATATGTCAACTCTGCCGTTTTTTTGGCATCATGAGTGACAAAGGCATTTTGAATCCGGACGGCACAGTTATTTTTCCCAATCAGCGCTGGTGTCTGATTATCTTCAAAAAAGAGAACTGCTTGATTGAAATTAATCGTAACATCATGCGTAATGTCCGTGTTTTTAGGTAGCGTCAGCATCGGAGAGGTCACGGTAATCGAACTTTCTCCTTGTTCAAGTGCTTTTTTCAGCTCTGTCCCAGAAGCGACATCTTTGGCTTGCACTTTGCCGCCGATAGCTATTAAGGAAACGAAGAGAAAGAAAACTGATAAGTATCGCCAAACTGTTTTATTGCTTGTAATTTCCATCGTTTTCCTCCTTTTCCTTAGCTCGCTTTTTTTGCCAAATTATCAAGCATGATGTTAAAATGACAGCACCAACGATAGATGCTATACAAGCTGCTTGTTCACCCGTTACTGGTAGTGCCCCTTTTTTCGTTCCCGTTGTAGGTAATGGCTCGCCACTAGGTTGACTTTGTCTAGGTGGATCTGAGTTTTTGACTTGACCACTTGACTCTAAAATAAATGTTGACGCCGTGTCTGCAGATACAGACAATAAACTAATCTGACTACAAAACAAGATAGAGACTATCAACATCGTGAATTTTTTAATCAATCACGTCACTCCTTCCTATCCAGAGTTGTTTGTTTTAGAATAAGACATTCATCTTACTTAGAAATACCTTATCTTTAACTTTTTGTTAGCGATAATCACTCATCTTTCATCGCTAGTAAGTGTTCTAACAATTTCTTTTGTGCTAAAAGTTCTGCTGCTTCCTGTTGACGTTTTTTACGTTTCATCAAAAGGAAAATAAAACAAATGATGAAGAGGACGATAACACTACCAGCCAAAATCAGCCACAAAATCCAATTTGTTTTCGCTGTCACATCATTAATGGCTTGCTGATTAAACTTCTTAGCTTCATCTGCCTTAATCGAAAAATTTTTGGTCCATTCCCATGTTTTTTTCTCCCACTTTGGATCTGTTGTAGTGGCTTTTAAGTGATAGGTATAGTTGCCAGCTTTAAATTCATCATCTTTTAGAAAAATAGGGAATTGATAAGACGACTGAGGTGCCATTTTACGCTTTTGAAGCTCATTTTGATACAGGGCTTTGGTTTCGCCCTGTTTCGTCACATAACCTTCATAATCAAGATTAGTCATCAAAGCGGGTAACGGATTTTGCAGATGCGCAAAAAATGCTTTTCGATAATTCGAAAGACCAATAGAAGCACTCGTAAGCGTCAGCTCAGGCTTGGCTACTTCTTGGTTGACTGTAATTTTCAGAGCAATGGCGTAATTGATTTTATTTTTGATACTCGTGCCTTTGTTAGTCTCATTTTCGTCAATCTGACCATCTTTATCAAAATACCAAGAACCCAGTAGGGCACCATCACTGATATCATCGGGCAGGGCAATGTCAGCCAAAACAACTTTTTGTGACTTGGCTGGCACTTCCACTTTGAGATCACTCGCACGAACCTTGGCAATATCGCTTAGCTTCACTTGCATGCTCTCATCGTAGTGGTCTGCCTGCGACGTATATTCGATTTCTCCATTGGCATTGGTATAAGTCGTGAAAATATCATCACTCACTGTGATGGGCTGATTGCTATCATTTCTGACCGTCACTTTAATCGTCCGTTTTTCACCCGGTGTCATCAGCAAATTAAAGATAGAAGAGTCTTCTACTTCTTTTCCTGCCTCTAACTTAGCAATCGAATAGCCTTGCGAAGCTGCCGTTTCTGCCTTGGCGTCTCCATTGGAGACAAACAAGGCGAACACTAACGCTCCCATCATCATCACTTTTATATTTTTTTTCAGCATTAGTTCCCTCTTAACTAATTATTTCCGCGTCAGCGACTTATTTAAAAGCAGCATCTGTCAATGTCCAAGTGACAACAGATTGAAACGCTCCAACTTTAGCTTCGCTTCCCGCCATTTGGAGTTCAACATCTGTCGCATCCCAAGATAAATCAGTATGTCCTTTCGCTTGATTACCATTTTCAACACCAAATACTGCTGAAGTTGTTTGACCATCCGTTGCGATAGCGATTGTTGGCGCTACCGTAACATCTCCTGCTTTATCCCGCACACAAGTTTTTGCACTGTTTGCATTGTTCAGGTGAAGCGTTGCGCCCACTAAAGTTTTTTGCGTTGCTTTATCTGTAAATGGTGTTGCTTTAACTGCCACTTGCCAGTTATCAAGATTTGAACCCGCAGGACGGCCATCGTAGACTTGAAGGGTTTGAATACCACCTGTAAATGGTATTTTATTATTATCATCTGTATCTTGGTTCAAAGCTTTGACTGTATAAAGGCCTTGTGCTTGGATTTTTGCAGAAACATTTTGCATCCCAAAGTTAAAGACTTTTGGATTTTTTGTGAAAGCTAAATCGCCTTCTTTTACCACGTGGTTGGCATCAGGCTCACCCGGTTTTGGATTTGGATCTTTTGGATCAATCGGTGTATCCTTATCTGTTCCGGGATCTTTTGGTAAAATATCCGTATCACCACCGGCTTGCATCTTGATGATACCGTTTGTTGTTTTGGCATCTCCATTTTGCAGTGCATCTACTTTTACAGTACCTGCCAAAGCAACAGTTCCTAATGCAGCCACACATAATAATGTCATTTTTTTCATGTTTTTTCTCCTTTTTAAAGTACACACGTCTTTTATTGAAAGACTTATTTTTCCGATTTTGCAGTTAATGTCCAAATGATTGTTGTGCCATATTCTCTGGTTTGTCCGACACCACTTGGCACACCGATTTTCACATCCTGCGTGCGCCAAACCAGTGTATTGACCCCCTTACCGCGTAAAGCACCACCACCAGTCGTTTCTGCAATGGTTGCTGAAACATTGGGCAACAACTCTGTTTCATGAGTCAAAAAGTTTAAACTATCTACTTTTTGAGGCTCAGCATTTAAACTATTTCTCACCTCTGGCTTTGGCAAATGAATAATCGCCCCTCTTAATTTATGCACTGCCTCATCTTTTGATGTGAAATGATCGCTCAATTGAGCTGTTAAAGTCCAGCCAGTCTGTCCGCTTTCTCGATTATCTGTGAGTTGCACATGATAAAGCTCCTGTTCATAGAACTTCTTTTGTCCAATGCCAGAATAGAACTGGTGATCATTTGTGATTTGACCATGTTCAAAACCAAAATGGGTCGGAATATGATCCAGTGACAGCGGTCCCTGACTACCAGTACCAACCAAGACAGGATGATCATCAGTTGCTTGATTGATGAGTTTTTCATCAGTTGTAAACTCAACCTTGTGATCACCATCTGTAAAAGGTAAGGATGGATTTTGGGGCATAACTGGTTGGGCTATGTCACGATTTTCCGCAAAACTCATGACAGCGTCTGATTCTTCAGCCTGCACATCTACACTCCCTAAACTAGCAGTTAACAAGGACAGCAATAAAAGACCAACTTTTTGATTCACAGCACACCTCCTTTCTGTGATTTAACTTTGTTCATTTTTTAGTAAATAATGTACGCTAAGTGCCTCCAAAAAATTTTTTTGAAGGCACCTTTTCATTACGTCATATTCTCTCGAAACAAAGTAGAGGGGAAAATATTTATTTGTCCCAATCAAATATGAGAGGTTAATAGCGAGGGGGCTACTAACATCTCTTATTTTATCTTTTTTTAATGATGAAGTAAGGTACATCTTTTCCAGATAAAACAAAAATAATACCCTTGAACACAAGGATATTATTTGTTTATGAAAACGATTGTCTTAGAGCCTTATGTTTTAAAGCGATTCACGCCACCTAATGATTAGATTCTCTATATTTTTCCAATCTCGTTTATTAAATGGTGTGTCCACAAAACAAATAAAAGGATTGACATTTTCTCGGTTTTCTAATGCTAATTCGCTAATGACAATATCAGCTTCTTTAAGCGAATTGACAAAATCAACCTGAATCGTTAAATTTCTATTTTTCAAATTTGCCATGGCGATTGATTGTGTGATGGGCGAATAGCACAGTAAAAAAACTTTACAAGGAATCTCTTTTGAAAAAGAAATGGCATTAAAAATACGTTGCAAAAAGAAAGGCATATTGGGATGTTCTAAAAACAACTCTTGATAAACAGGATAGTCTTGCAATGCTGCAGTAATGCGATGCCAGAGCAACATATAGCGACTATTTCTATCCATAAACCGCTTCTGCTCAGTAAACAAGTGTTGAAAAGAAAAGGAGACATGAAACATTTGATGCCAGACCATACATTGTCGATGCGCATAACTCATAAACCGTTTATCTGATTTTGTAAACGTCATCCCAGATACTTGCTTCACTGTCTGGTAAAATATTTCAAAGGTTTTACAAGTTTGGCTTTGATACTCTAACTGTTCTAAGATATCAGACGGCTGAAAAATCAAAGTCGAAAACAAAAAGTAAAAAAATTCAACTTCTATTTTTTTCTGTTGCGCAGTAAGTGCGATATCGGCAAATAAAGGCGCTACTTTTTCGCTAAATACCGCAAGTGATAAGCCAGGATAATCACAATAGTCTGGGAATACCATATCGTCAGGCAATAAGTGGCCCTTTTCAATTCTATCTAAAGCAATGCGATAAAAAATCTTTAACTTTAAATAAGAAGATGGGAGAATATAAGGGAAAGCCTTCATCATATTATCTAAAAATAGCGTCAGCTTAGGATTTTCTGACTCAAAAAAAACATGACATTTGCTTTGAAACTTGGAAAGAATCATACAAAAAAACATGAATCTAACCTGCTTTTCCTCTCCACAGATTAGATCCGTTACCTTCTTTTTCATACAAAGGCCAAGTGAAAAGTGTTTCAGATACTGTTTACAACTTACTAATTTTTTCTTACCAGTTTCGTAGCTGATAAATTTAACATCTGTCACAGACATCAAGCAAGAAAAACGTTCATGATACACTTCTTGAAAAAAATATAGAAAAAAACTATCTGAAATATAAGCATTTTTTAACATCTGAAAAGAAACGGAGTGAGCAAATTCTAAATATAATGTATCACTTGTTTTGACAAGTGAATATTGGCCTTCTCCAAGAACTTGGGCCAAGATGTCTCTCAATTTTTCAATGGCATAATTGATGGTTGTTTTAGACAAGCTTATTTCTTGAGAGATTTCTTCAAAGCTCATCACACCATGATCTTTGTTTAATAAAGCACTGCATAATTTAAAAACTTGTTGTTCTTTTTCAGTTAAAATAAAATGCTCCATTTGCCATCTCCTCCTCTAGACAATTTATTTATCAGGTCAATATCTTTTCAACAAGATACTATTATACTATTTTCAATTAATATTTCAACTCGAATTTTAATAAAACATTAGATATATAACTTTCTGAAACATTTAAAACTCAGCATCTTCACATTATTTTAGAATGCCATAGTCCTCTAAAATAACTTAAAAAATATCAACCAAACAAAAAAGATACTCCGAAGAGTATCCCTTTTTTATAATCAAAAGATTATTTAAGACCGGCAGAACCACCAGCAGCACCGATAGCTTCAACGATTGCTTCAGCTTCAGCTTTTGGAAGACCTTCTTTGATAACAACTGGCGCGCTGTCAACAAGATCTTTAGCTTCTTTAAGTCCAAGACCAGTCGCTTCACGAACTGCTTTGATTGTCGCAACTTTTTTGTCGCCTGCTGAAGTCAACTCAACGTCGAATTCAGTTTTTTCTTCTGCTGCAGCTGCACCAGGACCTGCTACTGCTACTGGAGCTGCTGCAGATACGTCAAATTTTTCTTCGATTGCTTTTACAAGCTCAGAAAGTTCAAGAATAGTTGCTGTTTCAAGTTCAGCAACGATGTTTTCAATGTTCAATGCCATTGTTGGAATCTCCTTAGAATTTTTAATTTAATGTGCAAGGATAAGATGCGACTTGCGCGCATTTAAGTCAGCAAGGCAAAATTTTCGAAGTAGTTCGAAAAAATTAAGCTGCTTCTTCTGCTTTGTCGGCAACAGCTTTGACAGCGTATGCGACATTGCGAACTGGTGCTTGAAGTACTGAAAGGAGCATAGAAAGCAATCCTTCGCGGCTTGGAAGTGATGCGATAGCAGCGATTTCTTCTTTTGAAGAAACTTTGCCTTCGATAACACCAGCCTTAACTTCGAGTGCGTCAGCTGTTTTAGCGAAATCTGATAAGATTTTCGCTGGTGCAATTGCGTCTTCGTTTGAAAAGGCGATGGCAGATGGTCCTACGAATTGATCCGTAAGATCAGCATAGCCAGCTTTTTCAGCAGCACGACGCAAGATTGAGTTTTTGATGACTTTGAACTCAACACCTGCTTCACGTAATTGTTTACGCAATTCAGTGTCTTGTCCAACTGTAAGTCCACGTGAATCTGCAACGACGATACCAGATGCGTCTGCAAATTTTTGGGCAACAACGTCAACTAACTCAGCTTTTTTAGCGATTGTAGCTTCACTCATTGTTTGTTTTTCCTCCTCTATTATTTGATGACGTAAAAAAACTCCACGTCAACCATAGACATAGAGAGTACAAAAATTCATTATCAACTAATAAATAAATGTCCTCGGCTGGATTTACGACGTCTGTCACCAACTGTCTTCGGTCATGTTGTTTCCACAACTATTTTATTATAGCAGAGTTTTTTTACTTTGACAAGTAGTTTTATTTAATTTTTATTTTAATGACTGACTTTTGTCTTTTTAGCAACATTTTCCAAAATAGACTTAATAGCAACAAAGACAATCGCAAAGCTGACTGAGAAGATTGCACCTTCTAACAAGTTAAAAGGCACAACCATCGCTAACAAGTATTTACTAGCCCCAAAGATTTGATTGATGTCAAAATGGGCAAACTTGGTATATAAAGGAATGGCGTAAACAAAATTTGCCACTACCATTGTCGCTGTCATCGCAAGTGTTGCTAAAACACTCCCCAAGACATAAGCTCTTGTCCCGCTATCTTTCTTAAAGAAGATAGCAAAAATCAAGAGAAATGAACCGACAGCTACGATATTCAGTGGTAGACCAATCCAAGTATTGACACCTTCATTATTTAACAATAATTTGAGCGCAGAGCGCAAAATTAAGATTAAAAAGGCAGCAGGCAAATCAAAGAGATAAAGCCCAACTAAGATGGGAATGATTGAAAATTCAACTTTGAGAAAGTCCGCCGCCGGAATCAACGGAAATTGCGGAAAAATCATCAAGATGAAAGAAATAGCGGCAAGCATGGCAATAAACACCAGTTTGCGTGTGCGAGTTGTGTTTGTCATTTGGGGCACCTCCTAAATTTTATTTAGAAGACTTGAAAAAGCCATATTTGATTATGGTCGATTTTCTTGTCTCCTCTTTATCCTGACTTTAACAGTTGGTATCGGAATTTCACCGATTCGGGCTTGAGTTCTATACTCAAGCTTCATGGACTTTACCACCAGTGGGGAAACGACCCCCGCCCTGAAGACCTCTTAACTATATCAAAAGACTTGCAGTTTAGCAAGCCTTTTGATTAAATTTTTATGATATAGTCGTTCAAAAGTTTCATTTACATAATTTAAAATCTGTAAACTATCATCCACGAGCAGCATTGACCAGCTGACTCACTTCTTTTTTAGACAGGCGCCGGAATTCCCCTGGCTGTAAACCTGTTAAATCAAGCGTGCCGTACTGCACACGTGATAGTTTTTGGACTGGTAGACCAACTGCTTCAAACATTTTCTTAACTTGATGATTGCGACCTTCATGAATGGTCAACTGAACGACTGATTTTTTAGTCGAAATATCTTGTTTGATAATCTGATAGACCGCAGGCTTTGTTTTACGCCCATCAATTTTAACCCCTTGGGTCAATGGTCGCAGATTTTCTTTATTGGCTTGTCCTTCTACTTTTGCAATGTAGACTTTTTCAATTTCATGACGGGGATGGGTCATCAAATTAGCAAATTCACCATCATTTGTCATCAGAATCAGCCCACTTGTATCCCAGTCAAGACGACCGACTGGATAAATCCGCTCAGGAATATGACGGAAAAAGTCCATCACCGTCTTGCGATCTTTCTCATCAGAGACAGACGAAATCACACCACGCGGTTTATTCAAGATATAATAGACAGGTTCTTCTTTGTAGATTTGTGTTTGTTTGACCTCGACTGTATCGCCAGATTTAACTTGATAAGCTAGGTCTGTCATGACCTCGCCATTGACCGTTACATCGCCTGCTTTGATCAAGTCTTCTGCTTTGCGGCGACTGGCAACGCCTGCATGTGCCAAATATTTATTAATTCTCATCTGTAATGATTTCCTTTTCATTGAAAATATCGACATCATCAATATTCATTAGTAATTCTTCATTTATTTCGGGCAATTCTTCTAGCGTGTTGATGCCGATATAATCCAAGAAATGGTTAGTTGTTGCGTAAAGGTTGGGGTTACCAATGACTTCTTTCTTACCAATGACTTCAATCAAATCAAAGGCTTGGAGCGTCGCCATTGTTCCTGATGAATTGACACCTCGAATGGCATCGACTTCTATCCGAGTTAGCGGCTGTTTATAGGCAATAATTGCTAAGACTTCTAACGCTGCCTTGGACAGCGATTGATTCATTGGTGTTTTGGCATAATGCTGAAGTAAGTCGTTAAGTTCAACTTTTGTGGCTAAACGATACTTCCCAGCCGTTTCGATAATTGTCAATGCAGAGTCAGATTCTGCTTGGTATTTTTGAGATAGCTTTTCGATTTGTTGGGTAACGGCACTTGGCGTGATCGTTAAGAGACCGGATAAGTCTCTGAGACTAAGTCCCTCTTCACCTGTTACAAAGAGCAAGGCTTCAAGTTCTGCTGTCTTATTCATGTGGTAGCGCCTCGCTTTCAGTTTTGGTTAGGATAATATCGCCAAATGTGTCATCTTGTTGGAATTGCAACGCATGATTTTTAATCAACTCTAGCATGGCTAAAAAGACAGTTACCACTTCATCTAAAGAATGAGAGGGCTCGAACAATTGCGTAAAACTAACTATTTTTTCATGCTTAAAAAGGGTTAAAATCGCTTTTATTTTGTCTTCCACTGAAAATTCATCTGAATTAATCGTATGATGGTGATCCCGAAATTCTGATTGTTTGCGTTGAATGACGGCAGAAAAGGCAAAATATAAGTCTAGGACGTTTTTATCATTGGCTAATGCAACTTCCTCTGCCGCAATTTCCGTTTTGCTTTTAGAGTAAAAATGGCCACGGTCAGCGTGTTTACCAGCTAATGCCAAACTTAGTGCCTTATATTTTCGATACTCATCGATTTGTGCCAAAATCTCTTGCTCCAAATCAATTGTTTCTTCTTCAAAGGCTTCTGAAACAGTGGGTAAAAGGCGACGCGACTTGATTAAGACCAATTGACTGGCAATGACCAGATATTCTGATGCTAAGTCCAATGCCTTTTCTTTCATGGCGTCAAGATAGGTTAGATATTGTGTAATGACTTCAACTAAAGGGACTTCGTAAATATCGACCTTATATTGATTGACCAAATGCAATAATAAATCTAGTGGTCCTTCAAAATCATGGATTTTAATATTGATTTCTTTTTTTACATAATTCATTTTATGTAAACTCTCTTATCTATAGTATTTATCAAGGGAGTGAATGGACTTCAATCCTAGATTTTTGGCTAAATCATAGATAGAGACCCTTTCTGCCACGCGTTGTAGAATATATTGCTCTCGAAGTTGAGCCGAGCTTAAAGCACTCGTTTTTTTGAGTTCATAATGGAGAAATTGTCGAGATTTTGAAAATAACTCATCTGCGTTTTTGATCGGGCGTGCCAATCTCGCAAATTTATCTCGAATGGGCAAAATACGTTTAAGCCCACCTGTAGCAACGGTTAAAATTTTGAAATCCCAGTTGAACTCTGACCATTTTAAACCTTGTATTTCTGATGGTTTGAGCCCAAACTCCAAAATCAGTAAGGCAATCAAATCCCCTGGCTTTTGCACTTGCCGATAGTACTGGCTCACATCCAATAGCTGAGCTCGCTCTTTCTTAGCGTTCTGTTGGTCCTGATGTTGATAGGGTACAACGTGCAGTTCGTAGAAATGAGCCAGCTCACCATTTTGATAAAGATATTTCAAAAAAGTATTGATATTCGTGATTTTCCGATGCTGAGAAGAGGTCGCAAGGGTCTGCAGCTCCAGCTGATACAGATTTAACTGGGTTTGGCTCAGCTCTTTGCCATCTAAAAAAGTCACAAAAGCCCGTAAATCATAAAAATAAGCGAGTTTTGTATTTTCAGATGCCTTTTTTCGACTGTCGATGAAGATTTTAATCGTTTTTTCGTTCAATAATCTCGTAATCCTTCGTAAATGTATGGGCAAAGGCATTGACAGCCTTGAGGACTTCTTGACGTGGAATGATACCGTAGAATTCTTTGCCTTTTAGAACAGGTAAGAACGGCTCGCCAACCAATAAGTGTAAGATTTCTTCTAAATCATAATCTTTTTGAACCGTACAAATTTTTGTGTTGACGATTTCAGAAATCGGGGTTCGATCTGATTTTTCATAGAAAAAATCGTGTTGCATCTCAAAGTTGATAATGTCCGTCCAGCCTAAAATGCCGACAAATTCACGGTTTTCATTAACGACAGGAACTTTAGAATACTTGTACTGGCTCAGCAATATCTTAGCATGTGAAATATTATGCTCATTCAATAAAACGGCAACTTCGCTTGCTGGTTTTAAAAAGGTGTTACTTTGCTTCATGAAAAAACGTTCAATATTTTTATCAATCATTTGCTTGACCTCGGCAATTCAAACTGTAAATTCGGGATAGGCTGATGATCGATATCTAGGTAACTGATGCGATAACACTTCCGAGTTGGCTCAATTTTAGCATACATTTTGATATTATAGCCACCGCGCGGCTGTGAGACACTACCTGGATTTAAGCATAAAACGCCAGCTTCAATCGTTGCAATCGGCGTGTGGAGATGGCCAAACAAAGCCATCTCACAATTATTTTCACGTGCAGCAGTCGTCAAACGGGACAGACCAAAATTAACGCCAAACAGATGCCCATGCGTTACGAAAATCCTTTCATGGTCTGCCTGTAAGACAGTTGTTTCAGGGAAACCATCATCAAAATCACAATTGCCTTTGACAACTGTGATGCCATCCCAGATGGCATCTGTCGCATCTAATTCTGAGTCGCCACAATGGATAATGGCACTCGCTGTATTTTGATACCTAGCTTTTATTTCTTGAACAATCTTAGATTCACCATGGGAATCACTCATCACAATTATCATAAAAACCTCATTGCTTTAGCCATTCAGGCCATTGCTTCATCAAATTTTGTAAGGCACGAGCTCGGTGTGACACTTGATTTTTCTGCGCTAATGTCATCTGTGCAGCCGTTCTACCTGTTTCTTCATCGACAAATAAGGGGTCATACCCAAAGCCGTCATCTCCTCTTGAAATCGTCGCAATCGTTCCCGGCCACTCGCCTTCAACAACAAGAGATGCTTTTTCAGGTGCTGCGACGACCAAGGTCGTGTGAAATTTAGCTTTGCGTTTTTCAGGCGAAATCGCCGTACTTGCCAGTTCATGCAAGAGTTTAGCATTATTGGCAGCATCTGTCGCCTGTTCGCCAGCAAATCTGGCAGACCAAACACCCGGCAAGCCACCTAAGACATCAACCATCAAGCCGCTATCATCCGCCAAGACCATTTCCCCTGTTAATTCTGAAATCGTCTCCGCTTTTAATCTCGCATTTTCTTCAAAAGTCATACCTGTTTCAGCGACTTCTGGTAAGTCAGGAAAATCATTGAGATTTTTAATAGCATAGCCTAGTTGGCTGAACATTGCCTTAAATTCTCTTGTTTTACCTTCGTTTCGTGTGGCAATGAGTAGCGTTTTTGGAGCTTGACGCTCAAGATTAACCGTCTCAGAATGGAGGATTTGACCTGCTAACTCAACTGTCAATACCTGACCTAAACGATACTGATAATGCTGCCCCGTCACCTCACGCAAAACTTGAAAAAATAAATCCATCACATCAGCAGGTGTTTCATCTACTGCGACGATTTTCAAGCCCTGTCCTGCCGGAAAATAGTTGAAAAATACTGAGTAAACCGGGATTTCTAGCGGCTCACCAAAAATATTTTCAATGACGAGCGCCCTTTGTTCCTCTAAGACGTAAGCAAAAATATCCGTTGTCTGGTGCTTATAGAGTTTTTTCATAATTTTAATGTCCTTGATTTGATAGGGATTTGTAGCCAATTTTCAGCAATTTCATCAAAGGCTAGACTACTGGCTGTTGTATAAAATTGATGGGTTTTGGTCGCAATAGTTCGCTCCCGATTAATCTCGAAATAATTCAGCAAGACCGAAATATCTCGCACACACTCAGCCCCACTATCAATGAGTTTGACCCCATTTCCCATGACATTTTGGATGATGGGTCGCAGCAAGGGATAATGTGTACAGCCTAGTATGAGCGTATCCACACGCCCAACCAGCGGTTTCAGCGTTTCATAGACAATTTTCTTAGCCACGCTTGACGTCGTTTCATTGGACTCGACAATTGGCACAAACTTGGGACACGCTAAGGAAGTCACGGTCAAATTTGGCGATAGGAGTTGTACTTTTTTACGATAAATATCAGAAGCAACGGTCATAGCTGTGCCAATCACACCGATGTGCCCCGTTGTCGTTGCTTTAATCGCCGCACTTGCACCCGGTAAAATAACACCTAAGACTGGAATGTCAAGCTGATTTTTAACTTCTTCCCAGGCCACAGCTGTCGCTGTATTACACGCAAAAACAATCATCTTCACATCTTTTGATAAGAGAAAATTAACCAGCTCCCAAGTAAATTGTCGAATTTGTGTCGCTGGTCTGGGGCCATAAGGCGCGCGTCTTGAATCTCCAATATAGATGACTTCTTCGTCGGGTAATTGGCGCATTAACTCTTTGACAACCGTCAGACCGCCGACACCTGAGTCTAAAAAACCTATCGGGCGATTATCCATCTTACTTACCTCATAAAAACAAAAGCCGAGACAATCTCAGCTTTTTCGGGAAACTCTAAAAATATGTGTCAGTTTTGAGGTCAGATGCAAGAACGACAAAGCCTGCTAGTCTATCTCTTGCAACGAAACCCAAAATCTGAGTTTTTAGAGAGCCCTTAAACCTTATTTTTTCTTATCAGCTTGCTTCGCAGCTGCGCGAATTTGGCGTAAAACTTGTTGCACTTGTGTTTCGCTTGGTTTGCGACCCATCGAACTCATCATCGTCCGAACAGCATCTTCATTCAATGGTGGGTTTTCCATCAACATCTGTTTCACTTGGCGACGACTCAAGAACAAGCCCAAAGCAAAGCCGCCCAAAGCGGTAACAATCATTAATAAAATAGCAAGTAAAATTGGCATTTTTATCTCTCTTCTTTTTTGTTATTCGGTTTATTATATCAAATTTTACATAATCTGTCTATTTTTACTCGAAATCAAAGCCATATAAAGTTGCAAAATAGTCTTCTGCTGTCTCAGCTCTCCGAATTTGGCGCGTTGTCCCATCTTCTTGCAGCAAAATTTCTGCGGAACGGAGCTTGGCGTTATACTGATAGCCCATCGAAAAGCCGTGCGCGCCGGTATCATGAATAACTAGTGTGTCACCGACATGTACTTCAGGCAACAGCCTTTGTTTGGCAAATTTATCGTTATTTTCGCAGAGCGAGCCGACGACATCGTAAGTGTGGGTTTCTGGTGCTGTTTCCTTTCCAGCGACGCTGATATGGTGGTAGGAATCGTACATGGCGGGTCTCATGAGGTTGACGGCGCTGGCGTCGACACCCAGATAATCACGATAGGTCTGTTTTTTGTGGATGACCTTGGTGATGAGGTGACCGTGAGGGGCGAGCATGAAGCGCCCGAGTTCTGTGAAAATTTTGACATTGCCGAGACCATTAGGCGTCAGCACTGCTTCATAGGCCTGACGAACACCATCACCGATTTTAGCAATGTCGTTTTCAATGTCGTCGGGCTTGTAGTTGACACCGATACCACCAGATAAATTGATGAAATCGAGGTCAACATCCGTCGCTTGGACGACTTCAACTGCCAGTTCAAACAATTCCTTGGCCAAAACAGGATAATAATCATTTGTCAGGGTATTGGAGGCTAAAAAGGAATGAATCCCAAATTTTTTCACGCCGAGTGCTTTCAGGTCTTTGAAGGCTTGAATCAGCTGATATTTCGTCATGCCAAATTTTGAAGCTTCTGGATGATCCATGATGTCTGTCCCTAGAGCAAAGACGCCTCCGGGATTGTAGCGGCAAGAAATTATCTCTGGAATCGTCGTCACGTTTTTCAGAAATTCGACGTGTTCATAGGCATCTAAATTGATTGTCGCTTCTAGTTTCCTAGCGTATTGGAATTCTTGGGCTGGCGTATCGTTAGAGGAAAACATGATGTCTTGCTTTTCAAAACCTAGTTTGTGAGACATTAATAACTCGATTTCTGAGGCACAATCAACCCCGCAATTTTCTTCTTGAAGCATTTTTAGAATGGCAGGTGTTGGTGTCGCTTTGACCGCAAAATATTCCTTAAACCCGGGATTCCAGCTAAAAGCTTGATTGACAGCGCGCGCTTTTGCTCGGATACTTTTTTCATCATATAAATGAAAAGGTGTTGGATATGCTGCAGTGATTTGATCAAGTTGTGCCGATGTCACAAAGGGTGTTTTCATGGTTGCTCCTCTTATCTTCTCTATATCACACATCTGGTGCTAGTCAAACATCAAATAACTTATTTTACATAATTATAATACTGTAAAATCAAATATCTAGGTAATCCGACAAGTCTCTCAAGGCACGTTCAGCGATCGCAGTATAGCGTTCTTTCTTATCGCGAATGCGTTCGCCTTCAAGTTCCTTAATAATCCCAAAATTGACATTCATCGGTTGAAAATTTTTACTGTTAGCGTGGGTCACATAATACGGCAATGCACCAATGGCTGTCGTTTCAGGAAAAACAACAGGTGCTTGACCTTGGAACAATTTAGCAGCGTTAATCCCAGCCACCAAACCTGAGGCAGCCGACTCAACATAGCCTTCTACACCCGTCATCTGACCCGCAAAGAAGAGATTGTCTTGCTTCTTAGATTGAAAGGTTTGGGTCAGAAGATTAGGCGAGTCCATGTAAGAATTGCGATGCATCACCCCATATCTGACAAACTCAGCATTTTCAAGACCTGGAATCATACGAAAAATCCGTTTTTGCTCGCCCCATTTGAGATGCGTTTGGAAACCAACGATATTATAGAGACTTGCAGCTGCATCATCTTGCCGGAGTTGCACCACTGCATAAGGCACAGCTGTTTCGTAGGTTGACCCATCTCGCTTGGTCACCGTATAGGTCTCATTCGGATTTTCAAGTCCCACCGGTTTCATCGGGCCAAACAACATGGTCTTAAAACCACGCGCCGCCATGACCTCAATCGGCATACAGCCTTCGAAATATTTTTCTTTCTCGAAAGACTTGATTTCAGCGACTTCTGCATCGACCAGCGCCTCTTGGAAGGCTTGAAACTCTTCTTTGGTCATCGGCGCATTGAGATAAGCCGCCTCGCCCTTGTCATAGCGGGATTTCAGGTAGACCTTACTCATGTCAATGCTACTGATGTCGACAATCGGTGCTGCGGCATCATAAAAATAAAAACCATCCCCATCATTTAAAGCGTGAATTTTCGCCGCTAAATCGTCAGATGTCAAGGGACCTGAGGCAATGACTGTGATCGCATCATCTGGGATTTCTGTCACTTCTGCTCGGATAACCTCAATCAAGGGGTGATTGCTCACCTTTGAGGTCACAAGTTCAGCAAAACCCTCGCGGTCAACTGCTAGGGCGCCACCAGCAGGCACGCGCGTCTCGTCAGCTGAGCTAATGATTAAACTATCAAGCTGGCGCATCTCTTCTTTCAATAGCCCCACCGCATTAGTAATTGAATCGCCACGTAGAGAGTTTGAACACACAAGCTCAGCGAAGTTACTGGTTTTGTGTTGTGGTGTCGGCTTAACCCCACGCATTTCGTAGAGTTTAACAGGAATCCCGCGTTTGGCAATTTGATAAGCGGCTTCTGAGCCTGCGAGACCAGCACCGATAACATTAATATGGTTTGACATCTTTAATTTCCTTTCAGCGACTTCAACTCATGAAATCTTGAAACTTGACCTCCGCTTGCGCTCCGTCCAAGCAGGGTCATTCGCAAACCTGAGTTTGCTCAAAGTCTTTTTTAGTTGATTACTATCCATTATACCATGTTACCGTAAAATTTTTGAGGGAATTGAACAAAACTCTGTCACGTCCTTTATTTTGTCTTTTGACTTGATTGATGCTTATCATCACGAATTGGGTACTTTCTCTTGCTAACGCAAAAAGAACTCACATCAATCTTGTGAGTTCTTCGCCTGATTATTTTTCAGATTTTTTCTTCCGTTTTTTCAAACCTAAGAAAATCAGGATTGGTATCGCTATCAGAATAGCACCGAGAAGACCATATTGCGTGATTCTTTCACCAAAAGTGCCAAAATCCTGTCCGCCCCCTTCTTGATTCGGAGCTTGCTGGTCTTGACCATGTGGTGGCGTTGATGGCGTTGGTGGCGTTTCTGTATCCTTGTTTTTCGTGTAGACAACGATAAAGTTTTGTGGTGTCGCATCTGTACCGTCGGTCAAGTCATTATGATCAAAAGTTGAAACAGCTTTAAGCGCCTCAGCTAATGACTGATAGACTTTACCATTTGATGCTGTGACCTGATAAGTATAACCAGATCTATACAGGTCATTATCCGTCTGATTAAATGTCAGTTTTGAATCACTATCCCCTGTCACTGTGTCAAGCGTTTTGCCGTCAACGATTAGATTGGCAGTTTGTTTGACTGGTTTATAAGTGACAGTAAAGTTCTGCGGCGTCGGGTCAAGACCCGTGTCCGTTGGAATAGCATTGGCATCGTAAGACGGATTATTTTTCAAGGCATCCGCCAAAGTATCATACAGTTTACCATCTGGTCCAGTGACCTGATAGGTATAACCACTCCGCTTAAGATTTGAATCGTTAGCGTTAAGTGAGATATTGGCATCACTTGGACCATGTGCGGTTTCAATCGTTTGGGCACCTTTAGGATCACTACTGTCGCTTATCAAATTAGCAGTTTGAAGCTGTGCGGTGTAGATGACGTTAAAGACTTGATTGCTACTTGGATCATTGTCAAAGACGTGAACGTTTTTTGTCGCAGCTTCTAGCGTTTGGTATTCTGTGCCATTTGGCGCTTTGACGACGTAGGTATAACCATTTCTTGACAGATTTGGCAGACCTGACGCTGTTGTTTGGAGCTGAGTATCGACGACATTGACATTGTAAAAATCAGAGACTTTTGGCACCAGTGACAGTTGCATGCTCGCTTGGTAAAGCGGTGATGTCGATGCGATTGGCGTGCCACTGTCATCTAAACCAGTCACACCTGTGGCGGTTGGATAAACCTTGTTCCCCGCTGGGTCATTAATCGTTTGGACGACCATGCTTTCTGGCATTGGGGTGTAGCTTGCGGTAAAGACTTGTGGGACATTGTCTCCGGCGATGAGACCTGGATTTGCAGGATCAATGCCTGGATTATTTGGCGTAACACTTCGCACTAAGCCTGAACGACCGCCCAATTTCAGTGATTGCGTAGCTGGTGGCACTATTGTGTCAATGGTATCTGTATTTGTCGGTGTGCCATCATAAGTAGCGTTAGCTGCTAGTGCATTGGCTAGGCTGTCATACCAGACACCATCCGGTCCATAAATCTTATAAGTGAAGCCCTTTCTGGCTAGATTTTGTTCACTATTTGCCGCAAAGCTTAATGAACCAAAGGAATAGCCATCTGTTGTGGTCGTTATGGCTTGCCCACCTGTTGCGTCTGGGTCAGTCGCATCTGTCTGAAGAATAGCGACTTGTTTGAGTGGGGCATAGTACAAGTTGACATGCTGATTCACACCGTCTGCTGTATCAAATTTTGATGTGCCTGTTTGTTGCGATGCGTCGATTAGTTTGTAGCCTGGATAGTCTTGTTGCAATTTTGAATAATCAATCGTTGCATCCGAGACACCTGAAAGTGTCGTTGGGTTTGCTAGATTTGTCCAGGTTTTACCACCATCACGACTGATTTTAAAGTCGACGATAACTTGTTGCGGATTGGCTTGGTATTTCAAGACAATTTGCTGATCCTTATTTGGGTCAGTATCGTAGCGTTGAGTTGTCGTTCTACCATCCTCAATCAGGGTATAACCTGAAATATTGGTATCAATGGTCGCATAGTCAATCACACCATTTGACGTGCCTGTTAAATCAGTCGATGTTTTCAAAGAATTGCCATTACTATCTTGGTAGACCACTTGTGCTGTTTCTGCAAGTGGCGTATAAATCATATAGACGACCTGTTCAACAGCATCATTGCTATCATAGGTCGGCGTTGCGGTGCGGCCATCTGTTGTCAAGCTATAACCTGAATAGTTATCTGTTAAGCCACTATAATTAATCGCGCCGCCAGTTGTGCCTGTCAGGGGTACATCTGGAATGGCTTGACCACTACTATCAACGATTGGATTACCAGAGGCATCGACAAATTTGACGACTGCTTTTTGCGTATCTGGCGTATAACGATATTCGATAGTTGTTTGACCATTTTCCGTTGCATTTGGCGTGAAGACTGAGGTGATCGCATTTGCATCTGCGACGGTTGTCGCCTTTTGAACACTATTGACCCACATGCCATCGAACGTATAGCCGGGAATCGAAACAGCACCACTTACTGGAATGGTCGCATCGGTTTGGCCATTAACGGTACTGGTTACCGTTCCCGTTGGTACAGCGACGTTGAGGTCGTTACCGCCTACGGTCGTCGTATAATTAACCGTCGCTTGGGTCGTTTTGGCTTGATAATAGAAATAAATATCAGGCGTCACAAGCTGACCGTTGACCGTCGTCCACATAACAGGTTGCGTAAACGTGCCACCACTTGCACTAGTCAAACCTGCTTTAACCAAATCATAACCAACTGGTGCATCTGGTGCCGGTGTAGTTGTTAGCGCTTGGTTACTCGTCCCAATAATTTTCCCTGGTGTTAAGCCAACGATTTCTTGACCATTAAGACCACCACCTGAATAGAGATAGTGAACGGTGACTTCTTGATTGTTAGCTTGATAAACAAACTTAACCTGATCAGACGTTGTACTACCACCGCTAAAAATCAATTTATCCACTGTCGTATTAGATTGCGGACTACCATTAACTGGTGTAAATTCGATATGATCGAACGTATAGCCTGGAATGCTAACTTCACCACTTGTCGGAATCGACTGATCCGTCGTCCCACTCGCATTTAAAGCAACAGGCGTGCTGGCGTACTGCGAAATATCATTGCCAGCCGTATCCACATAAGTCATGGTCGCAATGTTATTTTGATTAGCTGTATAGGTTACTGTGATGGTCGGTGTTACCAATGAACCATCTGCATTAATGGCAAAGTTCGGCGTGACCGTGCTGACATTTGCCGTATAGCCTGGGATTGTAGGCACTGTAATTGAATCCCCTGCTGCATTTGACACCTTGGTTTGTGACAATTGTGCTGTACTTGGGTTCCAACCTGTGGTATTGGTTGGTGTGACAGCGCCATCTATAGGCGAGCCATCATTGGCATCGTAGACATAATTAATAGCAACGGTTTGCGCCGATGGCGTGTAGTTAATCGTGAGGTTATTTGCATCTGGCACATAAGGCATTGCCGTATTGGGTTGATCGGTACTCGTATTGTTATTATACACATAGTTGGCATAAGTATAACCCGGAATCCCAATCGCACCACTATTGGCAAAAGTTGCCCCGCCTAAGGCTTGGCTCGATAGAATTGGATTCAAGTTATTGGCATGAATCAGTCCCATTAAGTCATAACCATCCGTTGCGACATACTGAATAGCCACTTGGCTGGTTTCTGGTGAGATATAGTAATAATAATCTGTTTTATTTAGATTACCATCAGTGCCAGGTGTCCAATCAATCGTTTGTGTCGCTGGACTCACTTGCCAGCCTGGCTCAACTGATGTTGGCGGGGGCGCCATCATGACATTTGGACTCGTCGCATTGCTATAACCCTCCACTGGCACCGCATCCAATCCTGGTACTTCTGTCCCATTATCCGTATCTGCCAGAACTTTTTGACCATATTTTCCCGCATAGCCAGTCGGCAACTGGAAGATATAGTGAACCGTCACAGCTTGTGGATTGGGGGCATATATGACTTCTAATTGATCTGGATTGCTTGTTGCGCTAAAGGTTGCTGTGCTAATGTCTGATACCGGTTTACCATTGGATTTTTGCGAAATAATGTTATAACCCGGAATCGCTGGCGGTGTCACACCGATAGCTTGGTCTGTCACACCTGTTGCTGTTGTAGGTGCCCCATTAATTTGGCTTGAACTTGCATCTGTTAGAATACTTGAATTACTAGAAGCATCAATACTGGCAATTTTATAAGCAATCGTGGCATTTTGGTTGTTAGCCGTGTAAGTCACATTGATATCTGGTGTGACCAGCTGACCATTTGCACTACCATCTGCTTTAATGGCGAAATCAGGTGTCACTTGATTAACACTTGCTGTGTAACCCGGAATCGTTGGCACAGTAAGCGGCGTACCTGTTGTATTGGTCAGCCCAGTTACCGAATTTGTCACGGTTTGCATGCCAAAATCTTCTGATGGGACAGCACCATCTTTTGGAGACTTATCATCACTGCTATAGAGATAATGGATATTCACGACTTGCTCATTTGGCGTGTAGACAAATTGAATCTCGTCTGTTCCGATTGTATAAAGTGCTTGGTTTAAATCATCCAGATTAGTATTCAGATTGCCCCCATTATACTTAAATCCTTTCAGCGTATAGCCTGACACACTTGGACTGGTCGTCATAATGATGCCATCCGTGTAGCCACTCTGACTGGTTGGATTATTGCCGATATAAGGTGTCAGAGCCTTGCCAGCTTCATCAACATAAGTAATTGTCGCCGAATCTGGACTAGCGCTATAAGTCACCGTAATCAGCGGTTCAGTCGGATTACCAGTGCTATCTACTGTAAATTTCGGCATAACCGTTGTCACGTTTGGCGTATAGCCTGGAATCGTTGGGACAGTGATTGGCGTGCTGCTTGGTGTTGCGTTGACATCTGTCGTATAAGACGTGCCATTTGTCATACCGATAGCTTGCGTTGGCACCTGTTGATTACCAAAATCAGCTGGTGGCACTGGCTTGTCTTTAGGCTCACCATAGACGTACTGGATTTGCACCGTTAGCGGGTTGGCCGTATAGCTGACCAAAAAAGTCTGAGATTCACTATCTGTTGTGCTAGTCCCGTTTGGCGTTGCATCATAAGTGCCGTCTGCAGCCAAGGCAGCAGCGAGTGTCGCATAGCTTGTACCGTTGGGCGCTTTAACCTGATAAGTATAGCCCGCTCGCGCGAGATCGCTATCGTTTTTCAGGAAAGTAATCGCCTGCGCTGTCAACCCGTCCCTAGTATCAACCGTTTGCGCACCCGCCGGATCTGTCGCATCCGTTTGTAAAATCGCGGTTTGGCTACTTGGCGTGTAGCTGACCGTAAAGATCTGCGGATTGCTGTCAGCTTGACCGCTAACCACCGTGTTGTTATTGTAAGTGGCATTGGCTGCTAAGGCTAGCGCCAATGTCGGATAACTTGCAGAGACGGTGTCGCCATTTGAGTTGGTGTAGCTGACGGTCACATTGTAATTGTAGCCAAATCTGACCAAATCAGTATCGGATTGGTCAAATTGAATCGTGCTAGCCGTCGGCCCTGTTGCCGTTTGATAGGTTTCACCGCCCGCATTGGCAGGGTCTGAACTATCTGTTTTGAGAATTGCCTCCTGTGTTTGTGGCGTGTAGGTCACCGTATAGACTTGCGGTGCAGTATCGCCATCACCTGTGTTATAAATCGGGCTACTTGCATTTTTATTGCTAGTATTATCATAAGTGCCTTCAATGTTTGTTACCACCTGACCACTTGGATCCGTGATGGTGTAATCATAACCAGGTCGGGCAAAACTAGCCGTTGAGACGCTATAAGTCTCAGCTGTTCTGCCATCTTGGTAGAGGGTCGGTGTGCTTTTCGGATCTTGAACAAAGTTGACTTGAACACTCTGGATATCACGCGCCAAATACACGATATAATCCGTTGTCCCCGGCACAAAGGTCAAGCGTTTCGCGGTGTCACCACCATTTAACAAATCATTGTCATTTGTCAAACTAGCTAGGGATGCCCCCATTGGGTCAAGACTCCAACCGCTTGGCACAGTGATGTTGCTTGTCGTCACGCCAAAAGTTTGAATGCTACCAATCGCGCCAGTTACCGTTTGGGCAGGGAGACCCGGGACTGGGTTGGCCGTAAAGCTGTACTTGCCTGTGGCGTCATAGGTCGCTTCGTCATAATGGATGACGTGTGTGGCATTGCTCGCGGCGTAGCTCACGGTATAGGTAATGTTGGTACCATTACTTGTAAAACTAGATGGCAAGGTGCTGCTGGTGTAGCGATTGCCATTGCTGTCAGTGACAGTCCAAGTGTAACCTGAAACATCTGGCACAGAGAGCGAATAAGTCCCGTCCGTTTGGGTATTCAGGGTCACACTTTGCGGAAGGGTTGGCGCTGTGTAAGCTGCTGTGTCAACCGATGAGCTGGATGAGACATTGGTATTAGTCCCCGTCGCATAGGTGTAATTTACCAAGACATTGGCGGTTCTTGGCGCATAAGTGATGGTATAATCTTGCGGCGTGCTATCACTTGTCGCAGCACCATTATTGGTCGCATCATAGGTAATGGTAAACTGGCTATTGGTCAGGCTGACCACTTTACCGGCGCTATCTGTGACTGTCGCCAGGTAACCGTTAATTTGCGGGACACTGACGACTTGTGTGCCGCCCGTTACGCCTGTATAAGGGGCGCCATTCATGCCAGATAGGGTGTTATCCCCATTGCTCACACCTTGACCATCTGGTGCATCCACTACTTTAATATTGGCTTGTTGGCTGTCTTTGGTGTATTGGTAGACAATGGCAGCTTGATAACTTGGTACAAGACCACTTGCCGTATTGGTCATGTTATCCCAAGTCCAGTCCGTATGGTAAGGTGGTGTTTGATTTTGGGTTGTCCCGTCTGGTTTATCACTCCAATAAAAATCTGATACATGATAGCCTGCCGGCACCACATTGGCCGTTTGCAAATTACTTGTTTGGACATCACTTGTTGTGCCAAACAAAATATCAAAACCGAATCCTGCGCCACTCACTTGGCTAGCAAAACTGCCTGGTAAAGCTGTCAAGGCACCGATGGGGCTACCGCTACTATCAACTTGTTGCGAATAATAGTTGACCTGTGCTTGCCAGCCTGTATAGGTGACCTCAATCACGATCGGCGTTGATCCAAATGAGCCTGCAGGAACAGTCGTCATGACTTGCGGCGTACTGCCGTTGATTGAGACATAAGATGAATAGCCTGGAATCTGGGTAATCGGTATCGCATCATAACTGCCATCTGTCACATAAGGCGCTCCTGTTGATGAGGCCGTAATCTGACTACTTGGCGTCGTTCCGTCTGGATTGGTGTAGTTGACGGTGATGGATTGTCCGTTGGCGACGTAATTAACCGTGGCAGTTTGTGGCACACTATCGATTTGACTGCTACCATTGCTAGTATTATCCGCAACGATACCTGTTATGGTATTACTTGTTTGTGTCGAGCCATCTGGATAGGTAATAACAGCCGTGTAGCCATCAATCACAGGAACTGTCAGGTCGCTAAAAGTCGTTCCAGTCGTGCCAAGACGCATTTTATCCGTACTGGTCAGTTGACTTGAGAGATTATGACCTGCAGGGAAAATATAATTAACATTTAACTGCTGCACATCTGCCGTCGCCGTCAAGGTATAAATTTGCCGATTTGCGTCACTTGTCGCTTGCAAGTTATTGGTCGCATCGAAATTACCTGAAATAGATGCCAAAGGTAAGGACAGAGCGTCGCCAGCTGGATCTTTTGCACTGATAAAGTGATAGCCTTGCGCAGGCAAACCGAGCAAGTCAAAGCTAAAGCTATCGCCCGTCAAACCTGTTTGTGTCAGCGTTGTTGATGTCTGAGCGTTATTTTCATAGTTAATCGTCACATCTGCTTCTTGGTAATCTTTGGCAATTTCAAAGAGCAAAGTCGCATCATCGCTACTGTTGACATCAGTAGCTGTTAAAGGATTTGTCGGAACTGCTACTGTCGTTGCATCACCGTCTTGACTCCAATAAACATTTCCCGTTAAATGATAGCCATTCGGTATCACCCCTTTGGTTTGTAGTCCGGGTGTTTCCGTATCAGGCCCCGTCGTGACTGCTGTAACAAGACTTGACGTCAACGTCTGACCAATCGTCGGTTGCTCTGGCTTCAGTTCATCACTGGTTTTAAGATCGCTCGCCTTAGAGGTGTCAACATTCCCCGCGGTCGTTACCGTCC
Organism: Pseudolactococcus reticulitermitis; assembly: GCF_002260845.1. Lineage (GTDB taxonomy): Bacteria > Bacillota > Bacilli > Lactobacillales > Streptococcaceae > Pseudolactococcus > Pseudolactococcus reticulitermitis. The sequence goes on along the minus strand of NZ_BEDT01000002.1, from coordinate 334,614 downwards.
CATAGTTAATCGTCACCTGATTAGCTGCATAATGGACGACAAAAGGCTGTGGGGTCGCATCATCTGTTACATTATAGCCATTCGACGTCGCATCAAAATTAGGGTTGGCCGCAACCGCTGCTGCTAAAGTCGCATAGGACTTATCATCTGGTCCAGTCACCGTATAGGTATAACCCGGCACGGTCAAACTCGCATCTGTCGAGGTAAAGGCAATCGGTTCATTTGATGTCCCGTGGTAAGTCACATCACTACTTGGCAGAGTAAGGGGCACAGGCACATTTAGCGTATCAGATTTAGCAGTCAATGGTGCAGACTGATAATCTCCTTGATAGTTCACATTCAGGGTATTACCAGGCACGGTTGTCCCACTGTCGTCGATCGTATCAGACCCCACTGTGATAGCCGTTGTCCCATTAGGCACTAAGGAATAGCCTTGAAAACTTGGCGCTGTAAAATCATAAGTATCGCTTGTCGCATTCGGTGAGCCACCAGTAATTCCAATGGTATCCGTTGTATTGGCGATAAATGATGTCGCAGCTCGCAAAGGCTTGTTATTTTGGTCGAGATAATTAACTGTGGTTGTCCCAGTTCCTAACTCCAATGTAAAGTTAGTAATGTGGGTTCCCATTTGGGTATAGCCTTGGTTGTAACCTGCCATAACACCGAGAGACATCGAGGTATTTGTCAGATCGACAACCCGTGTAAAAGTCTGGGATGAACTTGTGGTCACTTCAATCGTTATCGTACCAGAATTATTACCATCATAGACATAGCTAACGGCTACAGGTGCGGTAATTTGAGGACCACTTGCCCCCCATTGATTATTGCTATTCCCTGAAGATGTCGTTTGACCATTTAAGGTAGTAATCGCTTGTTGCTCATCCGTTGTCTGGCTGGCTGTTTCTAAAAGGCCATCTGATCCAGTACTGCGCCAGCCCATCACTTGGTTTCCCATGTTATAACCAGCTCCTGGATTGATACCAAGTGCTGAGTCCCCAAAACCTACGGGTGTATAGCTCGCATAGTTGCCATCTTGAGACGAACTATTGTTGTAAAAATCAATCCCCCAGTTCAATGAATTAGGTAGCCCATTAAGTCCTAATCCTCCGCCAAATTGTTTTGAACCTCCTGCTGTTGCAAGTTGATTAGGAGCGGTTGGTGATAAAACAAGACCGATAAAATCGCCAACGACATAACCGTTAAATAGCCCACCTGAACTTAGCCGAGTCAAATCAATATTAAAATTGAAAGTCCAATCCTTGGTCATATCAATTTGTTGCTTAAAGGCAACCGCCCCAGTCTTAGGATTATGACCATTAGCAGTTGGTGTTAAAACCGTATACTTTGTGCCACCAATTGTTGTATTATAAGCTAAAGCATTTGTTCCTGTATCACTTCCTGTACTACTAATCGTAAAGTTATTTTGATAATTACTGTTATCGTAAGTTGCCGTATGACTTTCGCCCACCTGCGTTGTATCTGTCACATTATCAATCGTTGGCGTTGTGATCACAGTAAATGGCACGACACCCGTGACCTGTTGCGCCGTTTTAGGTAGCGTCAGTGATTTGCCAAATAAAGTCGGAAAATTTGAGCTGAAGATGCTGTCATCTGCCACAACTTCTCTTTCAGCAAAAGATAGACCAGGGACAAGCGTCGCAAAAACAATCCCAGTCACGACCCATCTTTTTTTGACTTTACGTAGTACAAATCGCTTTTTGCAGTCGATCTCATCTATTTTTAAAGTCCCTCTCTTCATATCCATACTCTCTTTTCTAATATTCCTTATTAATAACAAATTATATTTAATTGCAACAAGATGACTGCTACATCCTGTTTTAAAACAATCTCTATATTGTTATTCTAGCATATTTACGCATTTTTCTCTATTATTTAGCGTGTTTTTAGACAAATAACTGACATAAAAATCTTGAATTAATATAACAGAATATTCCGCTTTATCATTATTCAGTAATTAACTTAATCTTTCTCATATTAGAAACCGAACGCATAAAAAGAACTACCGATTTTTCTTCGCTAGTTCTTCTCGATCCGGACTTCCGTCCCTTTTTCGACTTGACTGGTAATGGTGACGGTCAACTCCAGTTTGTCTAAAATACCTTTGGTCAGATAGAGACCAAGGCCTGTGGACTTTTGATTGTGACGCCCGTTATAACCGGTGAAGCCATGCTCAAAGAGCCGCGGCAAATCCTCAGGCAAAATGCCAATGCCTGTATCTTGAATCGTCATGTTATCAGCGAAGCTAATCGTGACACTACCCGTTTTGGTGTACTTGACGGCATTATTAATCAGTTGCTCAATCGCAACTGTCAACCATTTTCGGTCACTGGTAAGCTGCCATGAACCTGTGATAGTGACAGACAGATTTTTCATAATAAACTGATTGGCATATTTTTTGATGATGTCGCGCGTGATGTCAGCGACGTCAAAGGTTTCAAAGCGAAAATCTGTCGTCGTATTTTGCAAACGCAGATAGCTCAAGAGAATATTGAGATAGTTGTCCAGTTCTAACAGTTGGTTCTGAACCTCTGATTTTGTTAGATGATCCGTTTGCGCCATCAAATCAAGTGCTGCCAAAGGCACTTTCATCTGGTGCGTCCAAAGCTTGGTCAAATCAAGTAAATCCTTGTCAAATCTCAACAGGTCTTGATACTTATCCTGACTCCATTGATCAAGCTCAGCAATCAGCTGCTGGTAATCCTCGCCGATTAAGCTCGTATCCGGAAAGTGCGGTAAATTTTCCACGCTGGTTCGGGTTAAAAACTGGTGGAGCTGGATAAAGCGATGGCAAGCAAAGCCTTGATAGGTCAAGAAAATCAGCGCAGGCAGTAAAAATGCGACTTTGAAGACTGTTAAGTCCATTCTTTCTAGGACGAAAACGAGCGCAATCAGCCCCTCAGTCAGTAGAAAAATGGCGATTTCACTTGATTTTTCCTGCAAAAAGCGGGCAATGAGCCGTAAATAAGCTGTCATTTGACCACATACCCCACGCCTCGAACGGTATGAATGTGATCAAAGTTGACTTGTAGCAATTTTTTACGCAATCGGCTCATGTTGACATTCAGCGTGTTCGCGTCGATAAAGTCGTCGCCCTCCCAGAGTTTTTGGAGGAGATCATGTTTATCGACGATATTGCCTGCCTGTTGGAGTAAGGTTTTTAAGATAATCGTTTCTGTCTTGGTCAAATTGACTTTTTCTTGGCCATCTGAAAAATTACCGTCTAAATCTAGCGTGAATTGCTCGAAACTCAGATGGTTGACTTGTACTTTTGTCCGCCGTAAAAGCGCGTTAATTTTAGCGATTAATACCTCGACAGAAAAAGGTTTGCTGACGAAATCATCTGCGCCCATGTTCATCGCCATAACGGCATTCATCTCATCAGAAGCAGAGGAGATGAAAACGATGGGCAGATCACTGATTTTTCGGATTTCTGTCGTCCAATAAAAGCCATTAAAATAAGGCAGAGTAATGTCCATCAAGACCAAATCAGGCTGGTATTCAGTGATTTCTGCTGCGACCGCCCGAAAATTCAGGACACTCGTGACCTGAAAGTCTTCCTGAAGTTTCTGACGCAAGAGTTTGACAATCGTTTCATCATCTTCAACGATAAAAATTTTATTTTTCATACCCTTATTTTACCAGAAAAGGGCGACTTGTGGCACTTGAAACTGTTACTCCTTTAGAGAATATAACAGATAAAGCTTTGCTAGCTTAATCTCGGTAAAATGTGATAAAAGTTTTGCCATCTTTTTTCCAGTCAATGTCAATACTTAGCTGCTCATCATTTTTTCCTTGCCAATAATAGGATAAACTATTATCCTCAATCGCTGTGCCAGAAAATCCTGCACTTTTAATCTTTTTTTCGACGTATGTTTTAATGTCTTGATTTAAGACATCAGCAAAACATACCCTTGTTGCTTTTTCGATTGCCTGATCGCCAACAACCTCAACAATCATATTTTCACCGACAACGTCAAAGGGTGGTTTAGGAATTTGCTGTGTTTCCCGATTATTCGGCCACTCTACTGCAGCATAATCATCATTAGCCTCACGCTCCTGAAAAACACTGATTGCTTGATCTTTATCAGATGTATTAGATGTATCAGAAGTGCCACTGTTTCTAAACCCATAAGCGGCAAAAAGTGAGACAGCAAGTACGGGTGTTACTACAGCTGCTGTTAGCATTGCTTTTTTCATCATAAGTCCTCCTGTAAGTCTAAACTTCACGGCATTCGTGATACCACAAACTGCCCTTCCCCTTATTAATGAAATGAATTGCTAAACTGATGTTTAGCTCCCTAAAGTTACGCGACAAATCATCTTAGCACCATAGCCGCCTAAACTGTTTGCTCTCAACCTCCTAACTGTCAAAGTAACCTATCAAAACAGAGCTGTGATAGATAATTTTAAACGTTCCTTATCTATTACTATTTTATCATATTTAATACTTTTTTCAAATAATATGTAGGATTATACTTATTATTTAGAAATCTATATCTTATCAAAATATTATATCGCTTGTGACAAACAACTTGAAATAAGTAAAAAAGCAAGTTATATTACTGATTTTGATTACTTTATAGAACTTTAGAAATTTGATTGCCTAATCCCTACTTAGGTAGTTGTGTCTAGCCTAAACATTAAAGTTTAATGTGACTTTACAGCTGTATTTGTCTTATCTCTCTGATTCTTCTGCCGGTTGATTTTCAAGTATCACGAAAAAACACCCTCAAAAAGAAGGTGTTTGCGCAAGTTATCTTTCAACGATGCGATAATAAATTTTCGACGTTTTACGATAAATCAGATAGTAAATCACTGAGATAAGCAAGATGGTAATACCGCTGACGCCGGCAATCATCCCGATGTCCGTAATCCCAAAGAGATTGATTAATTTAGAAATCATCACAAAGGCTGCTAAAAAGTGGATGATGCTGACAACGATTGGCATGAAGAAGACCAGAGAGACTTGCGAATCAATTGATTTTTTGACTTCTTTCTTCGTCAGACCAACCTCTTGCAAAATACGGTAGCTGCGTTTATCTTCAGCACCCTCAGAGATTTGTTTGTAGTAGATGATGAGGGCTGCCCCGAGAATGAAGGTAATCCCAAGCATAAAGCCGATGAAGAGAAAACCGCCGGTGAAAGACAGGATAGCTTCTCTGTTTTCCTTTTCTGTGGTAACAATCACATTATTTGACTGACTGTCATCTTTAAGTGCCTCTTGACTAGCTTTGCTGAGGGCTGCCCCTTGCTTAGCAGGCAGGTTGACAAGTAGTTGTGTCGTAATCAGCGTGTTCAAATCAGTCGCATTGGGATTATTTTTGAGCGCATCTTGATTGTAGAGGTCATTTAATTTTAACATCTCTTGGTCATCACTGACAACAAGGACTAAGATATCAAAAACACCCGGAAACTTAGATAAATTTTTAAGTGCTGGCACATCTTTGACAACCTGCAAGTTTTCGCCAAACCAGTCTACTGATTTAACGGGATTAATTCCGCGTTGGCGATAGATAACAACTTGGTTGGCTGCTAGTTCAGGCAAGTCATTCCCAAGTTTGACCATATCGGCACGCGTGACCACTTCTATCGTCGCATAATCATCAAGTTTCGCCGATTTAGCTGGCAATACCGCCTGTTTGTTGGCATTAATCGGAAAACTTGTCATGGCAAGAAATGATGAATAAGCTGCTGTTTTTGAGGTGTCGACTACATTTTTTTCAACAAAACGGTTTAAAGCTTCTTTGTTGGCATCAATACTTTTTCCGCTGATGCTGACATTCGTATTCTTGGGAAACTGGTCTGCCACGACTTTTTGCACACCGACGTAAAGGGCAACAGACGTTGCCAGTGTGACAAAGGTCATGGTCACGAGAATCGTGATATTGGCGAGACCAACGGCATTGGTTTTCATGCGGTAGAGCATACTGCTCGTCGTGATGAAATGTTCAGGTTTGTAATAGTAGTTTTTGTTGGCTTTTTGGCGTTTCAAGACGAAGATGGTGACGCCGATATAGAGCAGGTAAGTGCCGAGAATGACGAGGATAACGGCGATGAAAAATTTCATCAAAGCTTCGATTGGCCCTTGTACGCTAAGTGCTAGGTAATAAGCAACGCCGAGCATCCCGATACTGAGGATAGACATTATCAAACGCCCACGCGGCTCACGCTCACTGCGTGTATTATCTTTGAGGAGACTGATGGCTGAATTGCGTTTGATGGTCACCATGGCGAAGAACATCAACAGGGCAAAGATAGCCGCAAAGACAAGCATGGTTAAGGCAATCGCTTGGAATGACACGGTTAAATTAAAGTAGTTGCCACCGATGAGATGGACAAATATCAGAAAGAGAAACTCTGAAAAAATCAAGCCAAGAACAGTCCCAGCGACCAAGGTCACGACAAAGGTCATCAACAATTCCCAGAAAGAAATCGTTGCGATATTGCGTTTATTCAGACCTAGGATATTATAAAGTCCAAATTCTCTCGTCCGTTGTTTGAGCAAGAAACGGTAACTGTAGCTGACAATGATAATCGAAAACAAAACAATAATCGCAAGCCCAAATTTCATCAAGGTTCTGATCGCATCAGCCCCTTTTAACTGATCTAAACTCTCAGAAAAGGCAATGTTTGACAAAATTAAGGTAATCGCAAACATAGAAGTCGTTGCCAGTAAAAACGGTGAAAAATTAGATAAGGATTTCCGAATGTTTTGAAAAGCTAGTTTGAGATAGAACATTATTCACCTCCTAGCAGACTCGTCATCGCCGTCGTGATGTCACGATTGAACTCGTTGTTCGTTTTACCAGCCCGATAAAGTTGATGGAAAATTTGACCATCCTTGATAAAGAGGACACGACTGGCGTGACTAGCAGCGAGACTTGAGTGGGTTACCATGAGAATGGTTTGGCCTTCAGCATTAATCTGTTCAAACAATTCAAGTAAGCCATCTGAATTTTTAGAATCAAGCGCCGCTGTCGGCTCATCTGCCAAAATCAATTTTGGATTGGTAATCAAGGCACGTGCCACCGCAACACGCTGTTTTTGACCGCCAGACAGCTCAAAAGGTTGTTTGTCTAGTAAGTCTGAAATGTTCAGCTTAGGTGCTAGTTCGTTCAAACGTTTGGCCATTTCGGTGTGTTTGTAGCGACCTAAAACGAGTGGCAAGAAAATATTATCCCGCACACTGAGTGTATCTAACAAGTTAAAATCTTGGAAGACAAAGCCCAGATGGTCACGGCGAAATTCTGCTAACTGTTGTTCCTTAATCGTGCTGATTTTTTTGCCTTCTAGGACAACCTCACCACTGCTTGGTTTTTCTAAAGTTGCGAGGATATTCAAGAGCGTTGTTTTCCCACTCCCGCTTTCCCCCATGATGGCGATGAATTCACCTTCTTCAGCGATGAAATTGACATCCCGCAAGGCCTGTGTTTTTTCCTTTGAAAAACGGGTTTGGAATGATTTTTCTAAATGATTGACTTCTAAGAACATTAGTTGATCTCCTTTAAGATATTGGCTTTAATTTCTGATTCTTCGACTTCTTTGTAACTGGTCACACCTTTGGTTTTGTTGACCGTTAATTCTAAGTAGGCACCTTTTCTAAGATTATGGTCGGCTGTAAATTTAGGCGTCTTTTTATCACCACGTTTATTAACAGCAGGTAAGGCATAGTCATAGTCCGTATATGTCCGACCGCTATCATCTTTAGTCTGTCTAGGCGTGCCATCTTGGGTAATTTTCACATAGTAGGCATCGCCACCATAACTCTTTTGGTAAACCATATAAACACCACCCGCGATGATGGCAAGAATTGCAAGTACTGCTGCTAATTTTTTCATTGTATCTCCTTTATTAAAACTCATTTGTTTTCTTCTTGACACTCTTATTATCGCATACGAAGTAGCTATCTGTCTTACACCTCAACCTATCTTTCTTACGAAAATGTAAGTTAGGAGACTTTTGGCCGGCTCTATCAAAAAAACCAGCAGATGATGAAAACTCTGCCAGTTGAACTATTTGTTTTTACATTTGATAAACCTTATATTTACCCAAACGTTTAACCGTAATCCCAAGTTTTTCGAGCGCGTGAATCAAATAAAGATAGTTCTCAGAAAACTGCGCATCGATGAGAAAGAAATATTCCCCCAGAAAAGTTTTAAGTGGACGAGACTCAATCTTAGTTAAATTAATCCCAAAATCTGCGAAAATTTGCAAGGCTTTATACAAGGCACCCGGTAGATTATCCGAAAGCGTCAAAGCTAAGGTCATCTTCTCAGTCACAGCAGGCAGGTCAATCTGAGGTGTCGTCTCCCCCAATAACCAGAACCGCGTGAAGTTTTCATCAATTTCCTGAATATCCTGAGCGATAATCGTCAAACCATACGCCAAGCTACTGGCAACTGGCGCAATGGCCGCAAAATTTTTCTCGGGGTGTTCCGCAACAAATTTGGCTGCATAAGCCGTGCTGTCTGTACTCTCGATTTTTGCGTCAGGAAAATGGTGCTGGACGTATTTCAGCGATTGGGCAATCGCTTGGGGATGAGAAAAGATTTTTTCAATCTTTTTATCGCTACTAGTCGCCATGAGCTGTTGCTTAATCGGTTGGATAATCTCTGCCTGCGCGCGGATATGTTCTGCCTGTAAGAAAAGATAGTCAACCGTCTGGTGGACGCTACCCTCTATCGAATTTTCGACCGGCACAATAGCATAGTCAACCAAGCCCTGCTCATAACTTCTGATGACCTCAGTAATCGAGTCAAAGGCAAGAAGCTGATGACTGTCATCTGGAAAAGCTGCGTGAGCTACCGCATAAGTAAAGGACGCTTTAGGCCCCAAAAAACCAATTTTCATGCTTGAATTTCCTTTAGGATTGCCTCAGGGCTTTTGCCTGAAATCGTGATGATTTGAGTTGCAATTGCTTCATACAAAGGCGCACGAGCTTCAAAAATCGCTTGTAATTCGACGCGTGAGTTATTGAGAAAAAGCGGTCTAACATTTGATTTATCAGCAGTAATTCGCTGATACAGGGTATCGAAATCTGATTTGAGGTAAATCACTTCTGCTTTTGATTTGCTTAAAATACGGCGATTTTCCTCAGACATCACCACACCACCACCTGTTGAAATGACGCCACTTGTTTGTGTCAATTCAAGTAAGACCTGCGATTCGATTTCCCGAAAGGCAGTCTCGCCTGCTATCTCAAAAAATGTCGAGATTGGCATGCCAATCCGCTCAACAATGACATCATCCATATCTATAAAGTCAGGTGATAATAAGTTGGCAATCGTTGTTTTACCAGCCCCCATAAAGCCTATTAAAAATATCGTCATAAATCTCTTTCTAACTGCTCCTGTTCAGGTAGCGTGATATACTGCAAGGCAATGCGATTTTCAGGCGATGTATCCACCAGATAGATGACCGCTAAAAACAACTATTCTAGCGGCTTCATAATCAAGTAAACCAAATCTGCCGTGTACTGTGAGTTTATTTTCCGCGCAATTGGATAGCCATACCGGTCATAAACCCGTCTGATATAGTAGTGAACTTTAGGCGTTTTCTCCTGGATAATTTGTTCAAAGGCATTGGCGATACACAGCTGTCGATTAACCACAATTTTGCGACCAGCTCTAATCCCCATGCGCTGTGATTTGACAAGCTTACGATGCCCCATTGCCGCAACGGTACATAAATAATGGTCATCATGAAATGCTAAATCAGGTGCTGATATTTTTTCTGATAAGGTCCAATCAGCCGTCTCAGTCCAGGCTTTAATCACACTATCTGGCGCCTGTCCAAAAACTGATAAGACAGCAATAATTACACCCAACAAGGGAATAGCCAAGATAAAAGCTATCCAAGGCCAATTACTGGCGTTTTGAATGAGAGATTTAAGGCGCGTGATGACGCTTGTCTGCTGACTATCTATCTCAGGTAATTTATCTTGATAAACTCTCACGACTGTCACAATCAGCTTAAACCCAATCAACAAGACATTAATGAAGTAAACAGCCAACGGTATTTTCTGTAACATTTGCACTAAACACAACAGGGTAATGCCCATCCCGATATATAGATTAGCCAAGGCAAATACGAGAACCAAAGGCGGGAGTTGCTTGATTTGATTATACTTTAAGATAAGATAACCTATCAAGGCAACGAGGAATAAAACCTGCAGTGTTGGACGCGACTGTGCGGCAATCGGTGTATGCACATAGTTTGAAAAAATTGAAACTGACCAGTCAGCATTCGTGATATGCTGATAATCCAGATAAATATAGGCCAGAAAACCACCTAAACTAAAGGTCAAAATTTCAACAAAAGTCTCAAATTTGGGATGTCTCCTGCGCCGTCTATCCGTCAGCAAGTAGATAATATTTAAGATACTTAAAAACGGCACACATAAGACACCAATCAGTACTAAAAGTCCCAACACCATAAGATATACCTACTTAATTTTAGAATACACGGCTTAGGCCAACTTATTTTTTCTTCTTCTTGCCTTTTTTCATTTTTTTCTGGGCGCGTTTCATGGCTGCAGTCATGGCCATTTTGCCGACTTTGCCTTTGAGACCGCCACCAAACATGGCGCTCATATCCGGCATGCCCGCACCGCCCATATCACCGAGCGCACTCATATCAGGCATCCCACCTGGCATATTGGGCATTTGACCGCCCATGCCACCGAGCATGGCGCCCATATCGCCATTCATTAAACCGCTCATCATCTTTTTCGACTCATTAAATTGCTTGATGAGTTTATTCACTTCGATAAAAGTATTGCCCGAACCTGCAGCGATCCGACGCCGGCGTGACGGTGTTAAAATATCAGGATTGGCACGTTCTTCTGGTGTCATGGATAAGACTGCCGCACGTTTTCTGGCAATCTCTTTTTCATCCACCTTGATATTGGCAGCGCCTGGAATTTCAGACATCCCCGGAATCATTTTCATGATTTCGTCCAATGGTCCCATGGATTGAACTTGGTCTAACTGTTCGATAAAGTCGTTGAAATCAAAGGTGTTTTCACGCATTTTTTCTGCCATTTTAGCAGATTGCACTTCATCGTATTGACTTTGTGCTTTTTCAATCAAGGTCAACATATCACCCATGCCGAGAATGCGTGAGCTCATCCGTTCAGGATAGAAAACTTCCAAATCGGTTAGCTTTTCACCTGTCCCGACAAATTTAATCGGTTTACCTGTGATTTCTCGGATAGAAAGCGCCGCACCACCCCGTGTGTCCCCATCCATTTTGGTAATGATGACGCCAGTGATTTCAAGGGTTTCATTAAATTTCTTAGCCACATCTGCTGCGACTTGACCGGTCATGGCATCGACAACCAAGAGAATTTCAGTTGGTTGTGCCAAATCCTTGATTTGCACCAACTCGTTCATCAATTTTTCATCAATTTCAAGTCGACCAGCCGTATCAATCAAAACATAGTCATGGCGTTTTTCAGCCGCCAAAGCCAGACCATGACGGACAATCTCGACTGGATTGACATCAGTGCCTTCGTCATAAACCGGCACATCAATCTGACCCCCAACTGTTTTCAACTGCTCTATTGCCGCAGGCCGGTAAACGTCGGCAGCAATCAGCAAAGGTCGTGCGTTTTCAGTTTCTTTTAGTCGTTTGGCAAGTTTGCCGGCAAAAGTTGTTTTTCCAGCCCCTTGGAGACCCGCCATCATGATGATGGTTGGAATTTTGGGTAATTTAGCAAGCTCTGCTTCGCCACCACCCAAAATCGCGGTCAATTCTTCATCAACGATTTTGATGACTTGTTGGGCTGGCTGCAGTGCTTCGGATACTTCGACGCCGATGGCACGCGTGCGAATATTTCTGATGAATTTCTTAACAACAGGTAGCGCCACATCGGCCTCTAGCAAGGCGACACGTATTTCTTTGGTAATCTCTAAAACATCATTTTCAGTGATTTTTTTCTTGCCACGTAAGTTTTTAAAGACGCCTTGTAAGCGTTCCGTTAAATTTTCAAATGCCATAATTTTTTATGATGAATTATACTCAATTAAGTATAAAACTCTCTATCTCCTATTCATTTTCTAAACTTTGTAAAATCGTGATTTGCTCAACCAGATACGCATCATTCGCATATTTTGCCAATAAATCAGCGAAAATTTCCTCTCGGACAATATAGTCAGAATACATATGGAGCTTGGTCTCATACGTTTCCAAGACCTTCTCTGTCCGCTTGATATTATCATAGACGGCTTGCCGACTGATTTTGTATTCTTCAGCGATTTCCGCCAGAGAATAATCATCCGCATAGTAAAGCTCGACATAATTCATCTGCTTTTCTGTCAGCAAGGTCGCATAAAATTCAAACAGGGCATTCATCCGATTGGTTTTTTCAATTTCCATTCTTCTATTATACCAAAAAAACTGAGATAAACTCAGTTTCTTTAGACAATATATTGCTTAAAACGCCAGAAACGATAGCGTAAATTTAACAATCAGGAAAACAAAAATGACCAGAATGACAAGATTGATAAAGGTGCTAAACATAAAATCTTGTCGATTTGATTTCATGGCTGCTACACGCGTTGCTTCATCCTCATAAGTTTGCTTTCGTCTATCAGACCAGTTCCGATAATTTTGCAAGAAAACAAGGATATTTAAGACGAGACCAATCAAGCAAACCACTAGGAAAAGGCCTTGTGACACGCGACTTGTAAACAGTGACGTATCTGTTTCTCTAGGCATAGCGACTAAAAAATTCATCAGCTTTCTCCCTCCTTCTTGGTCATCTTCGTCCGTGTCGGACTCACCCATGTGCCTTTACCTGCAAAACCAAAGACGGTCTTAATCGCTGGGATAAAGGTTGTGGCAATGGTGATGGCATTCATCTGCCAGTACCAAACCATGTAGCCGGGTGCAAACAGTAAGTATTTCATTTTAGCGCCATGGTTATCGAGTGCGAGCGACGCAACTAATTGCCAAACGCCGACCATTGAAATAAAGGCGGAGAAGAGGAAGGTCATATCTAAGGTATGCGTGAGTTGCTCTGTATCATTCGTAAAGACGAAGTAAATTACTTTCAAAATCAACCAAGTCGTGAAAATCAGATAGTAGAAACTCCATAGAATACTACCTGTTTGATCCAGCAACATGACAATTTTGGGTGCATTTTTAATCGGATGTTTGGCAACACGTTTAAAGTTAGTCAACCAAGCTTCCGTCCCACCTTTTGCCCAGCGTTTCCGTTGATTGTAGAGCATATTAAAGGTGTTCGGTACATTCATATAGAACATAATATCTGGTGCAAAAACGGCTTGCCAACCATTGAATTGTTGATCCCAAGCGATTGAGATATCCTCAGTTGCCCGGTCTTGACGGAAACCACCACAATCCAAAATCGCATCTTTGCGATACATGGTATTGGCACCAGAATAGGCGTACATATTACCCAAAACACCCATTTGTGAACGTTTGATAATCCCAACAATACTTGAAAATTCAACCGTTTGAGATTTCTCAACCAGCAATGACCGATTTTGCACATCCATGTTGGCAGTGACTGCGGCCGTATTTTGACCACCAGGACTGAGGAAATAATTCATATATTTTTGAAGCGCATTAGGTTCTGGCACCGTGTCCGCATCATTACTTAAAATATATTCCCCTCTTGCAAAGGACAAGCCAATGTTAAAGGCATGCGCTTTCCCATTGTTTTTATTAACCCGCAAAACTCTTAGATTGTCGTATTTTAAACGCAATCTGGCCAAAATTTCGGGTGTGGTATCTGTTGACCCGTCATCACACACTAACACTTCATAATTATGGTAGTTGAGATCGTGCATCAAATAATCTAACGTTTCCTCGATCATGACCTCCTCATTATGACAAGGAATCATGATGGTAATCATGGGTTCTTCATTTTTAGGGATTGTTTTAAAATCTTTATCTAAAAATTTACCAACATAGATGCTGCGATAAAATATCCCACCAATCGTCCAACAAATTGCACCAATAATCGGATAAAGCGTTAGGATTTGAACAAAGATTGATAATGTCATCTAATCTCCACCCCGTTTTCTTTAAACAAATCCTCAATCATGCGATCTGGTAAGTTTTTCTCACCATCAACGGCATAGTATCGGACTGTTTCTCTAGATTGTAAGTCGCCAAAACGCTCAGTGTACATTTTATCCAAAATTTCTTTTCGCTCAGCTAATTTCTTAGCATCATAAGTTTTCTGCTTTGGATAAACGTTTTGTTCCCGATAATTATTTCTGAAGAGAAAGGCTAAACTACACACTAAGATAACGACAAAAGCCAATAAAATCGCTGAATTCAAATATTTTGTTAAATCAAAGCCATCTGACCATGTCCAATAATGGAACGAACTAATCAAGCGACCACTTGAAAGAGAATTGAACAAAATAACAATAGGAACAACTAGAACGGCAAGAAAGGCTAGATTAAACAAGACTTGACGTATCTTAAGCCACCAATGTCCTTTTTCAAAAAAGTTATCTTGAACAAAATCCTTTGGTTGGGGATGCGCTGTACCGGTTGTTACTTCTGGTTCTTTATTCATAGATCCCCTCCTCCTTTTCCATCAGTAATGCCAAGTTATGTTTTTCATCAGCTAAGTAAGCTCTTTCCCTTTGTAACAAGGTTTCACATGTATTTGAACTTGAATAATATCCTGAATTTTCAAGTTCCATTTTTAATTCATAAAGCGCTTCTTTCATAAATGTCGCTTGGCCACATTCAAAATATCGCACTAAAAGCGTTAAAAACTCGACCGTTAAATAGCTTTCAGGTACTCTTTCTTCAGTAAAAACAGCTTTAGAAACGATAACAGTTGCTTTGTCATCAATTTCCTTGATGTCACTAATCAGATGCGCACGTAAAACAGTCTCAAAGATTTTTCTAAAAGAACGTAGAAAAGGTTGACACCAAACCTTGTGTAACAATAGGTAGGGAATCAAAAATAGCAAGGCTGTAATCATCAGAACCCCAACCACTCGTGGCCCTAAAACGGCAAATGTTTTGACATCAAATATACTAACCTTCGCTGTCAATAAATAAATCCAAACAATCACCGGGAGAATCAAAGCTAGCACAGCAGCAACAGCAGATTGCCTCGCATGCACTTTTTCGTGAAATTGTCTCAGTCGCTCATTTCTAGCGTACGAGACTTTTTCTAACTCCTCTAAAAGTATAATAGAGGCATAACAGTAATCCAAATCATTTATTTTTCCCAAAACGACCTCCTAATCATTTGTTAATACGTAACAGTCACTCATCGGGCTGTCTAATCTATCAAACGTTAACCCTTAAATTAAGGGAGGTATTTTTTAGTATAATTTTTCTATTTTTTCTTGTTGTCTCACTTTATCAGCAACTAACTTCACGAAGCTTTTTGGATTTTTAAAGCCATGTTTATAATAGAAATCAATATATTCGATAGCATCAATCGTTGTCCCGTTTTGAATTGCCAATGAAATGATATCTGCTTGCGCCGCAATTTCAGGTGAAACACCTTTACTTTGCATGCCTAAAATCTTATGCGTAGCTCTTTCATAAATGATCCAAGTTTCGTAGTAACCATCACTGTTGACATAGTCATTTCTGACATAAACAGATTTACAATCAAAGCCTTCTGCTTTTGCCTTTTCCAAACTCAAACCTGTCATACAAAGTGTCATTTCTTCATCAAAATTCAGTTTATAAGTCCCTTGAGATTTGTTCAATTTAATCTTAGGTTCAAGCAAGTTGATAGCTGCAACATCCCCTTCACGAATGGCATCACTAACATGGGGCACATAAGTTGGATTTTTCATGTTAGTCACATTCGTCGTCGCACAATCACCGACAGCGAAAACATCTGGATGGCTTGTTTGCATGTAATCATCGACAACAATCGCGCCTTTGTCACCAAGCTCTAACTGTTCTGCAGCCAAGAAAGTATTAGGACGGAAACCTGTCGCATAAATGACACCGTCTGCCACAAATTCACGGCCATCACGCGTATACACACGACTAATGGTTTTACCAACATTGCCTTCATGAGCATTGGTATTCTCGATTGTTTCTTCTTGGATGTCAGTCACAACAGAGTTTGTGACGATATCAATGCCTCGCAAAGCCAATGTTTTTTGCACATCTTCTGCCACATCTTGGTCCAAATATCTGTTTAGGATATTATCTGAAGCATGGATAAGCGTTGTTTCGATTTTAGCATTGTTCATCAACTGCGCAATCTCAACACCAATCGCACCACCACCAATGATGATCACGCTACGAGATGTCCGCATGAAACGTTTAATCCTCTCAGCGTCTGCATAGTTTTTGATGATAAACAGTTTTTCACGAAATTCACCTTGTACAAGAGGTAGAGAGGGATAAGAACCCATCGCTAAAATCAGTTTGTCATAGCAGTCCTCGCTTTCTCTATTTTCGACCAAATCAACGACTTTAAGGACTTTCTTCTCCATATCAATGTCGGTCACAGAAAATTGTGTCCGAACTAAAATACCCAGATTTTCAAGCTCAGAAACAGTCGTATAGCTCGACATTTTCAAGAAGTTTGTATTTCCTGATAAATAGAGCGGAATACTTTGGGCAATAAAGCCGATATTTTTATTTTTCTCGTAAATGACGATGCGTGCATTAGGATATTCTTCTCTAGCTCTTGTTGCACAAGCAATCGCAGCGTGTGAGCCACCAATAATTCTAATTTCCATAAATTTTTCCTCTTTTCCTAAAATATGAATCAAAATGCTATAGATTTAAGTAGTCAGTATGTTTTCGATGACATAAAAATAATTTTTAGAAAATATCATTTAATCTGATGTCATACTGCTAATTATTATAATCTAATTATATCAAAAAATATATAAAATAGTATTTTTAAACTTTCTTCAAATTTGAAGCAGATTACCAGACTTCTAAACACTTACAGTGACTCGTTCCAGAGCCAATAATCCCTTTTTTTATTGGCAGTTATAGGTTCATTCATTTCTCTTGTTTACTTCTCATTATCTTTTAAATGATAGGCATTCCGTCAAAAACACTAAAACTTGAAATAGAACAGTAACTCACGATCAAAAAACGCCATTTTTTTGATATAATCAAGATATGAAAACAATTATGATTGCAGATGATGACAGCGCCATCTTGGCACTGCTATCTTATACATTCGAATCCGATGGGTTTAAGGTCTCACTGGTTGAAAATGGGCAGGCGGCTTTAGACCTTGCTGCAAAGCAAGACTTTGATGTTATTTTACTTGATATGATGATGCCTGAGTTATCTGGTCTTGCGGTGACTGAAGCGTTACGCCAACGTGCCAATTACACCCCCATTATCATCTTGACGGCACGGGAAGATGATGACCTGAAAATTACGGGGATTAATTCTGGCGTGGATGATTATCTGGATAAGACGACGCCTCAGCGGGAAATCGTGGCGCGCGCCAATGCTTTGATTCGGCGGAATCAGATTTATCAGCAGTCGGGGCAAGCGACGACTCAGCAGGCTGACGATGCCATCGACTCCTATCATTTTGATGGTCTTGAAATTGACCTCAAGACGAAATCAGTTAGCCTGTCCGACGAGAAAATTGCGCTCTCTAAGCGAGAATATTATCTCCTCATCTTTTTAATTCAAAATCGGGATCAGATTGTCAGTCGTGAGGCAATTTTAACTGAATTTTGGGGGGAAACGCAGGATTATGAAACGCGTGTGGTTGATGTGACGATTAGTAATTTACGCAAGAAACTGCACAATCAATTTATCAAAACAAAAAGAGGATTCGGGTATCAATTCAGTGAACATCATACCAAAGACATTTAATAAGAAAAAGAAACGTTCAATAGTTGGACTGGTTCTGATTTGTTCCGGTCTCTATTTTTTGGCGACGCTTTTAGTGATTTTACTCCTCAATACGCATACGGTCACGACTGATACCAATCATCTGGCGGAGCGTGCCTATACGATTTCGGATATGTTGAATCAAGCGCCTGAGACTAAATTTGGCGAGACGGTTCAAATTTTACCCCAAAACAGTCAGACTAAGGCGGTGAAAAATATCCAAAAAGGGGCGACTTTTTCGAGAACGTTGACGGCTAAGCAGATGACGATTACAATTCCAAATTATGAAAAAGCCATCCTGAAAAATTATATTCAAGTGACCAGCCAACGCACTTCTACTTTATTTGAGACGGTTATCGTGATTATTTTTGCTGGGGTCATTTATGTGATTGGTTTGGGTCAATTTTACCTTGCTAATAAAAAACGGTTAATCTTTGAGGCGGATACCATTGCCAAAATTAAGAATATCAGACGTAGTCCGCTGACGCAGAGTTATTTGATTTCTGAAGATGATAATAAAATTACAACAGAACTCAATCATCTCGGCGAAACCATTCAGCATCAGGCAGAGAGTTCGACGCCCGCTAAGAAAAATCTTTATGCTTTCATCGAGTTTTTCGAGTTTCCTATCTTCATTTATGACCTGAAAGGGACGATTCGCCGCAGCAATGCCAGTTTCCAAAATGAGTTCATGGCGACGAAAAATCTGGATGTTTTCAGTCCTTATAGCGATGTCCTCCAATTTTTGGTCAATAAGATGTTGAAACCGACGCGGCAAGAACAGACTTTTTACTTCGAGAAAATCAATGCCTACTACACCGTTACGGTGCAGCCTATCGAGGCGCTAGAACGGCGGATTATGGTGACGATGATTGATGTGACAGCTTATAAAGTCACGACACGCGCCCATAATGATTTCATCGCCAATGTCTCACACGACCTCAAAACACCACTGGCTGCGATTACTGGATTTGCTGATATTTTGGTCAATGATTCTGCCAATCTGCCACCTGAAAAAATTAAAGGTTTCGCTAACCATATCGTCAAGGAGACAAAACGTCTCTCAAGTTTGGTGACGGATACGCTTGAGATGACGCGTCAACCGCTCCATCTCAAAAAGAAAAAGCTCAATTTAACTGCTTTGACACAAGATGTGCTTGAGAATTTCAAACTGGCCATACAGGAAAAATCACTGCAAGTCACGACACAACTAGACGAGGTGACTATCAAATCTAATGACAAGCACCTCTATGCGATCCTTAAAAATTTGATTGAAAATGCCATTCATTATACACCAAATGGTGGCAAAATCTATCTCTGTGTGACTAAAATCGCTGGTAAAGCGACATTTTCCATCTCAGACAATGGTCCTGGTTTAACGGAAATCGAGAAAACACGTATTTTCGAGCGTTTCTATCGTGCTGACCAGACACGTGATGCAGAAGGCACTGGCCTTGGTCTCGCCATCGTCAAGAAAAATCTGACAGAACTTGGTGGTCAGATTGATGTTGTCAGTGTTGTTGGGAAAGGCACGACGTTTACTGTGACTTTGTAAATACAAAAAAAATCGTGAGTGCATCACGATTTTTTCTATGCCTGCTTACATAAAACTGAACACCCCAACTGCTAACAAGCCCCCAACGATTGGTGCGACAACTGGTAACCAGCTATACCCCCAATCAGAATCGCCTTTATGTTTCATCGGTAAAATGAAATGGGCAATCCGCGGCCCTAAATCTCTGGCTGGATTGATGGCGTAACCTGTTGGCCCACCCAGAGATAAACCAATGGCGAGGATTAATCCACCGACTGCGAAGACGTTTGTCCCATCTGCGAATTTGTTGGCACCAAAGGCAAGTAGTCCTAAAACGAGGACAAAGGTGCCGATGACTTCTGTGACAAAGTTGGCTGGATAGTTACGAATAGCTGGACCTGTCGCAAACGTACCCAAAATCGCCCCCTTATCAGTCGTTGCCTCAAAATGCGGCAGATAAGCCAACCAGACAAGGACTGCACCAAGGATTGCACCGAGTAATTGTGCGATAATGAAAGGCACGACTAAACTCATCTTCAGGCTGCCCTCTACTGCCATAGCAATGGTGACCGCCGGATTAAGATGGGCAGGACCATTGATCCCTGCGATATAGACAGCGATAGTCACGGCAAGTGCCCAACCAAAGGCAATGACAATCCACCCTGAGTTTTGTGCCTTACTTTTATTGAGATTAACGGCTGCACAGACCCCGTCCCCTAATAAAATAAGGATACCTGTGCCGATAAATTCACTGAAAATTTGTACCATATCTGCTGACATTAGTTGGTCCCCGCTTTCAAGTCTTTCAAATCTGATGCGTTGATTAGTTTATTCAACGCCACTAATTGTTCTGCTTTATCATCTTCTGACCAGCCATAGTAGGTCGCCATCGCTTCAACAACTGGATGTTTAATAGCATCTAAGCTATCCCGTTGGAAGAGGATATGATTGGTGCGACGCATGAGATAATCACTTGGTGTGAGGGTCATTTCAGCCACCATGGCATAACGTAACATGGCTGATTCTGCTAGGCTCAGGTTTGGGTAGGCTGTCATTTCTTTTGCCATTTCAAAAATGGGCAGGGCATTCATGCCATAAAAATCAGCAATATAAGTCGCTTCTGTTTCTGAAAGACCTACTGCCACACCAACGATTGCATTTTTTTCGACTGTTTCCTTGACTTTAGACGGGTCAAATTCCCCACCTGAGACAGCATATTCTTTAGAATTGATTGCCTCATAAGTCTGGTTAAATTCATCTGCCAAGATATTTTTGATGAGCTCAAGCGCCCCCTCAGCCATCTTACGATAGTCTGTGATTTTTCCGCCTGCTAATGTGACTAAATTATCTTCTTCACGTTCCAAAGCACTACCACGTGAGATTTGAGACGGTGATAATTCTTTTTCACCACGAGAATTTTCAAGATGATTTAAAACCTCTTCAACATCGACACGACTAGCTTGATTTTGCTTGTAGGCACTGATGATATTTAGCACCTTGTCAAAACTACTATCAGACAGGCTACCGTTATCACCGCCATTGTAATCAGAACCTGAATTGCCTAATAAAAGCGGACGCAGCCCTGCCCATGAACTTTCGATATCGTTAAGGGTCAAGTTGGCGTCTGGATAGCGTTTGTTGATGACTTCTAAGAGATAGTCGACATCTTCTTGGGTAACTTTCGGGTTAGCATAATCGCCCTGATAGTCGGTATCTGTCGTCCCAAAGTAAGTTTTATTTTCACGTGGAATGGCAAAGACCATCCGTCCGTCATGTTTTTGGGTGTCAAAATAAGTTGGTTGTGGGACGGGTAATTTTTTAGCGTCAACGACCAAATGCACGCCCTTAGTTGGTCGCATATGTGGTCGCACAGCGCGGGTGAAATTCAAATTGCGAATCTTATCGACCCAAGGGCCACTGGTATTCATTACGACTTTGGCATGAACTTCAAAGGTTTGACCTGTCAATAAATCACGCGCCTTAACGCCGACAATCTTGCCGTTTTCATACAAGAAACCAACAACTTTGACCTTGCTTGCGATATAAGCCCCATCTTCGGCTGCTTTTTTGATATTTTCAATCACGAGACGGGCATCATTGTTGCGGAAGTCAAGATAGACCCCTGCACCCTGCAAGCCTTCTTTTTTAATGTAGGGCTCACGCTCTAGCACTTCTTTTGCTGTCAAAGTATAATTTTCATACGGGGTGCCTTTGACGCCAGCCAGTTGGTCATAAAGATCCATGGCAATCTTAACTGAAAACATATCAAATGTCGTCGGCCCTTCATCATCATAAATCGGCAATAACATGGGTTCTGGCTTGGGAATATGGGGGGCAATTTGTTGAACGATTGCACGCTCTTTAACCGTATCAGAAACCACTTCGACATCAAAGGTCTTGAGATACCGGATACCGCCATGGACTAATTTCGTTGAGCGTGAAGACGTGCCTTCTGCAAAGTCTTGCATCTCAAGCAAACCTGTTTTAATTCCTGATGCCGCAGCTTGAATCGCCACCCCTGCACCTGTAATACCACCACCGATGATGAGTAAATCTAGGGTTTCAGCTTGCATCTGCTCAATACTTTTTTGACGCGTTTCTTTTGAAAAATTTATCATTTTTTCTTCCTCTTTAGGATTATCTTTCGTATTATCTGTCGATTATTTAAAACATCATTTTTCATTTACCTTAAACGTCCGAGTGGCAATCACGGCTTTTTTCCAACCGTCATACAATTTTTCTCTTCGTTCTGGTGCCATGTTGGCTTCGAATATTTTACCTGCTTCATAAAATTCTCGAATTTCATCTGTGTCTTGCCAGAACCCAACAGCTAGACCTGCTAGGAAAGCTGCACCAAGCGCTGTCGTTTCAGCATTTTTTGACCGTTGAATGGGCGTGTCAAGCAGATCTGACTGGAATTGCATGAGGTAGTCATTGGCAGTGCCACCACCGTCAACTTTCAAGACCGGAATGTCAATGCCAGTATCATCACGCATGGTATCCACAATATCCCGAACCTGATAAGCAATCGACTGCAAGGTTGCTTTGATAATATCATTTCTTGTCGTCCCACGGGTCAGTCCAAACATGGCACCACGCGCATCTTGATCCCAGTAAGGCGCACCGAGACCAACAAAAGCGGGCACGAGATAGACTTCATCATCATTTTGTGATGCACGCGCTGCTGCTTCAGAATCACTTGCTTTGTCTATGATTTGCAAGCCATCGCGAATCCACTGAATGGCTGATCCTGCAACAAAAATACTGCCCTCAAGCGCATAATTGACTTGCCCATTAAGGCTATACCCAACGGTCGTCAGTAAATTATTTTTTGAAAAGCTAGGCGTCTCTCCCGTATTCATGACGATGAAAGAACCTGTACCATAGGTGTTTTTGACCATGCCAGCTTCAAAAGCCATTTGACCAAATAAAGCTGCTTGTTGGTCGCCTGCCATACCTGAAATCGGGACTTCACTGCCGTAGAAATGGAAACCTTGGGTCTGACCATAAATCTCAGAATTTGAGACCAATTTTGGTAACATGTTGCGTGGAATATTCAGCAAATCCAAAATTTCCTGATCCCAATCCAGCGTTGTCAGATTAAAAAGCATGGTTCGGCTCGCATTTGATAAGTCCGTCACATGAGCCTGACCATCTGTCATTTTCCAAACCAACCAGGTGTCAATCGTGCCAAAGAGCAATTCCCCTTTTTCTGCTCTTTCTTGTGCGCCGGCAACATGATCCAAAATCCAACGAATTTTAGTTGCTGAAAAGTAAGCATCAATCACAAGCCCTGTTTTCTTGTGAAACCACTCACTTTTGCCGTCTTCTTTTAGCTTGTCTGCAATGCTAGAGCTTTGACGAGATTGCCAGACAACAGCATGATAAATCGGTTTCCCCGTATCTTTTTCCCAGATGACAGTGGTTTCACGTTGATTGGTAATCCCAATCCCTGCAATCTGTGACGGTTTTACCCCTGATTCAATGAAAGCACCGGCAATCACAGATTGAACGGAATTCCAAATTTCATTGGCATCATGTTCGACCCACCCCTCTTGTGGGAAATGTTGCGTAAATTCTTTTTGTGAGCTCCCGATTTTCAAGCCCATCTTGTTAAAAATAATGGCACGGGAACTTGTCGTCCCTTGGTCAATCGCCATAATGTAGTGTTCTTCTGCCATAGTTATCCCTCCTTTGTTTAAGAAAACGCTTTCTTTTTGCTACATCCTTATCTTAACACACCAAACAAAAAATAGCCTATCAAGAATCGGCTATTTTTTAATAATTTGTGATAGTTAATGTTTTTTGATACTTGATGACGGTCATTCACGCTGTAAAACATGCGTCTCAAAATATTGAATATAGTGTTGATATTCATCTTCCAGGGTTTCAGGCAAGTCTCGATAGGTAAAATATTTAAGATTTAAGGTTTCATCGTTGCCCTGATAAGACATTTCTCCTGTGATTTGCTTGGCAAGAAATAAGGTTGTGACGACATATATCTCATCTTGATTTTCTAGTTGATACCTAAAGGTATCTCCCGAAAATGTTTGGAGTTGGGTTAAGGATTTGATGACTAAGCCCGATTCTTCATAGACCTCTCGGATAGCCGTCTCCTCCAAGGATTCGCCAACTTCCATCAAACCACCCATCAGCCCCCAATTACCATTGGCACGTTGCTGCAAGAGATACTCGTGCTTGTCATTGTAGATAATCACATTCGCCCCCACTAACACTAGCAAATCATGACCGATTTTCCGTCTAATTTCCGCTACATATTCCACCATTTACATTACCTTTCCTTTCAGAATTTCCCAGTCACTACACCTATCGCCGATGATTCTTCTCATGCTTGATGGCTTTGATTTTGGTCTTGATTTGTGCGATATCGTAAGCAGACAGAAACTCTGATAGATAGTAATAGTTTGCTTTCACAGAAATCGGTTTCTTTGTCGTCGTCAAAATTAAATCGTAATAGTGGTGCTGGCGATACTTTTCAAAATGAACCTGCGTGAGACTTGACAGTTCAGCCAGTAAGAAATAATAGAGCGATTGCCCTAATGTCGGCAAATTAGACAACTCTATCCCAACCGAGATATTTTCATGCAGCGATAAATCAATAGCAATCAAAATACTCGCATAGTTAAGCCACAGAAAATCAGTATGAGAGCGTTGTATGCCCAAGTTTTCCTGTGTCGTTGCGATTAACTTAGCAATCAACTGCGCAAGCTCAGGTGTCACGTGCTGTTGATAATAAAAGGTCAAGCGTTCCGATTCATAAGTCGCGAGTTGCCCCCGAAAATAGAGCGCTCGGGCATGTACCTGAGACAGCTGATAAGTCAAACGTTTCTCATCAGAAATACTTAATTTTTGATAGCCATAGTGCATGACAATCATTTCCCGACTGTAAGTATCTAGCACAGCTGTTGAAATCTTCTTACGACGCGTCAAATCATAACGCGCAAAATTCTCCTCACCCAAAATATCAAAGGTAATCAGAAAACAATAAAACATGGCACCTTCATGCTTGCCTACAAAGTTGACCGTCTCATTAAGATAATCACGCACCACCCCTTGTATTATCTGGTAAAGTTTATCCGTCTCAAATCTATCTTGAATTTCTGTCAGTCTGGCATTGTCGCTATTGGCGACCTGCAGACGATGACGCGTCACAAAAAGCCAGCAACTCAACCGTTTCAGTGCGATTTTTGAAAAACTTTGCTGGAACTCAGGTTGAAGTTCTGCCACTAGCTTCGTCACAGCCAAATCATTGCTAGAAAAGCCCGAGTCGACTAGCAAAAACAGTTGATAGTAAAAGTACCGAATTTGCAACTCATCGCCTACTAACTGACCGTTTCTGATGCCGATATTAAAGGGTTGTAGCGACTGATTCAAATCACGTAATTTTCGGAAAATGGTTGCCTCACTGCTGTTAAATTCCTGCGTAAGTTGAAAGGTAGAAAACTTTTTATGTTCAAAGACAAACCTCAAAATCTGATAGCCTAAACTTTGATCTAAATAGGCTAGCATAATTTTATCCAAATTGATGTCCGTTGAAAAAGCAAGCGTGACTTGTTTTTGCTCAAGTTTGAGGTCAAATCGCGCTCCCAAAGATTGACACATTTGACTAATATCCGCCAGATAGTCTTTCAAAGCATGCTGTGTCAAGCCGACTAACTCTGCCAAATTTTTCGAAGGCATTTTACCCGCATGAAACAGCAACTGCCGAATGATATCGATTTGCATGGCTTCTTTTTTATCTAAAAATACGTCAATTTTCACAATTTGATTCTTTCGTTTTCAGTAGCCTGTTGCGTCAGACTATTTTATTTTTAATGGTGCAAGCTGTTGGTTGATGGCATCAAGTGTGCTCCCTGCCTGAATCAAAGCAGCGGCTGTATAAGCTGATTCGACAAAGGCAGTGTCGTATAAATGAACAGGTCGTTCTGAAAATTCCATAACCATTTCCAAATTCATCTTAGCTGACCCCAAGTCATAAAAAACTAAAAGTTCGTCTGCTGGATTGGCGTCAAAAGCGGTTTGAATCCGCTCAAAACTTGTGCCAATTTCGCCGTCATCAAGCCCCGCACCAACTGTGATGTCAACCTCTTTCGCCACTTCTCGCAACAGCTTGACTAAACCATCAGAAACTTCTGCGACATGTGTCACTAAGACAATCCCCAAACGTGTCATCCCAGCACCTCCAACAAACTTTCAAATAAATAGCCAGAAGATTGACTGCCCGGGTCAATATGCCCAATCGAACGCTCTCCAACATAAGACGCGCGCCCCTTTTTAGCGAGTAAATCAGCGGTTGCCATGACAAATTCATCAATTTCAATTTTTGTCAGCCTTTGTTTGGCGATTTCTGACACGATTGGCGTCCAAACATCAACCATCGTTTTATCACCGACTTGCGCACCACCACGTTTGATAATGCCTGCCAAACCAGCTGCCAATAAGTCTGATAAATCGTCAGAAGTTGCAGCAACTTTTGCCATTTCCATGAAAGCAGTCCCGTACAAGGGCCCACTTGCCCCACCGACTTTAGAAATCAACGCCATAGCGGTCGCTTTGAAGACTTCTTGTAAAGTTTGGCTGTCATTCAGAACAGCCACAACTGCTGTCATCCCGCGCGCCATATTATGCCCATGGTCACCATCACCAATAGTCGTATCTAACTCACTCAATTCATCTTGTTTAGCTTGAATTTTTTCATCGAATAACATCAGCCATTTTCGAGCCATTTCAGCTGTTAAATTCATGGTTATCACCCCCAAGCAATCGTTTTGACATCAGCGTTCAGTCCATCAAGCCAAGTTGTATCAGACAGTCGCAACATGGTCAGAGAAATACCTGCCATATCAATCGAGGTCATCAAATTGCCAACTTTCGTGTAGGCAACATTGATTGATTTTTCATCTAGCAAGTTCATGACATCATTGGTAAAAATATACTGCTCCATTAAGGGTGTCGCTCCCATCCCATTGACCAAAATCGCGTACTTGCTCGCTGTATCGTCATCAAAAGCTTGAACGAGTTTATCAACCAATTCTTTTGCTAAGTCTTTTGATGGCAACATTTTTTCACGCCGATAACCGGGTTCGCCATGAATGCCCACACCATATTCAATCTCATCTTCTGGCAACTCAAAACCCGGTTTCCCGACTTCTGGCACCGTCGCACCAGACAAAGCAACGGCAATCGTGTGAATTTCTGGTACTAATGCTTCGGCAGCTTGTTTAATCTCCACTAAGCTTGCACCCGAGCGTGCCAGATTGCCAAGAATCTTATGCACGAGAACCGTTCCTGCAACACCTCGTTTCCCTTGGGTATAGGTTGAATTTTCAACTGCGATATCATCATCTACAATCACAAAATCGACTTGGATATCGTCCATTTCAGCCATATCTTTTGCCATATCAAAGTTCATGACATCACCAGAATAATTTTTAATGATAAAGAAAACACCAGCCCCTGTATCAACGGCTTTTGCTGCCTCATAAATTTGGTCTGGCGTTGGACTTGTAAAAACTTCGCCACAGACAGCTGCTGAGAGCATACCATCGCCAATAAAACCAGCATGACTTGGCTCATGCCCGCTCCCGCCACCTGAAATCAGCTGAACTTGTGACGTTTGTTCAGTTTTAATCAGCACATTGGTACCAGCCAGTCTCTTGACTAAATCAGGATAGGCACGCGTCAAGCCTGCAACCATTTCGGTTACGATGTCTGATGGTTGATTGATAATTTTTTTCATTTGATGTCCCTCTTTTTCTAGCTTTAGCTCTATTGCAGAAAGCGCTTACGCATTTATTCTAGTTCATTTTTTTAGATTTGTCCAATTTTTAAGCTCTCAATCGTATGCTTTCAAACAAACAAGGCTGTTTTTAGACACAAAAAAACGCTTCTCATATCAACAGAGTCATGAGAAACGTCGGTAAATTTAGATTACTCAAGCGTGTCCTGCTCTTCATCTTCATAAAGTTTCGAAATCTTCCGATACCATTTATAAAAATAAACGACGATCACTTTTGCAGACGCATAGACCGGAATACCGATGAGAACGCCCCAAAAACCGAAGATTTTACCAGATGTCAGAAGTACAAATAGGATTGTAATGGGATGAATATTCAGTTTGCTACCTAAAACAAGCGGACTAACAAAACGGCCTTCGATGGTTTGCTCGATGACAAAGACAATGGCAACTTTGAGCACCATGAACGGCCCTGCAATCAGCGCAATGATAAAAGCTGGAATCATGGCTAAGAATGAGCCAAGATAAGGAATTAGATTTAAGAAGCCAGCTGAAATGCCAATCACAACAGCATATTTAAGCCCAACAACTGAAAACATGATAGAAAACATAATCGCAACAGTCCCTGCGACAATCAGCTGCCCGCGAACATAACTCGAAAGCTGTAAATTAACTTGTGTCAGTACGGTTGACGTATCATTTCGCCAAGCATTGGGGAGCATATTCGTCACGTACTGATTAAGCGATTTGCCATCTCGTAAGAGATAAAACAGAATGAACGGAAAAATCATGAGAGAGATAATGACACCCGTCGCTGTTGACAAAAATGAGCTTGTGCTTGTCACTAATGTTGTCGATAGATTTTTCGAAATGTCAATCAAATTATCGGAAAAACTCGCAACAGCTTTTTCAATCTGTGGACTGAATTGTTTGAAACGTTCGTCGCCAAGAAGACTGGTGAGATGTTTTTCACCTGATTCCACGTAGTCAGGAAAATTAGCCGCAAACTTCTCGCCTTGCATGATCATATTCGGGATAGCAACGGCTAATCCCCAGACAATCAAGGCTAGAATAATCGCAAACAAAATGACAATCGTCACGATCCGATGCACTTTACGTGCTTCGAAATAATCGACAATGGGATTGAGCAGGTAGTAAAAAACAGCTGCAAGAATAATCGGCAACATGATAACACCGAGAAAATCAGCAATCGGTTGGAACATAAAACTCAATTTTGTCAAAAGGAGCAGATTAAGCAAAAACAGCAAAATAACCGCAAAAGCAGTCGCCACTTTATTATCTAACAGCCATTTGAAAAACCAAGTCGTCTTAAAACCATTTTTTTCGTTCATCTTCTTCACCTATCTCATTAACACATCATAAACATTTATATTTTATATTATAGCATACCTTATGCTAGTCATCTCATGGAAAGTATTTAAAATGAACACAGTCTTTTCCAATAGGTTAATCAATAGTCTTGCTTATCCCCCTCAAAATTCAGAGCCTACATGATTGTCAACGTCATAACTTCAGCGATGACATCCGAAAGCTGTCATTAGCCGTCAGCTAAAATCATGGCTGATAACTGTCCTGCCTAAGCACAAAAGCTATTGTTTGGTTCGACAAATAAAAATCCTATTCCGTAGTTGGAATAGGACTTTTATTCTCATTCTTTTTAGCAGAGCGCATCTATTGCTACAAACTATTCCGAATACGCAAAGTAGTCGGAATAACTGTTTTTACTGGCACCTCTTCTTGATTGAGTTTAGCAAGCAATAAATGGGCAATTTCTTCACCAATCTTCGCCGGATCTTGTTCAATTGCTGTCACACCATTCAAGGCAATATCTGTCCAAAACCAGTCGTCATAACCACAGATTCCAATCTCTTTCTGGTTTGAAACTAAGATTTCCTTAATCGCAATACTTAGTGATTTGGAGTTCAAAGCAAAGATAAACGCCTTCTTCTCATCTTTTGGCATGACAAATGGTTGTTCCCCAAGCTCAATTAACGCTACTTCTAAGCCCGAAGTTTCTGCTACGTCTAAGATGGCTTGATAGCGTATTAATCTTGTCGTCGCCCCTTTTAAGGGTTCTGTTACAACGTAACACTTTTCATAGCCCTGTTCAATCGCATATTTCGTTAGCGCTTTTGTTTGGAGATGATTGTCTGGTTTCACAACTGGAAAAATAGGGGGTTCAAGCTCGCGGTCAGCTAAAACGACTGGTAACTTCAAATAAGCATATTCCTGTGCATTTTGAGCCACTGGCTGTAAAATGATGCCATCCGCACCATAATCAAGCACACGTAAAATATTTTCTTGTTCTTTCACAGCTGAATTACTAGAATCGATAATCAACATTTCATAATGTTCTTGGTGTAAGACATCCCCGATACCTTTTAGTAGCAAAGAAGAATACAAATTGGAAATATCTGAAATCAAGACACCTATCAATCTTGTCCGTCTTGTCTTGATTGAGGCCGCTGTGATTGATGGTCGATAATTCGTTTCTGCAATCACCAGCTCAATTTTTTGTCTTGTTTTTTCAGACATGGACTTGTGGTTACCATTTAAATAATTAGAAATGGTTGATTTCGAGACACCAACCATTTCCGCAATTTTATTAATCGTTATTTTCACCTTTGACGACCTTTTGACTATATTCCCGAGCTAATTCGGTAATTTTATTATAGTCTTCTGTCGCTAAAGATGCAAGTAAATTCCCACCAACACCAATGGCAAATGCGCCTGCTGCAAGCCAGGCTTCAATATTATCTAACGAAACACCGCCAGTTGGCATGATATTGATAAAGGGTAGTGGTGCTTTAACACTTTGGATAAACGACGGGCCAAATGCTGAACCTGGAAATAGTTTCAGTAAGTGGTTGCCCGCATCATAAGCAGTTTTCAGCTCTGTTACCGTCATACAGCCCGGTGTGTAGACAACGTTTTGACCATTGACATACTCTGACACTTGGGCATCAAAACATGGTGACACGATAAATGTCGCCCCTGCTGCTATCGCTTTTTCCGCTTCATCTACTGTCAAAACTGTCCCCGCACCAATTAGCACATCTTCTCGCTCTTTATATTGTGCCACTTTTTCCGCAATGACGGTTTCGACTTCTGGCACGGTAAACGTTAGTTCAATTCCTGTAATGCCTCCCAAGATTAGCGCATCTACTGCTTGACTTGCTTTTTCAGGTGTATCCGCACGAACAACCGCAATTAATTTGATTTTCTTGATTTTCTCTAAAATAGTCATTTTTTCCCTCCTTGGTACAAGCTATCGCGTTTGTTTGAGCCACTAGGTTAAGCCTGTTCAGCATAAAACGCTTGTAATTCTTCAACCGTTGGATAACCATCGTTATCACCCGGTGATTGTACTGCTAGACAGCCAATCGCACTTGCTCTGCGAACAGCCTGCTCAATTGTTTCACCTTCTAACAATGATGAAATCAAGCCTGCTGCAAACCCATCACCAGCGCCTACTGTATCAACGACTTCTTTTGCTTTAAACCCTGCAACAGTGAACTCACGACCATCTTTTTGTTTCACATACGCACCTTCTTCGCCCAGTTTGACAATAACTGTTTGCGTAATGTCACTTTGATTTAAGTAAAAATCAGCAATTTCACTGGGTTCACGAGTCCCCACCAAAATATCACCTTCATTAACCCCTGGTAAAATAATCTCTGACTGGGCTGCCAATTCATTAGTGACTTGTATCATATAGTCTTGAGATTCCCAAAGTTGTGGTCGAAGATTCGGGTCAAATGTTGTCCGAACACCAGCTTCTTGCAATTTCGTCACTAAATAGCGGAACACGTTAAGGGCGTTGTCACTAATTGCTGGGAAAATTCCTGATAGATGCGCAAATTTTGTATCTGACAAATCAATCTCATCAATTTTTGCTTTGGCAAAATTAGCCGCTGCCGAATTTTTACGCCAGTAAAAAATATCGGGGTCGCCATTGATGACACGGTTTTTCATCATAAATCCTGTCCAGAAGTCTTTGGTAAATGAGATATAATCTGTTTCAATCCCATTTTTCTGAATGGTTTCTTCGATGAAGTGACCAAACGGATCATCACCAAGTGCTGTCACATAAGTCGCACTGTGTCCTTGGCGCGCGACACCCACACAGACATTGACCTCTGCTCCCGCTAAAAATTTTCGGTATTCACTGGCATCTTTCAATGCCAAATCGGGTTCACACGACCCAAACAATACCATTGCTTCTCCGATAGTAATAAATTCACTCATTTTTTCTTCCTCCATTTTTTATAAGAAATAATAGGCAACAAATAAATTAATGACCGTTGCAAACCAAGCCCAAGGCACACCTGTTGTTAAGAAGGATTTGGTATCCACTTTGGCATAGTTACAACTCCATAAATTCCATGATTGTGTAATACAGCTTGAAACCCCCATCATTGATGGGACAACTAATAGACCATATAAGAAATATTGATCGAACTTCCCTGTACCAATTAGCAAAGCACCAACTGCGGCACCTGCACCATAAAGCATCAATGGGCCACGGAAATAACAAAGTGGCGCTAGAATACAAACCGCAATGACTAACACCAGTTTTGAATCTGGCACAATATTAGCGAATACCGTATCAAAACTACTCATCGCATGAAGTGCTGCAGATTGAAACATAGTCAAACAGAATAACATCACCAAGAGTCCGGCAATATCACTGATGGCTGTTTTGGCTGTTTCGTTCATAATCGCAACAAATCCTGTATACGATTTCATCTTTCCTGTCAGTAGAAATGCTAGCAGGATTGACAGTAACAGTGCTGGGATGGAATCCCATTTAGCAAAGACCGACAAAACAACTGGTAGTATTGGCAATAAATAAGTATAGACTGGGACTTGTTTATCTTGTTCAGTCGTGCTAGCCATTTCTTCAAGTACTTCGGGCTGGCCATTTTTTATTTTACGTGCATTGAATAAAATAAACAGGATTACGACGACTGCTTGGACGCCCATGGCAATAAAACCAAATTTCTGGTAATGTGGTCCCCACTCAACTTCAGGAAAGAAAACCTGAAATTGAACAAAGAGGACATTGTTGATATACATGGCGGCCCCGATAGACAGTGTGAAAATGACTGTCGCAATATTTCTAGGCACTCCAATACTAAACATGATGGGAAATAAAATCACACCAACTGCGATGGCTGAACCGACACCATAGGCACTCGTGAAGATTAACATCGTCACGATGGCAATCAAGATGGTCGCAAGCACTGGGGACTTTTTCCCAACTTTTTCCGTCTGTTTGGAAATCGCACCGGCAATGCCTGTATCCACCAAGACGCGCCCAAACCATGAGCCAAAAATAATGTAGGCGGCTGTTTTCCCGTAATTCAACACAGGTTCTGTAAAAATCTCTTTAATGGCTTGATTTAAAGGTACCAAGCCAATGATTGTCCATAAAACTGCCATGGTAAAGAACCCGACTGTTAGATTGCCACCTTTCATCGCAAATATAACAAATCCAATAAATGATAGCGCTAATAAAACGCCGATGATAATTGTACCCATTTTCTCTTCTCCTCTACATGCTCCGTATGCGCATTTTTAAAGCGACATAGCCTGACAATAACGATTGTTTTACTGTTTAGACTAACGTTAATTGTCTAGCTATTTCATCAAATGAACACGGAAATTCCAGACCTAAAGGCACATCTTTGGGTAATTTGTCTAAGAAAAGTCGCCAATCTTGATCCGTCTCATCAAGTTTACTCACGTTGGCTGAGCCATTTTCATATTTGATGCCCTTGATATGAACATAACGGGTAAACGGTGCCAAAAGCTCTATGGCTGTGTCAACATTGACACCTATGACGGCAAAATTTCCTGTGTCAAATACAAAACCAATCGGAACATTATTTTCCTTCGCGGCTTTGACAAATAGGAGATTATTTCTGATACCGCCATTTAATTCTGACCAATCATTTTCAACATTGATCGCTAATGCCCCTGCTTTCTCCAAGATAGGGGCTAAATCTTGCTGCAAGTCCCCCCTATAGTTTTCAAAATCTCCAACAACTAGTTTTAAGTGCTTGGCGCCAAGGTAATTGGCCTCTTCGATAATTTCAGTCAACTCTGGATTGATTTGTCCATTGACAAATATACCAACTGGGGCGCTATAATACAGCGTTAGTGGTACCTCTTGACTTTTTTTCAAAATATCCGCCAACTCTTTTTTGACATCCAAGAAGTATTCACGACGCACTTCAATCGCATCAAAGCCAGCGTTTAAAACATCTTCAAACACTTCTGATTGCCTGATGCCCTCTTGATTGGTCGCAATTTGTGCATTAAAAACAAATGATGTATAAGCCATTTTGACTCTCCTTTCTGCGTTTAGTAAACCGGTTTAGTAAACTAACCTCATAGTAACATAAGTTTTTTTTTTTTGCAAGCGCTTCCTTTTATTTTTTTTACTTTTTTTTACTTTCCCCCTTATTTTCATCATAAAATAGTTGATAAACTCAGGAGTTTATCGAAAATTTCCTAAAATATAAAAATTTTTGGACTAGAAAAACAAAAACCGCTTATCGGTTCTTGCTCTTTCTACAAAAGGTTCGTCAGCGCCTTTATCCTCATTTCAGGCTTATTTTGAAAGTTATGCTATAATAAATATATCGATTTGAAAGGGATTACATTTATGACAGAAACACTATATTTTGGCACTTATACGAAAAAAACGTCTGAGGGCATTTACAAAGCGACCTTGGACACGACGACCGGCTTACTTAGCGACCGGCAGCTAGTGGCGAAAGAGCCCAACCCGACTTACCTCACATTTGACCAAGCTGGGCATCTTTACAGCGTCGGTGCTGAGAACGGCGAGGGCGGCATTGCGGCTTTTGACAATGGCGGCAAACTGATTAACCACGTTGTTGACGCTGGCGCGCCACTTTGTTATGTCGCAGTAGATGAAGCCCGTGATTTGGTATATGGTGCGAACTACCATAAAGGGGAAGTCTTAGTTTATAAACGTGCTACCGACGGCAGTCTCAGCCTTGCTGATAAAGACATACACACAGGCTCTGGTCCTCACGAAAATCAGACTAGCCCACATGTCCATTTCGCTGATTTGACACCGGATAAATATCTCGTGACTTGTGATTTAGGCACTGACGAAGTCGTGACGTATGATGTGTCAGACCAAGGTCAATTAACCAAACTCAACACTTATAAATCTGCACCGGGTGCGGGTCCTCGTCATATCACCTTCCATCCGACACAAAAAATCGCTTACCTCATCAACGAATTAAACAGCACCATTGAAGTCTTGATTTATGACGGCGTTGGCGAGTTCAGTTTGTTACAAACGATTTCGACTTTGCCAGAAGATTGGACTGATTTTAACGGCACTGCAGCTATCCGCATCTCATCAGATGGCAACTTCCTTTATGGCTCAAATCGCGGGCATGATTCGATTGCAGTTTTCAAAATTCTTGCTGACGGTACTTTAGAATTGATTCAACTTGCAGCAACGCATGGTAAAATGCCACGTGATTTCAACCTATCCGCTGATGACAAAATTGTCATCGCAGCTCATCAAGACTCTGATAATGTCACAACCTTCTTCCGTGATAGCGTATCTGGTCACTTAACCGAGATTCAACACGACTTCATCGTACCAGAAGCTGTCTGTGTTGATGTGAAAGGTTAATAAAAAAGCCTGCTTGAATAGCTCAGGCTTTTTTATAGGCTTCAAAATATTGAATCTGTAAATGCTTCCTACCATTTATCAAGACAAAACCAGCGGTTTCAAGCAAATGCATTAATTCATCAAACCTATAGACCTTGACATCGCCTTCCTTTGAAAAATGATGAATATATTGATTGTAAAGACCATGAAAAATTGGCATCCGAATCTCAGCAATCACGATTTTCCCACCGGGTTTCAAGACACGCTCAGCTTCTCTCAAAAATGTCTCAGGACTTGGAAAATGATGAAATGAAGCTGAACAGATCAGCACATCAAAACTCTGATTTTCAAACGGGAATTGCATCGCAGATCCCGTCACAAAGGAAAATTCAGGGTGCTGCTTTTGCGCAAGTGCTGTCATCTGAGGTGAAATATCTAAGCCAACACCCTCAAACTGATGTTTGGTCGCAAGCATCCCGAGCAACCGACCTGTTGCCGCTCCGACATCTAAAACTCTGGCTTTATCGGGAAAGTCTAGATTTTTAAGGATATAGCGCTTAAAAAAGCCAGATAAAAAACCATCAAATGACCGCTCAAATTGTTTGGCGTGCTGATCGTAATAAGTTTCAGATAGTTTTTCGTAATTTTTAGACACGACCTGGCTCCTTATTTTATATAATCCAGTTTATAACATTTAAAACTTTTAGCATTTTTCTAAGGCTAAACTTAATCTGTGACTTGTGATGCCACATCTGTCGTTTTTTTCAAATTTTTCAAGTTTGCCATCATGACTGAAATATAATCCTCACCCGCATTTTCCTGTTCTTGGGTCAGTGATTCCAATGGATTCAGTGGTAACGTTTTTACTCCCGCTTCCTCTGCCAATGTTGTCGCTACC
Source organism: Pseudolactococcus reticulitermitis (assembly GCF_002260845.1). Classification (GTDB taxonomy): domain Bacteria; phylum Bacillota; class Bacilli; order Lactobacillales; family Streptococcaceae; genus Pseudolactococcus; species Pseudolactococcus reticulitermitis. The sequence continues at coordinate 298,376 of NZ_BEDT01000002.1, read as the reverse complement.
TTGTCAGACGCATTTTCTTCGAAATAAATATAATGCAGATCATGTTTATCCACATAGGCTTTCAATTCTTTAAGGCGAGTTGCTGACGGCTCTGTTTCAGGATTAAGCCCCGAGACTGAGACTTGATTCAAGCCATATTCATGTGCAAGATAGGCAAAAGCCGCGTGCTGTGTCACAAAATCCTTTTGCTTAGCGTTTGACAAACCTTCCTTATAGGCTTGATCCAATGCCTTTAATTTTGTCAAATAAGCCTCTGCATTTTTGGTAAAAACAGCCTTTTTCTGAGGGAATTTCTTAATCAGCTGATCCCGAATCGTTTCAACTTCTTTCATAGCAAGGCTTGGTGCTAACCAAACATGGGGGTCATAAACGTGGGCATGTCCATCTTGCTCATCTTCAGCATCTTCATCATGTTCATCTTCAGACGCACCACTTAGCAGTGTGATACCTGAGGAGGCTTTAATTACCTCTAAATGTTTCATGTCTTGGGTTGTTTTTTTTACCCAAGTTTCTAAATTCTCATTATTATAAACGAAAGCATCCGAATTTTGAATGGTGGCGACATCCTTAGCAGACGGTTCAAAATCATGTGGCTCAACGCCCGGTTTGACTAAAACCGTCACATCTGCTTCTTTGCCGACAATTTGTTCAGTAAATGCTTGCATCGGATAAAAAGTTGTCACGATTTGTAATTTATCCGATTTCTTGCTCGTATCACTGCCACATGCCAAGAGTATTCCTATAGCAGTCGCAGCCATCAAGCCCAATAATAAATATTTTTTCATTTTTTCTCAATTTCCTTTACCAGTTAAGTATGTATGCAAAAATAAACGCTAAAATTAGTTTACTGGTTAAGTATATCACGACAAAAAAATAATGTCAACTGGTAAACATTATTTTTTTGAATTTATTTAATTTGATGTCAGTAGAAAGTCACGAACCTGACTCATAAAGTAAAGAGAGCCAGTCAACAGGTAAATCTCCTGATCATGTTTAGGCGTTATCACAAACTCCCGCCAGTCTTCTAACCAAGTGACATCAGGAATAGCTGCCACATCTGCCGACACAATTGTTTTAGGATAGTCAAATGTCGTCAAAGTCAAGTCAACATTTGGAATGGTTTGGAGCAAGGCAATCATCTCATGAAAGTCTTTACGCTGTAAGGCTGAAAAAAGAATATGAACTTTTTTCGAACCATCAAATTCTGCTACTAATCGTTTAATGGCAGGTAAATTATGGGCGCCATCCAAAATAAAGCCTTTGAGTTCTTCCATTCTGGCAGGCCAAAAGGCTTGTTTAAGCCCTTTTTTAATTTTTTCAGGCGCAACTGTCAAGTTTAATTTTTCTGCCAAAACTTCAAATAGTTTGACAGCCATTGCCGCATTATCTTGCTGATATTGCCCATGCAGATTTAAATCAAAAGTCTGATCTGCTTCAGGATGATAAATCGGCGCCTTTTTCTCATGTGCGACTGCCGCAATTACCTCATAGGCTTCTGTTGGTACACCCATGCGATTGCCCACAACAACCGGCACCTCAGCCTTGATAATGCCAGATTTTTCCCTAGCAATTTGGCCAAGTGTATCGCCCAAAATATCCTGATGATCTAGCCCAATCGTCGTAATCGCCGAAACAAGTGGCACAATCACATTGGTCGAATCATACAGACCGCCTAGCCCCACTTCAATCAGGGCAATGTCGACAGCCTGATCAGCAAAGTAGTAAAAACCGATAGCCGTTAGGATTTCAAACTCTGTGATATTGGCAAGGTCAGGATTTTCATCCATCTGCAAAACCAGTGGTTTGATGACACCGACGATACGGTCTAAGTCCTCGTCAGAAATAAAGTGACCATTGATCGCAATGCGTTCGTTAAAAATTTCGATATAAGGCGAAGTAAAGGTGCCGACTGCCAAACCATGCTGCTGGAGGATGTTGGACAAAAAAGTGACCGTGGAGCCTTTGCCGTTGGTTCCTGCGACATGGACTGTCTTGATTTTATTTTGCGGATTACCTAACTGCTCCAGCAAATAGATAATCCGTGATAGACCGGGTTTAATGCCGAATTTGAGACGCGAATGAATCCAGTCAATGCTTGCATTACTCACTTTTTTCGATGTCCTCTTTCAATTCATCTAGGTTCAACTTGGCAAACAAGTATTTGCGGTCTTGCACTGGAAAGCGTTGATCTAATTGATCCACAGCACCGACTTCGACGATACCTTCTGACATGACATAGTCCATGACATGACCGCCAAAGGTATGGTCGTCCGTGATAAAATGCAGATGATAACCCGCCACACTGACACCATGGAACATCTCAGGCGTCCAAATACCGACGATAGTGCCTGTCACATTGTCGACAGTATATTCAGATTGTCTCGTCGCCACATCAGCAAAGCGCGCCCCTTCCTTGGCTTTGGGAATCATGCGAACGTGCATTTTTGAAAAAGTCCCATGAATTTTGATTGAGCGAAAGAGATTAGCGCCGTCGTAGTAAGTTTCGATACGCGTTTGCAGCTCGTCATTTGTCACTTCAAAACGTTGTTTAAAAATCACTTCTGCATGGTGGAAAACCACAGCCGCGTATGGTACTTTGACCTCAGGGCTCACTTCTGTGATGGTTTTGTCGCCACGCGCTTGGTAGGCTTTACCATCAAGGACAATCAGCTCGCCATCAATCTCATCTAGCGTGCCAATGCCTAAGTCACCTTGCTCTAGCAATTCGCCAATGGTCAAGCTCCCCTCAAAAAGCCCGCTCATCAGCGCAGACAAGGTATTATATTGAAAAAGTTTTATCGGTTCAGACATATTTCTTGTTTTCCTTTATTCATGAAAAACTTGTGAAAATCTCACAAGTTTTAATAGCTTATTTTACCATTTTTTTCAATAAAATTCATCAGGCAGTATCGTTTCACCTAATTTGACATTATCTTTATAATCAATCGGGACATCAATCACGACCGGACCTGTTGTAGTTTCGATTTCTGATAAGACTTTTGCCAAATCTTCTTTGTTGGTCACGCGCAATCCTTTTGCCCCAAAAGCTTCCGCATATTTGACAAAATCAACTGGGCCAAAGGCCACACCCGATGCCCGACCGTATTTCATGACTTCTTGGAATTCAACCATGTTATAATGCCCGTCGTTCCAGATGATATGAATCAGCGGTAACTTCAAGCGAACCGCCGTTTCAAGCTCTTGCGCTGAAAAGAGGAAGCCGCCATCGCCTGAAATCGAGTAAACTTTCTTGCCCGGGCGTAAAAGCGCTGCGGCGATGCCCCATGGGAGTGCGACACCGAGCGTCTGCATCCCATTTGAAAAGAGGAGATGACGCGGCTCATAGGATTTGAAGTTTCGTGCCATCCAGATATAGTGACTGCCAACATCGACCGTGACCGTTTCGTCATCTTTAACAGTGTCTTGTAGCACATCAATGAAATCAAGTGGATGCACAAGATTAGGGTCTGCATTACGGTCAAACTCATTTTTAGACAGCAACTCATGCAAGCCATCCAAATATTCGACACTACCTTCTGGAATCTTATAACCCCGAATGGCAGGAATGAGATTTTCCAAAGTTTGCGCAATGTCGCCAATCAACTCACGCTCAGGTTGATAGTAGGTATCAATCTCAGCCATGGCTTTGTCAATGACAATCACACGACTATCAATTTCAGCATTCCAGTTACGCGCCTCATATTCAATCGGGTCGTAGCCAATGGCGATAATCAAATCAGATTTTTTAAGGAGCATATCACCCGGTTGATTGCGGAAAAGTCCGACACGACCGAAGAAATTATGGATCAAATCACGCGAAATCACACCCGCACCTTGGAAGGTTTCAACGACTGGAATATTGACAGATTGCAACAGTTCACGAATGGCATGGGTCACACCAGCAGACGACGTCCCACTGCCTAAAAGAAAAACAGGGAGTACCGCATTTTTAATCGCCTGCGCCAGATAATTAATATCATCAATTGACGCATTCCCAAGTTTCGGCTCGTGCAAAGGCTTAATCGCCTTGACATTGACCTTGCTGTCAACAACATCTTGGGGAATGGAGATAAAACTTGCGCCTGGTTTGCCAGCTTTTGATAGGCGGTAGGCATTGGCGACAATTTCTGACAGGGTGTCTGGATCTTGGACTTCTGCCGAATATTTGGTAATCGGTTCAAAGAGCGCTGCATTATTCATAGATTGGTGGGTGCGTTTCAGGAGGTCGCCACGTTTCACTTGACCGCCAAGCGCAAGGACTGCATCTCCTTCTGCTGTTGCCGTCACCAGACCCGTTGCCAAGTTTGATGCACCAGGACCAGAAGTTGCAATCACAACACCCGGTTCACCTGTAATTCGCCCAACAGCCTGCGCCATAAAGGCTGCATTTTGCTCATGTCGTGCGACAATCAGCTCTGGTCCTTTATCTGCTAAGGTATCAAAGACCCTGTCGATTTTAGCGCCTGGAATCCCAAAAATGTATTTTACGTCGTGATTAATCAGTGAATCGACAATTAAATCTGCACCAAATTTTTCTTCTGTCATTTTAATTTATAGTCCTTCTTGAAAGTTTAACTTCACATTGGATATTGTAGCAAAAAAGGCGTTAAAACGCCATCATCAAAGCTCGCTAAATAGCGCTTGTGAATTGTCATCATCTGGGACAAGTGATAAATATTTGCCGAGACTTATCTTGGCATCATCTGTCCGACCATTTCGGATTAACATGTGGGCATAATCCAATAAAAATTCAGGATTATCAGCTAAAACACTCTGACTCATCTCGTCATAAATCACCAGTGATTGCTCATCTTGGTCAAGTTCACGATAAGCCTTGGCGATATTCCATTGTGCCAAGACATGTTCTTCGTCAAGCAGCGGTTCCAGACCAAGCACCGCTTCAAAATCTTCTTGTGCCATGTAGAGATTGCTCAAAAGAAAGACTGTCTCATCATGTAAATCAGGCAAATCAAGGGCTTGGCTCAAATATTTTTCTGACGCTTCCAAATCATGTAAGGCATAGGCAATCCGGCTAGTCAAGTGAATCAACGGCACATCAGTTGGATTTTTATTCAAGCCATCTTTGGCGACCGCAAAAGCCGCCGCAAAGTCATTCTCTTCAATCAAGGCTTGGGCATACGGATAAGCATAGCCGTCAAAGTCAGGTGCCAAGGCATCTAATTGTTTGAAGTAGTCAATGGCACGTGTGACTTCACCAGTCGCGAAATTGATTTGTGCCAGTTCAAATAAAACGTTATCATCATGATCAATTTCGAGTGATTTTTCTAGAAATTTTGTGGCGTTTTCAAACTCCCCTAAAGAGGCATAAGCTGTCCCAATCCGCTGGTAAGTTGATATTTTGGTGAGGTCTAAAATCTGACGTTGACTGAGTTTGGCGAAATGCGCAATCGCCTCCCGCCATTTGCCTTGATTATAGTAGAGTTCAGCAATGGCAAAGGTTACCAGGGGTGAGTCTGTTAAACTAGCCGCCTCTAGCAATTTTTCAAGCGCCGCTTCCCAAACGCCATCCGCCTGATAGAGATCGGCAATCATGACCAGCGCTGCCACATAGTTATCATCTGTTGCCTCTATCTTGTAAAGCAATTCGAGCGCGCCATCCAAATCACCGTCATCAAATTTCATCTCAGCGAGGTTGAGCAAGATGTCTGTATTATCAACATCTATCGCTGCAATTTTTTCATAAACCTGACGGCTTTCGTCGATAAACCCCATCATCGACAAGTATTCAGCCAAGTCCGTTAGCAAGTCAAGTCCATCACTCTCAATCGCTTTTGCTAGCTCCGTCGCCATTTCATCAAATTGACCTGCGTGGAGCAAGTCAACTACTTTTTCAGAATGCGTCATTATTTTTTATCTTTCTAAGTAAAATTCAAAGCGTTCGCCGACATATTGGGATAAAACGTACTCAAAAGGCGTTTCATCGCTGTTGGCAAAATAAGAAACCTGTGTCAAAGCTAAAATCGCTGAATTGGGTTTAATCGATAGGAAATTGGCAATTTCTTTCTTGACAATCTTAGCTGAAATAATCTGCTCACTGCGCCCGATTTTCTTACCAGCATGCGCCAAAGTATCATAAAAATGATTGGCAATATCATTTTTAGCAAAATCTTCAATCAAACGATAGGGAATACTCGCCACTTCATAGCAAATCGGCAGTTCATCAGCATAACGAATGCGTTCCATCCGAATAATCTGAGACCCTTTTTTAAGTTGCAACTTGTCACACTCGACTTCATTTGCCTTGGTTTTTTGATAACTCAAAACCTTTGAACTCGGTGTCTTGCCTAAATTTTGAATAATCTCCGTGAAACTGGTCGTCCCACGCATTTTCTCACGCACACGATCGCTGGCGACATAAGTCCCAGACCCAACGTAGCGTGTTAAAATGCCTTCTTCGACTAAGCTCGTCACAGCTTGGCGCAAGGTCATCCGTGATACCCCAAATTGCTCCGCCATCACGCGTTCACTCGGCAACCGTTGCCCGACTTCAAAAACGCCCGTCTCGATTTGATGCTTAATTTCATCATGTATTCGGATATAAATCGCTGTCACTTGGTCTGCTCCTTTTTCGTCGTCTTATTTGCTGTCTGCCGTCTTTTTAATCTATCCCGAATCACTTTTTTGATTTTCAACTTGGGGGCATCGTGAATAAAAGCACTATTGACAAGCGTCGCCACCGCCACACCAAAAAATGTGTCAAAAACCCGATTCAGCGCATAGCTCACATAGGCATTTTCAGGAATGGTCAAGGCAATAATCAGAAAAGTCGCATTCGCGCCAACCAGACCCGGATGAAGTTTAAAACCATCCATGATAACAATGTTGATCAGCACCATTAAAGGAATGAGAATAATTTGAACCGAAAAGTTTTGATGACTTAGTAGATAGAAAAAGTCGTAGACAATCGCAAGTAAGCCACCAAGAGCCGACCCGATAAATCTCGCCTTGGAGGCATGAACCGTTGCCGTATAAGAATCTCTGACTGCAATAATCGCTGATATGCCCGCAATCATCGCAGCAGACTGCCCCCGATGAAAGAGGTGTGTAAAAACTAAGATGATTAAAATCGCAACAGCGGTTTTAATTGTTCGAAGACCTAGACGAAACCGCCCAAACTGAAATGACATGTTATTCCTTTCACTGGTCAGGAGATGACTGCCAGCCTACCTGATTTTCTGGATTAATCTATACCAATTATAGCATAATAAAAATAAATTTGCTTTGTGGGCTTGTTCGTGGTATAATAGTTTGGTATTGTGTTTTACACAGTATGATTAAAATTCTGAATAAAATTGATTTGTCGATTTTATATCATAACAAGGAGAACAAACATGGCTAACATTAAATCTGCTATCAAACGTGCTGAGTTGAACCTCGTTCAAAACGAACGTAATTCTGCTCAAAAAGCTGCTTTGCGCACTTCAATCAAAAAATTTGAAGCTGCTGTAGCTGCTGGCTCTGATGATGTGCAAGCATTGTATGTCGCTGCATCTGCTGCAATCGACAAAGCTCATTCCAAAGGTTTAATCCATAAAAATAAAGCTAACCGTGATAAATCACGTTTGGCTAAAAAATTGGTGAAATAAGCTTTATTGCCCAATTTTGGATTAAGAATGAAACGGATACTCTTTCGGGGGTATCTTTTTTTGTACGGTTTTATGGTAGAATATAGCTTATGGATATTGAACACTACAGAGATTTGGCGCTTCAAAAGCAAAAAGTCCACCGACAATTTTTGACGGCGCTTAAGAAGAAAGCTCCTAAAAATCTAGATAAATTGACCAAAGAACTTCACGATGAAGTTTTTACAGAAATTGACTGCACCGAATGTGCCAACTGCTGCAAATCACTTGGTCCACTCTTTACTGAAAACGATATAGAACGCGTTGCCAAGCGCTTGCGTATGAAATTAGCCAATTTTGAATCTGAGTACCTTCAAATTGACGAAGATGGCGATAAGATTTTTCAGTGCATGCCCTGCCCCTTTTTAGGCTCTGATAACCTCTGTGATGTCTACGATGTCAGACCTAAAGCCTGTCGAGAATTCCCGCATACAGATCGCAAGAAATTTCTCCAGATTAATCATCTAACGCTTAAAAATACCTTGATTTGCCCTGCGACTTATTTGTTTGTGGAGAAATTAAGGGAACGTTTGGGATGAAAATCACAATCATCTATCAAGCAAATAATTCACAAATACATGTCGCATTTTTTGATGCTGATAGAAAACAAAAGATAAATAGAAAACTCCAGATGCTGCCATCAGTAGCATCTGGAGTTTTTCCTATTCTCATTTAAACACAGCAAAATCGTCTGCTACCAAGCCAATCATCGGGTCAATGGTCATAACATTATCTTCTGTCAACATATAAGTTTCAGGCGCCGTGACGCTTTCTGAGCCTACATCTTCTTTGACTTCTAAATTTTCAACAGTTTCACTAGCCTGCCCCTCATTTTCAATCACCCCGAAGCGTTCAACCAGATAGGTCTTGCGATTAGCGCCTTGGCGGGCAACGGCTGTCTGGAAACTCTTGCTTTCGCCCAGCAAAATCAGGGATTGCTTGGCGCGCGTAATGGCAGTGTAAAGTAGGTTGCGCTCCAGCATGCGGCTATAACTCGACACCATGGGCACGATGACACTCGGAAATTCGCTGCCTTGCGACTTGTGGATGGACATGGCATAAGCCAGCGTGATTTTGTACCACTCGCCGCGCGGATAGACGACCTCATTGCCGTCAAAACTCATGACAATTTCGTCCTGCTTGGACTCCGTGTACTTGCCAGGCACGATATCGGTAATCTCGCCAATATCGCCATTAAAGACGTCTAGCGCGGCTTCATTGACCAGATGTAGCACCTTATCGCCTTGCCGAAAAACCGTGTCCTGAAAGGCAAATTCCAGCCGGTCTTCTAGCGGATTAAAGAGATTTTGCAGGATTTGATTGACATGATTAATCCCCGCAACACCCTTATACATGGGGATCAGCACCTGTAAATCAAAGGGATCATTGCCCCGTTTCAGCCAGGCACTAGCAATTTGCCCAATGTAGTGTGGCACATTAGCCGCGTTACTTTCGATATAAGAACGGTCAGGCTTTTTAGCCATGAAATCAGGGGGGAGCTGGCCGTCCTTGATGTCGTGTGCCAGATTGGTAATCGTGGAGCCTTCGCCCTGCCTAAAAATTTTATTCAGTTTGACAGAGGCAAAATCTGGAATTTTCAATAAATCTGCAAAGACTTGCCCCGGTCCAACAGAGGGTAATTGATCCGCATCGCCAACTAAAATCACCGTCATCGCAGGCGGAATGGCAGCCAATAATTTATTAGCCAGCCAAGTGTCGACCATTGAAAATTCATCAACGATTAACAGACTACCAGATAAATCATTGCCAAAATCATCTTCTAAATCATCTGAATTCAGCCCCAACTGGCGATGAATGGTTGCGGCGGGCAAACCTGTCAGCTCATTCATCCGACGTGCTGCCCGACCAGTTGGCGCAACCTGAACAATCGGAAAGACATCGTCTGTGTAATTGTCTGGATTCAAATCAACTTTGTGCAGCGCAGCATAAGCTCGAATAATCCCTTTGATGACCGTTGTTTTCCCTGTCCCCGGTCCGCCAGTCAAAATGAAAAATTGCTGGGTCAGCGCTTTATAAATCGCCTCTTTTTGCAGGTCATCATACTGAATGTCAAGCACTGCTTCTACTTCTTGGATAATCGCATTAAACTTATCAGCGGCAACTGTCTCCCCAATCCGATTAGCTAATTTATTCAGCCTTTGATGAATACCATCTTCTGCAAAGTAAAGAGAATTCTCAAATATTTTGGTCTCGTTAGCTTGGAGTTTACCATTTGACAAAAGAAAATTAATATTTTCAACCACTTGATTCGACAAGATCTCAACATTTCGTGCTGATTCTAGCAGGTCAATCGTTTTTTCTAAAAGCTCTTTTGCTTCGATATAAGTATCGCCAAGTTCAAGCGAATTAGTCAGCACGGTATGAATCAAACCAGCCTGAATCCGCGCATCACTTGTCGCTGAAATCCCTTCTTCTTCCGCTATCTTATCTGCTTTTTTAAAGCCAATGCCTTTGATATCAAAAACAAGCTGGTAAGGATTGTCCTTGATGATTTCTAACGTGTCTTCTTTGTAAAGCTCATAGATTTGGAAATTGATTTTGCTTGGTAATTCATATTTGGCCAATTTAGACAGAATTTTTTCCATGCCATGATTTTCAGATAGCCGTTTAACAAAGGCTTTTAATTTTTCAGCTGTCAAAACACCCGACAAGCGTTCTGGTGCATCTAAAATACCGTCAATCGTATGCTCAGGAAAAATCGCGACAATTTTTTCCGCTGTTTTTTGGCCAATCCCCGGAAAATGATCACTTGATAAATATTTTATAAGACCTGCGCCAGAAGTAGGCACATTTTTCTCATAGGTCGTGACTTTTAACTGCTCGCCATATTTAGGGTGGTTGGTTAATTCGCCATAAAACTTATAGCTATCGCCCTCGACGACATCTCCGATAATGCCATTGACCACGATTTCGCCATCTGAAAAGTCAGCATTGGTATCCGTCACTTCTAGTAAGATAACCTTATAAAAATTGGACGGATTGCTGAAAAAAATCGCTGCAATTGTGCCTGTAAAATAGAGTTTATCTGCCATGTTTTTCGTTCCAATGGGTAAGGCTATAAGTTTCGCCATCATATTCGACAATGGATAGCGTATTATTAGCCAAGCCAACACCGCCCGGTCTTAATTCGCCGATTGGTGTCCCTGTTAAAAGTTTAATCGTGCTGGACAAAAACGCACCGTGGCTGACGACCAGGACATGCTCATAATTTTGCTTGCTCAGCCAATCCATAAAGCGAACAAAGCGACGGTAAACATCTGCTAAATTCTCAGCGCCGATTGGATTGCCCCAAAATTGTTCCGGGTGATGCCGAAAGGCTGCCATGTTCTCTGGATCTTTTTGGTGTGCTTCCTCAATCAACATGCCTTCAAAAACACCGAGGTTCCATTCAAATAACTCGGTTTTCCTGACAATATCACGTGGGGCATGATTATGCTCTGATAAAATCGTTGCCGTATCAATAGCGCGTTTAGCAGGACTTGAAAAGATGGCATCAAACTTAATATCAGTCAAATAGTCGCCAAGCGCTGCAATTTCAACCAGAGCCTCTGGCAACAAAGGGGAATCGCCTGTCATGCCTTGTAGTCTGCGCTCTTGATTCCACTGGGTTTTGCCATGGCGTACAAAATAAATCTTCATTTTAATTTGTCTTTCTCATAAGTATGCACGAGTTCTAAGCCTTGGTAATGTTGCTGTCTCAGACACTCATAAATCACGATGGCTGCCGCATTTGAAAGATTGAGACTTCTGACGTGCTCATCATTCATGGGAATTCTCACTGCTTTTTCTGGATGGTCACGCATGAAGGTTTCAGGTAGGCCGGTATCTTCTCTCCCTAGAAGAAAATAATGATTGGCATCATCAGTGTAAAGTCCATCTTCTGAGTAATCATGTTCAGCGAATTTTGTAATCAGGTGTAATTTAGCAGCCTCATCACCATTGAGATAAGTCATAAAAGCCGATAAATCATCGTGATAGGTGATGTCAACCTTATCCCAGTAGTCAAGTCCGGCGCGTTTGAGGTGCTTGTCCGTAATCTCAAAGCCAAAGGGGCGAATGAGATGGAGATGGGTATTTGTCGCCGCACAGGTGCGAGCGATATTGCCTGTATTAAAGTGGATACGGGGTTCAAAAAGTACAATGTGATTTGTCATAATAGTTCTCATTATAGCAGATTTTGCCCTTTTTTTCATCTCAGCTAATCAATTTCTCATGCCAAATTCTTCTGGCATTTTGGGTACAAAAAAACTAGAGTGCTCGGAGTCAGTCTCAGCAAGCACCCTAGTTGGTAGTCGAGATTTGCTTTAATCATAACAGGTTTGATTGAAACAAATTTCTATAAAGATAATCTTACCAATTTATTAAGATTTTGTCAAGCTATTTCGTTTTAAAAAACACATGGAATGTTTTAAATTTTCCGCTTAACATGGCTTATTTTTTAGGTTGATACTCGCTATAGCCATCCTTTTCAAGTTTAGTATAGACAGCATCCATATCCAGGTATTTAGACCATGATGACCCGCTGATGTCATATAAATCAGAGAGAACGACAGCATCTTTATAGATTTCCACATCTTCGTAACCAAAATAGGTATAAATCTCTTCTGTTTCTACATCGCCTTTTTTCTTCTTATCCCAAGTATCGTCTTTTACCCAAGTTGTCGTTTGAGTAATCTTATAAGTGATGACTAATGACAGTCCTGGCCCATCAGCATAATAACCATCGTCAGAAATTTTGATAAAAGATTTTTGTGGTTCAATTTTGTAAGTGACATCATAAGAACCATAGTCACCTGCAGCTTCATCCTTATAATCTTCTTTCACCAGTTCAGGTATTTTGTTATATAAGGCATCAAGTTTACTGATCTCATTCATATCTTTCAGATCTGTAACCTTAACTTTAAAAGTCTTATCAGTCACGGCTTTTCCTTCTGTCAACAATCTGTCGAGATAGCTTTTGGCGAATTCAAATTTTAATTCATCACCATTTGACAAAGTACCTGATTTATCACTTGAGACTAAATCAAATTTACTCTCATCATAATTGACACTACCATTGCCATTATAACCAGAAAATGTGACTTCCCCTTTCGTTAAAGACTCTCCTGAAACTTTCTTCGTTTTCTTAAGACCTTTAACTTCATAAGTTTTATCGATTGCTTTTAAGGGAACGCCTTTTTGTGGTTTGATTTTTAAGGTTACCTTATCACCATTTTTTAAATGTTCATCAGCATCAAAGCTAATTTCTAACTCATCGGTCCACTTCATTAATTTTTCCGCTTTTGACCGATATTTCGCATTTGTTAAATAATCAGAATCAGAAAGAGAATCCATGGCGATGAGTTTGTGTGATTCAGCTTTAGAAAAGCCAGCTTTAACCGCTAATTTTTCTGCAATCACTTCATGGATTTTATCTGAATTATAATTTGCTTTGCCATAGCCGTCATATCCCGAGAAAGTTACCTTGATGTCTTTGGTCACATCAACAGGTCTTGATTTAATCAAGCCAAAGATGCCTGCAGCTACAAGTAAAACAGCCACAACGGCAATCACTAATTTAGTAGGTACTTTTTTCTTAGCTTGGCTTTCAGTATTTTCAGATGTAAATGCTGGCTGGACAGCATTTTCTGCTTTTTGGACAGGAGCTTCAACGGTCTCATCAGCAACTGGCGCAAGCGTTTCAGGCACAGGTTCAGATACTGTCTCAGTCATTAAACCGGCAATTTTTTTAATTTCTTTTGGATCAAACTCACTTTTTTTAGCCTGTAAAAACTCTTGCGGTGTCAAGTCCCGACCCACGATTGCTTTAAACAGTTTGACGTATTTTTCTTTTTCCATTTCCTACTCCCTTAGATAAGCATTCCCTAAAATTTACAGTGTTTACAAAGTAAAGGCTGACTTAAAGATAAGTGTTATAAAAATCAATGTCAGAATAAATGTAATCACGGACATAATCACACCACTTGTAAACAGAGCCAATAATTTCGCATAAAAATCATCTAACTTTAAGTTATTTTTAGCTGTCAAAACGATATAGTAAGTCGCCATACCAACGATCGATAATGCCAGAACAAAAATAATGTAAGAGAGCATATTCAGACGAATCAAAGACAGAAGAGTAGCAAGCACAATCAAAAATGTTGCTGGCACAAATAGACTGGTATATTTATCCACGACATTTGAAAAAGTGAGGGGCGATTTTAAAATTTTCAAACCGACCCAAGTAGAGAAAACCAAAGTCAAAATAAAGAGTGCAACAGCAAATAGCAAGCCAACAAACGTCCCAAAACCAATCGGATTCGCTGGGCTAATCCCGACAAAGCTACTAAAATCGGAAAAAGTCGAACTAATCACACTTTTTTCGTAAAATGCGTGTAAGTTCAAGGTTGTTGACAATGCTGAAAAAATAACAATAATCGCTAATGTTAAATAAGCGTAAAGCGAATTAAAGCCACTTGCCTTCGTCATCGGACGTTTAACAGTCTCGAGTAGCCAAGTGAGATAACTTGAGGCAACCTGTGCTGTATTCGCAATCGTCTGATTTTCCTTTAATTTTTCAATAACTTCTTTTTCTTTTGCCTTAAAGGTCGCCGTTTTTGTTTCTTCGGGTGTTCCTGTGGTAACGTCTGCTCCAATAGGTGCAGCTGTCTCGACTGGCGTAACAGTTTCAGCTGCTGCTGTATCTTCAACGACCTCAGAACCCTCTGTTTCAGAAAACTCCCCTGCTGCAAGTGCTTGTGCGATTTCTTCTTCGCTCGGTGTCCGCGAATTAACCGCCTCAAAGTATTCTATCCAATCTGCTTTGTTCATAAAAAACCTCCATAAAAGTGTATTTGTCGTAACAAAAAATAAATAATAACAACATAAATCATTCGACTATCTTAATGATAGCCATTTTTTAAGGAAAATTCAAATTCTTTCTGAATGCCATTTTTCATTAACCTTATATGATAAAATTATAACATAAAAAGGCATCGAATGCCTTTTAAAAGTCACGATAAAATCAAAAGTAAATCTCGATTATACTTTATACCATTAAGTGAGATAAATCTTCAAAAAATGTGGGGTAAGAAGTCTGAATTGCTTCTGAACGTTCTAGTATCACTTCGCCATTTGCGACTAATAACGCCGCAACGGCTGCCGTCATCCCAATGCGGTGATCTCCGTGTGTATTAATCGTTGCACCATTCAGATGTGATTTCCCTTTGATAATCATCCCGTCTTCAGTCGGCGTAATCTCAGCACCCATGGCATTGAGCATATCCGCGACAACCTGAATGCGATCCGTTTCCTTAACCTTCAACTCTTCAGCATCTTTAATCACTGTCGTACCATTGGCTTGCGTCGCAAGCAAGGCAATAACCGGTAATTCATCAATCAAACGTGGAATAATATCGCCTGAAATTTCAGTCGGTTTCAGCTCTGACGTTTTCACTGTCAGGGTCGCCGACTTGGCAATTTCATCAACATCAGTGATGGTCAAATCGCCACCCATGGCTTGGATGACTTCGATAATCCCTGTCCGAGTTTCATTGATGCCAACATTTTTCAGCGTAATTTCACTATTTGGCACAATCAAGCCTGCCACCAAGAAAAAGGCGGCACTTGAAATATCACCTGGGACTGTCACGTCTGTCGCTGTAAAAGTTTGCCCACCTTTGACACGGATTTCTTTCCCATTGACCGAAATCTCACCACCGAATTGGACAATCATATCTTCTGTGTGATTTCGCGTGATTTCTTTCTCGGTGATGACAGACTCACCATCAGCCTGTAAAGCCGCAAAGATTAAGGCTGACTTAACCTGAGCTGAAGCAACTGGTAACGTATAATGAATCGGTTTCAAGTGATTAGAACCTGTGATTTTAAGCGGTGGTAAATCGCGGTCTGTTTGCCCAGAAATAGTAACACCCATTTGGCGCAAGGGAATGGTCACACGATCCATGGGTCTCTTTGAGAGCGAATCATCGCCGAACATTTCAGCAGTAAAATTTTGGCCTGCCAAAACACCTGAAATCAGTCGGATAGAGGTGCCTGAGTTGCCCATGTCTAACCGTTCTTGAGGGGCACGTAGCCCATCAAAGCCAACACCATGGACCATGACTTCATCGCCATTATCGGCAATGGTCACACCGAGTTCCCGGAAAACGGCCATGGTTGAGAGGACATCCTCACCACGTAAAATATCATGGATTTTGGTCACGCCTTTGGCGAGTGAGCCGAACATAATCGAGCGGTGGCTGATTGATTTATCGCCAGGTACTTTGAGCTTGCCACTAAGTCCCGCCGCATTTGTCTGCAATTTCACTGTTATCTCCTCATTCTTCTTTTACTGATAAACATCATAGCTGGCATTTTCCCGAATCAAACGTTTGGCAGTCGCTTGGTCATTTTCCGTCTTGAAAGTAATCTGTAAAACACCGTTAAGCTCAACGCGCGTCTCATTGATTTTGATATTGATAATGCTGAGATGATGCCCCGCAAAATAGCCCAAAACCTCGTAAATCACGTCCGATTTGTCCGGCACGCTGATAAAAAGGTCGTAGAAATTTTCCATCGCCCCTTTGTGAATGGGCATCTGAGCTCTAAGCTTGCGTGCCTTGTCGAAAAACTCCCAGATTTCAGTACTCTGTTTTTGTCGCACCAGCTGCTTAACCTCTGCTAGTTTCTGGCTAAATTGCTCAATCTGATAGACGATATTGTCGGGGTTGGACATTAAAATTTCTGTCCACATATCAGGCGAGCTTTCCGCAATCCTCGTCATGTCTCGAAACCCACCTGCCGCAAGATTTTCGGTAAAGGGCATGATTTCAGCAAAGTCATGGGCATTATCGACTAAACTCGCAGCCACAACATGGGGGAAATGACTGGTCACAGCCGTCATCGCATCATGCTCTGCTGCTGTGAGTTCGATAAACTTTGCCCGTGTGTTGACAAGGACTCCTTTAAGTTCTTCGAAATCTGCTGGTTGTGATAAAGCCGACGTCGTTAAAATGTAATAGGCATTTTCAAACAGCAGCTCGTCAGATGCGATAACGCCTGACTTATGCGACCCTGCCATGGGATGCCCACCGATAAATCGAACGGCTTTGCCTTTGAAAATTGCCTCAGCAGCTGTCACAATTTCAAGTTTGGTCGAACCTGAGTCTGAAATCAGGACATTTGCTTTCAAAGGTAAGGTCGCTAAAGTTTTCAAAAACTGAATAGATAACTGAACCGGAAAGTTCAAGATAATCACATCTGCTTTGACAGCGAGTGCCTCAAAATCATCGGATACTTCGTCCACAATCCGCTCTTGAATGGCAAAGTCTCGCGGTGCTTGACTGCGATTATAAGCGGCAAGATGATAATCTGGATGACCAGACTTAATCGTCCGCGCAAGCGAGCCACCGATGAGCCCCAAACCTGCAATTAAAATATTTTTTTCTGGCATCTATTTATCTCCACCATGAATTTTCGTCAATACAGTTACGAGTGCTGTTAGTTGTCGCTCAATATTCTTTTTGTAGCGTGTGACATCTGAGATAAAACTCTCCATATCCCCTATAGTATTATATGGACAATTAATTTTAATCGTTTCCGAATTGCTCATCTTAACCTCAATACCGTAGTATGTTGTTGTACTTCCAGAATCATAGCCACTACTACTAACTGTTGAATAAACTCTTTTTTCGGATAATGACATTTTTTTGATGTCACATAATGGCAGTCTAATAAGTTCAGATTTATTTTCATAGTAACACAAATAGCCGCCCTCAATGAAGACTTCTGTCCAGTTTACTATTTTAATTAAGTAAAACATATACAAACAAAATAAAACACCAACTAGAGTCCCAATTATAGGCATTAGCACTAGCAAAATACAACTGAGAATAAATATAGATGCAGCTGTCAAAAAATAATTGATAATCGGTCGTTTTAATTTTGGCACTTTAAACTCCTAGCAAGATTTCCAACTCTACGGCTATCATGATATTTAATCTAGTTTATTTGATTTCACCCAAGCAGACTCATGCTTCTCAAAGCCAATATGCGGATAATAATCTACCGCTTGTGGGGCAGCAAGTAAAACAATTTTAGCCTGTGGTGCAACTGCTTGTATCTGCTCAATCAATTTTTGACCAATACCCTGACGTTGAAAGTCTGTTCTAACCACTAAATCTGACAGATAAGTCGTATAGGAAAAATCTGTCAAAGCACGAGCGATACCGACTATTTGATTTTCAGACCAAGCACTCATGACGAGATTGCTATTTTTAAACATTTGAGTCATTCTTGCCATATCATCAACTGGCCGACGGCTAGCAAAAAAAGGAGTCTCCTTGTAAACATCAATCACATCAGATATTGGTAAATCATTCTATAAATGATCATACTAAAATCCTTTAATATAGGCGTTATGACGTGCGATATTTTCTTTGAGTTCAGCTAGGTTATCAGAGCCAAATTTTTCTAAAATTTCGGTTGCTAAAACGGTCGCAATAACGTGTTCTGCTACAACTGCAGCTGCTGGCACTGCGGTCGGATCTGAACGTTCAACTTGTGCTTGATAGGGTTCGTGATTTTCTGTATCGACTGACATCAAGGGTTTATAAAGGGTCGGGATAGGTTTCATGACACCCCGAACGACGACCAATTCACCGTTGGTCATGCCGCCTTCAAAACCACCGAGGTTATTTGATTGACGGGTATAGCCGTCTGTTTCTGACCAGACGATTTCATCCATAATCTGGCTGCCTGGTTGATAAGCTGCTTGAAAACCAACGCCAAATTCAACGCCTTTAAAAGCATTGATAGAGACAATCGCTTGGGCGATTTTGGCATCTAATTTTCTATCCCATTGGACATATGAGCCTAGACCGACAGGCAGACCACCCGCAACGACTTCAACAACACCACCGATAGTATCGCCATCTTTTTTAGTTTTGTCCACTAAATCTTTAATGTCTTGTTCACGTTCTGGATTGACGATAGCAACTTCAGATTGGCTAGCACGTTGGCGGATTTCAGCAACCGTTAGATTATCTGGGACAGCGACTTCAATGCCACCAAAAACCGTCACATGGCTGGCAACGTCAATATCAAGTTCAGCCAAGAGACGCTTTGCCACAGCACCGATTGCCACGCGCATCGTTGTTTCACGCGCACTCGAGCGTTCTAAAACATTTCGCAAATCACTAAAACGATACTTCATGCCACCAACTAAATCAGCATGACCTGGACGCGGTTTCGTCAGCTTGCGTTGCGATTTGAATTTGTCCTCGACATCATCAGCACCCATGATATTGGTCCAATTTTTGAAATCTTTGTTGGTCACATTGAGCGTGATTGGACTGCCCATAGTCAGACCGTGGCGCACGCCAGAGCTAATGTCGACTTGATCACTCTCAATCAGCATCCGACCACCGCGACCATAACCACCTTGGCGACGTTTTAACTCAAGGTTAATATCTTCAGAACTCAAAGGCAGCCCCGCAGGTACCCCCTCAATAATCGCCGTTAAACGCGGCCCGTGACTTTCTCCAGCTGTGAAATATCTCATCATCGTTCTCCAATTTTCGCAATATTACTACAATTATAACAAAAAAACGGGTTGAGCGCTAGTTCCTGAGTTAAGATGCCTGATTTTGAGGTCTAAAAAAGACAATCCTAGGATTGTCTCACTCGCCTATCTTATCAGCAACCGTCCATCATTTTCATGTGAAACAGTCTTGCCATGACTTACTGACATCGTCTTGATATCCTCTTGGTCATCTAGCTCATCTTCAAGCTGTTCAATCAGCAGTCAAAGACGCTGAAAGCTCATCAGCAAGTGCAGCTAAAGCATCAACCGTCCCTTCACACACAGCAGATGGGATTTCTACGGGGGTGCCGACTTGGGCGAAACGTTTGTCATCTTCAAAATAGCCTTGCATGGTCTTGAGTGCCAGACCGCCCCATGTCGCGTTTGAGATGAAACTTACTTTTTTATTTTTTAGATTTAGGCGGAGTGCTTCTCGAATCAAGGCATCCATCTTATAAAAAAGATCACCATTATAATTGGGTGCGGCAAAAACGAGATGGCTATATTGCCACATTTCAGCAATCAGATATGACGGATCAGTATCCGAAATATCATAGACTTTAATTTCTCTGACACCCTTTTTAGCTAATTGACTTGCTAAAATATCAACCGCATTTTCAGTATTGCCGTACATTGAGGCATAGAGAATCAAAGCGCTCTTTTTATCAAAATCATAACTTGCCCAATTTTGATAGGCCGCTAAGATTTGTCCAATATGCTCAGGGGTTCTGTAGATCGGGCCGTGTAAGGGCAAAATCGTGGTAATATTGAGGTCGCTAAATTTTTTGAGTGCTTTTAAAACATGGCTGCCAAATTTTCCAACGATATTGACATAATAACGACGTGCTTCATCGATAATCCCTTCCGGAAAATAAATCTCATCTGAAAATAGATTCCCATCAATCGTTGCAAAAGAGCCAAATGCATCCGCAGAAAATAGCAAGCCTTCGCTCACTTCATAAGACATCATGACTTCTGGCCAATGCACATTTGGTGTCATGTAAAATCGCAAGGTTCTTTTGCCAATCGTTAATTCTTCGCCTTCTTTAACGGTTATAAAATGATTAAACGCAAAAGCTGGATAAAATTGTGTTAAAAATTTATAGGTGTTGCGATTGCCAATTAATTGAATATCCGGATAGGCTTGAACAATGGCCTCGATATTGGCACAATGATCAGGCTCCATGTGATGGATAACCAGATAATCCAATTGTCTCCCAGCTAAAGCAGCTTTGACATTTTCCATAAACAAGACACTAATCGAGCGGTCAACCGTATCTGTTAGCACCGTCTTCTCATCTAGTATGACATAGGCATTATAAGACATCCCATGCGTTAAAGGAAATAGATTTTCAAACCGATTGACCCGACGGTCATTACCACCCACCCAAATAATATCAGGTTTAACTTGCACCGTATTTTGCATCAAAGCCTCCTTAAATTAATCTCATCAATTCAATCCATAACAGCCTAAGTAACCGTTTTCATTTCCTTCTTTATTATAGCCCATTTATAGCAAAAATAATAGTCAAAGATGTAGAAATGATTTAAATACTTCACCTTAAAACGCTCTCAATTATAGGATAATCGTTCAGCAAAAGATGTCATATGACGCGATTAAGAAATGAGTTGTTTTAAATAAAAAACAACACTTAAGACTCTCAGCGTCTTGCGTGTTGTCGATAACTCTCGTTTCTCTCTCTTTCAGCTCAACCACTCAGGCACATCTGCCATGGCGATTTCATTAATCAAGGCCTCCCCGACTTTTGGGACGAGGACAGTTTTAACCTTTGCGCCACGTGCTTTTTTATCTAGGGTAATGGCTTTGGCGAGACGCGTCACGTCCCAATCTTCAAAAGTTGTTGGCAAATGGAATTTCTCTACCATTTCCCGAATTTTTTCAGTCAGCCCTACTGCAACCAAGCCTTTCGCCTCAGCAATTTTAGTGATTTGGATCATCCCGATGGCAACGCCTTCGCCGTGCATGACCTGACCATAGCCCGCCGTTGCCTCAACAGCGTGTCCAATGGTATGCCCAAAATTCAGGTAAAGGCGTGTGCCGTTATCTAACTCATCTTCCACGACAACTTTTCGCTTGACATCACAGGAATGATAAATCAAGCTTTCAGCGTTTTCTAATAGATTATCAACTGCACCCGTCATGTCTTGTAACATATCCCAAAGCGCAGCATCCGCAATCAAACCGCATTTGATGACTTCGCCCATGCCCTCGTAGAGTTCACGTTTCCCAAGCGTCGTCAAACAATCCGGATCAATCAAAACCCCATCAGGCTGTGTGAAAGTCCCGACCATATTTTTAGCATAGGCGGTATTGACCCCTGTTTTGCCACCGACTGATGAGTCCACCTGCGCCGTCAAGCTGGTCGGAATTTGCAAGAAATGAATGCCCCGCATGTAAGTTGATGCCACAAAACCTGCCAAATCGCCAACAACACCGCCACCCAGCGCCACAACGCCATCTGAGCGCGTCATGCCAAAGTCTGCCAAGAACTGATAAGCTCTGTCAACTGTTGTCAAGTTTTTAGAGGCTTCGCCTTCTAAGAAAGCAAAAACAGCTACCTCAAAACCTGCCGCCTCAAAAGATAGCTTAACCGTCTCACCGTATAATTCGCCGACATGATTATCTGTGATGATGACCACCTTTTGTGGCTGCCAAAGTTCTGCTGCCCACTGGCCAGATTTTGCCAAACTCCCACGGTCAACGATTAAATCATAGGGATTGTCAGGCAAATTCACATGTAATGTTTTCATAAATAGCGTTTCCTTTCAGATTCAACTTTGAGATAAACGATGATTGTGACTTTTGACTTCACCATCTATTTTTTCTTCCAATTTTTTCAGAATCAACTCTGTTGGCATCTCTTGCCCTGTCCAGAGTTTGAAACTTTCAGCAGCCTGATAGAGGAGCATCCCTAAGCCATTGACCGTTGGATTACCTTGAGCCTTGGCAAGTGTCAATAAGGGCGTCTCAATCGGCTGGTAAATCACATCAGCCACTAGCATGTCCCGAGGGAATGTCATATCAGAGGCAATCGGTAGACTAACACCGTCCATGCCAAGGCTGGTTGTATTGACCAGCAAATCGCCGGTCAATTCCGTTAAATCCGTCAAAGGTTTGAACACAATGTTTCCGGGATAGTCAGCGAAAAGTTCTGGTTGATAAGTTCGATTATAAACGGTAATTTGGCGCGCACCTTGCACCGCTGCCTCCGCAATAATCGAGCGGGCTGCACCACCTGCACCAATGACCGTCATCTCACTGTCTTTGACCTTAAAATTTTTCAGGGACTTAAAAAAGCCTGCGCCATCGGTTGACGTACCGAAAAGCTTGCCATCACGATTGACAATGGTGTTGATGGCGCCTGTTAGTTTTGCTACTTGAGATAGCTCATCTATATAAGGCACGGCTGCTTCTTTGTAGGGCATGGATAAATTCACACCGTACATGTTAAGTGTTTTGATGCTCTCAATGACTGAGCCTAAGTCAGCTTCTGGTGTTTCAAAAGCAAGATAAACGCCGTTTTCACCGACAAGGTCAAAAGCCAAATTATGTATAAAGGGCGACAGTGAGTGCTTGATTGGGGTCGCCACCACCGCCGCGAGTTTCGTATAACCGTTAATCTCCATACAGCTATTCTAGCGTAATTTTCGCAATTTTTCAATAATAACTCAGAAATGTGAAACATTGTGTCAAATCTGCCAAAATAGCTCGTCACAAGAGGCATAAAATGATATACTTCTAGGTATAAACATATATAGTTTTTATACAGAAGGAGAAGATATGAGCAGAACCATCACTTTAGCAAATGGCGTTGAAATGCCACGTGTCGGCATGGGTGTTTTTCAAATGACACCTGAGGAAGCGGAAAATGCAACTAAATGGGCGTTGGAAGCCGGTTATCGCTCGATTGATACCGCCCAAGGCTACAATAATGAGGAAGCTGTTGGGCGTGGACTGATTGCGAGTGGCATACCGCGTGAGGCAGTTTTCATCACGACCAAGGTTCGCGCCAGTCAGCTTGGCTATGACGCCACCAAAGCTGCTTTCTACGAGTCACTTGAGAAACTGCAGCTTGACTACATTGACCTGTTTTTAATTCACTGGCCTAAAACTGGGCTTTACAATGACGCTTGGCGCGTCATGGAGGAGCTTTACGAGGCAGGTAAAATCAAAGCTATCGGTGTCAGTAACTTTCTACCCGAGCATTTGGATCAACTCCTGACAACGGCTAAAATCGTGCCGATGATTAATCAGATTGAAGTGCATCCGATGCTCAATCAAGCTGAGGCACGGAAATATAATGAGTCGCTAGGGATTGTGACTGAAGCCTATTGCCCACTTGGGAGCGGTCGCTTGCTGCGTCATCCTGTTCTCATCGAACTTGCCAAGAAATATAGCAAGACCACTGCCCAGCTCATGATTCGTTGGGAAATTCAAAACGACATCGTGACCATTCCAAAATCTGTCAACAAGGACCGCATCACTGCTAATTTTGATGTCTGGGACTTTGAGATTTCATCTGATGACATTGACATCATTAATGGCTTAAATGAAAATAAACGGGTGGGAACGGATCCGCATCACTTTATGGAGATTTTCTACGGGGATATGGTGCAGCCTGAGTATGTGTTGAGTGATTGGGAGAAGGCTTTGGAAAACTAAGTTCAAGACAAATTGACCTATTCTTCTAAGTAAAAAGTAAACGGAGTTCATTAAAATTTGAACGGGTTTACTTTTTTATTTTGTATTTTATATGATGAATAACCTATAGCTAATACAATTTTTTATTACTGCTCGTACAAAAACTTTTTACTGCTCGTGTAGCTGAGCCAAGTAAAAGTCACAAAAATAAAAAAGGCAGAAATTCGTTTCTTTCAAAACATTTTCTGCGCTTCTCTTTTCCTAGCTACAAGACCAAAATCACAACGGCACTCATCAGTATAAGTGACACAATAATACTCAGTGAGCTTGCTAAACCGCTCACGCCTTCATCGGCCCCAAATTCGGTTGCTTGAATGACGGTTAAATTTGAAATTGGTGCAAACATAATCAGGACTAACACACTTTTAATTAAGTGAGATAGCGGTAAAAAGAAATAGATGAGGACAGCTAAAATCGTTGCCATCGTGTATCTGCCGAGCAACAACTTACGGACATTTCGAATGCCTTCTTTGTGCAGATTGATTTTCATGTAAAGCCCAATCATAAACATCGAAAGAAATGAATTGGCACTGGCTAATAACTTAAACGGTGCCATCCAATCATCAGCAATCTTAAAGCCGATAATGGCTAGCGTAAACATGACAATATAAACCATAAAGGTTGGGGATTTTGATAATTTCTTAATGATGTCTAAAAAGCTGGGCGCATCTTCTTTACTCGCTAGTAAGCGATCCGTTACCGCTGATGTGCCCCCTGCCACCATGAAGGAATTGCCCATATCAAACATGCCTAAATAAGGAATGGAACTAGGGAAAAAGGCCATGACAAAGGGAATGGCGAAGTTGCCAATATTATAACCACCCGTGGTAAACAGGAGCAAGCCCCTGAAATTTCTATCCTTCTCCCTTAGCCCATAAAAGTAAGCAAAGATCATCATCATCCCGTTAGATACGAGGCCTATCCCTGCTAAAATCAAGAACAGTGGCGTGAGTTTAGTCCCATTGACTCCATTGATAATAGTTGCAGGCAATGTGATGTAGACGATCATTTTGGATAGGACTTGACCATCTTCCTGCTTGAAAATACCGACGTGTTTTAAGCCATAAGCAAGGAAAATCGTCGCTAAAAAGCTGAGTGAATTTAAGAGTATGATTCCCATAGTACTGCTAACCCTCTTTTTCTAGGCTATCCTTTAATCATCTACTCCTAAAAATCGGTTACGTTTTCGAGATTGAAAGGCGTAGTCACTTAATAATTTGACGTTTTCATCATAATTTCTTGAGAAAACATATTCGTATAAGACATCTGTCACGTATAGAAAAGCAGTTCGTGAAGCAAATGACCCCATTTTATTTAAGGTTTCATTATTCTCAACATAGATACCAATCTGAGCGCTCTGCCAAGCTTTATTGTTCTGGTTGGAGGTGATGTAAATGGAAGGGATATTGTGCCTGGCCAGTTCCCTCAAATTCACGAGCATCTCGCGACTATCACCGAATTGCGAAATGATAATCCCTATCGGTTGCTTAGCTCGGATTGGCTTAACCAACTGAAAGCCATGTAAAGCTTCTAAATGTGAGTTAAAGCCGATTCTCAAAAGTTTTTGATGCAAGGCTTCAGCCGCAAGGATACTTTCACCTTTGGCGAAAATCGTAATCCAATCAGAATGAAGAATCAAATCACCCGCCATGGTAATATTTTTCAAATCTAAATCCAAATAAACATCAAGCAAGGTCTGTGAATGGAGATTCATCATTGTTTTGGCAATGTCTCTCACCGTCTGCTTGGAAGCGACAGGTAAATCTAATGCAACCAAGGTCGTATCATCTTTCGAAAAATAGGTCAGCTCACTTGCGACTTTCATTTTAAAATCTGAATAGCCGCTCAAGCCGATTTTTTTAGTGAAACGAACGATAGCCGAAGGCGAAATAAACAGTTGGCTGGCGAATTCTCTAACCGAAAGATTGATCACACTTTGCGGATTGTCTAAAACAAACTTAGCAATATCTGCTTCAACTTGATTAAAATTTTCCCGATGTTGTAAAATTTCAACTAGTTTCATACTTTACCTTCCTCTCACTACCTCATGCTACCTCATTTTAAACTTATCATATGTCTATTAAAGCAATAATTTGGACTTTTGACAATGTCTCTGACAGATTGTTAAGCACGAAAAGGGAAATGATTCCCTTTTCTGATGCCGGTATCAAGAGCTTAAAGACTGAAGGATTCTTCATGTGCTTGTTGATTAGCAGCGATAACAAAGGGTGCATAAATCAAAACCGTAACAACGATACAAATTAATTGCACGATAACTGTTTTAAAACTACCCGTTGACACAAAAGCATTGACCAGTGGTGGCAGGGTAAAAGGAACGGTGATAAAGGCACTAGCCGCGAAGCCAACATAGGTCAGGAAGTAGCCAATAATTGAAGAGATAACCGGCGCAAAGATAAAGGGAATGGCTATAATCGGGTTCAGAACCAAGGGCAGACCAAAAATCAAAGGTTCATTGATATTAAAGAGAGCAGGAATGGCTGAGAAACCACCAATCGTGCGATAATCAGCCCGTTTACTAAAGAAGAAAATAGCAATCAAGAGACCAATCGTACAGCCAGAACCCCCAATCGTTGCATAGATATTCCAGAAAGTATAGGTAAAGATATTTGGTAAGGCTTTGCCTGCTTCATGTGCTTCAAGGTTAATAGCAATCGCAGCTAGTCCAATCGGATCTTTAACAATCCCGATTACTTGCGCACCATGAATCCCAATCAGCCAGAAAACTTGACAGAGTAAGGCGAGAACAATGACACCAGCCGGATGTTGCATGATAGCTTCCAAAGGAATTTGGAGAACTTTATAAATGACATCAGAAATATTCATTTCAGTCACTTTTTGGAAGGCAAAGCCAAAGATACCAAAGACGCCTGCGACTGTAATGGATGGAAACAGGACTTCAAATGCCGTTGCGACATTTGGTGGTACACTGTCAGGCATATGAATATTCATTTTCCCGCCATTAAGGAGTTTCGCTAAAAATTCTGTCGCAATAATCCCGACAATCATAGCCAGAAACATCCCGCGTGTATTGGTATAATTCACTGCTAAGGCATTTGGAATGACAAGTTCACCGACGGCTTTACCTGTTAATTTGTAGCTTTCAGTAGCCACATCAAATACTCTCGTGATGGCTGTTGGGACTAAAGAAATGTAGCAAATCAAGCCAACAATTCCTGCAAAAGTCTCATCAATCTTGCGTTCTTTCCCCATGGCCTGTGCAACGAGGAAGACGACGAAGATAGATAAGAAATTCATGGTCGCATAGTTAATCGCTGAAAAAATAGGTGAAAAATCAGTTAGGAACATTAAATTAGGAAACAGGGCAGGCAAGCCATTTGTGGCACTACAAAGTACATTATTCAGTAGTGTCGCAAACGAGCCCAGGATAATAATGGGCATTAATTTGACAAATGCTACTCGGATAACGCTAACATAGGTAAAAGTCGATACTTTCCCACCAATGTACTCCAATTTATTGATAAATTTAGCAAACATTTTGATAACCTCCTTTAAGTTGTGCTACTTTTTATTAAAAGGACTGGTTTCAGTCTCTAATCGTTCAATTTTGCGACGAGGTCATCAAGCGTTGTCCCATTTGTAGCGATAATGTTCTTGTAGGTTTCTAATGAGTCTTTCTTGATCCGTTTCAGGCTACCATTACCCTCGTTATCTTTGTCAACATAGACGAAGCCGTAACGTTTAGACATTTCGCCTGTGCCAACTGAGACGAGGTCAATCGGCCCCCACCACGTATAGCCCATGATATCAACGCCGTCTTTAATCGCTTCCTTCATGGCAGCCACGTGCTGAATGAGATAAGATGAGCGATAATCATCATGAATTTTACCGTCTTCAGTCACCTCGTCAAATTGCCCAAGACCATTTTCCACGCAGAATAATGGAATTTGATAACGATCGTAGAGTTCATTAAAGGTATAGCGGAAGCCGACAGGGTCAATCTGCCAGCCCCAAGGTGTGGTCCCAATATAAGGATTAGGTGTGCCTTGGTCACCGCCTGTATGTCCAGCAAACGGTTCGCCGAAAACGTGCGTTGTCGTCCGATAGTAACTAAAGCCAAGATAATCGCTCAGATAAGTACTGATGATTTCTTCATCACCTGGTTCAAATGTGACCTGGACATTGGCTTTTTCCCAGATGCGGTTGATATAGCTTGGATATTTGCCACGAATCATGACATCTGAGTAGAACAATGACGCACGACGTAATTCCAGTGTTTCAAAGACATCATTCGGGTTACAAGTATTGGGATAGACATTTGACAAGCTCATCATACAGCCGATTTTAGCATCTGGCATGAGTTCCCGCCCAACTTTAATAGCAAGGCTATGGGCGACAAACATATGATGGGTGGTTTGATACATGACTTCAAGTTCATTTTCGCCTGCTTCAAAGAAAATACCACCTGCAGTTGCTGGCATGCGACGCATATTATTAATTTCATTAAAGGTCATCCAATATTTGACACGATCGCCATAACGTTTGAAAATCGTTTCACAGAAATGAACAAAATAATCAATCAGTTTGCGGTTGCGCCAGCTGCCATATTTATCGACCAAATTCAAGGGTGTTTCATAGTGGCTAATCGTAATCACAGGTGCCATATCACGCGCAATAATGGCATCAATCAAGTCATCATAAAATTTCAAACCCGCTTCATTTGGCTCTGTTTCGTCACCATCTGGAAAAATACGGCTCCAGTTGATCGATGTTCTGAAACACTTGAAACCCATTTCTTGAAAGTAATCCAAATCTGCTTCATAGTGATGATAGAAATCGATCGCTTCATGATTGGGGTAGTATTTGCCTTCGATAATCTTACGATCCGCTGGCATGTGGGCGCCATTAGGAAAAATATCAGATAAGTCAGCTTTTTTCCCATCAATGTTCCAAGCACCCTCAACTTGATTGGCGGCGACTGCGCCACCCCAGAGAAAATCCTTAGGAAATTCAGTTTTCAATTTTTCCATTTTAATGCTCCTTATTTTTGAATGATGATTGTGTTCAATCAATCTACCCTGTAAGAATAACATGTCCCGATAGCGCTTACAACATATTTTAAGAAACCGATTACATTGTATCGCATTTTCTTGATAATTTATCTGTTTTTTAGAAACATTGTGTCAAAAAATCAAGCAAAAAAGCCTTCTGCCAAACAAACGGCACAAGGCTTTTAACTATATCTTGCTTTAAAACAAGGATGTCGAATGGGCGTGGCTTAGCTTACCACTATGAATTTTCATCATGATTTGATTGACAGCGTGCGGCCCTTCCTTAAAACCTTCGACAATCAGACCAAGCTTACCGTCATAATTAGCCGTATCACCAATGGCGTAAATATTGTCACAGCTGGTTTGATAATGGCGGTCAACCATAAAATGCTGCCGCTTCATCTCAAGATTCACCGACCAAGCGCGGATATCCTTATTATTGCTGAGGAAACC
Organism: Pseudolactococcus reticulitermitis; assembly: GCF_002260845.1. Taxonomy (GTDB): domain Bacteria; phylum Bacillota; class Bacilli; order Lactobacillales; family Streptococcaceae; genus Pseudolactococcus; species Pseudolactococcus reticulitermitis. Next base: position 268,943 of record NZ_BEDT01000002.1, on the reverse strand, counting down.
GTGCTGCACGATTAGGTGGTCGACCTCCAACTCACGGTCGTCAGAAAGCGCGAGACGCAAGCCCTCTTGATGATCAGAAATACTGCGAATGGTCACAGGCGTCACGACGTGGACACTTGATGCCTGCAGTTTATCGACAGATGATTCATGCGCTCTAAAGGCTTCTCGTCTGTGGATGAGGCTCACGGATGCTGCGACTTCGGCGAGCATCAAAGCCAAGTCAATGGCTGAGTCACCACCACCTGCAACAGCAACGGTTTGACCAGCATACTGCTGCTTATCGGTGACACTATAGCTTAGTTTAGTGTCATCAAAATCTGACGGTTCATCAGTTTTCAACGGCTTTGGCGCAAAGGAACCATTGCCCGTCGCAATGATGACAGATTTGGTCAAGTAGCTAGACTTGGTCGTGGTCACTTGGTAAATGCCGTGTTCAGCTGTCGGCGTGATGTCCGTGACTTTCTCAGATAGGCGAATGGGCACACCAAACTGCGCAGTTTGCTTGACGAGGTCAGCCACCAGCGTTTCAGCCTTGACTGCGAAATAGCCCGGCACATCGTGAATCGTCTTTTCTGGATAGAGGGCAGTGAGTTGCCCACCGGGTATTTCAAGCGAATCAATAATTTGAACTTTATTTTTACGCATACCAGCGTAGAAGCCTGCGAATAAGCCGCTCGGTCCTGCCCCGATAATCGTGATGTCATATATATTTTCTGTCATTTTGACCCCTTCAAACTATAATGTCAAATATATTTTACTTTATCATTTTACCACATCACGTAAAAAACTGCCTTGACGACAGCTTAAATTTGCAATTATTATATAGTTTGGCGCGAGCAAATACTATCTCATTTGACTGATCTGATAACGGAAAAGCTTAGTCAGCAGATATTATCCGTAACTGAGGCCACTTCTCCTGCCAATTTTTCTTAGCTTGGCGGTCACGATAGATCGCTAGTTTGTCCGCATTTTCAGCAAAAAAAGGGGTCGGACGCACGACAAAATCCGTGATGTCCGCAAGACCGTAAGGGAGAAAAAGGTCTATCTCGCCAATCGGTGTTAGCCGTGCCCCAATGGCGGTGCATCTTTCTGGAAACCTAGCCATAGCATCACGCGCACTGAGATAGGGGGCAGTATCGGGATTGTGCAGGTGCATATGCGCCTGATTTTTGACTTCCCAAGCATAGGTAGGATGCGCTAATTTTAGTGATTTTTCAATCTCCTGCGTTGCTTCATCAGATATATCGGGGTCAAAAAAGACAACATCAACATCCGTTTTCTCGTCAAAAAGGGGCTGTTCTGACAAATAATTCCAGATAAAATTTCGGATAATACCTGCACACAACCACGTATCGGGCAAGTTGAGCTGATTAATAATCTGCAAAATATCCACGATTTCAGGCGTGTTTGATAACAATGTTTTTAAAGCTTCTTCGTTCATGTTACTCCCTTTATCTAAACGTTTTAATATCAGTATAATCTTAAAAAAATACCCTGTCAAACGAAAAAAACATCTCTTGATAGCGCTAACAATATTACTCAGCTACCAAAAGATGACAAATTATCAACGCGCAAGATGTAGGATTGGAAAAGGTCTGCCTTGCGCATCAACCTCAGACCGACTGACAATGTGAAAGCCCATATGTTGATAAAAGCCTAGACCTTGTTCGTTTTGTTCGTTGACATCGACAGAATTGACCTGCCATTTTTCGATTGCTTCGCTCACAAGACATCTCCCGATTCCATGTTCTCTAGCATTTTCAGCAACAAATAAAAGCGCAATTTTTTGCTTGTCAATGCCGATAAATCCTTGTGGCACGCCATGTTCATCTTCGTAACAGCATAAAATAGCTATCGTTTGCAAGGCCTGATACACTTCTGGTTTGATGTCAGAAATCTCTTTGTCAGAGAGAAAAGTGTGCGTTGCCTTGACACTGCCTTCCCATATCATCAGTAAAGCTGATACCGTCGCAGAATCACGACTGACCAGATGATTGATATTAGTCATGCTTTAATTCCTTTCAAATTAAACTCAATCTGCCTCCTTTATCGGATGTCGAATAATCGTTTTCAATTTTTCAGATGCTGTCCGTCTCGGGTCACTGAGATAAATTTCATGATGCTTTCTTGTGCTAGATATATCGACTGTATAGCCTGACGCCTTGATGAACGCATCTAGGCGCAATATGGTTTCAGGTTCATCATCATAGCTACCGATATGCAGCACCTGCCCACATAAGCCCTCTGAAAATGTTGCCAAATGGGCTTGCGAAGTGTCTAAGTTAGATTTCTTTTGACTCACAACCGAAAGCGCACGTTCAAAAACTTCTGATGTGACAAAATCAGGCTGACGCATCATGGCAGTCCAGTTAAATTGATTCTTATTTATGACATTATCCGTTATTTTTTCGTCATTTTCTAACCACCACAAGCCTTCAAGCGGTGCTACAACGTAATCAAAATACCCCTCTGGCACGTCATCGCGCTTGGGGCTCATCTTAATCGCATAAGACAAGGCATACAGGAGTTCGACCGCCTGTTGGTAGGCAAGGCTTGTATTCGGATTGCCCTTGCCGTCTACCATGATAAAGCGACTAGCCGATAGCTCAATGATTGCCGGTTTCACGGTCGCACGATAGCCTACTTTAGGGTCTTTTTTAAAGTCTATTTTTTGATTTGACATCTCATTTTTCCTCTGAATTTTAACTTTATCGATTTGCCTTAATTTGCTTTCTCAATTTCTTCATCGCCCAATCATAGTGGCTTGAAGTTGCCGACACAAAATAAGCGCCTAGTGAACTTGAGCCAGTCCACGGAAAATATCGCTTGCTGAACAGGGCATCGTTTGAAAAGGTTTCTGCTAAAGCCATCACTTCTGAATGGCTGGTATTTAGCCTCTTTTTCGCGTCATCACGTGATGTTGTTTGATGCTTTTTCCAAAACGCTTGATTCATTTGACCGTAGGTTTTCCAGTTATAGGGCGCGGGTAGAAATGGTTGTGTTTCGCCGTTTTGATTGGCATTGACCCAGTTCAAAAGTAGTTGATGCCATTCATACAGATGAATCAAGACATCTCTTAGATTTTGATCACGTTGCCAGTGCGCCTCTGTCATTTTTTCCGTAACTTCAAAATTAAAGGCTTGATTTTCATCTGGCAAAGCCTGCATCACTTGCGCTAATTTCACATAGCCTGTCTTTCCTGCCTCGATTAAATCTATTTTAACTGTTGGTCTACTCATGATAATTTTCCTCCATTTTTTTGATGATGGTGCTCAATTCCTGTTTCAAGTCAATCGGTGCTAAAATTTTGACCGCTGACCCTAGTGATAAGATGTAGCTGTAGAGCCAGTCTGTTTTGGGGAAGTCACCTTCGACTAATAACTCTTTGTCCGAATCCTTTTGAATGGCATCTATCGGAAAGTCGTCATAAATTCGATAGCCTAGCTGAGATGACACAAGCATTTTCAAATGAATCATCTCGGGCGCTTGCGGTTGATGACTTTTATCAGCTTGAACCTCAGGCTGGCGTTTAGTAAAATGCTGCGCCGTGATGTCGAGTTGACTTATCCGACTGAGCTTAAACATCCGACTGGCTTGTTTGCCTAAACAATGCGCTTTGAGGTACCAACTCATGCCTTTAAAAACGAGCTGCGTCGGCTCTACCTCTCTAAAACTTGTCTCCCCTTTGGCATTATGGTAGTTAAAAGTCACCACTTTTCTGGATAAGATGGCGGTTTTTAGGTGTTCGTAATCAGGCACACTCGGACCATACCACGTGCTAAAATCAATCGCCAACCACGGCTCATCTTGAATGCCAAATAATGCACTCAGTTTGGCTAATATCTCCTCATTGGTAGGGTCTACATTAACGGCATGTATCGTCTGCAAGGCCTGCAAGATATTTTTGCGTTCTTCGGTGTTGAGCAGGGCTTTACTCAGGACAAAATCAGATAAAAGGCTGATGCCACCGCCTTTTCCTCGCTCAGTATAAACGGGAATCCCAGCCTGGCTCATTCGGTCAATATCACGATAAATCGTGCGGACTGACACATTGAATTTCTCGCTCAGCACCTTAGCGGTCACATGTTCGTGGTTTAGGAGCATGTAAGTGATGTCAAATATACGATTGATTGGCATAGATTACGCTTTCAAGCCGATATATACTCATTTAACTATAAAGATGGACTTCGGCATTCTTTTTTCTTATATCATCATCTTATCATAGAATAAGTGACAAGGGATGTCATATTTAAAGATATTTTTGTGTAATCTATGAAAATTGAAATAAAAAAATCAAAGCATGGAGTTTACTTTGATTTTCTAACTTACACCGTCTGGGATTAATGATATTGTTCTATCTAATTTTTTCTAGAATCTTATCAAATAATTGTTCCAATTTTTTAATATCACTATAAACAATACCATCCCTATTCAGTAAACAGCTCAACTTCAGCTTAGTTGCCATCATGAACATGCTACAGTGAAAATTATTTTTATAGCATACAATCAATTCAATTTTCTAAATATTATCTGATACCATAAAGAAAAAATCATCTCTCGACAGTTTTTAACTGGCTTAAACGCTAACTTCCATATCTTTTTTCAACTGTTTCTTAGCCGTCGCCATCATCAGACGAATGCGATTGAGCTGGTTGACAACAGAAACAGACGGATCGTAGTCAATCGGTGCGATATTGGCACGCGGATATTGACGACGGAGTTCTTTGGTCATGCCTTTCCCAACGATATGGTTCGGCAGACAACCAAAGGGTTGGAGACACACGATATTGTCAACACCATCTTGCAGGAGCTCAATCATTTCGCCAGTCAAGAACCAACCTTCGCCGGTATGATTGCCAATCGAAATAATTTTCTCCGTATCAGCCGCTAGTGCATCAATCGAATGAATCCCGTCAAAGCGTTTCGACACTTTCAGCGCTTTATTCATCGGCTTTTCAACCATTTGAATGATATTAATAAAAGCACGCGAGAAATATTTGGCTTTTTTCCCCATGCCCAGATGATCTGACTTCCAAATCTGGTTATAGAGAGAATAGTTCATGAAGCCAATAATATCCAGCACAACAGCCTCTGCACCTTCCGCTTCGATGATACTCACGATATCATTATTAGCCGTTTTCGAGTATTTCACAAGAATTTCACCCACAACCCCGACACGTGGTTTTTGAATGTTCAGTAAAGGCGTTTCGTCAAAGTCACGAATAATCTGCTTCATGTTGCGATTAAACTCGAAAATCGAGCCAGTCTTCATATTATGCTTGGCCTTAGCCAACCACTTAGCGTGTAAGGCATCAACCTGCCCCTTGGTCATTTCGTAAGGTCGCGTCCGATAGACAACACGCTCAAACAAATCGCCATAAAGCGCCCCAATGACAATCCGCACCATCAATGGTACCGTCAACTTGAAACCATCCGACTGTTCAGTTCCCTTATTCCCCATCGACAAGGACACAACAGGCACCTGACCAAAACCAGCGTCCTTCAGCGCCTTGCGCAACAAAGGAATGTAGTTGGTCGCCCGACAGCCGCCACCCGTCTGCGTCATCAAAACTGACGTATTATCGATATCATAGTCGCCAGATTCCAACGCATGCACTAGCTGACCGATGGAAATGATGGCAGGATAACAAGAGTCGTTGTTGACAAACTTGAGACCGGAGCTGATAGATGCCTTGTCTTCTGGCAAGAGCACCACATTGTAGCCAGACTGTCTGAAAGCCTCGTCGATTAGCCCTTCCTGATGAATTGGCGACAACATGGGCATCAAAAGCGTATGGGTCTTTTTCATCTCTTTGGTAAAAGTAGGATGACTGGCCACAATTTCCGTCATCTGGTCTTCAGATACCTCAGGTAATTGACCACGTTTATCGCGTTCATTGACCGCCGCTTTGAGCGAACGCAGGCGGATTCTAACCGCCCCCATATTGGAACCTTCGTCAATTTTTAAAACGGTATAGAGTTTATGGTGGTGCTGCATGATTTCTTCGACTTGGTCAGTCGTGACCGCATCGAGACCACAACCAAAACTATTGAGCTGAACGAGTTCGAGATTTTTATTTTTAGCCACAACACGCGCTGCACCATACAAGCGTGAATGGTAAACCCATTGATTGACCACACGCAAGCCGCCGACATCTGCCAAATGGGCAATGGCATCCTCAGTCAAGACATGAAAGCCTTCTTGCGTAATAATATCAGCAATCCCATGATTAATCTCGGGATCCAAATGGTAAGGCCGACCAGAAAGGACAATCGCTTTCTCATGGTTAAGATTAATCCGCATCATCAAGTCTTCAGCTTGCTGTTGAAGATCTGTTTTAAAGTCGTCCATGACCTCAAAACCATGTTTGACCGCTTTTTGAACAGCTTCTAAAGTCATGTCAAATGCTGATAGGGCTTGATAGAGATTTTTCGCCATATTATCAGGGTCAGCAAGGTTGATAAAGGGATGGATATAGCCCACCTCACCGTTACGAATCTCATCAATATTATTTTTAATGACTTCTGGATAGGACTGGACAATCGGACAGTTATAGTGATTTTGCGCCGTCGCATCTTCCTGACGCTCATATAAAACAGACGGATAGAAAATCGTTGGCACATCTTTTTGGATCAAAGTCATGATGTGACCATGACTGAGCTTAGCCGGGTAACAAACCGTATCAGAGGGGATGGTTTCGATTCCTTTTTCATAGAGTTCTTTATCAGATTTGGGCGATAAAACGACTCGGAACCCTAAATCTGTCAGCATGGTATGCCACAGCGGATAATTTTCATACATGTTTAAAACGCGCGGAATACCGATTTCGCCATGAACCGCTTTTTTCTTGCTGAGTGACTTGAACTTGAAGAGTTTTTTATATTTATAGTCAACGAGATTGACTTTTTTCTCTGCCTTATCAAGTTTAACCTGTGTGGCTTTTTCAGCACCACGTTCACAGCGATTGCCTGAGACAAATTTCGACCCGTCATTAAAGACCGTCAGGGTCATTTGACACATATTTTCGCAGAGCCCGCACGACGTAAACTCTTTTCTCGTACGGAATTTTTCCAAGTCTAACAGGCTTAAAATCGTCGACGGTGTCGCATCATCTGACGCATTTTCCATGGCAATCAGGGCACAACCATAGGCGCCCATCAAGCCTGCGATAGAGGGCCGGACGACCTCGCGACCTGAGATTTTCTCAAAGGCACGCAAGACAGCCTCGTTATAGAAAGTGCCACCTTGGACGACGATTTTTTCGCCGAGATCCTCAGGGCGTTTGACCTTAATCACTTTATAAAGGGCATTTTTGATGACGGAATAAGACAGCCCAGCTGAAATATCGCCGACTGTCGCGCCCTCTTTTTGAACCTGCTTAACCTTCGAGTTCATGAAGACGGTACATTTCGAGCCGAGGTCGACAGGATACTCCGTCAAAAGCGCTGCTTGCGCAAAATCTTTCACATCATAGCGTAGCGATTTAGCAAAGGTTTCGATAAACGAGCCACAGCCTGAACTGCAAGCTTCATTAAGCTGGATACTCGACAGTGCCCCCTCACGAATCGTCATGGCTTTCATGTCCTGTCCGCCAATGTCAATGATGAAATCAACGCCAGGTTGGAAAAACTCAGCTGCCTTGTAATGCGCCATCGTCTCCACTTCGCCGAGGTCAACTTTTAGCGCCGCTTTAATCAGCTGCTCACCGTAGCCCGTCACAGCCGATTTGGCAATATAAACAGCTCTTGGAAGCTCTGCATAAAGCGCCGTCATGACGGCAATCACCGATTCCAGCGGATCGCCATTGTTTGAGCCATAATGCTCGAATAAAATGTTGCCCTCATCGTCAATCAAAACGACTTTTGTCGTCGTTGAGCCCGCATCTATCCCTAAGTAGGCTGCGCCATGGTGGTCAGCTAGCGGTTTATGGTCTGCTGATGCTTGGGCGTGCCGACGGCGAAACTCAGCCAAAGCTGTTTCATCTTCGAAAAGGACTTCTAGCGTATCCTGGGGGATGAGGTTTTCAGATGCATCTTCTTCCAGTTTAGCGATGATTTCTGACGCTGAAAATTCTGTGGCATTTTCTTCATCAAGGGCAGCACCCATGGCGACAAAAAGTTGCGGATGTTCCGGAAACACAACATTTTCAGGCTTAATATCAAGCGTTTCAATAAAGCGTTTGCGGAGTTCGCTCATAAAATAGAGTGGCCCCCCTAGAAAGGCAATGTTCCCCGTGATTTTTCGCCCCGCTGCAAGTCCTGCAACCGTTTGATTGACCACAGCTTGGAAAATACTCGCTGCGATGTCTTCTTTTCGGACACCTTCGTTTAATAAAGGCTGGACATCCGTTTTGGCAAAAACACCGCAACGACTAGCGATTGGATAGAGATTGTCATAGTTCTTGGCTAAGTCATTGACACCCGCTGCGTCCACTTTGAGCAGCTCAGCCATCTGATCGATAAAAGCACCCGTGCCACCCGCACAGGAACCATTCATCCGCTGCTCCATGGCGCCGTCAAAGAAAGTCATCTTGGCATCTTCGCCACCCAATTCAATCATCACATCCGTTTGCGGGATAAATTTCTCAATCGTCAAAGTCGAAGCAATCACTTCTTGGATAAAAGTCGCACCGATGACATCAGACAGCCCCATGCCGCCTGAACCTGTAATCGAAAAAGTAAAGCACACATCGCCCAACTCAGCCATCATCTCGTTTAAAACTTTAATCATCGCTGTTTTCACATCAGAAAAATGTCGCTCATAACGTGAGAAAATCATCTCATAATTGTCATCAAAAACGACCATTTTAACGGTTGTAGACCCAACATCAATACCTGCTTTATACATTTCTTCTTCTTTCTTATCTCGCACATTCGAAAACAACAGACTGTTGCTTATCATATATAATCTCATTTTACAAGGAATTTGACTTGCGCGCAACCGTTAAAATATGCTAAACTGTTGGTAAAGCAACACTAAACAACAAAATGTCGGATAACCTTGAAATCTTTCAGAAAGTAAGAAAAAATAATGAAAAAAGTAGATTTACGTGTCAAACGTACCAATAAGCTCATCACTCAAGCCTTCATCAAATTACTGCGCACCAAAACCTTTGATAAAATTACCATCAACGACATTTCCGATGAAGCCATGATTAACCGTGCGACCTTTTACAGCCACTTTAAAGATAAATTTGATTTATTTGAACAGATTATCGACAAATTTTTAGGCGAATTTGCTGCAGTCCTTGACGAAGAAAATCTCATCGAGAAAAACTCTGTTAATGTCAAAAAAATAGAGGGCTCCCTCACTAAATTTTATGAATTTATTCGAGAAAATCCTGCCTTAGCACAGATTATCGTCACCCATAGCAATGAAGAAATGCTGTCAAAACGCCTACTCACGATCCTTTCCGAACGTTATTCTGATATTTTTAATAGTTTAGAGGTCCGAAATGACAATTTGAAAATTCCGACTGATTTTGTCGTCTCTTACATTACCAGCATTTTCGTTGGCACACTGAAATGGTGGATTGCGCAAAAAAATAACGAGATAACCGCAAGTGAATTTGCTGCCCTCGTCATTAAATTGATTTCAAATGGTCATCTAACCGTGCTTGGGGTTAATATTAATCGAGATTAAAGGGCGTAAAAAGTCACCTCCATTCTAATAAGGGAGGTGACTTTTTGAATATAAGTTTAATCAATCATCAAATCTTTTACTAATTGGACAAAGACTGCTGTCCCAACAGGCAAGCTATTGTCATCAACTTTAAATTGTGGCGAATGGTTGATATGACCATAACCATCTTTGGCCTCACCGCCACCTAGCGCAAAGAAACAACCCGGTTTGACATCTGTATAGGCAGAGAAATCTTCCCCACCCATCATATCAGGCACTTCAAAGACGCCAACTTCACCCACAACCTTGACAGCACTCTGACGCAGCGCGTCCATTTCAGCCGTCGAATTCATGACAGAGCTGTAACCATACAAGAAATCAAAATCATAAGTCGCACCGTACGCGTCACAGATGCCCTTAACCGTCTGCTCAATCATATCACGCATTTGTGTGCGAATCTCAGGATTACGCGTCCGAACGCTGGCTTTAATCAGTGCTGTATCTGGGATGACGTTATTCGCATGACCTGCTGAAAATTGTCCCCAAGAAATCAGGCCTGCAGCCAATGGTGAAATCCGTCTAGCAATAATGTTATTACAGTTTGAAATGATTTCAGCACCGATGGTAATAACATCGACTGACGTTTCAGGTGCCATCGCGTGCGCGCCAACGCCATGAATGGTTAAATTCAGGTCATCAGAAGAAGCAGTCAAGGCACCATATTTATAACCGATTGCGCCCGTTGGAATCATTGGGAAAATGTGTAAACCAAAGACTTGATCCACATCTGCCATCACGCCTGCTTTGACAAATTCAACAGCACCACCGGGTGGTAATTCTTCTGCAGGTTGGAACAAGAATTTAATCGTCCCTGCAATCTCTGCTTGCATTGGCGCAATCATTTTCACGGCGCCCAAGAGAATTGACATATGCGTATCATGGCCACAGGCGTGCATGACGCCATCATTTTGTGACATAAACTCAACATCTGTTTCTTCTTGGATTGGCAAGGCATCAATATCCGCACGTAGGGCGATTGTTTTACCCGGCTTGCCACCTTTCAAAATCGCAACAACACCTGTTTCAGTCGGACGTTGCAATTCCAAATTCGGGAAAGTTTCTAAAATAGAGATAAGATACTCTGTTGTTTTAAATTCTTTGAATGATAATTCTGGGTGCGCATGCAGATAGTGACGCCAAGTCAGGATGTCTTTTACAGGAACTTGCGAGAGTAAAGATTCGGTTGTCATTAAAATTTCTCCTTTATAGTTAGACTGTCAGCCTTTTAAAGCCTTCTGTCATAATTTAAATAGTTGATGCTAAGTGTCCTTAGTCAACACAAGTTTACAGCTCCTGCTGCAATAATTCTTCAGCTTCAGTCATGGCAGGTGCGGCGTCAATCGGCGTATAGTTTTTAGGCACGAAACGAATGGCGACCGCAAAAAGTAAGCCGACAACTAAAAATGAGGTGAAGACACTAGCATAGCCACCCGTTTTTTCAACCAAAAAGCCAATCGAGTAAGGCGCAATGAAGCCACCTAAAATACCCCCCATGGCCACACAGGCATAACTTGGGGCAAACTCAGCAGGTTTGAAACGTTTCAAAGGCAGGCTCAATAATGTCGTAAAAGCGATGGCATAAGATAAATCACCAATCGCAAAACAAATCGTCATTGGCACCATATTAATCGCACCACCATGGGGGATATGGTAGGCAGTAAACAGCGCAACCGAGCCCAAAATGGCAAAAACAGTGATCACATCACGCTCTTTATCTGCGAAATATTTGCCGACAAGATAGCTCCCGCCAAGCGCCCCAATTAAAAAGAAAGCACCCGCAACCGAAGTCATTTTGCCTTGCTGGGTCAAAGTGAAGCCAACTTCATCACTCGTTAGAAACGACGGTGCCCAGTTAATCACGCCATACATGACTGAGTTTACAAACAAGTCACAGATGAGTAAGAGCCAGACAAGTTTGTTAAACAATATCTTACCGAGTGATACCTTATTGGCATTGGCGATTTTTTGGCTTGAAGGATTCGCTTGACCATTTCCGGAATTCGGGATAACCGCCACTAGAATCAAACAAATGATAAGCGCTATAACTGTTAAGATTATATAAGTCTGTTTATAGCCAAGATTTTGAACGGCCGGTGATATAAAAATCGGTCCTAAAATACTGGCAATCCCAGAAGATGACAATAAAATACCATTGGCAAATGTTCTCTGAGAAACAGGTACATTCGCTTGAACTTCTTTACTGACACTCTGAGCATAACCCGAATGGGCAAGCGCACCGGATAAAAAGCGAATCAGGACAAAATAAATCACTGATGTGCCAAAACTAAAGAGCGCTGCAAAGATACCCAAGGCAAAAATACTGGCTGTTAAGATTTTTTTCGACCCAATTTTAGTATTGAGAAAGCCAATCGGCACTTGCATAATCGCATAACCCAAGAAAAAGGCACTCATAATCATCCCTTTTTGAGAGGGAGTAATACCTAAATCTTTTGCCATTGGCACTAAACTGATACTGATGGATAACTTATCAATATAAATCATCGTGTAGCCCAAAAACATCGAGGCAATGAGGACGACTGTTTGTAACGTCGATTGGTTACCAGATGAGGTCGTAACTGAACTTTTTTTGAACATATTTAATATTTCCTTCTATAAGAACAATCGTTTGTTATATTTTGAAGATTTAACATAACTATTATTGTAACATTTTTTATTAGAATTGGAAATATTTATCTTGAAACAAGTGGCAAAACTAATCATTAAATACTTGGGATTTTTACAGACTGCAAAATAAAATAACCTTTTTCCTTGGTGATGATGTCGCAATTACCGAAAACTTCTGTCATTTTATTTTTAGCGCTTGGGGCGCCTTGTTTTTTCTGGATGACGATGGTCAGCGTGCCTTGATCGTTCAAATGGTCATAAGCGCCTGAAATGACACCATGCACCACCTCTTTCCCTGCACGAATTGGCGGATTTGAGACGATATGGTCAAACCTATTCTCGACATTGGCATAGAGATTAGACTGGAAAATGTCTGCTGTCACACCATTTTTCAGGGCATTTTTCTCTGCCAATGCTAGGGCTCGCAAGTTCACATCGATTAAGGTGGCGGTCACGCCCTGTACTTTTGCCAAAGTCAACCCCATTGGCCCGTAGCCGCAGCCAACATCTAAAAGGCTCGAATTTTCTGGAAAATGAACGGCATTCAAGAGGACTTGGCTACCAAAATCAATGGCTTTTTTGCTGAAAACGCCGGCATCTGTCGTGAAAATCATTTTTTCCCCGAGCAAGACGGTATCTAGCTCGTGAAAATCGTGTGCAGCATCAGGATTTTCAGCATAATACATTTTTTGAAATTTTTCAGGCATGAGATTTGGCAAGCTCCCGTGATTTGACGTCAACCGCGATGAGTGATGTGACGAGTTCGTAACCATCTTGTGACAAGTGAACGCCATCTGCACCGACGAATTCATCAGAACCCGGATAGACGATCATGGCATGGTTGAGGTCGACGATTTTAGCGCCTGTTTGCTCGGCGACCGCTTTAGCTGCTGCAACATACTGCGCGACATTGGCGTTGCTGCGACCGGGCATTTCATGCGTTGCGGCAATGGCCACTTCATTCACGTAAGACGGTGTTAAAATCGAGGTTTTGTCAGCACCCAAGGCTGTGACAAATGTGGCTAGGTTAGCGGAAAAATCTGCTACAGAAACAGCATGGTGATCAGCCGCATCGTTGGCGCCAAAGAAAATGTAGTTATAATCTGCTTGAGCTGCGACGACTCGATCCAAACGTTTCAGAGCGTCAGAAGTATCCTCACCAGGCACTGCAAACAGGGCAACTTCTCCTGGAAATCCCATCCGTTTCAAGAAGTTCTCTGTCCAGTTTTTCATCTCAATTTTCGCTGAAATGGAATCGCCAAACACTGCTACTTTCATTTTTTGTCCTCTTTTCATCTGCATTTCTATCCTCTATTTTAACATAGGACGGAGATTTTATGTTTTTTGGATGTCGTGTGTCCATCATGAGAATGAAAAAATCCTAAAAATAGGACTTTTTAAATTGATTATAGACCACCCTAAAAAAGTATTTCAGCTATAAAAGCAAATACCAAAATTAAAGCAGCTTGTTTTCTAGTCCTATCATTTCTCCTTGACTTCTCAACGCTTTTTAATATTTCGTTGTATCTCTCACACGGAGATATATTTGAAATTTAGACGGGTAATCTCTTTCTGCCAGAATTGATTTTCTGACTTCAAACGTTGGCTCATTTAACCAGTCGATAAGTGACGGTACAACACTCTTAGGTAATGTACCGAGTAAAGTCCCATCTTTTAAGACAATATCATATTTTGTTTCATCAGTTGTAGCATCAAACTCTAACCTATCATTTCTGATTAACTGTCTTATCCTTCTATCGGCATCCTCTATTTCGCTATCTAAATAAAGAATACCCTCAAATACTGTCGCCACCAATGATTTTCTCTTTTCCTCTGCAATCTCCTCATTCCATTTTCTGATAAACTCGTGAGTTTCCTGCATTGCTGTGGTCATTTCTCTTTCTGACCTTTTTAACTCTTCTCGCTGCTTTCTCTCCTCTGGCATCTGAGATTTTATCAAGGAGAATATCGCATACACTATCAAATAGATTAGAATACCAATTATTGCAACTAATGTTATCTTAAACGCATACATTAGCCCCAATAAAATGAATAAAAGATATATCATAAATAATAATGCCACGACACTACCCGCTTTCTACTTCTCAAAAATGACAGCATGGCGATATTTTTATCATTTTATTGTTACTAAAGAAACCAAATTCATTTTATATGCTCATTATAACACTTACAAATCTATGTCTCAAGAATATATCAACTTTTCCCACCAAACTCCCTAAATCAAAACATTTGTAAGCGTATTCTGGCAAATCAAATCTTATTGTGGTAAAATGATTTTTATGGAAACTGAACTGATTAATTATGAAAAAATCACACGCCATATTTGGCAAAATCTCTATAAAAAAACACTACCGACATTGACCGAAGCTGAGCTTGAGAATATCAAATCTATCAATGACGAAATCAGCGTTCAGGACGTGAATGACGTCTATCTACCGCTGGTTCAGCTCATTCGCATCTACAAGAAAACGATGAGCGATCTCAGCTTTTCTAAAGGGCTATTTCTTCAGAAAATCGCTGAAAATCAACCCTTTATCATCGGTATTTCTGGCTCGGTTGCCGTCGGCAAATCGACAACTGCTCGCTTGTTGCAGCTGCTTTTGTCGCGGTCGTTTAAGACGTCAACTGTGGCACTTGTGACCACGGATGGTTTTTTATATCCCAATCAAACCTTAACTGAGCAGAACATTCTCGACCGAAAAGGGTTTCCTGAATCCTATGATATGGAAAGCCTCATCAGTTTTCTGTCAGAGATTAAGTCCGGCAAGGACGTTGAAATTCCAGTTTACTCGCATGAAATCTACGACATTTTACCCGAAAAAACCCTGGTTAAATCGCCGGATATCTTGATTGTTGAGGGGATTAACGTCTTTCAAAGTACCCTCAACAAACGCTTGTATATCAATGATTTTTTCGATTTTTCGATCTATGTGGATGCAACGGAAAGCAACATTGAGCGCTGGTATCTGGAACGCTTTAAGACGCTGTTAGAGCTTGCCAAAAAAGACAGCACCAACTACTACCACCAATTTACAAGGCTTTCCGCTGACGAAGTGCTGAAAATGGCGCGCGATACTTGGAAAAAAGTCAACTTGGTCAATCTACGTGAATTTATCGAGCCCACACGGAATCGCGCCGAAGTTATTTTGCACAAGGATAAACGCCATAAAGTCGATAAAATTTATTTGAAGAAATACTAAAAGGTCTGATACAGCGTATCAAACCTTTTTTCTATCTATTCAAAGTAACTCGCGGAACTTGACCATTTCTTCAAGAGTCAGCTGACCCGGCGCACTAGCGCCTGCCACCGAAGCAAAAGTCCAGCTACTCCCAAAACTATCGCTCGCTACGCGTGTGATTTTCCCAAGTTCTCCCATGGCCATGCTCACTAGCGTCACATCTGGATGTGCTTCTGAAAAACGTAAGGTTTCAGTCATCAGCCTTAGGACATCCGATTGCTTTTGGGGCATGGCAGCAAATTTGACAGTTGTTGCCCTTGACTCTACCATTTTTGATAAAATCTCTGGGAGATTTTGCGGGATTTGCGTGAAATCATGGTAGGACACGACAGCATTTTCAGGTAAAATAATGGATGGAAACTTCAAAATTTCAACATCTATATAAGCAAATTCAGTCGAAAATTGCTGGACTAAGGCTGCATAATCGTCTGCTGAAATAAGGGTCTCAGCCTTATCCTCTGTCCGATAGGTGAAGAGAATCTCATGATTTGGAAACTGAGCCTTGATCTCTTGCGCTGCTTGGTTTAAATCAGCCACAGGCATGAAGTCTACCCGCCATTCGATTAAATCAGCAGCAGCGTATTGTGCGACATCAAATTCAACGATTTCTGCCAGACTTTTAGGCATGATTGGCACAACGATTTTCATCTGTTATTTGACCTCCAAAACAAAGACTTTGAGATAATCAGACTGCGGGTCAGCGGGATTGGTCGCAAAGTCTGCTGGTAAATGAAATTCTGCGATAACATCAAATTTCTGAGTGCCGAAGCCTTTTGTCAATTCATCCAGAAAGTCTGCACGGCTAAGTCTGGCATGATTGGTCGAAGCGATGATTTTTCCGTGACGGTTTAAAATCGGGAGCGCATCAGCAATGAGCTGGTGATAATCTTTGGCGACCGAGAAAGTCATTTTTTTATTGCGGGCAAAACTTGGCGGGTCGATGACAATCAGGTCGAAACCGAGTTTTTTTCTAGCCGCATACTTGGCATACTCGAAAACATCCATGACGTGGCATTTATGGGTATCAAGCGCTAGACCATTGGCTTTGAAATGCGCCTCAGATAACGCTCGTGAGCGTTTAGCTAAATCAACTGAAGTGGTTGATTTGGCGCCGCCCATGGCTGCAGCAACTGAAAAAGCTGCTGTATAAGAAAATAAGTTTAAGATGTCTTTCCCGGCTGCCAAGTCTTCGAGTAAAGCACCGCGAACTTCATGCTGATCTAGGAAAATGCCTGTCATCAAGCCGTCATTTAGGAAAACTTGATACTTGACGCCATTTTCTAAAATGATAAATTTATCTGGCGCGGTTTGACCATAGATATGACTCGAAATCGGCAATTTACTGTCAAACCGAACCTTTTCATAGGCACCCAAAATTTCTGGAAAAACGGCTTTAAAAGCAGCCAGAATCTCATCCTTCAGCGTGTAAATAAAAGCATTATACCAGCTAAAAAGGGCATAATCACCATAAATGTCAAGGGTCATACCGCCAAAGCCATCACCATCTTGATTAAAGACACGATAAGCCGTCGTTGCCGTATCTTGCGCATAGGACTGGCGTTTGTTTTTGGCATCAGTCAACAACTGTCTAAAATCAGTTGATGTCACCGTCCAACCAATCCCTTTATTTTGACGTGAAAAATAAGCCTGACTGACCAATTGGTGGTCAAAATAGAGGTCAGCAAAACCTTCAGTGTAAGTATTTCCCGGAAAATCACGCGCATCTAGCACAGCAATCCCTTGGGCAATTTTTTTAGCAGCATATTTGTTTATCGTTAGTTTAGTCATTACTCTAAATTATACACAAAAAACGCTTTTATTGCTATGGTCTGAGGGATAGGTTGCCACATTTCTGGCAATCGACGGCTTATTTTTCAACGGACACGCTTCAATATTTGCGAAAAAGACTAAAAAAGCGTAAAATGAAAGGAGATATTTTAGGGAAAATTTTGTCAGCTACTCAAGTTTTGACTTCTGCGGCTGACTATTAAAAGGAAACTATTAACTTGTTAAAGAAATTTTCAAACATTGTTTCGACACGGCTTGGATTTACAGTCTTTTTAGTCATTTTATTTTGGCTCAAAACACTCTATGCCTACTTCTTCAAATTTGATTTGGACTTTGATAATTCCTTTCAAATCTTGTTAGCGATTATCAATCCGATTTCGAGTGCGCTTTTATTGATTGGCTTGGCGCTTTACGTCAAAAATACCAAGCTTTACTATATCCTGTCCATGGGTATCTACATTGCCTTGACAGTTTTATTATTTGCCAACTCGACTTACTTTGGCGAATTTACTGATTTTATTACCATCAATACGATGATGGCAACCGGTAAAGTCTCTGCTGGACTAGGTGAATCTGCCCTTAATCTCTTTAATCTTGGGGATCTCATTTTCATCATTGACTTTGTCCTAATCGGCATCCTGATGTGGCGGAAAATCATTCGTTTTGACCAAAGAGCCTTTAACAAGCGCGCCAGCTTTGCGATTACCTCACTTTCGATTTTAGCTTTTACAGTCAATCTTTTTATGGCTGAAATCGATCGTCCTGAGCTTTTAAGTCGTGGGTTTTCGAATACTTATGTCGTGCGTTATCTTGGACTTGTACCATTTACAGTTTACGATGGGATTAATACTTACAAAACGAATCAAGTTCGTAAGGAAGCCAAACCGACGGATGTTGATGAAGTCAAAACATACATCACGGCTAATTATGCTAAACCTGACCCTGAAACTTTCGGCATTGCTAAAGGTCGAAATGTCATCTACATTCATCTGGAAAGTTTCCAGCAGTTTTTAATCAACTATAAATTGAAAGTCACAGACCCCGATACTAAGGTCGAGAAAGACTACGAAGTCACACCATTTCTTAATTCACTTTTCAGCTCGAAAGAAACTTTTGCTTTTGATAATTTCTTCCACCAAGTCAAGGCAGGCAAGACTTCAGACGCTGAAACCCTCATGGAAAATTCCTATTTTGGTTCAAGTCAGGGCTCCTTTTTCGTCAGCAATGGTGGTAAAAATACCTTCCAAGCAGCACCGGATATTTTAGGACAGGTTGGCGGCTATACTTCTGCCGTCTTCCATGGCAATGTCGGTTCATTCTGGAATCGAAATGAAACTTATAAACACTTAGGCTATGATTACTTCTTCGATCAAACCTACTTTGACGTTGATAAATCGAATTCTTTCCAGTATGGCCTGCATGACAAATATATGTTTGGTGATTCCATCAATTACCTAGAACATTTACAACAGCCTTTCTATACGAAATTTATCACCGTGTCCAATCACTACCCTTACGTCCAATTTGACGGTGGTGAATCTGGTTTCCCATTAGCTGATACCAAAGATGATACGATTAATGGCTACTTTGCAACAGCCAACTATCTCGACACTTCTGTCAAAGAATTCTTTGATTATCTCAAATCATCTGGTGTCTATAAAAACTCGGTCATTGTCCTTTATGGTGATCACTATGGCATTTCAAACTCTCGTAACCCCGACTTGGCTGAATTGTTAGGCAAAGAAAAAGAAACCTGGTCTAATTATGACAATGCCATGCTCCAACGTGTGCCTTACATGATTGTCGTGCCAGGTATGGATAAAGGGCATGTCGATCACACTTATGGTGGTGAAATTGATAACTTACCAACACTGCTCCATCTTTTAGGCATTGACAACAGCAAGTATCCTGAACTGGGACAAGATTTACTCAGCCCTGATCACCGTAACTTGCTTGCGATGAGATCAACCGATAACTGGGTGTCTCCGACATTGACCAGCTATTCTGGTCGAATCTATAGAACAGATACTGGTGAAGAAATCACTAATCCGGATCCGGCTACCAAAAATGAAATTGATAGTAACAATAAGGCGTCTGAAGCGCAACTCAAAATTTCAGATGCCATCACAACAGGAGATTTGATTCGTTTCTGGCCAAATGATGGCTTAAAAACGATTGATCCCAATGACTATTCCTATGTCAAAGGCTTGAAGAAAGCCAAAGCCATTGAGAAAAAACTGGGAGATAAATCGACCTCTATCTATTCTCAACATGGTAATAAATCGACCAAAGACCTCTGGAAAACGGAGACCTATCAAGAACTACATCCTGAGCTTGAAACCGATAAATCAAGTGAAGCCTCTAGTAGTTCAGGTAAAAAATAACTCAAAAAACAGATTCGCTCAGGAGTGAGCTAATCTGTTTTTTATTGTCCGTAAATCCTATTGTAAGAGCCAGCCACCATCGACTGAAATCAATTGACCTGTGATGTATTTTGCCTCAGAACTAGCCAAAAAGACTGCCTGATGAGCGATGTCATCACCTGTGCCACGTTTTGACAAAGGCAAGCGGTCAACCAAGGCTTGATAAACAGCCGGATCACGATACTTTTCTCGTGTCATATCGGTATCGATGCTACCGGGTAAAATCGCATTGACACGGATGCCTTGTTTGCCTAGACTTTTAGCTAGATTTTTCGTGGCTTTATTAAGGCCTGCCTTACTGACACCATAGATGAGGTTCCGGTCTTCATCAAACTTTGAGGCAATGGAGCTGATATTGATGATACTGCCAAATTCATCCTGTTTTGCTGTAAATTGAGCAGCGAAAGCCTGTGCTAACAAAATAGGCGCAACCAAATTAACCTGAAAGACACGGTGAATATCAGTCAAGTCAATCTCTGACAGACTAGCTGCCACTGAGATGCCAGCGTTATTGACCAATATATCGACTGGCTCATCATCTAATAAGACCCTGACTTGATTAAAAACTGCTGTGGCATCTAGCAGGTCAGCCAAATCTAAAATCAAGCCTTTGACTGTCTGGATACCATCAGCCTGAAACTGTGACAATGCCTGAGCCAATGTTGCCTCACGCGTTGCTGTTATGACAACTCTTGCGCCTTTGCTTGCAAAATGTCTAGCAATGGCAAAACCAATCCCACGCGAACCACCTGTAACGAGAACATTTTTACCTTGAAACGCTTGACTCATGACACTCCTCCTAATATTCTAGCCAAAAATTGTTGCGTGCGTTCTTCCTTTGGAAACTCGAAAATGTCCTCAGGTCGTCCTTGCTCGACAATCACGCCACCGTCCATAAAGACGACTTCGCTTGCCACTTCTTTGGCAAAACCCATTTCGTGTGTGACAACCACCATGGTCTTACCAGCTTTTGCCAGCGACTTCATAATCGCTAAAATATCACCGACAAGCTCTGGGTCTAACGCACTCGTTGGTTCATCAAACAAGAGGACTTTAGGCTCGGCTGCGATAGCGCGTGCAATCCCGACACGTTGTTGCTGACCTCCCGAAAGCTGGCTGGGATAATGGTAGGCAAACTCACGCAAGCCCACCTTTTCCAAAACGTTCTGGGCAATCGTTTTAGCTTCCGTTTTAGAAAGACCAAGCCCATAAATCAGACCTTCCGTGATATTTTGCTCAGCCGTTTTATTGGCAAAGAGGTTATAATTTTGAAAGACAAAGCCAGTTTGCTTGCGAATCGACCGAATCTCTGACTTTGAGGCGGTAGCAATCTCAATTAGCTCACTGTCTAGCTCAATTGTGCCGGTATCCGCTGGCTCTAAAAAATTAATACTGCGCAAAAGGGTCGTCTTGCCCGATCCCGAAGGTCCCAAAATCACGACGACATCCCCTTGGTTGACCGTCAAATCAATCCCTCGCAAAACCTCATGACTGCCAAATTGCTTGCGCAAGCTACGAATGTTCAGCATATAAAACTCCTTTCTTAAGCGCGACTGCTTCAACGCTCGAACTTGCCAACTTTTTTGGGGGCATGCGTCTGTCGAGGGCGACAGCGACGGCTAGCTTTTTGAAAATGACCTGAATCCCAGTACACACCAAAATGTAGATGGCGAAAATCACCAGATAGCTTTCTGCATAGTTATAGCCATAGCTGGCCTGAATTTTGGCAATGGCGGTGATGTCTTTCACGGTCATGACAAACACAAGCGATGTCCCTTTGACAAGCGTAATCGCGAGATTACACAAGTTAGGCAGACTCGAAACCAAGGCCTGCGGTAAAATAATCCGCGCATAAATATGAAAACTTGACAGATTTGCCACCTTTCCCGCTTCGAACTGTCCACCATCAACAGCGAGCAAGGCTGACCGAAAAATTTCAGCGACTGCTGCAATGGCAACCAGTAAAAAGACGGTGCAGGCGTAAAAGAGTGGATTGACCTTAAAAATATCAATGGCAATATCATGCGATTTGAAAAAAGCATTGAGAAAACTTGGGACAAAGCTGTAAAAGAGTAAAATCAGAAGAATCAGCGGCGTCCCTCGAATCACCAAGGTATACAGTCGCGCGAGTTGGCTGAGGACTGGGATTTTTTTGAGCCGTGCGATGGCTAAAAATAAGCCCAAGGGTAGCGCCACAATCAAGGCAAAGAAGGTGATAAACAGTGTCGTTGGGACGCCTTTTAAACTTTCGATAAAGGTTGCGATTAAATACTCTATTGCCATTATGCTTGTCCCTCCATTCTTTTTCCTTTATGTCGACTCAATCCTTTTTCAAGCTGAAGACTGCCGCCTTCTATGATTAGGGCGACTGCCCAATAAACCAAGGTCACTGCTACATAAGTCTCTAAGCCAAAATTGCCCAAATTTCTGGAAATGATGTTCTGCGCCTGCCCCATAATGTCAACATAGCCAATCATATAAGCCAATGAGCCTTCTTTAAGCAAGGTCAATAAATTATTGGCAATATTGGGCAGCGCCACGACTAGAGCCTGAGGTAGTATGATTCTAAAAAACGTTCTGGTCTCAGATAAACCACTCACCAAACCTGCCTCCGTCTGTCCTTTAGGAATCGCCAAGTAGGCTGCTTCAAAAGTCACGGCGATATTGGCAGAAAACAAGAGGACGAGCGCACTCATCACAAACACAGACTTGGGCCAGCCATTGATGTCCACCAAAAAGATGTGCTCAATCAATTTCGGAAAGGCATAGAAGACCAAAAAAATGAGGACAATCGGTGGGGTACAGCGCATGGCCGAAATATAGGACTGCGCTATTTTGCTCTTGACACTACCTGTTTGCAAGTGCCATTTTGCCAAAATAAGCCCTAAAAGTGACCCTAAAATCGCAGTCAAAACAACGATTTCTAGCGTTTTAGGCATTTTTGCGAGAATATCTGGTAAAACTGACCAGACACGTTCTAAATGAAATGGAATCATAGGGTTTACCTCACGGGCAAGCTAGTCCTTTATGTAGGAAAAGACATCCTCACCGAAATACTTATTGGACAGTTTCGTCAACGTCCCATCAGCCTCGAGTTCTTTTATCGCTTTGTCATAAGCTTTGGCAAAAGCCTCATTTGTCGCATTTTTATGGATAATCGGATACGTCGGAATCCCTTTATAAGGCACATAAGACAACTTGTTGGCATAGTCATGATAAGGCCCGTCAGCTGCAAGGACTGAATTATCAAAGCTCAGTTTAATGTCGAAGAACCCATCGTAACGGCCTTCTAACAGCCAAGCGTAGGCATCACTAATCGTAAATTGATCGGCTGCATCTAACTTAATCGGCGTCTTAGGATTGGCAGCGTTGAAATCTTCAATAACCTTATATTGGGCGTTTTGCGGGCTGATTGGAATCAGTTTACCGTTTGCTTTGGCAAAGTCTTCCAGATTGCTATATTTGGCTTTGTCTGCTGTCCGGAAGGTCAGACCGATGACGGATGCTGCGATTTTTTCCTCTGGAATGATGAATTTCTGCTCACGTTCTGGCGTTTTCCAAGCACCTTTGGTGCCGATGTCATACTTGCCAGACTCCAAGCCAATCAGCAAATCTTCATCACTTGTCGGGTTATAGTTGAATTGATAATCCGGCAATTTTTTGTCTACTGCTTTTAAAACTTGGACTTCAAAGCCATCTGATTCGCCTTTGTCATTGACAAAATCGTAAGGCTTGTAACTTTGCGTGTGGGCGACTTGAAGAACTTTCTCAACTTTTGCCTTGGCACCTATGGTGGGTAATTTTTTGCTTTGCACCGTTCTCACGGCGACAATCGCACCGGCGACGATGACGACTGCTGCGCCGATTAGGACTTTTTTATTTTGATAGAATTGGCTCATGGTCTTACTCCTTTTGATAAAACTTACCGTCTCATTAAACGGTAATCGGTTGTCTGACTGCGGCTTTTCTCGCAGCTTCCAGATGTTTTAGGTCAATATCGCGTGGCACGGTGCAATCCGCACCGATTAAGAAACGGGTATCATCACCGAAATCAGTGATAATTGCTTGGGTTGCTGCTGCAATATCAGCTGTTGTGCCGCGATAAAGGACATCTTTTGTCGTGTTACCAAAACCACCAAGCAGAACTTGTGTTGGGAAAATCGCTCGGCCTTGCGCTAAGCTAACGCCTTCAACAGCAGTCGCCCAATTGACAATGTCTGCAGGATAGTCTGAGAAATCCGTCAGGCGATTGCTGGCGCCCTCATAGCCACAAATATGTAAAATGTTAGTCCCACCCGCTGCTTTGGCTGCTTTTAAGACGGTAACATCACTCGGTTTGATCAAGTGATTGAAGATTATTTCCTCGCTTGTGCTTTGGATGTTTTGTGTACTATAATAAATCCCGTCAGCACCCCCCTGTTTGATAATCGCTGCTGCTAAAGTTGCGATGTCATGGCTGACGATGTCAAAAATATGTCCGACCGCTTGTTCACTGTGACCATTGACAAAATGAACCAACTGATCATCTCCGCCCAAGGCAATTTTGAGGTAGGTCGCGGGTGCAAAGAGATTATAAAAAGAGAAAATAGCTTCACTAAATTGCGCGTGCTGGGCTTTGACGAGGGCGACTTGCTCTGTTAGCCAGACATGGTCCTGACCGATCGTGGTGACTGCTAGCAACTCTGTATCGCTTGCCGTGCGCCAGTTTGAGGCATTCGGATAGCGAAAATAGCCATCGCTCATGAGTTTGATAAAATCTGGCGCAAAGGCTGAGATGAACTTTTGATGCCCGCTGACATTATCAGCGATTAAATCAGCTTGACCGGTCGCCTCAACCAGCTCATCTTTGAAAAAATGGTACCAAAAACCGGTTGGTATGCGATCAACTGCTTGACCGTCTAAAACGGCTTGAAATCTTGCTCTCTTTTCTGACATTGTCAAATCCTCCTAAAAATTGATGTTGTTAGCTATTGCTTGTTATTATTTTAACCGCCAAATCACATCTCAGACTTTCTTTTTTTTAATTTCGGTATTCAGTTTTTTTAATGCCCTTTATTTTCTTGACCATCGCTTATCCTAAATTTGGCTACTGCTAATACAAAAATTTGCTATCGCTAATCCAAAAAATTGCTATCGCTAATACAAAAAATCGCTATCGCTAATACAAAAATTTGCTATCGCTAATACAAAAATTTGCTATCGCTAATACAACAATTTGCTATCGCTAGTACAACAATTTGCTACTGCTAATACAACAATTTGCTACTGCTCGTGCAAATCACCAAAAAACGCCCGACCTAAGTCAGACGCCGAGATGATGTATCAATAGACCGCAAACGATTAATTAATTCAGCAAGCCAAAAGCCAATCACAATAGCGCCAGCAATAATCACCAGCAGTTCAAAATTTTGTCTGGCGACTTCACGATTGCCAGCCACTAAATTTCTAACCACCTGATAGGCTTGCGCCCCGGGTACTAAAGGAAAAATCCCCGGAATATTATAAATCAAAACAGGCACTTTTTGCGCACGGCTCATGGTTAAACTCATGACACCAATCACAAGGCTGGCGAGCAAAGTCCCTAGCACAATCCGCCAATTCTTATCCAGAAGCTTCTGGGTCAAGACAAGGACAAGCTCATAAACCAGCCAAGCGCTCCCGCCGACAAGTCCTGCACGATTTAAGGTTCTTCTAGGGATATTAAGCATGATGCCAAAAGCAAACACACTGATATAAGCCAAAATCGTTTGACCGATCAGATTAAGAAAAATGACCATGACGCCCCCTCTTTAATAGAAAAATGACAGCAGGGCAATGCCTAGCCCAACTGATGCTGCGGACAAAAGCGCTTCAATCATCCGCCCCTGTCCTGAAATCAAATTTCCAGCCATGATTTCTCGGACAGCATTGGTCAAGGCAACGCCCGGCACAAACGGCATGACAGCCCCGACAATGACAATATCTGGATTAAAAGGTGCTTTAAGAAGGTGCGAACAGACGAGCATCATCAAAGAAATCATCACGCTCGCGACAAATAAAGCAAAATACCGCATATTAAAGCGAGTTCGAATTCCCAGATAAATCGTGTAGGCGATACAAGAAGTCACAGCAGTCAAAAAGAGATTAATCGGCGCTGCCGTTTTCGTCAGCATCACCATCAAAGGCACTGACACCGACGTTGCTGCTAAAATTTGTAGCCAAACTGGAAAGGTCGGAATGGTCTCATCAATCTTTTCAAGACAAGCATGCAAATCAGCTAAGGCGATTTTTTCAGCGGTGAACTGACGGGTCAAGTCATTCACCGCGACAATTTTCTCCATGTCCATGGTCTGAATTCTAGGTGGAATGGCACGCATTTGCGTCAAGCCTTGGTCTGGAAAACTAACCGTAATGGCATTCAAAAGGGCGTAAACCTGTATTTTTTCAATACCAGCTGCACGACCAAGCCGCAAAATGACATCTTCCACTCGCGTGATTTCAGAACCATTAGCCATGAGAATTTCTCCTGCTAAAAGACAAGCATCCATGAGCAGATGGGCTTCCGACATCTGTGGTGCTAGCGCTGTATCCGCTAGTTTCGTTCTTACAATATCCATAATAGGCAGTCTATCCTCAGTCAAATTTCAAGAAAAAACACGTTAAAAACGTGCTCGAGTCACGACCTAGATATGTCGTTGACAGTTAAATCGCTAAATCAAATGTTAATTGTGGTTTGACGGGTTCATAATCGACCAATTCAAAATCTTCAGGCTTGATGTCAAAGAAATCCGTCCCGTCTGGTACATTCAGTTTGAGGATTGGATTTTTCTCAGACGGTGTCCGCGATAAGAGTTCTCTTGCATTATCAAATTGATTATCATAAATGTGTAAATTATTGACAAAGTAGAAAAACTTGCCGATTTTCCAGCCGAAGTGTTTGGCAATCATCATTTGTAGCGCCACATATTGCATGGCATTGATATGATGAGCCACCAACATATCGTTACTACGCTGTGTCAAGGTCGCGTCCAAAAAGAGATCGTCACCAACACGACGGACATCGAACATGGTCATGAAGGCACACGGCAACAGACCTTCCGATGCTTCAAAGTCAGCATATTGCCACAAATTGATGATGTTGCGACGGTTCCAGGGATTTTTAGCCAGACCGTCTAGCAATTTACCCATAATATCGTGTTTTTTCACCGTTGCGCCATAGCGCAAACCGATATTCCCAGAATCGCCAACTTCCCACTCGCTCCAGTACTTGACACCATACTTGTTTTCGAGAACATCGAGGTCGCTCGTCTGCTCCTGATAAATCCAGAGTAGCTCCTTGATGGCTGATTTGATGGCAATGGGGCGGAGCGTCGTAATCGGAAACTCGCCCTTGCTCAAATCATACTCGGCAAAAGCACCCGTGATATACTTGGAATTCGCGGTCACGCCACTCTTATATTTGGGACGCGCATTCTCGCTCCAGACACCATGTTCAAGAATGTTGTTGATGTTGTCAATAAAAATCTTATCTGCTTTTCTCATAGACTTATTTTATCATTTCTGACTGCTGATTGCGAATTTCTAGTTTCTTATCCTTTAATGCAAAGGTTAGGATAAATAGGATGGACTGGGTCAAGTTTAACAAATTTCCCAATAAAACAAGCCATTCTCCCCACCTAATAAAAGAAATTAGCAAACCAAATGCTGCGCCACATGCCCAAATAATCCCCATGACAAGCAAAAATATTTTCCAGCCTTTTTCAGATGGCTTGCCAATTTTAACATAGGCTATCCAAGTGAAGACATGCGCCACAATCAAAATGGCACCACCTATCAATTGCCCAATGACAAAAGGTGTGCTAATATAAGCTCCTTCATAAATCATTTCCGTCAAAATAATATCTTGTAAGGCAATCAACAGCGTGATGATGGCAGCAATCGTGCCCAAAATATTGCCCCATAGTGCTAATTGTTTCGTTCTCATTTCTCTCTCCTAATTTTTAGTTACGTGCGACATTTTTATCCTTCAAAGCAAAAGTCAGGATAAAGAAAATAGACTGAATAATGTGTAATAGATTCCCTAATAGAGCAGACAAAAAACCAGCCGTCAGCACAGTTAGCATCAAGCCAAATAGTGCCTCTATGATTAGAAGAATACCGATAATCAACAAAAAAAGTTGCCAACGTCTTTCAGTTGACTTGCCAATCTTAGTATACGCTATCCAAGTCAGCACCTGAACAACAGTCAAAACCAGCATCCCTATGATAAGCCCTGTCATATAAATCAGCAAAAAAGATTTTTCTGTATAGCCTTCAGCAACAAGACTCTTGGCTGCGATTAAGTTAGCAATACTATCCCTTAGTAAAAATATCCCACCTATCGTGCCGAAGATATTCCCCCTTAAAGCCAGTTGTTTCGCTGTCATTTCTCTCTCCTAATTTTTGCTAGCGACCAACCTCGCGCCAGCTCATCGACGACCTTATCCAGCAGCCGAATCTGCTTCATAAGCGGATCCTGAATCTCTTGAACCTTAACCCCACAGATATTGCCGGTAATGGTGTCAGACTTAGGATTCATCGTGCAGGCTTGAAAAAACTCCGGGAATGTTGCCTCTGACACGATGAATTTTGCCAAGGCTTCTTGGTCAAGCCCCGTCAACCATAAAATGACTTGGTCAAGCTCAGTTTTCGTGCGATTTTTCTTCTCAACTTTCGCTAAATACAAGGGATAGACCGAAGAAAATGTCATTTTTAAAATTCTAGGATTAGGTGTCATTTAAAACTCCGATAAATACTCATAACGTTCATACTTAGCTAATAAGTCAGCGTTTTGCTCATCTAGGCTTGCTTGCAATTCACCTAGTTTTGTGAAGTCTGCACCATTTTCAGCCATTTCGGTTTCGATGCTTGCGATAGTCTCTTCTAGCTCAGAGATATCGTCTTCAATGGTCGCCCATTCTTGCTTTTCAGCATAGGACATCCGGCGTTTTTCGACGACTTTTTCTCTGACGACTGGTTTCGTTTCAGCCTTGGCAACAACTTTTTCATCGCTTAGCTTATCGGCCAAATAATCCGAGTAAAGTTTGTGAACTTCCGTAATCGCGCCCTGATCGAAAACCAGTAATTTCTTAGCCACTTTATCTAGAAAATAGCGGTCATGGCTGACCGTAATCACAACGCCCTGATAATGCTGGATGAAATTTTCAAGGACTGTCAAGGTCGCGATATCGAGGTCATTTGTCGGCTCATCTAAGAGCAAAACGTTAGGCTGTTGGAGCAAAATCTTCAAGAGATAAAGGCGTTTCTTCTCCCCACCCGATAATTTTTCAATCAGCGTCCCATGCGTCGTCCTTGGGAAAAGAAATTGTTCCAGTAGATTGACGACTGAAATCGACTCCCCAGAAGCGGTTTGGGCATTATCTGCGACTTCCTGTAAGAAATTAATGACCCGTTTCGATTCATCAAGACCTCGAATTTGTTGAGAAAAGTAACCAATTTTAATCGTTTCACCAATCTCAACGACACCTAAATCAGGTGTCAAATTACCACTGATGAGATTGAGCAAGGTTGATTTACCTGTGCCGTTATTGCCGACAATGCCGATTCTATCTGTGTTTTGAACGATAAGATTAAAGTCATTCAAAATCTGTTTTTCCGCATCATAAGCAAAAGTAACATGATCAAAATTAATCACTTTTTTACCGATGCGTGAGGTAGCGACATTGATCGACAAATCATCTGATGTCGTGATGCTCTGAACGTCTTTTTTAATATCTTCAAAGCGGTCAATTCTCGCTTGTTGCTTGGTAGCACGCGCTTGTGGTGACTTACGAATCCAAGCCAACTCTTGCTTGTAGAGCTGTTTATTTTTATGCTGTTGGGCGCTTTCACGTTCATCATTTTCAGCTTTTTGCTGCAAATAATCCTGATAATTCCCTTGATACTCAATCAAATTGCCATTATCCAGCTCAAAAATACGCGTCGCCAGATTATCCAAGAAATAACGGTCATGGGTAATGAACAAGACGGTTTGCCGTGAATTTTTGATATAGTTTTCCAGCCAAGCAATGGTAGCAACATCCAGATGGTTAGTCGGCTCATCTAGCAATAATAAATCTGCTGGATTGAGTAAGGCCTGCGCCAACTGCACCCGACGTTTTTGACCACCCGACAGATTTTTAATCTGCGCTGTCAAATCAGGCAACTTCAATTTTGACAAAACGGTTTTGACTTGATTTTCAACTTCCCAAGCCTCAATCGCAGTCATCTGCGCTTCGATTTGGCTGAGCTGTTCTTGCAGTTTAGCATTAGTCGCATCTTGTGTCAGATTAAGCAAAGCCTGTTCATAACGCTTAATGGCTTGCATTTGTGGCAGGTCATCAGACAGAATGGCATCCATGATAGATAACTCACCATCAAATTGCGGATCCTGTGTCAGATACTCAATTTTAAAATCATTGCGACCAAAAAAGGGCGAGTTATCGCCGTCAAAGCCGAGTTTTCCTGAAATGACATCCAGTAAGGTTGTCTTACCTGTGCCATTGACACCAATCAGACCAATCCGATCTAAGGGGTGAATGATAAAATTCAGCTGTGAGAAAACTGTCTTATCACCAACAGATTTAGTTAAATTTTCGACACGAAAATCAGTCATTGTCGCCATGTTTAGTCCTTTCATCGATTTCACTTCGTGAAATCTTGAAACTTGACCTACGCTAGCGCTCTGGCCAAGCAGGGTCATTCGCGAACTATGTCCGCTCAAAGTTCCTTTTTACGTAATTGAAAATCTCTTGAGGGGTATTTTTCAGCTGTCCTTTAACGATTTCTAGCTCGATCTGATGGTAGAGTTGTCCGATTTGTGGGCCTGGTTGAATACCAAATGCTGTCATGATTTGACCTGCTGATACGGCAATCGCTTGTCTACTTCTGATTTGTAGCTGGCTATCAAGTACTGAGATATGCTCAAAATTCGTCTCTAAGTTTTGCGCAGCAAACAGCTCCTCGACCAAAGTCAGACTTGATTTCCCAAGTTTGTAGAGGTCTTCGGGGCTGAAATCGCCTTGCTGGCGTTTGTGGTAGGCTGTCAGGAAATCGCTCACGGCTGATGAAAACTCTCGTGAAACTTTCCATTTTTTGAGTAAAAATTTACCGTCGGTAGCCCCAAGTTGGTGTGCTAGGTAGCCCCAAGCTTGAACTGAATTGGTAAATTTGAAGTCTGAGGGTAGGGCTAATAAACGAGCTAAGGCAGTTTGATCGGAAAAATCAGGGAGATAGGGATAGGCCTCTATGGCTAATAGGTCACGAAAGCCTTTATGCCAATAATCTGCGGTCAATAACTTATCGAGTTCGATGAAAATACGCTCAATCGAAATTTTAGCCAGCAAATGCGCATGGTCTTTCATCGAGGCAAAAGTCTTGCTTTCCAAATCGAAATTCAAAACTGCGGCAAATCTCAAGCCACGCATGATTCGTAAGGCATCCTCGTTAAAACGTTCAGCAGGATTGCCGACTGCACGCAAAATCTCAGCCTCTAAATCGGCTATCCCGCCATGAAGATCAATGACTTGACCATCATCAGCGAGGGCAAAGGCGTTAATCGTGAAGTCACGGCGCAATAAATCCTCAGATAATTGGCGCACAAAATTCACGTGTGAGGGTCTGCGGTAATCGACATAGACGTCTTCCGTCCGAAACGTCGTGACTTCATATTCGTCACCATCTGCCAGCACCAAAACAGTCCCATGCGCAATCCCAATATCAATCGTATGCTCAAAAATTTGTTTGGTTTCAGCCGGATAGGCGCTGGTCGCAATATCGACATCGTGAATTTGACGGTGCAACAAAACGTCTCGCACGCTCCCCCCAACAAAGTAAGCCTCATAGCCAGAATTTCTGATTTTTTGCAAAATCGGCAGAGCTTTGACAAACTCCGCCGGCATTTTTTCTACTCTCATAAAAGATGTTCTAATCCATAAACTAAGGTATCAAGGTTGATAACTTTCTTGATACCGAGCTTGACGCCGCCCATAAAGGAGACACGGTCATAAGAATCATGACGCAGCGTCAAGCCTTCACCATTGGCACCAAAAATCACTTCTTGGTGCGCCACAAGACCCGGCAAGCGCACTGAGTGAATGCGCATACCGTCAAATTCAGCACCGCGTGCCCCTGGCATAGTCTCAACTTCATCAGCTGCCCCTTGTTTCTTGTAAGTTCGAGTTGTTTTGATGAGTTCAGCCGTTTTCACAGCTGTCCCTGATGGGGCATCTTTTTTCTGATCATGGTGCAACTCGATAATTTCAACATCTGGGAAATATTGCGCTGCTTTTTGGGCAAATTCCATGACTAAAATCGCACCAATCGCAAAGTTAGGGGCGATTAAACCGCCAACTTTTTTTACTTTTGACAGCGCGATGAGTTCTGTAATTTGCGCTTCCGTAAAGCCCGTTGTCCCAACAACTGGGCAGAGATTGTTTTCAATCGCAAACTTCGTATTGTCATAGGCGACATCAGGAATGGTAAAATCCACCCAAACATCTGCTGCTACACTTAAAACATCTGCTTTATCATTGAAAACAGGGATACCAGCGACTTCTTTTTCCGTTGCAAATGGATCAATCAGAGCTGCTAGTTCAAGTTCTGGGTCATTGTTGACCATCTCGACAGCGGTTGACCCCATGCGACCTTTAAAACCAGAAATGATGACTTTAATCATTATTTTAACTTCGGACTCATACCAAATCCGAGTGCTCCTTCCCCTAGATGCGTGCCAATGACAGCACCGAACGTCGCAACAGAAACATCAAACCCTTTACTGGTCAGCTCTTCTGCGATTTCGTGTGCCTTTTCAGGTATATTTGAATGGATCACGTAAACTTTGTAAGCTCTATCTTTGGTGTTTTCAGCCAAGATTTTATAGAGCCGTTTGAAGGCTTTTTTACTCGTCCGAATTTTCTCGTAGACAACGATTTTTCCTGCTTCATCAAAGCGTAGAATCGGTTTAATATTTAAGAGATTACCTATCATGGCAGCACCATTTGACAAGCGCCCGCCTTTAACCAAATGATCCAAATCATCGACGATAATAAAGGCTCTTGTTTGGGCAATGATGTCGGTTAATTCAGAGGTGATAAACTCAAACGGTGCGTTGGTTTTGATCATGTTATAGGTCATCTCGACCATGTAGCCTAATGGTGCAGAGGTGATTTTAGTGTCTGGAAAAAACAGTATCAAATCCGGAAATTCGTCTTTCAGATACTGAATGTTTTGCCAAAAACCTGAGATGCCTGATGATAAAAAGAGGCCAATGACATGTGTATAACCGTCAGCCTGTAATTTTTCAAGCAACTCTACTAAATCACTGATACTGGGCTGACTCGTTTTTGGGAGTTCTTCAGTTGCTGCCATTTTGTCGTAAAAGGCTTGGACAGTCAAATTCTTGCCCTCAATGTACGTCTCTCCAGCGATAAAAACCGGAATATCCAACACAAAAATGTTGGCTTTCTCCTTGATTTTATCACTAAGATAAGCTGAACTATCTGTAATAATTGCGGTTTTCATAGGACCTCAAAATTCCAAATTAATGCCCGGTTGATCCAAGGCAATTTCTGTTACCTCATAAGTCAAGCGTTTGAGCAAATCAAACAAAGGTGCTGCCAATTCTTGCATCTTTTCTTGATCGAGTTGCTCTCTATTTTCAATGACTAAATCACGAATATAGTTGAGCTGACTGATATGACCTGAAATCACGAGATTTTCAAGTACGATGATAAATGTCAAAGCACCAGTAATCGCCGTATCAGTTTCACTAACGCCTTCAATCTGCTCAACTAACTGAAACTGAACATTCAAGTTCGTTTCAGGTGTGCCATTTTCTTTTTCCCACTCCAAGTTTCTCGCATCATAGTGAAACTGGTGGACTACTTCTTGTTCGCGTTCAATTTTCATTTTTTCTTCCTTTCTGCGATTTCACTTTGTGAAATCTTGAAGCCTGACCTGCGCTATCGTGCCAGCCAAGCAGAGTCATTTGCGAACTTTCGTCCGCTCAAAGTCTTCCCATGTGTGGATCAATACATCTGCTTTGACTGCATTGTCCCCAAAAATGCCTGCTTCATCAAACAAAATCGTTTTAACACCTGCATTTTGACCAGCCAGTATATCCAAGGGTCGGTCGCCAACCATTGCTGTTTGACTTGGCTCGAGGTAATATTTGTCAATCAGATAGGTTAAGGCTTCCGGATCAGGTTTTCTGGCGAAGTGGTTATCACTTGTAATAATTTCAGTAAATAAAGGTGCTAAGTCCCCCAAATACGTATAAGTCTGATCATCTCGATGGCTGACAACAAAATTCTGACCACCTTGTGCCACAATACCAGCTAAAATAGCAGGAATTTGAGGATAAAACTTGACATCCGTCTGGAGCTTGGCTTCAAGCACATGATAGTCATCAATAAAGTCTGGTGTGGCATAATCCGATGCGAATTTGCGAATCGAATACTTTTTGATAAAATAAGCCAAATCGCCCTCATAGTCAATGCCATGCTTAGCAATAATTTGCTCTAGCGCCTCTAGCATAACAGGGTAGGTATCAAACAAAGTGCCATCAAAATCCCAGATATAATTTTTAATCTTCATTTTTCAACCCTTTGAGTAGCTCAGTCTCCTCAGCGTTCAGCTCATATTTTTCAAGCAAATCAGGTCGTAGACGCTGGGTTTTCGCTAGACTTTCGCGCAAGCGCCATTTTCGAATGTTTTCATGATGACCACTCATGAGCACCTCTGGCACTTTGAGCCCTCGAAAATCCTCGGGTCGCGTGTACTGGGGATATTCTAGGAGCCCTGATGAAAAGCTGTCATCTTCATGGCTCGCTTTTTTGCCAAGGACGTTTGGCATTAAGCGAACGGTGGCATCAATCATGACAGCAGCAGCAACCTCACCCCCTGTTAAGACATAATCGCCAAGGGAAACTTCATCTGTTACCAAGGTTTTTATCCGCTCGTCAAAGCCCTCATAATGTCCACATAGAAAGACAACTTGGTCTTCTGTCGCCAACTCTTCTGCAAAGGCTTGGTCAAATTTGCAACCCGCAGGATCCATCATCAGAACACGCGCATTTTCATGGGGAAATGACGCCATGGTGTCAAAAATCGGTTGTGGCATGAGGAGCATGCCCTGACCACCACCATAGGGCATATCGTCGACATGTTTTTGTGTGTTGGTTGCGAAATCTCTAAAATTATGGAAATTAACCTCAATTTTCTCAGATTTCCGCGCACGTCCAACAATTGAATGTTCCAGACTGGAAAACATCTCTGGAAAGAGTGTTAAAATATCAATTCGCATCTTTTAATCGTCCAATCCTTCTGGTACTTCGACCATGACTTGGTTTTCAGCAAGATTGACAGACAAAATCACGTCTTCGATAAAGGGCAGTAACAAGTCTTTTTTACCCTGACGCTTAATGACCCAGACGTCGTTCGCCCCTGGTTGCAGAATTTCTGACACAGTACCAATTTTTGTTTCCTGTTCAAAAACATCCAAACCGATGATATCATCATAGTAAAACTCATCGTCACTATCAAGCGCCGCACGATTTTCTGCCGCTACTTTGAGTGAAAAATCGCGAAACTTCTCGACATCATTGATGCTATAAAGTCCGTCAAATTTGACAATATCAAAATTCTTTTGTTTACGGTGCGTTTTAACTTTTAAGGTTCTAACGAAGTTGTCAGCCTTATCAAATAGAGCCAACTCAGCATTCTTTTGATAACGTTCCTCAGTGAAATCCGTCACCGAAATAATGCGTACTTCGCCTTGCAACCCCTGTGTATTGACAATCGTTCCTACTTTGTAATAATCCATTCTTATATTATACCACAGACCGCCTAGCAGTCCAAGGATCGAGCATGTAAAAACGTAGGCAATTCATCAAAAATGATGATTTCAGCAATAGCTAGAAGAAAATAACAAGTATGTGAAATCAAAGAACAAAATAATTCGAAACTGCTTTCTTTTTGGGCATTTAAAAATGTTGTATAATAGAGTTAGAAATAAGACGCCTGAATATAAAAAATAGTTAGCAATGCGCTAGCTATTTTTATTCATTTGCTCACTTATTTTAAAACCTAACATCAACATTTCTAAATAAATGTTGATAGAATGAACTGCTACCACTAATAGACATATTAAGGATTCCAGATCCTCCCACACCAACACTTCCACCACCTGATACTGTTATAGTACCATTATGATGTAAATCTCCATTTAACGTATAGTGTATACGATTAGGGTCTGGTAAAGCATATTGTAACGTTCCTACAAATGATTTATCGCCAGCATTAAAACCGGCATAGACTATTTGTTCTATTCCTCTAAAACCACCACTTTCACTAGTTCTACAATAAAAGTAAACTTGTCTTCCATCGCCAAAGTTATCGTATAGTGTACGATCTTGCCATGAAAAACTAACCACCGCGTAATTATCCTCTTCTGTTTGTCTTTTCAACCTTGTACTCATGGAGTGAGGAAAAAGTATATCTTCTGCCTCTTTCTTTGTAATACTAGAATTAGAAGATAACTCCAGTGTTAATTCTTCCTTGGTTAGATTCTCACTAATTGTCACCCCATTTCCAATATCGTATCCCGTTTTTGATTATTCAGCACTGGCTCTTTGTCCAAAATTCGTAAAAGAAGTTACACCTAGAATTAATGATGCAACAAACAAAATAATTTTACTTTTTTTCATCATGATTATTCCCCCCCTTGAAAATTCAGAATTAAATCACTTTACCAATTACATTACATCATGAAACCGCTTACTTTTCAATGGTATGATATTTAAAAATGGTGTATAATAAAGTTAGAAAGACCCATCTTTAAATCCTTATCTTATAGGCAATTTAAACATCATATTACTTAACAAATGGGGGTGTTTGTCATGCGAATAAAAAGAATGATATTCTTTGGTTTCTCTTTACTATTTTTATCTTTATTGTATGCTTGTAAAAAAAATGATTTTGAGGTGATAAACAATCAAACAATTGACAAAATTGAAATATCTGTAGTCAATAGAAAATTTAAGGATGAAAATGAACGATTTTCTAAAATCAATGATCCACTAGAGCAAGAAAAAATCATATCAGATTTAAATGTGCTACTAAATCATGAAAAAGTAAAAGTTTTAGATGCAAACAAACTTACGCCTGACAATGACTATGTCATTAAATTATACAAAAATGATAAATTAGTTCAGAAATATACTATTTCGAAGAATGTATTATCTGAAGGAATTAATACTATAAAAAAATATGAAGTACCCAAAAAGGATAAAGATAAGTTGAATAATTTAAAAAAACATTTAGAAAAAATAACTAATTGATTTTTGATTATTAAACGAACATAATAAATACTATATTTGATGTATAAAATAAAGCCCTCCCATTCTGAATCCAAAACGGGAGGGCTTTTGATTTTTTCTAATCTAGATTTGAATCTGAAACGCTGATTTCAGCGCTTGATTATTTTTCGACGAGTAGACGAATTTTTTTACCTGCAACAGGTACAGAATAAACAATCGTTCTGATGGCTTGAATAATCCGACCTTGCTTGCCGATAATCCGACCCATATCGTGTTCTGCAACATGGAGGTGAAATTCGACAAATTCATCGCCGTCTACAACATCAATATGAACAAGGTCAGGTTCAGTCGTCAGTGGCTTAACAATTGTCAATACCAACTCTTGTACTTCTAAATCCATAGTAGTCTCTTTCGTTTAGTCAAAAATTTCAAAAAAGCGACCAAAAATAGTCGCTTCTCACAAATAGAATACTTGCTTATTTTGAAGCGTATTTTGCTTCGTGGAATTTTTTCATAACGCCAGCTTTTGACAAGATATTTTTAACCGTGTCAGAAGGTTGTGCGCCATTGCCAAGCCACTCAAGAATGCGTTCTTCTTTTAAAGTTACTTGATTTTCATCAGCGATTAATGGGTTGTATGTCCCAACTGTCTCGATGAAACGACCATCACGTGGTGCACGTGAATCAGCAACGTTAATACGGTAGTAAGGTTTTTTCTTTGAACCCATGCGAGTCAAACGAATTTTTACAGACATGATATTTCTCTTTTCTTTTTTGTTTACATTTATTATTATAGCAGATTATTTTGGCGTGTCAAGTTTTTTTCTTGACAGATATTTTTCCACATCAAATCGACGACAACAACTATAGCAGCCTATTTCAAACGTTTCATGATAGATTTGATTAATAGACATAACAACACTGCTGATATGAGTATGATAAAAATATTGATATTAACAGAAAACATATAATCAAGGAAGACTAGCAGTAAGAAAATAGCAATCATAAAGAAATAGTTAGCGTTCATTATTTAGCTCCTTGTTCAATATTTCGTTTACATTTTCAGTCTATCACAATTTTAGCGCCTAAAAATCAAAGTATCATAAACGACCTAAAATATGCCAAATACGACCTAAAATCAGAGCAAAAAAGACCCCGAATCAATTTTTTGAGGTCTCTCTCGTTATCTCGTCGCAATAATTTGCTTAATCTTTTACCTTAAATACTATCGCCATTCCAAATAGAATTTTTAACAATCACGTAATCGACTTTGGTCAGGCTTGCTAAATCACGACCGCCGGCATAAGAAATTGAGCTTTGCAAGTCTTGCTGCATTTCAGTCAAAGTATCTTGAAGCGCCCCTTTATGCGGCACGAGAATTTTCTTGCCTTCAACATTTTTCTTTTCGCCTTTTTGGTATTCAGAAGCTGATCCGAAATATTCTTTATAAAGTTCACCATCTTTGGTAATCGTTTGACCTGGACTTTCTTCGTGTCCGGCAAATAATGACCCAATCATGACAAAACTTGCGCCAAAACGGATTGATTTGGCAATATCACCGTGCGTCCGAATGCCACCATCCGCAATAATCGGTTTACGCGCAGCTTTAGCACACCAACGGAGGGCAGCCAGTTGCCAGCCGCCTGTACCAAATCCTGTTTTAACTTTGGTAATGCAAACTTTCCCCGGCCCAATGCCAACCTTTGTCGCATCAGCTCCAGCATTTTCAAGCTCACGAACCGCTTCAGGTGTGCCGACATTACCTGCGATGAGAAAGGTTTCTGGAATGACCTCTTTGATGTAGCGAATCATGCGAATGACGCTGTCAGAATGCCCATGGGCGATGTCAATCGTGATGAATTCTGGCACAGCGTTTTCTGCTTTTAAGGCATCAATAAAGGCATATTCATAGTCTTTAACACCGACTGAAATCGATGCAATCAAGCCTTGCGCCTGCATTTTTTTCACGAATGGCATGCGAGCAGCTTCATCAAAACGATGCATGACATAGAAATAGCCATTTTTAGCCAGATATTCCGCAACCTCTTCATCAATAATCGTCTGCATATTAGCAGGAACGACAGGAATTTTAAAGGTGTGTTGTCCAAGTTTAACAGATGTGTCAGCTTCGCTTCGGCTATTGATGATACATTTGTTAGGGATAAGTTGGATGTCTTCATAGTCGAAAACGGGTAAATTATTCATTTTAAGTTCTCCAAATAGGGTTAGTATTTGCAGATACCGACCGAGTTGATCAGATAATCTGCTCAACTTCGCTATTGTGACAGAAGATATTGGGATATCTAATCCTCAAAACATATCTCTCTGCTCGTCACAACTTCCATTCTTCATTATAAAACACTTTGGAAAACTCTTCCAAAGTGTTGGTGTGTTTTGAGAAATATTCTGCTGTAATGTTCGGATTTTATAACATTGGCCCGATGAGTCTGGCAATGCCTTCTTTAAATCTGATGAAGAATGACCGTTCTTCATAACGCTCTAAAGTCAGTTGTTGACTGACTTTCAAATCTTCAAAAAAGTCATGACGGAGGCGTTGTGAAAAATCATAATCATAGATAATCATATTGCCTTCAAAATCTAGGCTAAAGCTGCGATAGTCAAAGTTAGCAGAGCCTACTGAGGCAAAATTGCCATCAATAATAATCGTTTTCGCATGCACAAAACCATTTTCATAAGTATAGACTTCTGCACCGTAACGCACAAGACTAGCACTATAATAGTAAGTCGCCCAGTAAACAAAGGGGTGGTCAGGTTTATTTGGAATCAGCAGTTTAACCTTGACACCACTTAATAGGGCAAGCTTCAGGGCGTCATGAATGGCGTCATCCGGGATATAGTAAGGCGTTTGGATGATGATTTCATCTTCTGCGCCATTAATCATCTTCAGATAAGCCATCTTAATCTGCTCACGTTTGGTATCTGGGCCACTGGAGACAAACTGGGCTGTGATATGACCAGAAGCAGCAGTTTCTGGAAAATAAGGCACAGAATTTTTTATTTCGTGCTGGTGTTGGCTATTCCAGTCCATGATAAAGCGATTTTGCAAAGAATAGACGACATCGCCTGTCAGACGCAAGTGGTTATCCCGCCAGTAACCAAATTTTTTAGTGATACTGACATATTCATCTCCGACATTAAAGCCACCAGTATAGCCGATTTTGCCATCAATAACGACAATCTTGCGGTGCAAGCGGTAATTCGTCCGCGGATTAATCATAGGCAAAATCAGTGGGAAGAAATAAACGACTTCTCCGCCTACAGCTGTCAACTCTTTAAAATGCCGCATTTTCGTGCCGTTTGAGCCCCAAGCATCAATCAGCACCCGGACTTCAACCCCTCGCTTTCTCGCTGCGATGAGGGCCTGTGTCAATTCCTTGCCTAAGTTATCCATGCGGAAAATGTAGTATTCGACATGGACATGATGCTGAGCTTTTTCAATGTCAGCAATCAGGGCATCAAATTTTTTACGACCATCCGTGAAAAGCTGGACGTCTGTATTCATGGAAACAATCGACTCTTCTGAAATGAACAGCATGTGCAGGAGTTGCCCAATCACGTAATTGTCTGTTATTTTAGTGAGAAAACGATCTTTTCGATAGGCTGCTTTGGCTTGCTTGATTTCTTGTTCAAAGCCATGGCGCGGTTGCGATTCCAACTTAAAAATCCGAAAGCTAGAGATGCCTCGACCGATTAAAATATAGAGAATAAAGCCAAAAATGGGGAGTAAATTCACGACAAAGATCCAAGAC
This sequence comes from Pseudolactococcus reticulitermitis, assembly GCF_002260845.1. GTDB lineage: Bacteria > Bacillota > Bacilli > Lactobacillales > Streptococcaceae > Pseudolactococcus > Pseudolactococcus reticulitermitis. Next base: position 228,059 of record NZ_BEDT01000002.1, on the reverse strand, counting down.
CAGGTTGCCGCTGTGCTTTTTCTTTCACGAAAAATGATGACTAGGGAGAGGATGAGGTTGATGAAGAACATCATGGTACTAAAATGTGTTCTAATATCTGTCAAGATCAAATCTAAAATAGCATTCATACCTTTATTTTAACATATTATTTGCAAAAAAATGATTTGAGAGTTATGTCATCTCATTTAAAAAGGCATATAAAGCGCTGATAGCATAGAGATAGTGTTGCATTCATCTGAGTCTAGGCAAATATAATTCCCTTTTTTCGTATAAGTCCCATCGCCGCCAGATTTAGTCGTTGCTAAAAATAGACTGACTGTCGTCATTTCTTGGCAAATGGCACAAAGACCTTTGATCGGATTGCTACCAAATTCACCGAAAGTGCCTTGAAGCTGATTATTTTCATCGTAAAATAAGATGAATTTTCATCCCTGATCGGGATCGTGCCAGGCGACATAACTATTTTCTCGGAGGTCTAAACTCGCCCAGTTGGGGATACCGTACTCCAAATTTATAACATTTATCATGAAAACGCACCTAGTTTTTTTCTGATAATAAGAAAAAGAAAAAAAACTAAGGTTTCGTCCCTTTAACTCTTATGTTTCCTAGGATTTTATAAAAATTCTATTTTTATATCTTCTTGAATAATTTCTGATTTTGGAGTAGTATATACATTATGTAGGTTATATTTTCAGAAATGAGGGGGAGATCATGGAAACTTTTTTATAAGTATATTTTAAAAATCATCGGAGAACTGAGCAAGGTACAGACAAAATCAATCTCTTTCAAAAAACTCGAAAATCGCATTGATCTCACGAAAAAAACCATCATAACCTATCTCGACACTTTAGAAGGCTATTGTAAAGAAAATAACATTAAACCCTTTATAATTGATAATCAAAAAATTAGATTATCAGCAAAATCTAATTTTAATGTTTTGGATTTATATTCTTCTATGACGCAACATGCCATCAAATATCAAATTATGACACGGGTTCTGTTAGAGCCACAGGTCTCTTCTGTCAAGTTATACCTGTTCAAATTTATACTGCTGCGCAACTAAAAGGTGAAAAGCCTGATGTCATCATCTCTAACTGGCTACCTGATAAAAAATATCAGGATATTCCCTTCTTCTCTACTTCTTTATTCTACTCAGATTGGAGTCGAGATGATTTAACTCAGTTTATTTATGATTTATCAGATCGGAAGAATCGACTCAGATAAACGTTAAAAATATTATAAAGAAAGGTTTTAGATTGGCGGAGCCTATCCGTCAATCTAACTATACTCAAAAATGAAATTAGTAAGTGTTTTAAATGAATTGCCAATCGTCGGAATACAAGAGGGCAAAGTGATTGGTATCACATCAAAAGTCGTTGTTTCAATGGAAACAAGATGCGTTAAATATTTAATCTTTAACATGATTCAGCATACGAACGTCCCAACAGCAATTGATTTTGAGGCGGTTAGAGGATTAGGTAACGACTATATCGTGGTCCTAACAGCCAATGAAATCAAACCTTTTTCGGATAAGTCAATCCATCTAGAGCGTACGGTTGATCTCATCGGGACACCTGTTTTGATGGACCTTGGAAATAAAGTTGGCAAGGTCATTGATTTTGAAATCAATGAAAAGACTGGTGAGATTTCGAAAATCATCCTAGACTCAGATAACAGCTTCACAGGTCAACAAATTATTTCGCTTTCTGAACATTTTATCATTGTGACTGAGATACCAGAATGCTACCAAATAACGGGTGATCAAAAAGATATGGTCTTTTCTTCACCTCAAGAGTGTGTCGGTGATTCAGAAGAATCGGTATCTGCTGAAACTGAAAAAATAGTGCTCGATCAAAAGATATTAGAGTTATTGACGGGACAAGTCACTGCTAAGAAAACAGCTTCAAAAGATGGCAACTTCTCCATTAATTCCGGTGTGATGTTGACCCCAGAAATGATTGAAGCTGCCAATCAACAAGGCGTGCTAGGCGATTTAGTGATGAATGTTAAATAACCCACGCCTGATGACGCGACTGATATTAAAAAAATAATCTACCTTTTTGCCTTAGTTAGTTTTTCATTTAAAATGGTATCTGAAAATACTGGAAAGGCGTCAAATTTTTGGGGTAAAATCGCATCCATTTTTGTCAAGGTTTGTGCTTGGACTGCTGCAACTGTATCCGTGTCATTAACTAAGGTGGTAGACGTTAATCAAATCGTCCACCACCTTAGTTAATGCAAAATATTGGTAGGATAACACGGCTCATTCCTCCTGAATTTAAGGGAAATTCTCCCAAATGATAGCATTATCATACAAGTATAGTATAATAGTCCTATGATTACAACACAAGACGGCCTCAGAAAGCCAACAACTTTAGAAGCAATTTTTTATTTCATCCTCTCACTCCTGATTAATGCGACAGGCAATGGTTTGACCGTCGCAGCCAATATGGGGTCTAGCATGTGGACCGCTTCCGCTGCGAACATTGCCTTTGATTTTAACGCTTCTATTTCTTGGGTGCTGATTATTTATGGTGCTTTACAGATTCTGATTAATATCGCCCTGCTAGGTCAAGTCAATTTTTCAAGTATTCTAGGTAATATTATTTTTATCAGCTTCTTTGGTCCTTTTGTCGGTATTTTTAAACAATTTTTTATGAATTTAGGCATTTCAAATTTACCCCTGTTCGCCACGATTAGTCTCGATATTCTAGGGATTTGTTTGGTTGCCATTGCCGTTTCAATCTATCAACGGCTCAATCTCATCTTACATCCAGGGGATGAGATGACTAATATTCTCCGGTTTAAATATTTTAGTGGCAATGCCAAAATCGCCCAATGGGTTAATTTTTCAATCCCCGCTCTCGTTATCATCGTTTTAAGTCTCATTTTTCGACAAATCGTTGCTGTCAATATCGGAACGGCAATCGCCCTCCTGTTTCAAGGGATAATGATTACTTATTCTGACCAGCTTATTTTTCCTAGATTGAAACACAGACTATGAGGGTCTGTGTTTTTTCTTCGCTTCTTCATTTGGCGACTGTCTTTGTGCTAATGCCAGTTTGCATCTGATAGGACATTTCCCAAAACAGATATTCAAACTCTAAACTTGATTTGAAAATCGTCTGAATTGCCTGATGTTCCTGTTCAGATTTATCTTGCAGTAAACTTTCTAATTTGGCTAATAACCATTCTGCTGATTTTGCGAAGTCGGCAGAGGCATATTTTTCTAGCCAAACGCGACAGGCTTTGAGCAGACGTTGGGCAAACTCAGCATAAGTCCAAGCACACGGTAGTACTGTCGCGATGATTTTGGATAGCTGACCACTTTGGGCAGTGGCTAACATATTGGCAGCATAGGCGCGATTAAACAAGGACGCCTCAACTTGCGCAGCCACTTCTGCAGATATGTCAAATGTCGCCATATAGTTTCTATGCGTCTCGAGTTCTGAGCCTAAAATATCAGACTGTATTTGCGTAAAATAGCACATACTTGATTCGTCATCCGCATTAATCGCGGCATAAGCCATAAGGCGGGCATAATCAAGGAGGTAGAGGTAGTCTTGTAGCAGATAGAATTTAAATTTTTCTTGTGGTAACGTGCCCTGTCCGAGTTCTTGGACGAATGGATGCTGGTAGGTCGTTTCCCAAAGTTCTAGCACATTTTCTTTCAAGCGTTCTGCTAACATTTTTCAACCAATCCTTTCAACTCATTCGCCGCTTTCTTAATCTCTGTTTGTCCCATAATCGCCGAAACGACCGCAAAGCCATCAATTCCCATAGCCTTAAAATCTAGAATGCTAGCCTTATTAATACCACCGATAACGACGATAGGCAGATTAATCGCTGCACGAATTTCAGCCAGTTCAGCTAATGATACCAGCTGTGCATCTGTCTTGGTATCAGTCGCATACATAGCACCAACCCCTAGATAATCAGCGCCAGCCTTGCAAGCCGCCTGTGCTTCCGCCAAATTACGGGCAGAAACACCAATCAGCTTATCAGCGCCAATCAAGCGCCGAACATCAGCAAGCGGTAAATCATCTTGCCCAATATGCACACCCTCTGCATTGATCGCTAGCGCAATATCCACACGATCATTGATCAGCAATGGCACGCCGTACTGACTTGTCACTTTTTTCACGCGTCTAGCCGTGTCTAAAAATACTTTAGAACTCGCTGTTTTTTCTCGTAATTGAACAAGCGTCACACCGCCTAAAATGGCTTGTTCAACTGCTTCTTCCAAGGTTTCGGTAGACATCAGGTCACTATCCGTCACTAAGTACAGGCTATAATCTATTGCTTTAGTCAATCGTCACACGCGCCCTTTCTTGTAAAATCGTCTCAGTCAACAGGCTAATCCCGTCCTGAATCGCCGCATGAAATTGACCATTACCACCTTTCCCCGCTTTTTCAAAGGCTATTTCTCCAGCAATGCCCATTGACAAAATCGCCGTTGCGGTTGCCTGAAAAATGGTATCTGGATTCCCGCCGCAGTAAGCACCGATTAATGACGTACACATACAACCAGTTCCTGTAATCGCCGCTAATTTCGGATGGCCATTGGCAATAGTTATGACTTGTTGACCGTCAGAAATGACATCTACTGCACCTGTAATGGCAATGACCGCACGCAACTGCTTAGCTAAACTTTTAGCAAGGCTAGCTGTTTCGTCTGTATTTTGCAAATCGTTATCAGCGGCATCAACACCTTTCGTCGCGACATCTAAACCAGCGATAAATTTAATCTCAGAAATATTGCCACGAATCACTGAAAAATTAACTTCTGACAACAACTGGTCAACTGTTTGATTCCGGAAGGCTGACGCACCAGCGCCAACTGGATCTAAAATCACTGGAATGCCAACTGTATTAGCCGCCTTACCCGCTGCAAGCATAGCAGGAACTGTCCGCGAATTAAGGGTGCCGATATTGATGACAAGAGCTTGTGACATTTGCGCAATATCTGCTGCCTCTTCAATTGCCTCAGCCATAATCGGCGAGGCACCAATCGCCAGTGTGATATTGGCGCAATCATTGACCGTGACATAATTGGTTAAATGATGAATCAAAGGTTTTGTTTTCCGAACATTTTCTAGCATGTTGCCCGTCAGTTTCGTCAGTTTCTTCTCTCCTCTTTCTTTATACAAATCATGAAAATGGTGGGTCGGACCATTTCCCCGCCCAAAAGGCAAGGCGTGCATAATCGCTCCTGTCACATAGTCTTTGGCCAGTCGCACTGCTTCAGGCATAGGATGCCCCAAGGCGAGATTGCTAGCAATGGCTGAGGATAAGGTGCAGCCTGTGCCGTGTGTGTTTTTAGTCTGAATCCGCTGCCTTGTCAACTGATAAAATTCAGTGCCATCATACAGCACATCTGTTGCCTCTCCGCTGGCATGCCCGCCTTTGATGAGGACCGCCTGACAGCCCATCTCATGAATTTTTCTCGCTGCGATTGCCATATCAGCGACTGTCACAATCGTCATCCCTGAAATTTTTTCAGCCTCTGGAATATTGGGCGTGATTAACGTTGCAAGGGGAATCACAACATGAATCAAAGTCTCAATCGCATCAAGGGCCATCAGGGGGCTGCCATTTTTGGCATACATGACAGGGTCAATCACGACATTTTTAGGTTGCCAAATTTTAAGGGCATCGGCAACTGTTTGCATCGTTTCAATCGTGTTCAGCATTCCGATTTTGACCGCATCCGGCTCAATATCTTCAAAGACATCTCTGATTTGCTTGTCAATCATGTCAGGGGTCACATCCATAATCCCGCTGACACGATAGGTATTTTCAGCGACAACTGCTGTAATCACAGACATGCCATAGACACCATGAGCCGAAAATGTTTTCAAATCAGCTTGAATTCCTGCACCACCACTACAGTCAGAGCCTGCAATCGTCAGCGCTTTTTGCGTCATTTCCATACAAAAAACCTCTCCTTTTCATCACAAGGAGAGGTCGACTGACACTTATCTCAATCGCACACCGCTCAACTCGTGAAAAATTTGAGTTGAGGTTTATTTGTGTACCAAAAGTCTATCGATCACATCCCTCCGCTCGTGCTAACGAGTTCAGGTTCAAAGAGTCCAGAGCAAACGCTCAATCTCAGCCAAAAACGGCTCCCCTTGTGATGGGTTATTGAATTAATTGTGTTACTAAAAGTCATTATAACACGTTTTTCTTAATTTTAAACTAAAAATTCATCTTTTTTGAAAATCTGCTCAATTCGATCAATCAGTTCTTTTGCATCCGAAAAGATTTCTGATATAATGAAAGCAAAGTAGAAGGAGACAAGATGACATCTGAGACACTTTTCAATCTGATTCTGACAACAGGACAAACAAACACTGCCATTCTTATGATTGGCAGTGAGGGGTCGCGCAATGACCCAACTGTGAAACCAGACCCCTATCAAGATTTTGACATCACCTATTTTGTTTCGGATGCTGATTTTCCAACTTTCGAGCAGTTTGACCGCAGTCATTTTGGCGACATCATGATTCAACAGATTTTACCTGAGAAAAATCGCTGGTGCTGGCTGATGCAGTTCATGGACAGCAATCGCTTGGATTTAAAAATTCAGCCTGTCTCTAGTGTGCCTGATTATTTGGCGGACGATACGCTCAACACGATTTTGCTGGATAAAACAGGGAGTTACAGGAACTTACCCGCAACATCTGACCAAACCCACTGGGTACAGCGTCCAACTCAGACTGACTTTGACAATAGCATCACAGAATTTTTCTGGGTCAGCACTTATGTCCTCAAAGGCATCTTGCGGGGCGAACTTCTCTATGCCAACTTCTTTTTTGAGACAATTGTTCGTGAGGAACTTTACCGACTGCTGACTTGGCGGGTCGGTGTTGACACAGACTTTTCGCTATCAGTTGGTAAGGCACACAAACGACTCCCTGATTATTTTGAGGGGCTTGAGCGCTTGTATGACTTGTCAGATTTGACACGGACTTCGCAAGCGCTCTCTACTGCGCTGACGATGGTGGATGACCTATTACCAAGCCTGAGTCATGATTTACAACTGACTTATGACAAAACAGCCGTTGACCGCACGACTGACTACATTTTTCGACAACTATAAAAAGCCTAGAACGGCTTTTTAATTTTCTTTCACATAGACTTTGACAATCTCGGCGATATACATATCGTGGTAGTCTTTTTCGGGATAGTGTTCGGCAATTTGGGCATCTAGAAATTTCTCGGGGTCAATCGGGGCTTGGTAAAGTTTTTTCATCACGAAAACCATCTCCGCTTCTTCAAAGCCCACCGTGTCCTCAAAGTTGTGGGGCGTGAGACCAGCTTTAGCGATTTTGTCAATGTCACGGCCACTTGTGTGACCGAGATAGGTCAGCTCTTTTCGAAAATCGCGACCAAAAAAGCTGAGGGTAAAGGTATCGGTAGCGTCCACAAAGGTTTTTGTATAGCGCTGCGGGCGGATATAGACTGTCGCGACGTTCCGGTTCCAGAGAAAGCCCAAACCTCCCCAACTAGCGGTCATAGTATTGCAATTGTCAGCCGTACCAGCCGTGATGAGTAACCATTCCTTACCGATTTTCGTGAAAGGGTTCATGTCCAAGATGTTAATGCGGACTGCTTTAAATGTCATGTGGGGGCTCCTTTTCTTGATGTTTAAAGTTTCTCTAAAAAATCACGAACTTGTCGGCGATTTTTTAAAGTGATCAGTTTGACTGTATTCGAACGCGATTCGAGTGCTGTCACGATATACGGCCGCACTTTTTGATTAAAAGTCCAAACAAACTTTAAGAACTTCAGGTACTCTTTATCAAACATTTTTTCTTGAAAATAGTCAGGCATATCTGGACGCGAGCTTTTATCCTGACGAAATTGCATGGAACGTTTGATGATGCGAAAGATGTTTCGTTTAGCGGGAAAGTCAAGCCAGATGACCGTGTCAGCTTGTGCAAGCCGCATCGGTAAGGTACCCGCGTAATTTCCGTCAATAAGCCATCTATCAGTCGCCATCACTTCTTCTTGTTTCGTGATGAAAGTCGCCCGGTCTAACGTCTTACCACCAGGCAAATGATAAAAGGCATCCAAAGAATAAACAGGTAGCTGCAACTTTTTGGCAAGTTCTCGTGATAAAACCGATTTACCAGCACCAGATACGCCAATAATCATAATTTTCTCCATATCTTCATTTTACACTAATTTAACGTAATAAACTATTATTTATCAATCAAAAAAGAGCCCGAAAGCTCTTTTTTTCATTTCTCTAAAATCTCTCGTAAGACTTCTGGATAAAGCAAATACTCCATCTCATGAATTCGTGCCTCAAATGTTTCTAATGTATCATTTGGTAAAATCGGCACACGCCGTTGAGCAATAATCTGACCTGTATCGACGCCTGCGTCAACATAATGAATGGTCACACCACTCTCTGTCACACCTGCACGCCAAGCATCTTCAATACCATGTGCACCCGGAAACTCTGGCAAAAAAGCAGGGTGGATATTAATGATTTTACCTTCATAGGCTTGTAGCAAGGTTGGGCTGACGATTTTCATGTAGCCAGCTAGAACGATAAAGTCAATCTCATATTGCGCCAAGAGCTTTAGCAGTTCCGTCTCATAGGCGGTCTTGTTCTCAAATTCCTTTAATTCAAAGCTATATGTCGTAATGCCAAGTTTTTCAGCGCGCGCCAAAGCCTTGGCATCTCGTTTATCTGTGAACAAAAAGCTAACGGGAATGCCTTTTTTGACCAGATTTTCAAAATTTGTGCCAGAACCGCTGGCAAAAACCGCTGACTTCATTTGATAATAACCGCGGCTGTCTCACGCTTAACGATTTGACCGATTTCAAAGCCCTTGCCGTCAAGCAAGGCTTTGGCTTGATTAAGATTTTCAGGTGAAATCGCAAGCACCATGCCCAAGCCCATATTGAAAATTTCAAACATTTCGCTGTGTTTGAGGTTACCTGTTTTTTCTAACAAATCAAAAATCGGTAAGCTATCCCAAGTGCCTTCTGTGATTTCTGCTGCTAAGTCATCGCCAAACATCCGAGGAATATTTTCGATGAAGCCACCGCCTGTGATGTGTGAAATCCCGTTAATCACACCTGCTTTAACCAAAGGCATGAGGTCCTTGACATAAATTTTAGTTGGGGTTAATAAATTATCAATCAATTTTTGACCGCCAAGTTCAGCCATTTGGGCATTTAAATCAGTCTCGGCAAAAACCTTGCGGACAAGTGAAAAGCCATTGGAATGGATACCTGATGACGCCAGACCAATCAGTATATCGCCCTCTGAAATCTTCTCCCCCGTGATGATCTGAGACTTCTCAGCCACACCGACTGCAAATCCAGCGAGGTCATAATCATCTTCCCCATACATCCCAGGCATTTCAGCGGTTTCGCCACCGACTAGGGCTGCATTAGACTGGACGCAGCCTTCTGCGACACCTGCTACGACTTGTTCGAGTTTGGCAGGAATGTTTTTGCCAGTTGCGACATAATCTAGGAAATAAAGAGGTTCTGCGCCTGCGGCGATGATGTCGTTGACGCACATGGCAACACAATCAATCCCAATCGTGTCGTGCTTGTCCGCCTCGATAGCGAGTAGGAGTTTTGTGCCAACACCATCTGTGCCAGAAACGAGAACGGGCTCTTTCACACCAGTCGTCGTCAGGTCAAACATGCCGCCAAAACCGCCTAGCGCACCCATGACACCTAAACGTTCTGTGCGTTTAACGTGTTTTTTAATCCGTTCAACAACTTCATAGCCAGCTTCTACATCGACACCAGCTTGCGCGTAAGCATTTTTTTCAGACACTCTTGTTCCAACTTTCTTTTGTTTAAGCCAATTCAAATACGGCCTTTTTTATCATTATAGGTTAATTCTCTCGGAAATCAGCAAAAAAACTGCCTTTTTAGACAGTTTTTAGCGATAATGTTCGGTTTTCAGAACAACTGCTAGGTCATCAAGAAAAATGTACAGCCAAATCATACTGAGCGATTTTCGTCTCACCTTGCCAAAATTGATAGCTGGCTTTAAAACCGTGACTTGATTTTTGATAATGCTGGGTTTTAATTTGAAAATGTTGCAGGCCAACTGGTGTGGCAATTGCTGTCTTCGTCACAACTTCTGGGTGCATTTTCATAATCGTAATCGGCTGTGAAAAGCGTGTAATCGTCAGCATTTCAGCATCATATTTCATGACGACTTTCTCGCCTAGTTCATTTTGATAAACGAGAAACTGACTCCCATTTTTCTCATGATAATCGCCAGTAAACGCCTCATGAATGACCTCGGTCTCACGGTCAATTTTGATGAGGTTATCAATCGTTATTTTGACCATTTAAACCTCCTTCATCATCGTGCCAATGGTCGCAAGAATTTCATTAGCGGTTGGGACTTGCGCCAGTTCAACAGATTTAGCCGCTGAAATGGGCATGAAGTGTCCGCCCAACCTTTTGATCGGACCTCTGAAACCTGTTTCGATGATTTGTGCCAAGATTTCACCAGAAATGCCCGAGCGTGTTACCGCCTCAGTTAAAATTAAAACCCTACCCGTTTTTTGAGCAGACGCCGCCAGTGTCTCAATATCAAGCGGTGAAATCGTAATCGGGTCGACAATTTCAACAGAGACAGCCGTTTGACTCGCAACCGTCTTAGCCACCTCAACCATTCGCCCGAGGGCAATAATCGTTACATCACTACCAGATTGGACAACTTTAGCCTGACCAATTGGCACTTCATAGAGCTCAGACGGCACAGGCATGGCTGTTTTATAGAGCGATTTCGGCTCAAAAACCAAGACAGGATTATTATTTTTAACCGCCGCAACTAAAATCCCTTTGGCATCATAAGCATTGGATGGCATAACAACAATCAAGCCAGGCACATGCGCAAACCAGTTCTCAAAACTTTGAGAATGCTGGGAGCTTGCGCCAGTTCCTGAGCCACTGGCTGCACGGATGACCATGGGCACAGACTGCTCGCCATTAGAAAGAAAATGGATTTTCGCCGCTTCATTAACGAGCTGATCAACAGCAACGGTCAGAAAGTCTGAAAACTGAATCTCAAGAATAGGGCGTTTGCCAAGCAAGGCTGACCCTGTCGCGACACCCGTAATGGCAGCCTCAGAAATCGGCGTATCTAGCACACGATCTGGAAAGTCTGCGATTAAACCTTTTGTCGCCCCAAAGCCGCCACCATAAGTGCCGACATCTTCACCCAAAAGATAGCTTTCCGGAATCGTCTCTAAAATTTGACGAAGACCTTCGTTGACTGCTTGTAAATACGTTTTAGTCACTGTAAACCGCCTTCCAACTATCGCTTGGCATGCTTGCTTCCTCATCTGTTAAAGCCTGTTCAGCTTCTGCTGAGAGGTGACGGTAAATTCTTTCATCAATCAAGGCAATTTCTTCTGATGAGACATCATAGTCCGCAATCAAGACTTCCCGTAATTTTTTAATCGGGTCTTCCCAGTTAAAAAACTCGTCTGGCGTACGATATTGCTCGCTATCCGAGCGTGAATGCCCCTTAAAGCGATAAGTCACGGCTTCAATCAAGACTGGACCACTTTTAACATCTTGACGCGCCTGTTTAAAGACATCATGAACAGCAAAAACATCTTGCCCATCTACCTGATAAGCGCTCATCTCATAATTTTTGGCGCGCTCAGAAATGCTCCCTGCAATCATCACAGACGCATCACTCGACATGGCATATTGGTTGTTTTCGACCACAAAAATAATCGGCAATCGCCAGATACTGGCTAAGTTCAGACTTTCGTGAAACGTACCTTCATTAGTCGAGCCATCCCCCGAAAAACAAACGACGATACGCTCTGAGCCATCCATTTTTAGCGCTTGCGCTAAGCCTAAAGCGACTGGATAGTTCCCGCCAACGATGCCGTTGCCGCCAAAATTCCCGACTGATATATCGCTGATATGCATGGAACCTCCATGTCCGCCATTTGTCCCCGTTTTTTTGCCGAAAATCTCAGCAAACATGGGATAAGTCTTCGTCCCTTTAGCAATGGCGTGCCCATGATTGCGATGCGTTGAAAGTATCAAATCGTCTGGTGACAAAAGATCACAAACAGCAGTTGCGATGGCTTCTTGACCATTGTAAAGATGGGTCGTGCCATACAAACAACCCGCTCGATTTTTATCGTCAATGATATTTTCAAAATCTCGAATGGTCACCATCGTTTGGTACCAACTCAACGCCCGATTTTTTTCAATATGTTGCATCATCTCTTTCCTTTCTGCGACTTTGTCTTGAACTTCACGCAAAGTCTTTATTTTTTTTCGTACATAAGCACATGTAACTCTATTATACGATAATTTTGATAAAATAAAGTATTTCAGTTTCATAAAATTTACCGATAAGCGAACAGACAGTGTAAAGTTGTGATTAGTTAGGAAATAATAAGTATTTTTTAACTTAATATCGTGCATTTTTTAGTAGATTAAGTTATAATATAACTACATATCATATAGAGGGTGCAGTATGTCCAATACAAAATTAGAGAAAGTTTTCCGTGATCCGGTTCATAACTACATTTCGGTCAACAATCAGACCATTTATGACTTGATTGGCACAAGAGAATTTCAACGCTTGCGCCGAATTAAACAGCTCGGTACATCCAGCTACACCTTTCATGGTGCGGAACATAGCCGTTTTACCCACTGTTTAGGTGTCTACAATATTGCCAAGCAAATCACGGAAATGTTTACCAAAAACTATCCTGAAACTTGGAACCCAGAAGAAAATCTTGTCGCTCAATGCGCTGCTTTACTGCATGATGTTGGTCATGGTGCTTTCTCTCATACGTTTGAGGGGATTTTTGATACTGACCACGAAGCCATTACCGTCAATATCATCACTGATCCATCGACCGAAGTCAATGCTGTCTTGAGAAAAGTGGCGCCTGATTTTCCTGAAAAAATCGCCAGCGTCATCACGCACGATTATGACAATCAGCAGGTCGTTCAGCTCATTTCAAGCCAAATCGATGCAGATCGCATGGATTACCTTTTACGCGATTCTTATTATACAGGCGCAACCTATGGCGAATTTGATTTAACACGGATTATGCGTGTGATTACGCCCGTTGACAATGGGATTGCCTTTAAGATTCAGGGCATGCACGCTGTAGAAGACTATATCGTCAGTCGCTACCAAATGTATATGCAAGTCTATTTCCATCCCGCAAGCCGTGCGATGGAAGTCCTACTCCATCAGCTTTTGAAGCGTGCCAAAGTCCTCTATCCTGCTCAGAAAGATTATTTTGAACTGACCAGCCCGCGTTTAGTGCCCTTCTTTGAGCATAATTTTACGCTGTCTGACTATCTCCATCTCGATGATGGGGTCATGACGACTTATTTTCAAAATTGGCAGACGCATCCCGATGAAATCTTGTCAGATTTGAGCAGTGCCTTTATCAATCGCAAATTAGCCAAATCCATCAAATACGATAAGGCTGATGAGCAAGATTTAGACATTCTACGGCAAATCATTGCCAAAATTGGTTTTGACACAGATTACTATACGGCTGTGCATTCTAACTTTGATTTACCCTATGATCTCTATCGCCCAGAGCTTCAAAACCCTCGGACGCAAATTGAAATCATGCAAAAAGATGGGACGCTCACTGAATTATCTGAGCTATCTAGCCTTGTTAAATCTTTGACTGGCACGACACATGGGGATAATCGCTTCTATTTCCCACGCGATATTCTCAGCCCAGAGACACTGTTCAAAGCTGAACAAGAAGCCTTTGTCAGCTACATTAGGAATGACCATTTTTTAGGAAAAGAAAGGAAGTAAGCTGAAATGTTCAGTTTACAACTAGATTAACATGTCAATTAAACTCGTTGCTATCGACATTGATGGCACTCTTGTCAACAATAATCGTGAAATCACACCTGAGGTATTTGAAGCTGTTCAAAAAGCTAAAGCTGCTGGCGTCAAAATCGTCATTGCCACTGGCCGACCACTTTTGGGTGTCAAAAACATTCTCGAAGACTTGAAGCTCCTCGATGCGGGCGACTATGTCATCACTTATAATGGCGCACTCGTGCAGGCGACTGCGACTGGCGAAGCTTTCATCGATGAACCTCTGACTTATGACGACTACTTGGATATTGAGATGGAAAGTCGCAGACTTGGGACACCCCTTCACTCGATTACCATGTCAACGGTCTACACGCACAACCGCGATGTCAGCAAATACACGATTAACGAAGCCTATATCACTGGTCTACCCTTGAAATATCGGACGGCTGAGGAAATGGGCAAACATGAAATTGTGAAGATGATGTATATTGATGACCCTGAAAAACTGGATGTCACGATTGAAAAATTGCCACAACGTTTTTGGGAGCGTTATAATATCGTTAAATCAACGCCTTTCTATCTCGAAATTCTCAACAAAAATGCGAGTAAGGGACTTGCCGTCCAGCACTTGGCTGAAAAGCTCGGCATCTCGCATGAAGAAACCATGGCCATCGGCGACGAAGAAAATGACCGCTCGATGTTAGAAGCCGTGGGCAACCCTGTCGTCATGGCAAATGGTAACCCAGAACTCAAGAAAATCGCCAAATACATCACCAAATCAAATGAAGAATCTGGTGTCGCACACGCGATTAACGAATGGGTGCTTTAAGCAGTCAATGCAATAGACATATCGATATAAATAAGTGCCTAGCACTCTGATGAAAAGCCTAGCAAAAGGCTATGGAGGAAATAAAAATGCCACGTAAAAAAGTGATTACTGATGAAATGATGCTGGATTTTGGCTTTCAGTATCTCAATACCTACGGATTTGAAAAATTCACGGCTCGTGATGTTGCGCAAAAATTTGGGATCTCGACACAACCGATTTATGGTGCCTTTAAAAACATGGAGAACTATAAACGCGCTGTTTTGGCACATGTTTTTCACTATATGTTTGATGTTAAACTGAGTGAAAAGTATGCTGAGGATCCTTTAGTTTCAATTGCGATTGCCTTTATTCGATTTTCTGAAGAAAATCCTAATCTCTATCGCGCGCTTTTCGTTGAAGGTTTTGCCCGCAATCACGTCATGTTTGACTATTCTCTTGAGAATTATAAAAAAATTGTTGCTAATTCAAGTCAATACAAAGACCTAACAGAGGATCAAATTGAGGCCTTGCACATTCGGACTTGGATTGTTGTCAATGGCATGGCTGCGTCAAGTATTGCAGGCATTCGAACTTATTCAAATGAGTATTTGATCACGATATTTGAAGAAATCATCAACTATATTCTCAAAAATCCTAATATTGTACCGATTTCACGGTAATTCAGACAAAAAGTGTTACACCCGACACAGGAGGTCATAAAATGGATAATCAAACGTTTGTTGAACGCGTCGCGACATATTACACGATTGACGACTATGCCAACTATGCCGTCATTTATTTCAAAAGTAATGAAATCGAACCGATGAAACAAGTCAAGCTTTACAAGACAGAAGATCCCAACTTGGCGCACGCTTTTGATCAGTACATCGCCAATTTTGATGTTAAAGCATTGACTGAAGCTAAATGGCGCGTCAATCCTGAGTATTGGCTAGAAAAAGTGATTACACCTGATATCGTCGAACAATTCTATGTGGATTGGTTGGCAGAACTTAAAACCTTGCAAGAAAATATCAAAAAATGATGCCGAATAGGCATCATTTTTTGATAAACGGATTAGTGAGGCTACTACTTTCGATAATGTCGACATCGGTCTTAAACTCGCTGAGGACTTGTGCCACTTTTTTGACAAATAAAACTTCGATATGGTGACCAGGATCAATCGCCAAAAGCCCTGCTGACAGCATATCATGCGCTGTGTGGTAGTAAATATCACCAGTGATGTAGACATCAGCTTGCTTGGCGATTGCTTCTGGGTAAAATTTCCCGCCACTACCACCGCAAATGGCGACACGTTGAATGGTTGGTGACAGGCTTTGGTCGTAACTGACCACTGTTAAACCATCTAAATCGAAAACTTTCTTGATTTTTTCAGAAAAATCGTCTAAGGTTTGTGGTTGGATATGCCCCACACGACCCAGACCAAAGTCTGTCAGATTTTCAGTCTCCATGATATCTAACAGCTCACAAAACCAGTCATTCAACCCATTTTCGACGATGTCAATGTTAGTATGGCTGGTGTAAACGGCAATGCCTGCGCGCGCTAAATCCAAGATGATTTTTTGTTGTGTATCTTGATCTGTCAAATTATCCAGTGGTCGAAAAATCACGGGATGTTTGGCTAAAATCACATCGACTTTTTGGTCGATTGCTTCTTGGACAGTCTGCTCACGAATGTCTAGCGTAACCATGACCTTCTGAATGTCTTTATTTAAAGTACCGATCTGCAGACCAACTGGATCATCTGCCATGGCGAGTTCCTTTGGACAGTAGGCTTCATATCGCGCGAAAAAATCACTGGCTAACATTTAAAATCTCCTTGATTTTGGCAATTTTAGCTGAAAATTCGGCTTGTTTTTGTTGGGCTGACGCCGGAATGTTTGCTAATATCGCTTGATTGACTGCTAATTCTGCTTGCCATTTGTCGAGAAAGACGGCTGATTTTTCTTGTAGCAGATAGGGACCGAAACACAATTCTGCTTCGGTTAAATTGGCTTGTTTACCGTGGCGTGCGACGATAATTTCATAAATCTTGTCATTTTCTGCTAAGATTTTTTCATCAGAAATCATGAAATCGTGTGCCTGCAACCATTGTCTGAGATGACGTTCGCCGTTATTGGGTTGTAAAATCAAGGTTGAGACGTGGTCAAGCTTATCACGACCATCCTCTAAAATTTCAGCAATCAAGTGACCGCCCATACCGGCAATCGTCACCGTCGTCACACCATCAACTGCTGAGTCAAAAGCAGCCAAGCCGTTGGCCAATCTGACAGTGATTTGATTTTGCAGACCTGCCGCCTGAACATTGGCCACAGCACTCTCGTAAGGGCCTTTAACAACTTCTCCAGCAATGGCTTGGCTAATCCGACCAGACTTGATTAAATGGATAGGTAAGTAAGCATGGTCGCTCCCAACGTCTAGCAGAACGGCATCTTGTGGGACAAAGGCGCCGACTTGGGTCAGGCGATTTGATAATTTTTCATTTTTCATTTTAAAACTGTTTTTTCTCCAAAGTGACAGTAAGGCAAGACAGGACAGGCGACGCATTTTGGCGCACGCGCGGTACAATGATAACGCCCAAAGAAAATCAAACGATGATGGGTCACAACCCAATCTGCTTCAGGCACAACGGTCATCAGCTTTTCTTCCACTTCTGTGACCGTTGCCGACTGCTTGATCAACTGCAAACGTTTCGACACCCGCTCGACGTGTGTATCGACAGCGATACCTGGAATGCCAAACGCATCTCCCAGCACGACATTCGCCGTTTTACGCCCCACACCCGGCAAAGTCTGCAACAAGTCTTTATCTCTCGGGATTTCACCCCCAAAGTCCGTCTCGATCATCTCAGCCGTTCTGACGATATTTTTAGCTTTACTCCGATACAGACCAATGGTCTTGATTAAGCTTTCAACATCTGACATATCTGCTTGGGCTAGGCTTTGACTATCAGGATATTTAGCAAAGAGTGCTGGTGTCGCCTTGTTCACCCCTTTATCCGTCGCCTGAGCCGACAAAATCACCGCGATGAGTAGTTGAAACGGCGTATCAGCGTTCAGCTCACCATGTGCCTCTGGAAACATCTCAGCGATAATCTCTAGCACTTCTAAAAATTTCTTTTTACTGAGCATCGTCATACCCCCAAGCCTTGCGCAGGCTATCGACTGAGTTAAAATAGTCCTCAGAAAGTGGGGCATCAGTCTGTTGCTCAGCCTTGCGCATCTCACGTTCTTCTCGATTATCCGCAATATCACGCGCCGTCACAATCCCGTCATTACGCCAATTGCGCAAAATCGCTCGAATATAAGGCAAAGAAACTTTGCGGTTCAAGGCTGCTTCACGCAAGGCTTGTAAGATTAAGTCCGCCTCGAATTTGTCATCCGACAACCATTTTTGCAATTCTTCGATATTAATCGGCGTCAAGCCACCCGGCATTTCTGGCTCAAAGGCTGCGATGAGACGTGATATGTCGGAAACGGCTGGCTCGTCATCCTCAGGGATTGTTATGTCGGAACTTGCATCCGATAAAATAGCATCCAATTTGGCAAAGGCTGGCCGTGTGTCAAACCGCATCTCACCTGTCAGGTCATCAAATTCAGCCGTCAATGTTGCTGAATCTGTCAATAAATTAATGGCTTGATTGACATCAGCTGTCGTCAGCTGTAAAAAGCCAGCAATTTGACTCGGCGCCAGTGCTTCATTGCCATAAAAATAAAGCCAGACATTGAAACTCGCAAGTGTCGGAAAAATCTCTAAAATATGCGTCAATATCGCCTGTGGTAAGACGATATCTTTTTTAAATTGGTCATAATAAGTCATAACTTCATTATACCAAAAAACCACACCTTGCGTGATTAAAGATTAAAATAGTCCTATTTGGCGAGCGGTTAAAATGATCATCAAAAAGAGAAATCTTCTCCCAATTGTTGAATCGCTTGACTTGTTTTTTGCAGATTTTGATAGCTCTGGTCAAAATGTTCTGAGACATACATGTAAAAGAGAATATCAACGACGTAGAGTTGCGCCATCAAACTCATGGTCGCTGCTGTTCGCATTTGGAAAGCTTCACCAGAAATTGAGTGCAGGACATAATCTGAAAGCTGTCCTAAAGTAGAGTTTTCATTCGACGTAATTGCGATCATCGGCACTTTCATTGATTTGATAACGCTTGCAAGTTCGACAACTTCTTTCGTTTCCCCTTTCATCGATATACCGATAAAAGCGGCCTGATTTTTCTGAATAGCAAGAAAGGTAATCAATTGATGGGTATCTTGAATAAAATAGACTTGCTTCCCAATTCGACTAAATTTTTGGAAAATATCTTGAGCGACAATGGCTGAGGCACCGATACCAAAAACAAAAATGACCTCGACCTTATCCAGACAAGACACAACCGACATCACCGCCTCATCTGACAATGACGTATTTGTCGTCTCAACCATATGATTAATCCGAACTTTTAATTTATTTTTAATGGATAGGGGCGTCTCAGCATCACTCACTTCTTCATAATCACGCTCATTATCTGCGTGAATGGCATAAGCGGCACTTAATTTCTGTTTAAACTGTGAAAAGCCGTCATAGCCTAATTTTCTGGAAAATCGGACTAGGGCTGCTGAGGAACTTCCGATCTCCTTAGAGACTTCCTGTGCGCTCTTCTCCAAAATCGACTCGCCAGACTCAAAAATATAATCTGCTATCCGTCTTTCGACAGCTGTCAACCGCTTATATCTTTCTCTCATTATCAGTAGTGTATCCATAGCACCTCCATTCCTTCTTTTATTATAACAAAGAGGCTGGCATAAGCCAACCTCTTCTCTTTTAAGGCTCGATTGTCAAGAGGACTTGTCCTTTGTCAACCTTATTTTTGGCAGCAACACTGATTGCTTTATAGGCACTAGAATTCGTCACAACAATCGGCGTTATAGCTGATAAACCAGCAGCTTTGATTTTGTCAAGATCAACACGTAGCATTAAATCCCCTTTTTTCACGCGCTCATTTTGTTTGACAAAACTTTCAAACCCTTCTCCGTTTAACGCAACAGTATCCATGCCAATATGGATTAAAATTTCGACACCCTCATCGCTTGTCACACCGATAGCATGTTTAGTCGGAAAGACAGTTGTGACAATCCCATCTACAGGTGAGTTGATTTGTCCATTTGACGGCTCAATCGCAATACCTTTTCCTAGCATCCCACTAGAAAAAACTTCATCAGCAACCTCAGACAACTCTTTCACTGTGCCTGACATCGGTGCATAAACAGTTGCTGCTTCAAAAGCAGGCGTTGTGACCACGCGCAAAGTGGGTTGAAGGGTTTCCATTTGAACTTCTTGACCATAATTATCTGCTTTTATTTTGGCATCTTTGGGGATGCCGAAGAAATAAGTCGCAAGGAAACCACCCGCATAAGCACCAAGTAAACCTAATACATAAACTAGCCATTTGCCATGAGCAATTAAAGAAATTAAAGCGACACCACTAGGGCCTGGGGCAATCGCACCCACATTACCGAAAAAGCCGATAATTGCGCCACCAATACCACCACCGATACAGGCTGTGATAAATGGTCTCCCCATTGGCAGGGTTACCCCATAAATCAGGGGTTCGCCAACACCAAGAATACCGACAGGTAAAGCACCTTTAATATTTTGAACAAGTGTGCGATCTTTTCTGAGTTTAGCCCAAATTGCCAAGGCTGCACCGACTTGACCTGCTCCTGCCATTGCCAAAATTGGTAATAAATTGGTTTGACCGGTTTTCGCAATCATTTCCAAATGAATCGGGCCTAAAATTTGGTGTAAGCCTAGCATCACCATTGGTAAGAAAGCAATACCTAACACAAAGCCAGAGAAAGCACCACCAATATTTAAGATACCATTAATCCCACCAATCAAGTTATCGGAAACAAAGCCAGCAAGTGGCATGATTAGGAAAATTTCTAACAAACCGATAAGAATCAAACTAATCGTCGGTGTGACAATGATGTCCACTGACTCGGGTACCATTTCGTGAAGTTTCTTTTCGATGATTGATAGTAACCAAACAGCTAGTAAGACACCGAGCATCCCGCCTTGACCTGCTGAAAGGGGCTGACCTGTGAAGATATTTTTGATTGGGCTTTCTGGATTCATACCATTTAGCATGACCACACCACCAATAACCCCACCAAGCGTTGGTGTCGCACCAAATTCATTAGCAGCATTGATACCAACGTAAATCGTCAAGTAGGCAAATAAGGCATTTTTCAAGATATTCATGATATCAATATACTGCTGCCATGTTGCCGCGTTTAAATCACCAGCCAACACCATATTAGATAGGACAGCCGAAATCCCTGCAACCAATCCTGTGCCGACAAACGCTGGAATCATTGGCACAAAAATGTTTGAAATTGATTTTAAGACAGATTTTAATTTTGAGGGTTTATTATATTTTGCTTTAGCCGCTGCTTTATTGGCTAATGTCTGTTCCTCAAAGCTCAAGCCTTCCGAATTTGGAAAAGTCTCGCCGAGTTTGACCCCGACCATGTCCACCATTTTCTTGGCAACTTTATTAACTGTTCCGGGTCCTACGACCACTTGTAGCGTTTCATCTTCAACAATGCCCATGACACCATCAATCGCTTTCAGACCAGCCATATTGACCTTTGAGTTGTCAATAATCGTCATCCGGACACGTGTCATACAATGAATCACTTTTCTGACATTCTTTTCCCCACCAACATTTTCATAAATTTCTCTTGCAATCCGCGCCATTTTTTCTTCTGCCATTTTTTATCTCCCATTCCCTTAGATTGATTAATGCAATGTATCTTTAACAAATCCTTCCGCTTTGGTCAGTTTAGCTCGTCCCTCCTCCGCAGTTGAATCGGTTAAAATCATAACAATCGCAAGCTTGACATCCCGATTGGCTGCCTCGAATGTTGCCTCAGCCTCCTCATAGCTACATTCTGTTGCTTGCATGATAATTCGCTTGCTACGCTCAACCAATTTTTCATTGGTTGGCTTGACATCAACCATCAAATTATTGTAAACTTTGCCGATGCCAATCATCGCAACCGTTGAAATCATGTTCAAAATTAATTTTTGAGCTGTGCCGGATTTCAAACGCGTTGACCCCGTTAAAAACTCAGGACCACAGTCCACTTCTATCGGCAGCGCTGCGTGTTTGGAAATCTCAGCATTTTTGTTACATGATAGACTAGCCGTCGTTGCCCCTACTGCTTTGGCATAATCTAGCCCACCTATCACATAAGGCGTTCTGCCACTTGCCGCAATGCCAATCACTGTATCATTTGGATTCAGATTTAAGTCAATTAAATCTTGACGCCCTAAGGCTAAACTATCCTCTGCCCCCTCTACTGCAACTGTCATGGCTTGCTCACCACCTGCAATCAAGCCAATCACTTGTGTCGCAGGCACACCAAATGTCGGCACACATTCAGCTGCATCCAGTACGCCTAAGCGACCACTTGTCCCAGCACCCATATAAATCAAGCGCCCCCCCTGCTTGAAGGAGGTAATCACTGCAGTCGTAACGCTTTCAACTTCTGGTAAAGCCTGTGAAACGGCTGTGGCAACTTTTTGGTCTTCTTGATTCATTTTATTCAAGGCCTCATGGACACTCATTTGATCAAGGTTGTAAGTTTCTGTATTTCTGCGTTCTGTTGTTAGTGTGGATAAATCAATCATTTTGTTTCTCATTTTCTATTCTAAATTTTTGTCCTGCGCCAATATAGTCAAGCAACGCTATATCCTCAGCAATAATCTGCCCTACTCTATTGACTTTTGAATCCGCTTGCAAATCTTTTTTCACAATTTGAATTTCCCCCATATAACGCCCATAGTCACAATTATCAATCGTAATCGCTCCTTTATGTCTAGCACTTGTATTTTCTGGACGTATCTCGGGTATTGCCTTAAATCGAGCAGTAGCACTACGTATCACATCTCTCGCAGCATCTTGTCTATTGGCATGGTTACCTAGAACGTAGCTAAAGTCGGCTGTCTCTGCTCGTCCTCTTAAAAGAACCGTTTGCTCCTTGATATAATGGCTGAGTTGTCTAGCTGTCATCTCTTTCAAACCGCCATCCCCGATGTAAATATCATCTACGGACATTCGCTCCATATCCATCAAAGCCGCAAGCGGATGTAAAAAGCGATGTGCTTCTAATGTCGGTAAGCCTAGATATAAGGGGTGTCTCAGATCTGCATCTCCTGGTACAAAGGCCATGACCTTGAAACCATGTTGTCTAAGACATTTATTTTTCTCAATGAAATCATCATGTGACATCCCCGTTTCCGGACGTGGATAGTAATTATGCCATGCCTCTAACTGATCAAAATTAGCATGATTTGCTTGTAATTCATCAATATCCTGCTGAGTAATGGTGCTGGCATTTAAACTGATGGTAATGTCTTGACTAGCCTTTGAAATCGTTGCATTGCTGATATGATAATCCATTCTTAAACCAGTGACACCAAGCGCTTTTAGCTCTGCCAAATTGTCAAAGGAAAAGCCTGAACGACTTAAAGCATCACCCGAAATATCAACCATTAACTTTAAGTGATTGGCTTTGGCAAGTCCACCCAAGTCAATCAATCTTTTTTTATAAAGCTTGACATCATCTTCTGGAATATGCATTGAAGTAAAGATTCCTTCAAAACCACGATTAGCCATTTTTGTGAGATATGAACGCTTTGTTTCATTTAAATCTGTGTTCATAAATATCGAGAAACCATACATATTTCACCTCCTTTTGAAATAATATTTCATTTCTATGATTTTATTATACATTAAAAGAATTATAATTTCAACACTTTATTTATATTTTTGTAAAAAAAGAAATATTATTTCAAAAATGGCATTTAAAAAATCACGTTCAACGTGATTAAAGATTGAAATAGTCATATTTAGCAAGCTCATGTAAATCGTAGAGGGTCTCTTGATAAACGGCATAGTTCAACCAATTTGAAAAGAAGAGACTGGCCGCACTCGACCAAGTCATCCGTGGCTTTTGTGTCGGATCATCATTTGGGTAGTAGGCATCTGGCACAACCTCCTCACCCAATTCAGCCTTATCCCGCTGATATTCAAAATCCAAAGTCATGCGGTCATACTCTAAATGCCCAAAGCTGTAAATCTCACGCAGATTTTTCTTGACAACAAGAGACAAACCAGACCTTTCACCATAAGATAAAATCTCAAAATCATGCGGTAAATCGCTCGCCAAGGTCTCAGTACTTCGAGAATGTGGGGCAACAAAATCATCATCAAAGCCACGAAATAAAACATGTTTCGGATTCTCCACCGTCTGATGATAAACCCCCCATAACTTTTGCGCCAAAGGATGTTTAGGGATACCATAACGCGCATATAGTCCCGCCTGCGCCCCCCAACAAATATGTAGGGTCGAATAGACATGCGTCCGTGACCAGTCTAAAATCTGATGCAGTTCATCCCAGTAATCGACTGCTTCAAACGCTAAATTCTCAACAGGCGCCCCCGTCACAATCATGCCATCGTAATACTCAGTTTTAATATCATCAAAACTTTTATAGAAAGTATCCAGATGATTTTGCGTAATATTTTTAGACTGATGGGTCCTCATATGTAGAAAATCAACATTAATTTGTAACGGCGTATTCGACAATAAAGCCAATAACTGGGTTTCTGTTACCATTTTACGAGGCATCAGGTTGACCACCAAAATCTTTAAGGTTCTAATATCTTGTTGCGCTGCTCTCGTTTCGTCCATGACAAAAATATTATCGGCTTCTAATAGCTTGACGGCTGGTAGTTGACTATTGACTTTTACAGGCATCTCATCCCTCCTTTCCTAGTAGGTTATTCCACTATTTTATCACGTTTCACCATAGGTTAAAACTATGATGAAATTATACTTAGCTATAAAAAAAAACTATACATCGATAGTTTTTAAGCATTCAAGCGTTGATAAAGTGGGAATAAAGCCTCTAAAGTCTCTAAAATATAGGCTTGTGGATCTGCTTGCCAGATTTTAGCATCTCGGGAAATGATCCGCCCGACTTCAAATTCCCCCTTTTTCACATCGTGCAAGCGCTGGATACCTGTCTCTAACCCCTGCGTCACAGAGAAAAATTCAGGTTTGGTATGATCCAGAGAATAGACAAAATCATCTGGAAAATCATGATGACTAGCTAA
This sequence comes from Pseudolactococcus reticulitermitis, assembly GCF_002260845.1. GTDB lineage: Bacteria > Bacillota > Bacilli > Lactobacillales > Streptococcaceae > Pseudolactococcus > Pseudolactococcus reticulitermitis. The sequence goes on along the minus strand of NZ_BEDT01000002.1, from coordinate 203,216 downwards.
CTCATCCGCATACTGCTCCCGTTTAGCAGGATTATCAATAATCGACAGATACATAAAGACATAGCTATCCCAAATCCCTAGCTGTAAATGTGCCTGAGACTTGTAGCCACGCTTATTATCAGAAATTGCCGACCAGGTATTTTCAGGCGCATATTTCGTCCGTCTCCGATGTTGGGCAATATGCACATAGGTGTCATGCCCGACAAAATCTGTCAGACGCGCTGATACTTCAGTCATTACTTCTGCAAAAATCGGTTGGATATTAGCCCGAATGGCAGCCATTCGGTCATCTAAGCCTGCAACCTCAAAAACTTTAAATGACCTATCATTAAAACATTTCACTCGAAATACCTTCTCTTCTTTCTCACAGAGCTTTCATCAACCTTGATAAACAATCTCGCCATCACAAATGGTATAAGCAATCACACCTTGCAATTGTTCCCCAACAAATGGTGAATTGCTAGATTTTGATGCAAAGTCATCTGTGATGTTACGCACCGCATCTGCATCAAAAATGACAAAATCAGCTGGCCCATTTTCGGCTAGATAGCCTGCATCTAAACGCAAGACTTGAGCAGGATTGCTAGTCATTTTTTCTAATAAAGCCATTAAAGACAGATGACCCGGCGCAACCAAATGCGTCAAGCCAAGCGATAAAGACGTTTCAAGACCCGTCATACCAGACGGCGCTTTTATAATTTCTTGGTCTTTTTCAGCGTGTGTGTGTGGCGCATGGTCTGTTGCAATCACATCAATCGTGCCGTCTTGCAGGCCGACAATCAATTTAGCAATATCAGCTGCCCGACGCAAAGGTGGATTGAGCTTGGCATTGGTGCCATGCGTCAAAATCGCTTCTTCTGTGATTGAAAAATGCTGGGGCGTGACTTCTGATGTGACCTGTGCACCAAGCGACTTGGCAAATCTAACGACATCGACCGATTCCCCAGCCGACAAATGCTGAAAATGCACGCGCGCGCCTGTATCCAGCGCTAACATGGCATCACGTGCCACCATACTGTACTCAGAAACCGTCGGCGCACCCGTCACCCCACAGTGGTGGGCAACTGCCCCGTCGTTAATGCCTAACACCCCCGTTAATTGCGGGTCTTCTTCATGTAGCGCTAAAAACGTGTCAAACGCCACTGCTTTTTGCATGGCCTTGCGCACTTGACCCGCATCGGCAAACGGAATCCCATCATCAGAAAAACCAACTGCCCCCGCCTTTAAAAGCGCCTCAAAGTCTGTCAAGGTCTGCCCGTCAAACTTATCGGTAATGGTCGCAACACTCTTAACATGAATGTTTTCATGCGCCGCAGTAGACAGCACCTCGATCAAAGTTTCAACGGTTGAAACTGTCGGAGTGGTATTCGCCATCATGACAACAGTGGTAAAGCCACCACGCGCCGCAGCCAGACTACCCGTATGAATGTCTTCCTTATGCGTTTGACCTGGCTCCCGAAAATGAACATGCATATCAATCAAACCGGGTGCGACAATCTTGCCCGTCGCATCAATGATGTCAGCACCTTTTTGTGACAAATCTTGCCCAATGGCAATAATTTTCTGCCCATCAATCAAAACATCAGCCATCGCATCAAATTGACTTTTGGGATCTATCACACGGCCATTTTTTATGAGTTTCATTTCGGTCCTTTTCTATCTATCGAGCGCTATTATTCAACTAACCAACTGATATACACTTAATCTTGCCAAGTCGTTTGGTTTTCCTTGAATTTTTTAAGTAAGGCTAATTCATCGGCATCGACATAACCGATTTCTTTGGCAATCTCAATCAAATCAGAATAATTTGACAAGGTAATCAAAGGCAAATTGGCTTTTTCAAAGTTTTCAATCCCGCGTGGTAATTCGTAGGTGAAAATCGCCGCAACGCCTAAGACATCAGCACCCTCTCGGCTTGCTGCCTCAGCGGTGCCAATCACAGAGCCACCCGTTGAAATCAAGTCTTCGATAATGACCATCTTTTGATGCTCAGTAATGCGACCCTCGACTTGATTGCCTGCACCATGGTCTTTAGCTTTAGAGCGGATATAAACCATTGGCAAATCAAGAATTTCAGCAACCCAAGCGGCATGAGGTACGCCACCAGTTGCTGCCCCTGCAATCACTTCAACATCGGGAAACTCGGCACGAATACGGTCAGCAAAGCCTTGGGCAATGCGACGACGCACTTGAGGATAGGAAATCGTCATCCGATTATCGGTATAAATCGGAGATTGGATACCACTCGCCCAAGTAAACGGATCATTGGGTTGGAGGAAAACGGCCTTGATATCGAGTAAGTCTTTAGCGATTTCGCGAGATAGTGTTTGCATGGGTGTGCTCTCTTTCAAAAGTTTGTTTGTTACTATTTTATCACAAGATGTCCGGGAAATGGTTGAGATAATTTGAAATTTTCTTACGATTGTTGAAACTCTTTTTCAACGGCAACTAAAGCTGCGTGAAAAACTTGATCCATGTCGTAGTATTGGTAAGTGGCTAACCGCCCACCCAAGATGACCTTGTCAAGTTTTTGAGCCTCTGCTTGATATTGTTTAAACACGGCTGAATTTTTCTCATCATTGACTGGATAATAAGCTTCTTTAGTTCTATCCCAGTCTTGCGGATATTCCCGTGTCAAAATCGTAACATCATCATCGCCTTTTTGATCGAAATGGCGCCATTCCATGACCCGTGTGAAAGGCGTTTCTGCATCTGTATAGTTGGTAACGGCATTGCCTTGAGCATTTTCCGTCGGTAAAAGCTCAGACTGGAAACGAAGACAGCGGTAGTCTAGCTCGCCAAATTTGTAAGCAAAAAATTGGTCAATCATGCCGGTATAAACAATCCGCGGAAACTCAGCTAAATAAGCTGCCTTATCAGCGAAAAAGTCCGTATCCAGTTGGACATCTATCAAATCACTGTCCAACATTTTCTCAAAAATTTCTGTATAGCCGTTTACTGGTAGGCCTTGATAGCGATGATTGAAGTAATTATTATCAAAAGTAAAACGTGTTGGTAAACGGCGAATGATAAAACTAGGTAGCTCAGTCGCCTTGCGTCCCCATTGTTTTTCTGTGTAACCTTTAACCAGTTTCTCGTAAATATCAGTCCCGATAAGCGAAATCCCTTGCTCTTCTAGATTTTTAGGTGTGCCCGTAATCCCTGCAGCCTCACGCTGTTCAGCAATTTTAGCTTGCGCTGCTGCTGGTGTTTTGACACCCCACATCTGATAAAAAGTGTTCATATTAAAAGGCAGATTATACAAATCCCCTTTAAAATTAGCAATAACTTGGTTAATATAGCCGTTAAATGCCGTGAATTGATTGACATAATCCCAGATGGCTTTGTTGTCTGTGTGGAAAATATGCGCCCCATAATCGTGGATAGTGATCCCATTTTCTTGGTGGGTATAGAGATTACCACCTAAATGACTGCGACGCTCGATAAGCAAACACCGCTTACCACGCTTAGCTACCTCATGGGCAAAAGTTGCGCCAAATGGTCCTGCCCCGACAATCAGATAGTCATAATTTTTTGTATGATGTCGCACTAAATTGACTCACTAAGTTCTTCAGATTTTTCTAGCCATAATTCTTCAACGGCTTCTTTTTCTGCCTCAATTGCATCCAGCTCTTTTTGTAGCTCGCCTAAGCTGACAAAGTCTTCTGATGACGCGACCATTTGCTCATGCAAGGCTGCAATCCTTTCATCAAATACCTGTAATTTTTCGTCTAAGGCTGCGATGTCCCGCGTCAATTTGCGACGCCATTTTTGATCATCTTTCGATGCTTGATAGCTTGACGGTTGCTCAGTTTCTGAGTTTTGATTGCTTTCTGTTGCTAAAAGTGCCGCAATTTCAGCCTCCTCAGCCTTTTTTTCCAAATAATAGTCATAATCACCCAAGTAAAGTCTGCTGCCTTGGGCAGATATTTCAAGGACTTTATCGGCAACTCTGTTAATGAAATAGCGGTCATGACTGACAAAGAGTAGCGTGCCGTCAAAATCGATGAGGGCATTTTCCAAGACTTCACGGCTATCAATATCCAAGTGGTTGGTCGGCTCGTCAAGCACCAAGAAATTATCATTTTGCATGGAGAGCTTAGCCAAGAGTAAACGCGCTTTTTCACCACCAGACAACATGCCAACAGCTTTTTGGACGTCATCGCCTGAAAAAAGAAAGGCGCCCAGACGATTTCGGATGTCAACCTCTGGCACAAGACTATGATCTTGCCAAAGCTCCTCTAATACTGAGTTAGACGGCGTCAAGTCACGTTGTTCTTGGTCATAATACCCCATGGCGACATTGGCCCCTAATTTGACCGTACCGTCAATCAAAGGAATTTTGCCAACAATCGACTTGATTAAAGTCGATTTGCCAATCCCATTTGGCCCGACAATGGCGATTGAATCGTACTTGCGCTCGTCTAAGTTAATCGGGCTAGATAAAACTGCTTTATCGTAGCCAACAGCACCATTTTCAACCGTCAACACGACATTTCCCGACTCAATCGCCGGTGAAAAGGCGAAATGGGCTGATTTTTCATTGGTCAGAGGTTGATCCAAGCGTTCCATTTTTTCAAGTTTTTTCCGTCTCGACTGGGCGCGTTTGGTCGTTGAGACACGCGCTAGATTACGGTTCACAAAATCTTCTAAACTGGCGATTTCTTTTTGCTGTTTGTCATATTGTTTGGCTTGGGTTGCCAATTTTTCAGCTTTTAGTTCAATGTACTTGCTGTAATTGCCAGCATATTTTTCAAGCTTGCCACGTGATAATTCTAGCGTTTCAGTCGTTACTTTATCCAAAAAATAGCGGTCATGGCTGACAATGAGAATTGCGCCACGATAGTTTTTCAGGTAATTTTCCAACCACAATAAGGTTTCGATATCCAAGTGGTTGGTCGGTTCATCAAGAATTAAAAAGGCTGGGTTTTCGAGCAAAATCTTTGCCAAAGCCAGACGTGTTTTTTGACCACCTGACAAACTTGCGACAGATTGCGACCAAAACGTGGCATCAAACTTGAAACCATTTAAGACATTTTTGATGTCAGATTCATAGGTAAAGCCTTTATTTTGGCGAAATGTCTCAGTCAGGCTGTCATAACGTGTCATCAAACTAGCGAGGTCATCACCCGACAACTCTCCCATTTGTGTTTCCATCTGACGTAATTGCTTTTCCTGACTCATTTGCAAGTCAAAAACGCTGAGCATCTCGTCATAAATCGTCCGCTCAGATGAAAAATTTGCCTCCTGTGCCAAGTAAGACAGGGTCAAATTTTTAGTCTTTGAAATCTCTCCAGCACTTGGTGTCTCCACATCTGCAATAATTTTCAGCAGGGTTGATTTGCCTGCACCATTGCGTCCGACGAGTGAAACCCGCGAGTTATCTTGAATTGTAAAATTTATTTTTTCAAACAGGACATCTGCGCCAAATGTCCGTGAAATATTGTTCCCTTGTAGTAAAATCATAGGTCTATTTTACCATAACTCAGCCTGTTAATCTAATCGGCTAGTTGATTTTGTTTGACAACTTCACAAACTTTTGGTAACCTATTCACAAAGAGTACTAATAAATAGTAAGCAATACTAATGGAGGTTTTTACTTTTATGGTCGTCACAAAATTTAATGAAGTCTTACCCAAGGCAACTGCCAAACGCTTGCCCCAATACTACCGCATTTTCAAGCAGTTTGTGGCAGACAAGGTGGATCGAACCAATTCGCAGGCCATCGCCGCAAAATTAGGCGTTGACTCAGCTACCGTCAGACGGGATTTTTCACTGTTTGGCGAACTTGGCAGACGTGGCTATGGCTATGATACCACTGCCCTTCGTGACTTTTTTGGCAATCTATTAGGCGACTCTGCGGAAACTAACATCGCCCTTGTCGGTGTCGGTAACTTAGGCCGTGCCTTGATTAATTATCGCTTTCATGATCGCAATAAAATGCGGATTACCCAAGCCTACGATGTCGCGGGCAACCCGCTCGTTGGCACCAAGACTGATGATGGTATCCCAATCTACAATATCTCAGATATTCAAAAAAATCTTCAGGATTCAAATATCGAGACTGCTATCATCTCAGTGCAGTCTGACCGCGCCCAAGAAGTCGCTGATACTTTGATTGCTTCTGGCATTAAAGGCATTCTCAACTTTACACCAAGACGCCTTCAAGTCCCAGAAAATATCACGGTGCAATCGATTGATTTGACCAGTGAACTCCAAACGCTCTTGTTTTTCATGCAAGACAAAAAAGAGACTGAGCAAAAATGATGCCAAGGTCTCAAGCATTGGTGTTTGTCGCAAGATTCGTTTTCTGGGCGTTCAATGGCATCCTGACTTTATGTATCATGTCCGTAATGAAGACTTAGCTTTCTTGCCTTACACTGTCTCTAATCTTTAACGACACGTCCTTTATCTGGACGTGTTTTTTTAACCTCAAAACATCAAACCACTCTCCTGAAATGAAAAATAGCGCTGATGCCCGACGATGATATGGTCAATCAAGTTAATACCAATATAATCACAAGCATTTTCCATTCGCTCAGTGAACACAACATCCGCCTCTGACGGTTTAGGGTCACCAGACGGATGATTATGGGCGATTAAAATACCAGCTGCCAAGGTTTTAACTGCAAAATGCAAAATTTCACAGGGATTGGCACTCGCTGAATTAACGGTTCCCACAAAAATTGTCCGCTTTTTGATGATTTTATTTTTACCATCCAGATAGACTGCCACCAAATGCTCCTGATCAAAGTCTGACATCTCATCAATCAAGGTCTTGGCAAATTGTTGTGCCCCTTTGACTTGACCATATCGTTTGCGTTCAGTGGTTTGTATCCGCTTGCCCAGCTCTATCATGGCACGGATTTCGACAGCTTTACTCTCGCCAATCCCTGAAATTTGCATTAGCTCTTCAATACTAGCCCTGCGAAAATTTTCCAGCGTTTCAAAATGGCGAAGTATCTGACCTGACAGCTCTAAGACAGATGACCGAGCCGTACCCGTTCGCAGTAAAATAGCCAGTAATTCTTGATCCGATAAATACTTTTCTCCGAGTGTTCTCAGGCGCTCACGTGGTCTCATGGGGTAGTCTACTTCTTGTATATCATACATATTTTTGCCCTCTAACTCTATATACGAAAAATAGTAACACTTTGCTTATCTTTTTTGATAATTTCTGATGATGGTTACTACAAAAAATCAAACCACATCAGTGGCTTGATTTTATATCAGATATATGCTCGAAATAGGTTGAGCTACTGTCATTAAGTCCTAAAAAATAAATCATGTTCTATTTTTTGCGCATACTCTCACCTTGATAATCATTGAAAATTTCAGATGGCGTGCTAACATCGGTATAGTAAGCATCTTTTCCATATATTTTTTTATTTATCCATGACACCTCTTCATCAAATTTTTTCTTTCTAACCTTTCCAATTGAACTGTATAATCTGACCACTACTTCCTCAAATACAATTGGAACCAAAATAATTTTCATATGCAATGAAATTGGTAGCCAATAAAACATTAATAACCATCCTAAATATAGATATAAAATATACTTTTGATTACTTTTTAATTTAATAATACTTCGTTTTGCATTGATAAATAAGTCTTTTTCTTTCGCCTTAAACTTATCAATACTTTTAGCCATTCTTATTACCCCAATGATAATCCCTATCAGCGCAAGAAAGATAAATAGAGAAACCGCAAGTTTGTTTGTAAACCAAAAATGCCAAGTTACTTTATAATTAGAAACATATATGGCTAATAGAGTACTCACGGTTGCAACACCAATCATGGTATAATCATATAGCGTTTTTTCTTGTAACCTTTCAGCATCTAATTTACTAATAGACACTGCATGCCATTTATCGACTTTTCTAAATAAATTAATTGCTGAAAATTTAGGAGAAAAATGATTAACTAGAAAATAATGGTCATCTTTTGTTTTAATGATTGAATAAAATCTTGTCCCTGTGACACTATAAATATCAACAGGAGACCATTTTTGTCTATATTCATCTAATTTTATGACTTCTTCTTCACTCCTATCAGAAAAAAATGATGTCTTTTTTAAGACAAACAATATGCCATAAGTCGTTCCCCATAAAAACAATCCTATTATAGCTAATATAACAAAAATCATTTATTTCTCCACATACTAATGATTAGCTAATTCACAATATTTAATAGATTGATTGGATGCACTAACCCTTTAGACATTTGGCATCTCCTCTTTTATAAGAACTTAGGTAAGAAAAATAAGAGCAACACAACACATATTAAAATAGCAATAAATAGTATTACTGAAATAAACTGCGAACGGAAACTATTACAATAGACATCCCCCTTACGTCTCCATTTTCCGCCATATCTTCCATTTCCTACCCATTCAAAATCAGGATTATCATATTTCCAATCTCGTGCACCTAGAAAGTCAACTGGCTCACCATAAATTTCTTGGATATCTTTAAATAACTTATCAGCGTTTGGTGTTAGACCATTTTGTTGATATATTTCTAAGTCTCTCAAGCCTAACGAAAGAACATTGATTACTTTTTTAAAGGCTACTCCTTCATTAAAAGCTATCGCAGCACGTGTTAAAATTTCACGTTCTTTAACAGAGACAGAGCTACTCAAACTCAGTAGTTCTTTTGTTCTAAAAATGAATTTTGTTTGTCTTGCTGTCACTCCCATTGTTAATCCCCATAACCATTATAGACGATATTTTTTGTTGTGCTTTGATATATTCCTTTACAATCTTCAATCAGATTAAATTCATTATATCATTTCAATCAACCCATTTCTATCTTTTTTAAATGAGCAATCGCCACAAAAAAATCATGCAGATAAAATCAAACTCAACATGATTTTTATAATAATTCTGATTAACCTCTAAAATAAGCCACAGCACTTTCAAAAAGTTGCTGATCTTTATGACCGGGGATATTTTTGAAAAGTCCAGCTTCATAGCGTTCAGAATGTCCCATTTTACCGAGAATCTGACCGTTTTTACTGATAATGCCTTCAATGGCTGCGACTGAACCATTGGGATTGTAGAAAGAATCCATGCTTGGTTTGCCATCAAAGTCAACGTATTGTGTGATGATTTGACCGTTGTCAATCAAGTCAGCGAGTTCAGCATCGGAAACAACAAACTTCCCTTCTCCGTGCGAAACTGGAATGGTATGAATGTCACCGACTTGAACACCTGTCAACCACGGCGAATTGGTGTTGGTGATTTTGGTCTCAACCATTTTCGCCACGTGCTGATTGGCATCATTATAGAACAGGGTTGGTGACTGATTAGTCAAGCTGTCAAATTGACCATAAGGCAGCAAGCCAGATTTGACCAAGGCTTGGAAACCATTACAGATTCCAAGAATCAGCCCACCATGCGCGATAAAGGCATCAATGGCTGATTTGACTTGCTCGTTCAAGAGAATGTTGACGATAAATTTGGCAGAACCATCCGGCTCGTCGGCTGCCGAGAAACCGCCCGCAAACATGAGAATATTGGCTTGCGCGATATTGGCAACCATTTCCTTGATTGAATCCGCAATATCTAAGGTACGGAAGGGTACGATTTTAGCTTGAGCACCCGCTGCTTCAAAGGCTTTGGCTGTATCGTATTCACAGTTAGTCCCCGGAAAGACTGGGATATAGACGATCGGTGTCTCGATTTTAGCCGGTGCTTGAATCGTCGCGTGAGAAGCTTTCGTCTCAACCTCTACTAAACGATCAGCTTGTTCAAACAAAGTTGGATAGACTGATTCTAGCGGGCTTTCGTAGCTTGACAATAAGGTCTCACCTGACAGGCTGATACCATTGATCACGAGATTAAAGTCCGTCGTTGTACGACCGATTTTTGTCACACCTGTGATTTCTTCAGGAGAGGTGAAGATAAAGCCAGCAAACTGCGCTTTGATGATGTCTGAGATGTCAGATAGGGCAAGGTTGGCACCGATGTGATTGCCGAAGGTCATGAGGGCGATGGCTTCACCAAAACCGCCTGCCTTGGTCGAAATGGCTGCCGTGATGTTATGGTGTGCTTGCAAGTCTGTCAGCAAGTCAAAATTCGATTTGATAATGTCCCAGTTGATGTTATCTGTGACCGTTATGCCAGGGATATAGTAGATATTGTCATGAGGGGACTTAAACTCAGGCGATAAGATGCGGTCTGTTTCAGACGTCGTCACGCCAAAGGCAATCAGTGTTGGTGGCACTGTGATGTCCTCAAAGGTGCCACTCATGGAATCTTTCCCACCGATTGACGGCAAGCCGAGCTGTTCTTGCGCCTCGATCGAGCCAAGGAGAGCCGCAAGTGGCTTACCAAAACGTTCAGGCTGTTTGTCCATGCGCTCAAAATATTCTTGGTATGAAAAACGTGCTTGAGCCCAGTTTGAACCTGTCGCAACCAGACGTGCTGTCGCCTCAATCACAGCATAAGCTGCACCGTGATAAGGTGACCAAGCCGCGATTTCTGGATTGTAGCCATGCGCAAGTAGGGAAACAGTATCGGTCACACCGTGCAAGACTGGTAATTTCTGAACAGTGCTTTCAGTTGGTGTAAGTTGATAGCGACCACCAATCGGTTGGTTGACTGTTGAGCGCCCGATGGAGCTATCAAAAATCGTCTGCAAACCTTTTTGTGAGGCGAAGTTGAGCTCTGACAAGAGACCATTCAAATCAGTATCTAGCGTCTCTAAAGTTGATGTTTTATCAAATGGTACAGGTAAGTCAGAATCAACAACGGTGGCATCCACAACGACACGAACACCATTTGTATCGAGGAATGAGCGTTCGATGTCAACAATCGTTTGCCCTTTCCAGACCATGGTTAGGTTGGCTTTTTCAGTCACTTCTGCGACTTGAACCGCCAAAATGTTTTCCTTGGCACATTCAGCGATAAATTTATCAACGTCTCTAGCTTCAACGACAACAGACATTCGTTCTTGCGATTCAGAAATCGCAATTTCAGTTCCTGATAGCCCTTGATATTTCAATGGAATTTTATCTAAATCAATGCGTAAGCCGTCTGCTAATTCACCAATAGCAACACAGACACCACCCGCACCGAAGTCATTAGATTTTTTAACGAGCTGTGTCACTTCTGGATTTCTGAACAGGCGCTGAATCTTACGTTCTTCAATGGCATTACCTTTTTGAACCTCAGCGCCTGCGGTTTCAACTGTTTCCTTGGTCTGAACCTTAGACGACCCAGTCGCCCCACCGACGCCATCACGACCTGTTTTGCCACCGAATAAGATAATCGCATCACCTGCTTGAGGTTTCAAACGCAGGACATTTTCCTTTGGTGCAGCACCGACAACAGCACCAGTCTCCAAACGCTTGGCGATGAAACCGGGGTGGAAATATTCCTTGACATAAGTCGTCGCAAGCCCAATCTGGTTACCGTAGGAGCTGTAACCATGGGCAGCCCCTTTAGAGATGACCTGCTGTGGCAATTTACCCGCTCGCGTCTCAGAAATCGGCGCCGTAATATCGCCCGCACCTGTAATTCGCATGGCTTGATAGACATAGGCACGACCAGAAAGTGGGTCGCGAATGGCACCCCCGATACAAGTCGACGCCCCACCAAACGGCTCGATTTCAGTCGGGTGATTATGCGTTTCATTCTTGAACATGAGGAGCCATGGTTCTTTGACACCATTGACATCGACTTCAATCTCAACCGAACAAGCATTAATTTCATCAGACACTTCCATGTCATCTAAACGACCATTGGCACGCTCGTAACGCCCGAAAATCGTCGCCAACTCCATCAATGTCGTTGGCTTTTCGCTCCGGTTGATATCTTCACGCATGGTCAGGTATTTTTCAAATGTCGCTTGAAGTTGCGTCTGAAATTTTGAACGTGAAAAATCAATATGTCGGAGTTCTGTTTCAAAAGTCGTATGACGCGTATGGTCACTCCAATAGGTATCCAAAACTTTCAATTCCGTTTCGGTTGGGTTTCGGTCTACTGTCTTGAAATAATCCTGAATCCACACCAAATCAGCCACTTCCATGGCGAGTGAGTAAGCTGTGTGCAGGTCAGCAATCTCAGTTTCAGATTTTGTGATAAAGTCTTCGAGAACTGGAATCCTGTCACTCGCACCTGAAATGGTTTCCTCCGCAATCTCAGTTTCGATGTCTTTAAAGCGTGAATCAACAGCGTTGAGCTGATAGGTCTTAATTTTTTCAAATTCCGCGTCAGACAAATCCGAATTGAGCAGATAAAGTTGTGCCGTTTTGACGACGGCATCATGGCTCGCACCTAGCAAGAATAGCGCTTCTTCTGCCGAGGTTGCCCTCTGGTCGAATTGTCCCGGAAGTGCCTCAATGGCGAAAAATTTAGACTCAGCAAGAGCAGCCTTGACTGTTGCATCGCTCAACAGGTTGTCCGTCACTTTTTCAGAGAAGATAGATTGTTCCGCAGCAGCCAAAATAGCATCTGCCACATGAAAAACATCATAGACTTGGACGATATTAACAGATGTCAACGTTTCAAGTTGCAGATTATGTTGTAACTCTGTCAAGAGGGCATGGTTTTTGACTTTAAATTCAGGTTTTTTAGCGACAAAAATACGTTTTTTCACGAGATTATTTTCCTTCAAATTCTGCTTGTAAATCGGCGAGGACTTTTTGATAAACTGGGATTATATCCCCTAAGTCACGGCGATAGACATCTTTATCAAGATGGTTATTATCGGCATCCCAAAGGCGTGAGGTATCAGGAGACACTTCATCAGCTAGGATAATGGTGCCGTCAGGCAAACGACCATATTCCAATTTGAAATCAATCAATTTGAGACCAATTTTGGTAAAAATATCTGTCAAAATCGCATCAGTTTCAAGCGCTGCTTGTTTGAGAAAGGCAATCTCGTCATCGCTTGCAATGTCTAAAAATTTAACATGGGCATCATTGATAAAAGGATCATCCAAATCATCATTTTTATAGTAAAATTCAACGATTGGCGTTGGAAATTTCACGCCTTCTTCAATCCCAAAACGTTTGGAAAATGAGCCTGCCGTATAATTTCGAACGACCACTTCCAAGGGAATAATGTCAACTTTTGTATTTAACTGTTCGGTTTTAGAGACTTGTTCAATGAAATGCGTTTTGACACCACGACGATTCAGCTCACGGAAAATCAGACTGGTAATTTGGTTATTGAGCTCACCTTTACCCGCAATCTGGTCTTTTTTCTTGCCATTGAGTGCTGTTGCTTGATCTTTGTAGGCAGCCAAAACAATTCTCTCGTCATCTGTCAGATAGAGATTTTTTGCCTTACCTTCATAGAGTAATGTCCGTTTTTCAGTCATGATTTCTCCTAAGTTTAATATAAATCTATCATAACGTAAAATTTGTTGAAATCATGAAAAAAACTGCCTAAATCAGGCAGTTTCTGTCTTAAACGTTCGGTTTTTATCCTATTTTCAGGAACATTTCTGACTTAAAATCAGTAAATGTGCCAAAAACAGCGGTTCAAAGTTCATACCTTCTTGTCAGAACAGCTTAGTAATCCAAGTCATCCGCATGGCCCGCGCCATTGCCGACAAAGTATCCTGTTTTACAGTTAATCGAAACGAGATAAGTGCCGTCAGGTCGGTAGAGATTGTAATAGCCGTTGCCTTTTTGGATGCTTGCTGGCAAAAGGATATAGGCATTACCTGTGATATAGCCGCGATCACGACATTTTTGCAAGACTAACTCTTGGATACCAGGCGCCCAAGCATAGGCGGGATTGCTGAGGTCAGCGTTTGGATCCACCGGAACACGGGAATTTCCCGTAGAAAGGCTGACGTTTGGATATTGGGCTTGATACTGAGCGGTTGATAAGCCAGAGCCAGTAGATACTGGCGTACTGGCTGAGCCCGCTGGCGCTGTAGCAGCCCCTTGTTCGGGTGCTGTTGTCGTATTAGCAGGCGCTGATGGTGCGACTGGTTGGGCTGGGGTTGCCGGCGCTGGTGCTTCAGAAGTCTTAGCTTTTTGCTGGGCTTGTCCATGGGCAACAGCGTCTTTTAATAAGATATTGAGCGCGTCATTTTCGGTCGCCGTATAGCTCAACTTAGCACCCTCTCGGACCTGCACTGATTTATCCAAAACACCATCCTTGATAACGGCCTTATCGAAATTCCCATTCATTGCTTTAATCGCTGAGATTTCCGACTTGAGTTCGGCTACTTTGGCTTGCAACGTTTTGTAGTCAGATTGGTTTTTCAACTTATCCAACTCGCCGGTCAGCTTGTCGATGTGATCAAACTGATCATTTTTTAATTTTGTCGCTTTATCATCTACGAAAAATGTCGCATAAACTTTGTTAAAAGCAGCTGTTTTTTTAGCTTCCTCAGACTTTTTAGCCTCTAATTTTTCGGTTTGGGTAGCTTGTTTTTGATTCACTTGATCAAAATGGTACCAGACTGCTCCCCCCACTGCCAATAAGAGCAAGGCGCAGACACCGATAATGACTGGCTTTTTATGTGAGTGAGTTGCTTCATCAGAAGTTACACTTGAATTGGCTGGACTGGCTTGAGGCACTATCATTTCAGGGACTTTGATAGGTGCTTTAGGCTCAGCCTTGGGTTCTGATATTTTGGTCGCTGATGGTGCAACAACTGGTACAGGTTCAGCTTGATTGACAGGGACATCATCAGACTTTTCAGTTAGCGCAGGCTCAGCTGGTTCTGTTTCAGTGCCAGCTTCATCTGACAAAACGACCGTGTCAAAAGACCCTTGAAGCTCTGGAAAATCAGGCTCAACTTCTTCAGTCATTCCAGTATTTTCAGCAACCTCTGGTGTTTCTGACGTTTCGATTTCAGCTTCTGGAGCAACTGGCTCTTTTGTCTCAGCAGTTGCTTCTTTTCTAACTGTTTTGACTAACTTATCCAGACTTTCAGATGCTGCCGCTGCTTTGAGTTGCCGCGCTTTTTTAGCAGATTCAATATCAGATCTGTGCTGACGAATATACTTATCAAGCGAGCTTTCCTTAGTCAAATTTTCAGTCTCAAGCTCATCAGACTTAGCCGCAACCTGTTCAACTGTCAGGTTTTCAGCATCTTTCATTGCCAATGTTTTTTCCTTGTAAGCTGTCTTTTTCTTTTTTTTAGCCATATTATTTTATTCTCTTACCAAAATATTGATACAAATCTGTCCGCAAGCGACCATTGTATAACTTACGTTTTTTAGTCGCCTTAGCGCCATAATGTTTTTCGAATTCTAAATCACTTGTGATGATATATTTACTCCAAGTCTCAAGTGGCTTGAAGGTCTCACCCATTTCTTCATAGAGTTCATAGGCCGCCATCTCATCGCCTAACCGCTCGCCATAAGGTGGGTTAGAAATCAAGACACCGTCTAATTTGTCAGAGCGAAAGTCTTGCAGACGCATTTGCTTGAAGTGAATGATGTCATCGAGACCGATTTCGAGGGCATTTTCTTGGGCGATTTGGATCATCCGCCCATCAATATCAAACCCAGAAATGTCAAGTTTGGCATCATAATTGGCTAGACTTTCCGCATCATCTCGAACTTTTTTGAAAATCTCATCTTCAAACCACGGCCACGCTTCAAAAGCAAAGTCTCGGTTGAAACCTGGTGCAATGTTCATCCCAATCAAAGCCGCTTCGATACAAAATGTCCCTGAACCACAGGTGGGGTCAACAAAAGGGCGTGACATATTGGCGCGCCAGTTGGTCAACATGATAATAGCCGCCGCCATATTTTCCTTAATCGGTGCGCCACCTTTGTCAACCCGATAGCCCCGCTTAAAGAGCGACTCTCCTGTTGTATCCAGCATGATGGTCGCCACATTTTTATGTAAAGCGACTTCAATCGAAAATAGCGCACCTGTTTCAGGGATTGGTACATTTTCAGGTCGATGATAATGGACTTGCATTTTTTTAGCGATGGCTTTTTTCGTAATCGCCTGAATACTTGGCTCATTGTGTAAGTCAGACTTGATGGCTTTAGCTTTGGCGATTGGAAACTGAGCGCCGAAAGGTAAAAGCTCAGCCCAATCTAAGGCGTAGACACCTTCAAATAGGTCATCAAAAGTTTTAGCCGGAAATTCACCGATAATGATTTTGACACGATCAGCCGTTCTCAACCAGAGATTGGCTTTGGCAATCGTTTCCTTGTCACCTGAAAATAAAACACGTGAGCGATCATCTAGTTTCGTTTCAATGCCTAAATCTCGTAATTCACGCGCGGTTAGACTTTCAAGTCCCGCCGCTGCTGTTGCGACTAAATTAAAATTATTTTTCATCTTTTCTTTTCTATGAGTTGTCTCTCGTTTGAGACCTAGTCAAACAAGCATAGTATCTCAAAAAGGCTGGAGCTTTGCGCTCCAGCCCCTGTCATCCAGTTTTCTATAAGCCATGTTTTGTTCCAGTTGACCGTTCAGCCAACCTTCGATAATCATCTGTCTGCTATTTTTAAGCAAGCCTAAAAATAGCCTCGTCGTGCGTTCAATTTCCGCGTGACAAGTGCCCCTACCATAAGTTTGGGTTGCTCGCTTGAGGGGTTTACCACGTTCCACTTGCTCTGTTTCCAAAGCAACTCGTCTCTATGGCACTTTTACAGAATTCGTCGCCTATTTTCGTGAGAAAACTTAGCTAAAATTCAGCCGTTAGGTCTGACAAACCTACCTAGGCTTATGGTTTCGCCTAGCACAAACACTGCGGGCATCGCAGCCCGCGCGAGCATGGACTTTCCTCACGATTCACAAGGATTACTCCAAGAAACCGCGCAATTATCCAAAAACTGGTTGTTAAAATGTGTGAAAGTATCGGAAATAACCGACGTCTTATTCTGCAGAGATATCATTTGCTGCTGTTGCTTGGGCTTGAGGACCAAAAACAGCACGTTCCAAACGGTTTAAACGTTTAAGAATGTCAAAATTATTGGCTGATTTCATCGTCACACGTGGGCCACTCGCTGTTTCAGTTGCATCTGTTGACGCAGTAATTGGGTTAAACCGTTGTGTGTTTTCAGAAACTGCAACCTGTGGTTTTGACTCAATGTTACGGATTTTTTTCTTCAAAAATTCATTTTCTTCTTGCAAAGCTAGAATTTCTTCTTGAAATTTTTCGTAATCGACAATGACATCATCTAATAAATCATTGACTTGGTCTTTATCGTAACCACGCATTTTCACATCAAAATCTGCATCGTAAATATCTTTCGGAGTAAAATTATAAGTTGCCATTATTTAGAGTCTCGCTATTTCTTTTCGTTATATCTTCAATCTTACCAAAAAAAATCATCATTGACAAGGGATAGTTCAAGCTGTCTCTAAACTTATCTTAGTTCTGCTTGCCTTGCCAGTCATTTTTGATTAAATGGTAGGCTGTCACAGGATTTTCTGCCTGCGTAATCGGCCGACCAACGACAATCAAATCACTGCCGATTTGTCTCGCTCGGCTTGGTGTCATCACACGCTTTTGGTCACCCACTGCGGCACCCGCAGGACGAATCCCCGGTGTCAGGCAGATGAAGTCTGATGAGGTTGCTGATTTGATCAACTCAACTTCTTGGGCGGAGCAGACAACGCCAGCAAGCCCAGCTTCCTGTGTTTTTTGGGCATAATGCACCACCGACTCCGTCAAACTCGTCTGGATATTTTGAAAATCGTGCATTTGTTGCTCACTGGTTGAGGTCAGCTGGGTCACAGCAATGAGTTTTGTTGACCCTGCCAAGCCGTCCAGCGCCTCAGACATCATCTCAACACCACCTGCGGCATGCACATTGGTCAAATCAACGCCAAGATGGCGAATGACTTTCATGGCTGATTTGACTGAGTTTGGAATATCATGCAATTTCAAATCCAAGAAAACATCGTGTCCTAAAGACTTGATATATTTAACGACATCAGGACCCGCCGCATAAAATAATTCCATGCCAACCTTGACATAGAGCTGTTCAACTGTATCAAACTGTTTTAAAAATGATTTGACTTCTGTCATGCCTGCAAAATCTAGTGCAATGACTGGTCTGTTTTCTGTTAATTTACCCACGAATCGCCTCCTGACAGTCTCTCATAAAAGTTGTTAAATCGGTGATACCATATTTGTCCATGACCTCTGGCAAAGTCTCGATGATTTTCGGACAGATAAAGGGATCGGTAAAGTTTGCTGTCCCGACACCAATGGCTGACGCTCCCGCAATCATCATCTCTAAAGCATCTTCAGCAGAATCCACACCGCCCATCCCGATAATCGGTAGTGATGACGCTTGTGCGACCTGACGAATCAGTTTAAGCGCCACGGGGAAAATAGCAGGGCCAGACATCCCCCCTGTACCATTCGCGATAATCGGCTGTCTCGTCTGCAAACTAAATCGCGTGCCGACCAAGGTATTAATCATCGTAAACCCAGTTGCGCCCGCATCTTCGACCGCTTTGGCAATGGTTGTGATATCAGCGACACTCGGTGTCAACTTGACATAGACAGGCGCATCAGACACTGAAACAGCAGCTTTGACAGCAGCATAAGCGAGTTCTGGGACTTGACCGATGAGCAGACCATGATTGCCGTGATCGACATTAGGACAGGAAATATTAAGCTCAATCGCGGTCACATTTTTAACCTTAGAAAGCTTCTGCGTGACCAAGGCGTATTCTGCATTAGAAAAACCAGCAACATTGGCAATAATCGGCAAGTCTGGACATTCTCGTGCCAGCCAAGTCAATTTGTCTGCAATGACAGCGTCCACACCCGGATTTTGCAGGCCAATAGCATTGAGCATGCCAGACGGCGTTTCTGCCACACGGGGTGTTGGGTTGCCAAAACGGGCTTGCGCTGTTGTCGCTTTAATCATGATAGAGCCAAGACGATTGATGTCATAGTATTTGGCGTATTCTTGGCCGAAACCAAAACAACCTGAGGCTGGGATAATCGGATTTTTCAGGTCAAGTCCTGGTAATTTGACTGCTAATCTCGTATTTGTCATCAGATGACTACCTCACTTGCTCTAAAGATCGGGCCTTGAACACAGACTTTCAAGGCTTGCTGACCCGTTGTATCGCCTGCCACATGAACGACGCAAGCGTAACAAGCCCCCATGCCACATGCCATTCTTGCCTCCATTGAGATGAAAGCATTGGGGTGATTGACTGTATGGCTAGCGACTGCTCTGAGCATCCCTGTGGCACCACAAGCATAGACCGCATCAAAGGCCATGACATCTAGTTCATCTAGTAAAACGCCAACATTGCCATCCCGACCGTACGACCCGTCATCTGTTACGATTTTAAGTTCAGATGCCACGGCTGCAAATTCTGCTTCTAAAATGACTGCTGATTTTTGGGCGAAGCCTAGCAAGACTGTCACGGCTACCCCCATTGCCACCAAATCACGCGCGAGTTGCACGAGCGGTGGGGTGCCAATACCACCGCCGACAATCAGGGCTTTTTGTTTTGGAAAGGGCATGTTGAGGTCAAAACCATTGCCGAGCGGTCCCATGACATCTAGTTTTTGACCGAGCGTCATTTGTGAGACATCCGCAAGACCGGGACCTTCGACACGATAAATGATGACGCAAGTTTTGGCTTTGCGGTCATACTCGGAGATCGAAATCGGGCGGCGTAAAACCTTGTCAGGACTTGGGACGCGGATATGGAGGAACTGGTCAGGCACGGTCATATCTAGCACCATGTCACCTTGTAGCACCATGCGAAACACACGGGGCGCAATCTTAACATTGGACAAAATTGTCATCTTTTCTTGTAAAATCATCGCAACCTTTCTTAATCCATTTCGTACAAAATCGTACTTGGCTAAAGCAGACCTATAAAAAACCGCAGGAAAAATCCCGCGGTTTGCTTTCATCTGACGCTGCAACCTTGTCATGCTCTCGGCATGACTTAAAGGACTTTCATCTATTATAACAGATTGGTGGCTAAAAACCAATAGGTTTCAAGTATTTATTTTCGATCTTTCAAGGCTTTCAAGGCGTAGAGGATAGAAACGGTATCAATGACTTCTTGGAGCAGGGCACCGATAATCGCTGGTAAGACACCAGTTGAAGCAATCAGCATGAGCGCGATACAGATGAAGATACCAATTAACACTGCTTCTTTCGCGACTTTCATCGTTTCACGAGAAATTTTGATGCTCTCAGGCACAAGGTTTAAGTCATTTCGCAAAACAACAACGTCGGCACTTTCACTGGCGACTGTTGAGCCACTGGCACCAAGGGCAATCCCGACATCAGATAAGGCGAGGGCTGGGGCATCATTGACACCGTCTCCGACCATGACCATAGGCCGATGCGTTTCTGGCAATGCTTTCAAAATACCAATTTTTTCACTTGGCATGAGGCCTGCGTGTACCTCTGTAATGCCTAACTCACCTGCGACGAGCTCAGCGGTTTTTTGATTATCACCTGTCAGCATCAAAATGTGTTGCACGTCTTGGGCTTTTAGTCTTTCAATGACGTGCTGAGATTCTGGTCGAATTTTATCTTCAAATAAAATTTTACCGATAAACGTCTCATCTTCACTGATGAAAACAGCTGTCCCATTCACTTTTTCATCTGCTGCATTGGCAAAGTTAGCGCGACCGATGCGATAGGTTTTATTGTCAATGACACCACTCAAGCCAAGACCAGTTGATTCTTTTAAATCTGATACGTCTAAAAGTGCCAAGCCTTTTTCTGTGGCAAGTTTAACCAGTGATTTGGCTAAAATATGGTTACTGCCAATTTCTAAGGCTGCAGCGATTTGGAGTAAGTCATTTTCTGAATGCTCTGTTTTTTCAGGTGTGATAGCCTTGACCTGTAAAACACCTGTCGTCAAGGTGCCTGTTTTATCAAAAGCAACGGTTTTAGCGAGTGACAATTTTTCAATCGTTGTGCCGTTTTTAACCAGAAGACCATTACGCGAACTACGGCTCATGCCACCGACAAAGGCAATCGGTGCTGCCAAAATCAAGGGGCATGGACTTGCGACAACTAGCACCTCAGCAAAACGGGTCACATTGCCTGAAATCAGCCAAGCTGCTCCTGCAATCACCAAGGACACAATCGTAAATGGCACGGCATAACGATCTGCCAGACGGACAAATTGGGCAGGTGTTGCTTCACTTTCTTTGACCAACTGAACGATTTTTTGGTACTGACTATCGGATGCTTTTTTACTCGCCTTGATTAAGACAGCCGTTTCGCCGTTGATACTGCCAGATAAAACGTCTTCCCCCACTGCTTTGGTCACAGGTTCTGATTCCCCAGTTAGCGACGATTCGTCAAACCAGCTATCGCCTTCTAAAACAATGCCGTCAATCGGCACCACTTCACTTGCCTTAACGAGCAACACATCGTCAATTTCAATCTCATCAATGGGTGTATCTTGATAGCTATCGCCAACTTTTTTATGAGCAAAGGTTGGGGAATTTTCCAATAACTTATGCAGTTCACGGCTGGCACGGTGCGCTGCGTAGTCTTCTAGCGACTCCCCACCAACAAGCATGACAATAATAATCAGACTTGCCCAGTATTGCCCAATGGCTAAAGTAGAGATAATCGCAATAATCGCAAGCAGGTCAACGCCATAGCGACCGCTACGTAATGTCTTGACCATCTCAATAAACATCGAAATGGCTAAGATTGCTCCGACAATGGTCACGAGTAAACGTGTCATCATCGGCTGATGAAAGCCAAAATCTAATATAATTGCAACAATCGCAACGATAAATGTGAGGGTTAATTTTTGCCAGTTTTTCATAACTTATATCATCTCATTTCTAAAATTCTCTATCATTAGTATAGCACAAATGCCCTGAAAATAGAGGCTTGTTGCTTGTTTTATGAAAAATTTCATGAAAAGTAAAAACGTTTTGACAGTTTCTTTCAAATAAGTCAAAACACTTTGACAATCAAAAAACACGAACCTCAATCCATGTTTTCTCATTTTTTATTCATGTTTAAATTAAATCG
The DNA here is from genome assembly GCF_002260845.1 of Pseudolactococcus reticulitermitis. Classification (GTDB taxonomy): domain Bacteria; phylum Bacillota; class Bacilli; order Lactobacillales; family Streptococcaceae; genus Pseudolactococcus; species Pseudolactococcus reticulitermitis. Next base: position 181,276 of record NZ_BEDT01000002.1, on the reverse strand, counting down.
CTTGTGTCACAAATGAGCGACTTTCCAAAACTTTCAACATGGCAGCAATCGTATCTAAAGATGTAAACAAAGGCACACCATGCTCAATAGATTCACGACGAATGGTCATGCCGTCTGTGTTGTGGTCGTTTCTGTCTTTCCCCATGGTATTGACAACCGCCTGAATGCGTCCTGCACGGATACTGTCAACAATGTTGGCTTGTGTGTCTGTACTTTCGCCAATTTTAGCAATCACTTCCGAATAGACACCATTGGCCGCAAAGAACTTAGCTGTGCCAGCAGTGGCATAGATGCCGTAGCCAATGTCATAGAAGCGTTTCGCAAGGGTCAGCGCCTCTTCTTTGGCATCATCGGCAACGGTAAAGAGAATGTTGCCAAAGGTCGGAAGATGGAGGTAAGACGCCTCAAAGGCTTTATAGAGCGCTTTTTCAAGTGTCGTATCAGAGCCCATAACTTCGCCTGTCGATTTCATCTCTGGCGAGAGGTAGGCGTCCACTTTTTGCAGTTTCGTGAAACTAAAGACCGGCGCTTTGACATGAACCTTGTCATCTTCAGGGAAAAGCCCATCTTCATAGCCTAACTCTGCCAATGTTTTGCCTAAAATCAGCTGGGTTGCCACTTGTGCCATCGGAATACCTGTCACTTTGGACAGGAAAGGCACCGTCCGTGAGGCACGCGGATTGACCTCGATGACGTAAACCGTATTGTCAAAAATGACAAACTGCACATTCATCATGCCGATACAGTTCAGACCAAGCGCCAAGCGTTTGGTATAATCGGCAATCGTTGCTTGAATTTCAGCTGACAGATTTTGTGGCGGATAAACCGCCATGGAGTCGCCAGAGTGAACCCCCGCACGCTCGATATGCTCCATAATGCCTGGAATCAAGACATTTTCGCCATCACAAATCGCATCGACTTCACACTCGCGACCTAACAGATAAGAATCGACCAAAACGGGATGGTCAGGACTGGCTTTAACCGCTGTCTGCATGTAATTGCGCAGGTCAGCCTCATTATCCACGATTTCCATAGCACGACCGCCCAGGACATAAGACGGCCGGACGAGGACAGGATAACCAATCGCATTCGCATTCGCCACCGCTTCTTCTTCGTTAGTCGCTGTTGCACCAATCGGTTGCGGAATCTCAAGCTCTTGCAGCGCCGCTTCAAAGAGCTTCCGGTCTTCTGCACGGTCAAGCGCCTCAACCTGCGTCCCTAAAATCTTCACGCCCGCTTGAGATAAAGGCTCAGCCAAGTTAATCGCCGTTTGCCCACCAAACTGAACGATCACACCTTTGGGTTGCTCCAAATCAATCACATTCATGACATCTTCGAATGTCAGTGGCTCAAAGTAAAGTTTGTCAGAGACTGAAAAGTCAGTCGACACAGTCTCTGGATTTGAATTCATGATAATCGCTTCATAACCCGCAGCTTGAATGGCTTTGACTGAATGCACCGTCGCATAATCAAACTCGACCCCTTGCCCAATCCGAATCGGACCAGAACCCAAGACAAGGACAGATTCTTTTTCTGAGCGGATGGATTCATTTTCAAACTCATAAGAGCTGTAAAAATAGGGCGTTGTTGACTCAAATTCAGCCGCACAGGTATCCACCATTTTGAAAACGGGCATAATCTTGTTATCTAAGCGACGTTTGCGAACTTCTGCCGCATCTGTCTGCCACAAATCAGCGATTTTACGGTCTGAAAAGCCGTTGCGTTTGGCATCTTTCAAGACTTCTGGACTGAAAACATTGACAACCAATGCTTGCTCGATTTCAAAGATATGTTGTAATTTATCCAAGAAAAAGAGGTCGATTTTTGTTAGGCTGTGCAATTCTTCAATCGTATAACCACGGCGAATGGCTTCTGACAGATAGAAAAGTCTGTCATCTTGCGCCTTGACAATTTTTTCCACCAAGGCATCATCCGTTACGGCTGCCAATTCAGGCATTTCGTTGTGATAAACCCCGACTTCAAGTGAGCGAACCGCTTTGAGGAAAGATTCCTCGATGTTTCGCCCAATCGCCATGACTTCTCCTGTTGCTTTCATCTGCGTACCAAGCCGACGCTCGCCAGACTCAAATTTATCAAATGGGAACCGTGGAATTTTAGAGACGACATAGTCAAGCGCTGGCTCAAACATGGCATAAGTCGTGCCTGTCACAGGATTAATCATCTCGTCCAAGGTCAAGCCAACCGCGATTTTCGCCGCTAATTTGGCAATCGGATAACCCGTTGCTTTCGAGGCAAGCGCTGATGAACGTGACACACGTGGATTGACTTCGATGACATAGTAATTAAAGCTGTCAGGATCTAATGCTAACTGAACATTACAGCCACCCTCGATTTTGAGGGCACGGATAATTTTCAAAGACGCATCACGGAGCATTTGGTATTCAATATCACTAAGCGTTTGGCTGGGCGCAAAAACGATTGAATCACCCGTGTGAATGCCAACTGGGTCAAAGTTTTCCATGTTACAGACGACAATGGCATTGTCAGCTGCATCCCGCATCACTTCATACTCGATTTCCTTGAACCCGGCGATTGATTTCTCAATCAAACATTGCGTTACAGGCGAAAGTTTCAAGCCATTTTCAGCTGTTTCGCGCAGTTCTTCTTCATTGTCACACATACCGCCACCAGTACCGCCAAGGGTAAAGGCTGGGCGAACAATAATCGGATAGCCGATGGTATTGGCAAAAGCGACGGCTTCCTCAACTGTATTCACAATCTCAGATTCAGGAATTGGCTGATCCAATTCTTCCATGAGTTGCTTAAACAAATCACGGTCTTCTGCTTGGTCAATGGCTGAAAGTTTCGTACCAAGGAGCTCAATCTTTAATTCTTCCAGAATACCTGTTTTCGACAATTCCATTGCCATATTCAGACCCGTTTGCCCCCCAAGCGTTGGCAGCAAAGCATCTGGGCGTTCCTTACGGAGAATGCGTGTGACAAATTCAACTGTAATCGGTTCGATATAAACCTTATCCGCAATTTCCTTGTCAGTCATGATGGTCGCAGGGTTGGAATTGACCAAGACAACACCGTAACCTTCTTCTTTTAAAGCAAGACAAGCCTGTGTGCCAGCGTAGTCAAACTCAGCTGCTTGACCGATGATGATAGGGCCAGAGCCGATGACCATGATTTTTTTGATATCGTTACGTTTTGGCATTATTTCTCCTCTTTCGTATTCCAGTAAAAACCTTCTTCAAGTAATAAAAGGCGTCCTTCTAGTCTGAGCTTGTGTAATAAAACATCACTCTCTTTACCCATTGTTTCATCTTCGTATCTTCGGATTAAGTTGTCAATGCGCTTGTAGTTTTCTTCTCTGATTTCACTTATCTTGTCTTTATCATAGATACTAAAAAAGAAAATAAGTTGCACATCACCCTTAACTAAATTAACACTGTCAAAAATAATTTTGAAGTAAGTATAGTCCATGCCTCCCAAAGAGTGACCATAAAACTTTATTATTTTAGTGTTAATTCCAAATAAAGGAATTCTAAAATCTGGTTGCCTAATAGACAATGAACGATAGGTTTTGGTAAATGGAATTGCATTATCTGGTAAACTTTCATTTTCAATATTTCTATCAATCCCAAAAACTATCCCATGTTTTAAAGTACCGTGAACATTTTGAATTTTTGAAATTTCAATTTTCGGATCTTCCATTAAACAATAATACTTTTTATCTGGAAAAGGGAAAGCTGTAAATGGTTCTGTGTAGTTAAAAGAAATAATTTTTGTCTCAAAAGGTTCAACAGCGGTGTCATAAGTGATGATTTCTTTTAAAATATTAGTTGATTGATTGTTATATTCTTCATTGTTTTCAATTTCTTTTCGCAAATAATTTTTAAATTCATTTTCAAACACTTTGAGTTTGAGCATTAGAAAATCATAAAAGTTTTTGCTATTAAATTCTTCGCCAAACATCAGATTTGATAATCTAGTTTGAGATTCTTCATCTCCTCCTCTTGCATTGCTATCTAGTACCACAGCACCTGCACGAGTATCATAATGTGCCTTTTCATTACCCATTGGCTTTACTTTTTCCATGGATAACTTATGTCCATATTTTTTTATAAAATCATTAATATTATCCTGCTTATTCTTTATTTGCTTTTGACTATCAACATCTAGGCTAGCATAAAAATTCGGAACTTCAGACTCAATTTCTTCGCTTAAAACATATTCTTTAATAACCTGTTCAATATCTTTCCAATATGCCTCTTTGACATCTTCAATCTCACAGAGAATAATATCCCAGATAGTCAAAACGAAATCTATTTTATTGAATTTTTCAACATCGTTATCTTTCAAATATTTAATTTTATCGTTATATTCTTGAGAATCGTATCTAGATACATAAAAATCTTTATAACTGGACTTCAACCCACAGCGTAAATCAAACCCATTACCCAAAATAATCAGTTGTTCAGCCATAGACTACTCTTGACCTTCTTTAGTTGCATCAATCATTTCCATAAATTCATCAAAGAGATAATCTGCATCATGCGGACCGGGTGCAGCATCTGGGTGAAATTGGACTGAAAAAGCTGGCAAGTATTTGTGCCGAACCCCCTCGACTGATTTGTCGTTGATTTCAATATGGGTGACCATCAGGTCTGTCTTGTCAATCGACTCCGCATCGACAGCATAGCCATGATTTTGACTGGTAAAATCAACACGGCCTGTCGCAATTTCACGAACAGCATGGTTGAAGCCCCGGTGACCAAATTTCATTTTACTGGTCGTGGCACCATTGGCCATGGCAAAGAGTTGATGTCCTAGACAAATGCCAAAAATCGGGAATTTTTCTTGGATACCACGAATCATGTCTAAAGCTTGGGGCACATCTGTCGGATCACCAGGCCCATTGGTCAACATGACGCCGTCTGGATCCATATCAATGATTTCTTCAGCCGTAATCGTATGTGGCACAATCGTCAGATTACACTCACGTTTTGACAACTCGCGCAAGATGGAATGTTTGAGTCCAAAATCGACAACGACAATATTGCGACCTGTCCCCGGACTTGGATATGCGGTACTCGTTGACACTTGCTCAACTTGATTGGTCGGTAAAACCGTTGCCCGCAGTTGATCTTGGACGTGCTTAATCTCATCGCCTGCATTGGTAAGGGTTGCCTTCATCGTCCCATGATGACGGATAATTCGTGTCAAAGCACGCGTGTCAATGCCAGAAATGCCCGGAATATTTTTACGTTGTAGAAATTCATCCAGCGACATTTGATTGCGCCAATTGCTCGCCAAACGGGCATTTTCACGGACAACAACGCCTTTACAAGTCGGGACAATAGACTCATAATCATCCCGATTAATGCCATAGTTGCCAACCAAGGGATAGGTAAAGGTCAGAATTTGACCGTTATAGGACTGGTCAGTAATCGATTCCTGATACCCCGTCATCCCCGTAGAAAAAACGACTTCCCCCGTCACATCTATCTCTGCACCGAAAGCTGTCCCCTCAAAAATCGTGCCATCTTCTAAAACTAAAAGTCGTTTCATGTTTTCCTCTTTTCTTTATGCCTTGCCGTTGAGTATCGCTTCCAAAATCGCCATCCGCATGAACATTCCGTTCGTCATCTGTGCGATAATGCGAGATTTTGGCGCTTCGACTAAGTCACTTGCGATCTCCACACCACGATTAACTGGCGCTGGGTGCATGATAATCGCCGACGCTTTCATCTGCGCGTATCTCGCGTGCGTCAAACCGTATTGCGCATGGTAAGCTTCTTTTGAAAATGTTTCGCCAGACTCATGTCTCTCATGCTGCACCCGAAGGAGCATCAGCACATCGACACTGTCAATCATATCGTCCAAACCGACATATTGACCATAGACATCAAACTCGTCTGCATACCAGCTCTCAGGCCCTGTGAAATAAATAGCTGCGCCCAACCGTTTCAGCATTTGCATATTTGACTTGGCAACCCGACTATGGGTAATATCGCCCGCAATCATGATTTTCAAGCCGTCAAAGGTGCCAAATTCTTCATAAATCGTCATCAAATCTAGCAAAGATTGGCTCGGATGTTGCCCTGAACCATCGCCACCATTGACAATGGCTGCTTGAATCGTTCGGCTATCCACCAATTCTTGATAGTAATCTTCGTCCGTATGGCGAATGACACAGACATCAACGCCAATCGCGCTCATGGTCAAGACCGTATCATAGAGGGTCTCACCTTTTTTAACCGAGCTGGTCGACGCCTCAAATTCAATGACATCTAAACCCAACTTTTTCTCTGCTACTTCAAAGGACTTGTGCGTTCTTGTCGAGTTTTCAAAGAAAAGGTTGGCGACAAAGAATTGGCGGTTAAAGACTGGTTTAATCCGTTGATATTTGAAATCTTGGGCACGTTTGATTAAGCCCAACACTTCGTCATTACTGAGCAATGCCATGCTTGTCAAGTGTTTGATGGACACGATACCGTCGGGTGTTATTGTCAAGATGAGATTCCTTTCACAAAAAAATGGCTACCCTAAAGGCAGCCATAGTTTCGCCGTGCTCAAAAAGCCGGACGTTTTCGTGGACAACCTTCACAGCCTCACGGGACTGTTGTTAAAGGATTTTTATTCGTTTCTACTATTGTAGCAAATTTTCAGTCACTTTTCAATAGTCTGAGGTAAAATTAAGTGCATGAGAATACCGAGAATGGTCGAAAAGGCAACACCTGAAATGGAGATACCCGCGACATTCAAGGTCAAGCCACCAATACCTGAAACCAAGATTACACTGGCAATCAGGAGATTACGTTTATCATCAAAGTCTACTTGATTCTCCACCAAGATTTTCAAGCCACTTGACGCAATGACACCAAAGAGCGCGATTGAGACACCCCCAATAACTGGTGTTGGAATAGAATGAATGAGCGCAGAGATTTTCCCAACAAAGCTGAGGACGACTGCAAAGAAGGCGGCGCCAGCAATGACATAAACCGAATGAATTTTGGTAATCGCCATCACGCCGATATTTTCCCCATAAGAAGTCACGGGCGGTGCACCAAAGAATCCGGCAATCATCTGCGCAATCCCATCACCTGTTAAGGTGCGTTCCAATCCCGGGTCTTTAAAGTAATCATTCCCAGTTAAAGAGTTCAGCACCATGAGATGACCGAAATGTTCGGTCATGGTCACAAAGGCAATCGGTGCCATGGTCAAAATCGCTGACGGGTAAAGTTTGAAGTGATAATCGACAAACATGATATCGAACTTGGGCACGTCCAACCAAGCACTTTTAGCAATTTCATCAAATGAAATAATCGTCGTGCCCGTGATTTTTTGAACGATGAGGGTAAAAACGTAGCCAACGATGATGCCGAGCAAAATCGGAATCAGGCTCACCAAACCCTTGCCAAACATGTTAAAAGCGAGCACCGAAAAGAGGGTCACGAGGGCAATCATCAGAAAAGTCAAGTTGTAGGCGCCATTTTTGTTCATAGCGTCATTGACGGCAGTCCCTGCAAGGCTCAGCCCAATCACCATGACGATAGGGCCAACGACAATCGGCGGTAGGACTTTATCAATCCAACCTTTGCCGACAAATTTGACAATCAAGGCAACGAGGAGGTAGACAAAGCCACCAACTACTGCCCCCTGCGCGACCGCCGCAATCCCGTCAGATTTCATCAGGCTTTGCATGGCGAGAATGTAGGCAAAACTTGAGCCCATGTAGGCTGGAATTTTATGCTTGGTGACAGTTAAGTGTGCTAGTGTGCCCAGACCACTTGAAAAGAGGGCGATGGCTGGATCAATACCGACCAAAATCGGCACTAAAACGGTTGCCCCAAACATGGCAAAGAGATGTTGGAAAGACAGACCTATCCACATACCAACTGGCGGTTTATCGTGGACATCGTAAATCACGTCATTTTTATTGGCAGTCATTTAGTCCTCTTTCTTAATCAAAATGCTATCGGCAGCGTCAATCTCAGAAACATGAACAATAATTGCTTCATCACGTGCTGTTGGGATATTTTTACCGACATAATCGGCACGAATTGGCAGCTCACGGTGCCCACGGTCGACAAGGACAGCCAAGCTCACTTTTGATGGGCGACCAAGCGCAACAAGTCCGTCAATCGCAGCACGGATTGTCCGACCGGTATATAAAACATCATCGACTAAGATGATTTCACGATCCGTGATTGAAACAGGGATTTCTGTTGTATTTTCTTCTGTTTTTTTGTCATCACGAAAGGGTTTGGTGTCCAATTCGCCAAGCGGAATATCAATGTTTTCTAACTGTTTTAAACGCTCTTGAATCCGTTGTGCAATATAGACACCGCGCGTTTTAATCCCGACGATAACCAATTTATCCAGCTCTTTATTGCGTTCGATAATTTCGTAAGTAATCCGTGTAATCGCACGTTTCATCGTGACTTCATCAATGATTTCTTTTGTTTTTGACATAATCTCTCCCATATTTTCAACAAAAAATCCCTACCAGTATAGGCAGGGAAATGATAAAAAACAGTCATTTTGCCTTGCCGTCTCTCTGGACGAATTAAAGGTTTATTGGCTAGACCATTACACTCGAAAGGGATGGCACCTATTTCTGTTGTTGATTGTCATTATTATATCAAATTTTTTGTGGTTTGGCTATGCCTAAATTTCAGAAAATTTCCATGATATAAAAATCCCTGATCACTCAGAGATTTTGTCTATTATTTTTCAACTTTTTTCTTGTTTTTACCATGGCGTTTTTGGCGGAAATCATTTTGACGGACTTCCATCACGACTGGTAAAACAACTGGTCGGCGTTTGGTTTGGTCATATAAGAATTTACCAAGCGTATCGCGGATTTCAGATTTGATTTCTGCCCAATCAAAGTTAGCACCAGCCAAGTAAGTCTTGACTTTTTCGTCTACTTTAACCGCTGCTTCTTTCATCAGATTACGTGAATTTTTCACGTAGACAAAACCGCGTGTGTGAACTTTTGTCTTACTGATGATTTTTTTCTCATGTTTAGAGATGGTGATGACAGCGATGAAGATACCATCTTCACTCAAAATTTTACGGTCTCTTAAGACGATATTCCCAATATCGCCAACACCAGAGCCGTCAATCATCACGTTTTCAGCCGCAATCACACCATTGGGTTCAAAATTACCAGTCGCATCAAATGTGACAACTTCCCCACGTTTTGCTAGGAAGATATTTTCTGGTAAAATCCCCACTTCCATGGCACGCTCGGCGTGCGCCTGCAATTCGCGGTATTCACCTTGAACCGGCATCAAGTTTTTAGGCTGAAGGATATCTAGCAAGAACTGTAAATCACGGGAATTGGCGTGGCCTGAAACGATCAAATCGCTTGAGAGCATCTTCATGATACCGCCGGCGCGGTAGACGATATTTTCGGTTTTAGCGACCATCGTTTCGTAAGAAATCGTTGGGCTTGTGACCGTGTAGACCAAATCGCCATCTTTGATTTTAACGGCACGGTGACGACCGGTCGCCATGTCGCCCAGGGTTTTAAGCGGCTCGCCCATGCGACCTGTTTCCAAAATCAAAATCTCGCGATCTGCATATTGGTTAATATCTTTAGGATTGATGATCATTTCTGCATCATCGATGCGCAACTTACCCAAATCGCTGGCTGTCTTCACGATTCTGTCCATATCATGACCAGTGAAAGCGATGTGACGCCCGACTTTAATGGCACTGTCGATGACTTGTTGAATCCGTGCTAAGTTGCCCGCAACAGAGGCGATAATCACGCGCCCTTCCCAGTCAGCAATGGTATCAAAAATCTTATCAGCGATTTCTGACTCACTGGCTGGTTGGAGATTGGTCAAGGCATTAGCCGACTCACTGAGCAATGCCAAGACACCTTGAGACCCAATCTCAGCTAAGCGACCGATATTCGTTTTATAGCCCTCGCCAACGGCTGGGTCAAATTTGAAATCGCCAGTATAGACGATATTACCGTCTTGTGTACCAACAACAATCCCCAAGCTTTCTGGAATGGTATGCGTCGTCGCAAAGAATGAAATCACAGCTGTGCCAAAATCAATTTCAGTCGACTCGTCAACCACATGGAAATCATCAAATTTCTTGCTGCCGTCAAAGTTTTTCACGCCGATTTTAGCCAGTTCAATCGTTAATTGGCTACCAAAAACAGGCACGGGCACTTCAGACACCAGATAAGGCAAAGCTCCGATAGAATCTGGGTGACCGTGTGTCAAAAACACACCCGCCACGCGATCGGCATTTTCCACCAAATAACTCAAGTCAGGAATGACAAAATCCACCCCTAACATCTCAGTTTCTGGGTATTTCAAGCCTGCATCCAACACAAAAATCACATCGTCAACTTCAACGACATACATATTTTTGCCAAACTCACGCACGCCACCTAGCGCAGCAATTTTTATCTTACTCATAAATCTTTTTTCTCCAATAAATTGATATTTTTGTAAATCAAAAGTCGAAACCGTGCAGCTCCGACTTATCTTGTACAGTTACACTATTATAAGTGTACCATTTATTGGGGCTTATATCAAACCTTACTTACCACCGAAATTATCCGAACCATTTTCAATCACTCGGATAATGGCCTTGGCTTCCTCAAGTGTTGCTGCCACAAGTGGCAATCTTAAAGGTCCAACTTCAAAGCCCTGATGATTGAGCACAGCTTTGACTGGGGCCGGGCTTGGTAATGAAAACAAAGCATCGATTTTGGGTAAGAGTTGACGTTGCACGCGTGCTGCGGCTTTAAGTTCACCGTTTTCTAGCTGTTCAAACATCTCATAAAAGTCATCGCCATTGGTATGCGCCGCGACTGAGATGACACCATGTGCACCCAGAGCCTTGGCATGAAAAGCGAGCCCATCTTCACCTGTGTAAATAAGAAAATCATCAGGCGCCTGTTCGATCAGATAGGTCAGGTTTTCAACGCCCGTGCACTCCTTGATGGCAATGATATTGGGGTGTTGCGCCAATCGTAAGCTGGTTTCAGGGGTCAACTGAGCGACCGTGCGACCAGGCACATTGTAAAGCACAATTGGCAAATCCGAAGCGTCAGCAATGGCTGTAAAATGCTGAAAAAGCCCCTCTTGACTAGGTTTATTATAATAAGGCACGACCGCAAGACCCGCCGCAAAGCCACCAAACGCTGCGACTTCTTGTGTGAAAATCACGGAATCTCGTGTATCATTGGTACCAATGCCGGCTATTAAGGGGACACGTCCAGCCACGATTTCTTGTACCACTCTGAAAAGCTCTAACTCCTCATCGTGGGTTAAAGTTGGAGACTCCCCTGTTGTCCCTGCCAAAACAAGCCCCTGCGTGTGATGCGCCAGCAAATGTTCAATCAACTTTGGCAACGCCTCGAAGTTAATATCGCCGTTCGCTTTAAATGGCGTGACTAGGGCCGTGATAATTTGGGCATTTTTCAGTTGTTCTAATGACATAAGCACTCTTTTCTTTTGATTAAGCAAGCACCTTACTGATGATTGCGGTCGATGAGTTTTCAAAAATATAAAAACAGCCTTTATTTTAAATTAAAGGCTGTTAAGTTAGTCAAATTGTCATTTGATTAGCTCACCTCTTGTCTGGATAGACAAAAGACAGTTCGCGGGATTTAACCCAACGCCCCAAGCCAAATTTCTGTGGTGAAATCCGACTTTCGGCATCTACGCCGCCTGATAATGTCCTCGTGTCCACCACTCGACTATCATTTTTCGTATCTGCAACCTCTAATATAGTTTATATTGTATCATAGTTTTTTAGATAATGTAAAGTACTATTGAGATTGAATTTAACTAATTATTGTAAAATTTTATGGGAAAATTTTACAATAAGTGTTTCATTTTTATCTACTCGGTAAGTGAGTATCGGTTCTTGTGAAATTAACCTATCCCCACTATACCACCCCTCAAATTGACCATCTGAATAAGGCAACGAACGGACAACAACCATCTTACCACGTGGGACGACTGGATTATCGCTTAGATAGGCGCCATATTGGGGATTACTAATCTCGACATCAATCCCAACATAATCATATTTGACATAATATTCCTGTAATTTTGGGTATTTTAGACCAATTTTTTCAACTAAAATATTCGGTTTGAGCTTTAAATCTTGAAAGTCTTTCAGAACATAGATTTCTTTATCGGCTATTTTTTCTTTGGCTATTTTTGTGTCTGGAGATAGACAAAAACTAGGACGGATATAGATTGGGGACGTGACTTCTGCGTATTCTATATAACCATTATACTTGGCAATCGCCGCAAAATTATCTCGATTATGATAATCAACACCCCTTAGCCACCACGAGACAATATCGCCTGTTTTTAATTTTCCGAGTGAACGAATATGCCTGTCTTCACTAAAATATTTTATTTTCATTTCATCACTAGTTACAGGATAATCTTTACCTAATTCTTTTTCAAGCAAAGTGAAAAATTGTCTTTTGATTAATTCTGCATGTTTACGAAACATAACAGAGTTTTCATCTGTAATATTGATAGACGTTACTGGTATTTCATCTTGCAATTTTTCAGGAAATTCTTTGATAAAGACTTCATTCATAAATTTATCTGGTAGACTATTGCCATAGTAGGAAGTGCTATGTTCATGTTTGTAAGGAATGGCGGAATTTAGCACATATTTCCGCATCAAAAGGACATTGCCTTGTTTATAATAGTTTTTGGTCAACACATAATAAGGCTCTAGCTTTCCGTTTTCTGGGATATAAATGGTATAACCTAGGCGTTTATCAAAGTCATAAGCTAAATCCCTCAAAATTTGTGGAGACTTTATTGGCAATTTACTGTTGATATCCATTTTTTGTATGCCATAGATACTCAAAACTAAAATTCCAAACATGACGATAACTATTTTTTTATTTTTCAGCATTATCGTCACCTCTTGCTGAAATTTTTGCTACAAGGGTAGCTTCACCTGTCACTGTATAATCACATGCTAAATCTGTAGAGATGAGTTCATTATCTCTCATCCAACCATCAAATCCACCATTTTCAGATGGAATGGCATACAATTCAGCTTTTTCATTTTCTGCTGTCACACCTCCACCTAAGATATTGCCATATTCTTCTCCATCAACGACAACATTAGTTTTATAATAGTTTTTTTCTACTTGCTTATTATCTCTTGTATGTTGCAATAACGGTAATGGGGTTGTATAATTTTTATCCTGTGACCGTAACCAAGCTAAACAAATTTCAGGTTGGTGGGCATTACCGATAATTTGAAGATTTTCAAATAGAGTGACGGTTAAATTAGGATGTTTGATCATAAAATCTAGCAAAAGTTCAAGTGCACTACTATTTAATTCTGTCAAATCATCAAGCCCAATAAGCTGACCAAATTTTTGAAGTAATGGCCTTTTTAAAATTAAATTCTGAGGTGAAATCTTTTTTAAATCCAATAATATTTTGAATGCTTCCCTCCCATAAACGATCTTTTTATTTGCAGCATCTCCTAATACTGCAGCCATGATTTCACGTAAATCTTCCTGATGATGCCGAACATAGTAATCACGATTCATCAGCTCTTCTGCTGTAAACGTGTTGATAAAAGTTTTTAAATAATCATTTAAAATATCATCTTTACTATTATCATTAACAATCATAGACTTATCTATCAAACTTATCTTTTTCCATTTAAACTCATCCAAAAGATAATCGTTAAGAGATTCTATCTGTTCTAATTCTCTTAACATTCTATCTCGTAGTAGATTATACTGTGTATCTCCTACATCCTCTTTTGTCGGTAAGGTTGTATCTTCGCCATACCTTACAAATTCAAAATTTTCACTATTTGGTGCAACTTTTGTCACAATATCATTCAAATTCACGATATTCACAATATTATGATGTTTATCATTTTTAGCCTCAAAACTTTCAAGTGTCCCTGCGGGTGGTTCGAAGCAAAAAGCATACATATCCGTAGGGTTTAGTGTTACTTGTGGCATTGTTCTGCCATTGTTCAAACTACCCGCCACCAAATTTGCCGTTGCAGCAGCGCGACTGTAACCGGTCAACCAAAGTTTGATTTTACCTTGAATTTTGTGCTTGATGATATAACTATCTAAAAATGTTAAAATATCTTGGCTTGCTGTGTCAAATCCTTGGTGTTGTCCAGATGTCCCTAGTGTGAGATTGCTCCCCCATTCAGACTCATAACCACCACCACGAATAGCTAAGGCTAATAGAGTATAATCTTCCTTACCAACTTTCAATTTTTTATTAGCAAGCACTGCGCCAATCGAATCTTTAGTCGGTTTAAATTTAAAATCGTCATTTGCTTCAAAGTCTTTAAACTCAAGCTTGGCTAACAAGGCTTTAGCATTATTACTTTTGAACAGATAGTCCGCCTGTGTTGGACTTCCCCAAGATGACAATTCTAGGTTAAGTGACATAGTAGCTAGACTGGGATTATGGGACAATCCTTGCGTTTGTGTCGTATAACTGGACTGTTTAAAATAGTCATCTGTATAGTAAAATTGCGTGCTGGCATCACGCTTACCACTGCGATCTTCAACGGCGACACCATAGTTAAATTAGCCAGATAAAAGCGTTTGATCTGGCTCTCTATATTCAAATAGATACTCAATCCCTTGAGAGATATCGACAAAACCGTCATTTTGAATATTTTCAAAAAAACGCTGGGTAAAATCTTTGGTCGTATTAGCCACATGATCCATAAAAACCAGTGTTCTAATCGACACTTTTGCTGACTTTAGCACTTTTGAAAAATCATCTGCCGCATTGGCAAACTTATATGAATAAATATCTTTGCTTTTATAAGTGCCTTTTTGTAACATTTCGCCAGATGTTGGGGCATTGTCACTGATAAGAATGAGATTAGTTTTGGTAAATTGTTTGCTTTCTACAAGTTTCCCCACCGTTTTCAAGCCAGCAGTTAAATCACTTTTCCCTTGACAAGTAATGGTGGTGAGCTTTTCCTGAATGGCTGCGCTATCCTTTGTCGGTTCAATAATCGTCCGACTTTCATCATCATAACTGATAACTGAAATCGTCGTTTCATCGCTCTCGGTTGCAAAACGATTGATGAGATTAATCGTTGTTTGAATCCCATTCCCTCTCATCGTTCGGGATGTGTCAATCAAAAATACGGTTAAAGTTGTCTCATCTAGATTCACTTTAACTAATTTTTCATCGCTCGCTTGTAAAAATGGATTTTCTTCAATGTCAAGTGCTTGTGCCACTGATAGCTGCCCGATGAACAGCAATCCTAGAAATAAAGGCATCATTAATTTTTTCATCTGATCTCCTCCTACTCCCCTATACGTAAAATAAAGTCAAATGTTCAGATTAAATCACAAAAAATAGGCTATGAACATTTTCGATGTTCATAGCCTATTGCTTAAAGGACTTTTATCCCAACTTTTTTAATCATTTATTTCAATTCAAACTTTAAGTCTTCTGTTGCGCGAACCAAGCCACGTTCGTGCAAGGTTTCAGCGATTTGGACAGAATTCCAAGCAGCACCTTTGAGCAAGTTATCTGACACAACCCACATGTGAATGCCTTTTTCAGCATCCAAATCTTTCCGAATACGACCAACAAATGTTTCACGATGACCCGCAGCGTTGACGGCTTGTGGGTAGAGTTGTTGGCTTGGATCATCTTCTAAAACAGCACCCGGAAAGGCTGAAATTGCTGTTTTGACTTGATCAATCGGTGCGATTGCTTTGGTTTCGATATAGACTGACTCTGAATGTGCCAAGATGACTGGAATCCGAACACAAGTTGCCGAAACAGCAATGCTATCGTCCTCCATAATTTTCTTGGTTTCGTTGGTCATTTTCATTTCTTCATAGGTATAGTCATTGTCAGTGAAAACGTCAATTTGTGGTAGGGCGTTAAAGGCAATCGGATAATGTTTCTTATCGCCACCTGCTGGTAAAATGTCGGCTTGAACATCTTTAGGATTGACCTTATCATTGACCACGGCTTTGATTTCGCGTTCTGTTTCAGCAATGGCTTTTGCGCCAGCGCCAGACACGGCTTGATACGTTGAAACGATAATGCGCTCCAGACCAAACTGTTGGCGAATCGGCTCGAGTGCCACCATCATCTGAATTGTCGAACAGTTTGGACAAGCGATGATTCCATTGTGCGCGTCTAGCGCATGGGCATTCACTTCTGGTACGACAAGTGGCACGTCTGGATTCATACGGAAGTTTGAGGTATTATCAACAACGACAGCACCTGCTTTAACGGCGTAAGGCGCAAACTTGGCAGAGACGCCACCACCTGCTGAAAAGAGGGCGATATCAATCCCTTCAAATGAGTTTTCAGTCGTTTCTTCAACGGTGATGTTTTGACCTTTAAAGGTCAAGATTTTGCCAGCCGAACGAATGGTCGCAAACAAGCGCACTTGTTTAATGGGAAGAGTCGATGATTCAAGCATTTCAATCATGCGACTTCCGACAGCACCTGTGGCGCCAACAACTGCAACAACATATTCTTTTGACATGGGGTATCTCCTAATCTAGTTTATCAACCGCAATGCTAAATACGGCTCATTTTTTTGATTTCGTTTGAATTTTCTAAAAATTTATCATTCATCTATTCTATCATGTTTCGTTTGAAAAAAAAAGACCCTGACAAGAAAATCTTGCCAGAATCTGATACGGTATGCTAGGCATAGACTTGAAAGGTTCACACTCGCAAGTCATAATTCATCAATCCTTGACGGGCTATGCCCCAATTATCCGTCGCGTAAATAAGGAACTTGCGTTCCAAATCGACTCATCGCATAAGACTATGATACACTATTTCTAGGTTTCTTGCAAACGACACATTGATAGAGCCCTAATCCACTGACCAAAATCAAACCTGATACAATCAAATAAATCACACCATTGGCGGCGGTTAAGCCGCCGTATAAAATCATGAAAGCGCCTAAAATCGCAAGTATCGGACAGACATAGCCGAGAAGTTTACTTTGAATCAGGCCTTTGGCTGTGCGCATGATCACGCCGACATACAAGCCGGTATAGAACATATACATAATCACGATGGGAATGGCCGAAATATCAATCCCAAGCTGGCTGATAGTCGGCACTGTCAGCGACAAGTAGTGAATACCCAGCCAAATCAAACTCACGATAAAACTCATCAGCGTTGATAGGATGGACAGGTTAAATTTCGGATGGAGGACACCGATTTTATGGCTATAAGGCAACTCTTGACGCAAAGCTAGGAAATAGGGCGCACGAATATTCGCGACGACCAGACCATTTAGCGTGCCCAAAACAGAAATGATGACCGCAATTAGCATGAGCTTCTGCCCCACCGGACCAAATAAACGCCCAGCCGCCGCTGAAAAGGCTAAATCGCCCATTTTCATGATTTCTGCCGGTCCGATTATCAGGGAAATGCCGACAAAATAGCTGACGTAGACTGCCAAGATAATGAGTGGACTGATGATGAGTGCCAAGGGTAAATTGCGTTTCGAGTTTTTGATTTCATGCCCAATGGACGGGGCAACAGCCCACCCATCATAAGAAAAGGCAACAGCGACGATAGCGCCTGTCGAGGATAGCACGATTGGCAAGGTAATGGCATGTGATGAAAGCTCTTGAGGGTCCCCAAAAATCAAACCACAAACGGCAATCAAAAATAAAGGAATCAGCTTAATAAACATGGCTGATGTCTGGAAAATCTCTGATAATTTACTTGACAAGAGATTCATGACATAAATAATCACTAAATAAACAATCGTCATCAACCAGATACCAGATTTAGAGCTGCCTAAGAAAGGAAAAAGTGCCAAGGTATAGTTGGCTGCCACAAAGGCAACAATCGCAACGAGCGCTGGAAAATAAACGGTACTCTGAAACCAGCCCAGTAAAAAGGCAAACAGTTTCCCAAATGCTTTTTCAGCATAAGAAATAAGTCCGCCCGCATCATCTGTCAACTTCGCCCATTCTGAGATGGTGATGCCACCAAAAATAATCCCAAGCGCCCCTAATAACAGGACAAGACAGCCCATCATCACATTACCATTGGTTTGCATGAGGATATCGTCAGCCTTGAAAAAAATCCCTGAACCAATTACAATCCCTATAATCATCGCAATTGACATCAAAAGGCCAAATTTGCGCGTTTTTTCTTGTTTCATTTGTCTCCTATTTTCGCCGCTCGCAGTTTTTGTCGGAAGCGGTTCCGCTAAATCATTATTATAAACTACTTTTGATGTTTTAACAACTGATAGGTTTAAATAACAAAAACAAGTTATTTTATGACAGCAAAAAAACTGTCATCATTTGATAATCACAGTTTTTTAGTCGTTAAATTATAGTTGACAATTTTACAATGAACGATAAATGTTCACAGCATTTTCCACTGTAAAACCATATTCTTGGAAGACTTTATCGCCCGGTGCAGATGCGCCCCAAGTATCAATCGTTAAAGTTTTACCAGAAAGTCCGATATATTTACCCCAACCAAAGCTTGAACCGGCTTCGATAACCATCCGTTTCGTCACGGCAAGGGGTAAAATTTCTTCTTGATAATCAGCAGATTGTTCATCAAAGATATTTTGTGCTGGCATTGAGACGACGCGCACGTTCGTCCCTTCTTTGGCAAGTTCTGCTTGTGTGTCAATGGCAAGTTTCACTTCGCTACCTGTTGCGATGATGATGCCATCAAGAGCAACAGCTTTTTGCTCAGGTGAAATGATGTAAGCACCACGATTGACACCTGCTTCAGCCAATTCGGCTGTATAAGGTAAGACTGGCAAGTTTTGACGGGTCAAAATCAAAGCCGTTGGGCGTTTCGTTTCAGTTACTGCACGACGCCATGCTGCAATCACTTCATTGCCATCAGCAGGACGAATGACGTTAAGGTTTGGCATTGAACGCACACTTGCCAATTGTTCAACTGGTTCATGCGTTGGACCATCTTCACCGACAGCGATTGAATCATGTGTCAAGACGTAAACGGTAGGGATATCTTGCAAGGCAGCCATCCGAACAGCTGGCAAGAGGTAGTTTGAGAAGACAAAGAAAGTCCCACCATAAACACGTGTCCCACCATGAAGGGCAATCCCATTCATAGCTGCTGCCATAGCAAATTCACGCACACCAAACCAGATGTTGCGACCGGCGTAATTACCAGCTTCAAAATCGCTTTCGACTTTGACCATGGTATTATTTGAGGCAGAAAGGTCAGCCGAGCCACCCCAAAGGTTTGGCATTTGTGCTGATAATTTTTGAATCGTTTCTTGTGACGTCACACGGCTAGCAGCTGATGTACCAAGCTCATACTTAGGCAAGTCAAGCTCAGGTGTGACATTACTAAAGGCATCCGCATATTGTTTGGCCAACTCAGGATAATCTTTAGCATAGGCATCAAAAGTTTCGCGCCAAACTTGCTCAAGGCTTTCGCCACGCGCACGTAGCGTTTCAAGGAAACGTTGATTCACTTCTGCAGGGACTGTAAAGTCAGGGTAATCCCAACCGTAATTTTTCTTGGCAAATGCAACACCGTCTGTGCCTAATGGCGCGCCATGAACACCTGATGTGCCTTGTTTTTCAGCACCGAAGCCAATGATTGTTTTCACTTCGATAATCGTTGGTTTGTCAGTTTCAGCCTTGGCACGCGTAATCGCTGCTTCAATTTCTTCTAAATCGTTGCCATCTTTGACCAAAATATGTTGCCAGCCATATGCCTCGAAACGCATTTTAATATCATCCGGGAATGATTTTGACGTTGGTCCGTCCAAGGAAATATCGTTACTATCGTATAACAAAACAAGCTTGCCTAATTTAAGCTGAGCTGCGAGGGATGCGGCTTCTTGCGAAACACCCTCCATCAAATCGCCATCACCATTGAGCGCGTAAGTATAATGGTCAACGATTTCGTAACCCGGACGGTTATAAGTCGCAGCCAGATGGGCTTCAGCCATGGCCAAACCAACAGCGTTAGCAATCCCTTGACCTAGTGGCCCAGTTGTTGCTTCAACACCATCTGTCCAATCCACTTCTGGATGCCCCGGTGTTTTACTTTGCCATTGACGGAAGTTTTTAAGGTCATCAATCGAGACATCATAGCCTGCCAAGTGCAAGAGCGAGTAGAGCATGGCAGAGCCATGGCCTGCAGAGAGGACAAAACGGTCACGGTTTGACCAATCACGGTGTGTCAAAGGATTGACATTCAAAAACTTACTCCAAAGGACGTAAGCCATCGGTGCAGCCCCCATCGGAAGTCCAGGATGACCTGAATTTGCCTTTTGGATGGCATCAATAGACAGGGTGCGAATCGCATTGACCGCAAGTTGATCAGTGTTGTCAAAAGTCATGTTTGGAAAGCCTTTCATTTTTCATGAGATATAGTCATTATATCACACTTTTCAACAGATTTTTCAGGATAAAATCGTTAATTTTTCCACTTTGAATAGCTGAACATCTAAGAAATCCGTCAATCTTACAGTCTCACGTATTGCTATCTTCAGAAAATCAGAAGTGGTCTACTCACAGCTTAGTGCCCATCAAGTCTTATCTAACAAAAAAAGTGCCAGAAATGACTTCCAGCACCCATTTTACGTGATTTTTTATAAGGTATCGCGCAATCCCTTATCAAATTGCGCTTTTTTTGCTTTTTCAGGCGTGATGTCATTACCATCTGGGTCTACGACCTTGATTGACTCGACATGGTGGCGCAAGCTCGATTTAACGCCAGAAATATAGGCTTGGCGGAGTTCAGCTTGCTCGACTTTCTCAGCTTCTGTGAGTCCTTCCGCTTTTTTCTTGCGGGCGAGTTCATTAATCCGTGCAATATCTTGAGGTGTTACCATTTGTTTCCTCCTTTCTGCGCTTTCATTTTGATTATTTGGTATTAATCAAGGTGAAATCAGCGATTTTTCCTGCTTTATTTGCAATAGCCGCAAGTAGGCTCAAACGATTATTCTTAAGGGCTTGATTGTCAATCATGACCATGGTGTTATCAAAGAAATCACTGATTGGTGCTGATAAAGCGAATAGATTGCTGATATTTTGTGAGCTGTCGTCTGTCAATGTCAAAGCTTGGTTGGTTGTAAACAAGGCTTTTTCAGATGCATTTTCAAAGAGATTTTCATCAATCGCTGGCACTATTTCGAGTTTGCTTGCCAAGTTAAAGACACGCGCCAAGTTTTCGACTGATGTTTTAAAGTCAGCATCGCTTGTTTTCGCATCAATGGCTTGGGCTGCTGCTCTTAAGGCTGCCACGTCAAGCGACCCAGTCGCTAAAACTGCTTCGATGATGTCATAGCGCGCTGTGCCTTCAAGCATTTTAGCCACACGACCATTGATGAAAGTCATGACCTCATCTTTGCGGTCATAGCTAAAACCATTCAGGTCAAGCGTATAAAGCTCTGTAATAAGCGCATCCAGCTCAATAGCCCAGTCTTGGTCTTCAATAATTCGTAAAATCCCTGCTGTTGCACGGCGAAGGGCATAGGGATCGTTTGACCCACTTGGAATCAAACCAACGGTAAAGAAGGCTAAAATCGTGTCTAATTTATCTGCGATAGCAAGGACGGCACCGATTTCAGTTTGGGGCAAAGCACCGTCAGCTGATGTTGGCAGATAGTGTTCACGGATACTTGCTGCAACTGCTGCATCTTCGCCTGCAAGAAGGGCATATTTTTCCCCCATAACTCCTTGCAACTCATCGAATTCTCCGACCATGCCTGTTAAAAGGTCAAATTTGTAAATGTCAGCCGCGCGGTCAAGTTTGACATCATAGTCAGCTGGCAAATTGGCTTGTTGACGCAATTTCTCAGCGATCAGTTTCACACGTCCCATGTGGGCATGGACTGATCCGATTTTTTCATGGAAGGTCACTTTTTTGAGTTTCTCAACCAAATCTGCAATTTTGAGTTTTTGGTCTTCCCGCCAGAAAAATTCAGCATCTTCAAGACGCGCAACGAGGACTTTTTGGTTCCCCTTGGCAACATTTTCGATGTGCTCAGCATTCCCATTTCTGACTGAGATGAAATGTGGTTGGAGGTTACCAGTCAAATCACGCACTTCGAAATAGCGTTGATGTTCGCGCATGGATGTGACTAGGACTTCTTCTGGTACTTCCAAATATTTGGCATCGAAATCACCGACGAAGGCTGTTGGATATTCGACTAAGTTATTGACTTCTTCTAACAAGCTTGGTTCTAGGTAGATTTCCCAGCTATTGGCTTTGGCAATCGCTGCAATTTGTGCTTGGATGGTTGCTTTACGAGCGTCTGCATCTGCTACGACAAAGGCTTGTTTCAGACTTGCTTCATAATCTGACGCATTTGCCAAAACGATCGTGTCGTCAAACAAGAACCGGTGGCCGTGCGTCACGTTGCTCGCTGTGACGTCAAGCAGGTCAAATGGTACGAGGTCCGTGTCGAGCAAGCTGACGAGCCACTGGATTGGGCGAACGAAAAGGAAGTTATTGTTGGCCCACTTCATGTAGGTCGAGAAGTTCATTTTGCTGATGACATCGCTACCAATTTTGGTCAAAATGTCTGCTGTTGCAATGCCAGTGATGTGTTTATTGGCGTAGTAGTAATCGCCTTTTAGGACCAAATCATCGGGTGTGACGCCTTGACCACGTGAGAAACCTTGGATAGCTTTTGACCAATTGCCTTCTGTATCTTTGGCGATTTTGGCTGATGGTCCTTTGACTTCTTCATCGATTGACGCTGAGGCATCTGCTAGACCATTAACCAAAACAGCCAAGCGGCGGGGTGTTGAGAATTTTGTGACGCTTTCAAAGGTCACGCGGTTTTCTGTCAAAAAGTCTGCCACGCGCGTTACAAGTTGTTGAGATGCAGCACTTACAAGGTGCGCTGGCATTTCTTCTAAGCCAATTTCAAGTAAATAGTTTGCCATTATTTGTCACCTCCAGCAACTTCTGTGTATTTGCCGTTTTCTCCCAGATATTTGTCGCGTAGTTCAGCATCTTTCAAGAGCGGGAAACCGAGCTTCGCACGTTCATTGATGAAAGTCCGCGCCACTTGACGCGCCATTGTCCGCACGCGGTGCAAATAACCCGCACGCTCTGTCACAGAAACCGCACCACTCGCATCTAGCAAGTTAAAGGTATGACTTGATTTCAAGATGAAATCATAAGCCGGATGCACGAGCCCCAAATCAAGTAATTTCGTCGCTTGCGCTTCATAGGTATCAAAAAGCGTCAAGAAAGTATCCGTTTCGATTTCCTCAAAAGCAAATTTTGAATGCTCATACTCTGGCTCCGTGAAAATATCACCATAAAGCACACCATTGCCCCACTCAAGGTCATAAACTGACTCAACCTCTTGGATATAAGACGCCAAACGCTCGAGACCATAGGTAATCTCAGACGTCACCGAATCGACTTCAATCCCGCCGACTTGTTGGAAATACGTGAACTGCGTCACTTCCATCCCGTCCAGCCAAACTTCCCAGCCAATCCCAGCCGCACCCATTGACGGGTTTTCCCAGTTATCTTCGACGAAGCGAATATCATGCTCTAGGGCATTAATGCCCAATGCTGCGAGGCTATCTAAGTAGAGCTGTTGGATATTTTTAGGCGAAGGCTTCATGACCACTTGGAATTGATGGTGTTGGAACAGGCGATTTGGGTTTTCGCCATAGCGACCATCTGCTGGGCGACGTGACGGCTGCACATAGGCAGCGTTCCACGGTTCTGGACCATTGGCACGCAAAAAAGTATAGGGCGACATGGTGCCTGCACCGACTTCGTTATCGTAGGCTTGCATGAGATTGGCACCTTGCTTGCTCCAAAATTCTTGGAGTGTTAGGATGATTTCTTGAAATGATAGTTTGTTCGACATAATTCCTCCATTATGACTGTCTTGTCATTTAAAATGTTGCCTAAAACACAAAAACGCCCTGATACTTGACACATTTCGTGTTCTAGTATCAGGACGCCTTATCGACGCGGTTCCACCTGAATTCTTGATTGCTTTAATCAATCAAGCCCTCATATTCAATTCAAGCTCCACCCGCGCCACTTGGTTTCATCGCTTTAAACCATTGTAGCAAATTTGATCAGCTTTGTCAAAAAATACTTATAGATGATGACTTGCTTTTAGTCATGACTTGATTATTGCCCCAACTTTTCCAAAAGCGCAAAGGTATTATTGACATAATAATCGACCGCCACAGGAATCGCTTCATCTTTGACCGTCATATCAGAAAAATGCAGACCTGGACTGCCTGGACCATTGCTACCAATGAAAGCAAAAACGCCAGGTATCTGCTCTTGATAACTCGCAAAATCTTCGCCTGCATTTGACAGCTCAGGCACAACGACATCATCATGCCAGCGGCTCGTTTCATCCAATAGAAAAGCTGATAATTCTGGATCGTTATAGGTCACATTTGTCCCTAAAATCCAGTCAATGTCGACCGTCACGCCGTAAGCATTGGCAACATTTTCAACAATGTCATAAAAGCGTTGTTTGGCAAGCGCGCGATCAGCTTGCTCGAAGCTACGAATGGTTCCCTCGAAAATAGCTGTGTCTGGTAATACATTCCAGGTATTGCCTGCCGCCATGTGGGTCACGGAGACGACAACAGCACGCTGAGGATCCATGTTACGCGACACGATTTGCTGTAGACTTGAGACAATCGCACTGGTCGCAACGATGCTATCCGCCCCCTCGTGTGGATAGGCAGCATGTGATCCGATACCCGTAACGGTCACGAAAAATTGGTCAACTGCTGCCATAACCCCTTTTTCACGAATGCCAATCTGACCAGCTGGTAAGGTCGGCATATTGTGGTAGCCAATGATGGCTTGCACATCTGACAAAATCCCTGTGGCTAAAACGTCTGTTGCCCCAAAATGAGCTTCTTCAGCATGTTGGAAAATCAGTTTCACAGTGCCGTTTAACTCAGTTTCGCGCTGTTTTAGAACTTTAGCAGCGCCTAACAGACTGGTTTGGTGCAAATCATGCCCACAAGCGTGCATCACACCCGCATTTTTAGAGGCAAACGGTAGACCTGTATTTTCCAAAATCGGAAGAGCGTCAATATCTGCCCGCAAGGCGATCACTGGTTCACCCTGACCAACTTGCGCTACCAGACCGGTTTTTAAGCCCGTCTCCAAAATCTCAATAGTCAAGTTTTCCAGATAGGCTTTGATATAAGCTGTCGTTTCAAATTCCTGCCCTGATAATTCAGGATTTTCGTGAAGATGATGGCGAATGGCAACGAGTTCATCATAGTGTTCAGCTGAAATGGTCATGTGTCATGTTCCTTTTATGATTATTTTTTCTCAGATAGGCGGATTAATGCCATATCCAAGAGGAATTTTTTATCTGCCTGCCCCGATTTGATTTTGTAGTCGGTATCAATCAACTGTCGCAAGGCTTGGGCTAAAAAGGCTCTGCTTCTAGCTCGCGCAGGACCGACTAAAAATTTCAGACGATAGGGATTGATTTTCAAAAACTCGATTAGCTGCCTATCTGTGTAGTGCTTATCTAGCAAGAGCTTAATTTGAAAGTACAAGCGAAAATTGATGGTCAAAATCGCCAACAACTTAATCTCATCTTCTCCTTGTAAGACGAGATCTGCGACCAAGGCCCGTGCTTCGACTAATTTCGATTTCAAAATCAAGTCCGTCAGGTCGAAAATGTTGTCAGATAGCGATTTGGGCACTGCTGCTTGAACATCGTCAGGCGTGATGGCTCTGCCATCTGCATAGGTTTTAACCATTTCGATATTCTGTCTGATGATGGCAAAGTTTGCATTCGACTTCTCAATGATGAGATTAACGATATTAGGTTGTAAACCTGAATCAGTGATAAAATATTGGGTCAATTCATTTGGCTTTAAGTCAGTAGCTTCCAGATGAAAAGCGAGTTTTTTAAGTTTCTTAACAATGCGGCGTTTGCCGTCTAATTTGCCATGACAGATGAAGATAACTTTGGTTGTCTCGAGCGGATTATCCAGAAAATTCTCTAACCGTGTTACCTGTTGTTCTGTCAAAACTGATTTTTTGACGGTGGTCAAATCCCAGAGATTTTCAAAGACAACGAGCATGCCATCCCCAAAAAATGGGAGGCTTTCCAATTCTTCGAGGGCTAGATTTGGGTCAGACTCGGTCATGTCGAAATAGGCCTGAGATAAATCTGAGGGGTCAAAGCCGATTTTCTGGAAAATCTGTGTCTTCAGCTCAGAAATAATATCGTCATTTTCTCCTGAAATCACAGTGAACTGAGGTAAGTCCGCTGCTGATAGCCGCGATAGCGCATCAAATACTGTCATGGCTACCTCCATTTTCCGTATCAGCCGCAGGCTCGTCCAGCTGAGTGACTAAAACCTTGCGAGGTTTCGTGCCTTCGGCAGGGGTGATGATGCCGGCTGCCTCTAGCTCTTCCATAATGCGTGTGGCTCTGTTAAAGCCGGTCGACAGGCGACGTTGGAGCATGGAGGCTGAGGCTTTTTGGCTCTCGATGACCAGCTGTTTGGCTTGCTCAAAGAGGGGGTCGCCAGAATCGGAAGCACTAGCGCCACCATTGCTGTCAAATCCTCTCGCATCATCTTCTGCCACTTCGCCCGGGTCAAATGTTTCATCATAATCCGCACTGGCTTGATTTTTAATGAAGTTGACAACGCTTGCCACGTCATCATCTGACAGGAAAGCGCCCTGCAAGCGAATGGCGTGATTTTCATCAATCGGCTTAAAGAGCATATCACCGCGACCGAGGAGTTTTTCAGCGCCATTGCTATCAATAATCGTCCGCGAATCTGTACCAGAAGAGACAGCAAAAGCGACACGGCTCGGCACGTTAGCCTTAATCAGACCGCTGATAACATCAACGGACGGCCGTTGTGTGGCAAGAATCATGTGAATGCCTGCCGCACGCGCTTTTTGCCCAATCCGAATGATGGCGTCTTCAACTTCTTTGGAGGCGACCATCATCAAGTCTGCCAATTCATCGACAATCACGACAATAAGCGGTAAAGTCTGCTGTTTTTCTTCATTTTCAGCGTTAAATTTCTCGACTTTGGCATTGTAGCCCTCCATATTGCGTGAGCCGACACGACGGAAAAGTTCATAACGATTTTCCATTTCATCCACGACTTTTTGCAAGGCGCGCGCTGCTTTACGTGGATTGGTCACAACTGGAATGAGAAGATGCGGAATATCATTATAGACATCCAGCTCGACCATTTTGGGGTCAACCATGAGAAACTTGACTTGACTAGGGAGTGCCTTCATCAGGATACTGGTAATGATGCCATTCACCGCGACCGATTTACCTGAACCGGTTGAGCCTGCGACTAAAATATGGGGCATTTTAGCCAGATTGAACGTCTTAATCGAGCCATCAACTGCTTTCCCGAGCGGGACTTCTAACAGATTGTCAGGATTGGTCTGGGCATTTTCCCACATCTCACGAAAACCGACCATGGCAACTTCCGAGTTCGGAATTTCAATCCCGACGACTGATTTTCCGGGGATTGGCGCTTCAATTCTGACATCTTTTGCGGCTAAAGCTAAAGCTAAATCATCTTGGAGATTGAGAATTCGGCTAACTTTAACGCCAGTTGCGGGTTTGATTTCATATTTTGACACAGATGGGCCAACGATTGCTGATTCAACTGTCGCTTGAATCCCAAAACTTTTAAAGGTTGTTTCTAGTATTTTGATATTATGTTGGACATTCTTGCGTTCATTAGCCTGATTTTTAATCGGCGTTGGGGCAAGCAAGGTCGCATCTGGTAATTGATAACGAGACATTTCAGGTGTTGCGGTGAAATTGATAGGGAGATTATCGTCTGTTTCATCCGTTTCCGCGTCTGGTTCAGGTGCTAAAATCTCACCCGTTTCTGGCTCATAATCTGGCATGACAATTTCAGGCTCTTTATAAGGCAAGACGTCATAAACATTTGGCGCTGTTAATTCTTGTGGGTCAATACTTGCAGTTTCAAGTGGCGCTGTTTCAGCTACTGCTACCGCTTCACGCGTCGCTTGGCGTTCTGTTTTTTCTGCTTGACGTTTTTCTCGTTTGTCTGCTAAGCTGACTTTGAGTTTGGCAAAAATAGCCTGCCAAAATTGTGGCGACAGATAATACAAGCCAGGAATTAGTAAAAGTCCTGCAATCAAATAAACGCCGATGACTGAAAAAAGGAGTTTCAGTGGCGAATAAATCGCATGACCAAGCATGCCCGCGCCTGCAAATTCAGTCACTTTCAGTTTGATAAGCTGGCTTGAAACCACAGCCCAGGTGTGGTTAGTCCCGACAAGGTTATCAAAATGCGCCTGAAAGCCTAACACCATGGCCAAAAAGATTAAAATCAGACCGATGATTGATTTGCGGTGTGCTGCTGAAAATTCTTTTTTAAAGATGGGCAGGATAATCATGATAACGCCAGTAATAATGACGGTATAAGCGAGACTGCCGACGGCGATTCGGATTAAGTTATAGAGCGAAATGCCGAACATGCCGAGACGGGTCGCTGCGAAAATCAGCAAAAATAAGGTGACAAACAATGCCACGACTTTTTGTTTTTCTGCTTGTTCAGCCTGTGCTTTTTTGGATATTTTTCTGTTCTTATTTGTTTTTTTTTGAGTTTTCTTAGCCATAGTTACTACAATTATACCATAATTTGATATACTAAACTTATGGAAAATATAAACAAGACATATCATGCCATGGCTTTTTTCGATTTGGATGGCACACTGCTCAACAAGAACAGCCAATTAGATGAGGAAGTTATTCAAGCCTTGCACCATATTCGCCGTAAGGGCATTTTACCTGTGATTGCTACGGGTCGTGGGCATTTTGAGCTGGACGCGCTCATGGCTCAGGCTGGCATTACCAGCGCTGTGACCATGAACGGTCAATTTATCATCGTTGAGGGAGAAGTCATTTATCACGAGGCGATGGCAGCGGAGAGCATCGCTAAACTGAAAACCATCGCTGATGCGAAACAGCAAGCGCTCGCCTTTTATGACAAGGACACTTACTGTGTGTCTGAGATGACTGATCTCGTGAAAAAAGCCTACGGCTACACAGATGCACCACTCCCGACCGTCGATTCGACACATTACCTAACAACCGAAATCAATATGCTCTTAGTCATTACTGACCAAGTTTCTGATGTGGCGTATTACCAAAATCTGGTGCCTGAATTTAATTATTTCAAAAATTCACCTTATTCGATTGACATCATCAATGCCGGTTCAAACAAGGGGACGGGAATCAAAAAAGTTGTCGAATTACTTGGCTTTACAGGCGAAACTTACGGCTTTGGCGATGGGCCAAATGATCTCCATCTCCTAGAAGCTGTTGACCATGCGACTGCCATGGGTAATGCCATAGATGACCTTAAAGCGATTGCTGACTTTGTCACAACAGCCAATACTGACCATGGTATTGTCAATGCCTTTAAACACTGGGGATGGCTTTAAGCACAATAAAAAATCTGACATCTAATGTTGTCAGATTTTTTATTTGACTTACATCAAAGCCTGCGCAGCGGTGATGATGGATAATTTATAGACATCTTCTTCATTTGAACCACGTGACAAGTCAGACACTGGTTTGTTCAAGCCT
Organism: Pseudolactococcus reticulitermitis; assembly: GCF_002260845.1. Classification (GTDB taxonomy): domain Bacteria; phylum Bacillota; class Bacilli; order Lactobacillales; family Streptococcaceae; genus Pseudolactococcus; species Pseudolactococcus reticulitermitis. The sequence goes on along the minus strand of NZ_BEDT01000002.1, from coordinate 151,696 downwards.
TGAAGAATTGGGCCAATGGCTTCGAAATTTCCGAGACGTTGGGCGATTTTATAACCGATATTCCCAGATTGTAAATCTGGGAAAACAAAGACACTCGCATTACCAGCAACTTGAGAATTCGGGAATTTCAAACGACCAACTTCTGGCACAAAGGCCGCATCAAATTGCATTTCACCATCAATTTTAAGGTCTGGACGTAAGTCTTTGGCAATTTTTGTCGCCTCAACAACTTTTGTCACATCTTCTGATGCGCCAGAACCATTGGTTGAAAAACTGAGCATGGCCACACGTGGCTCGATGTCAAACAATTTTGCCGTTGCTGCTGAATCAATGGCGATTTCTGCCAATTCTTGCGCACCCGGTTTAATATTGATGGCACAATCACTGAAAATATATTTTTCTTGACCATAGGCGCGTACCATCAAGAATGCACCTGATGTCCGTGAAATTCCTGGTTTCGTTTTAATGATTTGGAGCGCTGGGCGCACCGTATCAGCCGTCGAGTGAACCGCACCAGATACCAAGCCATCAGCAAGCCCCATATAGACTAGCATGGTGCCAAAATAGTTGACATCTAATAAAACATCGCGCGCCTGCTCTTCCGTGACTTTGCCAGCACGACGTTCAACGAAGGCAACAACCATCTCATCAAACCCATCATAATCTGCTGGATCAATAATCGTAAAGAGCGATGACTGCAAACCACGTGAGCGTAAGGTCGCTGAAATTTCTTCAACATTGCCCAAAAGAATCGGCGTCACTAACTGTTCAGACTGCAAGCGGTAAGCAGCACCAATAATCCGTGGTTCAATCCCTTCAGGAAAAACTATCTTTAAGTTTTTTCCTGCAATTTTCGCTTTGAGTCCATCAAACAAATCGTTTTTCATCTATCAATATGTCCTTCTAATTTTTAGTTTAACGACATTATAGCATAATTCACAAAGATTTGTAAACGTTTTCTTACTTATTTTCTTCCAAAATGGCTGCAATCTTGGTATTGATGATGTCTAGACCGACTAAATTACTGATGCCTTCGGGAATAATCAAATCTGCATACCGTTTCGTTGGCTCAATAAATTCATGATACATCGGTTTAACAGCGTTCAAATACTGCTCGATAATACTATCTAAACTCCGACCACGTTCTGACATATCCCGCTTAATTCGACGAATAATCCGAACATCGTCATCTGTATCCACAAAAATCTTAATCGCCATCATATCCCGCAAGCGCTCATCTTCTAGGACTAAAATCCCTTCGACAATGATGACATCCACTGGTTTTTGACAGTAAGTTTCTTGACTACGCGTATGATTGGTGTAGTCATAAATCGGAATGGCGACTTCTTTTCCCGCTTGAAGCTCCTCAAGCTGGCGAATCAAATACGTCGTATCATAGGCTAAAGGATGGTCATAGTTGGTCTTGAGACGCTCCTCAAAGTCCAGATGGCTCTGGTCTTTGTAATAAGAATCATGCTCAATCAAAGCGATTTGTTCATTTGAAAAGTTTGTCAGTATGGCTTGGCTAACAGAAGTCTTACCCGAAGCAGACCCTCCTGTCACACCAATAATCATTGGTTTTTTCATCATGTTTCCTATTATATCAATTTTTCTGCTTTTTTGGTAAAATAGATTGTATAATGAACACAAAGAACACTTTATTAGCATTAGAAGATGACCAGCTCGTCATCCAGACCGGCGACAAAATCTTGATTAAAGGCGCGATGGCTAGCGGTAAAACAAGATTACTCAAAAAAATAGCCGGCCAACTCCCCAAACATCAGTTTGACTTCCTTTTCCAAACTCTAGATGACAATTTCATATCTGGCACAGTAGCGGAAAATCTCGCCTTTAACTTAGAAAACAATGCCATTCCCTTGGGGCAAATGCGAGCAAGCGTTCAAGAGAGTGCTGAAACCTATCACTTGACAGATGACCTTGACACTGCTATTTCGGACTTGTCTCCCTACAAGAAACAAGTGCTGGCAATGGCGCAACTTCTCATCTATCCCACTGAGATTTTAGTCTTGGATGAGCCTTTATTTTTGCCTGAAGCTTTTGAGGGGACACTGATTGTGACGGGTGATTTTGAACCTGAACTGTTTGACCAAGTGATTGATTTATCTGAAACTGCGCTGGCTACAGTTGACCTTGACCTTAACCGTCAAATCAATCCCGACAAAGCTATTCTTTCCGTGACTGAGCTTGTGCCTCAAATGAGCTTCGCCATTTACGAGGGTGAAAAAGTCGCAATTTCAGCCCCTGCTGAGCTACCTATCGCTGATATGCTGGCGGGTTTTCGTCCAACATCAGGCGAGATTGATTTCTATTACGAAGATGTGACCCACCAATCTCTCGATAAACGTGGCAGAAAAATCGGCTATATCATGGCTAATCCTGACGATATGATTTTTGTTAAACGCGTCCGAGATGCTGGTATTTCTGATGAGCTACTCGCGCTCTGTCAGCTAACTGCTATCAAAAATGAGAGACTATCTCAGTTATCGCATCGTCAAAAACGTTTGTTCACAACTGCCTGTATTCTCATGCAAGCCACGCCAATCGTCATCATTGAGCAGCCAGAATTTGAAGGTTTCCCAGAAATCTTGACCTATCTTGATCAAAAAGGCGTGACACTCTTGCTCGTCACTGACCAAGAGCAATTCCTACCATTCATGGATAGACAGGAGGTCTTCTGATGGTGAAACCTTTAACCCCATTCAGTAAATTCATCATTTTTATCCTGACCATGGTGGCTGCACTTATTTCTAACGATACGCGATTTTTGGGTGTGCTGGCTTTGATTGCTCTGGCTTATTTTCTGAGTGCCAGACTTAAATTTGCCAAATGGCTTTGGTTTTTGATCATCTTACATCTTGTGATTATTTTTAGCCTTAATCCTGACTACGGTATCACACTTTATCACTACAATATCAGCTGGATTGCGGACTTTACACTTCAAGAAGCGCTTTATTTACTGACTATTTTTCTGAAAGATGTGATTATCCTGACTTTCTTGCAGATTTTTCTACTGACCAGTCAGCCTTTGGAAATCGCAGCCAGTCTCAATTATGTCGGTCTGCCTTACCGTATGGCTTACAAAATCGGTCGACTTTTCGGGCTTAGAAAACGATTTACAATTAATTATCTCAAACTTCGTGATGCCGCTGCTGCACAAAATCTAGTGTTTTCAAAGTTTGATGCTGTTCGATTTTTGCTGCAAGCAAAACACGAAGAAACACTAGCCAGCCGACATTTCGGCAAAAAACAAAAACGCACCTGGTATCAGATGCGCCCGATAAGCGAGCGGGATAAACGCGCCATGTGGCTTGCGGGATTTTCTGTTATAATAAGTATCATCTTGATTGTTGTGAATGGCGGTCGACTTTGGAATCCGTTTCGATGAGTTGATGGCTTTGTCAAATGGCTTGTAGCAAACTAATAAGCCTAATTTAGGGAGAAAACTATGAAATTAAAACTTGGTGTGATTGGAACTGGCTGGATTTCGCGTGCTTTTATTGATGCGGCCTTGTCAACGAAACGCTATCATTTTTCTGCGATTTATACGCGTAATTTAGCGAGTGGTGTGACCTTTACTGAGGATTTCCACCATGTGGATGTCTTTGAACATTTGACAGAATTTGTCGACTCAGAATTGGACGTGATTTATGTCGCTAGTCCCAATGCTTTGCATTTCGAGCAGGCCAAGGCAGCGATTTTAGCTGGTAAACACGTCATTGTCGAAAAACCTGCTTTTTCAAACCCAGCTGAACTGGCTGAAATTATCAAGCTTGCGGCGCAAGAAAAAGTCCTTTTCTTTGAAGCAGCGCGTAATTTGCATGAAAAATCTTTCGACATCATCAGAGAGTTCCTTGCTGACAAAATCATCGTCGGCGCTGATTTTACCTATGCTAAATATTCATCAAAAATGCCCGCCCTCTTAAACGGCGAGCTACCCAATAAATTCAACCCGAAATTTTCAGGTGGCTTGTTGGCTGATTTGGGGGTGTACTTACTTTATGCGGCGCATGCTTTTTTCGGCAAGCCAACGTATGCCCAGTACACAGCTGAATTACTGGAATCAGGCATCGATGTTTCTGGCGTCGGTGTGCTCTCCTATGACGGCTTTAAAGTCGCCCTTAAAACGGGTGGCAACTACAATTCATTTTTACCCAATGAAATCTATACGACGACTGGCACGCTTGTGCTTGATGCGGTCAATGCCATCCAGTCTGCGCATTTCGTCGAGTTGGATGGCACCACAACTGAACTACCGATTAAGGCATCTCAAGATAGCATGCAAGAAGAAGCGCTTGATTTTGCTCGAGTGATTGAAGCGCCCGATACCCCACAACATTTTGAAGACTATGAAAACTGGCTAAATCTGGCGATTAACGTTGCTGCCACAAGTTACGCCATGAGAGAAAGTGCAGGAATTAAATTTGACGCTGACAAAAAATGAGCTTCCTGAAGTCTGGACAGACGTATTAGCCTCTGTTTCTGATTTTACGGCGGTTCAACAACAATCCTTCGATGCCATTTCATCAGGACAAAACGTCCTTGCCACTAGCCCGACTGGGACAGGTAAAACCTTAGCCTATCTTTTGCCAAGTCTCCTCAAAGTAGAAAAAAAACAGGGGCAACAGCTCCTGATTCTAGCCCCTAATAGTGAGCTTGCCGGTCAAATTTTTGAAGTCGTTAAATCATTGGCAGCGCCTCTTAGCCTAACCGCTAATCTAATTATCTCCGGTGCTAGTCTTAAACGCCAAATTGAGCGGATCAAAAAAGGACCTGAGATTATCGTTGCGACCCCCGGTCGGGCCTTAGAGTTGGTTAAAGATAAAAAAATCAAGATGACTGCTATCAACACGATTATTCTCGATGAAGTTGATAACCTGCTCGAGGAGTCGCAGTGGCAGTTTGTCAAGCCGATTATCACGCGCACACCTAAGGACTACCAGTTCATCGCTTCTAGCGCGACGGCTCACGAAGTTTACGAGACCATGGCGAGTTTTGCGCCTAACTTGCTTGAGATTAATGTCGACAAAACGGACGCAACGGTTGACCATTTCATGGTCAAAGTCGAAAATCGGAAGAAAATTGACCTCCTCCGACAAATCGCCCACATGCCTAATATGCGTGGTTTGGTCTTCTTTAACCGTTTGGAAGACCTCGGCAATGCCGAAGAAAAACTGACTTTCCAACATATCGCAGCGGTTTCTATCGCCAGTGACGTCAATGGGCGTTTCCGTAAAACAATTATCGAGAAATTCAAAAATGGCGAGATTACACTCCTACTTGCAACAGATATTGCCGCGCGCGGTCTTGACATTGATGACCTCGACTATGTGATTAACTTTGATATTCCGGTCAATCTCGAAAGTTACACTCACCGGACGGGGCGGACGGGGCGCATGGGCAAATCAGGCACCGTCGTCAACATCGTCGGCAACTCCTTCGATGAAAAAAATGTCAAAAAATATCAAAAACAACCTGAAAAAATCCTCAAAGCAGGTGAATTTATCAATATAAAATGATATAATGTCAAATGGCGATGCGCCATTTATCCGTCCCTCTAGTATAACGGATATTACGGGCCCCTCCTAAGGGTTTGATGCTGGTTCGATTCCGGCGGGGGACATACACACACCGAAATAGGCGATAATACGTAATCAAAACCCCTTATTATAAAAGGGTTTTCACGTTTTACCCGAAATAGAAAATAATACTTTGTAAAAATATTTGGCACAAATTTGGCACAAGCATTTTATCACGCGCAATAGCTACCTATTTTTTATCACTAATTAACGACAAGACAAATTCCCTAAGTATCTTTGATTTTGTCTTTCCTTTTTCCGCAGCATATTCATCAAATTTTTTAGCCTCATCCTCTGAAAGCCTAAAAATAATATTTTTGCTTGGTTTATCAGATAGACTTGGCCTACCCATTTTTTTCTGCTCCTTCATTTGACTAACCACCAAATAATTAAACCTATAGCTAAAGCCCCGACGATAAATTGAACTTTTTCTTTCCCAGTTGTTTTACTGATTGTAAAAGTTCGCTTGCCATCTTTTGATTTTTTTTCATATAATTTCTTTGTCATAATATTTACACCTCGTTTAGAAAATGGTACACTTAAACCAAGGTAGGTGCTTTCACTCACCGCCTTGATTCAAGTTTGAGCTTACCGCTCGATTTTTACTGTCAGTTTAAGCCATAACAGGTTTATTGTAATTTCTACCGTTAGCTTAGCTGACTTTTTTCGTACTCTTTTTCTCAACTCCTTTTCCTTTCTATTTTCCTATCAGGTTAAGCCTTTCTTTCCTAACCCTATATCTATATTTTACACTTTTGCATTGCAAAAGTCAATAGAAAAATCAATATTTTTTCCAACAAATTGCAAACTAAAAAACCTTGTAGACTAGCGTCTACAAGGTTTTTTTAGAGTATTATTTTTTAACAATCTCAATTGCTTCAATTCGTTTTGATTGACCGGTTGTGCCAGCTTGCTGACCACTCTCGACCCAGCCAGTCCATCCAATTCCTTGGACGTGCACGCGGTACTTGATATTACCATACAGCTTAATCGCTTCAAGGCGTTTTGAACTGCCTGCCGTTCCGATAATCTCGCCAGACTTACGCCGTCCAGTCCATCCTAGTTTCTCGACATGACCCTCGCCCTCAACGCCAGCAGGCACGACAAATGCTTCAAGTCGCAAGCTCTTACCAGTTGTGCCAATCGTTTGCGTGTAGTTCTTCCAGCCGACGCCTTGGACGTGGGCAGATGTTCCGATATACGTAGCTGGTTGTGGTTTAGGCGGTGCTGGTGTCATACTTTTAACCCGCCAAACCTCGATATACATTGGTTTTTGGACGCTATAGTAGTAGTTCCAATCATGTTCAGATACTGCTGTTCCTGCTTGACCACCTGTCCAATAATCGACAGAAATGAATACCGACGCATCTTTCATGAGTCCGACATGGCCACCTGCACCACTACTGTATGCCATGCTAGGCCCCCAGCTCATCAAGACGACATCGCCACGCTGCGCATCCCAGGATTCATTCGCGGAAATGCGAGTATAGCCATTTTGGCTCAAGTAGCTAGCAAGCGTGACTGTGCTGTAAAGATAGGCATATTGACTACCGCCAGAATCTTTGATCGCTTGCGTGGTAGATCCCGAGCAATCCGCCGTTCCGTCTGTGCCATTTCGGCTGCCGTACATGGAGTAGGTAAGTTTACCTTTGCGATTATCAAACCATGACACTGCTAAATTGTTATTTGCTGTCATCTAACACCTCCTCGATCGTTTCGTCGATTTCTTGTATGGGTAAAGTTTCAGCTGTATATTCGCCACCATCAATCAACTCTTTATTGATAAAAGCCACCGCCGTCCTTTTCTTTGCCTGGTTAGTTGCATCTGTCAAGCTATCACTGTTTTCGATAGCTTTTTTAGCAAGGTCTTTCAAGTTCATTTTCAATCTCCTTTTTTTAATAAACTTGCGATTGATCTAGTCGCAAGTAGAGTGAACGTGAGTGTCGTTGTGATAAGTACAATGACCTCAATCATCCGACAAATCTTTCCAGTCGACTTTTCCATCATCGTTTTTGTCATAGATATTTTTTGCGACAATCGTGGCCAGTCCAAGTGCAGCAGTTAGCGCAGCCACAATGGTCGTTGCTTTTTCAAATTCCAGCGAACTCAGGAAGGTGATCAAGATTGGCAATCCGCCAAGCACCAGATTTTTAAGCGCATCATAAGTTTTATTTTTCACTATCTCACCTCCCTTCATTTTTGTTAGGTAAAGCGACAACCTTATTATAAAGCGTTTCGCCGGTTCCATTACCGCCTAAAGACTTATAAGCATTAAAAAGATAATTTAAGTCATCTAAATCGTCAATCGAGATATATCCAGCTTCCAAAAACTCGCCGCAATTTGTGTAAATCTTGTTGTGTAATATCGCCAACTGCGAATCTTTGAGCATCAAAAACGAGCTTTTTAGTAACTCTTTTTCTTGTTGTCTCTTATCCTGTTGTCTCAGCAACGCTTTAGTTAGCGACCTGATAGAACCAAAAAAACTGATGCCAAATACAGCGAGCATGACCGAGTTGACCTCTGCCAATTTATCCATAAACTCCAAAATATTTTTTCCTCTTTCTAATCTTAGTATTCCACTGTGATCCTATGAACAAAAATGTTACTCCTATTTGTATCATCAGCTACATTCCAATCATTCTGGCCACCTGATACAAATCTCGTTTGTCCAAAACGAAACTGAGAACCTTGAACCGCACCAGTACATAGTAATTCAACTTCCCATAACCTAAACCTCCCTGACGATGTCACATTAAACTCGGGTACGACGGTTTGAGCTGAGTACTTCCACTTTGGATCAAAGTTGGACTGAGAATTACTGATATCCATCACGACATGTTGTGTCTTATTGTAGCAAAGCAAATCTAAGTGCAGATATTTAGCGTTTGTCAAATCACCAAGCTGTTTCAACGTTGCTTCAGTATTAGACATCGCCGTATATTTGCCGTTGAAAATTTCATTGAATACAGGTATTCTCGGCCTATCATTTCTAGGCGTTCGTATATCAGAAGTTCCTACGGTTGCTCCACCGATTAATATTGTTGATGACTCTATAACCACTGGTCCTATTGAGCTTATATACACACTGCTTCTTCCTGATAATGACGTTTCTGAGTAAGAACTAAGATCTAATTTATCTTTCGCATATATAGAAAATGTACTGTCATAGCCGTACCCTCTAACAGTTCCCGTATAGACATCATATAGATGATCATCAATAGATGTATACTGTTTGGAATATATATACTCGCTATTCATATCAGTTATGATATCTTTGAAACTGGCTCCAACTAATCTATCTGGATAACCTGCAAGACCGTCATCAATTTGTCTTTGAAGATTCATGGCGTACGAATCTATGTTTCCTCCATTTGTAGACTGACCTTCTATATAATCAGGGAATGTAGAAGTTACTACAGAGTTTAATGTGGTATTTTCATCTATTGATTCCGCAGTAAATCGCATAGTTCTCAGCTCACCATTATAGAGATAGATGGCATTTATACTACCGCTATATTTTTCACCATCATAATTTCTATTTGCGAAATAGTTCCAACTTAAATAGCTCCCGCCCGTAATGGTGCCAAGATTTGGCGATATGGCTGATAAGTTATTAGCATTCAGATTTTCGACATATAATTCCCATATCACCCAATCATCGCCATTCCATTTTTTAATCAGCTGTACTTCTGATGACACATCTTGCCAGAGTTGCCCGATTTCTGGTGCTTCTGGCGGTGTATCACTCAATAATATGCCACTTGTACCATCCCCACCTTTGAGTACTGGCGTGGTGACCTCGCCATCTTTACCGGTTATGGTTAAGCTCGTGTCAGGATTTACTGTGATGGTCGGACTCTCACCATCAACACCATCATCACCTTTGAGTACTGGCGTGGTAACCTCGCCATCTTTATCAGTTATAGTTAAGCTCGTGTCAGGATTTACTGTGATGGTCGGACTCTCGCCATCAACACCATCCGACACATCAATAATTGTGACCTCATCAAATGCCACCACATTACCATTAATCACTGCAGACCAGCGAACAACAGCTTTACTGTCGATATCATCTGCCGTGATCTCGTGCTGCTCGCCATCGCCTGAAATACTAGCGCCATCGATTGTCCATTCGTACTTTTCGGGTGCTATCTCTTTGCTACCCTTGTAAAGTCTAGCGGTCAAAGTAGTCGTCCCGGCAGAGTTCTTGAATGTCAGACCATTTGTCGTTAAGGTGACAGCTTTGTAAGGTGCATTCTCCTCGGCCAGCTGTTGCATTTTCGCAATCAATTCAGCTGATATTTGAGACTGCAGGGCTTTGTAATTACCAAACGTCGCAGCTTCCACCGTCGCATCGTCAAAACTAATGACCTGCTCTAACACCCGAGCCGACAATATCAGCTGCGTTGTGTAGCCATCATCAACAATCTTGACCGTGTCGCCGATATTTGCGCCGGTCCGACCTTCTACCTCATAATTGATAGCAGGCACGCTGTGCTCTTCGAGGTACGTTTTTGCTCGATTAAATAATTCACTTTGAGAAATCTTATCGTGGCTAAAATTATAGACGATATAACCACCGCCGTTGACATTGTTCCCCCGATTGCCAAAACGTGCATTAGCTTGCGGTGCTTTGATAAAGTTTTCGCCTTTGGTATGGAAAAATTTCACCTCACCACGCGCATCTAATTCCTGCCAATTCGCCAAATTCGCAATCGTTGTGACTTTATCGTTATCATCTTTTGACGTCGGGCATACTGCCGTGCAAATTTCGCTAATATCAGTCGTCCGCTTAATCGTCCGAACATTCTTGCCATAGCGCAGTTCGATATCTTCCCGAACTTCGCCGACTTTTTTCTTGATATGCACCAAACGTTTTTTGATAGAAAAGTCCGAATTGAGTTGCACCTCATAATCAAGTTCAGCATTATCAAACTGTGTCGCTACTGATTGTAAAAACGCACGATGGCTCATTTCGCTATCCCACGAAAGTTTGCGAGTCAAGTTTGAAATCTCATTGGCACCAATCTCATAACCTGTATCGTGCATGATGCGATCAAAATACCAACTAAACGGACGCGCCACATCTGCATAAAATGGTGGTGTTATTTCAAGGTTTAGGTCAAGATTTAGGCTGATGGCTGAGATGGCCATTGTCTTATCACGTTCAGCTTCATCGATTTGCGTGATGTAAAGCAAATTATCTCGATTATTATACTCAAAGGCAATCCAGTAGCCGACCCGAAACATTCCGGAATCTGTGTGTAATTTAGATGTTTCAAAATCCAAAAAGTCGGCTGAGCCAATCAAAAATCGATGAAACTTAGACTTCCTAAAATGGATGGCGTCGGGTAAATCGTTGTCCATGATAGCGACTGGCGAGAAATTTTCATCCAAAATATGAAATTGCATTATAAGTTAGCCTCCTTAAATTCTATTTTGTAGGTTGGCGGTTCAGCGCACCAATCCGAGCATTGAAAGTAGATCGTTGTTTCCCCTGGCGGAACGGAAAACAAGTTAGAACCATCTGCTTTTTCAGTCAACTTTGGCATGCCATTGACGTAGACTTTGCTATCTGCTCCGGTCATTTTGACAATATCTCCATCGCTAAATCTGTTAGGGACGTCACGCCACTTATCAACTTTTAGTTTTCGGATTTGTAACTTTTGAATGGCGTTATGTGTCACATAATTATCGCCTGTACGCTTATCATAGTTGGCAAGTACCATCGAGACTTTCGTCACTTGCTTGTCTGCAAGATAAGGCACGATAACGCTTGGATATTGCCCCCAATAGTGAAATTGGATTTTAGCTCCCTCTTTCAGAAAGTCCATAGCCCCTCTTGACTGATTGAAAGGGTTCTCTGTGTCCAAGTGAGATGATTTAAAAGTAAAATCATATTTTGGTAAATTTTTGATGCCCGTCCCATCATTGTATGAAGCTCTACAGACTGCGCTGTTTCCGTTTTTATCAGTTTTCAACACAAGCCAGCGGGCGATGATTTCATTACCCGACCAAAAAATAATGTCCTGCACAGCCGTTTGTCCCATTTTTCCAGCCCAGAAAAAGGTATCCCACCAAGCGTAAAAGTTCTTCGCACCAATCGCTCCTTCACTGTCCGCTGGTAAAGTGTAAATCTTTCCGCCGCCGTTGAAAAGTCCTTTATTACCGCCAGTTGTTGCTAGGCGCAAGCCTGATTGCCCAGCAGACCCAGAAACGCCAAGCGTACCCGATAAATCAAACCGTGCATCTGGTGTGTAAGTGCCCGACCAGTTCGACCATCCAGCTCCATTGAAGGCAGTTGTATCCAAAAACGTTTCAGTTTGTTGATAATCTACGCCATCCGTTTCCTCTTTATTCCCAATTCCCGTGATAGCATAATCCGTGTACATCCCGACATAACCGTTTTCGGCATTCATCGTTGCCGTCATCGTGATAGGTGCATCCACACTCCCCTCATTGACTACAGTTACGCTATAACGACCATCAGCGCCTTGTGTTGCTGTGTAGGGGCCTTTTATCTCATCGGGGTGACTTAGGCCATCAGGTACGATAAAATTTAAAGTACCTACTACCGACTTGTTCTCCAACTCCCGATACATCGCAGCATCGCCATCTAGTTTTGCCAAATAGTATTCGTTCGGAAAATCGCTAAAGACAAGTTTTTGGGCTCCTTGATTGATCGCCTGCGAAATGACATCATCAATTTCCCTTACTGAACGATTATTCGAGAATATCTTCAGCTCAATCATCTTTTCTTCGTATCGACTACTCAGGATTTCAACACCATTAGCAAGCTGTGATGTCGTGTTTGTAATGCGCTTGTTATTTCTACCGATTGGATAACTCGTCAAATCGAAATAATCTGACAGCATCAAATCGCCAAATTTTATTTTAAAGTCACTGCTCATAATCCACCTCCTACTAGGCCATGTCTTTTTTGTTTTTTGCTATTAATGACATCTAAAATCTCTCCAACTTTTCCACCATCCATATAGACATCCATATTTTTACCTAACATCCGCAGCATCACTTGAATCATATCGTCTAATTTCTGCAATACCTCTTTATTATCGACATTGACATTTAGGCTTGTCTCAGACTGACTTGTCACACTTTCCACACGCGCCATATCTCTAAAAATTTGCGCATTAGCCGGTATTTTTTGCGGGCCAACACCTTTAGCATATTTTGGAATCAGTGGCGCTGTTTTTCGCGCCGTCAAAACTTTTGAGCCACGAGGCAAATCAAGCAGCACATTGCGCCCTTCTGGAACGAAAGATTGACCGTTTGGTAACGTGATCATCTCTTTATACAGACCGCCCTTTTGGTCATTGACCATGGCCACCCCGCCATTATGGTAATTAGTCCCTCTTTCTAGCTTAATTCCGCCTGATAAAAAATTAAGGACAATATTTTTTTCTGCAGGAAGGTTATTTGACAAATTTCTATTCGCGTCTGCGATCCCTACTCCAGTATTATCAGTAGCAAGTAGCGACACTGGTCCTCTCGTAAGAGAGTCTATCGTGCCTTGCGCCGCATCTTTTCCACCACGTGCCAAGTTATCAGAAAACAACCCAACTGTTTTACCAAATAACGAATTAACAGTACCCTGTGCCTCGCCCTTACCCTGCCCCGCAAGGTTAGTGGCAAACAACCCAACTGTTTTACCAAATAACGAGTTAACGGTACCTTGTGCCGCATCCTTTTCAGGCTTTGTTTTGTTAGCAGCACTCAAGTCAACTTTCTTGCCATACATTGAGTTAACGGTACCTTGTGCCGCATCTTTTTCAGGCTTTGTTTTGTTACTTGCTGTCAAGTCGACTTGTAGGCCTGTCAGAGAATTGATGGTATTTTGCGCATCTAATACATTCGGTTTCGTCGCATTTTTAGCTCTCAATTCTTGTTCTTTAGTTGACAGCTTATTCCAATCATTGATTTCCTTTGTGGCCGTATCAGACTTTTCCATGAAATCTTTGTTGTTAGCAAGCATTTTTTTGATTGAGTCTGGCATAGCCGTCCACGTCGCAAGCATCTCCTTAGAATCATAGATAGCTTTCATGCCTGCTTCGTTTTTAAAAATTAAATCCTTTTCTTCTGGTTTTAATTTTTCCCACTGCCCGTTAGCGATCATGGCTTTGGCAATAGTTTCTCTAGCGTTCGTGTCGAGATTTGCGTTTTTGAGAATGAATTGCATCTGATTCCAGCCACCCTCTGCTTGTATGGCTTTGGAAATTTCATCATTTGCATTTTGTTTCAATTCACCAGTTTTAGAGTCAAAAATTAAAGCATTCCATTGATCGCTTGCAGCTTTACCATCTGCTGACATGTCTGAACTATACTGAGCAATCATGCCGCTCGATGCGCTTACGGCTTTTCCAGCTTCGTTTGACTTAGCGATGATCCTATCGTACATCCCGTCACCGTACTTGTTGAGGGTGTCACGAGTTTTTTGCCAAATACCAGTCGCAGTCTTATCAATTCCACTTGCTTGCATCGCTCTATCTAATGCGTTCATCGATGCTAGGTATTTAGTGCCATACGATTCCATCACAGCATTATGCTGGTCACGCGCAACAGCAGCCTTGGCATCATATTCAGCTTGTGTCAGCATTTTTGAGTCAAGCGCCGTTTTCAAATCATCTTTTTCTTTTTTATAAGCACTATTTTCTTTACTCATCAACGTTTCGAGATGTTTTGTAGCACTCTCTAGCTGAGTCCTGTTAAGCTGAGAGATATCACCATTTAACGCCACCATAACATTTTTCTTTTCAGAGCTTGACAGCTTCATCAAGTTCAACTGTGCGTCAATCATCTCTTTTTGATTATTGACGACAATCTCTTTTTCTGCTGCCGTCAACTGAGACGAGTCATTATTATGCTTTTGATAGATCGCGATAACCTGGTCCGACATGATTTCAGCATTCTTAACATACTGCGCATTCGCCTCTTTCCCCTTAGCGATTTGCTCATCGGTTAATCCAAGACGACCAGCAGCCTTCTCAATCCTCGTATCCGCTTCCTGAGCAGCTGTTTTAATGTTATTATACATATCCGCAAAAGCTTGACCGACTTTTTCTGCGGTTGTTGCTCCTGCCTCAAACTTATCAATCGCATCCTTTGTATTGTCAACTTTACCTTTAAAGTTCGTCAGCTCATTATCTGCAGTCGTTGATAGCTTACTTCCCCATTTTTCCGTCTCCCGACGCGCCTCATCTTGTTTTTGAGATAAGTAAACCAAGCCCCCAGCAAGTAAAGCAGTGCCACCGACCGCAAGCGTGATTGGATTTGTCAAAAAAGGAATAGCTTTTGCAAGTAAACCCGTCTTAGTTGTCGTCCCTGCAAGAGCACTCTCCGCAGCACTCGCACCACTTGCCATGCCAGTTAATTCTTTGGTTAGCGACCTCGTCATCGATGCAGCCTTGATAGCTGTATTCATCTTACCAATGCCAGTGACAAGTAGACCGATTTTACTGATAGTACCACCAATAACATTAAGTAATGGATACGCTATTGCGGTTGCCAAACCTGCACCAACAATTAGATTTTGCGTACCAGAATCTAACCGACTAAACTTGTCGATCATATCATTAGCAAATTTTAACAATGGATTTAATGCGGGCAATAATTTTTGACCGACATTGATTTGTAAAACCTCAAGACTCGCCTTGAATTTATCAACACCATTTTTGCTAGACTTGCTAAGCTCATCAGCTAAGTTTTTAGTATAGCCTGTTGCCCCGCGTGTTTCTTTTGATAAATTTTTGATAGCATCGCCACCTTTATCAATTAAAACTGACATCGCCGTAAATGATTCCGTTCCAACCATCGTTTTAATGATACCGTTGAAATCTTGTGCGCTATGACCAGATGCAATCCATTCTTTCTTCATACCTTGCAATGATACAATCTGATCAGCGAATGAAAGTTTTTCAAACGCCTTTTTAATCCCACCGTATGCGGAGGTTATACCATCCTCTGCATCCTTGATTTGTTTTTTCGTGCCACCAAGATTGATGACTTCCGTATAACGATCTTTCGCTCTTTGAATAATAGGAATTGATTCTTCCCACGCTTTAGCTAAAGGTTGTGCCCCTTTACCTGCAACATCCATCAGGTTAGAAAATTGCTCCACCGCTTTTTTAGTCGATACTTGTGACAATTTCAACATACTTGATCTAAGAGCAGTACCCGCCGCAGTTCCTAGAATCCCGTTATCAGATAAGATACCAATGGCCGCAGCTGTATCCTCTAAAGTGTTTCCTGTTGTCTTTGCAACCGGACCAACATACTTCATCGCTTCGCCCAGATCAGAAAATCCAGATGAGGTTTTATTGGCAACAAAAGTAAGCGTATCTGTCACACGCCCGGTATCTTTTGCCTTTAGCCCAAATTGCTGCAAGATACTTGATGCCGAATCCATAACAGTTCCAAAATCATCACCACTGGCCTTGCTCGCATCTAACAACGCAGGCATAGCGTCAATCGTCTGGTTCATATCAAACCCTTTTTTGATCAACTCCTCCATCCCGTGATTAATCTCAGTGGTACTGAGACCATATTGTTTTGCCCAACCTTTGGACTTTTCTCCCATTTCTCTTGTCGCTTTAGTCAGTCCCTCTGCTGTCGGTATCGTATCAGCAAGAAGAGATTTGATTGTGTTCATCTGCCCTTCAAAATCAAGCGCTTTTTTGGTAGATAATACAAAACCAGCCGTCAAAGCAGTGCTGATTGGTTTCATTTTATCCCCAGCATCCGCTATTTTGTTTCCGATTTTTTGTGTTACATCACCAACTTTTTCTATGCCACCTGTATACCAATGTTCGGCAGCAAGTTGCTTGGTTGTGGTTTTTATCTGAGCTTCAAAAGAGGCCATCTTTGTATTAGCGACCTGAATTTTATTGGCAAGGTTTTCGTACTTTGCAGTACCCGGCTCAGCATTTTTAAAATCTGCCTTCAAAGTTTCTAAAACTTTTGACTGAGATTTGATAGCATTGCTAAGTGATTTCTGTTTTGCTGAAAGACCGTCGCTACTTTTTCCGGTCAATTTCATGACATTATCTAGTGCTTTTACTTCATTTACAAAATATTTCGTTGCTCGATTTGCAGCTGATAGACTATCGCCAAAACTCGAACTGTCAAGTCCAAGTTTGACAACCATACTTCCTAATGGATCATGCGCTCCCATATTTACCTCCGAAATTTATTCTAATTTCAGTGTAAAACAAAAAAGCCCTAAAAATAGGACTTTTTTAAAACAATTAAAAATCAAATACATTGTACGTATCATAGGTTTTAATTAGACTCATAATAGCCAATTTTAAAAGAACGTATAATAAAGCCGCGATAATCACCCAAATAATAATTGGTAGGCCTGGAATAATTAGCAAAACACCCAAAACCATACTTGGTATCAAATTACTATACTCAGAAAAAAGTCTGACAGTGATAATAATAAACGTCAAAACTAGAGCAATCATCACTAAAACCCTAAGCCAAGCAGCTTGTTTTTTAGACATCACTTACCTCCTTACTCCTTCCTTGTAGTTTCAAAATATATCGTTATACTTCTTTGTTTAATGATAATTAAACCAAGTGAAGTTTATCTCTGATAGCATCCGCAAGCGTTTGAGAGAAGTTCAAGCCCTCGTTAATGCCTGCATCATTGAGATATGAAGGAATAGATAAGGTTTTTTTGACAGGCGTTTTATCCAGCTCTCGTTTATAGCTATCAGGGTCAATATCAACCAAAGTAACAACATCAGAATCCTCAGCTTCAAAGCTGACTTGTCCCGCCTCAGGCAATGGATGATCTAACGAAAATGTACCGATATAATCTCTTGCCATCACGATAGCATCAGCTAGACTGACACCTTGTGTATAGCCATCAAGATCAGGAATATAGGCGAGATATTTATAATCAGATTTTTCTTGGTCATCAAAAGTGATGACCGTTGGGAATGCGATTAAATGAGACATCAAAAGACCTCCTTTCAGGTCATGGGCTACTTTATAGCCCGTTGCGTTTGAGTATGGCTTTTGCGAGCCGTTCGTTAATTTCTGGGTGGCGTGGGATTTGTTCTTCCCTTTCGCCATTAGTCCAAACATCATGGTTGCCACCGTGGCGTTTGAGCCACCAACCACCTTTTTTAAACTTTTTTTCTACATCTCTTTTCTTCATACTCTGCCTTTCCCTTATCTATATTAATAGTATATCACGTATTTATCACGTGGTCAACTAAAAACACGTAAAAAATGCGTATCAATATAAAAAACATCACATTTCTGTGACATTCCTTTATAACGTATTAACAAAATCAGCCAAATCCACAACTTTTTCACGCGCATCGGTATCAACTTCACTATCAGCGCCCAAAACTTTCAGCAAGCTATGCCAATCTGATTCCATCAGCTCATTTATCGAAAGTTGCTGAGAGGTCATAAGAGATTTGAAAAACGATAAAATTTTCTTTTTAGCTTCGCCAGCCGTTATTTGTCCTTTGGGTCATCGTCGTCACCACCGCCCAAAATCGCCATTGTGACCTCTTGCACGACGATTGGCAACTCTTTTGTACTCAGACCATCATATAAGTCGTCAACCGTCAAATCATCAAATAAGGACACGATAAACGCAATCCGTTTATCCAGCACCTCGCTTGGTTTGGTGCTCTCGTTATCGATTGATTCTTCCAGCTCCAAATACTCCAAATATTTGCGTGCAGGAATAAACGGGCACGTCTTAACAACCGTTTCGCCACCCTTTTTAAGTCTAATTTCTAAAGCCATTTTCTCTCCTGAAATAATCAAGACACCTTCGAAAGTGTCCTGACTTGATTATGCACCAGCAACAATGTGTAGTTGTGCTTTAAGTGTTTCGATTTTTTCCGATTCAGTTCCGACATACTTAGCAAAATACATGCCTTGTGTCGCTGCATCATCAGATGCCATTGCTGAGAATGTCATATTTTCAGATGGCAACTCCTCAGCTTTTTCACTGGCTTGTTTGCCCTCGAACTCATCTAATGACAGAACACCACGGAAAAAGCCTAAGTAAGCACCTCCGCCAGCTGTTGAAATCCCCTCAAACAATAACGACACTTCAGGTGCCTCTGTATCCGTACCGATATAAGTCACGCCATCCACTGTTGTATAGCCCAACAGTTTAGCTTTAACATCTTCCGGGATATCCAATGCCTTGATTTCCGCCTTAACATCTCCAACGCCCATGCGCGAAATGTGGTAAGCGACACCACTTCCCCATGTTTTCACAGGATCTGATGCTAAACCTGTAATCTTAACCTCTTGTAAAGCTCCGCTATTTGCAGCGCCTTTTAGTTCAAAAGTATTCGTATCTGACGGCGTAGCACCGTCTAAGATGCGCACTGTCACTTTATTTACATTGATAATTGTCATATCTTCTCCTTAATAATTTTCGTCATACAATGGACTTCTGCCCGTATATCGCCTAGCATCTACATATCGCTTCGTTTCACTGAAATACTCATCAAGTCCGCCAGCTTCTTGATAAAAACCTAGTTTTCGCATCACGATTTCAGTCTGTTTCGCTAAATTCTTGGTTAGCATTCGATCACTTGTCTCGATATTGAGCTGATAACTAAACCGCTTCGCTAACGGTTTACCACTACCAAATATCACTTGTTCAGGTGGTCCCATCGGCACAATGACAAGACTAGGCGCATCATCAGCCAAAGCCTCAGGACGCTCGAAAGACTTAATCGTTATATCCGCAAGTTCTGGGGCATCAGATAAAGCCATCCAGACCTCTGTTAGCATATCACTCATTTTATCAATTCCTCTAGTTTATCTTTTAATTTATCCATATAGGTCGCCTCTGTTGTATAAACAAAAGCTCGCATGACACCGAAACCTCTTTGTTTGACAAATTCCCCAGCCTTGAGATGATTAAAACCGAACTCATTAAGATGAACTACTTGCCAACGTCCACCAGACCATCCGATTTTCACCGATGGTATCCCACCACTTCTACTAACACGACTGGATACAATCAATTCGGGATCAACAAACGCCTGCGCAACAGACTGCAAATCTTTCGCTTGCTCCGCACCAATTTCTTTCAGCGCTTTATTTACCACTCGACTGACACGTTGGTCACTGAATTTTGCCTCTATTTTTTTCATCAACTCATCCATGCCGACAATCGTTGCGCCTGTATATGCCATCTCAATCCCCCTTCAACAAAATCGTGATAAACTCATTTTGCGTCAAGTCCGGACGAATATCCGCAATATCCCAAAAAATATCTGCAAACCTAGCATCGCGCACCTTGACGCGGTGTTTATTGCCAGGACGATAATCTGCCATCGGCTCACGTATCTTAATCGTCAGCGACCGTTTAGGGCTAACTGAGCTATTTTTCAATATCTCAATATCTTTGCTTGATGGCGCATAACACTCTGCAAACGCCTCATATTTGACGCTCATGACATTTTCACGCGCATCCAGTCCATTTGCCACACCACAAGCATAAAACGTTACAGGCGTCCTTAACGTGCCATTGTGCGTCTTATTCTTGCCCTGTTTCTGGCTTGTTATCATCGGCATCACCCTCCAGACCATACTGCACATAAAGCATATTGATTTCCTCGTGGTAATTGCCCACAAATTCATCCAAGGCATCATTATACTCGTATCTAGCACGATCAAAGATGAGACTGACAAGTGTCGGGTCATCTAAGTCACGCGCCCCAGTCAAGCGAATCAGTGTTGTGGCGCTAGATGTCAACATCTGCCTTAAATTCTTATCCTCAGCATTCGATCCGATACGCATTCTTAGCTTAAATGCACTAAGTTTGTTATCGACCCACGTTTTTATTTCTTCTAGCGTCATAGCCTACCCCTTATTTTTTAGCAGCTGATTTTTTGCCATTTTTCTTCGGCACATCGTCTTTTTCGGCTACACCCTCGCCAAACTTTTCAACGAAATCTGGCAAGGCTGCATTGAGTTCGGAAAAGCGCTCTTCAGTTACCTCAAACACCTCGCCAACATGGCGTGTGCGATTGACCGAAAAATCAACAAAATCAGTTAAAACCTTAATTTCCATCTCATGCTCCTTGCGCGACCAATGTCGCAATCACAGCCACATTATTATCTTTCGGTTTACCGAAATAGTAAGCCTTAGCCGTGTAAAGGTTCAAGTCATCCAGCGCCAACGTCTGGTCAAATTCCTTAATCTCTGTGCCACCTCCGACATAAGCATCATAACGTTTCGCCACAAAGATAACCGCCGTCCCTGCAGTAACCGCAACAGACTGCATCACTTGGATGCCAAACGGTAAGGTAAAGGTGTAAACCCCATTAACATTAAGCGCTGTAAACTTCGCTTCCAGTGCATAATAGTCCGATGGATTGACCAGCATGATGACTGACCCGCCGATTGCCACTGACTTCCCTTTTTCAGAGATAGAAAGTGTTGACATCGCAGGTTGTAACAAAGTAGGCGCATTTTGAGGATTCAAAGTCGTCAAATTAAGTGTTGCTGTTTTAGGATTAAACGTCGTCACGCCATTTGACGTTGTGCCATTGTTCAGGTTACGTGTCAATCCAATCGGTTTTTTGTTACCATCACCATTGACAACCGCCGCCTCAAGCGCAACTGCGAATGCCTCACCGATTTGTGCGATGACAAATTGCTTAATCCAGCTTGCGCCAAATTGTAGAGCATCTTTAGGAATGACCACAAACGCCGTCAGCTTGCTTTGTGAGAAATCTTCCTCAGTGAATACCGCATCCAGCTGATTTTTAATGTCAGTAAAGACATTGTCCCAACCCGCAGCACCAGATGTTTCAGCCACGAGCGCTTTTAAGCGCAAGCCAGCATTTTTGAAGTTAATCGCACCTAGCAATGGATGTTCAGAAACCAAGTCTTCAAATACTTCGTTGACCGTTTCTTCCGGCAAAAGAAGCGGATTTTTAGTGCCAACGTTTTTGGCAATGTCATTGAAAAACTTGATTTCAGTTGCCGTCATGCCCTTGTTAGCATGTTGACTGGCAAACATGCCTTCAAGCGTTTCTTTGTTTGAGTTCGTCAACGTCTCCGTCAAATCACTGCCCAGAGTTTGCATGGCCTCAGCATACAGAGCATTTTGCGTCGCTTTGTCCGCATCATTTGCCATTGATTCCGTAAATTTAGCGACCGCCGCCTGGTAGTTAGGTAAAGTGTTAAAAATAGTCATTTTGACCTCCGTTAAAATTTATAAAAAGACAAAGCGTGCCAAATCATTGACCTGCTTTGGTTTTTCCGTCGTTTTGTCCTCAAGCGCTTTTTCCACAGCCTGATTGACAAGTTTAGCAAGTTTCTCGCCATCAATTTTGATTTTGTCCGCTTCAGCAGCAGTCTGATTTTGTTTATCAGCCATCATCGCCTTAAAGGCTTCGATTTTATCCTTGCTAACGATATGCCCAGCACTTGCAACCATTTGCATCGGCTCGCTGTTAATAAACAGCACCTCATCCGCAAAACCATGCTCAACCGCCTTATCAGCCGTCATCCAAGTTTCAGCATTCATCAAAGCCAACACTTCATCGACCGTCTTACCAGACTTCTCAGCATAAACCTTGGCTAGGCTCTCGCTCGTTGCAAATAAAATCTGACTGGCATGGTCAAACTCCCGATAATCGCCATAATCGACCATGGCCGCATTGTGGATCATCATCTGACCCAATGGGCTAATCTTAACCACGTCACCAGCCATTGCCACAACGCTTGCGATACTTGCAGCAATGCCACTGACGACTACCTCAACTTTTCCGTCGTATTCTTTCAACGCCGTAAAAATTTCACTGCCCGCAAAGACAGACCCACCACCTGAATTGATAGACACCTGAATGTCTTGACCTCCAGCTTGTGCCAAAAAATCTTTAACTTTTTTAGGACTCACATAAGGGTCATCAAACCAATCATAAAACCAAGCATCGCTATCATCAATTACCGCACCATTAAATAAAAACTTCAACATCATTCCTCACCTCCTCTCAATCGCTCTATAAATTCAGTATAAACAAAAAAAGTCCAAAAAAGCGGACTTTTCAAGTTATGATTTTTTTCTCTAGCTCGCCTGTCCATCACGTTCCACCATGGGTAAAATCTCTTTTGATTTCAACAACTCATAGATAAACAGCATGCCTTGCTGTGTCCATTTAGTATGAGGGTGCAACTGTGCCACATCATCAGGCGCAAAATTTGTCTTGGTATACCCCTTATCAGCGTATTTCTGATAAAGTAACCAAACATTACCTTGTTTGAAGATAATGCCGTACTCATGCAATAGTTTATTCAACCAAACCGCACTTTTCCCGTATTGTTTAGCGATGATTGATACAGACACCAGCCCTTTGGTTTGTAGTACATAGTCATAATAACTCGCTTTAGGTTGCAACTCATTAACACGTTGCTCCGCAATCAATTTCTGCTCTGATAACTGATTATTCTCAAGCTGTAAAGTTTCAAGCTTGCGTTCTAAAATCTGACGACTACGAAGTAAAATCATTTCTTCGCTATTCCAAGCCCTCTCAACTTGAATAAAATACAGTCTGGCTTGCCTACCTCTCTCGTTACGCTGTATCATTGAGATTTCTTTTGCCATATCTATCTTCATAGCGTGGTCTACCTGCGTTTGCCGACCACCATTTGAGTTAGGGACAAAAATGTCCGCGACCACATAATCTATATTTTCACTAAAGCCATAATCAGCCATACGACCAAACCATTTTGCATACGGAGTTTCAATCCCTAAAAATTCATGTAATTCCCGACCGCTGACAAGTTGTTCATCATTTTCATTCGTTGTAATTTTGATTAAATCATTCATCACGTTCATCCTCCATAACACCATTGTAAAGAATTTTTAAAGCAAAAATAGGACTTCTCATCACGCTATATCTTCGTACAGTTCAGCAGTCCTAACGATTGCCTGATAAACCTCTGAAAAGCCAATATTTGAATCTCTAGCTAAATCTGAAATGTCATAGATACTAAAATCTTTGTTGTCATCAAGTATCCAGCCTTTGATAACCTGAGCAACATCTAAAATTATT
This sequence comes from Pseudolactococcus reticulitermitis, assembly GCF_002260845.1. Classification (GTDB taxonomy): domain Bacteria; phylum Bacillota; class Bacilli; order Lactobacillales; family Streptococcaceae; genus Pseudolactococcus; species Pseudolactococcus reticulitermitis. Next base: position 128,021 of record NZ_BEDT01000002.1, on the reverse strand, counting down.
GTCAACTCAGACAACTCAATCCCAAGCAAAATTGCCAAAACTTCTTTTTCTTTTCTAGTTATTTTCATAACGCCACCTCAATCACAGACAACGTCTGTCAAGTAAACTTATCGTCTTATTTTGGGCGCTTTCAGCCTCAGTATTCGTCGGTGGCACGTTCAGTTCTTCTAACATAGCGTTATAATCAGATTCAAGCTTCTCAACCGTATAGATTGCATATTTCAAAGCTGACAGCGTTTGACTAAATATACCTTTATCAAACCGAGACATGCTCGTCTCAGTTTGAGGGATAGTAAGTTTTTTAGACATAATAAAAATCCTTTCATTGAGCCACGAAAAGATTTGTGCTATAATTATGCTATAGCAATCTTTCGAGGTTGTTCAGTGGACAGCATTATCTGACGGACGCCAATCAGAAAGGTAATGCTGTTTTTATTTTTTCCATTCTTTTTCAAGTTTTTCAAGACCACGGCGAACCGTTTCAGCTTTACTCACTTTTTCAATTTCCGAATACTTCTTCAAAAATTTATCAGTTTTTTCATCCAATCTTATTGTCGTTGGCACGCCTTTAGGATTGCTAGACGGTGGACGACCCATTTTTTTCTTTTCGTTTATGTTAATTTCACAACTATCTGTAAAATCATATAAACAAACGCCAAAATTAGAAACGCTAAAATTAATATTTTAGTGACCGTCGCTTGATTTTCAAGCCACTTATTAAATTTGTTCATTTTTATATTTTGTGCTAAAATCAAAGTATAGAAAAGCAAGGACTGGGCTTTCCAACCCTCGCCTCTCTAACTCTAAGAAAGTTTCTTAACAATATCTATTATCAAGTTGATTAGTGTTGCTATTGCTACTAGCAAGCCAACTATTTTGATAAGTAGGTCAAGTTTAGAAGCTTTTTTCTTATTTCTCCTTGACTTCATCACGATAGCCCTTTCCGTTGGTCTTAGTATCAGGTCAAGCCTTTCTTTCTCAACCCTATATCTATATTATACTAAACCGAATACATAAAGTCAAGCATAAACTAAAACTTTTTCTAAAATATTTTTAAGCCAATAAAAAACCTTGCAAATAAGCTATTTGCAAGGTTTTTCCATATGGAGGATGTCCCCCCTCATGGCGAGGCTGAACCCTCTTTTTTCCCATCTTCAAACTCATAATTTTTCGTAATCAGGAAGCGATCACCACCCTCAACTGCCGAACGTCCCAACTCCTCACGCACCTCATTGCGAGTGACTGCACCTGACGAAATCAGCTTATCAATGCTACTAGACAGCTCAAACATATCCCGCCGTCGCACGCCTAGCATTTTAAGCGTATATCCAGCGATAAGCTCGCTTTTCGAGTAAGCGATATGATTCAGTCCATCAATCAACTTGCTAGCAATCGGCTCAATCACAGTCTCAATGAAAGTCTCATAATTCTTTTGATTGTCCGCAACATCGCCATATATCAAGCCGTTCGGAATGCCAAGGATGTTCGCTACGTCATCGATGTAGAATTTCTTGGTTTTGCTAATATCATCAATGCTGCTATTTTTTCCAGTGCCTTGCTTAGTCGAAACCTCCTCATAGTCCTTCTCGTGTTTCCTAGGGATAAGCACTACAGGCGACTTCTTGATTTCTTCGACAATGTTTTCACGCAGCCGTTTTTGGCTCTTGCGTTCTTCCTCATCTAGTTTTGTGTTTGACACACTCCATAGCGCACGAACCTGACCACTGCGAATCTGTGCGCCAACACTCGCCCCCATGATACTTGCATAGTCCGACCACAGACTGTCAAAGAAAGTATCAAGCGCCTTGTTTTCGTTTTTTAGATAAACAACTTCATCCGTTGAAAATACTCTAGATAAAGTCTTAGACCTAACAGATACGCTTGAGTATGTATCGCCCGCAAGTGATTCATTTTTGACAAACGCATCAGCGATATAAAGACCCCTCTGATAAGTGATAATTAGTAATTCACTATCTCTCATCAACTTCGACACAGCTTGTGCCCAAAATTCAGCAGCTGTCTGATTAGGATTGGGACGACTATTCAGTAAATAGTAATCCTCGTCAAAAACAGACTTTTGATTTTTGTCTTTTTTGATAAAAGTCGCCTTAGCAAAAGTCCGAGCGACATAATTCACACACGTATCAAGCGCAATGTTTTTCATCGTCGCCTGAGCAGTGGCACTTGCCATCACAAATTCAAAACTAGACCGCTCCTTGCGCCCCAAAATGGCATCTAAAACCCCCATAGCACCCCTTTCTTCATGTTGTATAAATCCAGTATAAACAAAAAAAGCCTCAAAAATAGGACTTTTTTAACCAACTTAATTTTGCACGCTTGACAATTCGCGCGCCCTATGCTCATATCACTAAAACCAGTCATTAACATTGTCATAGAAATCCCCAACACTAACATCTTGCAAGTCTCCCGAATGATACATCGCGTATTCAAACGCCTTAAAACCATCCGTCTTGCGCCGGACATCCTCTTTTTTGACATAGATGACATTGCCATCGCCCTTTAGCTTGCGCAACACATTATGCGTGTACCACCGCATCATATCATTATCGCCAAAAATGACATTTTGACTGGCAAAAGCACTCTCAACTTTCGGCGCAACTAAACTATCAATCGCAAGGGCATTTCGTAAAATCTCCAAACGATAACCCGGCGGCGCATCAAATTTATTTTTATATTGCACTTCAAAGTCACGCACTTCAAATGCTTGTTGCACATGTTCAGCCCTAAATCTATCCGCCACAATCGTCTGCAAATCGTAACCCTCGTCATCACGCATCCTGACAAACCAATCTGCTATATGGTCAGCGCTAATCGTCGGTGCATCAAGTACCGTCAAAAAGCCATCATCCTCCCATTTTTTGATTGGCGCAAACATCCGCTTGCCATTGACCGTCTCCTTGGGCTTGCTATAGCCATAAGTCGCATCCACAAACTCTTTGCGGACAAAACTATGAGATAGCCAGACATAATCCTCGCCTGATTTAAACAAAAGTCCAACTGCTGCAAAGTCTCGAACAGCAGCATAGTCAAACGCCCCCACACATTGCCGACCAGCCAAATCAGGAAATTCTCGCTTAGTCGCCACCAGCTCCTCATGGCTCGCCACACTCCGCTCAGTATCTGCAACAGGCAAATTCATCCGTTTAGTCATGAACTCTTCTCGATTGCTTGGGTCATCTTGCAACTCCTCATACTGCTCAACCACCTCATTCCACAAGTCTTTAGCATATGAACTCAAAGGCTTGTGAAACATCGGATTGGCAAGCTCCCACGTTGCCAAATCATCCACCTGACGCTCATCATCAAGCTTGCAGATAAACGGAAAAAGCGAATTAAAACGCGTTTTTCCCGTCAGCACTTTTTGCGCCTTATCTTTAATGTTATCGATAAAGCCATCACGCACATAGCCATCAGTCCCGATGTAAAATTGCCGTGGATTTGGGCGCTTGCCAAGCCCGGAAACATGCACCCGTACATCACGATTACTCTCATAGCGATGTATTTCGTCAAAAATAACAGCGCCATCACGCGCACCATCCTTCGTGCTACCATTGCTAGTCACATAACGAATCACGCTTTTAGTCTGACGGTTTCTGATTCTTGCCCTTTTATTATCAAAAGTCTTTTTAAGCGCAGGGTTTCCCTCAATCACATCGTAAATCTCATCAAAACTGACTTTTGCTTGCTCCTCGCTATTCGCCACGATTGAAATGTCATACTTGTCAATACCATGCATCGGTGTCAACAGATACGAACAAATACCAGAAATCAAACCGTTTTTGCCACCGCCACGCCCCATCATGATTAAAAATTCACGGTAAACATTTGCTTTATTCTCCGAAAAATATAAAAACACAAAAGCGATGATAAATTTTTGAAAATTTTCCAGTTTAAAAAACCATTTTTCGATATAGCCAATACATTTTTTAATCTGGTCAGCATCAAAAAACACCTCTTTAGAGCATAAACGTGGACCAATTTCACGCGCAACATAATCAATCAACTGTACACGCTCTTTATTTAATTTTATCTTCCCTTTTTCGTACTCTATAACATACTTTTTCACTTCTTTCGGCATAAATTCAATATAATTCATTCAGATTTATTCCTTTTTCGGCTGATTTTTCCAAGCGTTTTTTCTCAAAAAATTCACCAAGTTTTATCAACGCAGCATTAACTTTGACTTTTTCAGAAACGGCTGGATTTGATTTCAAAAAATTTTGTTTGCCATTTTTTACCGAAATCATGACGCCATTTTTTTCTATAGACTTATCTAATTTTTTGTAAGTGTCCACAAGGCTCAAATATCGACGCATAATCTCCACATCGCTTGCAGAATTTTTGTCAATCAACTTTGATAATTCCAATTCTAGTTTTGTTTTTGCCATAGGTTACCCCCTCTCATGTGCGTTTTTTTGATTTTTTTGGTTAAAACACTTCCAATTGGTCTTGAGTTGTCAGACAATTCTCACTTTTATTTGACCGGGGGGCTTACCAACTAAACTCCTCGTCGTCAAATTTTTTGGCACTCTGTTGATACCTGTTGTGACGCTTGTTATGGCAGTCTTTGCACAGTGTTCTCAAGTTATTGATGTCTAGTGCATGCTGTGGATAGTGTTCTAACTCCTTGATGTGATCTACCTCAAGCACTGCACGCTTCCTTGTGGTTACTTTACCTTCTGCCTTGCACCAAATACATTCATAATTGTCACGTGTCAAGACTTTGTCCCTGAGTTTGATCCAATCTGTTGAGACATAAAAACTATGTCTCGTCTCTCTTGTTGAGACATCTATCAATCAGCTCACCCCCTTTGTATTTTTCTGCAAAGTATTTGTATCCAGCATTACGAATTTTTCTGATGTTGCTCTCATCATAGTATAACTCAAAAGCTAGTTGATTATAGGACTTATTCTGGTCGCTTTTTAAAAATCGGTCAAGAATAATGCGGTGTGCGATTTCTTTTTTTTCGACTACCCAATCCAGAGCACAGTCAATATGGCTGCGCTCTAAGTCAGAAAGGTTATCGTATTGTTTGAGTAATTGCGTAATCTCTTTGTAGATTGTTCGCCACTCTTTTTCACTCGGTATTAGCCCTAAATCCATAAAACCTCTTTACTTTGCTTGGTATGATTGCTTGTTGATACGACTGCCTTATTCGCCGCTCAATGAAAATTCTAATGCCTCATAGTTACTCCCTCCTACGCATTCGATAATATATCATCAATCCCAAGTACTCATTTTCTCTAATATCTATCTTGACCAGCTCATCTTTTTGCGTATCTGGATTTTTCCTAGGAAATTCTATCAGCTCCCATCCCGGATTGTCATGTTCTAATTGTTGTTCTAATTCATCGTTAGCTAACAATTTGGCAATCTTAGAATCTGTGTACTTCCAATTCTGAGATCTCTCAACTACTGGCTTTTTCAAATTCCGACTGGCAAACCATTTTCGCTTGCCTTTTTGATTTTCTAACTTAAATTCTTTCGTCATGTAATTGGCTTTGACAACAACGCCATCAACCCCGTATTGATTTTTAATTTTATCGATCTTAGTAAAACCGATAGACTTTTTATTTTTGCCTCGTCCCTTGCTCCAAAGGTCATCTATTTCGTCTCGGTTTAACAAATTATCCATCATCAAGTGAAAGTGTAGTTTGTCAGTCGTCTTGCCTTCAATCACTCCCATGTATTTCATCTTTGGCAAACCTTTCTTTTTTCTCGCACGATTTACCCGCTTGATGAAATTTGCTATTTCTTTTTCACATTCCTCAACTGTTTCTGGTTTAAATTCTGGCGCAAAAGTGAACTCTGCTGTATAATCTCCCTCGTTGAAATTCGCTATTGCTGACAGCCTAAACCACTGCTGTGCTTTTCTGACATTCAAATTTTTTTGCACAGGTCTTGTCGCATTCTCTTTTTTTCTTCTTGGTCTACCGCCTCGAACTAAATCCACCGAAATAGATTTACCCATGATGCTACATTCTCGATATTTATTATTGGCTGATATTGCTGTATTTCTCATGTAGCTCATGATGCCGCTCCCTCTGATTTAGTTTGTCCCTGAACTTAATACCTATTACAAGCCGGCCAAACGTTGACCTTAAAATCAACGCTCAGCCTTGATGCGCCTGTCTTTACAGCGAAAATAGAAAGTCATTTTCACAACTTTCTACTATATAATAGTGTCAATATCCACAGACCAAAGCATCCATGGACAATGGCCCAGATGATACTATGCCATTTCGTTATTATCACTCATATCAATCTCCCTGATTCGCATAACCTAGATATCCGCTTTAAATTTTTTCGGCTCATCTCATCGTTTGGAATGCCTTTGCGAGCCAAACGATAGAGAAAATTAGCTATACCATATTTTGTCAAGGTGTACTCGCTATGCGCATAATGTACCTTGCCATTTTCAATTCTTATCCACATTCAATCCCCTAATCAATATCAAAAATATTCATCTGCTCAACTGGATCAAAATTGCACCACAAGCACTCTATTGCAATCTTCTTTTTTTGGCCAACATTTCCAGTTGCTGAATCAAATTCAATCTTTGCCCACCCATTGAGTTCTTCAGCATATAAACCGCTATTATAACCGCTTAAAATCACAGGGCCTCTGTGATTTTTTAAAGCGCTCAACAATGCCAGATGTTGCTCATCAGCCATGCCAAATTTATAGTGTGTTTTAGATGATACAGTTTCATTGAGATATGGCGGATCAGCATAGATTAACGTATCAACATCATTCATTTTCTCAATCAATTCAATCGCATTGCTACACTCAATTTGCGCATCTTTTAGTCTTTCAGCTGCTTGAATAATTCTTGATGGCATAGATTGCCACGTTTTCGTATTATACGGACCAGTCCATTTTACGTTTCGCCTAAAACCGCCATCAGATTTTCCACCAACTGAAAACCAACATTTGATTAAAATTCGACGCGCATCCTCTAAATCAACATCAGATTTTAGTTTTGATAGCTCATATTCTTTTCTGCTGTATGGTGTAAGTTCTACCAGTCTAGCCAATTCTTCTGGCTGATTGCGCATGACCCGCCACATATTGATTAGTCTGCCATCTATATCATTAATAGTCTCTAGCACATCTGGCGGTTTATTTAGAAACACGGCCAAACTTCCGGCAAACGGCTCAAGGTACGCCTTGTGTGTTGGAAACAGATTGATAATCCGCTCTGCTGATGACCACTTACTGCCTGGATAATTTAAGACACGATTCATTCCACTACCTCAATACATTCTGGATGCAACCAAACTTGCATGATTTCTTCCATAGTAAATTTTGGCATCAGGATATTAAACAAATCTTCAAATGCCATTTCTTCATCTTCTTTTACCCATTTTAAGTTATAAAACTCTCGACCAGTCATCTTTATTTTCGGCAAATATGTTTTTTCAAGCTGCCTAATTATATACAGTAGGTCACAAACACCGCCATTAGTCATTTTGAAAAGACCATCTTCATCTTTTCCGTTAAAATAAATTTCAACTGCATCTTCGAATGTCATTTAATTACTCCTCCACCAATTCATCTGACACATACTCAAAACCAAGCCTCTCTATATCATTGAAAATTATAGCGCTCATGTTAAAAGAATCTGCATAGTGCCAAATCCGCTCCACTCTGAAATAAATCATTGGCCGCATTCCTTGTCTATAACCATCGTATTCTTCCATTTTTAACAAAGTATGATCTTTTCCAATCCTGAATACTTTGCCAATTTCTGGTAAATTTGTTGTTTTCATTCCACTACCTCGACCAATTCTGGGTACAACCACGCTAAAGCAAGTGTTTTATCGTCTAAAATTCTGATTTCCCTCACTTCATCGTTATAACTATCTTCGGTAATAGAAGGTGTATCCCATCTGTAATTCAGTATGTCTTCTAATGTATCGTACAAATCAATTGCGATTGTATAAAAATCAAATTGAGCTTTCGTCATCTTTATTTTCGGCGCATAGGTGGCTTGCAGTCTATCAAGTATTTGGTTCCATGCCATAACACCAACATAACCATCGTGCGCCCTTGCGCTTCTCTCAGCTTTTTCGTAAGCCTCTTTAAATGTCATTTATCTTCCTCGTCTTGATCCTTAGTTTTGTTGATTTGTGGGTCAAGATTTAATTCTGTTTGATCTGGATTTTTCCACTCCATAACATTCAGTAGATTTCCCTGTGGCAACGTGTATTCAAAATTTACAACTTGTCCGATACTTTCGGCAAGCGTTGGAATAATCGGCATCATTTCAGTGAATGGTACGATTAATTTAAGCGCTAAGCCACTATCGGTCACATTAGCGCTTTTGACTTCAGCTTTAAACTGTTTTTTTGTAAAAATTTCTTCTGTTTTATTCATTTTCTTATCTCCTCTATCGCCCAATCATAAGGGCGAACAATCTTCAAATGTTTCACCATTGCACTAGCCCTTTCGGATGTATCTAACCTAAAAGCCTTTGATTTGTATCTCGTCAAACCTTGCATAGGATTTTCGAAATTGCTAATGTACCACTTCGTTTTTAATTTGGTGGCATTGTACCCAATAATATAGCTCATTTCTCCACTCCAAATTTCAGCTCAATAGACTTAAATCTTTTAAACTCATTGCCATCATACAAGTAACAGTCTTTGTCATATAGTGCCGCTATCATTGCCTCAATCTGACAGCCTTTTGACTGTTTAAATTCCTCACGACTTCCAATGACAATCACACCGTCACAATCTTCGATGTAACGTGCAGAATTACACAACATTTCTATCGGTCGCTTGTCTTTTACAATGCCATCCGCCGCATTATCCTTGGCGACAGTTTCTAAAAATGGATTGAAAAAATCAATCCCTTTATTCGCCAAAAGCGATGCAAAATCCGCAATCTTTTCTTTGATTTCCTCAATCGACTTACCGTTCATCGGCGTTGCTAAATAAACTTTCATGTCTCACACTTTCTATACTAATCTTTTGGCAATCTCAGAAATGACATTGACTGTCACACTGTTGCCAGCTTGTTTATAGAGTTGGCTATTGCTGTTGACCCCTTGCGCCTTATCAAACGTCCAGTCTGGAAAGCCTTGCAATCTCCAACACTCCCGAGGCGTCAATTTTCTAATTCTAATGCCGTCAGTAACTCCCGCATCATGGCTATTAGCTTTTATCGTCCTACTCAAATTATCAAGCGGACCATGATTGAAATCTGGGGAATCATTGGTGTAAATACCGCCAACCTTTAACAGGTTGTTTTCTTGCCAACTGCTAGATGAGAGTGTAGGTGCTATCTCATGTTCTCCCCCAGAGTTAAAACCTCGTGGACGTTGTAAGATTTTAGGCCCTTCCCCTTTATTCGTTGTAAGTGTGGGTGCAATTCCATCCGAACTATAAACATTACCGTTCATACCATTTCTACTTGGATTCACATTAGTTATAACTTTAGGTATATTGCCGCTACCACCTCCAGCTTTCAACGTTCTTGCTAATCCAATTGCATCATAAACCTGTTGTTCAAAATGCCAACCATTAGTTGTTTTTCCTTTTAAAGGATTTATGACACCTTTTTCGGACATATCTTTTACAAGCACACCATGCCTGTCCTGAGCGGTCAAAGTAAACATTGCTTCGCCATCTGTTTTAAATCTTCTGCCGTTTTGTCGTTTTTTGGCACGATCTGGCGTTAAAACAGGCACGACTATCTTAGGGTGCTGTCCCCCCCCTTGCATAGTGCCCAATGTTGGTCCTATCCCGCAAGTGTCGTAAACTCTCCTCGCTGATTCGTGCGAGAATTCCCCGCCCTTTTCTAGTGAGCCGAATATTTTTATTTGCGAATCTTCTATCTTTTTCAGACTTCCGATTTTCAATAATATACGATCCTTGTCCGTCTCCTCCGCCGTCTTTGGCTCTAACGGTGTGAATTGTTTGTCCTTGTAAGTCATCAATCTCTCTACCGCCTGACTCGACAGGAAATACTTTTCGTCCGCCCGCTCCTCTAAAATGTCCGACAATGAACACGCGCTCCCTATTTTGGGGAACTCCGAAATTTTTGCTGTTAAGTATTTGCCATTCTGCATCATACCCCAGTTCATCAAGGGTGGCGAGGATAGTTCTAAACGTGTTCCCTTTGTCGTGAGATAGTACCCCCTTGACATTTTCAAGCAGTAAAAGCCGTGGTTCGATTTGTTTAGCGGCTCGTGCAATCTCGAAAAACAAAGTTCCTCTAGTTTCGTCCATGAATCCGAGTCGCTTTCCCGCCACGGAAAAGGCTTGACAAGGGAATCCACCGCAAATAACGTCAACTGCTCCACGGAATTGTCGCCACTGCTCGTCTGTGACTTTAGTGATGTCATGAAATTCTGTTTCTCCTTCCGTGTTGTGAATTGCCTTGTAGGATTCACGCGCAAATTTGTCTATTTCGCAGAATGCCACGCATTCGTGCCCAGCCGATTCCATGCCTAGACGGAAACCGCCGATACCCGCAAATAAATCAATAAATTTCATGGCCACCTCTAAAATAGTTCCAACTGCATTTCAGTGTCATCGGCTTTGATTTTGTCACTATCCTCATAGGTTTCATATTTAATCCGCTTACGCCTGTCTCCCAACGCTTCCACGCGCATCCGATAATTCTTGAAAAGCGGATTATCATTGAGTTCTTTCGCCATCTTTTCAGCATTTTCAATAGTTGGAAACTTATGTGCTATTTCAGCACATACAGTCAATGACCAACCTTCAGTTTTTGAGATGTAAACATACCACTCACTATCATCCGACCTCACGATGTATTCTGTCATTTTGATACTTCCAATAAATTTGAATTTTCGTAGATATTTCCCGCAACCTCCAAACCTTCATAGCACTCTGAAACGCTATCGCAGACACTTTGACACTCAAATACAAAACTTCCAAGGTCATAATCAACTATCCCAAAACATTCCATATCGGTGTCCCAACAGATGTCTCCTTTGAAAATCTCAACACCATTTTTGTCTTTTAAACCTGTACTTTGTCCCACAGTCTCTTTATCAATCAAGTAAACGGTATTTTCATCAGATTCGTTCACAATCGCATATTGCCCAAACATGAATGTTAGCAACCCAGTATGCCAAACACCATTTTCATCTTTCGCTCTAAATTTAGGGATCATCTTATTTACTCCATTTCTCAACTCGACTGGCTAACAACTCCTTAGCTAGTGCTTTAATCTCTTGCCCACCCTCAGCACCATGTAACTCATCCACAGCCAAAGTGTAGGCCATCATATATTTTCTTAACTTGGCGATGGTCTCGTCTTTTTCTCGCAACTGCTCATAGAGTTCTGCCGTGTTCATCCGTCAATTCCTCTACAACATAGACCACCGCATCAGAAATCGGCACCCGTACCGTTTTATCCGGCTCACGTTTGAAGATAATATCTAATAATCGTTCGTTTTTTGTATGTTGACTATGCCATAATTCACTTTTTGTAAAAACATCAGCATAATTTGCAAGTGGCACATCCGCATTTTTAGCTTTTTCAAAATCTTCTATTTCTTGTTTCAGCATCTTATTTTCTGATACCACAGCATTATCTTTTTCGATGACAAGCGCAATACTCTTTCTTGCCCAAGCATTTTCCGCTTTCAACCGCTCAATTTCTTTCTGCTGTCTCCAGATAGTAAACTCCAAATCACTTCTAGTCTGATAGCTCATCCGATTTCCTCCACGATTTTATCAATCACATCTGACTGCCCTAAAATGCCAGTTACTTTATGACCAATGGCATCTTTTAACACTGCTAATCTGATACCGACAAAACGACCGGGCCAACCTTGCGACCTCACCCAAACCGTTTCTCCAAGCTCAGGGCTGTTTGATTGCTCGGTATCCATGATAAAATCATAAATCTTGCCAGTTTCTGCCTGGATGCTAACGACTATAACTTCGACATCTCCGATAGGTTCATTGTCTTTAATTTCTGTATTTCCGATTTTCATTTACTGCCTCCGACATAATTACTAAATTCATTTTCTACAAAGTCTTTCAATCCACTAAGTTTAAACAACCACTTATCGCCTTTTCTTGGATAAAACACCCACCCGCCGTTCTCTATATCTAAACGATCTCTGAGATTGATGTTGTTTAAAACGTGAGCTTTTAGCCAAACATCTGACCTCCCTGTATGTTTAACAAAATCAGGCATGCCAACCCACTGACCTTTAATTTCATTTTGCTTTAGTTCTTCAAACTCTGTTTTTTTGATTACAATCATGTCATCTGGTATGGGAATAGCCAAATTAACATTAATATTTTGTACCATAGACACTCCTTTCATTTTTGTGATATAATTTAGGTATAAATATTTGAAATGAGGGCGCTCTGCAAAGCGCTCTTTTCTTTTTGAGAAATTCAGGACCTTCCCCTGATTAGCGTGCGCAAATTTGTGAGCATGGCACTGCGTGTACTACAAAGCATTAAATTTTCACATCTCGCCAAAATCAATGACGACATCTCACATCCTTCTAGGGTGCTTTTTTGACGTGTTTCCCAGCACGTTTGATTTCGCAATGTGTTTTTTCAACTCACGCGCAAATAGCACTTTAATTTTTGTTTTTGGTATAATAAAAACAAAAACGAGGTTACCTTTATGCCATTACAAATTATCAAGCTACCTATTGTCGGAAATACCACTAGCTCAGCACAAGTTGAAGCCCTCTTAACCTGCCCGCATTGTTTTGAAAAACTCGCTTTTTCCCCAGTTAATATTTCAACGTTTGATAGACGTGTTGGTGATAGTTTTGCTGTCTCATTAAGATGTCTCGTTTGTCAGCAATACGCTATTTTTGAATATCATATTGATAACCTAAACTCTCCTTATGCAGGGAGTTCTAGCACGCCTTATACAACCAGTCTGGTAAAATACAACTATAACCTGCAAATCGAGGTCACTCTACCAGAACACATTGAACAGGTTTCTAGTGAATTTGTCAGCATTTATAAACAAGCCGCAATGGCAGAAGCCTATGGTTTATATGATGTTTGTGGTTTAGGCTATAGAAAATCAGCTGAATTTTTGATCAAAGATTATGTCATTAGATTAAATCCCGATAAAATAGATAAGATAAAATCTCAGCCACTTAGCCAGACGATTAAGACGTATCTATCGGATTTTCCAAAACTTCAAACATTATCAACTGCAACGGCTTGGCTTGGTAACGACGAGGCTCACTACATCAGAAAACACACTGATAAAGACTTATCTGACTTGAAACGTTTCATCATCGCTGCTGCGACTTTTATTGCTGCTGATTTTGATGCGGATACTGCGCTGGATTTTGTTTCAAAATAGCCAATATCTCATTATTTTGCTCACTGATTTCAGTGAGTTTTTTTAACATCTCGTCAATTGCAATTAGTTGTAAATTCATGTCCTGCCCCTTCCTAGTTTGCTTTTTTGACGTGATTCCCAGCACGTTGATTTCGCAATGTGTTTTTTCAACTCACGCGCATCCTATGACCTTATCTGAGGTCATTCAAATCAATATCAAGCGCATCCGCTATTCTGATCATGAAGTTAAAGCCAGGGCTTTTTACTTTTCCCAGTAAAAATTTAGAGATGTATTGCTGTTTCACTCCTACCAACTTAGCAAGTTGACTCTGTGACAACCTTTTTTCTTGCATTTTTTTAATGATTACCTGTTGCATTCTTCCTCCCCAACACCTATATGAAGTTGTTAATAACTTTATCCACAACTATATGTTGTGTTTTGTATATGATGATGATATAATATTTTTATGAATGAAATACCGCGGCTAGCTGTTTTTATTCAAAAATACCAAAGAAAGGATGTTAACTCATGAATGATCAAATATTAATACAAAGTATCATTTCAATATTTACTGTTTTTGCCAGTGGTTTCTTTAGCTTTCTTTTAACGCTTTACAAAATTCGTTCTGAAAACAAAACTAAATCGAATGAATTTGAAATAAAAAACAGAGAACTGGAGCAACGGCTAACTGAATTAGAAAAAAGTCAAAGACATGAGATTGATAAACTTACAGCAGAATACGAACTCTTAAAATCTAGCAAATCAGATGATATGCAAAATGAGATGCTAGGTAAATTCTTTAGTGGCGAACTTGATTTTTCTAGGCTTGCAAAATCTATTGACGGATTATCACAGCTTAATAACAAGGTTAAAAATCTGAAATAATCAGAAAGGAGGTTAAATTTATGAATGATATACAACTGACGAAAGATTCCAAGGAATTACTTGCGATAATTTACAAGGAATATTTAGACAGAATTAATAATGGTATTGATAAAAGAACCGCTAAGACCATATCTGGTGGCTCAGATGAACTTTCAAGACTTGCACCGACATGGCTTTATGCCGACCTTAAAGAAACCATGTACGAATTACAAAGAAAAGGTTTTTTAAAGTGTCAAAATGCTAGCAATAAAATCTATCGCGCTTGGATAACCGATGAGCTGATCATCTACATGGAAACTGTCATCCCAAGGACTGCAAAGAAAATTCTAAGTGCAATGGATATCCTTTCTTTTCTAAAGTAATTCCCAATCCTCTCTCAGCAAATCATTTGCTATTGGATTCCAAAATCTACCAGGCGCTTGCCAAACTTCTTTGTGGATTCCATTTTCTTTATCCAAACTTGGTTCCGTTGTAACTAATAAAATCCCGAAACATTCGGAGTTAGTTGGTAAAAATGCCAATCCACCCTCTAAATCACTAGGATTTGAAATCGCCTTGTTTTCTTGCAAGGCTTTTTTTGTTGCCTCTATGATATTCACTCCCTACTCCTTCCTAGCTTGCGTGTTTGTACTCCGTTTCTGATATAATAAATCTATCAAGCACGGCAATGCTTGAAATAATCAGAAAGGAATTAGTCCAATGAAAAAATACATTGAAATGTTACTAAAAGTTGAGCCAAAGTATCCCATTGTTTTAAGATTTATCGATGGTACTGAGCTAACTTTTGATTCTATTTTTGGTGATATAATAAGTGATAAAGATAACGACCCTTTTATCGAATTAAAACTCAAAGATGAAGACGAATCTTATCTTATCAACACAAATCATGTCATCTATGCTGTATCTAATCGTGATTTTGATTAATCAGCCCAACCTTACTTTTAGCAATCCAGTAATGGCAGTGACCATTTCTGGATTGCTTTTTGTTTTAGGATTATGAACAATCCCATCGATTAAACAATCTATTTTTTCTTCCAAAACTATGCGTAATTCTAGCCGTTTTGTTCTAGCAACAAGTGCCCTATCATTCATCGCCTGTCGTTCATTCGTTGACATTATTTCATCTGATTTTTCTGTCATATCTACTCCTTTCTAGCTTGCGTGCATTTCTCGTTCGGAAAACCGTACTTTTTGTTTAAAAAAATATGATTTAACTTCATCATCTGGAATTTCAAGGATTTCAGAAATCTCCACAATCTCTGACGGCTTAAAATAAGTCTTATTGTTTAACTTTGCGCTCAAAGAAGGCTTGGATATTTTAGCGACTTCTGAAAATACACTTTCATTTCGATAGCGTTCTTTAATTCTTCCACGAAGTTTTGAAAAATCAAAAATAATTTTTTCCATAATGTAACTCCTTTCTTGTTCGGTTTTCCGAACCTTTTCTAAATTAAGTATAGCATTCTTAAAATAAAAGTCAAGTATATATTTCGGTTTTCCGTATTTATTTTTTATTTATAAAATAAAACGCTGTTTTGCATTGATTTTGTTCAGTTTTACTGATATACTTTATTTACAAGGGAGTACGGAAATATGAACATTTTCTCAGAAAGACTGAAACAAGCATTAAATGAGAGAGGCATGAAACCCATCGAACTTTCAGAATTAACAGGGATTAGCAAATCTTCTATTAGTGATTGGATAAATGGTAAATATGAAGCAAAATCAGATAAAATCTTATTAATTGCTAAGGCCTTGAATGTAAATGAAAGCTTTTTAATTGGTCTTCAAGTGCCAATGGATAATGGTACCCCAAAATTGAATCAAGGAAAAAATATCAATAATAAAACTATTTCAGAAGTCACTGAAATAATGAACAAACTTGATGAAGCTGGCCAAGCTGCAATTTTGAAATTTGCTAAATTTGAGTTAGCTCAATTCGAAGGTGACCCAAAAGACAGCGAAGGACACGTTACTGCAAGTTAAGATTGCTGTAACCGTTCGCTTTCCCAATATAATCTATAAAAATCATAATAAAGAGGTGCTGTGTAATGACGATTGACATTTCGTTTGGTCCAATAGACAGAAAAACTATTACTCGTGAAAAAGGCAATAGTTTAGCTAAGTTCACGCCTGATTACTCTGTTGTCGATATAGAGACTACTGGCTTAGATACTGGTTATAATGACATCATAGAAATTGCTGCTTTAAAAGTAAGAAATCATGAAATAGTTGATGAGTTCAGCTGTCTTGTCAAGCCTGCTGATTTTGAATGCCTTGACCCATTTGTAACGACATTAACCAAAATCACAACTGAAATGATTGAGACCGATGGCATACCAACGAAATCAGCAATCCAAGATTTCATTTATTTTGTCGGAACAGATACAATCGTTGGTCACAACGTTAATTTTGATTTGAATTTCCTATACGATGATGCACTCAATTTCCTAGACTTTAAATTTAACAATGATTTTATTGATACGTTGCGAATTTCAAGGCGAGCTTTACCCGATTTAAAGCACCATAGGCTTAAAGATTTAAATCAATATTTCGAGTTAGACTTTGGCAGATTACACCGTGCTATGGCAGACTGCCATGTCACAAAATCAGTTTTTGACTGCTGCAAAAATATACTCGGTGATGACTGGAGCTATACATCACCGTTAAACAAAAGCAGAATTAATATTGACGATTTAAAATCTACTGTCTCAGAATTTGATACTGACCACATTTTTTATGATAGCTATATTGTCATGACAGGAAAACTTGAAAGTTTCACAAGAAAAGAGGCTTTTCAAATCATTGTAAATTTAGGCGGTCATCCTCAAAATGGCATCACTAAAGATACAAATTTCTTGATCGTTGGCGATACCGACTATTCCAAAAATGTAAAAAATGGACTTACCGGCAAACAGAAAAAAGCTGCTGAAAAACAACTAGCTGGACAAGATATACAAATATTGTCAGAGAGTACATTTATTGAGCAACTTTGAATGAAAATTAATCATTCTACTGTTCTCAACTTCTAATATCATACTCACTAGAGGAGAAACTATGACTAACAACTTTATAAAAACAATTAATATTGATGAACTGCTTGATAACATTCCTGTAATTGACCATGATGTAAATTATTGGTTTGTAAGAACAAATGGAGGAGATTATTTTACTGACTTCAATATTAACTCCTACATAGGAATCGACTATAATGAAATAACTCTTGAACATATCTCAGACTCGAATAATTCAACTGAAATATTAAAAAATAAAATCAATCATATTTATTATGATCAAATTAAGTCAGAAAAAATAAATCAAACAGGGAAAATTGCTACCCAACTCTTAAGATTTGTAAATAGGATTGAAATAAATGATATAATTATCATTCCTTCAATCTCTTCTGAACTATTTCTAGTTGGGCGTGTCATTAGCAACGCCTATGAAATTCCTGATAGTGAAATTATTACGACAAGTAAAGAAAATATACACTATAAAAAATCAAGTTATAAAAAAAGAATTAATGTAAAGTGGATTAAATCATTTAGCAGGGACGATGCTGATAGTAAATTGTATAAAATGATCTTCTCACATCAAGTAATATCTGATGTTAATGACTATAAAATTTTTATTAATAGAGCACTATTTCCTGTATATATTGAAGATGATACACTACATATAGTATTCAAAGTAACTAAAAATGATGATATTAATGGTGCATCACTTGGTCAATTTATATACTATTACAATCTGATGTATGGATATCTTTTCCCAGGTGAAAAGATGGAAGTAAAAGTTAATGTTCAATCTCCAGGTCCAGTAGAAACTATTTCTAAGACTGCTCTTAAGGGGATGTTTACATTTGCATTATTAGCTTATATTACTTCCACCCCCTATGGAGGTAAAGTTACATTTGGTAGTCAACTTTTAGGTAACATTGAAGTAGATATCCCTGGATTGGTGAAAGGTTATCGAGAAGATCAAACAAAGAAAATTGAAATAAAAAACAAAGAGCTTGAATTAGATGACCAAAAATTAAAACAAATTGAAAAGGCTATTGATCTCGCCGATAAACTAAAAGTTCCTATTACGGAATTGGGTATTGAATTACCAGATACTTTATCCTCTTACATAGAGGAAAAGAAAAAAGAGGCAGAAAAAACTGACTCTGATACTAAACAGCAAATAGGTAACGAAAGTTCAATAAATATTGACTCTAATGAAAAAAAGCAAGAGGATAATAGTAGTAACGATGCTAAAAAGTAGAATTTTTGTAGTTGAATTTTTTGAAAATACAACTTTATAAAGTTTAATAGATAGGAACAATATACCAAATAAAAAAGTGGCATACCAAAAAAATTCTGATATCAGTTGTCTCATCATTCTTATCCTCCCATTATATTTAAGTTTATTTTACAACAATAATACATAAATATCAATTGCAAAAAGTTCTACCCTCTTCATCCTGAAAAATTAATTTATGAAAGAAGAAAAAATGGCACGATATACAAAACGTGGCAAGGTTTGGCAATATGAAATATCTTATAAATCCAAAGACGGTAAATATAAGAAGTTAAGAAAAAGCAGCTTTCCCAAAAAATCCGATGCAATATTGGCGGCTTCTGAAATGGAAATTAAACTTGGCAAAGGATTTGCGGTCAACGATAAAGATGTTTTGCTGTCCGACTACTTCCGCCAATGGATTGAAATATATAAAAAAGGTAAAATCAGCGATGTTACCTTTTTAAAATATGAAAATATTTTGATGAATATAGAAAAGTATTTCAAATATGCGACTGTCAAATCTTTAACACGTACAAGATACCAAGAAATCATTAATCAATTTTCAAAAACTCATGCTACTCCTACCATCGAAAGATTTAACTCAACTATACGTGCGAGTATTGTCAATCTAATAGACGAAGGTGTCATCCCACTTGATTTCACAAAAAACGTTGTCATCAAAGGTGAAACTGAAGTCAAAAAAGAAAAAGATAAATACCTCAACTTTTTAGAGTTCAAACGCCTTATGAAATCAGCAAAAAGCAGAATCAACCCAAAGTATCCATCAAATTTCATGATTTTCATTGCCGGCATGACCGGAATGCGTTTTGGCGAATTGCTTGGCTTAACTTGGGATAATATCAACTATGATAAAAAATATATCAATGTTTGCCAAACTTGGGATTATCATTTCAACACAGGATTTGCACCTACTAAAAACGAGCAGTCTGTTAGAAAAATATCAATCGATGATAGTACCCTAGAAGCACTTAGTAATTTTCAAGCAGAGCAAACTAAATTTTTCAGGTCCCTAGAAATGATAAATAGACACCATCTTGTTTTCTCCAATGCTGTAACGCAAGCCATATCAAACAACGCTATCAACAAACAACTTTCCAAACTATGTAAGCAGTCCGGAATAGATACACCACTAACACTTCATGGTCTGAGACATACCCACGCATCCGTCCTACTCTACAAAGATGTCAATATTCTTGCGGTATCAAAACGACTAGGTCACAAAGATTTGTCAATCACTATGTCAGTTTACTCCCATATCTTGAAAGAGTTGGAAGAAAAGGAAAACAAGCATATTGCTTCAATTTTAGAGGAAATATAAAAATTTGGCACAAGTTTGGCACAAGATATGATTTAAATCCCTTTATATCAACGTTTATAATCTAATTTAAAAGTCGGCGGGGGACACTAATATACGCTAAAAACCCTTGTCAAATAAGGGTTTTTGTTTTATATGTGCCAAATTATTTTTTAAGATACAAAAGCCCCACTATTATCGTTCAGGCTTAACAGGATTTCGCTTCAATGAAAAATGGTCTGGGACGTAATCAACACCGCCTTTAACAAAAGGATTGCAACGCAAAATCCTTGCTGTACCCATTAACACACCGAGGAATCCGTGTTTTTGAATGGCGACAATCATATAATTCGAACAAGTCGGGTGATACCTGCAAGCTCCTGGTAGCAAGGGCGAGATAGCGACTTGATAGAATCGAACGGGTGCGATGAGCACACGAGTAATCATTTTCTTCAGCATGGTGCTTCTATTTTCTTTCCTTGCTTTGTATCCAAACGGCTAATTTAGACACGTAATTTAATGATAAACTTAGTGCCTTGTGGCTGATTGTCTTGGACGTCAATTCGACCGCCACAGGCATCAATAATCTGCTTAGCTAGCGCTAAACCTAGACCAAAACCACCTTTTTGACGGGTTCTTGCCTTATCCACGCGATAAAAACGATCAAAGATTTTCTTTTTGTCAGCATCAGAAATCCCAAAACCATTGTCTGAAGTGGTGATTATCAAATTTTGACCTGTTTTTTCAACTTGAATAGCAATCTGACTGCCATCATCTGAATACTTGACGGCGTTGTCAAATAAAATCGTGAGGACTTGCTTAATCAGACTTTCATCTAGTCTGACCTGGTCTTTAAAGTTGACTGTGCTGGTAAAGGCGCGATTAGAATTTTCAGCAAGCAACTTGTAATTTTCAAATATTTTTTCAAAATAGGTCTGATTAACTTTTGTCAGCTCAACTTTAAGACCACCATCACGTTTGGCGAGATTGAGCAAATTACTGGTCAGCATCCGCATGTTCCGAACCTCTGCCAGACTTTGCGAGATATTTTCACTTTCGTCAATAATCGTCGCTGTCGGTTTTTGGAATAAAAGTTCTAGCCGATTTTGCAAGATTGTCAAAGGCGTTCTCAATTCATGACTGGCATTTTCGACAAAATTCTTCTCTTTTTCATAAGCTGCCAAAACAGGCTTTAGTGACCATCTAGAGAGATAAATAGAGGCTACCAGTGAAATCAGCCAAAAGCTGACCATGGTTGTTAAAATGATAAACTGGCTACGCTCAAGACTATCCGATAGCTGATCAACATTGATAAAAACTTGGATGTAAGCAATATTGGTTGTGACGCTTTTGTCAAAACTCGCCTTAAACGTTTTGGTGCGGTAAAGTAGCGCATCACCTGTAGCCGTTTTAATCGTTACCGTGCCGATTTTACCAAGATTTGATTGATTAAATTTTAGATTATTAGCGACTGTTGCCGTTTCTAGGTCAATGTCTGCATTTAAAATATTACCTTTTTTATCATAGAGAATCACGGTTTGATTCGGAGAAAAAACAGATAGTTGTGGTATTCTCGCAGCACCACCCGAATCATTTCCCTGCGCTTCTGTCTTGCCATTAGCCAAAATCGTCGTATTGTTATTGCCCTGTAAAGCAAGACTCGTCAGCATTAAAGGATTTTTGGCCAATCTTTCGATATTCTCATCCGTTGATTTGTAAATACCAGAAGTCATCGTTTGCAAGATAATCGCCGATAAGGCCACAAAAATGAGCGTAAAAACAACGAAAAAATGCAAAAAATGTTTCACATCAAAGCGAAACAGATGACGACTGGCAATTTTTTTGATGATTTTTTTCATGCGTTTTCTTCTTCATTTTTTTCCATATCTTTTGTCCTATCTTAAAATATAACCGACATTGCGTAGCGTCGCAAGATTCTCCGCAAACTCGGTGCCTTTGAGCTTCTTGCGTAATTTTGACATATAGACTTCGACGACGGTCACGGTGGTGTCGCTGTCAAAGCCCCAAATGCGATCGAAAATCTGCTCTTTAGGTAAAATGACATTACGATTTTGCAAAAAATATAGGAGCAAGTCGAACTCTTTACCGAGAATTTCGATGGGTTTACCTAGTACGGTCACTTGATTATTAGCAGTATTGACAACGAGAGCTTCGCCATATTTAATCGTCGAGGTATCTTCGAGCTTGCCTGAACGTTTGAGTAGGGCCTGTATCCGTGCTTTCAGCTCATCCAGATAGAAAGGTTTAGTCAGATAATCGTCTGCACCGATTTCAAAGCCATGCATTTTATCGTCTAGGCTTTCTTTTGCTGTCATGATTAAGACAGGGGTCTTAACTCCCTTGGCACGAAGTTCAGATAGGACTTCAAAGCCGTTTTTTTCAGGCAGCATGAGGTCAAGTAAAACAATATCGTAAATATTCATTTCCGCTTCATATAAGCCTTCATCGCCATCAAAAACTTGGACGACATCTGCAAAATTTTCTAAAAAATCATAAACTGAATTGGATAAAGATAAGTCATCCTCCACTAACAGTATTTTAATCATCGTCTTGCTTTCCTCTCTTAGATAATAAGACTGCGGTGCTGTTTTATTAACTTGCTTTCTTTTCATTTTACACTATTTTAGCTTAAAAAACTTAAGATAAACATAAAAAGCCGTCAGTTGACAGCTTTCGTTGATTCGCGTACTTTCAGTTCAAATGGTACTGTCACTTTTTCGTGAAAATCACTTGGATTTGCGAGCAAATGCAGTAACTTTTGGACAGAACGATGACCAAGTTGTGTGATATTGATATCAAATGTCGTGAGATAAGGATGAATTAAACTCGCGAAAACTGAGTTATTAAACGAGATGACAGAAATATCATCAGGAACACCAATCCCTTGCTCTGAAAGACCTTGAATCACTTTAATGGCTAGAATATCATCTAAAACGACAAGCGCTGTCGCCCCGCCTAAACTTGATGTTTTGGTCGTATTAAGCAAATGACCGCTCAGGCCAAGCGACTGAATTTTCTCGTCAAAACCACGGTAACGGTCCCGAAAAACTTCGCCCTTGTCCGTATTTGTCACAAAGGCTAATTTTTTGTGTCCTAGAGTTGCCAGATATTGCGTCGCCTCAGCCCCCATGAGTTTGTTATCATTATCAACGGCAGTGATGTCATTGGCTCGCTCGACAGGTGTGCCGACGATGACGAAAGGAATTTCATCAGCTAAAAGATACTCTCGCACCGCATCTTCTTCTCCAACATACAGCATAATAAAGCCATCGACACGTTTTTCTTGGTACATGACCCTGACTTGACTTAAAAGTTCTGCGTTTGTATGACCGGAGGCGATGGAAACTGTGATTTTGTTTTGACGGGCTTCTTGGTTAATGGCCGTCAAAATTTTCATGAAAAAGGGTTGCTCAGACTTGTTTTCAATCGGTGGAAAAATCACGCCGATAGCACCCGCCTTGCCACTTGCCAGCATTTGCGCTGCTGAATTTCGTGAGTACCCTAGGTCAGCCATGGCTTTCTTAACTTTTTCTTTCGTTTTCTCAGAAATCGCCGAATGATTATGAATCGCTCGACTGACCGTTGACGCATTGACGCCCGCACGTCTGGCGACATCTTTAATTGTAACTGCCATAGCACCCCTTCTACTATCATTTTTATGTCTTATATTTCGTTTATCTCTTTTTTACAAAAGGCAGAAAAACGGAAAAACACTTGAAAGCGTTTCCGTCTGCTAATTATTTATTGTCCCATACTTTGGTTAAAAAATCAAGGGTCAGCTGACTTGTATCAGGGACAATGGCAATGTCTTCGCCCAATATTTCTGCTTTACCGACACCGATTGGCAACACATGCGCTGCTTTAATCGCTGCGATACCAGAATAAGCATCCTCAATCCCAATCGCTTGGCTCACATCGACACCGACGCCCTCAGCTGCTGCGATGAAAATGTCTGGTGCTGGTTTGCTTGCAGCCACTTTGGCTGGATCGGCAATGGCATCAAAATAGGCTGTTAATTGCATCTGGTCCAGTAAGAAAGGCCCATTTTTTGACGCAGATGCTAGGGCAATTTTAATGCCATTGGCTCGCAACTCTTGGAGTAATTGGAGAATACCCGGATAGACATCTTTAGGGGACACCGCTTGAATCATCTCAACGTAATTGTCATTTTTACGTTTGGCCATATCCGCAAATGCTTCTGCTGTATAGGCATTTTCCTGACCACCATGTACTAAAATACGACGTAGCGATTCTTCACGTGACACACCTTTTAGATTTTCATTGAACTCGCGGTCAATCGTGATGCCGATTTCTTTCGCCAATTTTTCCCAAGCGAGAAAATGGTATTCTGCGGTGTCCGTAATCACACCGTCAAGGTCAAATAAAACTGCTTGAAACATCTTAACCACCTACTTTCACAGTATAATTAGACGTCAAGTCAACTGCTTGACCGTAAACCTCTAAAGTCAAAGCATTGCCTGATAGCAAGCTGACCGTGACATTTTCTGCCACTTGAATTTTCAAAAGGCGCCCACGGTAGTTGATATGGAAGGTATAGGCCGTCCAGTCACCTGGTAAAAATGGTGCAAAACTCAGTTTGCCATCCCATGTTTTCATTTGGGCAAAGCCTTGCACAATGGCGAGCCAAGACCCTGTCATCGAGGTAATGTGCAGACCGTCTTCTGTGTCATTGTTATAATTATCCAAATCAAGACGTGCTGTCCGACCATACATTTCAACTGCCTTGGCTTCTTTACCCAACTCAGCTGCTAAAATCGCATGAATAGACGGTGAAAGTGAACTTTCATGCACTGTCATTGGCTCATAAAAGTCAAAGTTACGGCGTTTTTCTTCTAAAGAGAATTGATTGCCAAAGAAATAAATCCCTTGCAAGACATCGGCTTGTTTGATAAATGGTGAACGTAAAATTTTATCCCAAGACCAGTTTTGATTGAGCGGTAAATCTGATGCGTCCAAGGCTGCAACTGGGCGAAGGTCTTTATCCATAAAGCCATCGTGTTGGACAAAAACGCCTTCTTTTTCATCATAGGGATAGTACATCTTGTCGACAATTTCTGACCATTTTGCTAATTCGTCCGCTGTGACATTGAGGTCAGGACGCGGATGTTTCGCTAGACTTTCAGCTGTATAGCGCAAGACCCAAGCAGCCAGCGTATTGGTATACCAGTTGTTGTTAATGTTGTTTTCGTACTCATTTGGTCCTGTGACACCATGAATCATGTATTTGTCGTGACGGGCTGAATAATGCACACGGTCTGCCCAGAAACGCGCCACTTCTACGAGGACGTCAAGCCCCTCACGCGCCAAGTAAGTTTCGTCGCCTGTGTAGTTAGTATAGTTGTAAATGGCATAAGGAATCGCGCCATTGCGGTGAATTTCTTCGAAAGTAATTTCCCACTCGTTATGACACTCGACACCTGTGAAAGTCACCATTGGATACAAAGCGCCTTTAAGACCTTGTTGGCGGGCATTATGCTGCGCTTGTGGGAGTTGTTGACGACGATATTTCAAGAGATTTTTAGTCACTTTTTCGTCTGCCAATGAGAGATAGAGCGGCACTGCGTAGGCCTCTGTATCCCAGTAAGTCGCACCACCATATTTTTCACCTGTAAAGCCTTTAGGGCCAATGTTGAGGCGTTCATCTTCGCCGTAGTAAGTTGAGAAGAGTTGGAACAGGTTGAAACGGATGCCTTGTTGGGCTTCATCAGAGCCTTCAATCACAACATCGGCAATCTCCCAGCGTTTCGCCCAGGCATCGACTTGTGCTTGATAGAGGCTGCTGTAGTCATGACCTTGGACAGATTTTTCGACGATAGCTTGGTTGCCCGCAATCACAGCTTCAAGTCCATCATAGTCACGGCTTGTGGTCACGACAACACGTTTTTCAAAAACTGAAGTTTGCGTTGCAGAGACAGTTGTTTCAAAGGTATCAATGACAGATTTATCTGTCATCGTCTGTGCAACTGCCTGAAAGTCACCTGCAAAAGATTGGCTGGCAACAACACTAAATTGAGCCACACCAAAGGGATTTTCCAGCGTTTGCGTTGCGATATAAGACCCGTTTTCAGTCTGACCTTTGTCTAGGATATTCCAGAACTGCTCATCGTAGTTGGCATCTTCATTTTTAACATCGGCATCAAGGATAGCATCAATCTGAATCGTATGCGTCTGCCCGTCTACCGTTTCAAAATGAAAGGCGAAAACTGCAAGTTCTAAGACATCCGCTGAAAAAAAGCGTTCAGTCGAGACTTTGACGCCACGCACGACATAGGTATAGCTAAGGCTACCTTTAGCCATGTCGAGTGAGATGTTAAAGTCACTGATTTTTTCAGTCGCCAAGTCCACTTCTGCATCATCAATAAATAATTTTATTTTGGCAATATTGAGCGCATTAATCGCCTTACCAAAATATTCTGGATAGCCATTTTTCCACCAGCCGACACGTGTTTTATCCGGGTACCAGACACCAGCTAAGTAGAAGCCTTGGTGCATATCACCAGAGTAAGTTTCAGCAAAATTTCCCCGCATGCCCATATAGCCGTTGCCAATGGCTGTCAGAGATTCTTGTAACCGTCTGTCTTCAATTTCTAATGTATCAGATTTGATTTGCCATGGGTCAATCGCCATAATACGTTTGATTTGATTCATTCTTGATGTCCTCACTCATTTCTTTTTTAAAATTGGCATCCTTTTGCATACGCCAAACCGTCAATTTATGCAATCGGTTTCATTTCTTCTAGTTTACCATGCAAACGGTTGCACGTCAAGCTGTTTTTTTGTTTTTCTTGTAGATTCGGTAAGCCCAGCCCTCTAGTTGTAAGTCTGTTAAAGTCGGGAGTTCTGCTTGGCTGATAACGTCTGTATATTCTTGCAAAGGAACTTCAAATATGACAGTCGTTGGCTCAGCTGATAAATTGGTCACGATTAAAAATTCGTCCCGTTCATATGCCAATACTGTCGGATGGTCAGGGCATAAAAATTTGATGCCCCCCTCAGAAATGGCCTGGTTCTCATGGCGCAGTTGAATCAAAAATTTATAGAGATTCAGGATTGAGTCTGGGTCA
The DNA here is from genome assembly GCF_002260845.1 of Pseudolactococcus reticulitermitis. GTDB lineage: Bacteria > Bacillota > Bacilli > Lactobacillales > Streptococcaceae > Pseudolactococcus > Pseudolactococcus reticulitermitis. The sequence goes on along the minus strand of NZ_BEDT01000002.1, from coordinate 101,097 downwards.
GCTTGGGATACGGCAATATTTTTCTCCCGATAGTTAGGGTTAATCGCTAACCAAGGCTGACCATCAGTAAAGCCAGCGTTTTCAGTCGCATCCCATTGCATCGGTGTCCGAGAATGATCCCTAGAATTAACCGTCGCTGCCTTGAGCGCGGCTGCTTTCGACAAGCCGGCTGCTACTTTTTCATGGTATAAATAAATCGTATCAGTCGCATCGACCTGCGAAATATCCGTGTAGTCAAAATTCGTCATGCCGATTTCTTGCCCTTGATAAATAAAGGGCGTGCCACGCAACAGCATGTAAGCCACAGCCAGCGCTTTTGCCGACGCGTCCGTACCATCTCCTAAGACATCAATCACGCGCGGCTGATCGTGATTTTCCAGATAGGGCGCATTCCACCCACGCGCAAGCATATCTTCCTGCCAGCGGATGATTGCCTCTTTAAAGCGTTTCAAATCAGCCTTGCCCGTGTCATCTTTGACACTATGCTCCAGCTCAAAAATCATGTCGATATAGCCCTGATCGTCCGTCCAATCTGGCGCTTTCTTGCTCGATACACCACTCGCCTCCCCAACGGTCAGCGCATCGTAGGCATCAAAAATCTTCTTAAATTCCTGCATGTAAGCCTCGATACCTGCCACATTCATGAAAGGTTCCCACGGGTCATTATCCTTAAAAGATTTGATTTTAAAATCCCACGGTGCTTTCTCGATGTGACTGATGGCATCTAGCCTAAAGCCGTCAATCCCCTGCTCCAGCCACCAACGCACCATGGCATAAATCTCCTCGCGCACCTTAGGATTGTGCCAGTTCAAATCGGGCTGCTCCTTCGCAAATACGTGAAAATAAGCCTCTCCCGTCGGCTCATCAATGGTCCAAGTACTCCCACCAAAAAATGACACCCAGTTATTGGGCAGATGATCAGGCGTTGCCGGTTGCCAATGGTAATAATCCCGATAGGGATTGTCCTTAGACTTGCGACTTTCAATGAACCAAGGGTGCTGATCAGACGTATGATTGACGACTAAGTCCATGATGATTTTCATCTCTAGTGAATGCGCTCGTGAAATCAAGTTTTGTAAGTCAGCCATCGTGCCAAAACGTGCTTCGTCCAAGGCATAATAATCAGAAATATCATAGCCACCATCAAACTGCGGGCTTTTATAAATCGGATTAATCCAGATAAAATCAATACCCAAATCTTTGAGATAGGGTAATTTTTCGATAATCCCATTAATATCGCCAATGCCGTCGCCATTCGTATCGCGAAATGATTTGGGATAAATTTGATAGCCCACTGCTTGTTTAAACCAATTACTTTTCATCTGTCACTCCATTTTTTATGTCGTCGTTTGCCACCATTATACAATGCAAACGATTGCATTGTCAAGCGTAGAACTTCAATTCTTATTCCTGAACAAAAAAAGCGATAAAAGATATAATCGCCCCTTCTTGTTTCATTAAAACTCAATCTGACACCACTTCAAGTGCAAAAGCATCCCATGGTTGCAGCTCAACTTGTGTCAAATCTTTCGGAATTTGACGGTTAGCAATCACGCCTTTACCAGCAATAAACTGACTGTCAAACGTTTCCGTTTCATCAGAAAAATTGACCACAACCAGATATTTTTTACCTTCAAAATGGCGGAGATAGGCAAAAACATTGTCAGAGGTTGCAAGTAACTCGTAGTCGCCATAAACCACCCAGTCGTTTTGTTTGCGCAGGGCAATCAATTTTTGATAGGTATAGAAAATAGAGTCCTTATCAGCTAAGGCTGCCTCAGCATTAATCGTTTGGTAGTTCGCATTGACTGCCAACCAAGGCTGACCGCTTGTAAAACCTGCATGGTCAGTCGCATCCCACTGCATGGGTGTACGGGCATTATCACGACCAACGGCACGGATGCTCGCCATGATGGCTTCAGGTTTGTAGCCTTGCTCAAGACGTTCAGCATACATATTGAGCGATTCAATGTCTGCAACTTGGTCAATCGTTTTAAAGGGATAATTGGTCATGCCAATTTCTTCACCCTGATAGATGAAAGGCGTGCCACGCATGAGATGGAGCAAAATCGCAAAGGCTTTGGCACACGGCACACGATATGCCGCATCATTGCCCCAGATGGAAATGGCACGAGGTAAATCATGATTATTCCAAAAAAGTGAGTTCCAGCCTTGACCGACTGCCAAATCAGTCTGCCATTTCGAGATAATCGTTTTTAATTTAGCCTTGTTAAGGTCAATCACATCCCACTTAGGCTGTTCAGGCTCGTGTGACAAACTGATATGCTCAAACTGAAAAACCATAGACAACTCTTCCCGCTCAGGCGCTGAGTAGAGTTTGGCAATCTCAGGCGTCGCGCCCCAAGTTTCGCCTACTGTCAATAACTCTTTATCACCAAAAGTGGCATGGTTCATTTCTTGGAGATACGCATGGAGTTTTGGACCATTGCCAGTGATGGCGTCGTCAGGCATTTTCCCAATCAAATCAATCACGTCCATGCGAAAACCGCCAACGCCCTTGTCAATCCAGAAATTCATCATGTCATAGACGGCTTGACGGACTTGCTCATTTTCCCAGTTGAGATCGGGCTGTTTTTTAGAGAAAAGATGGAGATAGTATTGCCCACTTGCTTCGTCAAATTCCCAGGCAGAACCTGAAAATGCCGAGGTTAACTCATTCGGTTGGTCACGCCAGACATAGTAATCACGAAAAGCATTATCCTTAGACTTTTTAGCCTCGACAAACCAAGCGTGTTCATCTGAGGTATGATTGACCACCAAGTCCATGATGATTTTAATGCCATGTTGCCCAGCTTTTGCCAAAAGGTCGTCCATAGCTGCCATATCGCCAAAAATGCTGGCAATATCTTCATAGTCTGAAATATCATAACCGTTGTCATCCATAGGACTAGCGTAAACTGGACTGAGCCAAATGGCTGTAATCCCAAGCTTTTCCAGATAGTCCAGACGACTGGTAATCCCTTTAATGTCGCCAATCCCGTCGCCGTCAGAATCCTGAAAGCTACGCGGATAAACTTGGTAGGAGACAGCCGTCTGCCACCATTGTTTCTCAAATGTCATGATTTTGTCTCCTTCTACGATTTCATGACCTGAAATCTTGAACTTGACCTGCGCTTACGCTCCGTCCAAGCTAGGTCATTCGCGAACGATGTCCGCTCAAAGTCTTCTTAATTTGACACTTTTCATACTTCTTTCAATATCATGGCACGATGAAAAGCAACCTTACCATTATTACTTTGGACGATTTCTCCCGTCAATAACTCTTCATATTTCCCATTAAGATGCGCAATGCCAATGCCTTGAACTGGGAATAGTCCGACGATTTCTTCTCTTCCCAAAACATATTTGCCGATGAGCGACTGTCCGTCTGCTTCAATCGTATAATAACCAGTCTTAAAAATTTCTGCTGAGGTAATTTCCGCTAACCTTGCTAAATAAGCACTCTGGTCAAGACCAGTTTGCCAGTCCACCTTGTCGGCATCAAAAAGACTTGGAATGTGTTTGGCATGCACTTCCTGGCCGGCATAAAGTTGTGTCGTGCCTTGCTGAAAATAGATAAAAGCTGTCCAAGTGGCAAGTTTTTCAGGGTCAGGAATCAAGGCTGCGGCACGGAAATTATCATGGTTTTCCAGATAACGCATTTTGACATAATTATCTGGATAAATCACGGTTTGCCGTGTCAAAGCCGCCGCATAGTCTGCTAGACTGCCTTTGCCTGTCAAGACATCGTTGAAAATCTCAAAGACATCATAGTCATAAGCCATGTCAAAGGCTTGGAAAATCTCAGATTCTGAAAGCGCTGTTTGACCTTGACTTCTGTTATAGCTGACGAAACTTTCTTCGACTGATTCTGACAGCCAAATGGCATCTGGACGTACTTTGGCCACAGCTTGACGGGCTTCCAACCAAAAATTCAGCGGCACGAGGGACGCGACATCACAACGGAAACCGTCCACAACTTCTGCCCACATCTGAAGGGTTTCAATCTGATAGTCCCAGAGATCATGGCTCAGGCTATAATCCAAGTCTTTGACATCCGTCCAATCCCCAGTCTTATTGCCAAAGTCGCCGTTAGGCTTGCGGTAAAACCACTCGGGATGATGCTGAATGAGCCACGAATCTGGCGAGGTATGATTATAAACGACATCAATGATGACTTTCATGCCTCTAGCGTGAATGGCTTCTGTCAAATGGATAAAATCAGCCTTTGTGCCATACTCAGGATTGACTTCACGGTAGTCCTGAATGGCATAGGGAGAGCCGAGAGACCCCTTACGGTTGACCGTGCCAATCGGATGAATGGGCATGAGCCAGATGATATCTGTTCCCAGAGCCTTGATGCGGTCAAGCTCAGGCTCAATCGCCGCAAATGTCCCAGCCTGACTGAAATTACGTGGAAAAATCGAGTAAATCAGCTGTCCGCGAAGTGTTTTAGGAGTATCAACTGCCATTAAACGGCCTCACTTTCTAAAAAGACGACAAAGCCTTTGGGTGCTAAGGTGCCCTCACTAAAATGATTGGCAAAAATCACTTGACCGGACTCAGCACTGGTGTCATAGGCAGTCTCACTCGCATTAAAGACAGCGGTCAAACGCATGCCTGACAGACGACGCGTCACGCTCACGACATCACCGTCAACCTGCCAAGCCAAATCGCCCTCGACAAGAACTGCCAACTGGTCTTTACGAAGTTGAATTAAATCTTTCATAAAAGCATACATATCATGATCTTGTTTCTCAGGTCGCCACTCCATGGGTTTGCGATTATCAGGGTCATTCTCGCCCGTCATGGCATACTCACTGCCGTAGTAAATATCCGGCGTGCCTTGTTGCAGGAACATAAAGGCATACATTTGCTTGACAATGTCCTTATCACCATTTGCCAGACTGAGGACACGCGGGGCATCGTGAGAATCCAGTAAATTATACATCATTTGATTGGTCTGGTCGCGATTGAGCATGAGCTGGGCATTGAGATTGCTGACAAATTTGTCTGCCGATATTTTTCTTTTGGCGAAATAATCGATAATTGAACCGGTAAAAGCGTAGTTCATCACCCCATTGAACTCATCGCCAGTCAGCCAAGACTGGGCGCTCGTCCAAATCTCACCTAAGATATAAAAATCTGGGTCAATAGCAGTGACTGCTTTGTAAAATCTTTTCCAGAAATGGTGATCGACTTCATTGGCAACATCAATCCGCCACGCATCAATGCCAAATTCACGAATCCAATAGGTACTGATATCTAATAGGTAGTCTTGGACTTCAGGATTGGCTGTGTTGAGTTTGGGCATATGGCGCGTGAAGGCAAAAGTTTCATAGTTAGCATGATCATCATACTCGCTTTTCGGTGTCGTCTTAATCGGCCAAGAATGAATGTGAAACCAATCGGCATACTTAGACTGCTGACCATTTGCCAGCACATCAAGCCATTCTGGGCTTTCATCTCCTATGTGGTTAAAAACAGCATCAAGCATGACTTTAATGCCACGCGCATGTGCCTGATCGACTAATTCCTTAAAATCATCTTTTGTTCCAAAATGCGGGTCGATTTCTAAATAATTCCGCGTATCATACTTATGATTAGTCGGAGCCTCAAAAATCGGATTGAAATAAATACCGTTAATCCCCAAATCGACCAGATGGTCGAGATGGTCAATCACACCACGTAAATCGCCACCATAAAAGGCTTCTCGTGTGGGATGATCATCTGGATTCCAAGGCAGTGTCCCGTCATTATCATTAGACGGATCGCCATTGGCAAAACGCTCAGGGAAAATTTGGTACCAAATCGTTTCCTTGACCCACTCGGGTGCTTTAAAGCGATCAATCTCTTGGAAATAAGGCATTTTAAAGTAGGCATTTGAGCCCATCAGGCCATCGCTACCTGCCGTCTCATCAATCAGTGGCTCAAAGCCTTGGTCGCCATAGAAGAGCGCCTCGCCATCAAGTCCTGTGATATTAAAGCCGTAATTCAGGCGATGATGTGGTGCATAGAGTTTGGCTTCCCAATATTGATGCGTTTCTGTCGCCAGACCTCGCGTCATGGCAACATCTGCTTCTTTTTGCCAGACACCATCTGAAAAATCGTAGGGGTCGCCTGAGACGACGACGATTTTGGCAATATCATCTAGAGCGGTGCGAATACGGACACGCATTTCACTTGCCGTATAGAGATAGGCATATTCTGATTCGGGGCGATGGTAAATTGCTGATAAGTTCATATTAATTTTCTCCTCTATCTACATCCTACATCTCTTAAAAATAAGATTTGTAACTGCTTTCAAAAATAGTTTAACATAATAAAGCTAAATTGCAACCGTTTGCACATAGAATGACAAATATTTTATTTATTTACTATCCAAAACCAATCCTCTCGTGATATTAAAAAATTTGACAACATTAATAGATAGGCGCTATTACTGGATAAATTAAGGAAAAATAAATGTTTTTCAAAAAAATAAAAATAATGCTTGACATTTTAGACAAACGGTTGCATAATAGAGATGTAAAATAAAAACGCTTTCATAAAAGCGATGGAGGATTAACTTATGAAAACTTGGAAAAAAGCTTTGCTCTCAACAGCAATCCTTGGTACTGCAGCTGTAGCACTTACTGCCTGTGGCTCATCTAAATCATCTGATGGTGGTTCAAAAGCTAAAACAGATGGTAAAACTGTCCGTCTTTATGTCGATACTGAACAAAAGAAAGCTTACGATGAAATCGTAGCTAACTTCGAAAAAGAAAACAAAGATGTCAAAGTTGAAGTCAAAGCGAACAACTCTGGTGCCTCAAATGCTAAAACTGACATCGCTAAAGACCCTGCGAAATATGGTGATGTCTTCCAAGTCCCTCACGATCAATTAGGCGATATGGCTGAAAAAGGTTATATCAATGAAATCGCACCTAAATACGCGGATGCTTCTAAAGCAGAAAACAGCGAACTTGCTTTCAATGCCGTCAACTACAAAGGTAAAACTTACGCCCTGCCTTACGAAGAACAATCACAGTTCATCTACTATGATAAAACAAAACTCACTGCTGATGATGTGAAATCTTGGGATACTTTGACCTCTAAAGGGGTACTTGGTACAAACTTCGCTGTCCCATATAACGTTTACCCGATCTTCTTCTCTGCAGGTACAACACTTTATGGAGAAAATGGTGAAAAACTTGGCGACATGTCCGTTGATTCTGACAAAGGTGTCAACGCCATGAAATGGTTTGCAGAACAAAAAAATAATAAAGGCGTGATGAATACAGATAACACACTTAACCAATTAAAATCTGGTAAAGTCTCTGCTATCATCGATGGGCCTTGGTCATCTACTTCCGTTAAAGAAGTCCTCGGCGACAAAATGGCAGTGGCACCATACCCAACAATCAATATCGGTGGCGAAGAAAAACAAATGCAAGCCTTCCTTGGGATTAAATCAATCGCTGTCAACGCTAAAGCACCTGACCAAGCCGGCGCACAAAAACTCGCCGCTTACCTCACTTCTGAAGCGGCACAACTTGTTCTCTTTAAAGATCAAGGCCTCGTACCAACTAATACGAAAGCACAAGAAAATGCAGATGTTCAAGCATCAGACTTGACTAAAACTGTAATCACAATGGCACAACCTGGTTACTCTACTTTGATGCCTAAATTAGCGCAAATGTCTATCTTCTGGGACAAAGCAACACCACTTATCAACGGTGCCTACACAGGTCAAATCAAAGAAGCTGACTACAAAGCACAATTAGGAACATTCGCAAAAGACATCAACAAATAATCAATTCGATCAGTGATAAAACATGCATAAAGAGTTAGGTCAAACTAACTTTTTATACTTTAGATTAGCCTAGCCGTACGGCTAGTGCTGACCTCTATCAGCCCGCCATGCGGGCTCGGTCTTATTCAATTCATTTCACTAACTCAACATTAGGAAGATTATTATGGCTAAAAAAAGAAAAATGAACGCGGAATCCATCGTTTCAGAAGCCGAGCGTAATTTAACGATAGGCGACATCTGGCATGCTGGGACTACCGAAAAGCTGACCTTCTTCATCATGGGACTGAATCAGCTCAAACACAAACAGTTTGCCAAAGGCGCCATGTTCTTATTATTAGAAATCGCCTTTCTCGGCTGGCTTGTCTTTAGTGGCATCAGTGCCTTGTCACTCTTGACGACACTTGGACCAAACAAGAAAATGACAACAGGTCTTGATAAGGACGGCATTCCCGTCACCATTCAACCTGACAATTCTGTCATTATCTTACTTTGGGGTGTCCTTGCGATACTCATTATCATTGCTTTCGTTGTCCTCTTCATCCAAAACTACAAGTCAAATAAACACTTGGTTTATCTGAAACAAACAGGACAGCACATCCCAAGTAACAAAGAAGAGTTGGCATCACTTCTGGATAGCAACTTGCACAAAACCTTGATGGCGATTCCACTCTTGGGTGTTTTCCTTTTCACGATTTTGCCAACGCTCTACATGATTACCATGGCGTTTACCAACTATAATAAAAACCATGCGATTGCCTTTTCTTGGACTGGATTTACCTCATTTGGGCAAATTCTCTCAGGTAACTTGGCTGGCACGTTCTTCCCTGTCCTGATTTGGACACTCATCTGGGCAGTCCTTGCGACTTTGACAACCTTCCTCGGTGGTGTACTACTTGCCATGCTGATTGAATCCAAAGGGATTAAAGGAAAAGGCATGTGGCGGACAATCTTCGTGATCGTCTTTGCCGTCCCACAATTTGTGACCTTGCTTTTGATGGCGCAATTCCTCAACACACAAGGTGCCTTGAATAACCTGCTCATGGGTTGGCACATCATCTCTGAGCCGATTAAATTTATCACAACAGACTCCAATGCTTGGGTCTCACGTGCTACCGTTATCGTTGTCAACATGTGGATTGGGATTCCTGTCTCTATGTTGACCTCAACTGCAATCATCCAAAACTTGCCACAAGATCAGATTGAGGCGGCACGGATTGATGGGGCCAACAGCTTCAAAATCTTCAAATCCATCACTTTCCCACAAATTTTGTTTGTGATGACACCCGCTTTGATTCAACAATTTATCGGCAATATCAACAACTTCAATGTCATCTACCTCTTAACAGGTGGCTGGCCGATGAATGCCAACTACAATTCAGCTGGTGAAACGGACTTGCTGGTCACTTGGCTCTACAAACTGGTCTTTGGTCAGACGCAACAATACAACGTTGCTGCGGCGCTCGGTATCTTAATCTTTATCGTCAACGCCAGCATCTCACTCGTCGCTTATCGCCGAACTAATGCATTTAAGGAGGGGTAAATCATGAAATCTTATGCACATCAACGTCTCTTATCATTAGTCGGACGTTACATTCTACTCATCCTTCTTGCCATTATTTGGCTCTTCCCAATTGTCTGGATTGTCCTCGTGTCCTTCACTAAAAACTCAACTGGGTTTGTTGACACGATTATTCCGGATAACTTTACCATTGACAACTATGTTTCCCTCATCAAAAATGCAAATGGTGTCTTCCCCTTTGTCAACTGGTTGGTTAATACCTTAATCGTCTCAGTCCTCTCAATGGTCATTTCAACGCTCATTATCATCATGATGAGTTACGTCCTCTCACGTTTGAAATTTGCCTTCCGTAAACCTTTCTTACAAATCGCCTTGGTACTTGGGATGTTTCCCGGTTTCATGTCCATGATTGCCTTATACTACATCTTGAAATCATTTGATATGCTCAGCCTTGGCGGTCTGGTCATGGTTTATGCGGGGGGGGCAGGACTTGGCTTCTACATCGCTAAAGGTTTCTTTGATACCATTCCAGCGTCAATCGACGAGGCAGCGAAAATCGACGGTGCCAACAAATGGCAAGTCTTTACCAACATTACCTTGCCACTTTCAAAACCGATTATCGTCTACACTGCCTTGATGGCTTTCATCGCCCCCTGGACAGACTTCATCTTCTCAGGTATTATCTTAGGTAACAATGATTCAAAATCATTTACCATTGCCTACGGTCTTTACAGCATGGTATTTAACTCAAAGGGTTCTGCGACCACTTACTTCACACAGTTTATCGCAGGGTGTGTGATCATCGCCATTCCGATTACCTTGCTCTTCATCTTCATGCAAAAATTCTATGTCAATGGGATTACGGCTGGGGCTGATAAAGGCTAATTGTTTAAAGCTTGTCAGGTTGCTGGCAGGCTTTTTTTGTTGTTCCTGTGTGTGATGGCTAAGCAAAAAAGCCTAGCCAATCAGCTAGACTTTTGATTGATTATTGTTATTACCCTAGCAAGTTTTTCAGTTTAGCCTGATACTTATCAAAGTCTATCTGTAAACCTGAGCCGCCGTATTGGTCTAAGGCCTCAACCCAGTCGCCATTTTCAGGAACGGTATAACTTTCAATCCCTTTGGCTGCATTGAGTGCGAGGCCTGGGGCATGGGTCAGCATAAAGAAATCGCTGACATTGGTTGAGGTCACGCCTTTGATTGTGCCCAAGGCTGAACTGCCTGTGAAGAGAGTCAGCGGACTCTTAACGCCTGACATAATCGCCTGCATGACCTGCTGTTGACGTTTAGTCCGACCGAAGTCACCCTCATCATCCTTACGGAAACGCGCATAATTGAGCAAGGTTCGACCATCCATCCGCTGTGGACCGACTTTAATCCTTTGAATCGGATCTTGATGCTCAGGTGTCCAATTCAAATCGTCTGGCACCTCCACTGACTTAACTTTTTCGCCACCAATCGTGGCAAACTTAGCATCAATCTTAACGCCCATTGGAAAGAGAGAATCAATGACTGTCGCAAAACTATTGAAGTTGACTAAGGCATAGTACTGAATATCGATGTCAAAGTTTTTCTTCAAGACCTCACGCATGTACTCGGCGCCCTGATGGTCATCTTGTTCTCCTATGTTATAGGCGACATTGATTTTCGTATCTGCACCGTATTGGCTAACGCCCGGCTGATAGACCAAGGTATCCCGCATAAAGCTGACGAGCTTGACTTTCTTATCTTTAGCTCCTATCTGCATGACCATGATTGAGTCACTTCGCGCATCACCAGTCGTCTGAAAATCACGCTGGTCAGTCCCTAATATCAAGATATTGGTCGCACCAGAAGGTGCTTTTTGACCGGAAAACTTCTCTGTTTTCAAACCTTCTGGCGCGTGACTTTTACCACGCTGGTAACCATAGATAAAGAACGCAATCATCAAAATCAGGATAAGCAAAAGAAAACGGCGTAATTTCTTCCAGAAACTCACTTTTTTACGTTTTTTCTTATTTTTAGGCTTTTTAACTGGGCGCTGCTTATGCTGCTTATAATGATGTTGATTAACCCCATCCGAGCTGGGCTGCGGTTCAAACCTCGGTGCTTGTTGATAGGCTTGAGACGACTGATACCCCTGATTTGATTGATGAGTTTGTTGTGCTTGGTAAGGTTCTTGCGTTTGCTGTTGGTGCTGGTGTGTCAAATGCTGACCAGTCAACCGATTATATTCTGCCAACTCAGTATCGTTAAGGTATTTGAGATTAGCACGTAAATATTCTATTCTTAATTTTATTCGTTGGTCCATTCCCTTATTTTATCAAATTTCCAGCTAAATGTAAAAAAAAACTGAAATTAATCAGAATTATTTAATAAAACTTTCAATTTTAGCAACTACTACTGCGATACCCATGCCTGTTGTATCAATTAAAATCGCATCGTCAGCCTGTTTAAGCGGGCTAACTTTCCGTGTTGAATCCTTGCGATCACGCTCAGCAATCTCAAACTTCAATTGCGCGAAATCCGTTTCAATCCCTTTAGCTAAATTCTCCTTATAACGGCGTTCTGCCCGTTCTTCGACAGAAGCCACTAAAAAGATTTTAAGCTCAGCATCAGGTAAAACAACTGTCCCAATGTCTCGACCGTCCATAACAATCCCGCCATGACCTGCAATCTCACGCTGGGCATCAACCAGATAGGCACGAATTTCAGGAATGGCTGAAATTTTAGAAACCGCATTGGTCACATCATTTTGACGAATGGCATGGGTCACATCCACTTCACCGACATAGACCAGCTGACCTTCTGACGACGTGCCAAATGAAATCGGATTTTCTTTTAAAATGGCAATGATTTGCGCGACATCGTCATCTAAATCGTTTGATAGCGCAACATAAGTTGCCGCACGGTACATGGCACCCGTATCCAGATAGATAATATCCAGATCTTTAGCAATCATTTTAGCAACGGTTGATTTGCCGCTAGAAGCTGGGCCATCAATGGCAATTCTAATCTCTTTTAAATTCATTTTAACTTAATGACATCTCCTGGGTTTGCATACCAATTCTCAACGGTCATCCCGTTTGCCTTGGCAATTGTTTGAGCATCGCCACCTGTTCGGGCAGCGATTTGATACAGACCTTCGCCAGCTTCAACCGTCGTCGTCTCGCCAACTACAGCTGAACTTGACTCAGACGTTTCAGGCTCCGAAGATTTCTCTTCTGTTGCTGAACTCGATTGGCTAGCTGGTGTTGATTGAGCAACACTAGATTTACTCGTATAAAAACTCGATGAAATCTTAGTATTATCGACAAGTCGATTATTCCAAACAATAATCACCACAATGCCACCAATAATCATAAACAAAAGGACAACTAAAAAAGTTAAAAAATTGGTAGAAGCCTCATTTTTTTTAGATGACCGTTTAGGCGGCATATCACCACGCGATTCCTGCATGGCACCATAAACTTCATTGTTCCATGGTTCATTTTTTTTAGTCATGATGTCCTTTCTCTGTTATACTAGTCATATGAGAATTCAAATACTTCCTGAGCAGTGCATTGCTTGTGGCCTCTGCCACACTTATAATCCGATTTTTAACTATGATATCGATGGTTTAGTTCGTTTTGATACGGGCGATACCGAACTTGACATCACGTCTGACGCTAGTCTTGTTCAAGCGGCTAAAGAATGCCCAACTAGAGCCATCGTCGTCAAAGCCTATTAATTATCATTGCACAGCTAGCCTGTGCTTTTTTGATACATTTTAAATTTGGCTGAGTTTACTTTTTTTGTCGTTAGAATAGCTGTCAAAATAATGGTCAATATGACCGATTAATTCAACCTCTCCTTGAAAATATGAATTTGTTGTCAACGTATCCACAAAATATTTTTTAGGCCATTTTCTCATATAGAAAATCTTACCTTTAACATTGTGATTGGTATAAATAATAATCGCACGTTTACTGATTTTTATTTTAGAGATACTTGAAATCACGGTCTTCCCAGCATAGCCTGGTACCAAACCTCTTGACAGCAATAAATCTTTATCATCCGAAATTTCAAAATAGCGTTGAAACCCTATCCAGACTAACACGATAAAAATAATAAAAAGGATAAAAGATGATTTTGAAATTTTGGTATTTTCATATAATAAAGCCAAGCTAATGAAAATAGGTGCAATGGACAAGCACCAGTAAGTTATCGTGATTGACAACTCGGGTTGCCAATGATAACGTAATTTACCGAATATTTTAATCATGTACCTAACACCCTCTCTTTATTAAAGTACTTATATCAAGTTTATCATATTTTCTGAAATAAAACATTAAAAATGGTGTCAGAATGTCCTGTTTTTCAAAAAATCAGCCGCAACATATGGGGTGTTTTTCTTTTTTATACCTCACAATCCTGTCAAGCCTTACTTGTTTTTAATCTTTTCAATTCGTTTGTCCGGCACAACCCAAAGGAGAAAAGAAACAACGTTGATCAGCAAGCCACCAATTGGGATAAAGAAAGCGACTATCAAAGCCAACAAGTTTAATAACAATGTCCGATAAGATTTACGATAATCTCCCAAAATTTTCGTCACACACGCATTGTGGGCATTAACTTTCACTAAGTTTTTAATCATGCATAACCAAGTTAAGTTAGCGAATAAAAACAAAGCAGCAAAAAGAATTTCTGGATCATGCGCCCAAATATTATCCCCCAACCAGCTAGTCGTAAATGGCAAAAGCGTGATTAAAAAGATAAACGCATTATTCCACCAAAGCGTTTGACCACTGACTTTATCAATGATTTGAAAAATATGATGATGATTACTCCAGTAAATCACCAAAAAGATAAAACTAATGACATAAGCTGGGAAAATATCTTTCAGAACAATCAAGTCTGCAAAGGTAGACCCATGAACGTGTGGAAACTCCAAGACTAAAATTGTCATGACGATGGCAATAACAGCGTCTGTAAAGGCTTCTGTTCTACTTTTTTTCATTATATTATTCCTACTTTTCTTGTTAATTTTTATTTCTAAATATAAGAGTGCTATTTTCTCGGTAGCAAAGCATTATAACGTTGAACTTCCGTCGCAATCAGCCTTTCAATTTCAGGTGTTTGATAGCTTTCCGACTCGAACCAAATCTTGCTGATTTGCAAAGTATTCTGACGTGTCTTATCTCGGTCTGGTTCAAATCGAGCTATCAATTTATCTCCTAAAAGAATAGGCAAAACATAATAGCCATATTGGCGTAATTTTTCTGGCTTATACACTTCCCAAACATATTCAAAATCAAAGAGTTCTTTAACAAATTTCCGATCCCAAATCAAATTATCCAGTGGCGCAATAAATTTGACCTGATTGGTTTTGATTGGCGTCTCTTTGACCGCTAGTAATCGCTGATAATTGTCCTGCGTCAGGTACAGCGATTCTGTCATATCTGTCACCTGAATTTTAACGACTTTTCCCTGATCGACAAACCGCGCGATAACGGCTTTACGCTCTTTCATCATTCGCCCTAGCCAGCCCGCACCAGACTTCAGCCAATAAGCCCCTAAGCCAGACAACCTCCGATAGATAAACCAGTCCAAAAAGTCTGTTTCTGAGTCAAATGTCGGTAAATTGGTCAAGCCCTTGGCTTGTTCATAGTGCTTATACAGTTTACGCCGTCCTTGTCTCCCAGCAATCACTGCTAGGCCTTGACACCAAAGCTGGTAAAGAACAGCATTACCTAAATTTGAACTTCCCCAGCTACTATCAGCAAGTTGCCCAAGCTTCAAATCCTGAGGGGAAATCGGCTCAGAACTCTTCTGTAAAATCTCCGTCACATCAGCCAAGTAGTCCAACGCCATCTCATGGTTTCGATAACTCAAAGTCCTGAGATGCGCTTCAGCCCTTTTTTCACGGGCAAAGGCAAAGCGTCCCCATTCATCGCGTGAAAACAGACAGGCCTCCTTATCAAAGCCTTCTATCAAAAGCTCATCTTCATAGAGCAACTCAGCCAACATCTGAGGCGAATACTCTGAAAACCGACTGGCTAAAATAATATCAATGTTTGTCCCGATGATATTCAGCGGGTCTTGCTGCAGACTCGTCACGTGCCTGATATACGTTAAAAGACCCGTTTTTCCAGCGCCATAGGCATCTAACCGATCTAGCCCAAAATGGTGAATCAGATAGCGCCGAATGTCTTGTTTTGAAAAAATTGTCTCAGGCATTTTGCCCCTCCCTAAATGGTTAAACCTTAGCTTTCAGTTCTTTCAAAAAGCGTTGCCCGAGTTCTGATAACAGACCTTTCTTGTGACAAATATAGCCAATCTCGATTTGCTCATCCACTTGCAGCGGCACGCTGACGATGTCATCGCCATTCAAATCGCTGTTTAAAATCCCCGTGGAAATGGTGTAGCCGTCGAGCCCAATCAGCAAATTAAAGAGGGTCGCACGGTCAGATACAACGATCGATTTATCATGTCTCGCCGTCGACAAAATCTCCTCAGAAAAGTAAAAGGAATTGCGCTCCCCTTGCTCATAGCTCAGATAGGGAAAGGCTGCCATTTCGTCAATCGTGACCGACGTTTGATTAGCTAGCGGATGGTGCTTAGAGATAAAAACGTGCGGGACCGTCTGAAATAGCGGGGTAAACTCAAGATTGTTATCCAAGAATAGTTTAGTCAGGACATCCCGATTAAAATCGTTGAGGTATAAAACGCCGATTTCTGAGCGAAAATCGCGCACATCAGCAATCACTTCATGCGTCCGTGTCTCCCGCAAAATCAGCTCATAGTTTCGCATATCATTTTCCCGCAAAATGCTGGCAAAACTTTCGACAACGAAGGCATAATGTTGTGCGGAGACAGCAAACAGCTCCTTTTTCTCATGCTTATATTTATAGCGTTCTTCCAAAAGCTCTGTTTGCTCTACAATTTGTCTCGCGTAAGATAAAAACTCAGCACCATCTGATGTCAAGGTAATGCCACGAGTGGAACGCGTGAAAATTTTAATTCCCATTTCTTCTTCTAATTCTCTTACCGCATTTGAAAGTGACGGCTGTGTCACAAATAAATGTTTTGACGCCTCATTCATCGAGCCTGTCTCAACGATTTTGATGATATATTTTAATTGTTGGATTCTCATGGTGATTGCCTACTCAGATTCTAATTTTTATTTATAGGTATAGTTTATAACATTTTTAGCAATATACCTAGAGAAAACAGCTTATTTTTTATCAGAGTATTTTTCCAAGTTTGTAAATAGTCTGTCATAATACAATATGATGACATGGAAAACGGTTGCAAATATAGCTTGACAAACCATTCAGGATAAGTGCATAATAGAGTGTAATATTTTTTTACAATTATTCATAAGGAGGAACTCAAATTTGAGTATCGGAATCGTAATTGCGAGCCACGGCGAATTTGCCGAAGGTATCCATCAATCAGGTTCAATGATTTTCGGTGAGCAAGAAAAAGTCCAAACGGTCACTTTCATGCCTAGCGAAGGTCCTGATGACTTGCGTGCTAAAATCGACGCAGCCATCGCAACATTTGACGCTGATGATGAGATTTTGGTGCTTGCGGATTTATGGAGTGGTTCACCATTTAACCAAGCAAGTGCTGTTCTGGGCGAAAATCCAGATCGCAACATCGCTATTATTACAGGTTTGAATTTACCCATGTTAATTCAAGCCTACACTGAACGGATGATGGATGCTGATGCCGGCGTAGAAAAAGTCGTTGCTAACATCCTCAAAGAAGCAAAAGATGGTATCCGTGTGTTACCTGAAACGCTTCAACCTGAAGAAACAGTCGCAACTGCACCAACTGAAAAAGCAGCAACTTCTGCTATTCCTGAAGGCACTGTCATCGGTGATGGTAAGATTAAAATCAATCTTGCTCGCATTGATACACGTTTACTGCACGGTCAAGTCGCTACGGCTTGGACACCAGCTTCTAAAGCAGACCGTATCATTGTTGTTTCTGACGCTGTTGCCAAAGATGATTTGCGTAAACAACTCATCGGTCAAGCTGCGCCAAACGGCGTGAAAGCTAATGTTATCCCAATCGCTAAAATGATTGAGATTGCCAAAGATCCACGTTTTGGTAACACACACGCTTTATTACTTTTTGAAAACCCAGAAGATGTTTTAACAGCGGTTGAAGGTGGCGTTCCTATCGACACAGTCAACGTTGGCTCAATGGCGCATTCAACTGGTAAAACGATGGTTAACAAAGTGTTATCAATGGATAAAGAAGATGTTGAAACCTTTGAAAAACTACGTGATTTGGGAGTCGAATTTGATGTCCGTAAAGTACCAAATGACTCTAAAGCTAATTTGTTCGATTTGATCAAAAAAGCTAACGTTCAGTAAAACGAAAGGAATTAAACATGTCTATTATCTCTATTATTTTGGTTCTGATCATTGCTTTCCTCGCAGGTCTTGATGGGATTCTTGATCAGTTCCAATTTCACCAACCTATTATTTCTTGTACATTGATCGGTCTTGTGACTGGTCACTTGACAGCTGGTATTATCCTTGGTGGTACAATTCAAATGATGGCACTTGGTTGGGCGAATATCGGAGCTGCTGTTGCACCCGATGCTGCCCTTGCCGGTGTTGCTGCTGCCATTATCATGGTACAATCTGGTAACTTCGATACTAAAGGTATCACAGTTGCCTTCTCAACAGCTATCCCGCTTTCAGTTGCTGGTCTTTTCTTAACAATGATCGTTCGGACGATTTCTGTCGGTTTGGTTCACGGTGCTGATGCTGAAGCTAAAAAAGGTAACTTTGCTGGTCTTCAACGCTTCCATTTTGCCGCACTTCTATTACAAGGTATTCGGATTGTTGTCCCTGCTTTGGCCCTTATTTTGGTGCCAACTCAAGCCGTTCAAGATGCGCTTGAAGCAATGCCTGCCTGGTTGACTGATGGTATGGCTATCGGTGGTGGTATGGTTGTTGCCGTAGGTTACGCCATGGTTATCAACATGATGGCATCACGTGAAGTTTGGCCTTTCTTTGCCATTGGTTTTGCACTTGCCGCAGTTAGCGATTTGACACTTATCGCCCTTGGTGCAATTGGTGTTGCACTTGCCCTCGTCTATATCAACCTTTCTAAAATGGGTGGTAACGGCGGCACTGGTGGTGGTTCTGGTAGTACAGATCCTATCGGCGACATCTTAAATGACTATTAGAAAGGACGACAAGATTATTATGAGTGAAAAAATTAAACTTTCAAAAAATGACCGTTTAGCCGTTGCTTGGCGTTCTACTTTCCTTCAAGGTTCTTGGAACTATGAACGGATGCAAAACTTAGGTTGGGCTTTCTCTTTGATCCCAGCCATCAAAAAACTTTACACAAGTAAAGAAGACCGCTCTGCTGCTTTGACACGCCACATGGAGTTCTTCAATACGCACCCTTACGTTGCTAGCCCAATCATGGGTGTCACACTTGCCCTTGAGGAAGAACGTGCGAATGGTGCCGCAATTGATGATGTTGCCATTCAAGGGGTTAAAGTTGGTATGATGGGGCCTCTTGCCGGTATCGGTGACCCTGTCTTCTGGTTTACTGTTCGTCCTATCTTAGGTGCGATCGGTGCCTCACTTGCTTTGAGCGGTAACGTTATTGGACCAATTCTTTTCTTCGTCCTTTGGAACGTGATTCGTTGGGCATTTATCTGGTACACACAAGAATTCGGTTACAAAGCTGGGTCTTCAATTACCTCTGACTTGTCTGGTGGTTTGTTGCAAGACATCACTAAAGGTGCGTCAATCTTGGGGATGTTTATCCTTGCCGTTCTCGTAGAACGTTGGGTCTCTATCAAGTTTGCCCTTCAAGTTTCTAAAGTTAAACTCTCTGAAGGTGCTTTCATCGAATGGGATAAACTCCCTAAAGGTAACAAAGGTATCCAAGAAGCCTTCCAAAAAGTTGGCGAAGGACTTTCTCAAACACCTGATAAAGTCACAACTTTACAACAAAACTTGGATGGTTTGATTCCAGGTCTTGCTGGGTTGCTCTTAACATTCTTCTGTATGTGGTTACTTAAGAAAAAAGTTTCACCAATCGTTATCATCATTGGCCTCTTCATCTTTGGTGTTGTGATGCACGTACTCGGTGTAATGTAAGAAATTTGAAAAGCTTGTCATTTATGACAGGCTTTTTTTGTGAAAAATGATATACTATAACTATGGTACAATCACTGAATACAAAAACTTCTGCCCCTTTTCAAGCTATCGCCTATGTTGGCATTGGTAGCGTTTATGGTAAGCTCCTCATTGGCGATAAAGCATTTGAGTTTTTTAACGATGCCAATGTTGCTGATACCATTCAAATACCCTGGGAAACCATTCACCATGTCGAGGGTATCGTCACGCGCCAAAATAAAATCAGTCGTCAATTCATCATTGTGTTAAATAGACAAGGCAACAGCAAACGACAAAACCATGTGCGTTTTTCTTCTAAAGACGCTGGTAAAGTCCTGAAACTGATTCGGGAACATATCGGTAATGACAAGGTGGTTAAAGCACCGACACTCATGAGTAAAGTCAAAAAATTATTGACTAAAAGAAAAAGTTGATTATTATAGCCTATCTTGCTATAATTGTCTTAGCGGATAAGTAAGATGAATCATTGGTTTAGAAAGGTTGCGGTTGATGCAAGCAACTCCTTGATGCGTCTGAAATTCTACCGCCTTTCATTAACTAAAATAAAAAAATGAGATGCTTTCAAGCAAGACAGGTGGAACCGTGTTGAAAAACGCCCTGTCACTTTTGAAGGCATCTTTTTCATTCCTTGGAGGATAACTATGTTAGACATTAAACAAATTCGCAACCAATTTGACGAGGTAGAGGCCAAACTCAAAACACGTGGTGTGGCATCTGAAAAACTCTATGAATTACGTGATTTCGATGCGAAAAGACGTGAGTTAATCATTGAAACGGAAAATCTCAAAAAACAACGTAACGAGGCGTCTGAGGCCATTGGCCTTGCCAAACGTAACAAGGAAGATGCTAGCACTGCCATCGCGCAAATGCAGGAAGTGGCAAGCCATATCAAGGCGCTTGACTCAGAACTCGCTTTCTTCGATGAAAAAGTGACAGGTATTCTCGAAACATTGCCCAATATCCCTGCTGCTGATGTGCCTGTCGGCGCCGATGAAGATGATAATGTCGAAGTCAAACGGGTCGGTGAGGTGCCAAACTTTGACTTTGAGCCACAAGCTCACTGGGATTTGGGCGAAAAATTAGGCATTTTAGACTGGGAACGTGGTGCCAAAGTCACGGGTTCACGCTTCTTGTTCTACAAAGGTTTGGGCGCCCGTCTTGAACGCGCCCTCTACAACTTCATGCTGGACGAACATGCCAAAGAAGGCTACACTGAGATGATTACCCCTTATATGGTTAATCATGAGTCAATGTACGGCACGGGTCAATATCCGAAATTTAAGGAAGATACCTTTGAGTTGGCTGATAGTGATTTTGTCCTCATTCCGACTGCGGAAGTGCCCTTGACTAACTACTATCGCAATGAAATTATCGACGGTAGCGACTTACCGATTTATTTCACAGCTATGAGCCCGTCATTTCGTTCTGAGGCGGGTTCAGCTGGTCGTGACACTCGTGGTCTCATCCGCTTGCACCAATTCCATAAAGTCGAAATGGTTAAGTTTTCTAAGCCAGAAACCTCTTACCAAGAACTCGAAAAAATGGTCGAAAATGCCGGTAACATTCTTGAAAAATTAGGCTTGGCTTATCGGGTTGTCGCCTTGTCAACTGGCGATATGGGCTTCTCTGCGGCTAAAACCTATGACTTGGAAGTTTGGATTCCATCACAACAGACTTATCGTGAAATTTCTTCTTGTTCTAATACGGAAGACTTCCAAGCGCGCCGTGCGCAAATTCGTTATCGTGATGAAGCTGGTAAAACGCAACTTCTCCATACTTTAAATGGTTCTGGTTTAGCGGTCGGTCGTACAGTTGCGGCTTTGCTTGAAAACTATCAAAACGCTGACGGATCTGTTACCATTCCTGAAGTCCTCCGCCCTTATCTTGGTGGCGTTGATGTGATTAAATGATGATGGCAAGTTTTGAAGATAAGCGTTTAACCGTGACCTTTCCCGAGCATTTGGGGCAACTGGATGTGCTTGATTTAACAGCCTTGGTTGCAGACACCTCTAAAGCCACGTTCTATTTTAAAGGGTCAAATCTAGTGACTCAAAAAACCAAAGCTGATCGTGTCCTCGTTTTTAGCTTGCCTGTAGACATTGATCCGATTTATTTCAAAAAACATCTCATGGCTCAAAAAGTACCCAGTCATCAGACCAAAGTTTTAACGGCTTATCTGGCACAGCTTGCGCCTTATTTAGACCTGCTAGGCTATCAATTCAAGATGACACCCCAAACACCTGAGACGCCTCCTAAAAGCTCAGGTAAAGCCCAGTATCGTTTTTCAAAGGCAATTGCTGACATCCCTTTTTATGTCGATTACGATGGCGCTAAAGCTGAGGTCTATTGGCTGAAACGTAACGATATGGTTATCAAAAAAGGCGCTGTCCTCAAACAAGACATGCCCCTCAATCAAGATGGCTCTATTGGCTTTGCACAGAAATTTGCCATGACCTTACGGCAAGAACACGCTGAGGCGATTGGCACGGATTTTGTGACAACAGCTGATATTCATCTGAAATCGGTTAATGAAGTCGGTCATTTGCTTTATTTCGCAGGAACTAACTCTTGGCTGGTGCTTAAAGATCAAAACGGTCAAACCCTTTCCAGCCATACGGTTGTTAAATAAAATAAAAAACTGTCAATTTCGGCAGTTTTTTCATATGCTAGTCAGATAAAGTTTTAGTCATCCAATAATCATTGAGGACAAAATCTCCTAAAGGCGTATCAATTGCTTTATCGATGTCAAAACCATAATGCTGATAGACGGCAATAGCACGCGCGTTATAACGATTGACATGTAAATGTAACTTATCCTTGCTTTCTTGCCGTGCGATGTCCTCAAGCCGATTAAAGGCTTGTCGCGATAATCCCTGTCCTCGATAGCTGGCTAATAAATAGACTTTACTGATAAACAATTGATTTTCTTGAAGTTCATAAGCTAAATAGCCGACTGCCTCTTCATCTAAGCTGATGATTTCATACTGAACACCGTCATCGATTTCTCTTTTGATTTGCTCGATTGACTGGTAGGTTTCTAGCATATAGGCGACTTGGGCTGCGCCAATCACCGGCGTAAAGACTTCTGGCCAGATCATTTGGATCAACTCTGATAATTTTTCCAGCGCTTTTGTCGTCTCTACTTTTTGATAGGTTAATCCCTCGCTCAATTTCTTCCCCATTTTCTAAATCAAAATGACCGTAAAACAAAAAATCATCTCTCGGATGATTTTTTTGAACTTAATCTTTGCTGCCACCAATCCCGAAAATTCTCAAAATGGAGATGAACAGGTTGATAAAGTCCAAGTAAAGGCTCAAGGCCATGCTCACTGCCCAGCCATCGGTCACGTTACCGTTGTTTTGGTGGTAAAGCGTTTCAATTCTTTGATTATCCCAAGCAATCAAGCCTGAAAAGACGATGACTGAAAGAATTGAAATCATGAAATCCATACCTGAAGAGCCGACAAAGAGGTTCACGACGCTGGCAATGATAATCCCTATCAAGGCTGCAAACATCGCTTTCCCCATACCAGACAAATCACGTTTGGTCGTTTTACCAAAGATTGAGAGAGCAAAGAACATACCTGCTGTAATCGCAAAAGCAATGGCAATGCTACTGAGTTCAAAGTAAGCTAAGGTAAACGTCAAGGTGAAGCCATTTAATGCTGAAAAAGCAATGAAAGCGGGTAGCGCCATTGGTGAATTTTTTCTAGCCATTGGGGCAAGTGCAACGACTAACACCATTTCTAAAATCCATAAGACGAATAAAAGCCAAGTATTGCCTGTTAAAATCGCTGAGATACTATCAGCAAACATCGTCAACGTAATAAAGGCCACAACAGCACTGACGGCAATCCCCATGCCAACCAGCGCATAGATCCGCGCGAAGAAATCAGCAAGTGAAAACTTGCCTGTATGTTGATTTGTTTCAAAAATTTGATTATCCATAATCTCCTCCTTTTAGAACTCCATATGACTACCAACACTAGAGTTCAACTACTCTGATACAACAAACTCTTCTAAAGGCGGTTGCACCAAGACAATAGCGTCTGCCACCCGTTCCTCATCACGCATAATCTCAATATTAATCGTGACCAAATCTTTGTTGGTATCAATTTTGATGATTTCAAAATTAAAACTCAACAAATCATTTCGAAAGATTTTTTCAATGAGGTTAAGATTAACATTGACAACATGACTACCAGGACCTGGCAGATGTTTGTTGATGGTCGAGGTAATGATGCCAAAAATCAGAGCAGTTGGCACCACTGGTTTAGTCAAACCAAGTTCCTTAATATAATCATACTGCGAATAGAGCGGATTGTCATCGTTCGTAAGACCGAGATAGAGCAAAATTTCACGATTTTTAATCGTTTCAGACAGACTAAAGGTCTCACCCTCCACTAATTCATCAATCGTTTTACCTATTTTGATGTCTTGATTTTGCAATTTCATTAACTTAATTTTTCTTTCTTGAACAGTTTATGATGTTTCCATTTCATCTTCATCAACTGCGTCCATTCTTTGATGGCGACGTAATCATCAACAAAAGTCACGACAAAACTTTCTTTATAGCGTGGTGGTGCAATGGTTGCCCCCCACATATGTTTGATGATGATGTCTTTTTCTAATTTCGAAATTGTCGTCAGTTTTTGAGCGTTTTGATAAGCAATTCTTGGATGCACATAGGCATGACTGCCTTCGGGAAACTTGGTTTCACGCCAGTCGTAATAAAAGAGGTCATGTAACAGCCCTGCACGAGCCGTTGCTTTTTTGTTCCAACCCAATTTTTTAGAAATTTTGTAAGACGTGTAGCTGACATTCAAAGAATGGAGCAAGCGCGTCGAAATGTAGTGATGTGTAAACTCATTTAATTTTTGAACTTCTGGTGTCTCTAAGAGCCCACCGACATAGGACATATACTCAGCATCATACAGCCATGGAAAATCTTTTTTATTCATAAAACAATTATACCACTATTTCTGAAAAGCAACTAAATTATTTCTTAATTCTTGAAAAATGTCATCGTTTTCTTGTGCCGAATAACTATTGGCACCACTGGCGAGCGGGTGACCACCACCGGCGTGTTGTTTGGCAATGGCATTAATCGGTGCGACTTTCGAGCGCATTCTGACACGAAAATGTCCGTCTGTTTGCTCAACAAAAATGGCCCAGGTTTGAATTTCTTTAATTTTCCCTGGTGCTGAAACAATCGCAGACGTTTCTGAATCTGAGATACCATGTGCCTGCATCAAGGCTTGCGTGATAAAAATGCGGGCCACACCTTCTGGTGAAATCTCAAGATGTTCATAGACATAGCCCTGCAGTCTCGCAATTTTCATGTCAAAGCTGTCCATTTCACGCATGAGACCTGCTCTATCAAAATCGTGCTCTGCTAATTTTGCAGCGGTATAGAGCGTTTGAGGTGTCGTGGCAGGATAGAGAAAACGACCTGTATCACCAACAATCCCTGCGTATAGCACTCTGGCTGCCTCGTCAGACAGTGCCAAGTCATTGTCAAAGGCAAAATTGGCAATGATTTCTGATGCTGAGCTGGCTGTCGTATCAACTGCTAGCAAATCACCATAGGCATCATCATTGGGGTGATGGTCGATTTTAATCAAGCAATCCCCTGTCTGATAGCGCGCATCGTCAATCCGGGGTGTATTCGCCGTATCCGTCACGATGACGAGTTTTCCTTTGAAAGTTTCATCTGGGAGCTGATCCATTTTCCCGATAAAAGCTAGGCTAGGCTCATCAAAGCCGACTGCTGAAACGGTCTTATCTGGAAAATTCGTCCGCAAGATATCCCGTAAACCTAGCTGACTGCCCAGCGCATCTGGATCGGGATTTTTATGCCGATGAATGACAATCTCATCATAGGCTTTGATTTTATCTAAAATGTCATGCATATCTGTAGCTTCCTTTTTCTAGTTAATTTGTAGGGTGACTAAACTCTTACTGATAATCTGGTAATCCAGATAGACTTCAAAATCAATCGTCGCGCCAAGTCTCGTCTCGCTGATAATCTTGGGATAAACTTCCAGCTCATCGTCAATGGCGACAGCACCCATGAAATAAATGCTCATTGATTCGATGATAATATTTTTATTTTTGGTTTTAGTCATGACGCGATCGGTAATATTACTGATAATCTCAGCCATCATCCCATTGGCAATGTTACCGACATTATTCATCATGAATGGCTCAACGGTAAAAGTATAGTAGGATTGCACTTCTTTGACAGCGCGCGCCACATCATCCGTCAAGGTGTGTGAAAACTGGCTTTGTTCAGACGACTCCTGCATACTCCGAAGCATGTCTGACTTACTGATAATCCCTGCATAAGTACTATCGCTATTGACCACGGGCATCATGTCGTAACCATCAAAAATCATCTTTTGACTGGTTGAGGCAACTGTCATCTCAAACTTAGCCAGTTTGGGATTGCGGGTCATGACCTTATCAATCGTTGTACTATTTTTCTTGCCCGTCACATCGCGCATACTCACAACACCAACGACTAACTTATGTTGATTGATGACGGCAAATCTGGAACCATTAGTTTTCTTGACTAAATCCAGATAGTCTTTAACGGTCGACACTTCATAAAGCGTGGGTGCCTGACTCTGATAGACATCTGCTACCGTTGCGATTTCTTTTTTGATTAATTCATTAGACAGCGCACGGTTGATTCGGCTGGCGACGGTAAAGGTATCAAAATCTGTTCGCAGGACAGGGATGGCGTGAGCGTTCGCATAGTCTAACACTTGCGGCTCAATCTCAACACCCCCTGTAATCAACACCGCATTGCCTTCATGGAGGGCAAGAATTTGAATGTCCGTGCGGTCACCGACAATCACCAGCCCCCCACGCGTGAGGTATTTGAGAATATTTTCCTTGGTCATGGCAGCAATGGCGAATTTGCTAAAAGCCTGAGTTAGCCCTGCTTCACCCGCCATCACTTCTGCACTGGCAATTTTGGCAATCTCGCCAAAGGTCAGCGTTTCAATCACGCGCTGTTCTTGCGTCGCAATTCGCGTTGTGCCTGAGCGATCATTGATGGAAACAAGACCGCGCGCCTGCGCTTCCTTAATCGCCCGATAAGCTGTACCGTCAGAGACCTTGAGCCGATTGGCAAGACCACGAACACTGACCTTCTTGCCTATTTCCAAATCATCGATATAGTCTAGTAATTCTTGATGTTTACTCATGTTCTACCTGATAAACCTTTCTATGTACACATTTAAGTCAATAAAGCAAACATTTTTGGCTATTTTCCGTCACTTCTTCGTTGACAAAAAATATCTCAAAAATTTTGTTTACTTTTTTGACTTAAACGAGTATAACGTTTAAAATTTCTCAAAATTTTGGTATAAGGATTGAGCGCTTTATAGTTTTCTTGTAAAATAAAACCTGACTTTTCGGCGACCTTACACGAACCAATATTTTCTGCATCAACGACGATAGCCAACTGACATAGACCAAATTCTGTCAAGCTGATTTCTGCAAGCGTTCTAACAGCCTCCGTCATTAAGCCTTGTCCCCAATATTTTTGGTTTAGTGTATAGCCAATTTCTGCCGTTCTTGCTTTTTCATCTAATTTGACAAAGGTAACCGTTCCAATCATAGCAGCCTCTGACTTGAGTTCAATCGCCCATTTTCCCAAGGGCTCTTTCATAAATAAAGTCGCAATCGTCAAGCGTGTTTCCGCTAGATTATGATGTGCAGGAAAAACGTAAACCAAATTATCCGGTTTACTCGCGTAGTCAAACATATCTTCGGCATCCGTCATCGACAGGGGCCGCAACACTAACCGCGGCGTTTCAATGATGTTGAAAGTCGCTAATTTTTCATAGATACTCATGACTGTATTATAACATTAATATCTCATGAGTGGTATAGAAAAAATGTTTTTGAATGAAACCGGTTTATTTGTGGTAAAATAACAGTATGACGAATTTAGAAAATAGGCTTGATCGCGCCTCAAGCGGTGAATATCGACTAAATCCCGATGAACAAAAATTGTACCTGAACACTTTTCGTGAGCGTATTTTTCTTGCGATTACTTTTACTGACGCGAAATCTACACAAGTCAAAGACAAATTTGGACAAATTTTAAATCATTTTGACACAGCAGAACCGCCAATTTTTGTTAAAATTTGTGGTGAATTGCCTGATGACTTGACTGGCTATTATCTGAAATTAGCCACTGACCATCATTTTGAGGGACAGATTTTAACTGAGCCTGCTTCTGATCACTATGGCATCGTCATTCATACCGACCATGCGCTTAATCTTGACAAGATTGGCTTGTCTGATGTTTTTCCTGATTTGGTGCCGAAGGAATCACCTGCACTTCCACCTCAGAAAAAGGGATTTTTCGCTAAACTTTTTGGTTAAATCTTAAAAAACTAATCGTTTTATGGACTTAAAACCCACAGAAAATCAATAGCTTTTCTGTGGGTTCTTTTTTTGTTAGTCGTGTTAATTCCTGCTAATGCCATGTTTCGGCATGTACAAATTTGTCATATCGACTGCTTCTAAAGTTAGCAACTTGACTTTAGTCGTGAGACCACCAGCGTAGCCAGTCAGACTGCCATCACTGCCGACGACACGGTGGCAGGGGATGATAATCGAAATCGGATTATGGCCGACAGCACCCCCGACGGCTTGGCTGGACATGCTTGCTCTACCCATCTCTGCTGCGATTTTCTCAGCAAGCTCGCCATAGGTCATGACTTGACCATAAGGAATTTTGTGTAACAATCGCCAAACAGTCTGTCTAAACTCGCTACCAATAGGTGCTAAAGGAATAGATGTTACCGACGGTTGCTCACCTGAAAAGTAACGGTCTAACCACTTTTTAGTTGCCTCAAATACTGGCAAGCAATCATTCGCCACCCATTCCTCAGGAAAATTGTCAGCAAAATATTTTTGATTTTCTAACCATAGACCGATGAGACTTTCACCATCACTAGCCAAAGTTAAGTGACCTACCGGCGAGTTGTACGTTGTTTGACTATACATGAGCTGCCCTTCTTTCATCTTCAACATAAATCTGAGTAAACAGACTTAATTAAAATCACGGTATAAAAATAAGGCACATAGGAACGCTACTTAGGGCTGCTTGCTTCCGCACCTGACCCACTTCATAGCATTACTATTGCCTCATTTACAATTATAGCATAAAATTTATTTTTTGCGGCGATTTTTGAAAAAATTTTGCATCATTTGCGCACATTCTGCTTCTAAAATGCCTGATTCAACATGGAGGCGGTGATTAAGCCGCGGATCCTCTAAGATTTGGTACAGAGAGACAGCTCCACCAAATTTAGGGTTGGTTGCACCGAAATAAACCTGTGGCAAACGAGCAAGCGAAATCGCCCCCGAACACATGACACAGGGCTCAATCGTCACAAATAAGGCACAGTCAAGCAAGCGCCAATTCCCCACAACATCATTTGCCAGATCAATGGCACAAATTTCAGCGTGGTGTGTCGCTTTTTGATGGAGCTCACGTGCATTATAAGACCGTGCAATAATTTCACCATCCTTAACAATCACTGCACCAATCGGGACTTCCTCATGATCTGCAGCTTTTTGCGCTTCTATCAAGGCTTGGCGCATGAAATATGCTTTTTCTTCTGGTGTAAAATCTATCAAAATGTATTAAAGTCCCAAGTCTGATGTGGCGTCGCAAGCTCCGTTGGCACACCTTGTGCTTCGTCTGCTGCTTCTTGTCTCAATTGTTCCAAATCCCCAAACTGCGGCAAATGCGTCAGGACTAATTTTTTAACCTTTGCCTCACGCGCAATCCGTCCGGCTTCTAGGCTTGACAAATGATTGGGCATGTTTGATTTGTCTGAGAAAAAGTACACATCCGCTAGTAACATATCAGCAGCCTTTGAAAAGTCAACTAGACCATTGAACCAGCCCGTATCGCCCGTGAAAACGAGGGTCTGACCTGTTTTACGCTCTGTAATCCGCATGGCGTAACAGATGATTGGATGCACTGTTTTGGTAAAGGTAATATCGAATGGTCCGATTTTCTGAACACCAGTGACATCATAAGCAATGCCTTCAGAGACGCCGTCTAGCGTGAGATTTTGGAACTCGTGGGTATCTTCGTTATGCCCATAGATTTTGAGGATGGCGCCATCCCAATCTGGATCTGTCTTCGGCCAAAGCTGACGATACTGGCGCAAAACACCCAAATCTGCGATGTGGTCTTGATGGTAATGGCTGACAATTACCGCATCGATACAGAGTGGCGAGATTTCATGCTCTAACTCTGTCACGGCGCGACTGCCCGCATCAATCATGAGATTGAAACCAGAATTACTGGTTAAGAGATAAGCGGTCGTTCCAGCATCCTTGTAAGGATAGCCTCCCCACACACCCAAAGCTGTTAATTTCATATCATTCCTTTCATCTATAACAATCTTACCTTTATTTTAACATAAATGATTTTACTTTACTGAACCTATTCCTAAAAACCACCGCCTATTAGAGATAAGCGATGGTTTCATTTTCTATCAATTAGCTTGAACACTATTTGAAATTAGTCCTGTCAATTCTTCAGTAGTTTTGATCAGATTGCCTTTAGCGGGGATTTTTACCGTTACTTTACCATTAGAATAAGTGGTTTTATAAGAGATTTGCCCATCAAGACCATAACCCTCTACTTCTTTACCAGTAAATTTCACGACAACATTCGATGTTTTATTTTTACTATCTGTTGTGATACTTAATGCCTTAATGACTTTAGGTAACTCTTTATCAAAATCTTTATCTTTTAGAAGGTCATCAAATGACTCTTTCGATTTTTCAGGTAAAGCAGACAGATAAGTTTTGATAAATTTTGCAAGTTGATCACCAGACAAAGTCATCGTAATGGCTGAACCATCTTTGCTAAAATCTGTTTTATCTAAAGAATTATAGGCCTTATCCAAGGCTTTTTTAGCATCTTTAACATCTAGGGAAGAAACAGCCTCTGTCTCTTTCGCATTTTCTTCAGAAATAGCGGTAAGATCTAAGTATTTCCCTTTGATTTTCGTCATATCTAATCCCATGCTAGCAACACCAGCACCAGAAGATTGGAGGTACATATCAAGTACCGGTTTTAGCGTTTCGAGTTTAACATAAGCATCCGTATCTTTTGTCACAACTTCCAAGGGAATCTCTTGTCCTGCAAGGGAGACGTCCATAGTGACCTGAGCATTTTTGCCATCCGTCATTGATTTCCCTGAAAACTCAACACTTGATAAATAACCATTAATAATCGGGACATAAGATTTTGCATCCCCACTCGCAATGACTTTTAAATTATCCATTTTTAAATTAAACTTTTGTGTGGAAGCTTTCGCTAATTCAGCATTATCTTTGATAAATTGCGCTTTATTATCCGTCCCACAAGCTGTCAATGCAACTGCGCTGACGACCAAAGCAGCCACCATTCCTAATTTCTTAAACTTCATCCTAATTCCTCCAAATATTTTTTTATTTCCTATCCAGTATACCATGAAACGCTTACATTTCATAATATTTTGTCATTTTTGGGGTAGATGGTAAGAGACGACTTTTCATCGCTAGCTTTTTAAGCCAGATAAGAGAAAACACCTCTGGCTAGGTATCAGTGATGATTATCCGTCTTACTTAAAAAATGTCTGAGCGATTTCAACACTCACCATGGCATCTTTGGCATAATAGTCAGCACCGACAAATTCACGGTATTCTTCATTGAGGACTGCCCCACCGACCATAAAGACAGTGTCTGGTGCAACAGCTTTAACGGCAGTAATCGTTTTTTTCATATTTTGCACTGTTGTCGTCATCAAGGCTGATAGACCAACCAATTTAATCTTTTGCGTGACAACCGTCTCCACCACTGTCTCAATCGGCACATCTTTGCCAAGGTCAACGACAGCATAGCCATAGTTTTCCAGAATCATCTTCACGATATTTTTACCGATATCATGGATATCCCCTTCGACCGTCGCAAGTAAAAGTTTGCCTAGAGATGCTGATTGTTGACCTGATTTTGCAAGTGCTACTTTCAAGACTTCTTGTGCTTGTTGCGTCGCCTCAGCAGACTGCATGAGCTGTGGTAAAAATAGCTCGCCTTTTTCAAATTGAGCACCGACAACATCCAAAGCAGGAATAAAATAGGCGTTGACGATTTCAAGCGGTGTCAGTGTTTCCAGCATTTTTCTCGTTTCATCAGCTGTCAACTCCTTACGACCTTTGATAATCATCCCTTTCAAATCTAGGGTGTCATCAGTCGGTGCTTGATTGCCACTCCCATTGGACGCCGTGACGGCGATTGTTGCATTTTGAGCTTTCGCGATATACTCTGCCGAGTTGCTATCTTGTCCCGTGAACACCTTGAGCGAGCGCACCACGCGCATCATATCATCTGACAAAGGGTTCATAATCGGCGCATCAAGTCCTGCGCCAAAGGCTTGCGCCAGAAACGTGCCATTGAGTAAATCACGATTTGGCAAGCCAAAGGAAATGTTGGACAAGCCGACAACCGTTTTACAGCCCAAACGTTCTTTGACTAGGCGAATGGTATCCAATGTGACAAGCACTTGGTCTTGCTGGGCAGAGGCTGTCAAGACCAGGGGATCAATCATCACACGGTCGGGTGTAATGCCATATTTCCCAGCTTCATGGACGATTTTTTCAGCGATTTGATAGCGCTTTTCAGCCGTTTCAGGAATGCCTGTCTCATCTAGACAGAGGCCTAGAACAACCCCGCCGTATTTCGCCACGATTGGCAAAATCTTAGCCAGACTAGACGGTTTGCCATTGACTGAATTAACCAGAGGAACACCATTATAATGACGCGCACCAGCTTCAAGCGCTGCCACTTCTGACGAATCAATCTGTAAGGGCAGGTCAAGCAAAGACTGCAACTCGACAATCGTTTTAACCATCATCTGAGCCTCATCAATCTCGGGTAGGCCA
This sequence comes from Pseudolactococcus reticulitermitis, assembly GCF_002260845.1. Lineage (GTDB taxonomy): Bacteria > Bacillota > Bacilli > Lactobacillales > Streptococcaceae > Pseudolactococcus > Pseudolactococcus reticulitermitis. The sequence goes on along the minus strand of NZ_BEDT01000002.1, from coordinate 68,669 downwards.
ACATTGACATCCAAAATATCAGCGCCAGCATCACGCTGGGCAACTGCTTCTTGAATAAGGTAGCCGATATTATTTTGACGCAGGGCTGCTTTCAGGCGCGGTTTACCTGTTGGATTGATTCTCTCACCGATAAGCGTCAAGCCCTTACCAATTTCTAGCGTTTTAAGTCCTGAAGTGATAAAAGTGCCTGATTTTGGCTCTGGATAAACTTTTTCCGTTTGATCGATGAGCGAGCGTAATTGGCGGATAAATTCTGGTGTTGTCCCACAACATCCCCCGACGACCGCCACACCTTGCGCCAACAGTTTTTGCGTATAGGCGACATAAGTTTCAGGTGTGATTTTGTAAACCGTCTCGCCATTTGCCATCTGTGGTAGACCCGCATTAGCCTGCACCATGACTGGCATTTGTGCATACTCTAAAATTTTATCGACAATCGGTGCTAATTCTTTTGGTCCCAGTGAACAGTTGACTCCGAGCACATCCACACCCAGATTTTGCAGGGTCAAAGTTGCAGTTTGCGGGTCAACCCCGACAAAGGTTCGACCATCTTCCTGATAAGTCATGGTGACAAAGACGGGCAATTTCGTATTTTCTTTAACCGCTAAAACTGCGATTTTAGCCTCCAACAAATCGGCTACCGTCTCGATGATAACTAAATCTGCCCCAGCTTGCTCCGCGATGATTGCCTGATGTTTGAACATCTCATAAGCTGCCTCAAAAGACAAAGTACCCATAGGTTGCAGAAGTTGGCCTGTCGGTCCCATGTCATAGGCGACATATTTTGGCGCAGCTTGTTTAGCCAGAGCAACCGCTGCACGAATCGTCTCTGCCACCCCATCTGCCGTCATTTTCGTCGTATTCGCCTGAAAGGTATTGGTCGTGATAACATCCGCCCCTGCCGCTACATAATCTCGATGAATTGCCGCAACAACCTCCGGATGCGTCAGATTAAAATGCTCAGGAATGCCACCAATCGGTAAGCCCCTGTTTTGAAGTTGCGTCCCCATTGCCCCGTCAAAAAGTAAAATTTGCGTTTTTAAAGCTGTTAAAATCGTCATATTAGGTCTTCCTTTATTTGAACTCCAAGCTCACTTCTTATCAACGCCTAAGTGATAAATCACTAAGGCACGTTGCCTTTAGCTTTTCCGTACGCTGCTAAAGCAGCAACTGCAATGCCATAGGAAAATAGATGATTTCTGAACCTGCGCAAGCGCAGAAAGTTCACCTACGACGAGTCATCGCAGGAGCACCATAAATCCCTAATTTTCTACAGAAGTTTGCGATTACGTCGCATCGCTTTCAGTATCATGTTTTAAAATATTTTTGAAAATGGTCACTAAAATTGGGAAAAAGAGTGCCGTTGACACGGCATGTGCCAGGTCAAACGTCAAGCCACTGAGCCAAAAGGGTAAGATCGGACTACCGAATAGTCGAGCAGAAAAAATCGAGATAAGCACCCCATACAGCATGGTCAAACCGAAAATCACTAACGTTCGTAGAAAAATCGGTTTAATCCATTTAAAGACGAGTGCCCCCAGACTCAAAATCAAGGCATAGCTGATCATCTGTCCCAAAATAATCACTGAGAATCCCATCAAAAAGCCAGTCACAACCATCGTTAAACTACTGACAATGATGGCGTCAGCTAAACCGTAAGCCAAGATAAGGACAAAAAACAGGGCTGCAATTGGTTTAACATTTGGAAAAGCACCAAAAACAAGCCGAAGCACACAGGCAAGTGCGGTTAATATGGCAAGACGCGTTAATCTTTTCGTCATCATAAGGCTGTATCCATCACATTAAAATTGCCATTTCTAACCATCTCAACTGTCAGATTTTGAGGTGGCTTGCGTCTAGGTCGCGCTAGTTTTTCGTCCTCAAATAAGCCAAGAATAGCTGTGACTGATTTTCTAGGCACCATTAAATTGGTCTCTGTCAAGGTTAATCCCAGTTGTCGATCAGCTTCCAAAGTTTTTAAAAATTGAGGCTGAACGTCTAGAGACAGGTCACCATAACCTGGCGAAAATCTGCGATTTAGTACTTTATCTTTAAACTGAGCATCAATATCAACCTCTGCTAAATCACAGATTTTTTCAATATAATCCACACATGCCGCATCTAAGACAAGCGCCTTGGTCATCTCAGACAGTTCATAAAGCCTGACTTGACGTTCGACTTCAATCCCTAGCGTGGCTGCTAACAAAACGATTTGTTTCGCATGTTTCAGATGACTGTAAAGCTGTTTCGACTGGAACACCAAGTCAGTATTGGTTAAATGAATGGCTTGCTTACTCTCATCTAGGGTAAAATCATAGGCCTGATAAATATATCGGGCATTTGACACGTCCTGAACTGCCAGCATCATCTCATCCACCAGCGCCGAGATAGCCGCCGTTAATTCTTGTTTGCGCCTATAGCCCAGATAGCGCAAAACTTCTGATTTTTCTAAGGGTAGATACTGCATAGCGCCTCCTTTTTTCTCTTAGACTAATGATAGCATAGATTTCAGCGTTCGCCATATACTTAAACCTTTAATAAGGCTATAAGCTCTATTTATACCCCAAACTAACAAAAAAACTTCTCAGAATCTAAGAAGTTTTAAACTTTATCAATTAGTGATCCCAGCAGGATTCGAACCTGCGACCGTTCGCTTAGAAGGCGAATGCTCTATCCAGCTGAGCTATGAGACCAAATACAACTACTAAATTTTACCAAAATTCAGCAGTTTCGTCAAATACTGTTTAAAATGCATCTATCAATAAATGGGATTGCCATAAACATCATATTGTGTTTCTGAGGTTTGACTATCATAGGTCGTATCTGATGTCGCGGTAGTCTCAGATGTACTTGCTTCTGTGGCTTTTTCTGCGGAAGTCTCCTCGCCATCCGTCAGCAAGGTTTTCTCAGTTGTTTTGCCATTGACCGTTGTTGTGACTGTTGGCAATGTTACACTTGGCGCATAGCCACCATAATAATTTTCAAAGGTAATAATATTAGGTGACAGGCTTTTTTCGACTGGCTTGCCAAGCGATAAGCGCAAGGCATTTTGAACACTCAATAAGTTATCAGCTGGCATGACTTGGTAAGAAATCCCATCAATCATTTCACCTAGACCTTGCAATTTAATCGAGCGCATTTTTTTGAAAGCATCCTTGTAACCTAGCAAACTTTTCAAAGAATTAGCATTCACAGCAAAGTCTGTTTTCATATTGCCAGAAATGGCGGTCAAAATTTTCTCATACTTGGTGATGGAATCCAAGCTTAAAATTTTACCCATGATTTGCGTAATGACTTCACGCTGACGCGCTTGACGACCAATATCACCTTCTGGATCCTGATGGCGCATCCGGGCATAGACCAAGGCCTGGTCGCCATCGATATGTTGCTTACCGGGGGCAATGGTTGCGGTATAATCAGGCTCCGTTTCTTCAATTGAAATCGTTGCCCCTAGTTGATTATCTACTTCAATGCCGCCAACAGCGTCCACAAGGTCTTTCAAACCATTCATGTTAATCAGGGCATATTTATCAATATCTAAGCCAATTTGTTGCTGAATCGTTGAGACTGCAGACACAGCATCACCACTCGCATAGGCGGCATTTAGCTTGGCTGTCTCGACAACATCCCCATCTTTATCGATGATATTCGTCAACATATCCCGTTCCAAGGAAACCATGGTCGTCGTATTGGTCTGAGGGTTGATTGTCATGACAATCATCGTATCCGACTGACCTGACCACAAATCAGTCCGATCACCAGAACCAGTATCCACTCCCATCAGTAAGATAGTCAAAGGTTTAGTCGCCTTGATGATGTCATCTGATTTTTTACTCGAACTCAAGCCTAAATCAGAAAACGTTGATTTAAAAGCATTCTCTGTCCGATTTAACACAACGGTACCATAAGCAAAGATGAGGCCTGCAAACACTAAAATGACTGCTAAAAAACTTAGCAATAGTTTCTTCCAAAGTCTCATCTTTGGCTTGCCGTTTTTCTTTAGCTTTCTATTTTTAGTTCTTTTAGAGCCATGCTTGGCTTCTTCATTAATTCTCTGACTTCTTTTCATTATTCCATTTTACCAGAAAAACTAGATGCAAACCTGCATTCGTATAAAATGTTACAAACTTGTAACCTTAATCAAAAAATTTGACCATTTCTAATACATCGATGAGGGTACCAAATTCATCTCTTGCACCGAATTTTCGAGTTGATTCCATCTCAAAACCATGTTTTTGATAAAGATGAATGGCTCTGTCATTTCGTTTCTGAACTTGAAGTTCCAAGCGCTTGATGGCCCCAACTTCCTGAATAAAGTCCAACATATCCGTCATCAAAATATGACCGATACCATAGCCCTGGAAATCTTGGCTAACAGCGATAAATAAATCGCCGATATGGCGAATACGGTCATGAAAATCTGCTGTCAAACTAATAACACCAGCAATTTGATTGTCCACTAAGGCTAACAGATAGGCGTTATTATCTTTTTCAGCAATTTGTGCGAGGTATTCAGACATTTGGGCTTCCGTCAGCAAGATACCTGCTTCATCGAGGGTTAAAAAATGTGATTCCTTACCGACTTGATTGAGGAAATCAATCAAGTTTTTGGCGTCTTGCGGTGCTGCTTCTCTTACGATAATTTCAGTCATATGGCTCCTTTAAGGGCGACAAGGTTTAAATCTAGGCTAAATAGCTGTCATAGTGACTGCCATGTGCGACTAGGGTCACTTCTCGTTCATCATCTTGGTAGTCAAAAATAATCTCCAGATACTCAGTCGGCAAATCTTGCGCTAAAAGATTCCCCCACTCAATCACAGTGACACCATTGCCAAATAAATAATCATCTAAATCAATCGAATCTGGATCATCGCCAATCCGATAGACATCCATATGATACAAGGGGAGGCGCCCCTCGTACTCCCGAACGATGGTGTAGGTCGGGCTTTTTATCATCTGATGAATGTCTAAACCGAGGGCGAGACCCTTGGTAAAGGTTGTTTTACCTGCGCCTAATTCACCGGTCAAGACGATAATATCTCCTGCTTGCAACTTTTTGCCTAAGGTTTCAGCAAACGCCAGCATTTGTTTTTCATTTACTTTCATAGGTTTATTATATCAAAAAAATCAGCCTCTCGACTGATTTTCTTATAACTGATTAATTTCACGAATACTTTCAATCATTAGCGTAACGCCAGCTAAGACGACGATACCTTGCAAAATGGTCGTTTTATTTTGGACAATGAGTGAAATGATAATCGTCACAGCTAAGACTGTCCCGATAATCGCAACAAAAATATTTAAACTTTTTTTGATATCATCAGGTGCCAAAAAGAGATAACACAAGACAAAGAGTGTTAATACGACTAAATAAAACATCTCATTCCCCTCTTCTATCTAGCAATCGCTTATCCTTTTTTCTTTTTGTTGGCTTTTTCGCGTTCTGCTTTGTTCAAGATTTGTTTACGCAAACGGATTGATTCCGGTGTGATTTCGAGGTACTCGTCATCAGCCATAAATTCGATTGATTCTTCCAAAGTCAAGATACGTGGTGTTTTGATGACGTTGGTTTGGTCTTTATTGGCAGAACGGACGTTGGTCATTTGTTTCGCTTTTGTCACATTGACTGTCAAGTCATTTTCACGAGAATGTTCCCCGATAATCATGCCTTCATAAACTTCAGTTCCCGGATTAACAAAGATCGTTCCACGTTCTTCAACACCCATGATGGCATAAGTCGTTGTTTTACCAGTGTCGATAGAAACAAGGGCACCACGGCTACGACCACCGATTTGTTCATGAATCATTGGCATATATTGGTCGAAAGTGTGGTTCATAATCCCGTAACCACGTGTCATTGACAAGAATTCAGTAGAGAAACCAATCAAACCACGAGCTGGGACAAGGAAAATCAAACGAACTTGACCGTTACCAGTGTTGACCATATCCAGCATGTTCCCTTTACGCTCAGAAAGCGCTTGGATGATAGAGCCTTGGTATTCTTCAGGTGTGTCGATTTGGACACGTTCAAATGGTTCAGAACGGACACCATCGATGTCACGTTCGATAACTTCTGGACGTGAGACTTGAAGTTCATAGCCTTCACGACGCATGGTTTCGATTAAGATTGACAAATGCAATTCGCCACGACCTGAGACGATCCAACGGTCAGGTGAATCAGTTGGATCAATCCGAAGTGACACGTCAGTTTGCAACTCTGATTGCAGGCGTTCTTCCACTTTACGTGATGTGACCCATTTGCCTTCGCGACCAGCGAAAGGTGAGTTATTGACAAGGAAAGTCATTTGCAAAGTCGGTTCATCGATGTGCAGAATTGGCAGTGGATCGATGTGGTCAGACGGTGTGACTGTTTCCCCAACAAAGATGTCATCCATACCAGATACAGCAATCAAATCACCAGCTTTTGCTTCTTGGATTTCAATCCGGTCAAGACCGAAGAAACCGAATAATTTAGTGACACGGAAGTTTTGTTTCGTCCCATCAAGTTTCGAAAGCGTGACGCTGTCTCCAACTTTAATCGTGCCACGGAACACACGTCCGATACCGATACGACCAACGAAATCATTGTAATCAAGCAATGAGACTTGGAATTGCAAAGGTTCGTCAGAGTTGTCAACTGGCGCAGGAATATGGTCGATAATTGTTTCGAACAATGGTTCCATTGTGTGTTCTTGTGTGTCAAGTTCGTCAGAAAGACTTGATGTCCCGTTGATGGCAGACGCATAAACAACAGGGAATTCAAGTTGATCTTCGTCAGCACCAAGTTCAATCAAAAGTTCCAAGACTTCATCGACAACTTCTTCTGGCCGTGCTGATGGTTTGTCGATTTTATTGACAACAACGATCGGTGTCAACCCTTGATCCAAGGCTTTTTTCAACACGAAACGTGTTTGTGGCATGGTGCCTTCGTAAGCATCGACCACGAGAACAACACCATCAACCATTTTCATGATCCGTTCCACTTCGCCACCGAAGTCCGCGTGACCAGGCGTGTCCAAGATGTTGATGTGTTTATCTTTATATTTAACCGCTGTATTTTTAGCAAGAATCGTAATCCCACGTTCTTTTTCAAGATCGTTTGAGTCCATGGCACGATCGTCAAGATGTGCGCGGGCGCTCAAGGTGTCTGATTGTTTCAAAAGTTCATCGACAAGTGTTGTTTTACCATGGTCAACGTGGGCGATGATTGCGACATTACGAATGTCTTCGCGTAATTTAGTCAAGATTTATACCTCATCATTTGAGATTATGTCTAAAAATCATAAGGCGACTGTCATACGCTGCCGCTTCAACATTTTTTAGAGATAATCTTTATTCTATTTCAACTTTATAAGTATAACATATTTTTGGCAAAATGCAACAAGAATGCCTTTATTAAGCGTTTTCAGTCGGTATTCGCTTGACTTAACTTTAAAAGCACTTTATAATGAAATAATGACGGCTAACATCTAGCGTTGATTTGAATTGCTAGCCTCAACTTAATATTTCTAGCCTGTTAGCTAATGCTGTTACTTCTCATACTAAATGCGAAAGCTCACCAGCTTAACATATCAGGATATGCACAAAATTAGGAGACGATATCGTTATTTTATCATTATGAAAAATACTAATAAACGTACGGCTGAAAAAAAGCCCACTACCACTCAAAATAAGAAAAAATGGCCTTTAATCATTACCATTGTCCTGCTACTCTTAGTAGCGTCAAGCGTTGCTTATGTCCTACTAAAGCCTAAACCAACAGCTTCTTCTGCTCTTAAGCCAATTAAAACAACGGCATCTGATGCGATTGTCCCACCAACTTCTGTCTCAATCGCATCCGCACCTGAGGTCGAAGATACTGGTGAAGCTGGCTGGGTGCAGGTTAAATCCAAAACAAAACTTGAGAAATTCACGGATTTATCCGTGCCAGGCGTTACCATTTACCGCGCCAATAATCCTAAAGTTCTGAAAACAGCAGCTGCACAAATTCCAGGCACTTTCATGATGTCTGACATCGTGGCACAATATCCTGATTCATTGATTATGAACACGTCTGGTTTTGATATGAATACAGGTCAGATTGTCGGTTTCCAGATTAATAACGGTCAACTTTTCTCAAACTGGTCAAATACCGCCTATGGTAGCGCTGCTTTTGTTATCAATAAAAATGGCTCTGCTAACGGATATGACCTGACAACACCTGCGACTGAGATCCTCAAAAAAGGTGGCGAGCAAAGTTATGGCTTTGGGAGTATCCTCATTAAAGATGGCGTTGTCTTACCAAATGATGGCTCTGTCAACTGGATGATTCATTCTTACATCGGTAACGATGCTGATAATAACATCTATCTTATCATTTCAGATACCAGCGAGGGATATGAGGGCACCATGGCAGCCGTTGCCAATCTCAACCTGCAAAATCTTGTCGTTTTAGATGGTGGCGGTTCATCACAAATGTCACTTAATGGTCAAACGATTTTTGCCAGTCAAGATGGGCGACCTGTTGCCGATTTTATCGTCTTGAGATAAACTTATTGTTCAACCTCAAAAAAGTCTCTCCTTTCCATACGTGAAAGGAGAGACTTTTTTGATTTACTTTTTGTGTTCAAACTTTTTATTCATTGATAGCTTCTTCAATTCTATCATGTGCTTTAGTGATTTGTGCTTCTGATAGAATTTTTTGCGCAACACCATCAATCGTCGTTGGGATTGGTCGCAAGTTTTCTTTTATAATGTTACCTAGCACACCATTATAACCTATACCTAGCGTTTTAATCGTGTCAAAAGTAAAGTCGGTTTTGATATTTTTGCCGAAAGCATTCGCAAATTTTTCATAGTGAAAAACAGTATTTGCTGATTTCATCTTAGGAATAATCGCAATCAAGATACTTTGTTCCCGATCAATCAAATCCTCCTCAGCTTTTTCAGCATCATCGCCAACCTTTCTCAGAAAGGCTTTCACTTCAGCAGCATTTTGCAAAAGTAAGCTACCATTTTTAAACTCATAACCACTTGAGATAAAGTGCGTATCATTTTGGACTTGAACGCCACCTACTGCCTCGACAAAATCTCCCAGACCACTCATTTCAAAAGCCATATATCGTGGAATATCAACTTTTAAGAGTGTCTGTATGGCATCAATTTCCCCAGCTGTTCCTTTTGTACCGTATAACTCTTTCAGGGTAGTTGCTTCTGACGGCAGATAGATATTCCGGTTTAAACTAATCACAATTGTCTTATTCTGCTTTGGATTGACCGTTAGGACTAGGATATTATTAGCTGTCTTACCATTGACGCCTAAAAATAGAAAGCTAAAGGCCGATCTATCCGTCAAGTTTGGCAACTTCGCTGATGTCTGACGCTTAATGGTTTGATACGCTTGATTTGATACTTTTTTGACATCGAAATAGGCTTTAGCACCAACGATACCAACAAGCAATACGATTACTAAGATAAGCAGGCTAACGATTTTAAGACCACGATGCTTCTTTTTAGGCTTTATATTTGTTTCATCTGATACTCGCTCGGCACGTCGTATTCTTGTTTCCATGACAAATCAAGCTCCTTTTTTAGTCTTGCCATGCCAACCCTTGACCCCAGTTTTTAGGATGACAATGTTGGTATAGCCCGCTTTTTTGAGCTTGAGCGCTGCACGAACGCAAAATACAGGTTTCGCATCCTCATATAAGAGAACCGCCTTATCCTTACGAATGGCTGAGATGCTTTGGTCAAATTGTGAGAAAGGTAAATTTCTGGCACCCAAAATATGGACAATCCGATAAGCTGTTGCTTCCCGCAAGTCAATCAACTGTGCCCCATTAAGTTGCTCAGCAAAAGTCGCATTGTCTACAATTTTAGCGACAGATTTAATTCTGAATTTATTGACAAATGGGTAGGCAAATAGACCAATAATAACCAGAATGAGTAAAATATTAACATATAACAACATATTAGACAGCCTCAGTTTCAGTGAATTTTAATGCTAGGCTGGCTGCACCAATAATGCCAGCATCATTGCCGAGTTGGGCAATTTTAATTTTAGTCGAATTTCTAACTTGTGGGAACGTATAAAGATTGAAGTATTTTTCAATCCGTGCACGCAAGAATTCTCCCGCTGCGGAAACACCACCACCGATGACGATAGAATCTGGATTCAACGTATTGCCCAAATTGCCTGACGCCAAACCAAGATATTGGCTGACTTTTTCAACAACTGAGTCTGCAAATTTATCGCCAGCTTCAGCCGCCATAAAGATATCTTTTGATGTCACAGTGTCACCGTTATCAATCGCTGCTTTAATCGCTGATTCGCCTTCATATTCCTCAGCAAGCTGGCGCGCAACACGCACAACACCTGTTGCAGACGCAATCGTTTCTAGACAGCCTGATTTGCCACAAGTACAGGCAAAAGCAGCTGGGCTGATATCCACAGTCACGTGACCAATTTCACCACCTGCACCGGCAACACCATGCACCAGGTTGCCTGCTGCGATGATACCGCCGCCAACACCCGTACCAAGCGTCATGAAGATGACATCAGGGTTATTTTCACCCGCACCAACCCAACGTTCACCCAGTGCTGCCACATTGGCATCATTATCAATGGCAAATGGTAGGCCAACACCCGCTTCAATGGCTGCACCAACTTCTTGCAAAGTTTCCCAACCTAAATTATAAGCACCGATAACTGTATTTTTAGCAATATCCACAGACCCTGGAGAGCCCATCCCAATGCCTAGAAAATCAGCTTTATCAAGTTTGTATAGCTCTAAGCGGCGGTTGATAGACGCGATGATATCAGGGACGATATGTTGACCGTTACCGATAATATTTGTTTCAATCGCCCATTTGTCCTGAACTTCACCAGCTACTGTCAAGATACCAAATTTAATCGTTGTCCCGCCAAGGTCAATCCCGATGATTTTTTTCGTCATAAGTCTTTTTCTCACTTTCAAGTCTGTGTTCTCGCCGTAGAATTAAATCTGCGGTAAAATAATCGTTCTGATCTGGAATTAAGCCGGCATCATATAAAGTTTTCAGCTCTTGTGCCATGAAAAAAATAGCATCAAGTCGATTGCTAAACAGATTGATATAACCATGCTTTTTTAAAAATTCCTGAACATCATATAAAGTTTTCATCCTCTCACATTTTATCATATTTTGAAAACATTTTCAAACATGAATTGGCTGATTGATAGCGCTTTTTTTTAATATCAACAAGCACAAAAAAACTCGCCAAATGGCGAGTCAACTCATTCATGTCTTACAAACCCGGTGCTAAACCAAGTTCAGATTCTAACATCCAAATTGTTTTTTCAATGTCACCCTTAGCATCGGCAAAGAGACCATTTGTCACATCATCATCTTCTTCATCTGTCGCATGAACACCGTCTTGGAAAAGGTCTGATAGATATTTATAGGCTTTGACAACTTCCGTCAAACGCGCTTCCGTCGTTTTATCCCAAGTCGCTGTTTCAAGCTTGATATTTGACAACTCATCAAATTCCTTCAAAGTCGAAACTGGTGAGCCACCGATGGTAATCAAGCGTTCTGATAATTCATCTAAATGGCTGTTAAGGCTATCCATCAATTCATCCATTTTAGGATGTAATTTCATGAAACCGGGGCCACGTAGGTACCAATGGACTTGGTGCACCAAAGCTGCTGCTTTTGATAAATCGGCAACGGATTGATTTAACACTGCTTTTGTTTTTTCTCTTGACATTTTCTCTCCTCCATTAGGACTGATAACTACTTTTCTTATAGGACTGATAACTACTTTTCTTAGAAAAATGTTAATCAGCCAGTTGCTTAAACCAGAAACATTGCTCAAGGTAAGCACCAACCTAAATGATAGCGTTTACCTCAACAGTTTCATTATAGAAAAAAAGCGATAAATTATCAAATATTTAAGTTCTTTTTTCGTATAGATAAGTATGACAATTTTTTTAATTTTTACACTCGGCACCGTTTGGGGCTCATTCTTTGGTTTGGTAATTGACCGTTGCCCAGATGCTTCCATCATCAGTCCCAGATCTCATTGCGGGCAATGTGGGCAAACATTACGTTGGCGGGATATGCTGCCGATTTTATCACAGCTGCTTAGCCACTCCGAATGCCGCTATTGTGGGATTAAACTCCCCTACTGGTATGGCATTTTAGAGTTACTCTGTGGCGGACTGTTTGTTATCGCTTGGCTGGGAAAAATTGACCTGACAGTTTGTTTGATTTGCCTTGCGTCTGTGTTAATGGTTGGCTTTGACCTTAAAAGCCATGCTTTTCCATTGTGGGTCTGGCTTGTCTTTTTTCTGCTGCTTAGTTTCACGACGCCTTGCAATCCATGCGTTTTTGGCTGTCTCATCATCGCAATCCTGACTGAAATTTTAGACCTCAAAATGGGCAGTGGTGACTGGCTTTATCTAGGTTTGCTCTCTTTTTCTATTGACTTTTTTTACTTAACGCTTTGTCTATTGCTCGCAAGTCTAGGCGGGCTCCTTTATTACGCTTTAAATCCCAAGCAAAAAAAGGCAGAAATTCCTTTCCTACCTTTTTTATTGATTGGCTATCTGTGTACCTTATTTATTTTTAATTAACTTCAAAAACCAGTCACCGTCACACCTAAAAGTCGAATGCCGACAGTGTCACGCAAGGTTTCGTCTAATAACTTTTGCGCACATTGATCAATGGCATCAGCATCATCCACCTTATCATCCAAAGACAGGCGCTTGGTCAATGTCGTAAAGTCAGCATAGCGAATTTTGATGACGATAATATGGCCTTTCAACTTTTTATCTTGTAAACTGGTTGCTACTCTTTGGGATAATTTGCTGACTTCTGCCTTGATATCAACCTCCAAGTAGAGCAATTTGCCGTAAGTTTTTTCTTTACCGACTGACTTTCGAATGCGATTCGGTTTGACGGGAGACTGGTGGATGCCATTAGCTTTGAGATAGAGCTGCCAGCCAAAGACACCCAATTTTTCCGCTAGAAATTGAGGAGAAGCATTTTGAATCTCGCTTCCTTTGGTAATGCCTAAAGTTTCCAATTTTTCTGCGGTTTTAGCTCCAACGCCATGAAATTTTTCAACTGGTAAATCGGCTAAAAAAGATAACGCGTCCTCAGGCGGGATCAAGGTCAAGCCTCTCGGTTTCTCAATATCAGAGGCGATTTTAGCTAGAAATTTGTTATAGGAAACACCCGCCGAACTGGTCAACTGCAATTCCGTAAAAATATCATGCTGAATCATTTTGGCAATCTTGACAGCACTAGTGGCATTGATTTTATTGACCGTCACGTCCAGATAAGCCTCATCCAGCGCCATGCCCTCAACCTCATCCGTATAGCGATGAAAAATGTCATGCATCTGGCGTGACACCTCTTGATAATGGGCGTAGTTACCGGATACAAAAATCGCTTGCGGACAAAGTTCGTAAGCCTCTTTAGCTGACATGGCAGAATGAATGCCGTATTTTCTCGCTTCATAGTTAGCCGTTGAGACGACACCACGTCCGCCTGTTTCTAAAGGATTTCTAGCGATGACAACAGGTTTGCCTTTTAATTCTGGATTGTCCCGCTCCTCAATTGACGCAAAAAAGGCATCCATATCAATATGAATGATTTTACGACTGGTATCATTGATGAGTGGGAAAACTAGCATACTTTATTTTACCATTTTTCGTTAGTCAAAACAACTAACACGATATTCACCTAGCAAAAAATGACCTCAAAAGGTCATTCTCATTAAATATCAATCGTTGAATATTGCGCATTGGCTTCAATGAAATCACGACGTGGTTCGACACGGTCGCCCATCAACATGTCAAAGATTTGATCCGCTTCTGCGGCATCTTCGACGCTGACTTGCGCCATCGTCCGATGGTCTGGATCCATGGTCGTTTCCCAAAGTTGATGGTCATCCATTTCCCCAAGCCCTTTATAACGTTGAACGATTGGCTTACGATTACCTGTTGCCATCTCGACAACAGCATCTTGCAATTCCGTTTCCTGATTCACACCCGGCTGGATATAGGTAATCTTATCGCCTAGCTTAACCCCGTAAATCGGTGGCTGGGCAATGTAGACATAACCCGCTTCAACGACTGGTCGCATGTAGCGATAAAAGAGCGTCAAAAGTAGCGTTCTGATATGTGCCCCATCGACATCGGCATCGGTCATGATGACCAATTTTTGATAGCGTGCCTTAGTGACATCAAAATCGGCACCAAATCCTGTCCCCATCGCTGTGAAAAGGGAGCGAATTTCTTCATTGGCAAGAATTTTTTCCATGCTGGCTTTTTCAACGTTGAGAATTTTACCACGGATAGGCAAAATGGCTTGGAACTCCCGATTTCGACCAGACTTAGCTGAACCACCGGCCGAGTCTCCCTCGACGATGAAAATTTCAGTTTGTGTTGGATCATTTGATGAACAGTCCGCTAATTTTCCGGGTAGGTTTGAAATTTCAAGACCAGATTTTTTCCGTGTCACTTCACGCGCCCGTTTGGCTGCGATTCGCGCCTTGCTAGCTAAAATACCTTTTTCCACGATGCGTCTTGCGACCTGTGGATTTTCCAAAAGGAAAGTGCCGAACTCTTCACTAAAGAGTTTGTTGACAATCCCTGAGACTTCAGAATTGCCAAGTTTTGTCTTGGTTTGACCTTCAAACTGTGGATTCGGGTGTTTAACCGAAATGACAGCTGTCAAACCCTCACGTACATCATCACCAGTCAGATTTTCTTCGTTTTCCTTGAGGAGTTTGTTCGATTTAGCGTAGTTGTTAATCACGCGCGTCAAGGCTGTTCTAAAGCCTTGCTCATGCGTCCCGCCCTCGTGAGTACTGATGTTATTGGCAAATGACAAGACCATCGAGTGGTAGCCACCTGTGTACTGCATGGCAACTTCGACAGCGATGCCGTCCATTTCACCTTCCGTGAAAATGGCGGGTTCAAATAAGACCGGCTTTTCTTCATTGAGATACTCGACATAGGACTGAATCCCACCCTCATAGTGATAGTGGAGACTTTCAGCCTCGTCTGGGCGTTTATCGGTGATTGAAATGCGCAGACCACGGTTCAAGAAAGCCAACTCACGGACACGTTTGGCTAATTTTTGAAAATCAAATTCAGTCGTTTCCGTGAAAATCGTTGGGTCTGGTGTAAAGTGAACCGTTGTCCCATGACGATCTGTTTCGCCAATCATAGCCAAATCACCACCAACGACACCGCGATGGTATTCTTGGTAATATTTTTGACCTTGTTTGAAAACGGTCACATCGAGCTGGGTTGACAAGGCATTGACGACAGATGAGCCGACGCCATGCAGACCGCCTGAAACTTTATAGCCGCCACCGCCAAATTTACCACCGGCATGAAGCACGGTGAAAACAGTTTCGACGGCTGGACGACCCGTTTTTTCTTGGATATCAACTGGAATACCACGACCGTCATCCACAACGGTAATCGAATTATCAGGCTCAATAAACACCTCGATATGCGTCGCAAAGCCTGCCAAGGCCTCATCAATCGAGTTATCCACGATTTCCCAGACCAAGTGGTGCAGCCCCTCTGATGAGGTCGAGCCGATATACATCCCCGGACGCATCCGAACGGCTTCAAGACCTTCTAAGACTTGAATCTGGCTGGCATCATATTCCGCTGCTTTTTCTTTTTTATCTTGTATTGCTCGTAATTCTTCTGTTGTCAACTCTCGCCTCTTTCATTATATTTAATCCCTTTAAAAGTAACATCTAGCCATTTCAATCATGAAACTCAATTTGTGTTCAAATGACCTAAAGATGTCTAGCTTTTAAGGGATTCAAGATATAACACATTACTATAATTGTACCACAATTTACGATTTTTTGCTTGATTGACCGTTAATCATAGCTACCTTTAAAACAGAGGCGAAATAGCTTTCTTAATGCTCACGCTTGGCTTGCTTCGCAATCTCCTGATACTGTTCATGTCCCCCTGTTAAATTATAGACCGTTTTAAAGCCCTCATGTTGCAAGATATTTTGCGCCGCATTGCCCGCGACGCCTTTGTAACAATAAACAATGGTCAATTTATCTTTATCAAGGCTGGCAGATTCCTCCCGAAGAGCAGACACAGAGATATGAATGGCACCAGGAATATGTCCTTTCGCATAACTTTCAGCTGTCCGCGCATCAATCAGCGTCATCTCAGTCTGATTATCTTGTAAAGCTAGCAACTCTTGAGCTGTCATCAATGGCGCAGCATTTAAAGCATTGGTCAGCGCCATACCTGTATAGGCAACCACATCTTTTGTCGTTGAAAAAGGTGGCGCATAGGCCAGATCCATGTGGAATAAATCTTCGGCTTTTACGCCCAACGTCATGCTTGCCGCGAACACGTCAATGCGTTTATCGACACCTTGTGTGCCCATGATTTGAGCGCCTAAAATCCGATGAGACACCTTATCCGCAACCGCTTTAATGACCATGTCTTGCCCCGCCATATAGGCTGGCTTATCAGGCTTGATGTTAAATAAAACCGCCACATCATAGCCTTCATCTAGCGCCTCTTTTTCAGTCAAACCCGTTTGAGCAATGGTTAAGTCAAAAAAGCGTAGAATACCTGTTCCGAGAATGCCCTGAAAACGTAGCGCCCCACCTGTCATAGCATCGCCAGCAATTCTGCCCATTTTATTAGCCGTTGTCGCCATCGGCCGATAAATCGGCTTCCCTGTGATGACATGAAAACTCTCAGCCACATCACCGACCGCATAAACGCCCTCAAGATTGGTTTGCATAGTCTTGTCTGTCACAATCGCACCCGTTTCTCCCAGGGTCACACCGATAGAGGTGGCAAGCGCTATATTCGGTCGAACGCCTGTTGCGAGAATGTAGAGGTCAGCTTGAAGGACATTCCCTTTGGTCGTGACAGCTGTTTCAAGCCGCGTCGTCCCTCTAACTTCAGCAATCGTTTCTTCCGCTCGAAACTGAATGCCTTGCTTTTGCATCTCGTCTTCAATCCGAATCGCCATATCCCAATCCAAATGGGGCATAGGATGCTGACTGCGTTGCAAGACGGTCACATCAAGTCCTTGCTTTTTTAGCTGTTCTGCCATTTCAAGCCCAATATAGCCAGCCCCAACAACGACTGCCGTTTTAGGCTGTTGCCGATCGATAAATGACTTGATGACTTTACCACTGTGAATGTTTCTAACCTGAAAAACATTGTCAAAGGTTTGATTTTGAAAGACTTCTGGGGTCTGATAGCTGGCACCTGTCGCAAAAACCAGCACATCATAGTTATCCTCAAAAATCTCATCTGTCAAAAGATTTTTAACCAAGACAGTTTTAACCGAGTGGTCAATACTTAAAACTTCATGTGACGTGTGAACGTCAACGTTATGACGTGCCTTAAACCATTGGGCATCGCGCGGGGTCAACTCATCAAAGTCGCCAACTTCTCCACCAATGGCATAAGGAATGCCACAGACGGCATAGGAAATGTCGGTATCTTTGTCGTAGAGCGTAATCGTCGCACTTTCAGAATTGCGGCGCGCCTTGGTCGCGACGCTGGTGCCTGACGCAACAGAGCCAATAATGATAATTTTCATAGCTGTTCCCTTTCTTTTTCTTGTCTTTATCTCCAATGTAACCAATTACCGTAGGCTTGTCAAGAATTAAAATCCCCACAAACAGATGCCTTACACACGAATTTATTTTGTAGGACATACACATTGCTAAACCCAATTTTGTATGCTTCAACACTCAATTTACCAACTGAATATTATTCTAAAACGTGTATGAACTGGCTTCCTTACAGTAACTCTAAATTTATCTTATGTTCGACAAATTGAAGTGTGTCCTTCCTATGACTGACAACCATAATGGTCTTTTTCCCTGCATAAGAAGATAGCTTGTTAACAATTAGTTTCTCGTTATCCTTATCTAGCGCCGCAGTAGGTTCATCTAATAACATGATAGGTGAATCAGAAAGTATCGCTCTGACAAATGATAACCTCTGTTTTTCTCCACCAGATAAAAATTTCCCATTTTTGCCAGTCTTTTTTTGTAAACCATCCGGACCCTCTTTGGCATATTTGCCAAGTCCTCCTTGACGACAAGCGTTTATAATTTCTTCATCGGTAAAATTAGGATTTATCATCAATAGATTTTCTTTAATCGTGCCATCTACTATTAAGGGCTCTTGACTAACATAACTTATTATTTTAGCTAAACTATCTGGATCTATTTCTGAAGGATGCCAGTTGCCAATAGATAGTTTCCCGCTAGTTGGTAATAGTTTCCCTCTAATCATATTTAGTAAAGTAGACTTTCCAGAACCACTGCTGCCATAGATACCAATTGATTGACCAAAAGGTATTTTCAAGTTGACTGATTTAAAAATTTCTTTGTTTAGCGCATTTTTATAAGCTACATTGTTTAAAATAATATCTAAATCGGCCCCATCTTTGCTAATCGTAGTTTTTTCTTCAATGCCAGAAAACGCCATCTGGCTATGAGCATCCAGATAGTCTATTAAATCCTTTAAATATGGTGCTATGTTTGCTCTGTAGTCTATCAGATAATTTCTGATATTGTTAATTAAACCATTACACAAAATATAGTAATTAGAAAACAAAATCAATTCTGCTATGTTCAATTGTCCGTTAAGTACAAAATAACCCCCAATTAAATAGATAAACATTAGCTCTAAAAGAAATTTATCCGTAGCGTTTTGTATTGTAAAAAAAAGTTCTATTTTTTTCAAATTTGCAAAAGCATGATTCTGTCTTTCCCAAATACTGTTTTGTTTATCAATAAATTCCGATTGTAGATGACTTATTTTAAGCTCCGCATAGTTATCTAAAATATCCAGTTCACTTTTTTGAACTTCTTTATCTAAATTTCTGTATGCCTCCCCCACCTTGCTTAACTTTTGGGAAACCATTTTTAAAAGTAGAAATGATGTAAAAGAAATAATGATTGAAACAACTGTTAATTGGGGTTGTATCTTAAAAAGTAGAAACAAGATACAGATTAATTCTAAGCATTCGATAAATAAACGCGATAGAATTTTTTCCAACCAATTATCAACTGCAACTATATCTCTAGAAAGTAAATAGTTAATATCAATACTTTTCTTATCGTCATCAGTCAAATACAGTTGATTCAATAATCTTTTTCTCAACGATTGATGGTATTTTTTCTCAATTCTGACCATTACGATTTGTGAAAGATAGTTAATGCCAGATTGTATTGATAATAAAGCGATTAACCCCAACAGAATTAGAGATAGAATTTTCATTGTCAAATGACCATCTGTCAGATAATGAATAAAGATATAATTTAAATATGGAAATATCAAGGAAATGAGCATGGCTAGTAAATTAAAGCCAAACAAAGATAGCGCAGTCTTCTTATTGAAAAAGATATCATTTCCTAAAAAAGCGATTATTTTTTTCATATTATAGATGCCTCATCAACTATTTTTCCTTCACTCATGTGAAATAGCCTTTCTCCATTTTGGATAATTGATTGTTCATGTGTACACAAAATCACAATTTTCTCTTTTGATTGACGCTTAATGAAGTCTAAAACAATTTGTTGATTTTGGGCATCTAAACCGGCCGTAATTTCATCCAGTAGAAAAATTTTTGCTTTTTTTAAAAACGCCCTAGCAATAATTAATCTACGCAATTCTCCTCCTGAAAATTTCTTCTTTATATGGTTCAAGTGTTCATCCAAACCATGTTCGAGTAGCCGTATTCTTTCACCTAAATGTAACTTTTCTAGAAGTTGAAAGATTTCTTCATCAGAAATTGACTTATTTCCCAGGGTCATGTTAAAGCGTAGTGATTCATCAAAAAAATAATTATTTTGATGGGCGAAACTCAATAAACCTCTATAAGCAACAATATTGTCGCTATCAATCAGACAATTATTATAGTAAATACTCCCTTCATGATTCAATAAGCCAGATAAGCCAATGAGTAAGGTAGATTTGCCACTGCCACTCTCACCAAATAAAATATTTAAGTTGCCTGAACTAAATTGCGTACTGATATGATCTAGTATTTTGGAAGAGTTCCGAATAACGGTAAAGTTGCATACCTGTAAGCATTGTTTTTCACGCTCTTCTATATTTAGATGATGGCTACTTTCAAGAGGTTCCTGATCTAATTCAATTAAAGCATTGACTCTCTTTTTTTCAGCAGTAAATTTTCCAATTAGACTTGATTGCGTATTAAGATCGGAAAAAATTTCAATCGCTGATTCCATATAGGCAAATACTGCAACAAATTCACCTAAAGATAAAGCTTTAAATCTAAATAATAGGAATGATGTTCCCATATACAGAATTCTTAACAAGGCTGATAACAATTGCGTTAGACTCTTTTGGATCCAATCTGCTTTGACTTTTTGCTCTTTTACATCGAAGTACTCATTTGTCGTGTTTCTAGTCTTACCTAATATATAGGCTTTGACTCCCAAATCTCTTAAACCTTCAATAGCATCTGAAAATTCAATTATCCAGTTCATCAATTTGTTGTTTTTCTCGATAAATTTTGTTTCAAATACACTTAGAATTTTTTCTGTCTGTTTATTGATTAAAAGATAAAAAGGGAATGTCACGACCGTTACGACTAGATACCAAGGATTAATAAAAGTGATAAACGCAAGTAAAACGATAAACTCAACATAATCGCTGACCCTATATATTTTGGAATAATAGAGTTCATTGAGATAAGCGTTTGAATCTTCATTCAGTCGTTTAATGATATCTGCGTTTTCCATACTATTAATTACTTCATAACGCCCAAAACAAACTTTTTTCAGTATTTTTTTCTTGATATCAAAAGTCAGCGAATTGTTGAGAGAGATAAAATTTAAAGTTCCGATTGCTCTGAATAGTTGATGTGCCATGAAAAATAATAGAAAAATGACTGAGTACTTGATGACTTCCCGAAATTTTCCCAAATAGTAAATCGCGTCAATTATTTTTCCTGTTAAAAAGGGATAAAACAATCCTAAAATTGTGGTACATACAATGGCAAGCGCCATCACATATATTCTCGCTCTATAGTGATGTATTGTGTTTCTTATGACTATCTCTTTTTTATTAATAAGCTTTTCTTCCTTTAATATATTTCGTGTGTTTTTTATCTCCATACTAGCACTTTCAAAAATGCTTGTCAAGCGTTTTTATTAAAAAAGTGCACTTTTTAAACAGAAGCATAATCCCTTATTTAGACAGATTTCCTATTTAAATAAATATGCAAATACGGTAGGTTTTATGTTATTTTGAGTAGTATTCCTTAAACTTATTTTGGGGCATTTTCATTTTAAAAATCAAAACATCATGCGCCCTTGCACATGATGTCCCAATCTTTTTATAAGTCTAAAATATCAATTAATTTTCTGACATGATGTGTCGCTTTCACTGTTTCTTGATTTTCTGGCGCAAAGTAAATCGTATCAATTTCCGCATTTTGACCAGCGAACATATCAATATCCCGATCCCCAATCATCACAGGTTGGCCTGGCGCATACTTTTCGAGTAAATAATGAATGGAATCTGGACTCGGCTTTCTGGCAAAGCCATTACTAGACGTTACGACCTCTGTGAAATACTCCGCAATCCCTGCCGCCGCAAGAATTGTCAGAACCTGATCATTACGATGTGAAATCATAAAATTCCGATGCCCACTTTCGACAATGGTAGCAAGCACACGCTCAGCGTCAGGAAACAAAACTGGCGTGGTCAGGGTTTGCGCCTCTCTTTTTTTGTAGATGGCTGTAAAATCTGGCAGACCAGCTGCAAACTGATAGACTGCAAAGTCTGTCGATACCCGAAGTGCAGCGTAGACTGCCTGATAGTCGACATTGACCCCGAAGTCTTCTAATAAGACCTCGTGAAAAGCTGTCGCTGAGGTTTGATAGTTGTCAAGGAGCGTCCCGCCCAAATCCCAAATGTAATCTGTATAACTCATGCTTTTCCTTCCTCTAATGACAGTAAAATAACGCTGACTAAGGTCACCAGCATCGAGATGCCAACCACTACGTCAAATGGCATATCGAATAAAAAGATACTAAAAACGGCTGCTAAAATCGGCTCCATAGCCGCACAGACTTCTGCCACAATAGCCGAGACGTACTTAATCGCGATCATGTTAAACATAAAAGCGATGGCTGTGCCAATGACTGCGACACCAAGCGCTAGCAACAAACTTTCCGGCGTGAGCTTAAAGTCCAGATGCCAGACAGGATGGACACAGTTCATGACAATGCTAGCGATCAGCATCCCCCAACCGGTCACGTTCATGACATCATAAGTCTGCAAAAGGCGCTTAGGAATGAGCGAATACGACACCACTGCAACTGCTGATAAGCCCCCAAGGAGCAAGGCGAGTGGCGATAAAGCCATCGTCGAGATATTCCCATGGGTTGTCAAGAAAAAGATACCTGTCATGGCAATCAAGACTAAAATCAGCGACTTGAGATTGGGTTTCTGACGCCGAAAAATTGCCAAATAAGCCAGTAAGAAAATCGGCGATGTAAACTGGAGCACTGTTGCAGTCGCCGCTCCTGCAACTTGAATACAGGCGTAAAAAGTCAGCTGTACCATTAAGACACCAAAGATGGCATAGCCAAATAAGGGGACGTAATTTCTCTTATCCTGCCAAATCGCTAAAAATTCGGACGGTTTTTGGATTAAGGAAAGCGTCAGTAAAATAATCCCTGCGACAGTTAAGCGAAAAGTTGTCATCCATAGCGCGTTCCCACCATATTCCTCAAAAAAGAGTTGACCAAAGACGCCAGAAAATGCCCATAAAACACCTGCTGAAATGGCATAAATCGTGCCTTTAAAAATATGAGAGTTGCTATTTTTCATTCTTTTATTTTAACATAAATTTTGAGTTTTTTTTCACTGACTTGTCTCATTCTTGAATGGTCTGAGTTCTATCATCTGATCAGCGACATTTTTGACAAAGGTGACATCGTGCTCGACGACAATTAGCGCTGGTTTCACGGTTTGTAATAAGGTTTCAATCTGTTCATGGTTGAACACATCGAGATAATTCAGCGGTTCGTCCCAGATGAATAGCTCAGCTGATTGTGACAGAGATTTAGCCAGCTCTACCTTTTTTTGCTGCCCCATGGACATGTCTTCGATTTTTTGATGGAAGACAGTGCGCGCCATGCCAAGTTTTCTGAGATTATTGAGAAAGGCTGTATAATCTAGCTGATGTTGGTCTGAAAATGACTTTAAATCGCCTTGATTATCATCATAAATCTGACGGACATAAGAAATATTCAGGTGTTGACTTTCAGCTAAGCCAATTAATTTTTTGAGTAGTTGAGATTTTCCTACCCCATTTTCCCCTGTTATCGCCGTGATTTGTCCGGCGTTTTGTTGCAGATTGATGGGCGTAAACAAGGGCTGACCGTCAAATGCGACGGTCAAATCTCTTTCGTCTAGTAAGCGTTGATGGTGGCTAGGCTGATAGACCATACTCAAGGTGTCAACTTTTTCGATATTCTTGAGTAATTTTTCTTTTTCAGAGATTTCTGACTGCATGCGGTGTTCCAGAACTTTGGCTTTCTTCATTTGACGGGCACTTCTTGCCCCGATAAAGCCTGTATCAAAAATCCCACCACTCCCTTTTTTGCGTGGGTCGCCATACTTCTCTTTTTCACGCCCTCGCGACCAGTCAGCCTTATCGCGTGCTGTTTGTTTCAGCCGACCAATCTCTGACTTGAGTTTATCATTTTGCGCCCATTCAAAATCATCGCGCTGTTTTTTCTGTGTTTCATAGGTCGAGAAATTCGCTGCTAATAGTTCAAGCCCATTGCGCTCAATGGCAAGCAGATGATCTGATACCTCATCTAAAAACTGACGATCATGGCTGACGACGATATAGCCTGATTTACTGCGTTTCAAATAGTTAGCGATTTTAGCGCGACTGGCCGCATCCAAGTGATTAGTCGGCTCATCAATCAAGGGGAAATTGCCCTCATCTAGGAAAAGGCCAGCCAGCAAAACTTTAGTTTGTTCACCACCTGACAGCGTTTCAAAGGGGCGCCATAAAATATCCTCTGGTAAACCCAGCAAGTTCAATTCTCTCTGAATTTGCCAATCTGGCGCGTCGTACAGGTCATCCAAAATGAATTTAGTCAGCTGCATCTTGTCTGCTATCGTCTGTGGAAAATAGACAAAATTCACATCAGACTGAATCCGACCGGCATAGGGTAAGTCGCCGAGCAGTAATCTCATCAGGGTTGTCTTTCCCCGACCATTTCGCCCGACCAAGGCAAGTTTCCAGCTGTTATCAAATGTCACAGAGACATTTTCAAAAATTGTTTTATCATCATAACCAAAGCTTAGTTGTTTGATTGCTATCAAAAAAGCACCTCCATTTGCTTAATTCCTTAAGCTGAAAGTGCCTTAAAAAGCCTTGTTTTATCTGCAAAATCACCATCACAAAATATGCCATGATGGCTTTGCTATTCAAGGTAAAAAGTCCGCACAAATAAGCTTAAGAAAAAGTCGTTAAAAATTTTCAATCACTTAAATGCGCAATGGCCCTCACCTCATCAACGTTTGAACGCCGATACCTTCATTATTTTTTATCATTCTAACACAAAAAAACCACCTTTTCAAGTGATTTTCTTACAATTTTTAGCCTTTAAGTTCGATTGCAAGATCAAGACCTTTGTCACCTTGCATCAAACCGTACATTTGCATTGGGATATCTTTAACTGGTGTTTCAGGGAATTTTTTAGTCACTTCATCAACCATGTAACGGGCTTGTGGGCCAATCATGATAACGTCTGCTTTAGGCCCTTCTGAGTCAACTTCTGCAAGTCCGTAAGCTTTAACATCATAGTCAAGACCACGTTTTTCAGCTTCTTGTTGCATTTTTTGTGCAAAAAGTGATGTTGACATGCCTGCTGAGCAGAATAATTTTACTGTAGTTGTCATTTGTGAGTACCATATTCGTTTGCCATGTTTCTTTCATTGCAAACGCTTTCCTTTATTTGATATCTTAATTATATATTAAAAACACCACTTTGCAAAGTGGTATTTGATTTATTTGTTATGAGACAGTTTATCTGTTCTATATCTTTTAGCTGTATTGGACTGTTTTTTGATGCGTTCTAATGGAAAATTCGGCTCCTGATTATACTTCATGGATAGCACTAAGCCTATCCCAATCAGGTTACCGATGAGTGAGCTACCACCCTGAGAGATAAAAGGCAGTGGGATACCGGTCAATGGTAGTACACCAATATTGGCACCAATATTTTCAAAAACATGGAAGAGAATCATCATCGTAATCCCAGTTGACACATAAATATAAAACTGATTATTGGCACGAATGGTCACGCGAATCATCCGATAGATGAGAATAAAATATAGTAAAATAACAAATGCTGAGCCTAGGAAACCGAAATTCTCACCGATAACCGTGAAAATCATGTCAGACTCACGCACGGGAACGCTGATATTGGCAATATTAAAGCCTTTACCAAACAAGCCACCCGTTCCAATCGCAAGTAAGCCTTGTGCTTGCTGATAAGTCGAGCCTTGCGCATTGGCAAAGGGATGGCGCCAGGCATCAATCCGCAAAATTTGATAGTTACCCATACCAACTGATTTTAAAAAATCGCGTCCAGCATCAAAAGTCGTGAGATAAATAATCCCACCCCCAACTAAAGCAACGACAATCACAACTGGTAAAATCAGTCGCCAAGAAACACCCGATACCACAACAATCCCTGCAAAAATAGCCATAAAGACAAGCGCTGTCCCGAAGTCTTTTTGTGCCGCTAAAAGTCCCATGACTGGTAGTGTCACAAAAAACATATACAAAATCAGCAAGATATCATCTTTCAATAAACGTTTCTTCAAGCGATTTTGGAAGCTCACGACAACTCGTGCCATGAGTAAGATATAGGAAAGCTTCATAAATTCAGATGGCTGAAACACATTGCTACCACCCAGATAAACCCAGTTTTTAGCACCTGTCAATGAAACTGTCAAAGGATCATAGAATTTTAAGGGTAAAATCATGAGCACAATACCCAGACCATATAAAATAGGTGTCAATTTCCAAAGTATCTTGGCATCGAAATGCATGACGATAAGCGCCACAATCACGCCAGCTATCCCCCAAGTAATCTGCTGGGTCATAACATTGGTCACGCGCGCTGGATAATCATGACTGGTCGCAATATAAAGCACCAGCAGTCCAATCAAATTCAGTAAAAACGCTGGTAAAATCAGGGCATAATCTATTCGGCTATCAAAAGTTAATGTTTGTTTTTTCATTATGCTTTATTATATCACACCGCACTCAGCAGTCCAATACCAGACTCAGTAAAATTTCCTTAACAATTTGCTAGGCACTTTCATGCTTGAAAACAAAAAATCCGACACAGCGTCAGATTTTTTTCGTATTCAGCAAGAGCGAGCTGACAATCACACTCACACTCGACAAACTCATGGCAAGCGCTGCAAACATGGGGTTTAGCAAACCAAATGCCGCAAGTGGAATCCCCACAAGATTGTAGATAAAGGCCCAGAAATAATTTTGATGAATCTTTCTGACCGTCTTTTGAGACAGACGAATCAAACTGATAATTTTCGCCAGTGAATGTTCAGATGTGATGACGACATCTCCCGACTGCATGGCAATATCGCTGCCTGACCCCATGGCTACACCAACTAAGGCACTAGATAAGGCGACCGAATCATTGATCCCATCCCCGACCATCATGGCATTCGGCGTGCTACTTACGACTTGCGCTTTTTTGACAGGATTGGCCTGCGCGATGACCGTGTCCACCTTGACTAGCGCATTGATTTTAGCGGCTGCCGTGGCATTATCTCCTGTCAGCATGGTCGTTTTGATGCCCATGCGGGCAAGGTCGGCTATCGTTTGCGCAGCGTCTGTTTTGATTTCAGATGAAAAGGTTGCGATACCTAGTAGACGTGTCGCAGTTGCTAGATAGATACTCGTGTCTGAGGATGCGGCGACGTCTATCCCCTGCTCTGCCATCAAGGCAGCATTTCCCGCAAAATAAGTTTGATTTTGAATCTTTCCTGTCAGACCACGTCCAGCCAATTCTTGAAAATTTGAAACGGATAATGGCGCTGTTGCTTTCAAGGCTTGTGCCAAGGGGTGGTTAGAGAAACTTTCCAGACTTACCAAAATTTGAAAGTCTGCATCAGACCCTGACCAATTCGCCAGCTGGAACTGACCTGTCGTTATCGTGCCCGTCTTATCGAAAATCACAGTCGAAATTTGTTTGCTGCGTTCAAGTGCGTTGGCATCTTTTATCAGAATACCGTTTCTCGCGCCCAGACCCGTTGCAACCATCATCGCTGTCGGTGTCGCTAAACCTAGGGCACAAGGACAGGAAATGACAAGGACACTGGTCGCGTGTAAGAAGGCTTGGCTGATGTCTTTGGTGAGGATAGCTGTCAAGATGAAGGTCACGAGCGCAATGCCTAAAACGACGGGTACAAAGACTGCTGAAATGCGGTCTGCTGTTTTCTGAATTTCCGGCTTGGTCGCTTGCGCCTCTGCCATGGCCGCCATCATTTGCGAGATGGCAGAGTCGTCCAAGGTGTGCATGACGCGCGCCGTGATGATGCCATCTAAGTTGACCGCGCCTTCCATGACCGTCTGCCCCACTGTTTTCGTGACGGGCACTGCTTCGCCAGTCAGGGAGGATTCATCAAAACTCGCCTGTCCTGTCAAAATTTCTAAATCTAGTGGCACACGCTCACCAGGTTTAACGAGAATGATTTGATTTTCAGCAATGGTGGCAACTGGCGTGTCAATTTCTTGCGTATCTTTTAGGAGATGAACCGTTTTAGCCTGTTTTTTTTGCAAGCTATCAATCGCTACTGACGTATTTTTCTTGGCGCGATTTTCTAGATTTTTACCGAGCAAGACTAGCGTGATAATGACTGCAGCCGATTCAAAATTAACTGCTACTGTGTTGCCCATAATCAAACCGAAAACAAGACTGGAAACATAGGCAACCGTTGTACCTAGCGCGACAAGGACATCCATATTAGCTGACTTATTTTTCAAAGCCATATAGGCACCTTTGTAAAATCTCGCCCCAAAGATAAACTGCACAGGTGTCGCGAGCAGAAACTGGATCATTGGATTATGAAAGATCATCAAACGATGCACGTGCATCGTGCCTGCAAGCATCCCCAGTAACATGGGCAGGGTTAAAATCGCAGATAGGACAAACGACCAGAAAAGTTTTTTTTCAGCGCCTTGTTTGGCTAGGCGAATTTTTTCGCGGTGTGCCTTGTCATCGACAATCGCGCCATAACCTGCCTGACGAACTGTCTCAATCACTGTTGCAAGGTCACAGTCATCTTGCATGACGACCTTGGCTTTTTCTGTCGCTAAGTTGACACTGGCCTCTATGATTTGGTCAGCGCTATTTAGCGCCTTATCTACGCGCATGGCACAGTTGGCACAGGTCATGCCTGTAATGACAAAAGATTGTGTTTTCATGGCAAACGTCTTTCCTATTTTCAAAAAAGCGCTGGTCTAAACGAGAGCCAGCGCTTTGTCACGTTATCAGATTAAACAACTTGATAGCCAGCAGATGAAACCGCTGCACTTAGCTGTTCAAGCGATGTATCTTCTGATTTTACGACTGCCTCACCTTTTTTGAGGTTGACTTTCGCTGATGTGACGCCAGGAACAGCTTCAAGTGCTTCTGTTACGTGTGAGACACAGTGTTGACAGGTCATCCCTTCAATTTTCAAATGTGTTTTAGCCATCATACGCTCTCCTTTATTCTCATATCTTCAGTTATGTGATTGTGATTACACGCACACTCACTGAATTTCTCTAAGCAATCACAAGCCACATGACAAGCTGGTGTTTTAGCCGCTAAGGCTTTCGAAATCAGTTGCAGATTTTCTGCCGTTAGCTTGGCATCGTCGATTAACTTTACCAAGACATCGACATGTTTTTTAGCACAGACCTTGTCCAGTAATTCTTGCCCCATCAAGCCGACTGCCTGACATTCTGACAAGGTCGGCGTGTAGATAAATTTTCGACCTGATTTTGTCGTGGCAAGCATCTCTTTTTTCACTAAACGCCCTAAAAGGGTCTTAATTGTTGCGACAGACCAGTCATTAGACGCCGCGATTTGACAGGCTATTTGGTCAACGGATGCCTGCTCCAATGTCCAAATCGCCCGCATCACAATCATCTCTGAGTCTGATATATTGACTTTCATATCATCACCTCTAACTATAGTTTACAATTGTAAATTATAATTGTCAAGCTAAACTACTCCTTACTTTACTTAATCCCTCGACTGAATGACGGCGACTATCCCCGTCTCGAAATCAATGGTAACAGGATTTTCAGCAACAAATTCATTTGAAGAAAGTGAAAAATTTAACGGAAAATCAGTCTTTTGTAGCTCGTACTTAGCTGCTTTGATTGAAAAGCCAATCACGGGGGTCAAACTGGCAAAAGCCAAATAAGTCATCTCAGGTAGCTTCGTCAGAACATGATGACCTGCCCCTACAAATTTAATCACATTCTGAGCATCTAACAAAGTAATTTTAGATAAGAGTTTAGAAAATCTAGCCTGTAAAACCAGATAAAAAATCTGAATGCCATGGTCAAAACGACCACCCAATCCACCTAAAATCAAGATTTCACTCGCATTTGGAAAGCGTTCAGTCGCAGTCAACACAGCAAGCTCTAAATCTGTATCATCTTTTTCAGCAGGGGATTGTTGGAGGTCCTCCGCATAAGCTTGGACTTCCAGAAATTCTTGCGCTGTCAAACTATCAAAATCACCAATCGCCAGATGGACTGGCAAACCAGCCTGCATCAAACAATAGGCACCTCTGTCAACGCCGACAAAAAAAGTATCTGTGCCTTCTGTATGCTCAGCAATCAATTCCTCAAAATTTTCGGCAGGCCCCCCTGCTAGAATGACTATTTTCATAATTCTCATTATACCAAAAAAACACCGAAGCGTTTTTAAATCGTTTATTTATACAGTGATTTAGATTTGCCATACCACCAACCAAAGAAATGTTTTTGTAGCCATGGCTGAATCCATTTATCGAGACCAAATGCGCGGCCTGATCCATTCATCAGGGCGATAGCGGCGAAGATGAACCAGATGTTGACCCAGTAGAACATGCCTGAAAGGGAGAACATGACGGTCAAGGCTGCAGTTGCAGCTGCAGCAAGCCAAGTGAAAGCACCGACAATCAAGGCAAGGGCAAGCGCCACTTCGACGATTGACATGAATTTCTGCATGAAGAGGGCGACTTCTTTGTTGGGAATCATGAATTTGAAAATCGGTTCCAACCAGTTTGGTACTTTGTCGAGAACCGCCAGCGGTTCATGACCGTATGAGTAAGACAGGCCAAATTCAGCGGCTGATTTAGTCGCTTCAGCTGCGCCAGAACTTGCAGCACCACTGGCTGCTGCCGTGGCATCCGCTGCCTGCGTCGCAGCTTCTGTAGAGGCACCAGCTGCCGCATCTGCGGCAGTTGTCGCTGTTTCTTTGAGCCAAGCAAATGGAAAATGGAGGTCATTGGTGAACCATGACCCTTTACCAAACCAAGTTGAGGGGTTCAAGAGTTTGCCATCACCGACCCACTTAGTAGAGGCTTCTGTCAACCAGACAAAACCGTAGAAAATGCGCAATGGCACTGACCAGAGGACATTGCCTAAACGTGACGTGTGACCACGGAAAAGGTTGCGATCATTTGGCGTGTGGAAGAACTCATTTTTCAGGTAAGTGAAAAAATACCAAAGGCTACCGATTTGCAAGGTATAGAGGATATAAATCAAGTGTTTGACAAGCATGGCAAAGAAGCCTGACAAATGCAGTTTGCCCATGAGAGAGGCAACACCCCATTTAGAGCCGACTGAGACCATGGTCCCTTGGTATTTACCGACAAACTTGTGCTTGTCGCCACCTGTCATATCTGCGATGATATTTTCAGATGCTGTATGCGCTGTTTGTTCAGCTGCTTCAACGATTTGCGGTGTTGGGCGACCTGTTGCTTCTTCGATGAAACCTGACACATCACCCGCGACATAAATGCCTTGACCTTCAAAGCCTTGCGCTTCCATGTAGGCATTGGCTGTTAAACGATGTCCGCGTTCACTCTCAGCAAGCCCATAAGCCGTGGCTTGGGTATTACCTTGCACACCAGTTGTCCAGATGAGTGTATGGGTTGGAATGTCCGCACCATCTTTAATTTTGATATGGTCAGTTGCGACTTCTGTAATGGCATGATTCAAGAGCAGGTTGACGTTTTTCTTGCTCAGATATTTGACCACTTTATCCGCGTCAGAACGGTCTAATGTGTTCAAAATCGTTGGCATCATTTCAACGACATTGAGCGTGATGTCTGACGCATCAAGTTTGTAATCACGTGCCACAACTTGACGCCAGTCGATTAACTCACCGACCATTTCGATCCCGGTAAAACCAGAACCAGCAACGACAAAATTAAGCAAGGCTTTGCGTTTGTCGTCGTCATGTTCAAGTGACGCTTTTTCGACCACGGTTTCTAAATGGCGCTTGATTTTAAGCGCATCTGCCATTGACCACAAAGTGAAGGCATTTTCTTTAACACCCGGCACGCCAAAGTCGTTGGGCTCGCCACCAATGGCTACGATAACATAGTCAAAATCAAGCACACCGCTGGCTTTGGTTGTGACTTTTTTGTTTTCCTTGTCCAAACCAATGACTTCGTCTGTCAAAATTTGCACATTTTGACGGTGGGCAAATAATTTATGCAAATCGTATTGGGCATTCGTGAACGGGACACGACCCGCTGCAACTTCGTGCAACTGTGTCATCATCGTATGATAGCTATGTTTATCAATTAACGTAATTTCTGCTTCATTTTTAAGCTTTTTCGATAAGGTTTTGGTCGCCTTGATACCAGCAAAGCCAGCACCAATGACGATAATTTTCTTCTTAGACATTTAACGTCTCCTAATGTTATAGTATACTCAATTAAGTAAAGAAAGCGAACGTTTTGGACTATTTTCCGTCACTTCTTCGTTGACAAGTCTTGACGTACACCTGTACGCCTTATCGCCTCGAATTGACAAAAAATATCTCAAAAATGTTGTACACTTTCTTTACTTAGAATGAATATAAGTTCTATTTTTGTGTCAAAACGTATAGTCTCATTATAGTTCATTCAGACTTAAAAGTAAAACTAAAGTGAGTTAATTTTTGAAATACGAGACAAATAAGCGCATAATAAAATTGTAAATATTTGTTGCGTCTGTACGCCTTTTTGCAAGGCGCACTAAAGCCTGTGACAGCTTGTCACAACAACTCGCGTCTGTCTATTTTATAGAAAAAAGGAGCACATCATGAGCTACATTACCTCAACACAAGAACGCCACATTGACATTTTGGATATCCCATCACTTGAACCAAAGGTCGGTGCCAATATGGCAAAAGGTGCTTTCGGCTATCTTTCTGGCGCTGCCGAAGATGAGTTGGTTTTAAAAGCCAATCCGCTAGCTTTTAACCATAAATTGATTGCCCCACGTGTCTTGCAAGACATTGAAAATCCTGATTTGACGACTGAATTTCTCGGGCTCAAACTTTCCGCACCGATTATCGCCGTACCGATTGCGGCACACGGTCTGGTTCATGAAAAGGCTGAACTCGATACGGCCCAAGGTGTTGCCGATGCGGGTACTATTTTCAGTCTATCGACTTATGGCAATGCGACAGTTGATGATGTTGCTAAAGTTGTGCCTGAAGCGCCTAAATTTTTCCAACTTTACATGAGTAAAGACGATAACTTCAACCGCTGGATTCTTGACAAAGCTGTCAAAGGTGGCTATAAAGCCATTATCCTGACTGCTGATTCGACACTTGGTGGCTACCGCGAATCTGACATCGTCAACAACTTCACTTTTCCAAATGTCATGCGCAATCTCGAAGAATGGTCTAAACTCTCTTCTGACGGTGAAACAGGTTCTGGCGAAGGCATCGCAGCCATCTATGCCAAGGCAAAACAAGCCTTGAGCCTGAAAGATATCGCCTTTATCAAAGACTACACGCATCTGCCCGTTTTCGTTAAGGGTGTTCAATCGCCGAAAGACGTTGACCCGTTAATCGCCGCTGGGGTTGATGGCATCTGGGTTTCTAACCACGGCGGGCGTCAATTAGACGGTGGCCCTGCTAGCTTTGATGTCTTAGCTGACATTGCCAAAGTCGTCAATAAACGTGTCCCAATCGTCTTTGACTCTGGTGTCCGTCGTGGGCAACATATTTTCAAAGCCTTGGCAAGCGGTGCTGATGTTGTCGGTATCGGTAGACCCATGCTCTGGGGACTTAACCTCGGCGGTCGTCAAGGCGTAACCGATGTCTTCGACCATTTCAAAAAAGAACTCATGATTACCATGCAGCTTGCGGGGACGCACAATGTTGCTGAAATTAAAGCAACAGAACTGATCGATGCCAAATAGACGACAGAAAAATGCCTTCTAGCGATAAGAAGACGTCTTTAACCCAGATAATTTTGAATCACTGCTAGAAAAGCTTGACCAAATTGGTCGGCTTTTTTTTCGCCAATGCCTGAGACATTGAGCATATCGGATAAATTTAAGGGTTTGGCATCTGCCAAGTTCATCAAAACTTGGTCTGAAAAGACCATAAAAGGTGGGATGGCCAATTCTTTGGCAAAGGCTGTGCGTTGTTGCCGTAAGAGTTCAAAAAGTTCACCACCGACTTCCCGTTTCGTCGAACGGGATTTTTCTAGCGTTTCTTTGACTTTTATTTCGCGCATGGTAACTGTCAGCTGACCTTTTAAGACTTGGACGCCATTTTCTGAAACACTGAGACCATTGTACTCGCCCGCAACATCCAGATAACCATCAGCCACCAAGTAATCGACAAAACTGTTGAGTTTTTTGAGCGACCAATCCGCCATAAGCCCGTAGGTTGAGAGTGTGTCAAAGCCAGTCCAGCGCATTTTTTCTGGCAATTTACCACGCAAGACGTTGACGACTTGGGTTCGAGAATAACTGCCGTCGCGAAGTTGACTCATGCGAACAATGTTTGATAGGACTTTTTGGGCATCAACGGTCACGTCAATCAACTCTCGATCATCAGTACAATTGGAACAAATCCCACAATCCGTCATTTCTTCGCCAAAGTACTGGATAATATAGCGCTGTAAACACATCTGCGTGCTGGCAAATGCCGTCATTTCCTGCAATTTAGCCAGTTCTTTGTGGCGGTAGTCGGCAGCTTGATTTTCAGCCAGATCAATGAAATAGCGCTGGAGCTGAATATCACGCGCTGAGTATAAAAGAACACTCTCACTCGGCAGACCATCACGTCCCGCTCGCCCAATTTCCTGATAATAGGCTTCAATCGCACCCGGCATGGTCAAGTGCAGGACATAGCGGACGTTGGTTTTATTGATCCCCATGCCAAAGGCGTTAGTGGCGACGATGACTTGATAGTCGTCATAGAGAAAGCCATTTTGTGCCGTTTCACGCGCTTGATCGGACATGCCCGCATGATAACGACCGGCTGAGAGACCCGATTGGTTGAGCAATTCCCAAAGCTCATCAACCTTTTTTCGAGTTCCGGCGTAGATAATCCCGACATCATCTGGATGATTTTTGACATAAGAGACCACATATTGCCGCTTTTCAGCGTCGGTCAGACCTTTTTCGATTTTAATCGCGAGATTGGCTCTGGCAAAACCGGTGACAATCGTTTCGTCAATGTTTAAAATGCGAACCAAATCGGCTTGTACTTTTTCAGTCGCTGTGGCCGTCAGTGCCATGACATTAGGGTGATTGCTCAAGTTTTCTATCAGACCAACTGCTCTGAGATAGGCTGGTCTAAAATCATGTCCCCATTGGGACAAAACATGAACTTCATCAATGACAACCAAACTGAGATTGAGAGACTGGATAAAATTGTAAAAGTAAGGGTCTTCTAGGCGCTCAGGCGCGACAAAGAAAATCTGATAAACGCCTTGTTTAATATCATAAGTCCGGTTTTTGATGTCCTCAAAATCAAGCGAACTGTTGATCATAGTCGCTGAAACACCCGCCGCAACGAGTTCATCGACTTGATTTTTCATGAGTGAAATCAAGGGCGAAACGACCATAGTCAAGCCATCTGATAAAATCGCAGGAATCTGATAAGTCAGCGATTTCCCGCCGCCTGTGGGCATAATGCCGAGCGTTCGTTTGCCAGCTAGAACACTGTTAATAATCGCTTCTTGTCCATCGCGAAAGCTATCATAGCCATAGATGGATTTTAATATGTCGTGTGCTGTTGTCATCTTTTTATTATAACAAAAAGCCTGATGTCTGTCAGAGCTACTCGATTATTTTACCTTAACTTCAGTCGCTTTCCTTTGTAAAATAGCGATGAGAGGGGTATAATAACCCTAGGAGGTATTCTCATGAAAATTACATTTGACGAACAAATACTAGCTCGGTTGGCTGACTGGTCTAATGCCGATCTCGTTTTAGATTTTGACAACACCCTTGGCGAAACAGGTCGCCCAGTCGAAGGTTGTTCCATTGGCACCAACTATCGCTTGATTGCGATTGCTAAAGGGACAGTGCCTGATGTCTTTGATATCGTCATTGACTCAAACTTTGCCCCCCTACATTTTAAAAAGTACGGCGAAATGTTCCTCGAAAATGGCATGACCATCACTGAAAATACTGACAAACGCGTCCAACTCAAAGCCGCTGGCGAAGTGATTGATAGCAACGTTCAGATTTTGGACTATCGACAAATTAAATAAACTGCTGAACAGCCCTTCAAACTGAAAGGCTGTTTTATGATGCTAGTATTTGCTACTGCTAATATATTTTTTTGCTATAGCTAATACAATTTTTTATTGTAGCTAATACAACTTTTGGCTACAGCTACTGTAAATTTTTATTACTGCTACTGTAAAAAACTTTTACTGCTCGTGTAAGCTGTTGACAAGAGGTAACAAATGACAACCATCAAAAAAACAAGCCGCTTTAATCGGTGGCTTGCTGGATACCTGATGGGGCTAACTAATCCTCACTTTTACAATGACTTTCTTCAATAATATAATTGGGACGTTTTTTGACTTCTGTAAAAATTTTCCCAATGTATTTTCCAACAATCCCTAGACAAAATAGTTGTAAACCGCCCAAAAAGAGAATGATGCAAACAAGAGAAGGCCAACCTGGCACTTGATTTTGTTTCAGTAGACTAGACACAAAGAAATAAATCATCGCTAGCATCGAAATGATACAGCTCCCTAACCCAACAAGTGTTGAAAAAATGAGAGGTGCTTCTGAAAAATTGATAATGCCTTCAAGTGAGTATTGAAAAAGCGACCAAAAATTCCAGGTTGTTTCCCCTGCTGAACGCTCCCTATTCTCATAGGAGATGTAGTAAGTATTAAAACCAACCCAGCTAAAAATTCCCTTAGAAAATCGATTCACTTCAGTTAGCTCTAAAACGGCGTCAACCACTTGACGCGTCATCAAACGGAAATCACGCGCGCCATCGACCATCTCTGTATCAGAAATACGATTGATAATTTGATAAAATTTCTTGGCAAAAAAAGAACGTATCATCGGTTCACCAACACGATTATAACGTCTTGTCCCAATAATATCATAACCTTCTTGTATTTTTTCGTACATTTCTGGTAAAAGTTCAGGTGGATCTTGCAAGTCAACATCCATGACCGTAATCAAATCCCCTGTTACAGCCTCTAAACCAGCAATTAATGCCGCTTCTTTACCAAAATTTCTTGAAAAAGAAATGTAATTCACATTTGTATATTGATTTGCTGCTGCTTTTAAACGAAGTAAGGTGTCATCTTTCGAGCCATCGTTCACGAATAAATATTCGAATTCAAGTGACATGTTTGCCTCCACTTGTTTCATTTCTTGGAGATAGATGTCAATTGTTTCTTGCTCATTGTAACAAGGTACAATGATTGATAATTTTTTCATGCGCTATTCTTTCTGCTATATTTCATTTACACTGATGCCAAATCCACCCAATGTTGTCTTAATTATAAAGCATTTTGATAACTAATACAAATCTTTAAGGAAAGATTTGTATACCAAAAAATCGCCTAGGAAATTTTCCCAGACGATTGATTACAGAACCATTTTTTCAGATGGTTTTTTCTTGACGCTTAATTCGCCACAATATTCACTAATTTATCAGGAACTGCAATCACTTTACGGACTGTTTGACCTGCGATTAAGTCTTTGACGACCTCATTTTCAAGGGCAATTTTTTCTAATTCGTCTTTTGAAGCACCTGTTGGCACCATGACTTTGGCTTTGTTTTTGCCTAAAACTTGGAGGACGATTTCGACTTCATCATCTTGAAGTTTGCTGTCGTCAAATGTTGGCCACGCGACATAAGAAATACCTGTTTCGTCTGTCAAGGTTTGCCAAAGTTCTTCACCCAAATGCGGTGCGAATGGTGCTAACAGCTGAATAAAGCCTTTGGCATAATCAAGTGGCAATTCAGGTAATTTATTCGCGGCATTGACAAAGATCATAAGCTGAGAAATCGCCGTGTTGAATTTCAAGGCATCTAGATGCTCAGTCACTAATTTAACCGTTTCATTGTAAACACGGTCGAGTTTACCGTCGTTTTCAGCCGTGATTTTTTTCTCCGTGATTAAACGATAGACACGCTCAAGGAATTTATGCGAGCCTTCGAGACCTTCTGTTGACCACGCAATGCTGGCGTCAAGTGGCCCCATGAACATTTCATAAAGACGCAAGGTATCCGCGCCGTACTGCGCCACGACATCATCCGGATTGATCACATTCTTCAACGATTTCGACATCTTGGCAGGCCCTTGCTCGAGTTCTTCCCCATTTTCTAAGTTAAAGAACTTCCCATCACGCGCCTCAACCTTATCCGACGCCACAAGCGCCCCACGACCATCGCGATAGCTTGTCCCCAAAATCATCCCTTGGTTATAAAGTTTTTGGAACGGCTCTTTCGTCGGCACCACGCCAATGTCGTAGAGGAATTTATGCCAGAAGCGGGCATAAAGCAAGTGGAGGACGGCATGCTCGGCACCACCGATATAGATATCGACCGGTAGCCACTCTTTTAAAAGTTCTAGGTCAGCCAACTGCTCGCTGTTTTTCGGATCGATATAGCGCAAGAAATACCAGCTAGATCCCGCCCATTGTGGCATGGTATTGGTCTCGCGCCGCCCTTTGACACCGTCTTCACGTGTTACTGACAACCAGTCTGTTAAATTGGCAAGTGGCGATTCACCTGTCCCTGACGGTTTAATATCACTTGTTTTTGGTAAAACAAGTGGTAACTCTTGCTCTGGTACAGCAGTTGACGTCCCATCTTCCCAATGAATGATTGGGATGGGTTCACCCCAATAACGTTGGCGGCTAAAGAGCCAATCGCGCAAGCGATAAGTCACTTTTTCTTGACCAACCTTATGGCTTTCCAACCACTCGACCATTTTAGCAATGGCTTCTGCTTTATCCAGACCGTCTAAAAAGTCTGAGTTAAGGTGTAAACCGTCTTCTGTATAGGCTGCTGTTGTCACATCCCCACCAGCAATGACCGGGATAATCGGTAAATCAAACGTTGTCGCAAAATCCCAGTCACGTTGGTCGTGAGCTGGCACCGCCATAATCGCACCTGTGCCGTAACTTGCGAGGACATAGTCTGAAATCCAGATGGGGATTTCACGACCATTGACTGGATTAATGGCATAAGCACCTGTCCAGACGCCTGTTTTTTCCTTGGCAAGGTCAGTTCTCGCTAAGTCAGATTTGAGACTGGCTTGATGTTGGTAGGCTTTAACAGCCTCAGCTTGCTCAGGACTTGCGATTTGGTTGACCAAGTCGTGTTCAGGGGCTAAAACAGCATAAGTTGCGCCGAAAAGCGTGTCAGGGCGTGTCGTAAAGACGGTGAAGTTTTGGTCAAAGCCTTTGATTTTGAAAACAACATTAGCACCGACTGATTTGCCAATCCAGTTGCGTTGCATGTCTTTGACGGACTCTGGCCAGTCGACATCTTCGAGGTCATTTAAAAGACGTTCGGCATAGGCTGTGATTTTCAGCATCCATTGGCGCATGGGTTTGCGAACGACTGGATAGCCACCACGCTCTGATGTCCCATCAGGCAGGACTTCTTCATTTGAGATGGCGGTACCGAGT
This sequence comes from Pseudolactococcus reticulitermitis, assembly GCF_002260845.1. GTDB lineage: Bacteria > Bacillota > Bacilli > Lactobacillales > Streptococcaceae > Pseudolactococcus > Pseudolactococcus reticulitermitis. The sequence continues at coordinate 29,453 of NZ_BEDT01000002.1, read as the reverse complement.
TCTTCAACCCAGTTGACCGCCACTTCTGCTTCATAGGCGAGACCTTTTTCATAAAGCTTGGTAAAAATCCACTGCGTCCATTTATAGTAGTCTGGATCCGTCGTGTTAATCTCGCGCTCCCAGTCATATGAAAAACCAAGTGAATTAATCTGACGTTTGAAAGTCGCGATATTTTTCGCAGTGAACTCGGCAGGATCATTACCTGTATCCATGGCATACTGCTCAGCTGGGAGACCAAAAGCATCCCAGCCCATTGGGTGGAGAACATTGTAGCCTTGCGCTCGACGCATACGGCTAAGAATATCCGTCGCCGTGTAGCCTTCTGGGTGACCGACGTGGAGACCAGCACCACTTGGATAAGGAAACATATCTAGGGCATAAAATTTCGGTTTGTTCTTGTCAGTACCCGTTTTGAAGGTCTGATTGTCAGCCCAAAAAGCTTGCCATTTTTTTTCGATTGCTTGATGATTAAAGGTCATAGTATTCTTTCTGTTGGTTAGTGTATTTCTTTATTTTACGATAATTTTGGCTATTTTTCAAATGTCGCTACAGCTCATCAAATCAAACTGTACAGTAGCACCAAATCACTTCCGTTCAAAGTCAAGCCGTACTGTCGCTCAAATTTTTTGATTTTCTGCGTTAGGGTATTGCGGTGGATATACATGGCCTTGGCTGTTTTCAGCTGATTACCGTCATTTTTGTATAGTTGCGTGATTAAATCTTGCGCCTCGATATCAGTCAAAAGTCCTTGCTTGATTTTGGTCAATGGCGAACTGGTGATTTGGTTCAAACCTGCTTTGATGAGCGACTCTGAAAAACTAAGTCCCTGATTAAAGTTGCTTTGCTCAGTCGGATAGAGGGTGCTGAGTTCTGTCTGGTCTGCAAACAACCCCAAATAATAGTCACATTTCACCCCTAAATCCTGAGTTAAAGTCCCTAGGACTTGCTTGATTTCTCCCTCACTCAGGCGGTCAGACGACATTTTTTCAATGGCGATGCCGGAGGTGGCTGAAAGCTGTTTGACCCTCACGATACCTGGAAAAATCAGGGATAAGTTTTCAGCGATGTCAGCAAAACCTTGAGATTTGAACTGAATCACACGGTAGGTACCGTGCGATAGCTGGTCGAAATCAAGGGTTTGGGCTTGAAATAAGACATCGTTAAAAAGACTGATTTCTCGTGGTGTCAGCTCATTTTTCGCGATGTGAAAAGCCTGACCGTCGCTTTCAAAGTTGAGGTCAGCGGCATCTTGACTTGCGCCTCTTCTAATGGGAAATAGTTTGGCTAATGCTTCTATCTTCATGACTTTACCAAAAAACGCCAACTGGCGTTTAAACAATATCTTCTGCTTTGACACGCATGGCGAACAAGGGTGACAAAGGACGATTTTCGTGAATGCGGACAATGGCGTCAGCGATTAAGGCTGAGATTGAAATTTCAGTAATTTTTTCAGATTGGCGAATGCTATCTGGCAACTCGATTGTATCTGTGACAACCAATTTCGTAATCGCTGAATTTTCAATGCGTTCAAGTGCTGGCCCTGACAAGACACCATGCGTACAAGAGGCATAAATCTCAGTTGCGCCAAGCTCTTTCAGAGCATTGGCAGCAAGGGTAATCGTCCCTGCGGTATCAATCATGTCATCAATGAGGACACATTTTTTCCCTTTGACATCGCCGATAATATTCATAATCTCAGCCACATTGGCACGTGGGCGACGTTTATCAATAATCGCAATCGGTGTTTTCAAGAAATCTGCCAATTTACGCGCTCGTGTGACACCACCATGGTCAGGCGAGACAACCACAACATCACCATTGGCACCGGTCAACCCCATGCGCTCAAAGTAATCTGCAATCAGTGGGGCACCCATGAGATGGTCAACTGGAATATCGAAGAAACCTTGAATTTGTGACGCATGGAGGTCAATCGTCACTAGGCGGTCAACGCCTGCTCTTTGGAGCAAGTTAGCCACCAATTTTGATGTGATGGGTTCGCGTGGGCGTGCTTTGCGGTCTTGACGGGCATATCCGTAGTAAGGCATGACGACATTGACCGAGCCAACAGAGGCACGTTTCAAAGCATCCACCATAATCAATAGCTCCATCAAGTTCTCGTTGACCGGGCTTGATGTTGATTGGATCAGAAAGACATGACTGCCACGAACTGATTCCTCAATATTGATTTGAATTTCACCGTCACTGAAAGTTTTAACATTGCATTTTCCGAGATCGAGTCCCATGTTTCTAGCGATTTTTTTGGCCAGTTCTTGGTTTGAGCTGAGTGCAAATAACTTCAGGTTTGCGTACGACATGTCTTCCTCCGAGATTTTTGATACCTTGCCAAATGGCTTGCTAACCATGGACAACAGGTATGGGTTAAAATAAGTTGAACACTATCCCACTATAGGATACTCTCCCATTTTACTATTTTTCAAGTGTTTTGTAAACGATGTTAGTCAGACTAGACTAAATTAAATCTTGGAATAAACCTTTGACAAATAGCGCTTCATCAAAGTTTTCCAAGTCCTGAATGCCTTCGCCAAGTCCCACTAATTTGACAGGAATTTGCAAAATTTGTTGAATGGTCAAGATGATACCACCTTTGGCTGAACCATCCAGTTTTGTCAAAACAATCCCGGTCAATGGTGTCACATTTGAAAATTCCTTGGCCTGAGAAATCGCATTTTGACCTGTTGTTGCGTCCAATGCTAACAAGGTTTCATGTGGCGCATCTGGCAACTCACGCTTGATGATTTTGCCCATTTTTTCAAGCTCTTTCATCAAGTTATCTTTATTTTGCAAGCGCCCCGCTGTATCAATCAATAGGACATCAAATTGTTCTGTCCGCGCTCGTTTGACTGCATCAAAAACAACAGAGGCTGGATCAGAATTTTCTTTCCCAACAACGACATCAACACCACTACGACGCGCCCACTCAACCAACTGGTCTCTTGCCCCAGCACGGAAAGTGTCCGCTGCTGCGAGGAGGACTTTTTTACCTTCAGTTTTAAACCGATTTGCGAGTTTGCCAATCGTTGTTGTTTTGCCAACACCATTGACCCCAACGAATAGCATGACAGTCAGACCATCTTGGAGATTGAGCGCCGTATTCAGACCTGATTCCCCAAAATTATCAACCATTTTCTCGATGATGACACGTTTCACATCGTCTGTTGATTTGGCATTTTGGAGTTTGACTTCCTGACGCAACTCATCTGTCAACTGTGTCGCCACATCAACACCGACATCACTCATGATCAGTGTGTCTTCTAGGTCTTCGAAGAATGCTTCATCAACTGAACGGAAATTCGCTAGAAATTCATTGAAACGGGCGCCAAATGACTTGCTCGTTTTTTTCAGTGATTTTTCATATTTGGCTTCGATTTCTTGTGGCGTTTCAGGTTCGAGTCCAGGCTCTGGTACAGTCTCGACTTCCTGTTCAGTTTCTGTCTCAACTTCGTCGCCTACTATCTCAGGATCAGTGACTGTTTCTGATACTTCCTCAGATTCTGATAAATCAAGTTTAAAAATATCAGCTGAGGCATTTTCTTCGAGTTGTTCTGCAACTTTTTTACCAAAAATTTTATCAAATAAGCCCATTTAATCCTCCAAAATATAGGTCTGAATTGCCCAAGCAACCCCATGCTCATCATTTGTAAACGGTGCGACAACATCTGCTAAGGCTTTGACTTCTGGTGTCGCATTTTTCATGGCGATGCCAAGCCCTGCCCATTCTAGCATCGCCAAATCGTTTTCTTCATCGCCCATGGCCATGACATTGCACTGCTCAATGCCTAAAATAGCTATTAATTTTTCAAGCCCAAATGACTTGACCACACCCTTGGGCATGATTTCCAGCAGAATATCCCGAGACTTGAAAATCTCGTATTTTGCCTTTAAAGCGACTGGTATTTTAGGAATTTGTTGATCCAGAAAATCCGCGTCAATGGCGCTGACCGCCTTATTGAAAATAATATCACGTGGCATCGTGTCAAATGGTCCCTCGACAAAATCAAGAAAAGGACTAAACCCCTGATAGAGCGAGCTCGGGTTGGTTTCATAAGCGACCCCTTCAGAAATAACATCCAACGGCAAGTCAAGTGCTGTTAGCGCCTCGTGAATGGCCACTAAATCATCATAAGAAAATGTTTTTTTCGAGAGAATTTCACCGTTATTGCGCTGAACCAGACCACCGTTAAAGGTAATCGAGTATTCGGAAGCCACCAGCAAATCGAGCTCTTTCAGGATATGCTCGATGGCTTTCAAAGGGCGCCCCGTTGTAATCACCACATGAACGCCCGCAGCTTGGGCTTGCTTAATGGCTGCCTTATTTTCGGCCGAAATCTGCTTATCGTGGGTGAGCAAGGTGCCGTCTAAATCAAGCGCTAATAATTTTATGTTTGACATGTTAAGCATCTCTTTCTTATTTTTTATCTTCCGCCACAAAATCTTTCAGCTTAACTGAAACGATTTTCGAGACGCCGCCTTCTTGCATGGTCACGCCATACATGGCTTTAGCTGCCTTCATCGTGCCCTTTCTGTGGGTCACGACGATAAACTGACTGCTCTCATCAAAGCGCGTCATGTAATCCCCGAAACGTTTGACATTGGCCTCATCTAGCGCCGCCTCAACTTCATCGAGGACGACGAATGGGACAGTCCGAACCCGTATGATGGCGAAGAGTAACGCAAGCGCCGTTAGGGATTTTTCCCCCCCACTCATGAGGTTGAGACTAGCGAGTTTTTTACCGGGTGGCTGAACAGCAATCTCAATCCCAGCATCTAACAAATCTTCTGAGGTTAAAATCAAATCAGCCTGACCACCGCCAAACATCTGCGTGAAGGTCGTTTGAAATGACGTCCTGATGGCTTCAAAAGTTGATTTAAAGCGGACTTTTACCTCATCGTCCATGTCAGTGATTGTTGATTCTAGTAAGGCTTTGGCTTTGAGCAAGTCTTCTTTTTGCGTATTGAGAAATTCACGGCGCTCATTGACTTCATCAAATTGTTCAATCGCGGCTAAGTTAATCGGCCCGAGTTTTCTGATCTGTAGCTCCAATGATTGGAGCTGACGTTCACTTTCTGCCAGACTGTCTAAGTCTTCTGCCTGTGCTTGTGCGGCATCAAAACTCATCTGATAGTCATTGACTAGTTTATTTTGGCGACTTCTCAAGCGATTTTCAGACGTTTCAAGGAACAATTCCAGTCTTGTTTTCTGAGCTAAGTATTCCTGACGTTGCTTGATATTGACAACATTGGCATCATCCAAATCTTCGATTTGGGCAGTCAAATCTTCGCGCTCGAAACGTAGGCTGACCAGTTTAATATTAGCTGCCTCTAGTTTGTCCGCAACTTGGGTGAGATTTGTCGTCAGACTTTCGAGACGCGTTTCCTTGTCTAAATCAGACGCATTGCTTTCATTTTGACTGGTTAAGGCCTCAATTTCAGCGTCTAGATTGGCTTGCTCAGCAGTTAAGCGCTTGATTTCACCTGTTTGGTAGCGTCTATCCGACGTGATTTCAGAAAGTTTCAGTTGACTGTCTTGCAAGTCTTGACGCAAGTTTTCCGTCAACGTTTTGACTTGTGACTGACTACTTTTGACTTCAGAAATGTCGGTGTTAAGCTGTGTTTTTTGTTCTTGAATGGCAAGGAGAGAAGATTCATGCCCTGCATTTTCAAACGTCAGCTTGTCAATGATAACTTGTTCATCAGATGCATTGGACAATGCCAAACGGCTTTCCAAATCTTGCTTGCTTTCCAAGAGCGCCTGTTCTTTTAAGCTATATTCTTGACTTTCTAAACGTGCCGCTTCGCCTTTTTGACGCAAGTCAGTCAGAGATGTCGTCAAGGTCGTTTTCTGATGTTGCAAGTCCTGCAAGTCTTTTTCAAAACCACGAACAGTCTGATCCAAAACGGCAACTTTTTGCGTCAAATCATCAATTTCGACATGGGTAAAAGTCGTCGAATTTTTCTTATTGGCACCACCTGAGAAAGACCCGCCAGGTCTAATTTCAGTGCCATCTAGGGCAACAATTCGTGCCGTGAAATTCAGCGCCCGCGCGATTTTTGTCGCGTTATCATTCGTGTCAACAATCAAAACACTGCCTAACAAGTTTGAAATGGCGGGTGCGATATTGGCATCATAAGTCACCAAATTCTGTGCTGTATCAATGAAACCGGACATATTAACCACTTGATTTGTCTTCCCAAAATGACGCGGTTTAATCGTCGTCAAAGGCAGGAAAGTGGCTCGTCCGAGACGCTGTGACCGCAGGAAATTAATGGCAGATTTAGCCGCTTGTTCGTCTGAAACGATGATATTTTGCGCACCACCCGCTAGAGCAATATCCATGGCAGTCGCATACTGCTTGTCAAAGCTGACCAAATCAGCCACAGCTCCGATAATCCCTGGCAATTTATCTGAGGCTTGCAAAACAGCTTTGACCCCCTGATAAAAATTAGCATGGCTGGCTCGGATATTTTCCAAACTTGTCAAACGCGCCTTGCCTTTATTCAGCTCATCCATGGCAGAAAACAGCCGATTTTGAGTTTGTGTAATATCTGTTTCTAAGGTTTTAAGTTGGTTATCAGCCGTACTGTACTGGTTTAAGAGCTGTTCTAGCTCTAATTTCAAGTCCTCAGAACGTTCTATTACTGCTGCTAACTCAATCTTTAAGCTGGCATATTTTTCAGATAAGGCTTGATTTTCAGTTGACTTACTAGCGGCGTTGGCTCTGATATTGTCTAACTCTGAGGTGTTTTTGGTAATGGCATTAGACAGTTGCGCTTCTTGATTGACTAAGTCTACAAATTCTGCCCGCAAACGCTCAATCACTTCATCAGGATTTTCTGAAAAATTAGCTAACTTAGCTTGCAGGGTCTGAATTTGCGTTTCTAAGTCTGTTTTTAAAGCTTGATTTTGCTCCGTCTTGGCGGTCAACTCTACCAGCGCATCAGAAATCTCCATGACTTTAGTCGTAAGACTAACAATCCGTGCCTCACGCTCTGCCGCAGACTTTTGTGACATTTGCGCTTGACTATGGAAGATATCAATTTTAGATTGGAAATCAGATTTGGCAGTTGTCAGCTGTAAAATCTCTGCCTGTAATTTTTCTTGCTCATTTTCTACGGCTGACCGCTCTTGCTTTAAGACCAGCACATCACGTTCAAAGACTTCCTGCGCTGCATCAAGCTGAGCTAAAGTCTGCTCAACCTCTTTAAATTGCGCTTGCGCCCTTTCATAGCTGATTTTTTCAGCAATGATTTGCGCGACCAAAACCGAAATTTCAAGTTTTGAGCGTGTCTCATCCAAGTCACGGAATTTCAGGGCAACATCACGTTGGGCGCGCAAAGGCGTCAACTGACCGTCTAGCTCATAGATGATATCATCCAAGCGATCCATGTTTTCCTGCGTCGCTGACAGCTTAGACTCTGTTTCCTTTTTACGATTTTTGTACTTTAAAACACCCGCAGCCTCTTCAAAAATAGCGCGGCGTTCCTCAGGTTTGCTGTTAAAAATCGACTCAATTTTCCCTTGGGAAATGATCGAAAAACTGTCACGCCCGAGACCCGTATCCGTGAAGAGTTCATGAACGTCTTTTAAGCGCACTTTTTTGCCGTTGATTAGAAACTCACTATCGCCATTGCGATACAGCCGGCGCGTAATCACGACTGTTGCCTCGCTCGGCAGATAACTATCGGCATTGTCAAAAGTCACGATGACTTCGGCATAGTTGAGCGCACGGCGTTTTTGCGTGCCCGCAAAAATAATATCAGGCATTTTCGCACCACGCAGGCTTTTAGCCGACTGTTCGCCTAGCGCCCAACGCAAGCTCTCTGTAACGTTTGACTTCCCAGAACCATTTGGTCCGACAATCGCCGTCACACCTGTGTCAAAAGTAATTTTTGTTCGATCAGCAAAAGATTTAAAACCGACCATTTCGATTTGCTTCAAATACATGCTGATTGATCCTTTTGTTGATTTTTTTGCTTTAAGAAAGCTGACCGTGCGGCATCTTGCTCCGCAATTTTCTTGGACTTTCCTTTACCGTGGCCAATGGTGCTGCCTTCAAAGACGACATCAACTTCAAAAACAGGCGCATGAACTGGCCCACTTTGCCCCACGATGACATATTCGAGTGGAATTTTATTATTTTGATCAATCTGACCTGCTGTATAAAAAATCTCTTGCAAGGCTGATTTATAGTCCGTCACTTTGTCATAAGACCCATTTTCAATCTCAGGAATCATCACATCATAGATAAATTGCTTGACCGCAGCCAAGTCTTTATCCATTAAAAGCGCGCCTAGAAAGGCCTCAAATAAATTTTCGAGATTGGCATCATTTTCACGCCCGCCACTTTTTTCTTCGCCATTCCCCAGTTTCAGATAGTGATCAAACCCTAATTTACGCGAAAAGTCCGCAAGAGATTCTCTGCGAACGATTGAAATTTTCTTTTCAGTTAAAACGCCCTCACGCTCATGCGGATAGGCTTTATAGAGGTATTCGACAATGATAAAACCGAGTGCCGCATCCCCTAAAAATTCCAAGCGCTCATTATGAAAAACGCTCGACTCTTTATGTTCAAAATAATAAGATTTATGTGTAAAAGCCTCTTCTAATAACTCAGGCTTATTAAACTGTATCTGATAGTCTCTTAATTTTTCTTGTAAAGTTTCCATTGTTTCTATTATATCAAAAAGTCCCGACTTTCGCACTTTCCCACCAATGCTGATGCTGATTTTTCATCTCGCTACCTTATCAAAGTAAAAACTATGCGCTTCAATCAACCATGGATGTAGGACTAATAAATCACTGTGATACAAATAATCGATAAAAAATTTTGTCGCCGCATCAAGTGAGTGATGAAAAGCACGCATTAAGTCTATTAGATAAGGCGGTGTGCCGTCCCCATCCCATTTGACCTTGTCCGCCAGACAAACGACTTTTTCGAGGTCTGTTGGATTGGCATGGAGGGTTGTATGATAGGTAATGGCGCTCAAAATTTCTGGTGCTGTCACACCAAACATATCTTTGGCAAAATAAGCTGAAAATTTGCCATGTAAAAGCATGGGCACTCTGCGTTCCTCTGGCAAAACATCCATCCCAAGCGCCTCAGCAAGTGCAACTCTTTTGCTATTCGGCACTAGCCCACCGATATCATGCAATAACCCAGCCGTAAACGCGGCGTTTTCATCCAAGTTAAAGCGTTTAGCCAAACTTTTCGCCTCATTGGCGACATTGAGCAAGTGCGACCAAAGGTAGGCATGGGTTGCTTGATTGGCGTCACAAACATTTTTGACATCCGCAAACACATGACCAGTCAGTGATACATTAAAATAATCAGCTTTTATATCATCGTATAAAGTCATTGACCTAACCTCATCACTACTTGATTGCGCAATAATTGACCATTTTCATAAATCGGGTCAGCATAGTGGTCAATAAAATAATCCTTGACCACGTCAACAATTTTAAAGCCGACGGATTCATATAAACCAATCGCCTCAACCGTCAAATCGCCCGTTTTGATCCAAATCACGGCTTGGGTATCACGCGCCTGGATGTCCGCAAACGCAAATCTCATCATCGATCTGCCAATCCCTTGCCTAAAGTGCGCTGGGTCAACAGACACATTCATGATTTCATAGTGGTGGTCTTCTGGCAATGCCATCAGCACCAACACGCCTAAAATCGCCTGATCACCATTTTCAGCGACAAACACACGAGACTTTGCCATATAAGTGGCGACAATCGCACGATCTGGGTCAGCATTTAATAACAGCGTCCAAGGCAGTTCTTCGCCCTGTTTCAATTCTCTCATCATATTTATATACCAAAAATAAGGAGTCGCCTCCTTATTTCATCTACTCTCTATTTCCTGATCAATTTCTTTACCTAAAAAGTAAGAAATGACCGTCCGAATTACCACTAAAGCCGCCAGTTTGCCAATATCTTCAAAGGTTGGTTTGATGATACTTTCAACGATGTCCGCCGCAATCAAAATTTCTAGCGAAAATAGGACGTAAGCACCCAGCTCATTTTTGATAATGCGCAAAACACTTGCCTTATCAGCATGGCTCACTTCATTTTTGACAAACTTGACTGTTGCTTTGACCACACCAGAAATCAAGACCAAAACGGCGACCGTACTCATGGCCAGAATCAGCAACTCACAAATTTCAGTGATACTTTTCATGTCACTTAACCTACAATGCTACCATTAGCAACCTCTGGTGCCACTGTCAAGAGGGTCAATTTATCGTCAGATTCTGCTGACAAAATCATGCCTTGTGAGAGCAAGCCCATCATCTTACGCGGTTTCAGATTGGCGACGATTTGCAATTTTAAGCCGACCAATTCTTGCGGATTGGGATAGAATTTCGCAATACCAGACAAAATTTGACGGTGGCCTTCATCGCCTGCATCCAGTTCAAATTTCAAAAGTTTGTCTGACCCTTCGACTTTTTCAACCGCAATCACTTCTGCCACCTTGAGCTCAACTTTTTCAAAATCATCAAATTTAATGGCTTTTTTCTCAGAGACTAAAGTCGTTGCTTCTGGGTCAAATTCTGTCGTTTCAGCGACTGGCGATGTCGCTTGCATTTGCGCCTTGATATAAGCGACTTCTTCTTCCGCGTCCAAACGTGGGAAGATTGGCTCACCCTTGCTGACTACTGGTGCTATAAACTCGTGACCAAATGCCAAATCTGTTAATTTCGGCTCCGTCAAGTCAAGACCGAGTTGCGCAAAAATCGCTTGAGATGTCGCACGCATAAAGGGTTGCAACAAAACAGCAACGATGCGCAAACTTTCAGCTAAATGGTACATAACACTATTTAACTCAGCTGATTTGCTTTCATCTTTAGCTAAAATCCACGGTGTTGTTTCGTCAATATATTTGTTAGAACGTGAAATAATCGTCCAGATTTCATTGAGCACAACATTGAACTCCATCTTATCCATTGCCGCATGATAGTCCGCGATGGCTGTTTCAATGACAGCTTGCAGTGTCTTATCAAAGGCTGTCTGTGCTTGTGGCGTCTGGATGTCACCCGCTTGATACTTGTTAATCATGGCCACCGTCCGGTTAAGGAGATTTCCTAAGTCATTTGCCAAGTCATAATTGACACGGTTGACAAAATCTTCCGGTGTAAAAATGCCATCACTCCCAAATGGTACAGCACGCATGAGATAATAACGCAAAGCGTCGAGACCGTAACGTTCGGCCAACATTTCTGGGTAGACGACATTGCCCTTAGATTTAGACATTTTGCCATCTCTCATGAGCAACCAGCCGTGTCCGAAAACTTGCTTAGGCAATGGCAAACCAAGTGCCATCAGCATGATTGGCCAGTAGATGGTATGGAAACGCACGATTTCTTTACCAACCATGTGGACATTAGCAGGCCAGAATTTATCGAAATTCGTCGTATCATCACTACCATAGCCGAGCGCTGTGATATAGTTGGTCAAGGCATCAAGCCAGACATAGACGACATGTTTCGGATTTGATTTAATTGGAATGCCCCAAGTAAAGGATGTCCGCGACACTGCCAAATCTTCCAGACCCGGCTTGATGAAGTTGTTAATCATCTCATTTTTGCGAGATTCAGGCTGGATAAACTCTGGATGTTCGTTATAATAAGCGAGCAAACGCTCAGCATATTTACCCATGCGGAAGAAATAAGATTCTTCCTTGACCCACTCGACTTCGTGACCACTCGATGCTTTCCCACCTGTGACATTACCCGCCTCATCATGGAAAACCTCAGCAAGCTGCGACTCTGTGAAAAACTCTTCATCTGAAACAGAGTACCAGCCCGCATACTCCCCTAGATAGATATCATCTTGCGCCAGCAACTGCTCAAACATATCTTGAACCGCTTTTTCATGATAGTCATCCGTCGTGCGAATAAAATGGTCGTAAGAAATATCCAGCGTTGCCCACAATTTTTTAATATCAGCTGCCATGCCATCCACATATGCCTGCGGTGAAATGCCTAGCTCTTTTGCTTTTTCTTCAATTTTTTGACCATGTTCATCTATGCCAGTCAAATAAAACACATCAAAATCCATTAATCGTTTATAGCGCGCCAATACGTCACAAGCAATTGTTGTGTAGGCATTTCCGATATGGAGTTTACCAGATGGATAATAAATCGGTGTGGTGATGTAAAAAGTTTCTTTTTGGTTAGTCATTGTAGCCCTTTCAATCGTGCAAATGATGCGACGTTTTTGAAAAATTCGTCCTTATAATTATACCATATTTTTAGCGGTTAGACAGGTTGAAAATAGTTGATAAAAGATGCGCATTGAGATTATGAGTAAGCTTTCCCACTGCTCAACAACGTTTATAAAGTCTTCCTTGATCGATTCTTCTCCTCAAAAATCAACTCTAAAAAGCGACAAAACCAGTCAATCCCTTCAATTTCTGGTATAATAAAACCTATGAAAATGAAATTTATCTCATGGAATATTGATTCCCTAAATGCTGCTTTAACCAGCGATTCCCCACGCGCCCAACTCTCGCAAGCCGTCCTAACAAACCTCGCAGATTTGGAAGCTGATGTCATCGCCTTGCAAGAAACCAAACTCTCTGCCAAAGGCCCGACCAAAAAACACCTAGAGATTCTCGCCGACCGCTTCCCTAACTATGCCGTCGCTTGGCGCTCATCCGTTGAGCCAGCTCGTAAAGGCTATGCCGGGACAATGTTTCTTTACAAACAAGATTTGTCTGTTACCATTGAAACGCCAGAAATCGGTGCCCCTTCGACAATGGATAGTGAAGGTCGCATTATCACGCTTGAATTTGATCATTTCTACTTGACCCAAGTCTATACGCCCAATGCGGGTGACGGCTTGAAACGCTTGGCAGAACGCCAAATTTGGGACGAAAAATACCGCGATTATCTCCTTGAATTGGACGCAAAAAAACCTGTCATCGCGACAGGCGACTATAACGTTGCCCACTTTGAAATTGACTTGGCGCATCCTAATAATAACCGCAATTCTCCAGGCTTTACCGATGAAGAACGTCAAGGCTTCACTAACTTGCTTGCTGCAGGTTTTACCGATACCTTCCGCCATGTGCATGGGCAAGTGCCAAATGTCTATTCTTGGTGGGCGCAGCGCTCTAAAACCAGTAAAATCAATAATGCAGGTTGGCGGATTGACTACTGGCTAACGTCAGCAAGCATCGCTGACAAAGTGATCAAATCAGAAATGATTGACTCCGGTGCCAGACAAGATCACACGCCAATTTTACTTGAAATTGAGATTTAAATCTAGAGAAAAAATATGACTGTCAAATTAATCGCCCACTCACTCATCAAGAAAGATAATCAATATTTACTAATCCAAAGAACGGATATTAAAAGAGGGAAGAAAAATGTTTATCCTTCTTACTGGGACATTCCTGGTGGTAGTGTGGAGCCGGGTGAAACACCGCAACAAGGTGCGCAACGTGAGGCAATGGAAGAGGTTAATTTAACCATTGCCTTAGGCAAAATCATTCATGAGGATAGTCATTATGATGTGCCTCAAAAGACTGTTTTCACGAGATTAGTCTACGACGCAACGATAAGCGCCTGTGAGACACTTAATATCAAGCTTGATCCAGAAGAGCATCAAAACTATATTTGGCTGTCATCACTTGATGAACTTAAAAGCGAGAAGATTGTGCCTTATGTGTATGACATTCTCCCACATCAATATAAAATCGCAAGAAATCAACGTTTTCTTGCGATTTTCTATTTTTTAGTTTAACAAGCTTTCATATGGCGTCCGATAACCGATTTGTAAAATCTTACCGTTTTCATCTAGTAAGATTGGGCGTTTGATTAACATCCCATCAGAAGCTAATAAGTCTGCTGCCGCTTCAAGTGAGAGAGCTGCAATCTTATCTTTCAAGCCAAGTTCACGATAACTAATGCCAGACGTATTGAAAAATTTCTTTTTATCAAAGCCTGAATTTTCAAGCCACGATAAGATGAGTTCTGACTTTGGTGGCGCAGTTTTTAAGTCAATGTCTTCCACCGTCACACCAAGCGCGGCTAATTCCTTATGCGCTTTTTGACAAGTTGAACATTTGGGGTACCAGTAAAATGTTTTCATGATTTTTTGATGATCCTAACTTTCACGATATTGTCTGAGCTATCAAACTCAGCAGCAAGTGCTTTCACTTTCGCTTCATCTGATTCATCCAAATCAAGCAAAGTATAGGCGTGGTCGCCTTTAGAGCGATTAATGATATTTGAAATGTTGATGCCTGCTTCCGATACACGCGTCGAAATACGTGCAACGATATTCGGCACATTACTGTTAATTAAGGTAATTCGGAATGGCGATGTCAAGTCCTGCTTGACATTCGGGAAATTGACAGAATTGATGATTTCACCTGTTTTCATGAAACGACGAATCGTTTGACCTGCCATAATGGCACAGTTAAGCTCCGCCTCTTCAGTCGAGCCACCGACGTGGGGTAAGACAGTGATGTTTTCTTGATTGAGCAAGTCTTCTGTTCCGAAGTCTGTGATATAGCGCTTGACAACACCTGTCTCAATGGCATCAAACAAAGCGTCATTGTCAACCAGCTCTCCACGCGCAAAGTTGATAATCGTCACGTCTTTCCCCATAAGATCAAACGCCTCACGGTTAAATGTCGCCTTGGTTTCATCTGTCAACGGCACGTGAATCGTAATATAATCACAATTTCTGAAAATATCCTTGATGTCATTGACCCGACGGACGTGGCTTGAAATATTCCAAGCAGTTTCAATCGACACATATGGATCGTAACCGTAAACGTGCATACCTAAACGATAGGCATCATTAGCAATCCGACCACCAATCGCCCCAAGACCAATCACACCAAAGTTTTTGCCTGTGATTTCAGAGCCGGCAAATTGTTTTTTACCTGCCTCAACTTGTTTCGGCACATCATCACCAGTCAAGCCATTGACCCACTCATTAGCGGCGATATAATCACGGGCACTCATTAGCGTTGAGGCAATCACGGCCTCTTTCACGGCATTGGCATTCGCACCCGGTGTGTTAAACACGACAATTCCTTTTGCCGTCGCCTCATCAATCGGAATGTTATTGGTTCCGGCACCCGCACGAGCAATGGCTTTGAGATTTTCTGGAAAATCAGTGCCATGCAAGTTCTCAGAGCGAATGATATAGGCATCGGGATTGTCCTTATGATCGCCATCAATTTGGAAGGCATTGCCAAGCTCACGGAGCCCGATTTTATTGATATTGTTGTAAGTTTTTACTGAAAATGTTGTCATCTACTTGCTTTCTATTTTTAACTGAACTGCGCCATTAACGCAATCAAACTTAGCCTGAATTTCTAGCCTCAAATGCTTTCATAAAGGCGACCAATTCCTGCACCCCTTCAAGTGGAAAGGCATTATAAATCGACGCACGCATGCCCCCAACTGAGCGGTGACCTTTGATATTTTTGAAGTCATGTTCCAGCGCTTCTTTGTTAAACAGCTTGTCCAAGTCATCTGACGGCGTCACAAATGGAATATTACAAATGCTACGGTCAGCTTTATTGGCAACGGGATTAGAGTAAAACTCAGACTGATCGATAAAGTCATAAAGCAAGTTAGCTTTTTCGATATTTTTAGCTTGCATGGCATCAACTCCACCAAGGCTCGCCACATAGTCAAAGACAAGACGCGCCATATAGATGCCGTAAGTCGGTGGGGTGTTATAAAGCGAGCCGTTATCAGCTTGAATGCGATAGTCCAGCATGCTTGATAGCACTGGTTCATCGTTGAGCAAATCTTCGCGAACAATCACAATCGTCACACCAGCTGGCCCGATGTTTTTCTGTGCCCCAGCATAAATCAAGCCAAAGTCAGCAACGTGATAACGAACTGCCAAAATATTGGAACTCATATCCGCCACAATTGGCACACCATTCGTCTCAGGCAAGTCATAAATCGTCGTCCCCTCAATCGTATTATTAGTCGTCAAATGGACATAAGCCGCCTCTGGATCAAGCCTTGCCGCATCAAAAGTCGGAATCTGATTATAAACAGTTGCCTCTGAAGACGCAAGCAACTCAGGCTGGAAATCAATCGTCTTCGATAATTTAACAGCCTCTGTATAAGCTTTTTTGCCCCAAGAACCCGCCACAACATAATAGGCTTTTTTCTTTTTCTGTGCCAAATTCAAAGGCAACATTGAGAATTGGAGCGACGCCCCGCCCTGTAAGAAAAGGACTTTATAGTTATCTGGTATTGCCATCAAGTCACGCAAACGCAACTCAGCAGCCTTGATAATTTCATCAAACTCGGAGGAGCGATGGGACAGTTCCATCACGCTCATACCACTTTCGCGGTAGTCTAGCATTTCTTTTTGTGCCTGTTCCAGTACGGCTTTTGGCAAGACTGCAGGTCCTGCTGAAAAATTATAAACTGTCATTTGGTAAAACCTCCGATTTATTTTAGGGATGAGTTCATCATTAAACTCGCCGTAATATTTAGAATTAACTAAATATTGATACTATTATATCATATTGTGAAAATTTGTACACAAAAATCCCTTATTTCAGAGAAATTTTTAGGGATTGTTCGTGTTTTATTTGGTTGCTTTTTGAGATAATTCAAAGTTTGTTTCGACAAAAGTTTCGATTTTACCCTCAGCTTTAAGTTGCGTAATCACTTTATCGATTTCTTTTTTCAGATTGCCCGAATTTTTAGGTAAGGCAATCGCATAGCTATCTGATTTTGAGGAATCAAAGTCAATGCTTGACACAATCGTCAAATCCGGATTTGCTGCCACATAGGCTTTGGCGATTGGCTCTTCAAAAACAACGCCTGAAACCGTGCCATTTTTAAGCTCATTAATCATCTGCCCGTTCTTGGTCAAGCTGACAAGCTTGCTCCCCTTGACCTGTTCGGTCACGATATTTTCCTGAACCGTCCCTTTTTGCGCGGCAACTTTCTTGCCGTCAAATGCTTGCAGGCTTTGATAAGCGTTTGCTTGCGACTTTTGAACGATCATCACATTTTTCGCTGTATAATAGGGCGTTGAAAAGTCATAAGCTTTTTGACGTTCTGGCGTTGCTGAAATCCCTGAGATGGCAATATCTGCCTTGCCAGATTCGACTGAGGCAAGGACATTGTTAAAGTCCATGGCTTGAAATTTGACTGTTACCCCCAAAACCTTACCGATTTCATTTGCCAAATCAATATCTGATCCAACAATCGTATTTTTACCGTCTTTAATCACTTGAAACTCAAAAGGTGCAAACTCAGGATTTAAAGCGACCGTCAATGTCCCTTTATCCTTAATTTGATCAACATAGTGATTGGATTCAGCTTTTTTACTTGACCCACAGGCTGCTAAAGTCAACATAGCAGTCGCAACAATAAATCCTAACATAACTTTTTTCATCTTCATCTCTCGTCTCTTTTCTGTATATTTATCAGTTTATAGTATAATTATACATTTTATTACCTATATGTCAAGCGTTCTGGTATAAATATTTAAAATAAAAAACATCTACTCAAAAATAGATGTCCATTCAATTATTTAGCTTCTTGTGCCAGTTTAAAATTTTTGGCAACCGATTTGTTAATCGCATCTGTTGCTTTTAATTTTTGGATCACGGCATCAATTTCTTTTTTCAGTTTATCAGATTTCTTCGGCATTGCCACACAGTAGCTATCCGTAGCTGATGAATCGAGTATTACACCAGATAAAGCAAGGTCAGAATTCGCTTCAACATAAGACTTCGCAATCGGTTCTTCTAAAACAACCCCTTCAACAGTCCCATTTTTCAACTCATTAATGGCTTGACCCGTTTTGATTAAAGAAACAAGTGACGCATCTTTGATTTGCTCAGTTGCCACTTTTTCTTGGACTGACCCTTTTTGGGCTGCGACTTTTTTACCTTTAAAATCAGCAATCGTCGCGAATTTGTCATGATGTTCTTTCTTCACAACGATAACATTATTCGCCTTGTAATAACTTTCTGAAAAGTCATAAGCTTGAGCCCGATCAGGATCAGCAGAAATGCCTGAAATTGCAATGTCTGCTTTACCACTCGTCACACTAGCCAAGACATTATTGAAGTCCATGGCTTGAATATTCACTTTCACGCCTAAGGCCTTGCCAATTTCATTTGCCAAATCAACGTCTGACCCGACGATTTCATTTTTACCGTCTTTTATCATCTGAAACTCAAACGGCGCATAGTCAGGGCTCAAAGCCACAGTCAAAGTCCCTTTATCCTTGATTTGCGTCAAAGTATCTTTTGATGATGATGCACCACAAGCCACCAAAGTCACGATAGAAGTCAACGCTACAAGTCCCAAAGCTATTTTTTTCAAGTTCATGTGTTCTCTTTTCTGCATATATATTATTTATCAGTATAATTATACATTATTATAAATAAATGTCAAGAATTACGTTCAATAGGATTGATTTAGCACATCAAATTTTCAGTTATTTAAGCACAAGATTATTCCTACCAATGCAACCACACCAGCTTGTATTCGCTGAGCAAGATAGTCTTACCGTTTTTAGATGCTCAAACTCTTTTTCATAAACACTAGCGCCATCAGTTCGCTAAAAATTTTCGGTTCACCCTCTCGACAGTAGCCCAGCTTCTCATATAGGTGCAAAAGGCGAGGTTCTTGCAGGATAGTGTCAAGTTCCCATGTTTCGGCTTGAGGATAGAGAGATTCCGCTAAACGAATCGCCTGTTGCCCGATGCCTTTGCCCTGATATTCAGGCAAAATCGAAATCCCGCCCAGACGATATTCCCCCGTTCCCGTCTGCCATACGATACGAATTGTACCGACAATCGTATCATCATCTGCCACAATCAAAAAATGGTCACAAAAGTCTGTAAATCGACTTCGTATCTTCTCAACCGTTTCACAGGCGGGGTTGATATCAAAGTCTTGGTATTTATCAAGATAGACTTGATTCGCCGCTTGTTGCAGCTTTTGTATTAACTCAGCATTATTTGGCGTCGCCTTGCGTAAGGCTATGGTCATAAAATTGGCCTCCTGTTTATCAAATCTTTTACTTATACTTATTTTAGGTAACATTTACAAGCTATAATAACTATAGAGACAGGCTATCCTACTAATCCATCGCCTTAATCTCCAAAATCGTATCCCGAATTTGCGCCGCAAGCTCATAATCTAAGTTACCCGCTGCTTCATTCATCTGCTCAGTCAGTGTTTTAACTGCTGCCTTGCGTTCTTTGCGATTCATGGTGTCATAATCCACTTCAACCACTTGCCCATCATCCGCAACCTTGGTCAAACCAATCTTATCACGAATTTCCTTGATAATCGTCGTGGGTGTGATACCATGTTCAAGATTATAAGTCATCTGCGTTTCACGACGACGAGCGGTCTCATCAATCGCCTTGCGCATGGACTCCGTCATCTTGTCGGCATACATAATCACGCGCCCTTCCGAGTTCCGTGCCGCACGCCCAATCGTCTGAATTAAGCCACGCTCATTGCGCAGAAAACCTTCCTTATCAGCATCTAGAATTGCCACCAAGGATACCTCCGGCACATCAATCCCCTCACGTAGCAGATTAATCCCGACTAGCACATCAAACACGCCTAGCCGCAAATCACGCAGAATCTCCGTCCGCTCCAGCGTCTTAATGTCCGAGTGCATATATTTGACCTTGACGCCCATTTCCTTGAGGTAATCACTCAAATCTTCCGCCATTTTCTTGGTCATGGTTGTGACAAATGTCCGTTCGTTGCGCTCAGCGCGCAAATTAATCTCGCCTAGGAGATCATCAATCTGACCCATGATTGGGCGAACCTCTACGATTGGGTCGAGTAGACCCGTGGGTCGAATGATCTGCTCGACAATCGTATCCGTCTGTTCCAACTCATAATCACCCGGCGTCGCCGAAACGTAGACAATCTGATGGACATGGCTTTCAAATTCTTCTCGTCTGAGCGGTCGGTTATCCAAGGCACTCGGCAAACGAAAACCATAATTAACCAGCATCTCTTTACGTGACCGGTCACCATTATACATGCCTTTGATTTGCCCCATGGTCATGTGACTTTCATCAATCATGATCAAAAAATCATCTGGGAAAAAGTCCAGCAAGGTATAAGGTGGCTCACCCTCACTCCGACCGTCCATGTGCCGTGAATAATTTTCGACCCCGTTGGTATAGCCCATCTCACGCAACATTTCGATGTCATAGTTGGTCCGTTGCTCCAAACGCTGGGCTTCTAACAGTTTACCTTCTTCGTTAAAGTGTTTGAGTTGACCTGCCAGTTCCGTTTCGATTTTAGCAATCGATTCTTCCATATGATTGTCATTGGTCACGAAGTGAGTCGCGGGGAAAATCGCCAAATGCGCCACTTCGCCCAAGACATGACCGGTCAAAGCCTCAATCTCACGAATCCGCTCGATTTCATCGCCGAAAAATTCCACACGAAAGGCATTCTCATCACGAGAGGCAGGGAAAATTTCGACGACATCGCCACGCACTCGGAATTTACCACGCTGGAAGTCAATGTCATTGCGCTCAAACTGGATATCTACCAAGCTATTGAGCAAATGATCTCGTGAAATTTCAAGCCCCGGTCGCAAGCTGACGACATTATCAGCATATTCCTTGGGATTCCCCAAACCGTAAATACAGCTGACCGATGCGACGACGATGACATCATTGCGCTCTAAAAGCGAGCTCGTCGCACTGTGGCGGAGCTTGTCGATTTCGTCATTGACCGAGCTGTCTTTTTCGATATAGGTATCAGAACTGGGCACATAAGCCTCTGGCTGATAATAATCGTAGTAAGATACGAAATACTCGACCGCATTGTTCGGAAAAAACTCCTTGAACTCGCCGTAGAGCTGACCGGCAAGCGTTTTGTTGTGGGCGATGACCAGCGTCGGCTTATTCTCACGCGCAATGACCTGACTCATGGTATAAGTCTTACCTGTCCCTGTCGCTCCCAGCAAGATTTGCGCCTTCTCACCATTTTCGATGCCCTCGCACAGCGCCTCAATCGCTGTCGGTTGATCTCCAGACGGCTCATACTTTGAAATTAACTCAAATTGTCTTGACGTATCTTTTTCTATCATAGCTCAATTTTACCATTTTTGACCCCTATTTTGTGGTATAATGAATGTGAATTCATTAAAAAGAGGTTATCATGTCAATACAAGAAAATTTAATCAAAGCTAGTCATTTAATCGACATGGACGATATCATTCGTGAGGGAAATCCGACGCTCCGCGCGGTAGGTGCCGACGTTGCCCTACCACTCTCTGACGAAGATATTATCCTAGGCGAAAAGATGTTGGAGTTCTTACGAAACTCTCAAGACCCCGTCATGTCTGAAAAAATGGGGCTACGTGGTGGTGTCGGTCTCGCTGCCCCACAACTCGATGTCTCTAAAAAAATCATCGCTTGCCTCGTGCCGAAAGAATTTGAAAGCGAAGAGGCGGCTGAAAAAGCCAACGAAGCGTATAGCTTAGCTACAATCATGTATAACGCTAAAATCGTCGCCCATTCCGTCCAAGATGCCGCACTTGCGGATGGCGAAGGCTGTCTCTCTGTTGACCGCGATGTCCCCGGCTACGTCGTCCGTCACGCGCGTGTCACCATCGACTACTTCGACAGAAACGGCGACAAACAACGCCTCAAACTCAAAGGCTATGATGCCATGGTCGTCCAACACGAAATCGACCATACCAACGGCATCATGTTCTACGATCGTATCGACGAAGCTAATCCTTTCGCGATTAAAGATGGGATGTTGATTATTGAATAAAGATAAAACCGTTCTGACAGATTTTGACTGTTAGAACGGTTTTTTAAACACCAAAAAAGAGCTCATCCAGCTCTTTTTTCATCTATTTAAGCATCAACATCGCCTGCATCTGCTGCTGTTTCTGCAATTGCTTCATCTGTTGCGACATCATCAGACTGATTGACAATGACGATTTGATCATCAATGACATCTGCTGCGAGCATTTTATGTTCGGGATGTTCGATATAGAAATCAGCGATGGCATCTTCGATATGATCTTGAATCGTCCGACGCAGTGGCCGCGCACCCATTTTCGGATCATAGCCGATGTCGACTAATTTTTCTTTGACCGCTTGGGTCACGTCCAAATGAATCTCATTTCGCGCAATCTGAGCATTCACATCCGCCAACATCAAATCAACGATTTTCAGGAGATTGTCTTTGCTCAGCGCTTTGAACTCAATGATACCGTCGAAACGGTTCATAAACTCAGGGCTGAAGAAATCACCGAGCTGACCCAAAACAGAGTTTGTCGTCCCTTCACGTGCTGCGCCAAAACCGACATTGGCCTCGGCTTTGCCCGTACCAGCATTTGAGGTCATGATAATAATCGTGTCCTTAAAGCTAATCGTGCGACCTTGTGCATCTGTCAGACGACCGTCGTCCAAGATTTGCAAGAACATGTGCATGACATCTGGATGGGCTTTTTCGATTTCGTCCAGCAAAATCAGTGAGTAAGGATTGCGACGCACTTTTTCAGTCAATTGACCCGCTTCTTCATAACCCACATAGCCAGGAGGCGCACCAATCAATTTAGCTACGCTGTGTTTTTCCATGTATTCACTCATGTCAAAACGAATCATACTGTCTTCACTGCCAAAAAGTTCCAGCGCGAGTTGCTTAGCGAGTTCCGTTTTACCGACACCAGTTGGGCCGACAAACATAAAGCTACCGATTGGGCGATTAGCTTTACCAAGTCCCACACGATTCCGACGCACCGCTTTAGAAATCTTGTCAATGGCATCATCTTGACCGATAACGTGTGCTTTCAGGTCATCTGCCAGATTGATTAGCTGTGTTTGTTCTTTTTCTTTCAAATCACCGACAGGAATGTGCGTTTTCTCTTCGATAATCGCTTCAATATCTTTTTCAGTAATCACTGGCGTTTCTTCATCAGTTAATTCTTGCTTAGATAATTCGCGCAATTTGGCGATTTGATCACGAAAATGGGCAGCTTTTTCGAAATCTTCCGACCGCAAAGCGTCATTTTTAGCGTCTTCAGCAGATTGAATCCGTTTGGCAATTTCCTGAGGATCAACAAATTTCAAGGTCAGATTTTTCTTAGACCCAGACTCATCTAAGAGGTCAATGGCTTTGTCAGGCAAGAAACGATCTTGAATGTAACGATTAGACAAAATCGCTGCCTGCTCAATCGCCTCATCCGTATAGGTCACATGATGATAGTCTTCATAGCGTTTTTGAATGCCACGTAAAATGGTAATCGTTTCATCGACAGACGGTTCTTCGACTTTAACAGGTTGCATCCGACGTTCGAGCGCCGCATCTTTTTCAATAATCCGATATTCATTCAGCGTTGTTGCACCGACTAGTTGTAAGTCCCCACGTGCCAATGCGGGTTTTAAAATATTACCTGCATCCATATTGCCATCGCCAGCAGAACCAGCACCCACAATTTCATGGATTTCATCGATGAAAAGAATCACATCATTGCGATCAGAGATTTCTTTCATCAGTTTTTGCATCCGTTCTTCAAATTGACCACGAATACCAGTGCCTTGAACCAGGCTCACCACATCCAATCGAATCACTTCTTTATTTTGCAATTTTTGTGGGACATCGCCATCGACGATTTTTTGGGCTAAGCCTTCGACAACAGCGGTTTTACCAACACCGGGTTCGCCGATTAAGACAGGATTGTTTTTAGTCCGGCGATTGAGGATTTCAATCACACGGGTAATTTCTTGATCTCGTCCAATAACTGGGTCAATCTCGCCTTTACGCGCGCTTTCAGTCACGTTAAAACCGAAGTCTTCCAGCATGCCTTTAGCTTGAGCATTGCCTGCACGACCACGAGGCGGTTGTCCGCCATTGCCACCACGACCAGACTGTGTTGGCGGTGTGGCGTTATCTGGGCGACCATTAGGACGATTCAGGCTATCGCCTAACGTCCCAAAAAGATCATCGAACGGATTGTAGTTGGCATCTGATTGGTTGGTTGCGCCTCGGCTAACTTCACCACCGAAAAGATTGGTCGGCCCACCAGCTTTCATGATTTGGTAACAATTTTGGCAGAGATCATTTTGTTTTTTGACACCATTTACATTGGTGTAGAGGTGAATCGTTGCTTCATTTAATTGACAATTTTGACAGAGCATAGATAGTAACTCCTTTACAATTTGCAAGACTTTCTTAAAAGTTAAAGTCCTGATTATTTTGGATTCATATAAAGGAAAAATAGTGTTTGACCATTTTTGACCTTTAATCTTATTATATGCTTATTGTAATCTATTTTCAAGAAAAATGCTCATTTTAAATCATATTTCGATGCAAAAAAAGAACGCCGTTTGACGTCCTTTATCATGTTACATAAAATCGCGTAATTGTTTACTCCGTCTTGGGTGACGTAGTTTTTTCAAAGCCTTGGCTTCAATCTGACGAATCCGTTCGCGTGTGACTTTGAACTGTTTGCCAACATCTTCAAGGGTGTGCATCCGACCGTCGTCTAGGCCAAAACGCATCCGAAGGACATTTTCTTCACGGTCAGTCAGGGTATCCATGACTTCGTCAAGCTGCTCACGCAACATGACACGGTTGGTGTAATCAACTGGACTTTCAATCGCATCATCCTCGATGAAGTCGCCCAGATGCGAATCGTCTTCTTCACCGATTGGTGTTTCAAGCGATACAGGTTCCTGAGCAATCTTCAATATTTCTCGCACGCGTTCCGGCTTGATATCCATTTCAGCACCGATTTCCTCAGGAGAGGGGTCGCGACCCAAATCTTGCAAGAGTTGGCGTTGAATCCGGATTAATTTATTAATCGTTTCGACCATGTGGACTGGAATCCGAATCGTCCGTGCCTGATCGGCAATGGCACGTGTGATAGCTTGACGAATCCACCATGTGGCGTAAGTCGAGAATTTGAAGCCTTTGGTGTGGTCAAACTTATCAACGGCTTTCATCAAGCCCATATTGCCTTCTTGAATTAAATCAAGAAATTGCATGCCGCGACCAGAGTAGCGTTTGGCAATAGAGACCACGAGACGAAGATTGGCCTCAGCAAGCATTTGCTTCGCCATCTCACCCTCTTCACCTCCAGCTACAATCGCCTCAGCCAAACGTGTTTCTTCATCAAAAGTCAACAGTGGGAAACGACCGATTTCTTTTAAGTACATCCGAACCGGATCATCGATACGGACATTGGTCACGATTTCTTCGACTTCTTCTTCCGCTTCTTTTTCATCGATTTTAGTCGATTCAAGTGCCATCACAGATGGTTCACCTTTTTTGTCAACGATTGAGATACCCGCATCCTGAATTTTTGTCAGTAAGGCTTCAATTCCTTCAGCATCCAACTCAAATTCTGTGATGAGTTCAACTGTAATATCATCATCGACAGCTTGACCTAATTTCTTGTGATCGCGAACAAATTCCGCAACTGCGACATCAAATGCTGAACCGATTTTTTTATTATCTTTTTTTGTTTCTACCAATTTTATACCCCATCTTGTTGTTTCTGAGCAATGATTTGCAAGGTTAATTGTAATTCTAAGGCTTGATTGCCCGTTTGCTTGGCTTGTTCAAGTTGTTCTTGTAGCGTCTGCAAATGCGTTCCCTTAGCTGCCTTGACGAAATTTTTTAATAAATCGTCAATTTCTTGGTCCGATACCTCATCTGGCACATTGACGGTCGATAAAACCTCATAAAATGTTTCTGAGTCTTCTCCCGTCAGCTGTGTCATCAAACTCGTTTCATCTACCTCTCCCAAACGTGCCATCATTTCAAACAGCTGCTGATACCGCCGATGCACAAATTGAAAATTAGGCGCTGCCACCACACGTGTCAAAACACTGGGATGATAAATCATCCGATGTAGCAACTGCAACTCTGACAACTCAATCTGAGACAGTTTCTTAGCTCCCATGACCGGAACAGGTGCCACGGGTGGCAAGACTGCTTGCTCAGCAAAGGAATAGCCATCGTCCTCAGGTGGCGGAGGCGCCATGCCATCATCAAACATAAAGGAATCGTCATAAGTTGGCTGTGAGGCCACCACATTTTCCCGTCTTTGATTAACGGCAGACTCTACTTGATTATACTCGAAATCCGGCAAAATCTCAACTAATCGCTTGATATACGCATCTTGCGCCGTCAAAGAATCAATCGCTGCAATTTTAGGCGC
The DNA here is from genome assembly GCF_002260845.1 of Pseudolactococcus reticulitermitis. Lineage (GTDB taxonomy): Bacteria > Bacillota > Bacilli > Lactobacillales > Streptococcaceae > Pseudolactococcus > Pseudolactococcus reticulitermitis. The sequence goes on along the minus strand of NZ_BEDT01000002.1, from coordinate 3,250 downwards.
AATTAGCGCAATAAAATCTAATTGGGCTTGCAAATTGCTTAAATTCGCTGGCCGTAAATGATCCATCAAAAACTCAACAGGCGCCATCCGACCAGTCGTCATCAAGGTCCCAAGCGCACCTGGATAAGCTTTATTGTACTCATCTGGATCTAGACCATCTGGTATCCGAACGACTTCAACATCATCCGAAGGCAACAAATTCAAAGCCTTGAAAATCGCATTTTGTCCAGCCTTATCCCCGTCATAAACGAGAATAAATTTCTTAGCAATCGCTCGAAGTTTACGAACATGTCCCTCCGTCAACGCCGTTCCCATACTCGCCACAGCGTTGCTGATGCCATTTTCATAAGCCGCGATGACATCCATGAAGCCTTCCATCAAATAAACTTCATGCGTTTTTTTGATGCTTTGGCTCGCCCGGTCAAGGTTGTACAGCGCCTCAGATTTGTTAAAAATTGGTGTGGTCGTAGAGTTTTTATACTTCGCTAATGTTTTGTTGGCAAGGTCTTCTGAGCGCCAGATTCGCCCAGAGAAAGCGATGACCTGACCATGCGCATTATTAAGCGGAAACATAATCCGTCCGCGGAAACTGTCAAAAATGTGATTTTCAGCAAAGGTAATCAAACCAGAATTTATTAAAACAGATTCTTCAAATTTTTGTTTGACACTTTGATATAGAAAATCATTGTCAGATAAGCTTAAGCCGATATTGAATTTCTCGATTATTTCATCAGAAATGCCACGATTTTGAAGATATTCTCGAGCCTTAGCCCCCTCTTCGGTCGCGGTTAGGACGGTGTGATAAATCCGAGCCGCTTGATTGTGTAAATCATAAATCGCTTGATTTGGCTTATCTTGCACAGATCGCGTGTCAATTTCAAGCGGAATGCCTGCTATATCAGCAACTTCCTTGACCGCATCACGAAATGGAATTTGCTTGTAATCTTCTAGAAATTTAAAGACATCACCAGATTTACCACAGCCAAAACAATGATAAAACTGCTTTTGCGCATTAACATTAAAACTAGGCGTCTTTTCCCCATGAAATGGGCAAAGACCGAGGTAGTTCGTACCCGCTTTAGACAAGTGCACATGCTGTGAAATCACGTCCACAATATTGACACTGGATCTGATTTCTTCTATCTTAAGTTTATCAAGAAGTGCCATGCTACCTCCAATCTCATCCTTACCAGACGTCATTAATATTGGCTATCGCCATCACATAGTCAAAAAAACGTCTATTCAACAATAGACGTATGTAACGGAGAAGACAGGATTCGAACCTGCGCACCGGTTTCCCAGTCTAACGATTTAGCAAACCGTCCTCTTGAGCCTCTTGAGTACTTCCCCAACTTCTTTATTATATCATTTTTCGAATCATTTTGAAAGATTTATCACTTGATTAGCTTTCAAAAATGGGCACAAGTGGACTCGAACCACCGACCTCACGCTTATCAGGCGTGCGCTCTAACCAGCTGAGCTATGCGCCCTAAGTTTACACAAAACATAAAAATGATTCATATACTCAGGTTGCTAGAGGTTTGATACTGCTGCCAAGAGGCACCCTCAGCAAAATCATCTACTAGATAATTTTGCTTCGATTTCGCAAGCTCAACACTCTAACCAGCTGAGCTATGGGCCCTAATTTTAAATTAGGAACCATTTTCAATAAAAAATGGTAAGCGGGTGACGAGAATCGAACTCGCGTAGTTAGCTTGGAAGGCTAAGGTTCTACCATTAAACTACACCCGCAAAGTCTTATAGTTAAGACATATTATGGCGCGAGACGGAATCGAACCGCCGACACATGGAGCTTCAATCCATTGCTCTACCAACTGAGCTACCGAGCCAAGTGTTTAGATAAACTAAACAAAGGAGGATGTGGGATTCGAACCCACGCACGCTTTTACACGCCTGACGGTTTTCAAGACCGTTCCCTTCAGCCGGACTTGGGTAATCCTCCATAAAAAAGTGGACCTTGTTGGGCTCGAACCAACGACCGCTCGGTTATGAGCCGAGAGCTCTAACCAGCTGAGCTAAAGGTCCAACTGAAAAAATAAAATAGCGGCGAAGGGGATCGAACCCCCGACCTCCCGGGTATGAACCGGACGCTCTAGCCAGCTGAGCTACACCGCCTAAGTGTAAGTATGATGGTTGACCATCAATCGGGAAGACAGGATTCGAACCTGCGACACCTTGGTCCCAAACCAAGTACTCTACCAAGCTGAGCTACTTCCCGAACTTCTGATGTATTGAGAACTTGCCTCCCAATATATCTTTTCACCTATCCTGTGATATGTTCAATAGTTTGTCTTATCACTGTTAAGCTCACTATGTTCGGATTGCTGACGCAATCACAAACTATTTCACATCAAAATTTCTTCGCTTACAAAAGCAAGCTTTTGACACTTCGAAACTTTGATGCACCCTGCAGGATTCGAACCTGCAACCGCCTGATTCGTAGTCAGGTACTCTATCCAGTTGAGCCAAGGGTGCTCTTTAAAATAAAATCCACCGCTATCTCTAGCGATGCCGAGGACCGGAATCGAACCGGTACGAAGGTCACCCTTCGCAGGATTTTAAGTCCTGTGCGTCTGCCAGTTCCGCCACCCCGGCTTACCTCTAGCATAAGCGAAAGACGGGGTTCGAACCCGCGACCCCCACCTTGGCAAGGTGATGTTCTACCACTGAACTACTTTCGCATATCTATATATTCTATTAATGCCGGCTACATGATTTGAACACGCGACCCTCTGATTACAAATCAGATGCTCTACCAACTGAGCTAAGCCGGCTAGGCTATTTAACCTAAGTCAAACTTGTGTCCAACCTAGTTAAACAATGCGGATGAAGGGACTTGAACCCCCACGCCGTTAAGCGCTAGATCCTAAATCTAGTGCGTCTGCCAATTCCGCCACATCCGCTTGATGACCCGTGCTGGGCTCGAACCAGCGACCCATTGATTAAAAGTCAATTGCTCTACCAACTGAGCTAACGAGTCAATTACTTGGTACCCACATGTTCATGTGGGGTTTAAAGCACTTTCATGCTTTAACGGTCTCGACGGGACTTGAACCCGCGATCTTCGCCGTGACAGGGCGACGTGATAACCACTACACTACGAGACCTAATGGGAGTTGAGGGGTTCGAACCCCCGACCCTCTGCTTGTAAGGCAGATGCTCTCCCAGCTGAGCTAAACTCCCAAGGGATAGGAGTTCAGCCCAACTGCCCTGTTTCTACGGTTGCGAT
>NZ_BEDT01000001.1 GCF_002260845.1 Pseudolactococcus reticulitermitis | reverse complement strand
AAGTATTGCAACCATCGGCTTCAGACGTTTCCAAGGTGCTAAAAGTCTATTCGCCATTTTACTTTTACTGGTAGGCTTAGGCGGTGTAGCAACGGTCTATGCAGCAGAAACCTACCATCATCGCGATGAAGTGCGCAATCATGCGGTTGAGTTAGCGGGTACGACCTATGTTTTCCATTTAGCGGGCGAAGGTGATTTTGAAGAAGACAACGCTAACACTGGCGATACAGGTGGGGATAACGGTGGTTCAGAAGTCACGAAGAATTTTACCATTACCTACTACATCAATGGTGTCAAAGTCACCAACTTATCTCTGGTATATGGTTACGTTGCGGGTGAGCAAGCGACTGATTTAAAAACGCCAACATATGAGGCTGAAGATTTCTCAGGTTGGTATGATAATGATACTTATACAGGTAATGTCATCACAAGTATCGCGAAAGAGGCGACAGGCGATAAAGTCTTCTATGGCAAAACAACACCCAAAACCTATCAAGTCACATTTGACAGCACTGGTGGCGAAGCGGTAGCTTCAGAAACAGTCAATCATGGGCAAACAGTTTCAGAACCAGTTGCCCCAACAAAAGATGATGCCATCAATCCAGCAGATGCGCCAGAACATGATTTTATCTTCAAAGGTTGGTACACAGAGCCAGACTTAACAACGCCATTTGATTTTGAGACACCGATGACAGAAAATATCACACTCTATGCGAAATGGGGCTTGCCCATCACAGAAGCTGGTCTAGTGAACCCTGCTGTCGCCTCATACGCTGATGGCAAGCTCGGCACCCCAGGGGATGCGATTTGGTTCGCAAACGCTTGGTTCCAAATCCTAGATGAGGATATGGATGATGACGCAAGTAATGGTTTGCAGGCGCTTGTTATTAAAGTCTATGACATCGGCAACAGTCAATTTATCGCAGATACAACTCGTTATGGATTATACTTTGATAATATTACAAGTGATGGTGACTCAGCAGATGGCAGTAATGGTTATGAGGATAGTCGTAATCCAGCCATTGGTGGTGTCGGAAAATTCATCGATGACTGGTACAACGCTAATATTGAAGGAACAGTTTATGAATCTTCTGTTCAAGCAGTTGCTCTGAATAATCCGAATTATACTGATTTTACGCAAATACCATTTACATTTGATTCTGGTAGCACTATCACAAACTGGATTTGGAAAAGTTATTATCAAGATACTCGCTTTGCGACGATCTTAGATGTGTCAGGTTACCAACAAGCCTTTGCCTTGAGCTATGGGGATATTCATGGTCATATGGGCATAGCACCACCAACAACATTTACACACCTTTTAGATTTCCAACCTACTACCCATTCAGTCAATCCAACATTTTGGCTTCGCTCAGCTGGTGATAGCTATCGAGCTGCAGGCCGTGTCGATGCGGGGAGCATTAATAACCTTTATCGTGTGCATCTCTTCTACCCTGTCCGTCCTGCTTTGTCTCTCTTAATTGATTAACAACGCTTCTCTCTTTCAAGCAAGTCACTGATGAAGTGGCTTGTTTTTTGAACCTAGTCACCATCGGTCGCACGTCATCATTAGCTTACACGAGCAGTAAAAAAGTTTTACAGGAGCAGTAAAAAGTTTTTACACGAGCTGTAAAAAATAATTACAGGAGCAGTAGCAAAAAGTTGTAGGAGCAGTAGCAAAAAATTGTATGAGCTACAACAAAATTTTGTATTAGCTGTAACAAAATATTCTATTAGCAGGAATCACTTTTACCAAAAACACCAATAAAAAAGCGGGATCCTTCATAAAACGGCTCCCGCTTTTCATTTATTTGTTCATTGTATTATTCTTTTCAATCGTTGCTGTGATGGCATCAATCACGGTAGCAACAAAGTTATTTTGCTCCAAGCTCACCACACCAGCGACGGTTGTGCCACCGGGGCTTGAGACATTGTCAATCAAAGTCCAAGGGTTTTCGTTAGATTTGAGCATCATCTCGGCGCTGGCTGCGACGGTCTCAGCAACGATTTTGGTGCTAGTGTCTTTTGGCATACCATGTAGGACGCCAGCCCGGCTCATGGCGTCGATGAACATGTAGATATAGGCAGGCGAGCTGCCAGCTAAGGCTGTAAAGGTGCCAAAATCTTTTTCAGCCAGTTCGTGGACGCTGCCGACGCTTTCAAAAATCGCTTTGACAGTCGCGAAAACGTCGTCGGAAACATGGGCATTTCTAACGATACCTGTCGTTGATTTTTGAATGGTCGCATTAATATTTGGCATGATGCGGACGATGGGTTGTGTGTCAGTCGTCATCGTGCTGAGGTCAGCTAAAGTGATGCCTGCTGCGATGGAAACGATGGGTTTCTCAGTTTTGTATTCAGATAAAATATCAGCGACGACAGACGGCTTGACTGCGAGGATGATGATATCTGAGATTTGTATCAAGTCAGCATGGTTGTCTGCTGCTGTCACGCCAAGTGCTTGGGCAGTTTTTTGTGTTTCCTCAACATTTCTGCCTGAGAGATGAACACTGAATTGCTCTTGATTCAGTCCTGTAATAATCGCTGATGCCATTTTTCCAGCGCCAATAAAACCAATATTTGTCATGAGTTGCTCCTTATATGTCTGTCTATTGCTTTCATTTTACCATAATTTTCTTGAAAGTCGGGAGAGGGCTTTAGCAAAAATGGGAAATGGGAGGGTGTTTTGAAATGAAATCGGCTAGAAATACTGTTAGAACGGCAACATCTAAGACAAAAGTTAAGTTTATTGGTATAATAGGTTTAAGGTTTTTGTCATCAAAACGACAAATGAAAAAAATGAAGGCATGACTTTTAAATGCTTGCCTTAATCACTTATAAAAGGAGCGATGTGAACATGAATAAATATGCCATTATTTTAGCCGCCGGAAAAGGGACTCGGATGAAGTCTGACCGGCCAAAGGTTCTGCACGAAGTTGCTGGGAAGACGATGTTAGCGCATGTGGTCGCGGCGACGAGTGCTGTTGCACCTGAGAAAACGATTGCCATCGTTGGTCATGGGGCAACGGATGTTTTAGGGACTTTGCCTGAGCATGTGGCTTATGTCAAACAAGAAGAGCAGTTGGGGACGGGGCACGCGGTCAAAATCGCTGAGCCTTTGCTTAAAAATCTGCATGGGATGACGCTGGTTATCGCAGGCGATACACCGTTAATCCGTCCTGAAACTTTGGCAGAGTTATTTGCCTACCACCAAGCGGAAAAAGCAACAGCGACGATTTTGACGGCGATTGCGGACAATCCGACGGGTTATGGGCGAATCATCCGAGAAGCTGGTCATGTGGCTAAAATCGTTGAGCAAAAAGATGCCAACGACTTTGAAAAATCTGTTCAGGAAATCAATACCGGGACTTATGTCTTTGATAATCGGGCGCTTTTTGAGGCGCTCAGCAATATCACAACGGATAACGCCCAAGGCGAGTACTATTTGACAGATGTCATCGAAATTTTAAAAGACGATGCTAAAAAGGTCTCAGCTTTTGTCCTAGATGATTTTAACGAATCGATTGGGGTCAATGATCGTGTGGCACTAGCAACGGCTGAGAAAATCATGCGTGACCGGATTAATACGAAACATATGTTGAATGGTGTGACCTTGATTGATCCAGCGACGACTTATATCGATGCAGATGTTGAAATTGGTGCTGATACCATTATCGAGCCCAATGTTGCCATTAAAGGGCAAACGGTGATTAGTCAGGGCGTGCATATCACATCAGGTAGTCGGATTGAAAGTTCGAGATTGCACCATCATACGGAAGTCCGCAACTCGACGATTGAACATTCTGTGCTTGAGCCCGGTGCGAATGTTGGTCCCTACGCGCACTTGCGCCCAGAAACCATTTTGCATGAAAATGTTCATATCGGCAATTTCGTTGAAGTCAAAGCGTCTACACTTGGCGTTGGGACGAAGGCGGGGCACTTGACGTATATCGGCAATGCCATGGTTGGCGAACATGTCAACTTTGGTGCGGGGACGATTACGGTCAACTATGATGGTAAGAATAAATACAAGACAGAGATTGAAGATTATGCCTTTATCGGTAGCAATTCGTCTTTGATTGCACCGCTGAATATCGGTAGAAATGCGATTACGACGGCGGGTTCTGTCATTACAGATGATGTCCATGAAGATGAGATGGCCTTTGGGCGCGCACGTCAAGTCAATAAAGTTGGTCGTGCCAAACTGATGCCGAGCTATCATGAGCGTTGAGCTATTTGCCAACTCAAATAGGACACCTGACATCAAAAATAAAAACGGAGATGCCAAACGATGAATTTTGAAGATTTCGAAGAAAAGACGTTAAGTCGAGAAAATATTTTTAAAGGGCAAGTGATTGATGTTAAATTGGACGTTGTCGCATTACCGGGAGACTTAGGTCTCGCGAAACGAGAGCTTATTTTCCATAACGGTGGTGTGGCGGTGCTTGCCATCACGCCAGAGCAAAAAATGATTTTAGTTCGTCAATTTCGCAAGGCTTTGGAAGAAGTGATTTATGAAATTCCTGCAGGTAAACTGGAAAAAGGCGAACATGCTGATCCAGAGGCCGCGATGTTACGTGAACTAGAAGAAGAAACAGGCATGACGACCACATCAGTTAAAAAAATCGCTGAGTTTTATACAGCGCCTGGTTTTTGTAATGAAAAGATTTATCTCTATAAAGCTGATAACTTAAGACAAGTCGAACAGCCAAGACCGCATGATGATGATGAAGTCTTGGAGCGCTATGAAGTGACCTTGGCGCAAGCAAAAGCGTTGATTCAAAACGGTGAAATCAGTGATGCCAAGACGATTATGGCTGTTCAATATTGGGAGCTAGAGACACATGCCTAAACCTTTATTAACAGACGAGATGATTCGACAGGCGGCACGGGAAAAAGAACGCTTAGAGCGAGAATTTGAACAAGCCAGACAAGATGACACCCAGCTGATTAAGCAATTTGCCCCACAAAAGGCTCAATTGGAAAAAAATCAGGTCTATAAAAGCCGCCGGATTGAGTCTCAAAAACGAGAAGAACGTGGTAAAAAAATCACAAAATATATTGTGATTTTATTGATTTTATTGGTGATTATTACGGTGATTGTGTTTAAGTTTTAAACAAGCAGTGTCTAGCCAGCTAAGCCAAATGAGAAAGTGAGTGAAGATGAAAATAGGTATTATTGCAGCTATGGACGAGGAGTTGAAAATCCTAGCAGAAACGCTGCAACATGCTGAAAAAGCCAGTCATCATGGGTTGATATTTTATACAGGCATTATCGGGCGACATGACGTTGTCCTTGTCAAGTCGGGGATTGGGAAAGTCATGAGCGCGGTTGCGGTTAGCCTACTCGTTGACTTGTTTGCCGTTGATGGCATCATTAACAGCGGGTCTGCTGGGGGTGTTGGCGCGGGTCTTGCGGTTGGCGACGTCGTGATTGCGGATAAATTAGCTTATCATGATGTCGATGTCACAGCCTTTGGCTATGCTTTTGGGCAAATGGCGGGGCAAGAACTTTATTATCACAGCAGTGCCTATTTTGTTTCAGAGCTGAAGAAAGCGGCGCCTGAAGCTCAGGTTGGCTTGATCACCTCGTCAGATTCTTTTATCGCGTCTAAAACGCAACAGCTCGCGATTAAAGCACACTTTCCTGATGTGCTTGCGGTGGAAATGGAAGGGGCATCAGTCGCTCAAGCAGCGACGGCACTCGGTAAACCATTTGTTGTGATTCGCAGTCTTTCGGACACAGCTGATGGTCAGGCGGCGGATAGTTTTGATGCCTTTATTGTCCATGCTGGTGAAAAATCTGCTGCGACCTTAATTAAGATGTTGGAAACAATGGTGTAAAAGATGACAGATAATTTAGTACTGCATACGGATCTCTACCAGATTAACATGATGCAGGTTTATTTTGAGCAGGGGATTTCTGAACGTCATTCGGTGTTCGAAGTTTATTTCCGTGATATGCCCTTTAAAAATGGCTATGCTGTTTTTGCAGGTCTGGAGCGGGTCGTTGGCTATTTGCGCGACCTCCATTTTGGCGATGATGATATTGCGTATCTGCGGGAGCTGGGCTATCCTGAAAACTTTTTGGCTTACCTCGCTGACTTGCGCTTTACTTGTGACGTGAGATCGGCGCAGGAGGGCGATCTCGTTTTTGCGAATGAGCCGATTCTTCAAGTTGAAGGCCCATTGGCACAATGCCAGCTGGTCGAAACAGCGATTCTCAACATCGTCAACTTCCAGACGCTGATTGCAACGAAAGCCGCGCGGATTAAGTCGGTGATTGGCGATGCACCTCTGCTTGAGTTCGGCACACGGCGGGCGCAGGAAATGGATGCAGCGATTTGGGGGACGCGTGCGGCTGTGATCGGCGGTGCGGATGCGACCTCTAACGTTCGAGCGGGTAAGCTTTTTAATATTCCGGTGTCAGGCACACATGCCCACTCACTCGTCCAAGCTTATGGTAATGACTATGACGCCTTTAAAGCCTATGCGACAACGCACAGGGATTGTGTCTTCCTAGTCGACACTTATGATACCCTGAAAATCGGTGTGCCTGCAGCTATTAAAGTCGCAAAAGAAATGGGCGAACGCATTAATTTTCAAGGCGTTCGCATCGATTCAGGAGATATGGCTTATATTTCTAAAAAAGTCCGTGAACAGCTTGACGATGCTGGCTTTACAGAGGCGAGAATCTATGCATCTAATGACTTAGATGAAAATACAATTCTTAATCTCAAAATGCAGAAGGCTAAAATCGATGTCTGGGGTGTGGGGACGAAACTGATTACAGCCTATGATCAGCCGGCACTCGGAGCCGTGTATAAAATCGTTGCGATTGAAACGGAAACGGGTGAGATGCGTGATACCATCAAGCTTTCAAGCAATGCTGAAAAAGTGTCAACGCCCGGTAAAAAACAAGTCTGGCGGATTCGGAGTTTGGATAAAAACAAGTCTGAGGGAGATTACATCACCTTTTCAGATGTCGACCCCAATGACTTAGATGAGATTTTCATGTTCCATCCGACTTATACCTATATCAATAAACGATTGACGCATTTCACGGCGCGGCCGTTATTGGTGCCTATTTTTAAAAAAGGTCAGTTGAGTTATGATTTGCCGACATTGCCAGAAATCAAGGTCTATTTCAAAGAAAAATTAGATGATTTGTGGGATGAGTACAAACGTGATTTGAATCCTCAAGACTATCCGGTCGATTTGGCGCAGGATGTCTGGGAAAATAAAATGAAACTGATTGACCAAGTGAGAAAGGATGTTTACAAATGACCTTACAAGATAACATTATCGCAGCTTTAGGCGTAAAACCTGAGATTTCACCCGCAGAAGAAGTACGCCGTTCCGTTGATTTCCTGAAAGATTATCTTAAAACCTATCCGTTTTTGAAAAGTCTAGTTTTGGGTATTTCTGGCGGTCAAGATTCAAGTCTGGCAGGGCGTTTGGCGCAGCTTGCGATTGAGGAACTGCGGGCTGAAACAGGCGATACGACCTATCAATTCATCGCTGTTCGTCTGCCTTATGGCGTGCAACACGATGAAGATGATGCCCAAAAGGCATTGGCTTTCATCCAACCAGATGTCAGTTTGACGGTCAATATCAAAAGCGCAGTTGACGGCGAAATCGAAGCCTTGACTGAGGCGGGTCTTAACATCACAGACTTTAACAAGGGCAATATCAAGGCGCGTCAACGCATGATTACCCAGTATGCGATTGCTAGTGCGCATTCAGGTGCGGTGCTTGGCACGGACCATGCGGCTGAAAACATCACAGGTTTCTTCACAAAATTTGGCGATGGCGGGGCAGATATTCTACCGCTTTTCCGTCTCAATAAGCGTCAAGGCAAGCAGTTACTAGCTTATCTTAATGCGGATGAAACGCTTTATAAAAAAGTCCCAACAGCCGATTTGGAAGATGGCAAGCCTGGTCTGGCTGATGAAGTTGCGCTAGGTGTGACTTATGATAATATTGATGACTACTTGGAAGGTCGTGAGATTGCTACTGACGCCCGTGCTGTCATTGAAAATTGGTGGCTGAAAACGGAACACAAACGGCATTTACCAATCACTGTTTTTGACGACTTCTGGCGCGCATGAGAATCGGTATTTTAGGGGGCAACTTCAATCCGGTGCATTATGCCCATCTCTTTATTGCGGATCAAATTCAGCAACTCTTGGACTTGGATGAAGTTCAGTTGATGCCAGAAAATGAGCCACCTCACGTTGATACGAAAACGACGATTTCGGCAAACCATCGGGTGAAGATGCTAGAAATTGCCTTGCAAAACTATCCCAAGTTGACGCTGAATCTGTCGGAAATCGAACGAGGCGGTAAGTCTTATACCTACGATACCATGGCGAAACTGACGGCTGAGCATCCTGAAAACGAGTATTTTTTCATCATCGGTGGCGATATGCTTGATTACTTGGCAAAATGGTACAGGATTGATGACTTACTGAAATTAGTGACATTCGTGGCTGTTAAGCGTGATCAAACTGTTCTGACTGCGCCGAAATATTCCGTTCAAATGCTAGAGTTACCCTTGCTGAATATCTCCTCAAGCTATATCCGAGAGAGTTTACAAGCCAAGCGTTGTCCGAATTTTCTCTTGCCAGCTGAGGTGCTGACCTACATTGACCAAAACGGTTTATACCGATGAGGTCTGCTTAAAAATCGACTTGTACAGGCTTGATGCAAGTCTTTTTTAAAGACATCAACTATATAAAGTAATTTGCTGAGATATGCGATGAAAAGTGCTATACTAATCTTTGGAGGATTAAAATGACAGAATTAACATCAGAATTTACACAATCACTATTTGATAACTATCAAAAAAATGCGAAATTTAGCGCCGTTGAAAATGCAGCGACTAAAAATGGCTTGCTCAATGCCCTTGAAAATCGGGCGTCACATGCAGCGAATTTGCCTGTTTTCTCAGTTGATTTGACAAATGATCCCGTCAGCAACCAAAAACAATCAGGTCGTTGTTGGATGTTTGCAGCTTTGAACACTTTCCGTCATAAAATTTTGACAGAGTTCAAGTTGGAAAACTTCGAGTTGTCACAAGCCTACACGTTTTTCTGGGATAAATATGAAAAATCAAACTGGTTCCTTGAACAAATCATTGGGACAAGTGAGCTTGAAATCGGCGATCGCAAGTTGAAATTCTTGCTCGATGTGCCCCAACAAGATGGCGGACAATGGGACATGGTCGTGGCTTTGTTCCAAAAATATGGTGTCGTGCCAAAAGACATTTATCCTGAGTCGATTTCATCAAGTGCCAGCCGTGAGTTGGATCAATATCTCAACAAACTTTTGCGTCAAGATGCGCAAATCTTGCGTGACTTGATTCAATCTGGTGGTGATGTGGCGGCGAAAAAAGCAGAACTTTTGCAAGAGATTTTCAACTATCTTGCCATGACACTTGGCTTGCCACCACAAAAATTTGACTTTGAATACCGGGATAAAGATGACCAATTTAACAAATTTGAAAACATCACACCGCAAGCTTTCTACGAAAAATTTGTGAATATCAAGTTGGATGATTACGTGAGTGTGATTAATGCCCCAACTGCTGACAAACCTTATAACAAATCTTACACGGTTGAGTTTTTAGGAAACGTTGTCGGTGCGCGTGACGTCCGTCACTTGAATGTCGAAATGGATCGTTTCAAAAAATTAGCCATTGCCCAAATGCAAGCGGGTGAAACTGTTTGGTTTGGCTGTGATGTTGGCCAAGTCTCTAATCGTCAAGCTGGTCTGTTGACCATGGACGCTTATGATTTTTCAGCCATGGATTTGCACTTCACACAAGATAAAGCGAGCCGTTTGGATTACTCTGAGTCATTGATGACGCACGCTATGGTCTTGACTGGTGTTGATTTGGATGCTGCTGGCAATTCCCTTAAATGGAAAGTTGAAAATTCATGGGGCGATAAAGTCGGTAAGAAAGGCTATTTCACAGCATCTGACGCTTGGATGGACGAGTACACTTACCAAATCGTTGTCAGAAAAGAATTCTTGACTGAAGCTGAATTGGCTGCCTATGAGGCTGAGCCGGAAGTGCTCCTCCCATGGGATCCCATGGGCGCTTTGGCTTAAATTCACTTCGCTATACTGCGTCAAAGAGAGACTTGCGTACCCAAGTACGCGGCGTCTCTCTTTTTCTCGTCTCGCTTTGCGAATTTAACTCAAAGTTTTAGTTGAATTTTCTGGCGAACTTCTTCGTTACAGCAATAGATGAAAAATCAGATGTTAATTGGCATCTGATTTTTTTGGTGGATTTGGTTGTGTATGATACGGCGATGAGTTTTTTATGGTATAATCAAGCAACATGGAAAATACATTTGAAGCGCTACAGATTAGCGCAGAAACGCAGAAGGCTTTGACAGCCTTGAATTATACAAGCCCTACACAAGTTCAGCAAGCAGTGATTTCAACATTTGCCCAAGGACAAGATTTACTGGTCAAATCACAGACAGGGAGTGGCAAAACAGCAGCCTTTGCCATTCCTTTAGTGGAAAATATTGTCTGGGAAGAACGTCGCCCACAGGCGGTTGTCTTGGCACCAACGCGCGAGTTGGCGCTACAAATTGGCGAGGAAATCTTTAACATTGGACGCTTTAAGCGCATCAAAGTTGAAACCTTAATCGGTCATTCATCATTCCAAGCGCAGACGCGTAACCTTAAAGAGCGGACGCACGTCGTTGTCGCGACACCGGGCCGATTGTTGGATCATATCGATCAAGGCACGATTCAGCTTGACCAAGTCAAGTTTATCGTCTTAGACGAAGTCGATGAGATGCTCAGCATGGGCTTTATGGAGCAGGTAGATGCGATTTTTGAGCAGTTGCCAACTAAACGCCAAGTTGCCCTGTTTTCTGCAACCCTACCGCAAGCGGTCATGGATGTGGCGGATTTTTATGTGAGACAGCTAGCTTTGATCGAAGTACAGGCGACAAATGCCGTGGCAAACAGGATCGAGCAGACTTTTTACTTGGTTGACAAAACTGAAAAGTTAGCCAATCTCTACCAACTCCTAGTCCTTGTCAATCCTGACTCAGCTATTATCTTTGCCAATACGCGCGCAGCAGTTGATGATATCGCAGATTTTTTAGCTCAGAAAAATGTCAAGGCTGAAACTCTACATGGTGGCATGGAACAGCGCGACAGAACGCGCGTTATCAATGATTTTAAACATAATTACTTTAGATTTTTGATTGCAACTGATGTGGCGGCGCGTGGCATTGATGTGGCTGATATTGCAGCGGTTTATAACTATGATTTGCCTGACAATCCTGAGAGTTACACACATCGTATCGGTCGAACGGCTCGGTTTGAGAAAACGGGACAGGCGATTTCTCTGGTTAGCAGCGCCCAAAGAAGTGATTTTGCTAAAATTGAGACTGCGCAGCTCGCTACCGGTGCTGAAATCACTGAGAGGCAACTGCCAAGTAACAGTTTATTTGAGAAGCGCTTACCCATATTTACTGCCAAGCAAAAACGTGAAATGGTCGTGAAAACAGCGAAAAGTGCGGTGTTTAAGGCGGACATCATGAAACTGCATGTCAATGCCGGCAAGAAAACCAAGCTCCGAGCAGGCGATGTGGTTGGCGCGATTACGAACATTCCGGGGATTTCTGGCGATGATATTGGGGTCATCTCGATTATTGATGTGTCGACTTTTGTCGAGATTTTGAACGGTAAAGGCAAGCGAGTGCTCAAGGCATTACAGACTGAGAAAATTAAAGGGCGTGTGCGTAAGGTATCGCGTGCCAATGCTGGGAAGTATGAGTGATAACTATAAAAAATCGTCTAGGAAATTTTCCCAGACGTTTTTTTTTAATTGAAGCACTTAAGCTTTCTTTGAATTTTGAGACGGCTGTGTCGCCAGGGTTGACTTGATGTGATATTTACGTTTGAGCAAGTAACGACTACCGAGTGCCAGCGCACCAATGGCTGCGGTCACATAGCCGACAGGAGAGAAGTTGATTTCTTTAGGGAGTAGCATGGTCAGGCTAAAGATGGTAATCCATCCCAGAAAACCGAGCGTCAAAGTCCCAAAGGTTTTGAGGCTGGCTGTTTTTTTTCCCTCACTCTGTGGTTTATAGATGAGGCGGAACATCAGATACATCACGAAACCAGCCGCTAAACTCATCGTGACAAGTGTAATCAGCCCATAAGTTTTAGCGTTCTTGCTGAAAACAGCCATCAGTCCATTCATCAAAGCTAGAATCCCCAGCATGAGTAAGGAACTATCCAACCACATGAGGACAGGTGTTTCGTTGTCATTTTGAGATGTCCCCGTCTTGCCTGATTTACCACCAGCTACCGCAGGAGCATATTGGGCCGTGAATTCAGAGGGAGTCCCTAAGATATCTTTAGCCAGTACACGTTGGTCCTGAGCCTCAACGATTTTTGGCAGAATATCGGATAAAATGGCCTTGATTTCGTCATCAGACTTGCCGATTTTGACAAGCTTACGTGTCACCACATGAATGTATTCGCTATTTTTAGCTGTTAAGTGTTCGATATAATTTTCCATAGTCCTATTTTAACAGAAAATAAGTCATTTTTCATCAATATGACAAAAATTGGTACCGTTTGCAACATAATTTTGCTAAAATAGAGGTGTTGCCTGTTTCTCTAAGCGTCATTTGATAAATAGGTGGATAGAACATGAAGAGAGCGCCCAAGCGTTCAATGGAGTAAGAATGACAATCCCTTTAATTTTGACGATGTTACTAGTGCTTGGTGTCGTGTTTGTCAACGGCTGGACCGATGCGCCCAATGCGATTGCGACAGCTGTTTCGACGCGCGCGATTAAAATTCGCGCCGCTGTCATCATGGCAGCCATCATGAATCTTGCGGGTGCTTTCATCTCAACACTAACAGGTGCAAAGGTTGCCACAACCATTCTGAACATGGTGGATTTTGATAGTGCCCCTCAGTTGCCAGATAAAGCCCCGCAGATTGCACTTGCGGCAAGTTTATTTGCCATTGTCGTCTGGGCAGTAGCTGCTTGGTACTTTGGCATTCCGACATCTGAGAGCCATGCGCTGATTGCTGGTTTGACAGGCTCTGCCATTTCCTTAGGTGGCATGGCAGCAGTCCATTTTGATGAATGGATTAAAGTCATTTATGGCTTGCTTGCATCAGTTCTCATCGGTTTTTTAGGCGGTTTAATCATCACCAAACTAATCGTTCTGATTTTTCAAAATGTCGCCAGGCGTACGGCTAATAAATTTTTTACCATTGGCCAAATTTTTGGGGCAGCTGCCAATGCTTATCTCCATGGCGCGCAAGATGGTCAGAAATTCATGGGGGTCTTTATGCTCGGCTTGACGCTGAATGGGCTGGCTAATCCCGGTGCTACGATTCCGATGTGGGTTATTTTCACCTGTGCCGTTGTCATGGGACTTGGCACATCTGTCGGTGGCGAAAAAATTATCAAATCCGTCGGCATGGATATGGTTAAACTGGAGAAATATCAAGGGTTTGCGGCGGATATTTCAACTGCGATTTGTATTCAACTCATGACCAGTCTTGGTGTGCCTGTTTCGACAACTCATGCCAAAACGACCGCCATTATGGGTGTTGCAGCCAGTCGCAGAATGAGTTCGGTTGACTGGCGGGTTGTCAAAGAAATGGTGCTGGCTTGGGTTTTGACCTTCCCAGGCTGCGGGCTCATCGCTTATTTGATGAGTAAACTGTTTGTGATGATTTTTTAGATATGATAGAGAAAAATAACGGAAAGACAAGATAAAATGATTAGAAAAAAACAATTTGATTACTTTGCAGCAATGAAAGATATTGCGCATCTCTCGCATGAAGCGGCAACTGCTTTGCAAACAAGCATAGCTGATTATGATTATGAGTCATTTATCGTTAAATCTGAGGCAGTTCATGAAATTGAACATCAGGGTGATACTTACGCCAACGATATTTATGAACAGCTTGCTGTCACTTTTATGACACCGATTGACCGAGAAGATATTGCTTTACTAACAGATGTCTTGGATGATGTCCTTGATGGGATTAATGAGTTTACGTACTTGCTCGAAAATTTGGTGATTCGTGAGCTACGTCCGGGTGTTAGAGAGTTTATTGAGACGATTGTTGCAGCAACTGAGGCAGTTGAAGTGGCAACGGGTGAATTTTCTAAATTTAAGAATTCTAAAAAGCTCAAAGAACATGTTAAAACGGTTAAAACACTGGAGAAAGGTGCTGACCGCCTTTATTCTGAGATGACAAAAGAACTCTATACGCATGAAAAAGATGCTATTGAAATCATCAAATGGCGTGATGTCTATAATAAACTTGAAAAAATCGTCAATGATGCTGAAAGTTGTGTGAAAGTGATCAAATCACTTGTGATTAAAAATAGTTAAATAGGATGTAGCTGTCCTTGATAAAGTAGGTAGAAATGATGACTAATTTAACAAACGCTGAGCGAGCTACATGGGAAATGATTCAAGAAAATTATGAAGCGATTCCCAAACTTTCGATTTCTGAACTTGCTAATTTAGCACATGTTTCACTTTCCACTGTCAATCGGACGGTTAGAAAAAAGGGTTTTGCTGGCTACAGTGAATTTCGCTATTCCGTGCGTAAGAAAGAATTGCCCAAAATTAGTGGCTTTTCAACTGAAGTGCTGGGTGCGATTGCCAAAAATGAAGAGGAACTTTTACAAACAATTTATAATATTTCGGCGGTTGAAGTCGAAAAAGCAGTTAAGTTACTCGATGAAGCGAAGGACATCGTGATTTTTGCCCAGGGCTTAACGGTCAATGTGGCAAATGAACTGATGAAGAAGTTGCAACTTTTCCATAAACAAGTTAATCTTTATGATGATCCCAAACAGATGGCTTACTATGCTAAATTTTTAAATGAGGGGGAGCTGATATTAGCGCTCTCCTTATCTGGTGAAAATCCTGAGATTAATTTGGCTGTTAAGATAGGAGAACAACACAAAGCAAAAGTCCTATCGTTGACGACAGATGCTGAAAGCGAGCTTACCAAGCACTCAGATGTGAGTCTGATTGGTTATAAAAGTAAACTGGAAGTCAATTATTTTGAGCTGGATGTTCACAGTCGTTTGCCACTTTTTATTTTAGAACGTGTATTGGTGGATGCTTATTCCATCTATCAAAAATGAGATAACCTGACACTCTTCGATAAGGCTAGAACCTAATCACTCTAGCAGCGTCAAAGGTTGTCTTTTTTTAATTTTTAAAATGGAAAGATTTCCTAATACTTCTGTAAAACTGGAAACTTTTCCCTAAAAGGAAATGCTACACTATAGATGTAAACGATTTCAATGGCGCTTTGAGCGAATCTGAATTCGTGAATGACCTCGCTTGAACGAAGCGTCGGTGTAGGTCACATTTCTATAATTTAAGGAAATAGGGGGAATTTCCATGAAAAAGGGAAAAATGAAACAACTTTTGTCCTACGGATTTGGGGCATTGGGGCATGATGTGTACTACTACTCAATCAGTACATTCTTCATCGCCTTTGTGACGGCACAAATGTTTGCAGGGTCGCCACATGAGGACGCCATGATTGCGCTTGTGACAGGATTGGTCGTTGTGATTCGATTAGTCGAGATTATTTTCGATCCGATTATAGGCTCGATTATTGATAACACACAGACACGATGGGGGAAATTCAAACCTTGGCTAGTTGTTGGTGGGTTGATGTCATCTTTGATGATTATCTTAATGTTCTCTGACTTTTTTGGCTTAGCTAAAACGGGTCATCGCATTTTGTTTGCTGTTGTCTTTACCATTTCGTTTATTATCTTAGACGCTTTTTACTCATTTAAAGATATTGCTTTTTGGTCAATGATTCCTGCGCTATCTGAGAAAAATTCGGAGCGTGAAACGTTGGGGACGGTTGCTCGATTCGGTTCAGCAATCGGTGCACAAGGGGCAACAATCTTAGCCATTCCAATTACAATTTTCTTTACAAGAGCTAGCCACACACAAGGGGCACGTGGTTTCTTTGCATTTGGTGTGATTGTTGCATTGGTTCAAGGGATTTCAGCTTTGGTGACGGCGTGGGGAACCAAGGAACAAGAGTCTGCTATTCGGCAACAGGGAACGAAAACCAATACATTAGATGTTTTTAGAGCCTTGATGAAAAATGACCAATTGATGTGGTTGTCACTGTCATACATCTTATTTGCCATTGCCTATGTTGCGACAACGGCGACACTCATTTTGAATTTCACCTTCGTCATTGGCAATGCCGGTCTTTACTCAATCACAGGGATTGTTGGCTTCATTGGCTCAATCATTCTTGTGCCACTGTTTCCAATCTTGGCTAAAAGATTTGGTCGGCGTAAAGTATTAACAGCAGCCATCATGTCAATGCTCATTGGTTACCTTATCTTTACTGTTGGTAATTCAGTTCCGATGACAGTTGCGGGCTTAATCTTCTTAACAACGCCTTATCAATTAGTCTTCTTATCTGTTTTGATGACAATAACTGACTCTGTTGAATATGGTCAATGGAAAAATGGTGTACGTAACGAAGCAGTGACGCTTGCGATGCGACCATTACTTGATAAAATCGCAGGTGCTTTCTCAAATGGGATTTATGGCTTTGTCGCCATTGCAGCAGGGATGACGGGTTCGAAATATATTTCAGGTCACACTTATGGCGTTGGCACATTTAAAATTTATGCTTTTATCGTACCAGCCGTTTTGATGGTGTTATCTCTTGTCATCTACTTGGTTAAAGTCAAATTAACAGAAAAACGCCACCAAGAAATTGTCGCAGAACTTGAAGAACGTTTTAAAGCTTGATGAGTCATAAAGAATAAGTGAGGAATAGCATGGACATAAGGACAACAGATTTTGGATTGGGCAGTAGCTTAATCACAATCATCAACAAACAAGGTGTTAAAATCAGTTTTACCAATTTAGGCGCTAGAATTGTTGATTGGCAAAAAGATGGGAAACACTTGATTTTAGGCTTTGATTCAGCGCAAGAGTATATCGAAAAAGATGCTTATCCGGGTGCGACAGTAGGTCGAACGGCTGGTCGTATCAAGGATGGCTTAGTTGCGCTTTCGGGGGAAACGATTCAGCTCGATCAGAATGACGGTTTGCAAACGCTACATGGTGGCGATGAAAGTATGCACACAAAACTTTGGCGCTATGAGATAATCGAGTCTTCAGATAAAGTAGCAGTGAAATTCAGCTTGACATCTAATGCTGGCGAGAATGGCTATCCGGGTCAACTTAAAATGGTTGTGACACACTCGTTTGATAATGATAATCATTGGCAGATTGACTATGAAGCCACAACGACGACAACAACTGTTTTCAATCCAACGGGTCATGTTTATTTCAACTTGACTGGTGATGCGAGCCAAACTGTTGACGACCATCATTTATCACTCGCTGCTTCACGATTTGTGCCCTTAAAAGATAAGACAGAGGTGATTCGTGGCGATATTGTTGAGTTGAAAGACACGGCATTGGACTTTCGTTCAGGTCGAAAATTAACTGAAGCATTGCATGCTGATCTCGAGCAAGTGCAATTAGTTGGTGGCATTGATCATCCCTTCTTGCTTGATGAGGTGGGGCTTGCCAAAGAACAAGCGAGGTTGACGTTAGACGATATCGCTGTTTCTGTCTACACTGACAGACCTAGCATTGTCATCTTTACTGCTAATTTTGGAGACTTAGGCACTGTTTTTCATGGTCAACCAATCGCCCATCACGGTGGCATTACCTTTGAATGTCAAATTGCACCAGGCTCACAGCAACTGCCAGAACTAGGAAATATCACACTTAAAGCGGGTGATACTTACAAAGCAACGACGATTTATAAGTTAGATTAAAGGAGAATACAAATGTCAATGGTCGTAGAAAATAGTAAAGTATTGTCAGGAATGACAGAAAAATTTGCAGCCGTATTTGGCGATAGCGAAGGTGTCGAATACTTTTTCTCACCGGGTCGGATTAACCTCATAGGCGAGCATACGGACTATAACGGTGGATATGTCTTTCCAGCTTCAATTACCATCGGTACAACAGGTCTTGCAAGATTGCGTCAAGATAATCAAATCAAACTCTACTCAGAAAATTTCCCTGATATAGGCGTGATTGAATTTGACCTAGCGCATAGTTCTGTCAAGGATGGCGACAGCTGGGCGAACTATGTCAAAGGAATGATAACGGCTTTAAAAGCAGCTGGTTATCAGATTGATAAGGGATTTGAACTCTTAATTAAGGGTGAAATTCCAACAGCGTCAGGTTTATCTTCTTCGGCATCTCTTGAGCTTTTGGTTGGCGTTGCGCTTGATGACCTCTTTAAGTTGGGCGTCCCACGTTTGGAATTGGTTCAGCTGGGTCAAAAAACAGAGAATGAGTTTATCGGCGTTAATTCAGGTATTTTGGATCAATTTGCCATTGGATTTGGCGAAGTGAAGAAAGCCATTCTACTAGATTGCAATACGTTGCAATATGAAATGGTGCCTGTTGAATTACGTGATTATGATATTGTCATCATGAACACCAATAAACCACGTGCGCTGACAGAGTCAAAATACAATGAACGTTTTGCTGAAACGCGTGAGGCGCTGAAAAGAATGCAAACTAAATTGGCGATTCAATCACTTGGAGAATTATCAAATGAAGCATTTGATGCGAATACCGATTTGATTGGTGATGACACATTGATTAAACGTGCGCGTCATGCCGTTTACGAAAATAATCGCACGAAAATTGCCAAAGCAGCGTTTGTAGCAGGAAACTTAACGAAATTTGGCGAATTGCTCAACGCATCTCATGCGTCATTGAAAAATGATTATGAAGTGACAGGAATTGAGCTCGACACACTGGCTGAAACAGCACAAAAACAACCGGGTGTGCTGGGCGCACGGATGACTGGTGCAGGATTTGGTGGCTGTGCGATTGCATTAGTCGCGCATGACAATGTGCCAACTTTTGAAAAAGTTGTTGGCGAAGTCTACGAAGAAAAGATGGGTTATCCAGCAAGTTTCTATGTTGCCCAAATTGGTTCAGGTGCAACAAAATTGTCAGTTGATTAAATGTAATATAGAGAAAATAAGGTGCTATGCACCTTTTAGAATTGGAAGTAGAAATGTCAATATATCAAACCATTCAAAATTTTGTAGAACTAGCAATCAAAAATGGCGCGATTGAAGCGATGGACAGTGTCTACTTGCGAAATCAACTGCTTCATTTTCTGGGAATGAATGACTGGGAGCAGCCAGAAGCGACGCAAACTGAATCAGATGCCTTGACTCTAATGGATCAATTGCTCAGTGCTGCGCGTGAAAATCAGCAGTTTGACACAATTGATGCAGCATGTTATGAAGCAGCGCTGATGGATTTTGTCACACCACATCCTAGTCAAATCAATCGTCAATTTTGGCAAAAATATCGAGAAAATCCAGATTGTGCGACGGATTACTTTTATGCCTTAGCGCGTGAAGTCAATCAGGTGAAAACACGTGATATTGCTAAAAATATCGTCTTTAAGCACGCCACACAGTACGGTGATTTGGAGATTACGATTAATCTTTCCAAACCTGAAAAAGATCCGAAAATGATTGCGGCAGCGAAAGCACAGGCGACAACATCTTATCCTAAATGTCTCCTATGCCTTGAAAATGAAGGCTTGTATGGTGGCGGAAACCACCCAGCAAGAAGCAATCACCGCTTTATTCGCTTAGCTTTGAATCAAGCAAACTGGGGCTTTCAATATTCACCCTATGCTTATTATCCAGAACATGCCATCATCTTTCATGAAAAACATCAGATGATGAAAATGAATCGTCTGGCATTTGAAAATCTACTTGAATTTCTAGATGTCTTTCCGCACTATATGATTGGTTCCAATGCTGACTTGCCGATTGTGGGTGGCTCAATCTTAACGCATGACCACTATCAAGCCGGAAAATATAGGTTTCCAATGATGAAGGCAGCGATTCGTCAGGATATTCAACTAAAAAAATATCCCGAAATAAAGGCAGGGCTTGTCAATTGGCCCATGTCAGTCTTGCGGCTTCAAAGTCGTAATAAAGAAGAGTTATTGACAGCTAGCGCTGAAATTTTAGAAAAATGGCAACATTATAGTGATGTACCCTTGCAAATTATTGCGTTGACTGCGGATGGTGTTCAACATCATACGGTGACACCGATTGCTAGAAAAGAGGGTGAAACTTATATTTTAGATTTAGTTTTTCGGGATAATAACACCAGTGAAGCCTTTCCTGATGGTATTTTTCATCCGCATCCGGCTTTGCAGCATATCAAAAAAGAAAATATTGGTTTGATTGAAGTCATGGGGCTTGCAATTCTTCCGCCACGCTTGAAAGCTGAACTTAAAGAGGTTGAAAGATATCTCCTTGGTCAACCCAATCAAATAGACAAGCGCCATCTGCCATGGGCTGAGGAATTGAAAAAAACGACCCAAGTGACAGAAGCAGACGTCCAGTATCAGGTACAGCAAGCAGTTGGAGAAGTATTTGAAAAAGTCCTTCAAGATGCGGGTGTCTTTAAAGATGATGCACAAGGAAAATTAGGCTTTGATCGGTTTATAGATTTTATCAATGAAGTAGATTGCGTATGATTATGAGTTTTTGAGTAAAAATAGGTCAAAATCGCAGAAAGCCTTTGAGCGAATTTGAATTCGCGAATGACCCCGCTTGGACGGAGCGTGAGCGTAGGTCAAGTTTCAAGATTCCACAAAGTGAAATCTCAGAAAGCCTTTGAGTGGACGTAGTTCGCAAATGACCTCGCTTGGACGGAGCGTGAGCGTAGGTCAAGTTTCAAGATTTCACAAAGTGAAATCGCAGAAAGGAAAAATAGATGACTGTTTTAGTACTAGGAGGAGCTGGCTACATCGGGAGTCATGCTGTAGCCATGTTAGTTGAAAACGGCTATGATGTCGCTGTGGTAGACAATTTAGTGACGGGGCATCGTGAAGCGATTGATGCAAGCATTCGCTTTTATGAAGGGGATGTGCGTGATCGGGCATTTCTTGAAAAAACATTTGAAATTGAAAAAGATATCGAGGGTGTCATGCACTTTTGTGCTTACTCTCTTGTTAGTGAATCGATGGAAAAACCAGTCATGTATTTCGACAATAATGTCGGAGGCTGTCTGTCAATTTTGGAAACGATGGAAAAATTTGATGTGAAACATATTGTTTTCTCATCAACTGCCGCAACGTTCGGTATGCCAGAAAAATCGCCAATTTCAGAAACGACGCCACAACGCCCGATCAATCCTTATGGGGAAAGCAAGCTCATGATGGAAAAAATGATGGCGTGGCAATCACAGGCGACTGACATGACTTATGTCGCACTTCGATATTTCAATGTTGCTGGTGCCAAAGCCGATGGTTCAATTGGCGAGGCGCATCAACACGAAACCCATTTGATTCCAATTATCTTGCAAACCGCACTCAAACAACGTGACGATATCACAATATTTGGCGATGATTACAAGACACCAGATGGGACTTGCATTCGAGACTACATCGATATGGCAGATTTGATTGATGCCCATATCAAGGCTCTTGAATATTTAAAAGCAGGTGGCAAATCAGATCAGTTTAATCTAGGTTCTAGTAAAGGTTATTCTAATCTTGAAGTTTTGGAGACAGCGCGCCGTGTGACTGGGCAAGACATTCCAAGTCAAATGGGCGACCGACGTCTGGGCGATCCAGATGAGCTAATTGCCGACTCAAGAAAAGCAACACAAGTGTTAGGTTGGCAGGCCAAAAATGGTCTGGAAACAATGATTAGCAATGCTTGGAAATGGCAGCAAAGCCATCCAAATGGGTATTGAGCTTTCAGTTTGAGGCTTGTGCTTAAAAAGGGAGTGATAACATTAAAATAAATCCAAAATATCGCTTGCTTTTAAGTCAAAACATGGTATAATATTCTAGTATGTTATGAATTTGACTAACAAAAAAATACTCGAGGAGAAATATATCATGGCTAAAGTAT
The DNA here is from genome assembly GCF_002260845.1 of Pseudolactococcus reticulitermitis. Lineage (GTDB taxonomy): Bacteria > Bacillota > Bacilli > Lactobacillales > Streptococcaceae > Pseudolactococcus > Pseudolactococcus reticulitermitis. Next base: position 761,423 of record NZ_BEDT01000001.1, on the reverse strand, counting down.
GTTACTTTACAGGTCGTAAGACTTCATCAGCTAACAACCGTTCACATGCAATGAACAAAACGAAAAAACAAGTGAAACCTAACTTGCAAAAAATTAAAATCGTTGAAAATGGTAAAGTGAAATCAGTATGGGCTTCAGCTCGTGCACTTAAAAACCTTTCAGTTGAACGCGTTTAAGACGTGTGTTTGATCAAATGAAGAACAAAAGGAGGGTGCCTCTAAAAACTGCTTTTGATGCCTTTTGAGATAAATTTTTTTCTAGCGCTAGGCATTGCGACAAAGCTTGCTATTGCAAGGTTCGGAGCAATAACGACGCGATAGGGAAATTTAGCCAAAAGGGGCAAATCTGAGTTTTTAGAGGTACCCGAAGTGCTTTTGCGTTAATTTGAGTCTACGATACGTTGGGCCAAATGATTCAAAAGCTCTTGGTTTGGTTAGAACTATTTTGCCGTGAAAAGACTTCACGGTTTTTTTATTAGCCGGATTGTGATAAAATGAGAGAAAAGGTGTTGAGTGGTGCGTGATGGCATCCAACGTTGAAAAATACGGTAAGACACAAGGCACACCTAGTTGAAAATACTAGGTTCATAACAGGCTAGATTGTAAAGCGAGGAAAAAATTATGGCTGTGACAATTAATACAAAAAATGGGACAGTTGACATCGAAAATGATGTGATTGCAACAATTGTTGGCGCATCAACAACAGAGATTTTTGGTGTGGTCGGTATGACCAGCAAAAATGCTGTCAAAGATAATTTTAAGACACTTTTGCGTCAAGAGAACTACGCCAAGGGTGTTGTGATTTCTGCTAATGCTAATGGTGTTGATGTTGACATTTATGTGATTGTTTCATTTGGCGTTAAAATTTCTGAAGTCGCTAAAAATGTGCAAGAACGAGTTAAATTTAATTTAGAAAACCAACTGGGCATTACAGCGAATTCAGTTAATGTTTTCGTACAAAATGTGAAAGTGGTGGCTGAATAAGATGACAAATACAATCAATGCAAGCTTGTTTCAGGAGATGATTCAAGCAGCGAGCACGCGTTTAAATAACCAAGCAGAGTATGTCAACTCGCTTAATGTATTCCCTGTACCCGATGGTGATACAGGCACAAATATGGGGATGACGATTACCAATGGTGCTAAAGCGGTCTCTGATAATCATGCGACGACAGTTGGTGAAGTGGCAGCTATTTTATCAAAAGGCTTGCTCATGGGCGCGCGTGGCAACTCTGGCGTTATTTTGTCACAAATTTTCCGTGGATTTAGTCAAGCGATTAAAGATGCGGATGTTTTTACGGCTGAAAACTTAGCCAAAGCCTTCCAAAATGGTGTCGAAGTTGCCTATAAAGCGGTGATGAAGCCTGTCGAAGGGACAATTTTAACCGTTTCTCGTGGTGCAGCAGCATTTGCCGGCAAAAAAGCAGCAAGTTCTGATGATGCAATCGACGTGCTGAAAGCAGCGCTCGAAGGGGCGAAAGTTGCCTTGGCTAAAACGCCGGATATGTTGCCGGTGCTGAAAGAAGTCGGTGTTGTCGATTCTGGTGGTCAAGGCTTAGTTTACATCTTAGAAGGCTTTGTTGCAGCAGCGACGGGCGAATATTTGACATCTGAAGAATTCCAAGCGACACCAGCTGTCATGGATGAAATGGTCAATGCTGAGCATCACAAATCAGTCGCAGGTCATGTGGCAACAGAAGATATCAAATTCGGTTACTGTACTGAAATCATGGTTGGCATCGGTCAAGGACCGACTGTAACGAAAGCTTTCGATTATGATGCATTCCGTAATTACTTAAATGAAATCGGGGATTCATTGTTAGTAGTCAATGATGATGAAATCGTCAAAGTCCATGTCCATACAGAAGATCCGGGCATTGTCATGCAAGAAGGGCTGAAATATGGTGCCCTTGTCAAAGTTAAAGTTGACAATATGCGTGAGCAACACGATGCGCAAGTGATCAAGGAAGCCAATGGTGCTGCGCCTCAAGCATCTGCTGAACCAAAAGCATTCGCAGTGATTGCGATTGCTGCTGGCGATGGTTTGGCGAAAATCTTCAAAGATATGGGTGCTGACTATGTGATTTCTGGTGGTCAAACGATGAACCCATCGACTGAAGACATTGTCAAAGCCATCGAAACGGTCAATGCGCACAACGTGATTATTTTACCGAATAATAAAAATATCTTCATGGCTGCCCAATCAGCTGCGGACGTTGTTGATATTCCGGCGAAAGTCGTTGAGTCTAAGACAGTGTCACAAGGCTTGACTGCCTTACTAGCTTTTGAAGCAAGTAAAACATTAGAAGAAAATGCAGCTGACATGACTGACAATCTGTCAGAAGTGATCAGTGGTCAAGTGACCAATGCTGTTAGAGATACCTCCATTGATGGGCTTGAAATTCACGAAAATGACTGGCTTGGCATGATTGACAATAAAATCGTCGTGTCAGATAAAGACATGCATGGTGTCTTGACAGAAACTTTTGTTCAAATGCTAGCCAGCAATGAAGAGGCAGAAATTATCAGTATCTATATCGGTGCTGATGGTAACCGTCAACTGGTTGAGACTTTGTCAGAAGAACTTGAAGATAAGTATCCAGATGTTGAAGTCGAGATCTTTGAAGGTGGACAACCTGTTTACCCGTATCTTTTCTCAGTTGAATAAAATCAAGTAAAAATCGTCGTCAGGCGATTTTTTTTGCTTTAAAAAAAATGGCTCTGCGATCAATCGGCAAATGCAAATAATGATAGAGGGTTTGCAAATCACAAATATAATACAAATATGTGAAAACGGTTACATTTTGTGATATAATTGCCTTAAAAGAGAGATAAAGAAAGAACGGCTGGAGACTTTTGATAGTGTGTTACAAAAGCTCAGCTCAGACACCATTAAAAGCCTTGTTGGCAAAGGAGAAATCACCATGGTTACAACAGATTATAAACTCGAACCACACACAAGTATTCCCTACCACACTGGCGTTGCGATTCCTGTGTTTTCGCTACGGAGTGCGCAATCATTTGGTGTGGGCGATTTTTCGGATTTGAAAAGTTTTGCTGATTTCGTAGCCAAGTCAGGTATGGATTTAATTCAGATTCTGCCGATTAATGATACAACAACCTTTATGGATTGGCGAGACAGTTATCCTTATCGGGCGATTTCTGTTTTTGCTTTGCATCCGATTTACTTTGATTTGGCTGACATCCGAATGGTTTTAACGGAGACAGAAAAAGCAGCTTTTGATGCCCAACAAAAGACCCTCAATGCCTTGGAAGCCATTGATTATGAAGCTGTCTTGGCTGCCAAATGGCACTATATCAAGATTGGCTATGAGAAACTGAGTAAAAACATTTTTGCTAGTATGGCTTTCTTGGATTTCTTTGCACAAAATCGTAACTGGCTTGAACCTTATGCGGCTTTCTGCCATCTGAGAGACTTGCATCAGACAGCTGACTTTTCGCAATGGGGTGAGTTTGCTCAGTTTTCTAAAGATAAACTGAAAAAATTATCAGCATCTGGTCTTAATCTCCATTACTTTGTCCAATTCTTACTCCATGAGCAGCTCAAATCTGCTTCCGATTATGCGCACTCGCTCGGGGTAGGGCTTAAAGGAGATATTGCCATTGGCATTGCCCATGACTCAGCAGACGCTTGGTCGGATGAAAGCTTGTATCATATGGATCAGCAAACGGGTGCGCCACCGGATGCTTTTTCGGCAACCGGTCAAAACTGGGGCTTTCCGACTTATAATTGGGAGAACATGGCAGAGACCAACTTTGCTTGGTGGCAACAGCGCCTAACTGTTATGCGGGAATATTTTGATGCCTACCGATTAGATCACATTCTAGGCTTCTTCCGAATCTGGGAAATCCCCAATCACAGTGTTCGAGCGCTTTTGGGGCAGTTTTCACCTGCGCTTGGCTTAACAATTGACGACATTGAAAACTCCTATCATATTCCTTTCAGAAGTTGGGGCGGAGAAGACCGGTTCACACAGCCTTTCATCAAAGATTGGGTCGTGCGTGAGCTTGCAGGGGCGTATAACGATCGCCTCTTTGCTGAGTTTTTAGAGTCCCGTGGCAATGGTAACTATCGCTTTAAAGAGCAGTACAACACGCAGAAAAAAATAGCAGCCCAGGTCTCAGATGAGCGTTTACGAGATATTTGTTTTGCTTTACAAGAAAATGTTTTGTTTCTAGCAGATCATCGAACACCAGGTCTCTATCAGCCACGCATCAAATTGATGGAAACTCTGAGCTTCCGTGAGTTTGGCGATGAGCAAGTCAAACAAAACTTGACGAGACTGTACAATGACTATTTTTACACCCGTCATAATGACTTTTGGAAAGAAAAAGCCTATCAAAAATTGCCCGTGATTAAAAATGCCACGGATATGTTAGCCTGTGGAGAAGACCTCGGTATGGTGCCTGAGAATGTGCCTGACGTCATGTGGCATTTGCAGATTTTACGCTTGATGATTGAGCGGATGCCATCAGATAGCGCTCACGCCGTCAATAATTTAGACTGGGCGCCATATTTGTCCGTTGTTTCCACATCTTCACATGATACCTCAACGCTACGTCAATGGTGGAAAGAGGACCCAGCTTTCACCCAAAAATATTACAATGATGTCATGCACTGGTGGGGGACTGCACCCGGCTTTATGACACAGGAAATCGCGACTGAAATCATCCAGCGTCATATGAATTCTGATGCCATGTTAGCTATTTTTCCGCTACAGGATTTGCTCGCCATGACCTCACATTGCCTAGCAGACGAGAGCTTAGAGCGGATTAATCAGCCTGAAAATCCTTTCCATTACTGGCGTTTTCGCAACCATTTATCCAATGAAGACTTGTTAGCGTCTGATGAGATTACTTCAAAAATCAGGGGATTGATTAAGACAACGCGGCGACATATCGGCAGATAGTTTATTCGAAAATTTATAAACAAAATAATAGTAAAAAGGCTTTCATTTTTGTATCCTAAAGATGTAAGCCTTTTCTATTTACTGAATGTCTGATTGCGTCAGTTTTAGTCAGGGTATTAAATTAAAAAAAGGAGAACAACATGAAAGTCATTATCATTGGCGCAAGCCACGGGGGTCACCAGTCAGCATTGGAATTTTTGGACAAATATCCAGATGTTGAGGTGACGATTTATGAAAAAGGGGATTTCGTTTCTTTCTTGTCATGTGGCATGCAACTATTTTTAGAAGACAAAGTCTCAGGTGTTGACGATGTTCGCAATTTCAAACCAGAAGACATCGAAAAGCGTGGTGGTAAGGTCAACTCGCAACATGAGGTTTTACGTTTTGATGCGGACAAAAAAGAAGTGACAGTTAAAAACTTGGTAACAGGTGACATTTTCACAGATACTTATGATAAACTGATTTTATCATCTGGTGTCACACCAGCCGCGCTACCTGTTCCAGGTGCAGATAAGAAAAACATCTTCTTCATGCGTGGCCGTGCTTGGGCGCTTAACATCAAAGAAAAGATGCAAGACCCAGCTGTTAAAAACGTTGTGGTCATTGGCTCTGGCTATATCGGCGTTGAGGCTGCGGAAGTCTTTGCCAAGGCAGACAAAAAAGTGACGATTATTGACATGATTGACGATGTCCTCGGCAACTACCTCGACAAAGATTTAACTGATATTCTAGCGCCTGTTTTTGCGGCAAATGGGGTAGACTTAGCACTAGGGGCAAGCATCACAGGTTTTGCCGGTGGCGATGCAGTCACTGGCGTTGAGACAAAGACTGGCACGATTGCTGCTGACCTCGTGATTGTGGCAGCGGGTGTCACACCTAACACAGCATGGCTCAAAGGATTAGTTGACCTAGAACCACGTGGCCAAATCAAAGTCGATGACTATTTGCGCACATCTGCCAAAGCTGTTTATGCGGTCGGAGATGCGATTTTACCACTGAATATTGCCAGTCAACAACATGCGCCCGTTGCCTTAGCATCAACAGCGCGTCGTGAGGCGCGTTATATCGTGCGTCATATCGAGTTAGAGACACCAACAGAAAAATTCCGTGGTGTGTTAGGCACAAGTGCCCTCTCAGTCTTTGGCTATAAATTTGCCATGACAGGTCTCAATGATTTCTCAGCAGCCCGTTCAGGCGTTACCATGACCGGCAGTTTCTTCAAAGATACCTTGCGCCCAAGTTTTGTTAAAAACGACGGCAATACAGACGTCTATGTCAAGTTAAATTATGACCAAGAGACACACAAAATCCTCGGTGGACAAGTCATGTCAACTTATGATGTGACAGCCCATATCAATACACTAGCACTTGCCATCACGACTGGCTTAACATTAGAAGACTTAGCAGAAGCAGATTTCTTCTTCCAGCCTGGCTTTGATCGGCAATGGTCACTCCTGAACCTAGCAGCACAAGCCGCTTTGGGTGAGACTAAGTTTTAAATCAAGCCATCAAAAACACCTCTGACAGAATGTTAGAGGTGTTTTTGTGTTAAAATTCAGTCTGATAGCTGATCTAATTTTGCAAGTTTGCGTGTTAAGTCATTACGTGTTTCAACGATATCGTTTAACTTAACAAGTCCATAGATTAGCCCAACAAAAGGAATCCCTGTCAGTAAAGACCAACCAAAATAACGCCAGTAAAAACGACCACCAGTCATGGCTTGACCGTCTAAGGTGTATTTGTTTTGGTGATAAGCCCACACGACCAAAGAAGGGACAAAAATAATTCCTAAAACAGTTGATACTTTTGCATCTGAAATTTCATATTTAGACATAAAACACTCTCTTTCTACTCTTAATATTATAAAACAATAACAAAAAATGTCAATATAAAATTCTAAATATTGAAAATATTAGGGACAGAGTAGATGAAATCAGCACGTCAACAGAGAGGGTGTTTTTTGTTTGACTAAAAGGATGATAAATTATCCTTTGGAAGGACTTGCTATTTTTCCTTAAATCTATTATAATATAATATGTTAATATATTAAGTCGAGGTAGAGATGACAAATAAAAAAGAAGCACTGATTTTGCTTGGCGAAAAGGTTGATAAGCAATGGTTAAACGAGCAAATGAATCATATCGTAGCAAGACTCAAATCAAATATGAAACGCTATCAATTGCAGTTTCCGTCTGCTTGTGCAACGCAAGGGAAGTATCGGATTAAAGCAAATGATGACTGGACGAATGGCTTTTGGACAGGCATGTTATGCTTAGCATATGAATGGACGGGAGAAAAAGCATTTTTAGAATTAATTGACAAGAATGTCAAAAGTTTTCAAGATAGACTAGATCAGCACTTTGTATTGGACCATCATGATATTGGTTTTCTTTATAGCTTATCCGCAGGTGCAGCCTATAAAATCACGAAAAAAGAAAGTGACCGATTAACATTTTTACAGGCGGCAGATGTTTTGGTTGCAAGATATCATGAAAAAGGACAGTTTATCCAAGCTTGGGGAAAATATGGTGATGCGAAGGAATATCGTTTGATTATTGATTCTATTTTAAATTTGCCACTTTTATTGATGGCAACAGAGCTTTCAGGAGAAGAACGTTATGCAGAAATAGCTAAAAGTCATTATAAAACACTCCTTAAAACGATATTTCGTGATAATTTTAGTACCTACCACACCTATTATTTTGATGTCAAGACAGGCGCGCCACTTCAAGGTGCAACCCACCAAGGCAATAGTCATCAGTCAACATGGGCGAGAGGACAGAGCTGGGCGATATTAGGCATACCATTAATTGAGAGTTATCTTGGTTCCGACAAATTACCAGATTTTTATAGCAAAGTCGTGTCAGTTTTTATAGACAATCTGCCAGAAGATTTAATACCTTACTGGGATTTTGATTTTACCAATGCCAATCCGTCTGCAAAAGATAGCTCTGCTGCAGCGATTGTGGCATGTGGCTTACTAGAAGCAGAAAAGTTAAAAAGCTATCCAGATTCGAAAAAAATTGCCAAAGGTCTCATTTATCAATTAGGGGAAAAATATACGAACTGGACTGATAAAGAAAATGAAGGTTTGCTGCAACATGGGGTCTATGCTTACGCAGAAGGTAAGGGGATAGATGAACCTAACCTGTGGGGAGATTACTTTTATTTTGAAGCATTGATGAGATTAGTTAAACCAGACTGGCATAGATATTGGTAAATTTTGAATATAGATCAATATGACTAGGTGTTTTTATTGGCTAGTTGTTGTGTGAACAGTTCTTTAATATTGATTAATATTGAAGTGCTTGATGAGGAGGATGTTGTGAAATCATTTCAGATCGAAGAAGAATTTTTACTTGATGGCCAACCGATCAAGATTATAAGTGGTGCCATTCATTATTTTAGAATACCAACGAATCAATGGGAGGATAGTTTATATAATCTCAAAGCTCTGGGCGCCAATACGGTTGAAACCTATATCCCTTGGAATATTCATGAACCAGCAGAAGGTATTTTTGATTTTTCAGGTATGAAGGATATCGTGTCCTTTGTTAAACTTGCGCAAAGCCTTGGGCTGATGGTCATACTGCGTCCTTCTGCCTATATTTGTGCGGAGTGGGAATTTGGTGGGCTACCTGCTTGGCTCTTGAAAACGCCTAAAATCCGATTGCGGTCAACGGATAAAGTATTTATGGCTAAAGTTGAAGCCTATTTTAAAGAGCTACTACCTAAGCTTCTGCCTTTACAGATTACGCAAGGCGGACCAGTTATCATGATGCAGATTGAAAATGAGTACGGCTCTTATGGCATGGAAAAAGAGTATCTACGTCAAACCAAGCAGATAATGGAAAAATACGGTGTTGTTGTACCGCTATTTACGTCTGACGGGGCATGGGAAGCAGCGCTAGAAGCAGGTAGTCTCATTGAAGATGATGTGCTTGTAACGGGTAATTTTGGCAGTCACTCGAAAGAAAACGTCGCAGCCTTAGTTCAATTCATGGCGAAACATGGCAAAAAATGGCCAGTGATGTGTATGGAATATTGGGACGGCTGGTTTAACCGCTGGGGAGAACCGATTATCAAACGTGATCCGAAAGATTTAGCCCAAGAAGTAAAAGAGATGTTAGAACTCGGATCGCTTAATCTTTACATGTTTCATGGTGGAACAAATTTTGGCTTTTACAATGGGTGTTCGGCGCGTGAGACAGGAAGCATGCCTCAGATTACTAGCTATGATTATGATGCTCTCTTGACAGAGTCTGGGGAGCCAACTGAAAAATATGATTTGGTTCAGAAAGCCATTAAAGAAGTTTGTCCAGAGGTATGGCAAGCAGCGCCACGCAGGAAACAAGTCAAATATCTAGGCAATTTTAAGGTGGCTCAGAGTGTCTCTCTACTCAATACAAAAAAAACACTGACACAATCCATAGCTAGTAGCTATCCACTAGCTATGGAGGAAGTCGGAACGGGTTACGGCTATATGCTTTATTCAGTGGCGTTAAGAAATAACCAAAGTGAGCAAAAATTAAAGCTTGTAGAGGCTGATGATCGCATTCAGATTTATCTGGATGGTGAGTATCAGGCAACTCAGTATCAATCAGAAATTGGTCAAGAGTTATTAGTAGGTCATGAAAAGGCGACGGAATCAATTACCGCAGATTTTTTAGTAGAAAATCTTGGACGTGTCAATTATGGTTTTAAATTTAATCATAGTAGCCAAAGTAAGGGCATCAAAGGCGGCATTATGCAAGATATTCATTTCCACCAAGGCTATCAGCATTATCCGCTTGATTTTTCAAAAGAGCAACTTGCAGAAATAGACTATTCAGCGGGGCGTAATGTCAAGCAGCCGTCATTTTACAAAGTGATTTTTGAGTTACCAGAAGTTTCGGATACCTTTATCGACTGTTCGGCGTATGGCAAAGGTGTCGTCATTGTCAATGGGGTAAATTTAGGTCGTTATTGGCAAGAAGGTCCAACTTATAGTTTGTATTGCCCAAAAGATTTTCTTCGTGTGGGGGAAAATGAAGTTGTCATTTTTGAAACTGAAGGGGTAGAAGTCAAGAAACTAGTCTTTTCAGAAATACCTATCTTTAAACATTAATAAAAAATAGAAGTGGTGCTCTATTGAGCATCCACTTCTATTTTTGTTTTGAAATATTTCCAGTGTTTATAGCTGATAATATATTCGGCTACGGTTCGATTCGGTAGGAAGGTTTTCTTGACTTGTTTAACTGCTGGCTCACGGAAGCTCAGATTCAAGAGATGAGAGAGTTCAGCATCATCTGGAAAGATAATTTCATTGGTCTCAACGGATGACATGGAAAAGAGATCAATATTAAAATCGTCAAGAATTTTTTTGTAGACGCTGGCATAATCAGAAAGATTTTTTGATAGAGGTGTTTTAACGAGGCGATTAGGCAGGTGTGTGAAGTGTACAAGAAAGGGAACGTCATCAAAAAAGCGAACACGTTTAATTTGATAATAACTCTCATCAGAGGCTAGTCCTAATGCCTTAAGGATGTCGGGTTGATTGTCTTGCTTGACAGAGAGCACCTTGACCGTTTCTTGTTCATGTGAATGAAGTTCAATATCAGAAAATTTGACATTCTGAGAAACTTTTGATTTTGACACATAGGTGCCTTTTCCTTGGACGCGATATAAATAGCCAGCGTTTGTTAATTCATTAAGCGCTTTGACAGCTGTAATCGAACTGACGCTATATTTTTGCTTGATGTCAGCTTCGGAATAAAATTTATCTCCGGGGGTAAATTGGTGATTTTTAAGCTCAGATAGCAAATCTTGTTTAATTTGCTCATATTTTGGAATCAATAGATTGCTCCTTACTGTAATTTAGCCTTATAAAACTTTGAAATTCAATGATTTAGGTAGACATGCTGTCCAAATGGGGGCATTCACGAACTGATGTCCGATCAAAGGCTCTAACTTTATCTCTTAATAATAACATGTTAATTTGTAATATGCAATTAATAAGTTAAGTTTTTATGTGTAAAAAGACTCTTGGATACTTGGGAGGCTAAAAATTACATCAAATCTTAAAGATTAACTGACCTAGTTGAGGGATATTTAAGCGCAAAAATAAATGAAGGGTAGGGGGAAAGAAATGAAAAGGTAAATTTGATAAATAAAAAAATAAATTAACATATTAAGTTGACAAGCTAGTTAATATGTTATATACTATATTTGCAAGGGGATAACATGTTAAATAAAGCGCTTGCGCAAAAGGAGCTAAATGAGGAATATAGTATTGATTAGTCATGGTTCTATGGCTAGAGGTGTACGAGCTAGTCTTGAGATGATTATTGGCCATCAGGATTATCTTCATGTGGTAGAGTTGCCAGAAGATGGTGACAATATTCAGTTTGAAACTGCTTTGAGCGACAAAATGAAAGCGCTTAATGGTGCGACTTTAATCATTGCTGATTTACTAGGCGGCACGCCATGTAACGTCGCGCTGAAACATTATTCAGATCTTTCAACGGTTGATGTTATTGCAGGCATGTCCTTACCGTTAGTGCTCGAGGCGGCGGTTAATGAAACGCTAACAGCGGATGATTTGGTTAATTTAGGTAAAGCAGCCGTTGTCAATGCCAAAGGCAGTTTGAAAGAGACTGCGACAAAAGAAGCAGAACCAATTGACCTGAGCGAATTTGAGGCCTATCAAGGCAAAGCAAATATTGTGAATACGAGAATTGATGAGCGATTAATTCACGGTCAGGTCGCAGGTATTTGGACAACGAGCTTAAATACGCAGCGTATCATTGTCATCAATGATGCTGCAGCGACGGATCCACTTCAAAAATCATCACTTCGTATGGCTGCCCCATCTGCCATGAGATTATCCGTTTTACCTGTTGCCAAGGCCGCTGCGACTATTAACTCTGGAAAATATGGCTTACAACGTCTCTTCCTACTCTTTAAAAATCCAACAGATGTCTTAGCTTTTATCAATGCTGGTGGTCAGTTAGAGACTTTAAATGTTGGCAATATGAGTTATAAGGAAGGGGCTAAGGAAGTGACTAAGAGTATTAAGATAATGCCTGAAGAAGCAGAAATTTTCAAGAAAATTTTCGAACAAGGTGTCAAGATTAGTGCGCAATTAGTTCCGAGCGAGCCATCAATTGATTTTATGGCAAGATTAAATAAAATTTAGGAGAGAATAATGCATTTAACAGTTATACAAATCATTTTAATCACACTATATGCCTTCATTGCGATTAATGATTCTTTTATTTCTAATTCGTTGACACAGCCGGCAATTGCGGGCATGGTTTCTGGCTTAATTATGGGCGATTTGAAGACGGGTTTGATGGTCGGCGGAACACTTCAATTAATGCGTTTAGGCATTGCGGCTTTCGGTGGGGCTTCTGTGCCAGACTACTTTACGGGTGCAATCTTAGGAACAGCGTTTGCAATTATCTCAGGAAAAGGTGCAGCCTATGGCATTGGCTTAGCAGTTCCCGTTGCGCTTTTGATGTTACAACTTGATGTTTTCGCTCGTTTCTCTAATGTCTTCCTACTCCATCGTATCGATAAGGCAATCGATAAAGCGCATTATGGTCGTATTCCTCGATTGGTGCTATCTGGTTCTTTCTTGTGGGGCTTCTCGCGAGCCATTCCGATTTTATTAATGCTGATTGTAGGTGATGCAGCTGTTACTACCTTGACCAATGCCATGCCAGAATGGTTAATGACGGGGTTACAAGTTGCTGGTGGTACGCTTCCTGTGGTCGGTGTCGGCATTCTCTTACGCTACCTGCCAACGAAACAATATCTACCTTACTTATTGGCAGGTTTTTTCCTAGCAGCTTATCTTAATGTACCAATGATGGGGATTGCGATTGTTGGCTTAGTTGCAGCGATGTTAGTATTTAAACGAGAAACGTCAAAATCTAGCCAGTCAATAGAAGCTGGAGTTACAAGTAATCAAACTTTCGAAGGGGGATTTGATGGTGATGAATAAAGAAGAAATTACAAAAAAAGACTTGAATAAAATGAGCTGGCGTTATATCCTCGGCAGTCAGCTAAACTGGAATTATGAACGGATGATGAGTTCTGGTTATCTTTATGCCATCCTTCCTGTCTTGAAAAAGCTTTATAAGAATGATAGTGAGCTTAAAGACATGGCGAAGACCCACAATCAATTTTTTAACACAAATGCCATTTTTGGTAACTTAATTATGGGGATTGATATTGCGATTGAAGAAAAAGAGGGTTATCAGGCTAAAGAAACCATTGTTGCCTTGAAAACAGCTTTGATGGGCTCCCTTGCAGGTGTTGGCGATTCTCTTTTCCATGTTATTTGGGGGACGATTTTTGGTTCTGTTGCAGGAACTTTAGCATTGCAAGGTTCAGTCGTTGGCTGTCTGCTTTGGATTTTAGCCAATATTGCCTTATTATTTGGACGTGCAGCGCTTTTGCCACTTGGCTATAAGCAAGGTGTCAAGTTAGTAACGACCTTAAAAGATAAATTATCAGCGTTCACAAATGCTGCGACAGTGCTCGGCGTAACTGTCATCGGTGCCTTGATTCCGACAGTTATTAAAGTAGCGACACCACTGGTCTATAAACATAATGGCGTTTCGCTTTCAATACAAACAACATTAGATGGTATATTGCCTGCCTTAATTCCAGTTCTTCTGACTTTGTTGACTTATTGGATGCTAGGGCAAAAGAAACTAAATTCAACTCGCGTGATTTGGATTGTACTGATTTTAACGATTATCTTAAGTGCATTTGGTCTCTTAGGCGCTCCGCTTCCGCCAGGAAAATAGGTTTGAAGAAGCCCATCTTTTGGGCTTCCTGTTTTTCAGACAGGGTAGGAAATTAATTGCATATATGAGTTTTAAAAGGGGAAATATGAAAAGATTATATAGCGGCTTCATCATTTGTTTCGGCGTCATGTTATGCTTTTTCGGAACTTTAAATGTTGCTGCAACAACTTATGCATCAGATGTTGCCAATTTATCAGGCGATGTTGAAGTGCTTCCGATTCAGACTGATTTTAGCCAATTTACCAAGATGCGAGATAAATGGCGAAATCAATTAATATTAGCTGATTATGATACGCAGAATCCTGCGGTGGTAAAGTATGTCAAAAATTTATCTGATAAGGCAGTTAAACTTTATGAAACAATGGATTTATCGGAAGAAAGGACGACGATTTGGTCTTTGAAGGCTGGTGATACGGCATCAGCCAATCTGACGACGCATTTTTCTAATCTTTTTACTCTAGCTCAAGCTTATGGTAGCAAAGGCACAAGTCTTTATCATGATGAAAAATTGCGTACAGCGATTGAACATGGTATGGACTTCATGGTTAATAAAAAAGGCTATGATGGCAAAAAATACTATGGTAATTGGTGGGATTGGCAGATTGGTGTCCCTCAAAAATTCATTAATTTTTCAACGACAGGTGCGAATCGAACAGATTTGGCTTTATCAGGTTTAGGTCTAGGCATTTTGCAACAGGATGAAGCGCTGATAACCTTAGCTTCAAACAGCGTAAAAGATGTGTTCCAAAAAGTGACCAGTGGAGATGGGTTTTATGCAGATGGTTCTTTTATACAGCATAAGGATATTCCCTATACAGGGTCTTACGGCAATGTTTTGATAAAAGGTATTGGTCAGATTTTGTCACTGACCAAAGGAACCGTGTTTGAGATGGATGCTCAAACAGTTGACGATTTTGTTGGAACAGTTACAACCTCTTTTCTGCCTTTAATCAATCAGGGAGCAATGGTTCCAGGCGTCAATGGTCGTTCAATTTCAAGAGCACCAACGCTAACTCAGACAGGCTTTGGCTCTACGACGATGTATAATTTACTGATTGTCGCAAATTTAGCACCGGAGGCTAGTCAGCAAAAATTACGTGAATCGGTGAAATATTGGATGCTTGAAAATCCTGATTATTACTTGAATAATGCGCGTGATTACAATGATTTACAAATGACAGTTGAGTTGTTGGCTGATGGCTCTGTGACAGGCGATGATAAACCATTCAGTGGCACCAAGTTATTTGCGTCAATGGATCGGTTTGTGCAACAAACATCTTATTATATGACGAGTTTGAGTCTTTATTCAAATCGAATCTCATCTTTTGAAGCTGGAAATGGTGAGAATAAACATGGCTGGCATACGGCTGATGGGATGTTTTATCTGTTCAATCATGATGGGGTGCAATTTGGCGCTTCCTATTGGCCAACAGTTGATCCTTACCGTTTGCCGGGAACGACAGTGGATACAGTGCCGCTAGCCGATGAAGTATCTGCTTTTAAAACGGTAACCTCACCAGAAAAATGGGTTGGAGGTGTTGCTGCCAATCAAGAAGCAGCGCTTGGTATGGCCTTGAATAAAAAAGGAACAGAGAATAATGGTTCTGTCCTTCCTATGAATTTACAGGCTAAGAAATCTTGGTTTGTCGTTGATGGGATGACTGTTGCTTTGGGTGCAGGCATTACTGGAACAACAAAAGCAAGCATTGAAACAATTGTTGATAATCGCTTGCTTAATGATGCCTATCAATATGAGGTGTTAGCGGATAAGTCTGATTCTGATAAAAAATGGCTTTTACTTCAGTCAGATCATGAACAAGCATCAATTGGCTATTACTTTCCAACAGGAGAGAAAGTCGAAATATCTAGTGAACAGCGGGAAGGTTCTTATAGTGAGATTAATTCTGCCTTTCCAAGTCATCAGCTTTATACAGGAAATTATCAAAAGTTCATCATGAATCACGGGAAAAATCCTAAAGCTGACGCTTATGCTTATGTGACAATACCAGGTGCTAATCAAGATACGATGACTCATTTTGAAAAAAATAATAAGCTAAATATCTTATCAAATACAGATCATATACAAGCTGTTGAATTGGCAGATGATGGCTATCTAGGTGTCAATTTCTGGCATCCGACAGGTGGAACAATTGCAGGTATTACGACAGATAAGGCAATTTCTCTAATGAAGCAAGTGAAAAAAGAGCAGACGATTTATACTATTTCGGATCCAACACAATCTGCGAGCATCGTTCATGTGACCTTACCCAAAGATATCCTAGAAGTTGTATCCTTGGATAAGGGCATGTCGTTTGATTCATTGACAGGTATTTTGACGATTGATTTTACTGGAAGTTTAGGATCAGGCAAGCAGTTTGTCGTGACATAGTCTTGAAAGAAGGAAGAAAAATGCCGGAATTTATCACAATTGGCGAACCATTGGTGGTGTTCGCTTCAGATGAGTTAGATCTACCTTTGACTCGGGCTGTTCATTTTAAAAAATTTTTAGCTGGGGCAGAGTTAAATGTTGCGATTGGTCTTTCACGATTAGGCTATGATGCGGCTTACGTGGCAAAAGTTGGTCAGGATTCTTTGGGGAATTTTATCAGAGCAGAACTCGAAAAATCAGGTGTTGGTGATACGTTTATCACACAGGTTTCAGATTATCCGACAGGATTTTACTTGAAGGAAAAAGTATCAAATGGCGATCCTAAAGTGGCGTATTTTCGCAAGGAATCTGCTGCCACTCATTTTGACTTAGAACAACTGACAAACGTAGATTTATCTCAAATTAAGGTTGCTCATTTGACGGGCATTATGGCGGCCATTTCAGAAAATGGCTTGACAGCGGTAAGAAGTTTATTGACAGAGTTGGCAATGACAGACACTTTGACAGTTTTTGATCCCAATCTTCGACCAGCCCTATGGCAATCAGAAGAAGTCATGAGAGAAACGCTCAACGATTTGGCAAAATCTGCAAAAATAATTTTACCGGGCATTTCAGAAGGCAGGGTATTGACAGGTTTATCAAGATTATCTGATATTGCAGATTTTTATTTAAATCAAAGCGAGATTACACAGACAGTTATCATCAAAAATGGCAGTGAAGGTGCTTATGTCAAAAGTAAAAATGGGGAGATATTCACTGTTGAAGGTTATCGAGTCGCACATGTGGTTGACACTGTGGGCGCAGGTGATGGATTTGCAGCTGGTTTGATTTCAGGTTTGCTTGACCAAGAAACTTTGCGAATATCTGTCCAACGTGCCTGTGCTATCGGTGCATTTGCGGTGCAATCGGTTGGAGACAATAATGGTTATCCCAACCGTCAAGTACTTGAAACATTTATGCACAGTAGTTAGAAGATCAAATTTCAAAATGTCATAAAGTGAAATCACAGAAAGAAGGAGAAAAAATGACACAAAACACAAAAAATCAATTTTCATTAGAAGGAAAAATTGCCCTCGTAACAGGTGCAGTTTATGGGATTGGCCTTGCGTTTGCGACAGCTTATGCTGAAGCTGGTGCAACAATCGTTTTTAATGACCGCAGTTCTGAAGGTGTCAAAAAAGGAATTGCAGCTTATGCTAAACTTGGCATCAAAGCTCATGGCTATGTCTGTGATGTCACGGATGAAACGGGTGTGGCAGCGATGGTATCGCAAATTGAAAAAGAAGTGGGCACCATCGATATCCTTGTTAATAATGCAGGCATCATCAAGCGTATTCCGATGATTGAAATGAGCGCTGAAGATTTTCGCCAAGTGATTGATATTGATCTTACCGGTCCATTTATCATGGCAAAAGCTGTTATTCCTAACATGATTAAAAAAGGTGGTGGAAAAATTATTAACATCTGCTCAATGATGTCTGAGCTTGGCAGAGAAACAGTGTCAGCTTATGCCGCAGCAAAAGGCGGTTTGAAGATGCTGACCAAAAATATTGCTTCAGAATATGGGCAATACAACATCCAATGTAATGGGATTGGCCCAGGATATATTGCAACACCACAGACTGCGCCACTCAGAGAAATCCAGGCGGATGGCAGTCGTCACCCCTTTGATTCATTTATTATTGCCAAAACACCAGCAGAGCGTTGGGGAACAGCAGAAGACCTTCAAGGACCAGCTGTTTTCCTCGCTTCCCCCGCATCAGATTTTGTGAATGGTCATGTGCTTTATGTTGATGGTGGTATTCTTGCTTATATTGGCAAGCAACCAGAATAAGGTTCATGTTTGTTAGAAGAAAGAATTGAACAGATTAGTTTAAAAAAGGGAGAAAAGATGCAAAGAGCAGACTTACTCAAAAAAGTTATTGATTCAGGGGTTGTTTCCGTTGTGAGAAGTGACACGCCAGAAAATGCCATCAAATTGGTCGAAGCTGTTGTTGCCGGCGGTATCAAAAGTATTGAGTTGACTTACTCAGTGCCACAGGCTAACGCAGTCATTGCTCGTCTGGTAGAACAGTATTCTGAGACAGATATCATCATAGGTGCTGGTACAGTGTTAGAAGCAACTTCAGCACGTTTAGCTATTATTGCAGGTGCACAATTTATTGTGAGTCCATCTTTTAATCAATCCGTTGCAAAAATCTGTAACCTTTATCAGATTCCCTATGTGCCTGGGATATTTACCCCAAGAGAAGCACAAGAAGCGTTGACATACGGCTCAGAGCTTATTAAGCTCTTTCCGGGAGATATTGTCAGCGCTCAAATGATTCGAGATCTGAAAGGACCGTTTCCCTACCTCAATATTTTACCATCGGGTGGCGTAAGTCCCGCTAATGTGTCCGAATGGTTTGAGGCAGGTGCAGCAGCTATTAGTGCGGGTGGTGGCATCACTGCGCCGGCAAGCAATGGGGATTATGAAGCTGTCACAAAAAATGCGCGAGAACTGATGTCAGCTTTTCATCACTCTCAAGCTAACCACTAGAAAAGAGATAAGATGTTAAGGCTTGAAATATTGAATCAAGATCAACAGGTCGTGATTGGCAAAGTGGATCATGACAAGTTACCTGCACCATTTTCTGTGCAACATGAAACATGCTGTACTTTGGGGATTAAGGATTATATCTACCAAAATGGTGATCAAATTCGGTTGAAAACAGACGAAACAGGCTATTTCATGATTCAGTTAGATGAAACTTTGGCCCCCTCTTTGCTTTATTTGCTGAAAAAAGAATGGTTTTTCAAAGTACCATTGGCGGAGAATTTGAGTCGCTCATCTGTTGAAACAGCTTTTCAATCTCACCGCCATCATCTCATGGTAAGAAAGGCCTATGATTTTGAGATAGTGCAGTATCAAAATTTGAGTTTTAATGCCCATGACCAAAAGCAAGATTCTGGTGCTTTTCCTCATGCCTATGCAAATGTTGAAACGCGCGATGATTCGGTCTTTTTCGCTAAAAATGCGATTGATGGTAAATATGCGAATCGCTCACATGGCTCATACCCTTTTGCTTCTTGGGGCATCAATCAACAAGCAGATGCAAGTCTGACGATTGACTTTGGGCGCTGGGTTGAGATTGATCAGATTGCGCTTTTGTTTAGAGCAGATTTTCCGCATGATAGTTACTGGGAAAGTGTGACAATGGTACTTTCTAATGGAGAAACATTGCTATTTTCAACAAGTAAGTCGACCGATTTTCAACGCTTGACATTCCCTGCGGTCAAAACGAAATGGGTCACATTAAAAAAATTGGAAAAAGCAGAAGATACGTCACCATTTCCAGCTTTGACGCAGATTGAAGTTTTTGGGAAAAATAGGATAGGAGAATAAGATGATACAACAAACCTTAAATACACGTTACGCACATGCACCAAAAGATATTGAACGTTATACAACTCAGGAATTACGGGAAGCATTTTTGATTGAGGAAATTTTTACGCCAGGCACAATCCGCTTGACTTATACGCATCATGATCGTTTAATTTTTGGGGGTGTGACACCATCACATGAAGCGCTTGAGATTAATTTGGATAAGGAACTAGGTGTGACTTATTTCTTGGAACGTCGGGAGCTCGGTGTCATCAATATTGGTGGTGCTGGTCTCTTGTGGATTGATGGCGAACGTTTTGACATGAAAAATCAAGATGGCTTTTACATTGGCAAAGCAACGCGTGATGTCAAGTTTGAGAGTATTGATCCAGAAACACCTGCAAAATTTTATGTGGCCTCAAGTCCAGCCCATCACAAATATCCAAATGTTAAAATTTCAATTGACGACATTGAACCGCTTGCAACAGGAGCTTCAAGTAGTATGAATGAACGCAAGATTTATCAATATATTCATCCAAATGTCTGTGATTCTTGCCAATTACAAATGGGTTATACACATTTAGCGCAAGGCAGTGGCTGGAACACCATGCCATGTCATACGCACGAGCGTCGTATGGAAGCCTATGTTTATTTCGATCTTGAAGAAGATAATAAAGTTTTCCACTTTATGGGTAAACCAGATGAGACCAAGCATTTGGTTGTTGGAAATGAACAAGCTGTTATCAGCCCAAGCTGGTCAATTCATACTGGAATCGGGACAAGTAACTATACCTTTATCTGGGCCATGTGTGGGGAAAATATCACGTATACAGATATGGATATTGTTGATATGGATGAGCTAAAATAATAAAAAATTATCTCTTGGCAGACCTTGAGATATTTTTTGTGAGGGATGAATATGTTAGAAGAACTAAGAGAGTTGAACTGGGAATCTTACGACGAGGTTAGGCAAGGCTTCTTGTTGATGATGGCGCCTTTTTCTGAAAAGTTGAAAGCAGGTACAGGGCATCTCAAGTTGGGAAACCATGGTGCTATTTATGATGAAGAAACCAGCGAAATGGAAACTTTTTGTCGGTTGATTTGGGGGATGGGCCCATTTTTGGCAGAAAATGATGACGACAGTTTAAGCCAGCAGTTATTGACAGGTTTGGTAGCAGCTTGTGATCCAGAAAGTGAGGTTTATTATGGTAAATTGACGGATTATCATCAAAAGTTTGTTGAGATGGCGGCGATTGCGGTGTGTTTTTTACTAGCCAAAGCAAAAACGTGGGATGTTTTGTCGCAAGACCAGCAAAAAAATATGGCAGCTTGGCTTTTACAGATTAATCAGCATAAAATCCCTAAAAATAATTGGCGTTTCTTTAGAATATTGATCAATGTGGCCATGAAGAAAATGGGCATGCCTTATGAAAAAAATCGGATTGATGACGATTTTGCTTATATTGAAGCATGCTATGCAGGAGAGGGCTGGTATTTTGATGGTAAAGAAACGCAGTTTGATTACTATATTTCTTGGGGGTTTCATTTTTATAGTCTGATTTATGTGAAAGTCATGGGAGAAGAGGATGCTTTGAGAGTCGCACAAATGAAATCACGTGCGATTTTGTTTGCTCAGAGTTACCAATATTGGTTTGATAAGTCTGGTGTTGCGATTCCTTTTGGTCGGAGTTTAACATATCGGTTTGCGCAGGCAGCTTTTTGGGGAGCGCTTGCTTTGGCAGATGTCGAAGCACTACCTTGGGGTGTTATCAAAGGGCTTTTTGCTCGAAATATGAAAGCATGGATGCAAGAAGCGATTTTTACAGAAGCTGATTTTTTGAGTATCGGTTACCGTTATGAAAATCTCAACATGTCTGAGGGTTATAATGCGCCGGGCTCGGCATATTGGGCGTTCAAGAGCTTTATTGTTCTAGCGATTCCGGCTAGTCATCCTTTTTGGCGAGAAAAATCGCTACCGACAAATTTGTCAGTAAAGACAAAAGCAATGCCTAGCGTGCGACATTTAATTGAACATGTTGGGCAATCAGACCATGTCTTACTTTATCCTGCAGGACAGTTCATCCAAAATCAAAGTCATGCCCCAGCAAAATATGGCAAGTTTGTCTATTCAACGCATTTTGGTTTTAGTGTACCAAAAGGTGGCGACACTTACGCTACGGGAGCTTATGACAATGTGCTTGCCATTAGTGAAGATGGCGGTTACTTTCGACCAAAGGGGTTAGATACAAATTTTGAGATTAAAAATGACCAGATTATCCATCAATGGCAACCGATGACGGGTGTCAACATCAAGAGCACGATTGTCCCTTGTGGACATGCACATGTCCGGATTCATGAAATTGATACAAAGCGTGAGGTGTTTCTAAATGAAGGCGGTTTTTCAGTCGCTTTGCGTGAAGAAAGGACTATTTTAACACAGTCATTAGCGCAAGTCGATACAAAAATCGGACAAAGTTTAATCAAAAATATTTTGGGTTTTGATCAAGCAGAAATGATTCGCCCAGAAGTCAACACCAATCTGTTTTATCCACGTACGATTTTACCAACTTTGTCAGCAAAATTACTACCGGGAAGACACCTCTTGATTAGTCTGGTTGCAGGTATTCCTCAAGGACAAACGCCAGAGATGCCACACATTTATTTAACTCAAAAAGGAGTTGACATAATTCGAGGAGACGAGAAATCGGTGCGGGTAACTTTGGCGTCAACAGACCATCCAAGGCGTTGCCTTACCGGAAAAAAACTCACGCAAGATACTCAAAAATATGGTAAAATATAGCTAACTACTCTATTTTAAGGACTTGATTATAATGATGAATGATAAACAATTAGTATCCCAAGCGCTTGCAGCGGTTTTGGATAACGCTTTAAGTATCGATGATATCAGTAATTTACTGGAAACGCCTAAAAAATCTGAAATGGGCGACTTGGCTTTCCCTGCTTTTTCATTGGCGAAAACTTTGCGCCAAGCACCTCAGGTGATTGCGGCTGATATTGCTGAGAAAATCTCACCAGAAGGCTTTGAAAAAGTCGTCGCAACGGGTCCTTATGTCAATTTTTTCCTTGATAAATCAGCGACAGCGACAGCAGTCTTATCAGACATTTTATCAGAAGGCACGACCTATGCGACCTTGGCGCAAAATGGCGAAAATGTTGCCATTGATATGTCATCACCCAACATCGCCAAACCTTTCTCAATTGGCCATTTACGCTCGACTGTGATTGGGGATGCCTTGGCTAAGATTTATCAAAAAATAGGCTACAATCCAGTTAAAATCAACCATTTAGGCGACTGGGGCAAGCAGTTTGGCATGCTCATCGTGGCCTATAAAAAATACGGCAATGAGGCTGCCATTCGTCAAAATCCGATTTCTGAGTTGCTTAAACTCTATGTGCAAATTAATGCGGAGGCAGCAGATGATCCGACGATTGATGTTGAGGCGCGTGACTGGTTCTTAAAATTGGAAAATGGCGATGCAGAAGCTTTGGCCTTATGGCAATGGTTCCGAGATGAATCGCTGGTCGAATTTGACCGCATTTATACGGAGTTGGGTGTCGAATTTGACAGCATGAATGGTGAAGCTTTCTACAATGACAAGATGTCCGAAATCATCGACATCTTGTCTGAAAAAGGCTTGCTGACAGAATCTGAAGGGGCAACGGTTGTTGAGCTAGAAGGCTTTGAAAACCCAGCCTTGATTAAAAAATCAGATGGCGCGACGCTTTATATCACGCGTGATTTGGCTGCGGCGCTGTATCGCAAACGAACTTATAAATTCGCTAAATCACTCTATGTTGTCGGTCAAGAGCAGTCGGGTCATTTCAAACAGCTCAAGGCTGTCCTCAAAAAAATGGACTATGACTGGGCGGACGATATCTACCACGTACCATTTGGCTTGGTCACAAAAGCAGGTAAGAAATTATCAACCCGTAAGGGCAATGTCATCTTACTAGAACCAACCTTGCATGAGGCGGTCAAACGGGCGCAAGCGCAAATCGATGCGAAAAATCCTGATTTGCCAAATAAAGCAGCCGTCGCTCACGCCGTTGGTGTTGGCGCTATCAAGTTCTATGATTTGAAAAACGAACGCCTTAACGGCTACGACTTTAACTTAGAGGAAATGGTGTCATTCGAAGGCGAAACGGGGCCATATGTCCAATACGCCCATGCGCGGATCCAGTCGATTTTACGCAAGGCAGATTTCCAACCGGAAGCAATGACAGGCGAAACTTTCGCCCTAACCGATGACGAAAGCTGGGAAATCATCAAGCTCTTGCAAGCCTTCCCTGACGTTATCGCAAGAGCAGCACGGACTTTCGAGCCTTCTGCCATTGCCAAATACGCCATCAACCTCGCTCAGGCCTTCAACAAGTACTATGCCCACACGCGGATTTTGGATGACAATGCGGAGAAGGACGCGCGTCTTGCTTTGGCTTACGCCACTGGCATCGTCTTGAAAGAAAGTCTCAGACTTTTGGGTGTTGAAGCACCTGAAGAAATGTAAGGCTTGACGCTAAAAATGATAACAGCATAAATATTCAGTCTATGCTATAATATACACTATGAAGAAATTAGAACGTCAAAAAATTATTCGACAGTTAATCCAAAATAACAAAATCGAAACACAGGAAGAACTCTCACAACGGCTTTCAGAAAAAGGGATTACAACGACACAGGCGACCTTATCGCGAGATATTCGGGAGCTTGGGATCATTAAAAATCGTTATGATGAGGGGAGTTTTTATGCCGTTTTCGACTATGAGGGCGAACCTGAAAATACTGGTGTGATTCGAACGGCTATGAGTTTAATGGCTACCATGTCAGCCTATGCCCAAAGTGTGCGTCGTGCCATGTTTATCCTCGTTGTGCATACTGGTTTAGGTGAGGCTGATTTAGTTGCAGATGCCATTGATACGTCCAATCGGTCTGAGATTTTGGGAACAATTGCGGGCGCAGATACCTTGCTGATTACCTGTCAAGATGAGGCAAGTGCTGCCAACTTTGAAAGAGAAATACGAGATGCCATCCAGCCAAACTGACTATAATCAAGCTCTTGCAGCGCTTTTAGTGCAAGTGTCACAACATCCTGTAGTTCTTGATTTTCAAGCAGCAGAAAAACGCTTGAAAGCTGCCAAGGAATTATACGCGCTTGAAAGTGAGATGAAAGAGCTGGCTAAACAAGCAACCTTGTATCAAAAAATCGACAAAGTCAAGGCTTATCAAGAGACCATGGCGCGCTCAAAAGCAATCGAAGCCCAGCTCAATGACGAGCCTTTGATTATAGATTATCGCCGTAAGCTGGTCGCCGCAAACGATCTCTTACAGCATCTCCTACAAACCCTAGAAACACAAATTAACGAGGAACTTTATCGTGACAACTAAAGCCGCAACACCACCTGAAAAAATCTCCCCCGGCATGCAACAGTATCTGGATATTAAGCAAAATTATCCAGATGCTTTTTTGCTTTTTCGAATGGGCGATTTTTATGAACTCTTCTATGACGATGCCGTCAAGGCAGCGCAAATTTTAGAGCTGACCCTGACTTCGCGCAATAAAAACTCGGTCAATCCGATACCCATGGCAGGTGTACCCCACCATAGCGTCCAGCAATATATTGATATTCTGATTGATTTAGGCTATAAAGTCGCCATTGCCGAGCAGATGGAAGACCCGAAAAAAGCGGTCGGCGTGGTCAAACGGGATGTCGTACAAGTTGTGACGCCGGGAACTGCCGTCGATGCTTTAAACACGGGCAAGGAAAATAATTTCCTCGTCGCGATTGACCGAGACCAGACACACTATGCCCTCAGCTATCTCGACTTGGCAACGGGGGAGTTTTTTGTGACATCGTTAGCTGATTTTGAAGCCGTAGTCGATGAAATCTTAGCCCTTAAAGCGCGGGAAGTGGTGACAGGCTACGCTTTGTCAACAGATGATGTGCAACGCCAAATCCTCGAAACCCAGCTTAACGTCCTTGTCTCACAAGAATTAATAGGCTTTGACAATGCCGACTTGATTGATGCTGGTTTAGCTGACTTAGAGATTGCTGTGGCGTCAAAACTTTTAAATTATGTCATGACAACGCAGAAACGTCATCTGACGCATTTGCAGGCGGTTCAGCGTTATGAAATCAAAGATTTCTTGCTTATGGATGCTGCCAGTAAAAAAAGTCTGGACTTGCTCCAAAATGCGCGGACGGGTAAAAAGCATGGCAGTCTTTACTGGTTGCTAGATGAAACCAAGACGGCCATGGGCACGCGGATGTTGCGACTTTGGATTGATAGACCCTTGGTCAGTGCTTCAGCCATTCAGACGCGCCAAGCGATTATCCAGACTTTTCTCGACCACTTTTTTGAACGTTCTGACTTAACAGAAACGCTCAAAGGGGTTTACGATATTGAACGCCTCGCCTCGCGCGTTTCTTTTGGCAAAGCCAATCCCAAGGATTTGTTGCAACTGGCTCAGACGCTGTCAAATGTGCCTGCGATTAAGGCAGTGTTGACGGAGATGCAGGCTGACATTTTGACTTCGCTCATCACGCAGCTTGACCCCATGCCTGAATTGTTTGAATTGATTACGAGTGCCATTGCTCCTGATGCATCTGCCACCATTACAGAGGGCAATATCATCAAAAATGGTTTCAATCCAACCTTAGATGACTATCGCGTGATTATGCGTGACGGCACGACTTGGATTGCGGAGCTTGAAACCAAGGAACGCGAAAAATCTGGGATTAATAATCTCAAAATTGATTACAATAAAAAAGATGGCTATTATTTCCATGTGACCAATTCAAATCGTGAACAAGTCCCTGACCATTTCTTTCGTAAGGCAACTTTGAAAAATTCTGAGCGCTATGGTACTGAAGCACTAGCGCGACTGGAAAGTCAGATGTTGGATGCACGGGAAAACTCTGCCAGTTTAGAATACGACCTCTTTTTACAGGTGCGTGATCAGACAGAAAGCTTTATCGCTCGCATCCAAAAACTAGCCAAAACGATAGCTGAAATAGATGTGCTCCAATCCCTAGCCGTTGTCGCTGAAAACAACCATTATATCCAGCCTGACATCATTAAAAATGGGCAAGAAATCCACATCATCAATGGTCGGCATGCGGTAGTTGAAAAAGTGATGGGGGCTCAGGAATACGTGCCAAATTCGATTGAATTTGATGCGGAGACAATGATTCAGCTGATTACTGGACCGAATATGTCGGGGAAATCGACCTATATGCGAGAGCTGGCTTTGACCGTTGTCATGACGCAAATCGGCAGTTTTATTCCAGCAGAACAAGTCCAGTTACCGATTTTTGACGCCATTTTCACCCGAATCGGTGCGGCGGATGATTTGATTAGTGGTCAGTCGACTTTCATGGTCGAGATGATGGAGGCCAATCACGCCATTCGTCGGGCGACCAAAAACTCGCTGATTTTGTTTGACGAACTTGGGCGTGGCACGGCGACTTATGATGGGATTGCACTTGCTCAGGCGATTGTTGAGTATATTCATGAGCATGTTGGCGCCAAAACCTTATTTGCGACGCATTATCATGAGCTTGTTACACTGGAAAATAGCCTGGAGCACTTGAAGAATGTGCATGTCGCGACGCTCGAAGCGAATGGTGAAGTGACCTTTCTCCATAAAATAGAGCCAGGACCAGCCGATAAATCTTACGGCATCCATGTAGCGAAGATTGCAGGCTTGCCTAGTCCACTCTTAAAACGTGCCAAGGTGATTTTGTCAGAATTAGAAGCAGATACGCCTAAATTACCAGTCGAAACAGTCGTTCAAGATACAGCAACAGAGACGCAGCAACTCGATTTGTTTACAGGGTCAGATGAGTTGGCAGAAGCTGTCCGAAATATTGATATCATGAATCTGACCCCGATGGAAGCCATGAACCAGCTTTATGAGTTGAAGAAGCTGGTGTGACGAACTGTGTGGTTTACTCGCCAAAACCTAGAATACGTAAAACGTAAGAGAAGTAAAGTTTGGTATATCAAATTTACTGTTTTGTGAAATTTGGAAAATAGGTTTTGGCAAGTGAATCATTGTATTTAAGGGTTAGAAAAGAGCAAATTGTGAACAAGAAAAGTGATTTATATAGAGTTTCCTATGAAGAAATAGAAAAACAAATTATTGATTTGTCATATGATATTTCTTTTGATGATATCAATTTTGATAGTGGTGTTCACTCATTAAAAATAGCGAATCTAATTTTAGGTTGTGCTAGACAAATTGAATCTATTTCAAAAGATTTATATTTTGATTCCATAGACTTGAAGTTTGAGAATGATGAAAGAAAAAAACGAGATAAAGTATACTATGATTATGACTGTTTATACAAAATATTAACAGACTGGGATTTAGAAAATAGAGAAGTTAATTTTATTTTAATGTCTGCAACTGTTTCAAAATCAGAATATAAAATTTATAAGCCTTTTAAGCATACTTTGAAAAAAAAGAATAAAAAGGATTACCCTTTATATACATGGAATGAGGCATATCAAGCTTTGAAACATGATTATTTAGAATCTATTACACAATATGCTAATTTATATAATTTGGTAAGTATCGCTTCAATGTTATTTTTGTTAATTGGTTATTATTCAATTTCAGAACAAGCAAGAATAATAAGGAAACCGGAGTTAGAAGAAAGTGATTTGTTTGTTTATAAATCACGCTTGTTTTCATTAAATACTGTAAGTTTTTGTAAAGTAAGTAATATTTTAAATAAAATAGATTTGCGACAAAAATCAGGTATAGATGAATGTAGCATCATTGTTAAATATACAGATGAATTTGTTCGGAAAATTGAAACTCAGGATGGAATATCGTCTGTTACATTTCAAGTTTCACAATCTCCAGAAGGGAAAATTGAACAATTTGAAGAAGTTGAATATGAGATATTGTTGAATAAAGGTCAAGAAATCTATCCTAATTTATCTAAATGATATATCGGAGCACTGAAGTTGCTGAAGCAAATAGGCGCTTTTTTTGTTATAATAAAACCATGACAAAACAGGAAAAACATCAAAAAATCATCGAGTTAGATGATAATTTAGCCAATAAAATCGCAGCGGGTGAAGTGATTGAGCGACCGGCTAGTGTGGTGAAAGAATTACTAGAAAATGCCATTGATGCCAAGTCAACGCAAATCACGGTCAAGATTGAGGAGTCTGGGCTTAAATCAATTGAAATCATTGATAATGGCGAAGGGATTGCCCACGATGAAGTGGCGCTCGCCCTCAAGCGCCATGCAACCAGTAAAATCAAAGATGTCGACGACCTCTTTCGTATTCGGACGCTTGGGTTTAGGGGCGAGGCGCTGCCGTCCATTGCCAGTGTCAGTGAGTTGACCATTAACACGTCGGTGGCTGATAATGGAGATGAGAGTGGCACTTTGCTCGTCGCTAAAGGTGGTGAGATTATCCAAAATAGCCCAGCACCCAAACGCGTCGGCACACGGATAAAAGTTGAAAATCTCTTCTATAATACACCCGCCCGCCTCAAGTACATCAAGAGTTTGCAAGCGGAGCTTGGGCATATCACGGACATCATCAACCGCCTGAGTCTCGCGCATCCTGAGGTGGCTTTCGCGCTGGTCAATGACGGTCGTGAGATGATGAAAACGGCTGGCACGGGCGATTTGAAGCAAGCGCTGGCGGGTGTTTACGGCATTTCGACGGCTAAAAAAATGATTGCGATTTCAGCGCAAGACCTCGATTTTGAGGTGACGGGCTATATCAGCCTGCCCGAGCTGACCCGCGCCAATCGAAATTATATCACTGTCTTGCTCAATGGTCGCTATATCAAAAATTTTCTGATTAATCGTGCGATTGTCGACGGTTACGGCTCAAAACTCATGGTCGGTCGCTTTCCGATTGCGGTCATCGACATTAAAATCGATCCCTTTTTGGCCGATGTCAATGTCCACCCGACCAAGCAAGAAGTGAGAATTTCAAAGGAGCGTGAGTTAATGGTCTTGATTTCTAAGGCCATTAGCCAGGCTTTGCAGCCGGAAACCTTGATTCCAGATGCGTTGGAGAATTTAACCAAGCAGACAAAACCAGTTTTTCCAACTTCAAAACCTGAGCAGACACAGTTGCCACTGCAAAACAAATCGCTTTATTATGATACGGCGCGTCAGGATTTCTACGTGAAAGAAAATGCGACCTTTGAAAAAGTGCCAGAGACATTGTCAGATTTAGAAGAAATTAACGTCAAAGCTTTAGAATCTGGTCATGATGCTGAGCCATCGCAAAAAATCGAAATGACCGAATCAGTTGAACTAGCAACTGAAGCAGACGAAAAGGTCAACCAAACCTTCCCAGAACTTGAATTTTTAGCGCAAATGCACGGCACCTATTTGTTATGTCAGTCGCCAGACGGGCTGTATATCGTCGATCAACACGCGGCGCAAGAACGTGTGAAGTACGAATACTACCGCGATAAAATCGGTCAAGTCAATTATGATCAGCAGCAACTTTTAGCGCCAATCTTTATCAATCTGCCACAAAATGACCTGCTGACGGTCCTTGAAAAAAAAGACTTGCTCGCTGAGGCTGGTGTCTTTTTGGACGCTTACGGTGACACACAATTAATTTTACGGGAACATCCGATTTGGATGCAAGATGATGAAATCGAGTCTGCCACTTATGAATTGATTGACCTATTATTGGACGGGCGTGAAGTGTCGGTTAAAAAATATCGTGAAGACTTGGCGATTATGATTGCCTGTAAAAGTTCGATTAAAGCCAATATGTATCTTGACCCTGCCAGTGCGCGTGATTTGTTGCAACAGCTGGCGCAATGTGAGAATCCCTATAACTGTCCCCACGGCAGACCAGCCCTCGTCACTTTTTCAAACACAGACCTTGAAAAAATGTTCAGACGCATTCAGCAAACACACAAAGGTGGCTGGCATACCCAATTCTAAAAGTCGGCACTATCTTTAAGTCATCCCAAATTAACTTATCGCCGACGAGCTTGTGAGTTGGTAATCACACAAGGGTTGGCTGGCATACTCAGTTTTAATTTATAATAATAGAAGGAAATTATGTACGAATATCTCAAAGGCACCCTCGTCAAAATCACGCCGACCTATATTGTGCTTGACGTTTCAGGCATTGGCTACCTCCTCCATGTTGCCAACCCTTATGTTTTTTCAAGCCTCGTGAATGCCGACATCAAAGTCTACGTTCATCAAGTCATCCGCGACGATGCGCACACCCTTTATGGCTTCACAGATGAGACAGAAAAACGTTTATTTTTACAGTTGATTTCTGTTTCAGGCATCGGCCCCAAATCAGCGCTCGCCATCATCGCAGCCGACGATAACATCGGGCTCGTCACCGCCATTGACAGCGGCGACATCAAATACCTGACCAAGTTTCCGGGTGTCGGAAAAAAAACAGCCAGCCAAATGGTACTAGACCTCGAAGGTAAGTTTGAAAATGTTGCAGCAAACGTCGCAAGACCACAGCTTCCAGCAAGTACAGAGTTGGATGACGCTTTAGAAGCCTTAGTCGCCTTGGGCTACAAAGCGACTGAACTCAAGAAAGTCCAAAAAAAGCTCGAAGGCATACAAGACTCAACCGAAGGCTATATCAAAACAGCTTTGAAATTGATGATGAAATGACTAATCGCAAGATTGGTTTTTTTATTGAGTAAAATGTGAGACTGACTTCAAAAATTACCGTAAATGCCCGTTTTTTTGATACAATAAAGATATGGAAAACGATAAACTAATATCAGGAGCCTTACAGGACGACGATCTGGAACAAGACGAGACACTCGCCGGAAGAACCCTGAGACCGCAATATCTCAACCAATATATCGGTCAAGATAAAATTAAAGAACAGCTGGATATTTTCATCAAAGCTGCGAAGATGCGCGAGGAATCATTGGATCATGTCTTACTCTTTGGCCCACCGGGTTTGGGTAAGACGACCATGGCATTCGTCATCGCCAATGAACTCGGCGTCAACATCAAACAGACCTCTGGCCCTGCCATCGAAAAAGCGGGCGACTTGGTTGCGATTTTGAATGAGCTAGAGGCTGGTGACGTCCTCTTCATTGACGAAATCCACCGCCTGTCCATGTCTGTCGAGGAGGTGCTTTACAGTGCCATGGAAGATTTCTACATTGACATCATGATTGGTGGTTCGGATAGCTCTCGTAGCGTCCATTTGGAGCTGCCGCCTTTTACCTTAATCGGTGCAACGACGCGTGCAGGTATGCTCTCAAATCCCTTGCGGGCGCGTTTTGGGATCAATGCTCACATGGCTTATTACGACTTAGAAGATTTGACCGAGATTATCGAGCGTACTGCTGACATCTTTGAGGTCGACATTACAGGTGACGGGGCTTATGAAATGGCGCGTCGGAGCCGTGGCACGCCACGTATCGCTAACCGGCTGCTTAAGCGTGTTCGAGACTATGCGCAGATTAAAGGAACAGGCTTGATTGACGACACCATTACCCGCCAAGCCCTGACCATGTTGGACGTGGATGCCTCAGGTCTTGATTATGTCGACCAAAAAATTCTTAAAACGATGATTGAGATGTATAATGGTGGCCCAGTCGGTCTAGGCACGCTTGCGGTTAATATATCGGAAGAACGCGAAACGCTGGAAGATATGTATGAGCCTTATTTGATTCAGTCTGGCTTTTTGGTGCGGACGCGTCAAGGACGCTGTGCAACGGCTAAGGCCTATGAACATTTTGGCTACAGTTATGATAAGGACTTTGAGCGGACAAAAGTTCGCGAATGACCCTGCTTGGATGGAGCGCTAGCCTAGGTCAAGTTTCAAGATTTCAAGAATTGAAATCGCAGAAAGGAGAGTAAGCCATGACTTTTAATCTCGTGCCATTAGAAACGTTTGAAAGACTTGATATGCCTAGTCTAAATGTCTTAGATGTCCGCCCGCGGGAGCAATTTGAAAGCTTTCATATTCCGACGGCCGTCAACATTCCGATTGACGATGTCGAGGACGGCAAGTTCGAACTAGATCCGGCTAAATCTTATTATGTCATTTGTCGGACGACCAACAAAGCCTATCGTGCCAGTCATATTTTTGAAGATGCTGGCTTTGATATCCAAATGGTTGCACCCGGCATGATTGATTATCATGGTGAAATCATTCGAAATAATGATGATTATTAAGCTGTAAAAAGGACATCAAACGACGATAATCTAAGATGTGAATTTACCTTACATTAGCCGTTGACTTTTCTGAAAAGTCTTTATATAATGAGAAGATAGAGGAGGTGTCTATTTGTGAAAGAACGTGAATTACGACGGTCAATGGCTGTTTTTCCAATTGGCACAGTCATGCAGTTGACAGATTTGACAGCGCGTCAAATTCGTTATTACGAAGATCAAGGTTTGATTTTCCCAGCGAGAAATGACGGTAATCGTCGCATGTACTCGCTGAACGATATGGATGTCCTGCTTGAAATTAAGGACTACCTCAATGATGGCTTAAATATTGCGGGGATTAAGCGTGTCTATGAACAGAGCAAGGAAGAGTTGGCTAAAGTCAAAAGTCAGTCCATTTCTGATGCTGAGGTACGCAAAATCTTGGAACAAGAAATTATGCAACAATCGAGATTTAACAAGCCTAACACAAATCTAAGATAATGCCCTCGGCAATTAAAAAGTAGGCGTGTTCAGCACGCCTTTCTTACATATTAAAGGAGCTACTTAACATGACCATTACACCTGCAGACATTCGCAGAGAAGTCAAAGAAAAAAATGTTACCTTCCTGCGTCTGATGTTTACAGACATTTTAGGCACACTTAAAAATGTCGAAGTGCCTGCGACAGAAGAACAGCTTGATAAAATTTTGAACAATAAAATGATGTTCGACGGCTCTTCTATTGAAGGCTTCGTCCGCATTAACGAATCTGACATGTATCTCTATCCTGACCTCGATACGTGGATTATTTTCCCTTGGGGAGACGAAAATGGTAAAGTTGCAGGCTTGATTTGTGATGTCTATAACCCTGACGGGACACCATTTGCCGGAGATCCTCGTGGCAACCTCAAACGCGCCTTGACGCATATGGAGGCAACTGGGTTCAAGTCATTCAACCTTGGCCCTGAACCTGAATTTTTCTTGTTCAAACTAGACGAAAAAGGCAATCCAACACTTGAAGTCAATGACCAAGGGGGTTATTTCGACCTTGCGCCGACAGATACAGCGGATAATACCCGCCGCGAAATTGTCAATGTCTTGACCGACCTTGGTTTCGAAGTCGAAGCTAGTCACCACGAGGTTGCTGTTGGTCAGCACGAAATCGACTTCAAGTACACCAATGTCCTCGAGGCCTGCGATAATATCCAAATCTTCAAACTGGTCGTCAAAACCATTGCCCGCGAGCACGGGCTTTATGCGACCTTCATGGCTAAGCCGAAATTCGGGATCAATGGGAGTGGCATGCATTGTAACATGTCCCTTTTTGACCAAGAAGGTAACAATGCCTTTTACGATCCAAAAGGTGAGTTGGAGTTATCAGAGACTGCCTACCAGTTCTTGGGTGGTATTTTAGAGCATGCCTATAATTTCACCGCCATTACCAACCCGACGGTGAATTCCTATAAGCGCTTGGTGCCGGGCTATGAAGCGCCTGTTTATGTGGCGTGGGCGGGGCAAAATCGCTCGCCCCTTGTTCGAGTACCCGCCTCACGTGGTTTGGGAACGCGCTTGGAGCTTCGGTCAGTTGACCCGACAGCCAATCCTTATCTGGCTTTAGCTGTTTTGCTAGAATGCGGTCTGGATGGCATTGCCCGGAAACTTGAAGCGCCAGCGCCAGTTGAAAATAATATCTATATGATGTCGGGTGATGAGCGTCAAGCCGTCGGTATCACAGACCTACCGTCAACTCTGCACAATGCCGTGAAAGCCTTGCGTGAAGATGATGTCGTGAAAGCTGCCTTGGGCGAGCATATCTACACTAATTTTGTCGCAACCAAAAAAGTGGAGTGGGCGTCTTATGCGCAGTTTGTCTCACAATGGGAAATTGATAACTATCTTTATCTCTATTAAAATAAACCGAAACACACCAGTGCTCAGCGATTGAGGACGGGTGTGTTTTGATAAGCGATTAAAAACGAATGTTAGTAAAAAGAAAATTCAAAAAATTATAACTATTGTTGCATTCAATTCAGAAATAATGTATAATGATGGTGTTAGAAGTTATAACATATAAAATGTCAGGAGAACTTAACGATGGAGAAAGTCAATATTCCGGAAATCTTTGCTGAAGATGTTTTCACGGATGCAGTCATGCAGCAACGTTTGCCTAAGAGCATTTACAAACAATTTAAAAAATCAATTGAAGAAGGCAAAGATCTGGATCTTGCGACAGCAGATGTCATCGCAAATGAAATCAGAGAATGGGCGATTGGCAAGGGTGCAACACACTTTGCGCATTTGTTCCAACCCTTGACAGGCGTCACAGCTGAAAAACAAGATTCTTTCATCACAGCACCTAAAGCAGATGGGAGTGTTTTGACGGCCTTTTCTGGTAAAGAATTGATTAAAGGCGAACCAGATGGCTCATCATTCCCATCAGGTGGTCTGCGTGCGACCTTTGAAGCGCGTGGCTATACGGTTTGGGATACGACTTCTCCAGTATTCGTTCGTCATGATGCGGCGGGCACAACACTTTTGATTCCAACGGCATTTTATTCTTATAACGGTGAAGCATTGGACCAAAAAGCGCCCTTGCTCCGCTCTATGCAAGTGATTTCTGATGCATCTATTAAATTGCTTCGCCTATTTGGCAATACGACTGCGACTCGCGTCGCACCTTCTGTTGGGGCGGAACAAGAGTATTTCTTGGTCGATGAAGACACCTTCCTAAAACGTAAAGACTTAATCTACGCTGGTCGTACTTTATTTGGTGCTGCAGCACCCAAAGGTCAAGAATTGGATGACCATTACTTTGGCACCATCCGCCAACGTGTCGCTGGCTTTATGAAAGAAGTCAATGAAGAACTTTGGAAAACGGGTGTGACGTCAAAAACACAGCATAACGAAGTCGCACCAGCTCAACATGAAATTGCGCCAATTTATGCCAATGCCAATGTTGCCGTTGACCAAAACCAAGTGGTCATGCAAACCTTGAAACGCATTGCTTGTCGTCATGACATGAAATGTCTCCTGCATGAAAAACCATTTGCCGGTGTCAATGGTTCTGGTAAACATAATAACTGGTCGCTCGTGACGGATATGGGTGAAAACTTGCTCGAACCAGGCTCACGACCACACGAAAACAAACAGTTCTTGTTAGTTTTGGCGTGTATCATCAAAGCAGTGGATAAATACGCTGGCTTGCTCCGTGAATCAGCTGCTGACCCAGGTAATGACCATCGTTTAGGTGCCAACGAAGCGCCACCAGCTATCATCTCAATCTTCCTTGGTTCGCAATTAGAAGACATCATGGATCAATACGTGGCGAGTGGCTCAGCTGCAACCTCTATTAAAGGTGGCGTCTTGGCGACGGGTTCTGCTGCCCTTCGTGATATTTCGAAAGATGCGACTGACCGTAATCGGACATCACCATTTGCCTTCACAGGTAACAAGTTCGAGTTCCGTATGGTTGGCTCACGTGACTCTATCGCGTCACCAAATATTGTCTTGAATACGATTGTCGCGGAAGCCTTTGATGATGCGTCAGAACGTTTGGCGCAAGCAGATGATTTTGAGACAGCAGTTGATGCGTTGATTGCAGAATACGCCAAAGCACACAAACGGATTATCTTCAATGGCGATGGCTACTCTGATGAGTGGGTCGTTGAAGCTGAAAAACGTGGCTTACCAAATCTCAAGACAATGGTTGATGCCACTGAAGTCTTGGGAGATGCCGATGTTATCGCCTTGTTTAACAAGTACGGTGTCTTGTCACCGACGGAATTAAAAGCGCGTGAAGAAGTGAAGTATGAAAATTATGGTAAGGTTATCAACATCGAAGCTCTTACCATGATTGACATGGCGACCAAGCAAATCATCCCCGCTGTCATCAAATATACCAAATCATTGGCAGACACTGTGCTTGCCGTTAAAGCGGCAGGCTGTGATGCAGCTGTTCAAGCAGGTATCTTGAAAGAAGTTTCAGAATTACTGAAAGAAGCCAAAGCAGCACTTTCTAATCTTGAGCAAGTAACCTCAGAAGCGACACAACAAGCAGAAGGTAAAGTACAAGCTCGTTTCTACAATGAAGTTGTCTTTAAAGCCATGGATGCCCTCCGCGCACCAGTCGACAAATTAGAAATGATTGTTGATAAAGAAGCATGGCCAATGCCATCTTATGGTGATTTGTTGTTTGAAGTTTAAGCAATGTGACTATATTGCTCTAAAAAGTAGAAAATCATGTCGGTTTTAAAGCCGATATGATTTTTTTATCCCTCAAAAAGTCTGTGAATGATGCCGGTAAATCTGGGCATCCGTTCACAGTTTTTTGCATGAATGAGATAAATAAGGCTGAAACTTCAGGCACTTTTTTGTCATAGCCTTGCCTATCTAAATAGTGTAAACTTAGATGTGTAAGGAATGGTACCGCTTACATAAACTATAGGAGAAAGCGATGATGTTAAATAAAAGACAACTCGAGTTGGTTTTGCTTCTTGAAAAAGCAAATAAATTTTTAACAAAAGAATTTATTTCTCAAAAATTAAATGTTTCTATTAGAACAGTATCCAACGACATTAGTCGGATTCGAGATGAATTGCTTCAAAATGGTGATTTTGAATTTATTTCTAAGGCTGGTGTAGGTGTTAGACTGAAAAAGAGAGGTCTGATTAGTGTAATGCCGAGTGAGGATAGTTCAGTTTTTGCTAGGCGATTTGACATGATGGATATGTTGCTGTTTCAAGAACAAACAGTGACTTATGAAGTTTTATCAGAGTTGTTTCTTGTGAGTAAGTCCTCGATTAAGAATGACTTGCTATTTTTAAAGCAAACATTTTTTAAGAAAAATGGTGCAGAGCTAATCGGCAGTTTTCAAGGCACAAAAATTGTCGGCAGTGAAACACAATTACAAAATACTTTTCTCACTTTTAACAAATTTATCTGTCGAATACATGACCAAAATTTAGACATAAATTTTGAAGAGAAATTAAAAACACTCTCAAAATACTATGGTAGGGAGATTGTCGAGACATGCTGGGAAATTCTTTACGAGCATGTAAAAAGCTATACCATAGAGATAGCAGATATCTATATGGCAGAAGCTTTAAATGTTTTTATTATCTTAGTCTACCGTGCCTCTAAGGGATATCACCCTCAAGGAGAAGTTGATGTTTCATTTGATGCCTGCAATACATTGTTGGTGTCAGTCACTGAAAGGATGGGGATTGAATTTTCTAGTACAGATATGCGACGATTTGAAACTTATCTATCAAATAATAAATTAGGTGCTGCACATGAACAGTATGAAGGCGGAGATATTCCTAATTTGGTCGCAACATTTATTGACAAAATGGAGCAGTGCTTGGGTGTTGAACTCAAAGAAGATGGAGGATTAAAGGAAGCTTTAAGCAAACATTTTCCAGCTTTGCTTTCACGATTGCAAATCAGAGAAGTGATCGAAAATCCATTTTTAGAGCAGATTAAAGTTGAGTATCCCATAACTTTTTCAGCAGTTTGGCTTGTGGTGACGGAATTAGAGAGGGCAATGTGCCTTGCCTTTAATGATAATGAAGTCGGATTTCTCGCAATCTATATCCAATCTGCCTTGGAAAGAAATCATATTGCGAACAAAATCTTAGTCGTTTGTCCGACAGGTTTGGCAACGTCGCAATTACTCGTGAACAAATTAAATCAATTGCTCCCTTCGCTAGATACAATGGAAGTTTCAGCCATTTCACAACTCAAATATAAGGACCTAACACAATATGATTTTGTAATCTCGACGGTACCATTTGCCAGTGATGATGTTGAGGTACAGGTTGTTTCAGATGTATTAAATGCGGAAGATATCAGTAATCTTTACACGTTATTTAATCGGAAAGCAGTTGCTTCGAAACAAATGAAGTCCTTTACAGTTAAGCATTTTATGGCCTTGTACAGTTCTACGCCTAATTCAATCCAAATCATGGATAAACAGTATCTGAATAAGAATCAGGCATTAGAGGAAATTTCAAGAAATTTAATTCATAATGGCTTTGTATCAGATGAGTTTGTCCAAGATATCTTAGAACGAGAGAATGATCCAGATATCTCGACAGACTTGCCGACAGGTGTTTCGATACCTCATGGCAATCCAGCTTTTGTTAATAAAACAGGGATTTTCTTTATTAGGAATCACAAGCCTATCTTTTGGGGCAAACATGCTGTCAAAATGATTATTGTATTGTGTATTGCGCAAAAAGATCATCATAAAATTAATGGGATCTTATCAGATTTATATAGCATTGTCGAAAGTAAGAAAGCAATCGAGATGATTTATCAATTCAAAAATATCGATGATTTTTCATCATTATCCGAACACATCGGTTAGTTTATAGAAAAAGGAAAATAAGTAATGGCTAATAGTGAAGTAGTTTCATTTCAATTAATTTCAATTGCAGGAGATGCAATGGGGAAATTATTCGAAGCGATGGAAGCGTCTAAAAAATGTGAGATGACGCAAGCACATGCACTAGTGCAAGAAGGCAAAGCGTTGCTGAATGACGCGCACAATGCGCAGACCTCTTTGTTAGTGGCTGATGCAAACGGTGAAAAAACAGATGTAAATGTCTTACTCATTCATGCACAGGATACGCTGATGAATACAGTTTTAGCAGAAACTTTTGTCAATGAAATGATCGCATTAAACGATAGAATCAATCAACTAGAAGCAAAATTAGAAAAATTAGGAGAATGACTTATGGCATTGGATAAATTACACGTCTTGTTAGTCTGCAATTTAGGCTATTCAACAGGCATTATGGTTACAAAAATGAAAGAAGTTGCTGAAAATTCACAGTCTTTAAAAGATGTCGACATTAAAATTGAAGCCCATCCTGCTGGAGAATTAAAAGAGTATATTGAAGACTTTGATGTGGTGATGGTTGGGCCACAAATGAAACATCAATTGAATGCTTTAACAGAAGTTGCAGCCCAATTCAATAAACCCATCGAAGTGATTAACTCACGTGATTATGGTGCGGTCAATGGTGGCAACATTTTGAAAGCGGCCATTTTGATGAAATTGAAACCAGAGGTATAGAGAGTGGGAGAGGAAACATCATGAATAAATTTATGGATTTTATGGAGAATAGATTTTCGCCGATTGCGTCAAAAGTAGAGAAAAATCGGTTTATCTCCTCTATCAAAAATGGGATGGTGAGCTTGATTGCTGTACTGATTATCGGCTCATTCACTTTGATTATCTCATCAATCGGTAATCTTTTTCCTAATGGAACAGTGGTTAAAGAGTTTTTCATTCAAAATGCTGCGATTCTACAATTGCCATTTAACTTTACCTTTGGCCTTTTATCGCTTTATGCAGCCTTAACGATATCTTATGCGCATGCGCATCAACTGGAAGCACCTATTTTACAAAGTATGATTGGCGCAGCCATTACGACGCTTGTTTTAGATTGTCAAATGGTAGATGGTAATTTTCAAGTTGGTTACTTAGATTCTAGAGGGCTATTTATCGCTATTTTTAGTGCCCTTATTTCAGTTGAAGTGCTGAATTTATTTGTTAAGAAAAAATTAACGATAAGAATTAAAGGTCTGCCAGAAATGGTAGCAGCAACTTTTGAGTCGATTGCCCCCTTATTAACGATATTAGTTGGATCAGTAGCCCTATCCGTAACGGTTTCTATTGGCTCTGGCGGCAAGGCGATTCCAGAAGTCTTGACAACATTCTTGGCACCAGCCATGAATAGTATTGACACACCTACAGCTGTCTTCGTGATTAGTTTGCTTGAAATGCTCTTCTGGTTCATTGGCTTGAATGGTTATGCTATACTGGTTGGATTTGTCATGCCATTTATGACCCAATATTTAGCAGAAAATATGACTGCTTTTCAATCGGGTGAGCCTGTATCCCATGTCTTTGCACCGAATTTCTGGGACTATTTTATGGCTTTCACAGGGTCTGGCTTTACTGGCGCTCTTGTTTTATTAGCCTTGTTTAGTAAATCGGCAGAACTTAAAGCAATTGGTAAAGTATCAGTTGTGCCGATGATTTTCTCAATTAGTGAACCTATCGTGTTTGGCTTACCGATTTGTTTTAACCCTTATCTCTTTATCCCATTTGTATTTGGTACCCCCATTATTGCAACGGCGGAATGGTTTATTTTCCATTATGGTATCGTAAGAGCACCTGTAGCAAATGTTGGTGGGACACCAATATTTCTAGCGAATTATTTGGCAACCATGGATTGGAAGGCGCCGATCTTAGCGGCACTCGTATTAGCATTAGGCGTTTTAATGTATTACCCCTTCTTCAAAATGTACGAAACAAGTGAAATGAAGAAAAGTAATGCGGCAGCTGCTGAAGAAAATGCGCTTCTATCAGAATTAAACTTAGATTTTTAAGGGCGATGATACTGAAGTTCAAATAGAGGAGTAAAAGTGAGATGAGATTAACCAAATTTAAAGATACGGCAGCGATTGTTGGGCAAATAGGAGATGAAATTCAAGCACTAGTCGCTCAAAAAACAGATGCCGTCATTTGTATTGCTGGAGGAGATACGCCTTTGCCGGTTATGAAGCGGTTGGTTGACCTAAAGCGAAATGGCAGTATTGATTTTTCAAAAGTTCAATTTCTTGGCTTAGATGAATGGGTGGGCTTAGGGTATGATACGAAAGGGAGTACGCGTCAAACGCTCTATGACAATCTCTATCACCCATTGGCTATTCCAGAAGCGCATATTCATTTCTTTCAGGGTGACAACGCTAATTTGCAAGAAGAAATTGATAAAACAGATGCTTTTGTTGAACAGTATGGGATTGATTATATGTTGCTTGGCATCGGTATGAATGGTCATATCGGGTTTAATGAGCCAGGCGTTGGTGACGACTTGATGACACATGTCATTGATTTAGACACGGTGACAACGACAGTGATGTCAAAATACTTTGATGACGACTTGCCTCTAACACAAGGGATGACATTAGGCTTTGGTCAAATACTTCAAACAAAGCATCTTGTTCTCATGGCAACTGGTGAGAAAAAACGTGAAATTGTGAAGCAAACAATGGCTTCTGATATGACACGCCAAATTCCGTCAACAATACTTAAAAAATCAGTGAATGAGACGAATTTTTATGTCGATGCAGCAGCAGGAGAACTAGTAGAGGATTAATCAAATGACAAAATTAACACAAAATATTATCGTAAAGGGCAAGAAAGATGGACAAGCCATTGATATGCCTTGTTCAAATATTATCATGGGCTCAGGAGATTTTTTCCGTGAAGATAACCTTGAGGTGGCAGGGCCGGTCATGAAGCAATTTCTAGCTTTGGGTGGTAATACCTTTGACACAGGTCGCCATTATCGTCATAGTGAAAATGCCTTGGGCGTTTGGATGGAGAAAGAAGGCAATCGCGATGCGATCAATATCCTAACAAAATGTTGTCATCCAGTTCGTGGTGCGCTTGATGTCCCACGGGTCATACCAGAAGCGATTGAAGAAGATTTGACAACTAGTTTATCTTTGCTCCGAACAGATCATGTCGAAATGCTTTTGTTACATCGTGATGATGAAACGCAACCAGTTGGACCAATCATGGAGAAATTGCATGAAGTCGTCGAAAGTGGTCGTGCCTATGCCTTTGGTGTTTCGAATTGGGAACTTCCTCGTATTCAGGAAGCTATGGCTTATTGTGAAACGCATGGTTTGAACACGATTAGTTTAAATAGTCCCAACTTAAGCCTTGCCAAAACGTTAGAACCTAGATGGCCAGATTGTGTCTCTGCCAATGATGCTATGATTGACTGGCATAGACAAACAGGTCTGCCATTATTTTCTTGGTCATCTCAAGCAGGCGGTTTCTTCTCAGGACGTTTTACACCTGAGGACAGAACTGATGAAGATATGGTCAATGCTTACTATATTGATGAAAATTGGCAGCGTTATGAACGTGTGAATGTGCTATCAAAAGAACTTGGTATCACACCTATTCAACTTTCCTTAGCCTTTGTTTTAAACTATGATTTTCCAGTTGCGGCTATCATTGGTTCAGAAAATGCTGAAGAAATGTTATCATCTATTGAAGCAACGACGATTAAATTGACTAATGAACAAATGGCATGGTTGGATCTTCGGTCAAACTCATGGAAAGGGGCATAAACAGATGGCAGCATTGAGAAAGAAAATCGCAGCACAATTATATTCTTTGCGTAAAGAATTTGAAGCAGATCCTGAAAATGTTTTGAAAACTTTAAAAGAAATAGGATTTGAAGCTGTTCAGATAGATGGCATGCGTGGGCATGACCCGCTTGAAATTGCAAGACTAATCAAAAAATATGACTTTAAAATTGCGGGGATGCACATTAAACATGACCGATTCATGAATGATTTAGAGGGTATTGTCCATGAATGTGACTTGTTTGATTGTCGAACGATTTACGATAAATATATTGATGATGAGGATCAAAATGAAGCGGGCTACCGTAAAACTAAGGCAGCCCTTATCAAAGCAGCTCAAACACTTTCTGGTCAAGGCTATCGCATTGGTTTACATAATCCAGAATATGATTATGTCAATCAAATTGATGGGCGAAATGTCATGACCTTCATCACAGACTTAGAGTATAACATGGGTATTTACGCAGAACCAGATACCTATTGGATGACATTAGCAGGAGAAGATGTCATGTCTGCGCTGGAAAAATATAACGGTCGTGCACCAATTCTCCATTTGAAAGATTACCTCAGTGGTTTTGACAAGGAAGACATGGCAAATAGCTTAACGGAAGTTGGTTATGGTGAAGTTGATATGAAAGCTGTTGTCGCATGGGGCGAAAAAAATGGTGTTGAGTACTATTGTATCGAACAAGATTATTCCAAAATTGGGATGTTTGAGAGTATGAAAAAAGGCTTTGACTATCTCGTTTCCTTAGAATCAGAAATTTAAAGTAAAGGATGAGCTGGGACCTAGTTGTCTCAGTTTTTCTTAAAAATGGTCATGTCAATAAAAATTAGGAGGAAAACAATATGAAGAATGTAAAAGTGGGGGTTATCGGTGCAGGACGCGCAGGTATGATGCATATTGAAAATATGTTAACGCTCAACACCATTGAGCTTGTTGCAGTCGCAGATGTTTTGATTGAAAACGTGCAAGAAAAACTTCATGAGGCAGGAATTGAACAAACTTTTAAAGATTATCATGAGCTGCTAGCAGTGCCACAAATTGAGGCAGTCTTTATTTTTACATCTACAGATACACATGAGGCCATTTGTTTAGCAGCAGCGCAGGCTAAGAAGCATATTTTTTGTGAAAAACCTCTAAGTATGACGGGTCAAGAAGCAGATTCACTTACCGTGATGCAAAGCGTGAAAGAAAATGGTGTGCGGATGGCTATCGGTTTTAATAGGCGCTTAGACCATCAGTTTAGGACGATTTGGGAAAAGGTTGAAAAGGGTGAGGTTGGTGAACCACAGATTGTCAAAATTACGTCTAGGGATCCAGATTTGCTTTCTCATGCTCTGATTCAACGTATTGGTGGCTTGATTTTTGATTTTACCATGCATGATTTTGATATGGCACGGTATATGATGCACAGCAATGTGACTGAAGTTTTTGCAAATGGCGCCACTTTAATCGATCCAACGCTATCTGAAATTAATGACATTGATACGCTTGCCCTTGTTTTGAAGTTTGAAAATGGCGGGTTTGCCCTCATTGATAATTCAAGAAGAGCAGTTTACGGCTATGACCAACGTGTCGAAGTATTTGGTTCAAAAGGCATGTTAAAAGCTGAGAATGTTTCAAATTCTACTGTCGAACACTATACCTCTAAAGCAACGCTATTAGATAAGCCCCTGCCCATTTTCAATGACCGCTATCAGCAAGCCTATCGTCAAGAAATCATTGACTTTGTCTCAAATCTTGTGACAGGTCAACCATTTGCTGCGACACCGCTTGATGTTGTGATGGCTCAACGTGTGGCGATGGCTGCCATAGCATCTATTCAAACAGGAAAAGCGGTGCCTGTTGATCCAAAAGAACCGATTGTATGAAAACTATTAGCAAGCCTAAAAGCTATCAAAACATGCTGCCCTTTTTGTCTTTAACCCTATTCATGATTGGCGCAACCATTGAAAACAGTTGGCTTTCTTCATTTTTATTATCGGAAGGCTATTCAGACCTATTTATCAGGCAGATGATGCTGATGAATGGCTTAAT
Source organism: Pseudolactococcus reticulitermitis (assembly GCF_002260845.1). Lineage (GTDB taxonomy): Bacteria > Bacillota > Bacilli > Lactobacillales > Streptococcaceae > Pseudolactococcus > Pseudolactococcus reticulitermitis. Next base: position 716,559 of record NZ_BEDT01000001.1, on the reverse strand, counting down.
CGTTGCCATATGTTCATGGCTATGCAGTTTTTTAACCATCAGATTTGGGTCGAAAAAGATGTTCGGTGTAGCATCACTAGCATTAATCGTGACAACGCTTGGGATACTTTACAGTCTGCAGCAACATATTGCCATTCTTCTGCTGATTGTTTATACGCTTAAGGGGATGGTCTACCCCTTATTTGCCTATGCGACCTTGACACTTGTCATTGTCACAACAGCACCCTATCAATTAGGAAAAGTGACCGCTTATTTTTGGTTGGCCTTTAATTTAGGAATGACAATTATCGGGCCAGTCTTGTCATCTATGCTTTTAAAAATGATGGGCATCAGTCAATTGTTTTATGTTGCGACGGCTATCGGTGTACTTGGGGCTTTATTGATGCTGCGTGTTGGAAAGACCAGTTTTCAGATAAAAGGTAAGAAAAACCCAAAATTATTATCAGAACTATGGGCTGGTTTAGTGATTTATCAAAAGCAGCCCAAATTATGTTTAGCGTTAGGTGCGAAAATCATCAATACGATTGGACAATTTGGTTTTGTGATTATGATGCCAATCATTTTTCAAGCGCAAGGGAGAAGCATAGTGACGTGGGGTGCGGTATGGAGCGTGACTTTCATTGCTAATACCTTAGCTGGTGTCCTATTTGGGTATCTTTCTGATCAATTAGGTTGGAAAAGAACAGTGATGTATGTTGGCGGTCCGCTCACTGGTATGGCATGCTTATTGATTTTATGGTCGCTCTATTTGACACAGTCGCTGCCAGTTGTCTTTGCTGCCTTCATTCTTTTTGGGATTGGACTAGCGGGATATGGACCATTATCTGCCTTGATACCTCATATGATATCTGGTGATAAGGCAATCGGTGTGTCTGTTTTAAATATGGGGACAGGACTGAGTAGTGTCCTTGGACCTGGATTAGTTTCGATTTTATTTTTTGCGCTAGGTGGCATTAAAACCTTGCTTATTTTCGCTATCCTTTATTTTCTGTCAAGCTTTTTGTTAATGCCGATAGATTGAGCTCACTCAAAAAGACTGTGAACACCCCCGATAAGTCAGGGCATCTGTTCACAGTCTTTTTATCTATTTTCAGTCTTTCTATTTCCCCTCGAACATGTTCTGAAGCATGTCTTGGGCGGTATAGATGGATTTATTGAAGTTGAGCATGTAGCTCGTGATGACGACGAGCATGAGATAGGGCATGAGCGCATAGCCAAAGACTTCGCAACCAATCAGAATTGGCGCCCAAAAAGTATTGGTAGCAGCAGCGAAAACGGCAGCATAGCCAAGCGCAGCAACGAATGTCACGGGCAATCCGAGCGCCAGTCCAAGCGTTGCACCGAGCGCAGCCCCAATGGCAAACAAAGGCGTTACTTCGCCACCCTGAAAGCCAATCGCAAGCGTCAGGACGGTCAGGATCAGTTTCAGAGCGAAATCCCAAGGGAAGATATGGCCGCCACCAAAGGTCGTCGCAATCAAGTCAGTCCCAAGCCCTGAATAACGCCCATTCCCAAGAATGGTAAAGGCGACGGAGAGTATGACGCCGCAAGCGGCAACTTTCAAGTAAGGATTTGGTAACCAAGTCGTCAAGCGAGATTTTGCCTGTGCTAAAAGCCAAGCAAATGCAAAACCTGTGAGGCCAAAAATCGCACCCATGAGAATTAGTTTAGCGATGAGGCTAGCATCAAGTGTTGGTAGTTTTGTCAGCGGAAATGAAAATTTTTCTAATCCCAGAAAATGCGAGGTCTGTGCGGCGACAGTACTGGCGATAAGGGCAGGGACAAGCGCTCGATAATAGATAGCGCCTGCGATTAAGGCTTCAAGTGCAAATAAAGTTGCCGCAAAAGGTGTTTGAAAAAGGCCGCCGAAACCCGCTGCCATCCCAATCATCACGATAATATGGCGATTTTTAATGTTGAAGATATCGCCTAGAAAGTTAGCAAAGGTTGCCCCGATTTGAACGGCGACGCCTTCACGACCCGCAGAGCCACCAAACAAATGCGTCAGCCAAGTCGACATCATGGCAAGGGGGATGAGCCGCTTAGGGATGACCTCATCTGACTGATGACCAACACTAAAGACCAGTCCCATCCCTCGTCCCGCGGTTTTACCAAATCGATCATACAAGAAAACAATCAGTAGACCAATCAAAGGTAAAAAAGGAATCAGATAGTTAAAGTGCTGCAGTCGAAAGTTTGTCACGCCAATCAAAACGCGACCAAATAGCGCATCTAGTGCGCCAACAACCAGCCCAATCACGACTGCCAACAGTGACCAAATCACGATATTGCGATAATAACTTTTCAATCTTTTAACACTTTCTCTTGGTAGGCGCGTGAGTTTTTCAGAATATCTTTAAAGGTGTTGACGACAGTCTCCGTGTACTCAGAATCTTCAACGCGACTGGCAACCCGATTTAAAATCACGAGTTCACGTGAATTATCCAGCACTCTGCCGCCGGTCATTTTTTTAAAGGTGGCGACTTGCGACACTAAGGTCATTCGTTCCTCCAATAGCTGAACTAATTGGGCATCTAGGGCATCAATATCTGAGCGAATATCATCCAGGTTCATTTTTATCTCCAAAATTTGCTATAATATAACTATTATAGCAAAAAATAGGTGGAAATATGACGAAAACAGAAAAGTACGACTTAGCTCTCCGACAACTTGATGCCTTACTAGATGAGACGGGCAATGCTTTATCCAATCTCAGTAATGCCAGTGCCTTACTGGGTGGTGTTTTACCTCGCTCACTCTTTGTCGGCTTTTATCTGTTTGACGGTGAAAAACTTGTCCTAGGTCCTTTTCAAGGTGGCGTTTCCTGTGTCAATATTGCCCTAGGTCAAGGTGTGTGTGGTCAGGCTGCTAAAGCAGCACAGACGATGATTGTGCCAGATGTCACGCAACACAAAAATTATATCGCCTGTGACTCGGCAGCACGCTCTGAAATCGTTGTACCTATGTTTAAAAATGGTGCACTTATCGGTGTGTTAGATTTAGATTCAGCTGTCCTTGCTGACTATGATCAGCAAGAGCAAGACTTCTTAGAACGATTTACCGAAATTTTAATCGAGAAAACAGACTGGCAGTTTAGTCAGTTCACCCTAAAAAATGAGGCAGCAAAATGAGTTATCAAGCCCTATATCGCAAATATCGCAGTCAACGCTTTGACGAAATGGTCGGTCAAGAAGTGGTGGCGAGAACTTTAAAAAACGCCATTATCACCGATCAAATTTCCCACGCCTATCTTTTTTCAGGTCCTAGAGGAACGGGGAAGACGTCTGCAGCGAAAATTTTCGCCAAGGCCATTAACTGTCCGAATCAAACGGATGGAGAACCGTGTAATACCTGTGAAATTTGTCAGGCTGTCACCAATGGCTCGCTAGAAGACGTGATTGAGATGGATGCGGCATCGAATAACGGTGTCGACGAAATCCGTGACATCCGGGATAAGTCGACCTATGCACCGTCTCGTGCCAAATACAAAGTTTACATCATCGATGAAGTCCATATGCTGACGACGGGCGCCTTTAACGCCCTCCTAAAAACGCTAGAAGAACCGACGGAAAATGTCGTCTTTGTCCTAGCGACGACCGAGATTCAGAAAATTCCAGCGACGATTTTGTCTCGCGTGCAGCGCTTTGCCTTTCGTGCCATTACCAGCCACGACATCACCCAGCATTTAGCAGAAGTTCTGACAGCAGAGGGCGTGACTTTCGATGAAGCCGCCCTTGCTTTGATTGCCAATGCGGCTGACGGCGGGATGCGGGATGCCCTCTCAACCCTTGACCAAGCCCTGAGTTTTGCAGAAAACGGCCTGACGCTTGATGTTGCGCTCCTCGTGACCGGTGCCATTTCTAAGCAAGCCCTCGACGCCTATATCTCAGCGATTGCTGATCAGCAGGTTGAAGCCGCCCTAACCCAGCTCGACACCATTTTCGCTGACGGCAAGAACATGATTCGCTTTACTGAAGATTTGATGGCGCATTTTCGAGATATGCTCCTAGCTGAGACACCGGCGGTAAATGTGAGCAAGGCTCAGGTTTTTGCTTGGATTGAGATTGCAACGGAGACTTTGCAGACTCTGAAACAGACGACGCAGGAAAAAATTGCAGCAGACGTGATGACCATGCGGTTATCAGAAACCCTCAAAACCGCTGACTATTCACAAATGATTGCGGACTTGCAACGCCAAGTGACAGAGCTGACAAACCAGCTCCAATCTGGTCAGTTTCAGTCGGGGCAAGCGCCTCAGCAAGCATTGCCAGAGAAAAAAGTCGCACCTAAAACGTCGGGGAATTATTTCAGCAAAGACTTCGTTTTCAAGGCGCTGTCCGAGGCGACAAATGAGGCGCGGCAAGCGATTCAAGACGCTTGGGACGAGGTTATCAACTCTTTTGACAGCGGCTTTGGCAAGTCCATGTTGCAAAATACCTCAGCCGTTGCGGCCTCTCAGCAATTCGTCGTCGTGACTTTCAAGAGCGAATTTACAGCTCGAAAAGCTAGTGAAAATCAGGATTTGCAAGTCCAATTCGGCAATTTTATGTCTAGCATCGTCGGGTTTGCGCCGGAAATCATCGCTCTGACCGATGATGATTGGGTATCGATCAGAACAGATTACGCGCAACACCGCAAGCAACAGGTAGGAGGTGGTGAGGAGACGTCACAAGCTGAGACAGCGCCAGAAAAAAATGGCGTTGTTGATCAAGCGCAAGCCCTGTTTGGCGATGTGGTTGAAGTGATTGAGGACTAAAATATGACACTCTTGCGTAACATGCTATGTACAATCATGCTGCTTATGATTGTACTAGGCAATAGCCCCATTTTAAGTCTGCCAAAATCGCTTTTGAACAGTTTAACTGTGTTAGTCTTAATTTTGATTTGGTTGCCGATAATCAGGAAAAATAAAAAATAGTGTGCTAATATGCTGAGATTCGATAAAGCACTTTAATCAAACAGCCTTTCATGTTTGAAAGGCTGTTTTTTGATAGCTATAGTTGTAGGCACAGTAAAAAATAATTACCGTAGCAGTAGCGAAAAACTACTGGAGCGGTAGCCAAAAACTACCGGAGCAGTAGCGAAAAACTACTGGAGCGGTAGCGAAAAACTACTGGAGCAGTAGCCAAAAACTACCGGAGCAGTAGCAAAAAGTTGTCGTAGCGATAGCCTGATAGGCTAGCTGCCAAAAACAATCAAACGGGCAACTCATGTCATCTGAGTTGCCCGTTTGGTACGCTTTTAATCCTGCAAGAAACGGGTCAAAAATTCTTTTGTCCGTTCTTCTTTTGGATTAACAAAGATTTCTTCTGGTGTGCCACTTTCGGCGACGACACCTTTATCCATGAAGATGACGCGGTCAGAGACTTCGCGGGCGAAGGCCATTTCGTGGGTAACGATGACCATGGTCAGGCCACTTTCGGCTAACTCTTGCATCGTTTTCAGCACTTCGCCGACCATTTCAGGGTCGAGGGCGCTGGTTGGTTCGTCGAACAAGAGGACATCAGGGTTCATTGACAGGGCGCGGGCAATTGCCACACGTTGTTTTTGTCCACCTGAAAGTTGACTTGGTTTGGCGTTGACAAACTTGTCCATGCCAACAGCCGTCAGGTTTTCGAGGGCGATTTGTTTCGCCTCAGCACGCTGACGTTTCAACACTGTCGTTTGTGCCACGATGACATTTTCTAGGACATCTAGGTTATTGAAGAGGTTGAAAGATTGGAAAACCATGCCCAGATGGGTGCGGTATTTGTTGAGATCGTAGCCTTTTTGGAGGACGTTTTCGCCCTTGTAGAGGATCTCGCCAGATGTGGGTTGCTCGAGTAAGTTGATGGAGCGCAAGAGGGTTGATTTACCGCTACCTGAGCTACCGATGATCGAGATGACTTCGCCAGAAGCGACGGTCATGTGGATGTCTTTGAGGACTTCGTTTTGACCGAATGATTTTTTGAGATTTTTAATGTCAAGTACGATTTCGCTCATTTTTCGCCTCCTAACTTAGCAGTTGCTTCCGTGTTGACTTCTACCTGCATTTGGTTGGCACCTGTCGTGTAAGTATCAGAGTCTAGTTTCTTCTCAACAAATCTCAAGATACGTGTGACCGTGAAGGTCAAGACGAAGTAAATGGCTGCGATGATGGTAAAGGTTTGGAAATATTGGTAGTTTTGTTGCGCGACCGTGTTCCCTTGGAAGAAAAGCTCGGTGATGGAAATCACGTTCAAGACAGAGGTGTCTTTGATGTTGATGACAAACTCATTACCTGTCGCAGGGAGAATGTTACGGATAACCTGTGGCAAGACAATCTTACGCATGGTCTGTCCATGATTCATCCCCAAAGCACTAGCGGCTTCAAATTGACCTGTGTCAACGGCGAAGATACCACCGCGGACAATCTCACTCATATAAGCTCCGGTATTGATTGAGACGATGAGGAGGGCGGCTAAAGTCTTATCCATGGAAATGCCTAGGAACTGCGCCGAACCGTAATAGATGACCATGGCTTGGACGATCATTGGCGTACCACGGAAGATTTCAACGTAGATATTGATAAGCCAGCCGACAAGGGTTTGCAGGGAAGCGAGGACAGCATTCGCTGATTTTTTAGAAGTCCGGAAGACACCGATTAAAAGGCCGATGAAAGTCCCGATGAAAGTCCCGATGATTGAGATAAACAAGGTCATGCCAGCTGCACGAACGAAGTCACCCCCATTATCTTTGATAATGGTGCCGACTTGTGCCCAAAAACCAGTTTCTTTATCCGCATGTGTTTGGAGGCTGACCATGTCATCCATGATTTTAGTCTGCTCAGCTTGGCTGATGCCCGCAAGGATATCATTGATTTTATCGAGATTTTTATCGCCTTTACGTAGGCCGACAGCTGTCTGTGTATCTTCAGGATTGGTCTTGAAGCCTTTGCCTGCAGCAAAGCTAATCATTTTAAATTTCGCGTTTTTAGATTCAGCCGTGATGCCTTCAGGGCGTTCGCCGACATAGCCGTCAATGGTACCAGCCTCGAGGGCAACACGCATGGCCGAAAAATCGCCCATAGCAGGTTCTTGTATGGCACCGACCATCTGAGGAATTAAATCGTAATGGAAAACGCCTTGTTGACCTGTGATTTTAGCGCCTTTGAAGTCATCGATAGATGTCGCTTTCGCATATTTGCTATCTTTTCTGACCATCACAACGAGCTGACTGGTATAGTAATTTTGTGAGAAATCAATCTCTTTTTTACGTTCAGCAGTTGGGCTCATGCCGGCGATAATCGCTTCGATTTTGCCAGAGGTTAAGGCTGGCAAGAGACCATCCCATCTTGTTTTGACAATGACCAATTTCTTGTCGAGTTTTTCAGCAATTTTTTTAGCAATTTGGACATCATAGCCGTTGGCGTATTGGTTGCTGCCATCAATTTTGACAGCACCATTGGCCTTTGTTTTCTGGGTCCAGTTAAAGGGTGGGTAGCCTGCCTCCATGCCGACACGGAATTCCTTGTCATCGCTGGCCGCACTGACAAGCGTCGTGGGCACAAGACTGAGGACAAGCAGTGTCGCAAAGATAAGTGACAATATTTTTTTCATAGGTCTCTTTCTAATCTCCATAGGTTATCTTTTAATTCTACTAAAAATTGACTGAATGTTCAATATAGATGGCAGAGTATTTTGCTTCTTGCTAGAATTATCATTAAAAAACAGTCATGATATACAAAATTTGATGGGGTTTTGTTATAATGAAATCAAACAGTTGTAAAAATAGTGATACTGAAAAGCAGTACGACATAGTCGTAAACTTCTGTAGATCTTAGGGATTGATGGTTCTGCGCTTGCGCAGGTTCATCAAACATCTATTTTCCTATGGCATTGCAGTTGTCGCTTTAGCGGCGTACGGAAAAGCCAAAGGCAACGTGCCTTAGTGATTTATCACTTAGGCGTTGATAAGAAGTTAGCTTGAAGTTCAAACGTAAACTTCAAATATGGAAAGTAGATCAAATGGAATTTATTAAAGCAATTATCTTAGGGATTATCGAAGGGATCACGGAGTGGCTACCCATCAGTTCAACGGGTCATTTGATTTTGGCTGATGAGTTTATCAAGCTTAAACAATCGACTGAATTCATGAACATGTTTAATGTCGTGATTCAGTTAGGGGCAATTTTAGCGGTTGTGGTCATTTATTTTAAAAAGCTCAATCCTTTTGATACCAGTAAAACGCCCCGTGAAACGCAGTTGACTTGGCAACTGTGGTTGAAAGTGATTATCGCTTGTATTCCAGCAGTGATTATCGGTTTACCACTGGATAATTGGTTGGACGCACATTTTCATAAATTTGTCCCGATTGCATTGATGCTGATCATTTATGGTTTTGCTTTCATTTATGTCGAGAAATGGGCGAAAACACGTCCGGATACGTTGACCAACCTCGATAAGATGTCGTATCGCTTTGCCTTTTATATCGGCTTGATTCAGGTCTTGTCATTAATGCCAGGGACGTCTCGTTCTGGGGTGACCATTCTTGGGGCAATTATTCTTGGTGCGTCACGTTTTGTGGCGACGGAGTTTACCTTTTTTCTTGGGATTCCCGTTATGTTCGGGGCGAGTTTGTTGAAAATTTTCAAATTTATGATAAGTGGTGTAGGTTTTAGTTTGTCTCAGTTTGCCATTTTACTGGTAGCCAGTATCACTGCCTTTCTGGTGTCAATCGTGGTCATCAAATTCCTGATGGATTACATCAAAAAACATGACTTTACTTTCTTTGGGAAGTATCGGATTGCGCTCGGTGCTGTTTTATTAGTCTATGCGGCGATTTCAGCGGTATTTGGCGGATGAAAAATTCAAGTGGCAGGTTTTTGAGGAAAGATAAATTGTCAGATACGTCATCAGATTGACTGATCTTGGATATAAATCCGATATCAGTTTTTTTAATGTCGGATAGGTGGAGATAGGGATCTTTTGTTTAAAATTTCTGATTAATGATAGTTATGTTTGCTTTAAGGTTAAAATGTTACTGTAAATGAAAATAGAAGAATTAGGAGAAGACGGATGCTTAAAAAGAAGCTGTTAGCAAATAAGTGGTACATCCTATATGCTTTGGCACCGATTATGTTTGTGGTTGGCACAGCCATTACGCTGCAAGTCCACCCCATTCAAAACCCGTCAATCATGATATATGGTGTGACAAGCACCGAATCTGACAAAAATGATGGTTTTAAATTCACGAAAATGACTTTGACGGATGGTCGGGTTATTGACCGTCCAACAATGGCTGACATTCATGAACAAAAGCTGCTGACCTACCATAATCAAGACGAGTTAAATCATAATCTCGTCTTTTCAAAAAGTATGCTAAATTAGACAAGCAAATCTGAAAAACTGATAACCTAGTCAAGTTCTAGGTTTTTAGTTTACGATTAAGGCTTTGCCAATCCCAAAATAAAAAAGCTTGCCAAAAGGTCAAATTTTATGTTATAATGAGTACTTGTGAGCAACCCTCACTTACTCGGGAAAAGACTCGAGTCATTAGACCAAAAGGAGGAGATACATCAATGGCTACTACAAAGTACGAAATTCTTTACATTATTCGTCCAAACATTGACGAAGATGCCAAAACAGCGCTTGTTGAGCGTTTTGACACAATCTTGACAGAAAATGGTGCAACGATTTCTGAATCAAAAGATTGGGAAAAACGTCGTCTTGCGTACGAAATCAATGATTTCCGCGAAGGTTTGTACCGTCTTGTCACACTTGAAGCTGATTCAGTTTCAACTGCGACAAGCGAATTTGACCGTCTTGCGAAAATCAATGGCGACATCTTACGTCACATGATCACTAAGGTTGACGCTTAATTTTAAGCCCACTTTAGTTTTCAGGAAGGACAAAACATGATTAATAATGTTGTTTTAGTAGGTCGTTTGACCAAAGACGTTGAGCTCCGTTACACCCCCGCCAATCAAGCAGTGGCGACATTTACCTTAGCGGTCAATCGTACCTTTAAAAATGCGAATGGTGAGCGTGAAGCGGATTTCATCAATGTCGTCATCTGGCGTCAAGCCGCAGAAAATCTAGCAAATTGGGCGAAAAAAGGTGCGCTTCTAGGTATAACTGGACGTATCCAAACGCGGAATTATGAGAACCAACAAGGTCAACGTGTTTACGTGACGGAAGTGGTCGCTGATAATTTCCAAATGCTAGAAAGTCGTAGCGCGCGCGAGGGTGGTCAAACTGGTGGCAGTTACACACCGTCACCATCTCAACCTACAAACGCAAACTTCGGTGGCAATCAATCATCACAAGCTCAGCCTTCATCTGCTACACCTGATTTTGGCCGCGATAGCGATCCATTTTCAGGTGGCACACCCATGAACCTGAGTGATGATGATCTACCGTTTTAATCACTGATGGACAGACAACTGTCTAGAATAATATAAGGAGAAAACACATGGCACAACAACGTCGTGGTGGCTTTAAACGCCGCAAAAAAGTTGACTTTATCGCAGCTAACAAAATCGAAAACGTTGACTACAAAGACACAGAGCTTTTGAAACGTTTCATCTCAGAACGTGGTAAAATTTTGCCACGTCGCGTGACGGGTACTTCTGCTAAAAACCAACGTAAAGTGGTTACAGCAATCAAACGCGCACGTATCATGGCTTTGCTTCCATTCGTAGCAAACGATTCTGAATAAGAAAATGTGAAGGCAAGTCTTACGAGGCTTGTTTTTTTGGTTTGTCTGCGAGCATCTGGAAGATGGGAGTAGACAAATAAATAGTAGCACTTTGATGGTTTGTCTGGAGCATTTGAGTAAAAAAAAACTGACGTTTAGCAGTCAGTTTGTGTGTCGTGATTCGGCAAATGCCTACATTTCCATCGGCGTCATGATCGTTTCGCGTCCCATATTATCAACGGCATGAAAGAGTCGTGGCCAGTCATTGTCAAATTCGTAATTAAAGTCAATGACCATCGACGTGTTCGGGTCATCGTCTTGCGAAAAGCGGACTGAGAGTGCCCCGTGGTTGTTCATCAATTCAAAGTTAATCGTGTTTTCCAAGATGAAAACGCCTTTGAGGTTATTGTCAATGATGTACCAAAAACTGTCGATGACCTCACCAGGGATGGATTGAATGGTGCCGAAACTGGCATAACGGGCGATTGTATTTGTAAAAGCCATAGGTCTACCTCGCTTTTTCTATCTTAAATTGGTATCATGTGCTTATAATTAAATTATATTTTAAAAGTCAAAAAAGGTCAAGAAATAGGAACTAAAATGCGAGTAGATGCTGTTTTAATTCAATATGGTGGTGTCAAAAAGTCCGACATCAAAAAAGTTTTGCGTGAGCACCGCGTATCAGTCAACGGTCAGGTCATCACAGCGCGCAACGAACAAGTTGACAGTAACGTACATGACCTCAGGCTAGACGGTCGCACCATCACTTTTCCGCCACACCGATATTTCATGGTCAACAAGCCGCCACGTACCCTCTCAGCCAACAAAGATGCTGAGTTGTCAGTCGTTTTTGACGTTTTTCCAGACGACATCGACAAGGCCGATCTTTACATCATCGGACGGCTCGATTTTCTATCTGAGGGTCTACTTTTGATTACCGATAATGGTAAGCTGGGGCGCAATTTGATCAAACCAGAAGCCCACGTTGAAAAAGTCTATCAGGTAGAGGTGAAGGAGCCACTGGATGCAGACGATGTCAGAAAATTCAGAGCAGGTCTCGTGATAGATGGGGATGTGTCATTAGCCCCTGCCAAATTAGTAATCCTGTCAGACCACACCGCCATTGTTAGCATCAGCGAGGGGAAAAATCGTCAGATTCGCAAGATGTTTTTGAGTGTCGGCAAGCTCGTGACCAAACTGGTGAGAATCCAAATCGGGACGATACAGTTGGATGAACGGCTGAAGTCTGGCGACTATCGCGCGCTGACGAAATCTGAAATTCAGAGTTTGGCACCGTATTTTAAGGATAAGTAAAGCTCGATAAAGACAGAAAAGCACCCCATCAAGCAAGATGCGGTGCTTTTTTGGCTTAAAAAATTAGAATCTTAGCATGAACTATGAACTCAATTTGTTTGATTTGGCATACTTGGCCAGTGCCCATGTAGACAGTGCCGTTATCATGACTGATAGAAGTAATTGAAACATGCGACAACCTCCTCTAGTTGATCCAATACTAATCTGATAGTAGATAATAGATTTTTTTGTATTTTTTATATTAAAAGTCTATCTCGCGCAATTCACGATTGATGACATCAAAGTCAAAGCCTTTTCTAGCTAAGGCGTTACTGACACGTTGTTTGAGGTCATGGCCGTCATATTTTCGACTGTATTTGCGCATGATTTTCTCTAATTCTTTTTGCAAGAGTTCGGATTCATTTTCTTGGTCAGATTCGAGTTCTAAATTGGCGATAGCGATTTTACTGATATCATAGGAAAAGCCTTTGCTTGTCAGATGCGTTGCGATTTTCATTTTCAGCGCTTTAAGGGGCAGGCGGCTGTACTTGCTCATGACTAATTTTTCAGCCAGATGTGTGGCGATGTCAACTTGAGTGTCAAAGTCGTAGAGCTGTTCTAGTTTTTCCAAAGCTAAGGCTCTATCAATACCTTTATCGACTAGCTTTTGTCTGATTTGATAAGGGCCTGCCGATTTACTAAGGACTTTGCCACGAATGAAAGACTCAGCATAAGCGTTGTCATCAATAAAACGTGACGTTTCAAGCGCGTCAATAATTTGAGTGATTTGCAGATTTGGAATCTCATGGTCAACTAGATAACGAATGACTTCTTTTTTAGTTCGTTGTTTGAAAGCAATATAGTAGAGCCCTAGATTTTTTCCCCTAGAAAAATCAGCAAATTCAGCAATTTTCTCAATCTCAGCGTTTTCAAATACAGCACCCTTTGACAAAAAGAACCGGACAATCGTATCCTCAGTCACATAGAGCGTGCGATCGTCGTCAAAAACGACTTTATATAAACGTTTCTTCTTCTCGAGTGAAATAATTTTAGGCATACTTTATTATACGTCAAAAAATGGTAAAATAGAGACATGAGCCTAAAAATTAATCAAAAAATTCCACTAAAAATCAAAAAAATCGGTATCAATGGCGAAGGCGTTGGTAATTTTAAGGGAACGACGGTTTTCGTGCCGGGGGCGCTCAAGGGCGAGGAGGTCTATGCGGAAATCGTGACCAGCGAGCGCAATTATGCGACGGCAAAGGTGCTCAAACTCAATAAAAAATCACCCCACCGTGTGGTACCGATGTGCCATATTTACAAGCAATGCGGGGGTTGCCAAATCATGCACTTGGCTTATCCGCAACAGCTACTTTTTAAGCAAGATGTGCTGAGGCAGGCGCTACAAAAGTTTAAACCGCAAGGGTATGAAACTTACGAAGTCCGTCAGACGATTGGGATGAAAAACCCTGAGCACTATCGGGCGAAATTGCAATTTCAGACGCGATTTTTGGGCGAGAAAGTCCGAGCAGGGCTTTTCGCAGAGAATTCGCACAAGTTAGTCGAAATCAAAAATTGTTTGGTGCAAGATGAAACAACGCAAGCGATTATCAATGAAGTCACGGAACTCCTGACTTTTCATCGGATTCCGATATATAATGAAAGAAAATTCGACGGTATCCGGACGGTCATGGTGCGTCGGGCTAATCATACAGGCGAAGTCCAGATTATTTTCATCTCATCGACTCTAGTGGAGTTGACACGGACGATTGCGAGTTTGACAGAGAAATTTCCTGAAATTAAAACGATTGCTTTGAATATCAATCGCAAGAAGTCGTCTGAGATATATGGCGATGAGACGGAGATTCTTTGGGGCGAGCGCGCGATTTTAGAGGGTGTGCTTGATTATACCTTTGAACTCAGCCCGCGGGCCTTTTATCAACTCAATCCTGAACAGACCAATGTGCTTTACCGCGAGGCGGTAAAGGCGATGGCTGCGAGTGCTGACGATGATTTAATAGATGCCTATTCTGGGACTGGCACCATTGGCCGTGCCTTTGTCGGCAAGGTTCGAAGTATTCGCGGCATGGATGTGATTGCAGCGTCGATAGAAGATGCCAAGGTCAATGTGCCGGACGGGATCTATGAAGTCGGGACGGCTGAGACGGTGGTGCCCAAATGGGTGGCGGAGGGATTCAGAGCGACAGCTTTGATTGTCGACCCACCTCGAACAGGATTGGACGACAAGTTATTGGAGACAATCATCGCGACGCAGCCTGAAAAAATGGTCTATGTATCCTGCAATGTCTCGACTTTGGCGCGTGATTTGGTCAAGTTAGCCACGGTCTACGATGTCAAATATATCCAGTCAGTCGATATGTTCCCGCATACGGCAAGGACGGAGGCAGTTGTGAAGTTGGTGCGCAAATGATTGAAAAAGCAAAACTGACGGATTTGCCAGAAATTGTGGCAGTGATTGAGAGTGCGCGTACTTTTTTGAAGGCGCAGGGCATTGATCAGTGGCAGAAAAGCGCCTATCCTGCTTTGGTAGATATTAGAGCAGACATTGCGCATGATGTGGCTTATGTCTTGAAAGTGGACGGGGAAATTGCAGCTTATGGGGCGGTGATAACTGGATTTGACCCCGCTTATGATTTGATTCAAGGTGCGTGGCGCAATGACAATCATGATTATGTGACCGTGCATCGCCTAGCGGTGTCAGCGCAGTTTCGTGGTCAGGCTCTGGGACAGCGGTTTTTAGCTTCCGTTTTTGATGCTTTCAGCGCTTATCAAGATTTTCGTGTCGACACACACCCAGATAATCACATCATGCAGCATATTTTAACCAAACTCGGCTTTGAAAAATGCGGGGTGGTCATGTTTGAGGGTGCCCGTTGGGCATTTCAGAAAGTGACAGGAGATTGATGCTCAGGCTTGCTGAGGGTAAAGAAAACAGAGAAGGAGTGTGAAATGACATACGAACAAGAATTTATGCAAGAATTTGAGGCTTGGGTAGCGACACAAATTATGGTCAATGAAATGGCGATGACGCAAAGCCAGCAAGTTGCGGATGAAACAGATGATGAACGCGCTAAAGACGCCATTATCCGTTACGAAAGCCGGATGGATGCCTATAAATTTTTGCTAGGCAAATTTGAAAATTATAAAGCAGGCAAAGGTTTCCATGATTTACCTGACGGCTTGTTTGACCAAGTTGAGTATTGATTGTCTAAAGTAAAAAACTTTTTTAAAAACTCTTGACGAGTGCCAGCTACTTTGATATACTAATAAAGTACTGTTTCGCGGAGATGGCGGAATTGGCAGACGCGCAGGATTAAGGATCCTGTGACCTACTTTGGTCGTGAGGGTTCAAGTCCCTTTCTCCGCACTAATCGCCGAGCCATGTGCTCGGTTTTTTTGTATGATTTTTAAAAAGAAGAATCAAGTCTTTAATATTTAAAATTTGTGTCAGTTAGAAATTAAATAAACCAGATGAGGTCAACGTTTATAGTGTGTTGACTTCATCTGGTTTTCTTATTTTTGTAATTTTAATCTATTTTTCTAACAGTAATTTGTTTGATAAAGTCAGTAACATCGCCAACATCAATCACACCGACAGCGCCGTGTTGCGCATTGGACATACCACATGCCATTGCGTATTTTAAAGCATCTTCTAAGTCGTAATGATGGTTAAAGGCATGGGCGAATCCACCGACAGAAGCATCTCCAGAACCTGTGGTATTTGTAATATGAATTTGAGGGATGTCAATATCATAAAAAGTGTTTTTGGCTTTACAAATCGCGCCTTCGCTACCGCAAGAAATCATGATATAATCAATGCCTGAAAAATAAGGATGATTGAGTTCTTTTTTGGCTTCTTCTTTTGTCTGAATGTCTTTTTTTAAAATATCGCTTAATTCGTGAATATTTGGCTTAATAAAATTTGGTTTATAACCCTTGCTCTTAAGTATAGTTTCCAATTGAATTCCTGAAATATCCATGAAAACAGGAATATCGCGACTAATCTGTTCTCTAATATAAGTCAGCATTTCTAAATATAATTGAGGATTATCAGAATTAACAGATCCTGAGAGACAAATTAAATCTATTTTTTGTGAGGTAGAAGTTGTAGCAATTTTGTTTAAAAGATCGAAGGCTTCCGCATCGGAAATTTTAGGACCATTTTCAACAATTTCCGTATGAATATCTTGATCATGCATAATGGTGATGGCATTGCGTGTCTCTTCACAAGTTGTCAACATCTCTAATTGAAATAAGTTTTCTGCTACCAAATATTTTTTGACTAAGGTACCAAAATCTCCGCCGAGAAATCCTGTTAATAAAACTTCAGAACCGGATAAAGCAGCGGTACGACCAGCATTAACCCCTTTTCCACCGACAGATTTTGTTGGTGGAGCAAAGCGATTCATTTTTCCAAGATCAAAATGTGGAATAAGATAAGTAAAATCAAGTGATGGATTCATGGTTATGGTAACAATCATTGGATTTCCTCTCTTAATAGCATCGTGTATTTACTATAATGTAAAAACAACTCATCTGAAATTTGGTTATCCGTTATCAAATAATCAAGATCACTCAGACGTGTAAAGGTATAAACATCAGAAACGCCAAACTTGGAACTATCGGCAACGATACAGGATAGTTTTGATTTAGCGAATGCAGCATTTTGGACAGCGCCTTCATCAAATTGAGCAGTTGTGACATTATTGTCAAAAATACCATTTGTTGCTGCAAAAGCGATATCAATATTTAAGTTATCAAATGCGCGAATGGCTACTTCGCCAACGAATTCTTCTGTCGTAGGTGAAAATTCTCCACCAGTTAGTAAAATACGATAATCAGTGTTTTCCTTAAGATACATGAAGGCAATCAGACTATTAGTGATGATAAATAAATTTTTTCGCTGAATTTCTGCTAGCGCATAATAAATGGTAGTACCTGCACCGATAAATATAATCGCATTATCTTTAATTAAACTATTGATGATTTTGCCAATATATTTTTTTTGTTCAACTTGTGTTTGAATTTTTTCATCAGTGGATAATTCCCTATCTAGGAGATCTAATTTTTGAGCACCACCATATAATTTTGTGAGTTTGTTTTTTTGGGCTAACTCGGTGATATCTCGTCTAATCGTCATTTCAGAAACCTCTAAATGTTGCGCAATTTCTACGATTGAAAGGTAGGTATGTTGATGAATTAGCTCTAAAATTTCTTCTTGTCTCTCTTGTTTAAGCATAGAGTAAGAATTCTCCCTTATTTGTTTTAGAATGTTAAAGTTTGTTTTAAAAAGTGTTTTACAGCTTAATTGTAACGCAAAAAGAAGTATTTTGCAAGAGTGATTGTAAAAATGTGTTTAAATTTGTTCATTTATTTCAGTTGTAAGCGTTGACAAACCATTTTTTTGTGTTATGATATAGATAAAGAACAAAGTAGAACAAAATAAAACAAATCGTAACAATCGTTCTGCAATTTATAAATGAAGGAGAGGTTTGGATGGATTTTAGAGATATGTTTAATCTTCAGCTAATTGATTTGAACATCAATGCTTCAACAGAAAAAGAGGTGTTTCAAATTGTCGCAAAGCGATTAAAAGCAATTGGCATGGTGAATGATGGTTATTTGGAAGGCCTTATGAAACGAGAGGAAGCATTTCCAACAGGATTGGTGACACAATATTTGAATATTGCCTTACCACATTCAGAACCTGAATTGATTCAGAAGCCGTTTGTCTTTATTTGTCGCTTGGATCAAGAAGTGGCGTGTTACCAGATGGGAGATAATCAAAGGATGAAAGTGAAGGATTTATTCTTTTTAGGCATTAAGGATGGTAAAAATCAAGTCGGTTTATTACAAGCTTTCATGGATTTATTTATGACTGAAAGTTTTGTGCAGACTTATCAAGCCACAAAATGCCCCGAATCAGTCTATCAACTGTTTGTCGAAAATATAGGTAAGCAAGTTCTAGCTTGAAATGGCAAGTATTGATGCTTGTGTTGATTGATCATAAAGCGTTAAAATGATTGTTTTAAATGAGTATATCTTAAGGAGGAAAAGAAAATGAAGCAAAAATTAATCGTAGCATGTGGTAGTGGTGTGGCAACGAGTCAGACGATTGCCAGTAAAATTGCTAGTCAATTTGAAGATGATGGCATCGACTTTGTGGTTGAAGCTGTTGATTATAAGTCCATTCAAAATGAATTGCCATCAGCGGGTATTTACGTCTATGTCGCACAACCTGATGAAGCGGTTTTAGCCAAGGCGGATGAATTAGGGATTAAAGTTTTTCCAGGCATTCCATTTTTGACAGGTATGGGAATGGCTGAAGTCTATCAGGAAATTGTCACAGTAATTAATGAAAGAGGATAAAAACTATGCAAATATTTCAAGACATTATTAATTACATTTTGGGATTGGGCTCGGCTATCTTTGTGCCATTAATCATTTTGCTCTTAGGACTACTCGCGGGAATGAAATTGAAAAAAGCCTTTGTATCTGCTTTGACATTAGGCATTGCATTTACAGGGATGTCAATGGTCATTGGTTTCATGTCAAATGCAGTAAGTCCGGCATCTGAGGCATTGGCGAAGCATACGGGAATTAATTTACCAGCATTGGACTTAGGTTGGACGGGTGCTGCGAGTATCACTTGGTCGTGGTCTTATGCCTTTGTTTTCTTCGCCGTGACAATTGGTGTCAATTTCCTCTTATTAGTTCTAAATTTGACAAAAACGCTGAATGTTGATATGTGGAACGTTTGGGGGAAAGCCTTGACAGCCTATTTGGTTTATTATGTATCAGGTAGCTTGATTGCTGGTTTTGCGACGGCAAGTATACAAGTTGTTTTGGAACTGAAATTAGGAGATATGTTCCAAAAACATATCCAAGATTTAACAGGAATTCCACTAGTAACAGTGACCCATTTCATGACTTCTTCTGCTGTTTTATTGCTGCCTTTCAATATGTTGATGGATAAAATACCATTCTTTAATAAACGGTCAGATACGATAGCCTTGAAAGCAAAATTAGGGATTTTTTCAGAAAATTCTGTGATGGGATTCATTATCGGTTTAGCCTTAGGGTTAGCAGCGGCTTATGGGATTTCAGGATCATTAAATCTCGCTGTTCAAGTTGCAACAGCTATGGCGCTTTTCCCAATGATTTCTAAAATGTTTATGCAATCCCTATCTCCCTTAGCAGATGCTATGTCTGAATTTATGAAACGTAAATTCAAAAATCGTGAAGTTTATATTGGCTTGGATTGGCCAATTTTAGCAGGCCGGTCTGAAATTTGGGTAACAGCCATTTTATTAGTCCCTGTCTTTATCGGTTATGCGATTATTTTACCTGGTAATGAGTGCTTGCCTCTAGCCGGCATTATTAATTATGCTATTGCAGTTGGTGGTTTGTTATTGACAGGTGGTAATCTAGTGCGGATGTTGGTTTTAGGGATTGTTTCAATGCCAATTTATCTGTATGCAGCGACTTACTTAGCGCCTGTTTTAACTGGATTAGCAGAGAAAACAGGTGCTGTTGAAGGGTTTAAAGCGGGTCAAAAAATAACTTGGGCCTCTATCGAGGGTCCAGAATTTAGGATATTTTTTGCAGAAGCATTTAAGTTAAATCCGTTAGCGATTGTAGGCGTTGTAATTTTCTTAGGTTTGTTTGTTGCACTAAATCGATACATGAAACAAATAGACGTGCCAAGTAAACGTTATGAAGAAAAATAATGCTGACTCACTGTTGAAGGAGATGATAATCGTGAAACAAGACGAAAAAATGAAACTAAAATGGTATCTATTATTATTTGTTGCGATAAGTCTTTTCTTTGCTGCCTTAGTCATGCAGCAGATGATACTGAATTTGATTGTTATTGGCTTAGCTCTCTATATTTATAAGTATGGGCAGCCGATTCTATTTAAAGCATATGATGAAAGACGAAAACAGAAAATAGAGGAAGTAACTACTGTTCGTCAAGCAGCGCAGGAAGTCCTTAATTCAGGTAATTTATTTAAGAAAAAGTGATGGAGGAAATAAAAATGTCAGATGGTCGAATGATTTTTGAACGAGAGAGAGAAGATTTAGCCAAAATTGTGAAATTGATTTTTACAAGAAAAAATACAAATGTTGCAGGTGGGAATTTTTCCTTTCTAGCAACAGATGAAACTGGAAAAGATTTCATTATCATGACACCAACGATGATGTCTGAAGCTTATTTAGGAGACTTATCGGCAGCTCAAATTTTGGTTGTAAATCCAGATAATCGTGAAATTGTGAGTGGTGTCGGTAGTTTAACACGTGAAATCAATATGCACCAAGCGGTTTATCGCACTAATTCTAAGATTAGGGCTGTTTTACATGCACATGCACCAAATGCAATGTTTTGGGCAACGACTGGTTTAACAATGCCTAATTTGACCGAAGCTACGCAAAAAGTTGGATCTATGCCAGTCATGAAGTTTGCACCTAATTGCTCAGAAGAACTAGCAGTAATTACAAGTACTTATATTCGGGAGAACCAGTTGCCAGTACCTCATATGTTATTGTTGGACAGCCATGGTGTTTTGATTAATGCAACAGGAAAAACAGGAATGGAAGCGATTCATAAAGCATTATCCATTTTAGATACGGTGGAGTGGAATGCAGAAATTGCCTATAAACAAGCAATTTTTCAAGCGTTAGGTATCACAGATAAATTTCATTCTAAAGGCGAAGATATCGCAAGTTTAGATGACTTGAAGCAAAATATCGCCATCTACAATCACACAGAAATCGGAGCTGGTGGAGATTAATAACTAAATATGGCACTTCAAAACAGATAAATATAGTTTGAAGTGCTATTTTTGAATCATAAATAGCTATAAAATGATTGTAAGTGTCTTCATGGTTGTATGATTGTATGGTATAATGAGAAAAGAAATACAAGGAGAACTAGAACGACCATGATGAATATGCAAAAAATGATGAAACAAGCCCAAGACTTGCAAAAAAATATGAAAATTGCGCAAGCTGAAATTGAAGCGACAACCTTTTATGGTACGTCTGCTCAAGACTTGGTAAAAGTTGCCTTCACAGGTGACCGTAAAATGACACAGATTGATATCTCACCAGACTTGATTGACCCAGAAGATTCAGAAACCTTGTCAGACATGATCACACAAGCCGTTAATGCAGCCTTGGTGGACATTGATAAAACAACAGAGCAAAAACTTGGTAAATTCACAAAAGGATTGCCTTTCTAATTAAAAATTGATAGAATAAAGGAAACGAGAAGAGTATCGTGAGACTGCGTTTATAAAGAGAGTAGGAGGGTGCTGAAAATCCTACAAACGTCCTCATGATTGTTGCTTCTTGATAATCGTATACTCAATAGTTAAGTGAGTATAAATAAAAAAATGAGTGTCCAGACACATGATGTCTGGGAATTTAGGTGGTACCACGTGAAAGCGCCCTAATCATAATAGATTAGAGCGCTTTTTGTCCGCTCTAGGGCGGTTATCACCACCCTCCTCATTACGTTTAATCACTAGAAAGGCATCCACATGGTTATCATTCCAGACCTTATTTTAATCTTGGCGCTTATCATTTATCTGGTTCTTGTTCGCATTAAAAAAGTCAGATTTCGCCTGACAGCACTTGCCCTATGGCTAGGCATCGTCCTGCTGGTCGACACCATCATCACTTACAGCAAGATAGATTTAGGCGCATTCTTTACCTTTATGCTGGTTATGGTCTTGGGTTCTTGGCTCGTCTCCTACCTCGTGATACGAAAAGACAAACGACGCTTACTCACAGGCTACATCGTGAACCTCGGTATTGTCATCACCATCGGCTATCTGGTCATCCTTTGTGTGTCTTTTACCACACCACTGCCAATCCTTCTCAGCCTCATCATCGGCATCATGTCGTTTGTCCTACTTTCCTTTGGTGGCTATGCCTTGATCATCTACCTCCTTTGGAATGCCCGCATCGTCTTGAAAAAAGAAAGCCGTACGCTAGGCAATATGTTGACGCTTTTATTAGGTCTAGCTTTCCTGACCTTGATTCTTTTCCAACATTTCTTACTCAAAGCCGGCAGCGTTTTTGCCTATCTCTACATGGTTATCGTCATTTTCCTCATCTATTATTTCTTCAGCTTCATGACCATCCTAACCAGCAGTCTCCTCTTTAATCACATCAAACCCAAGTTCAATCAAGACTATCTCATCGTTCTGGGTTCAGGTCTACTCAACGGTGAGACTGTGACACCGTTGCTCGCGGGTAGAATAGATGCAGCCTTGGCGTTTGCGAAGGAACAGCAAGCAAGGACAGGAAAGCAGCCGCTACTCATCATGAGTGGGGGGCAAGGTCGAGACGAAAAAATGCCGGAGGCGGTAGCCATGGCAAACTATGCCCTGTCACAAGGGGTGCCGAAAGCTGAGATTATCACGGAAGAAAACAGTAAAACGACCCAGCAAAATTTGCAGTTTTCCAAAGCCCTGATGGATGAAAGAAGTCAAGGCAAGCCCTATCAAAGCGCCTTTGTCAGCAACGATTACCATATTTTTAGAGCGGGTCTGTTTGCTAAAAAAGTCGGGCTAAACAGTGATGGTATCGGCAGCAGAACTGCTAGATATTTCCTCCCCAACGCTTTCATTCGAGAATTTGTTGCCATCATTCTCATGCATAAAAAACGGCATATTGCCTTTACCGTGCTGCTTTTGATAGTGATTGCTGCGATTATTGTGATTAATGTTAAGTTTGCGGGGTAGGGGATGGGATTATTTTCACTGGACTGAAAATCATTTAATGCTAGAAAAGAAAAGGAAAAAACATGACAGAACTATCAACAAAATTTAACCCAACAGAAGTAGAAGCAGGCCGCTACGACAAATGGCTGGCAGCTGACGTTTTTAAACCAAGTGGCGACAAGAAAGCTAAACCTTACAGCATCGTCATCCCACCCCCAAATGTCACGGGTAAACTTCACCTCGGACACGCTTGGGATACAACGCTGCAAGATATCATCATCCGTGCCAAACGGATGCAAGGCTATGACACACTTTGGTTACCAGGGATGGACCATGCCGGCATTGCGACGCAAGCTAAAGTTGAGGAACGCTTGCGTGAACAAGGTATTTCGCGCTATGATCTCGGTCGTGAAAAATTCCTCGAAAAAGTCTGGGAATGGAAAGACGAATATGCCGCGACAATCAAAGCACAATGGGGCAAAATGGGGCTATCGCTTGATTATTCGCGCGAACGCTTTACGCTAGACGACGGGCTTTCAAAAGCGGTTAAAAAAGTTTTCGTTAAACTGTACGAAAAAGGCTTTATTTACCGTGGTGAATTCATCATTAACTGGGATCCAGCGGCGCGCACAGCGTTATCGGACATCGAGGTTATCCACAAAGATGTCGAAGGTGCTTTCTACCACATCACTTATCCTTTGGCGGACGGCTCAGGCAATGTCGAAATCGCAACAACGCGTCCAGAAACTTTGCTCGGCGATGTGGCGGTTATCGTCAATGCCAAAGACGAACGCTACCAAGATATCATCGGTAAAACGGTGACCGTACCCTTTGTCAATCGCGAAATTCCTGTCCTCACAGATGAACACGCGGACATGGAAAAGGGAACGGGTGTCGTGAAAATCACACCGGCGCATGACCCCAACGACTTTGATGTGGTTGAGCGTCTTAATGCTCAAGGACATAACTTGCCCATGATTAATGTCATGAACGATGACGGCACAATGAATGAGCTTGCGGCAGAATTTGCGGATATGGATCGCTTTGAAGCGCGCAAACAAATCATCGCCAAACTCGATGCAATGGGGCAACTCGTTAAAATCGAGAAAATGGTTCACAGTGTCGGGCACTCTGAGCGTTCAGGTGCCGTTGTGGAGCCACGTCTGTCTACGCAATGGTTTGTTAAAATGGATGAGCTGGCGAAAAATGCCATCGCCAACCAAAAAACTGATAACGCAGTTGAGTTCTTCCCACCACGTTTTAACGATACTTTCACGCAATGGATGGAAAACGTCCATGACTGGGTGATTTCACGTCAGCTTTGGTGGGGACACCAAATCCCTGCCTGGTACAACGCAGACGGCGAGATGTACGTCGGCGAAACAGCGCCAGAAGGTGACGGTTGGACACAGGATTCTGACGTTTTGGATACATGGTTCTCATCAGCTTTATGGCCGTTTTCAACCATGGGGTGGCCAGATGAGGCAGCCCAAGACTTCAAGCGTTACTTCCCGACTTCGACCCTTGTCACGGGATATGATATCATCTTCTTCTGGGTCAGCCGCATGATTTTCCAAAGTCTGGAATTTACAAATGAACGCCCATTTAAAGACGTTCTCATTCACGGTTTGATTCGGGATGAAGAAGGTCGCAAAATGTCGAAATCACTCGGTAACGGCATTGACCCCATGGATGTCATCGAAAAATATGGTGCAGATGCCTTGCGTTGGTTCTTGTCGAATGGTTCTGCACCCGGTCAAGACGTCCGTTTCTCTTATGAAAAAATGGATGCTGCTTGGAATTTCATTAATAAAATTTGGAATATTTCACGTTACATCATCATGAACAAGGAAACGCTCAGCGCAGCAGATACCTATGCCAACATTGACAAAGTGGCCCAAAAAACAGCTGGAAATGTCACGGATCGCTGGATTTTGACCAAGCTCAATGAAACGATTGACCATGTCACGAAAAACTTTGATAAGTTTGAATTTGGTGAGGCGGGTCGGGCCCTTTATAACTTTATATGGGAAGATTTTGCCAACTGGTATGTTGAGCTGACCAAAGAAGTCCTTTACGGTGAAGATGAAGCAGAAAAAGAGGTGACACGTAGCGTTCTTGTGTATGTCCTAGATCAAATTCTGCGTTTACTTCACCCCATCATGCCATTTGTGACCGAAGAAATTTCGGAAAACCTTGGCTTGATTGATGGTAGCCTAGTCGTTGCGGCCTATCCAGAAGTTCGCCCAGAATTTACAGATGATGCAGCCGTTCGCGGTGTAGAAGTCTTGAAAGACATCATCAAGTCCGTTCGGAATATCCGCGCGGAAGTGAATACAGCACCGAGCAAAACAGTGCCAATCCTAATCAAGACAGAAAATGCGGAAATTGAAGCTTTTTTGAAAGAGAATAGCAACTATTTGACACGTTTCACCAATCCGGAAACCTTAGAGATTTCTGCTGACATTACAGCGCCAGCGCAAGCCATGACTGCGGTGCTATCAAACGTTGACATCTACTTGCCACTTGCAGGGTTGCTTAATATCTCAGACGAAATTGCCCGCTTGACCAAAGAATTAGCCAAATGGCAAAAAGAATTGGACATGGTTTCACGCAAACTCTCTAATGAGAAATTCGTTGCCAATGCCAAACCAGAAGTCGTCGCCAAAGAACAAGCCAAACAAGCGGATTATCAAACAAAATTTGACACCACACAAGCACGGATTGCTGAGCTGGAAAAATTATAAGATACCAGAAAAAGCCGACAAAACAGGCTTTTTTTGCTATAATTAAGCAATAACTTTAGGAATAGGAAGTTTTTCATGACAACATTTATGCGACTTAATCGGACGCTCAAACTCCGGATTCTCATGACTTTTATCGGGGTTTTGGGCTACAGCACTGTCGGTTCAAGTATGACGATTTACTACAATCACTATCTAGGTGCGGCGATTACGGGTGTACTCCTCATTATTTCAAGCGTCTCTAGTTTTATCATCGGACTTTATGGTGGTCATTTAGCAGATCGGCATGGTAGACGACCAATTCTCCTCATCGGTTCGACAATCTCGATTGTGGGTGCCTTAATTGCTGTGCTCTCAAATAGTCCGATCTTCCAAAATCCTTGGACAACATTTGTTGGTTTTTTCCTCTTAAATTTTGGTTTTTCTTTTGAATCTGCGGCAGATAATGCCATGATTATTGATGTCTCGGACGAAACGAACCGAAAATATGTTTACAGTCTGAGTTACTGGATTATCAATGTCTCGATTACCTTTGGTGCAGCGCTGAGTGGCTGGCTGTTCAGAGATTATTTATTTGAATTACTCTTAGGCTTGCTCGTCGCACAGTTGCTTAATGGTAGTATCAAGTATTTTTTCATCAGCGAGAGCTTCGTGCCAACACCTAAAGCCAAAAAAGAACGCGAAAGTTTCATTCAAAACTATGGGGTCGTGGCGCGTGATAAAATCTTCCTCTTGTTTATCGTGGCTGTGATTTTAAACAAGGTGATTTTTGGGAATATTGATTTTTATTTACCTGTTCACTTGTCAGATAGCTTTCAAACAACAACGATTTTTGGCTTTGAAATTTATGGGCAGAGAATGCTGACCCTATTTGTCATGTTAAATACCCTGCTCATTATCTTTAGCATGACCTTTGTCAACCAACTCACCACCAAGTGGTCGGCACGAAAAAGTCTCACGACCGGTGCCCTATTACAAGGGCTAGGATTTGCTGCTGCCTTTTTAATGAACAGCTTCATACCGCTTATTCTGGCCTCCATTGTCATGACGATTGGTGAGATGATTCTCGTGCCATCCTCGCAAAGTTTACGCGCAGATCTGATGAACGAGGAGAAGATTGGCACCTATTCGGGATTTGTGACGATTACAGACCCGATCGCGAGCGTGCTGTCCGGTAGCCTAGTGAGTTTTTCCGTGTATATTCACCACACGGGTGTTGCCGTGGTCATGGTGGTGGTGACGGTGTTGCTGGTTTTATGCTTTAATCAAGTGATGAAGATGAAAACTCAGACTGATGTTGCGTCAAGTAAAAATACTTGACAAAAATGCTTGATTTCTCGACTAGACTTTGTTAGAATAGATAAGTATTGAGAAATCAAGGCAACGTTATCTAATAAAACCAAAGGAGATTTAAGACAATGGCAGTACCTGCACGTCACACATCGAAATCTAAGAAAAACAAACGTCGTACGCACTACAAAATGACAGCACCAACAGTTTCATTTGATGAAACAACTGGTGATTATAGCCGCGGTCACCGTGTATCCCTCAAAGGATATTACAAAGGTAAAAAAGTGACAAAATAATAGAAAGGACAAACTAAGATGCGCGTAAATATTACTCTTGAACACAAAGAATCTGGCGAACGTTTGTACCTGACTCAAAAAAACAAACGTAACAACCCTGACCGTCTTGAACTTAAAAAATATTCTCCAAAATTGCGTAAACACGTGATTTTTAAAGAGGTAAAATAAGTCAAATAAGTCAAATAAGTCAACTGCCTAAACTCCCTAGAAATTAACGTTTCTAAGGAGTTTTTTTGACTAATCATCTGCTATAATAAAGCTATCCAAAAAAGTAGGAGGAGAAATCATGAAAAACGTTAATCTAAAATTTCATCATATCGGCAAGCCTGTACCATTGCCCGAGATTATCAATCATCCTGACACGCGCTATGCGGCGCTGTTTGACATGTATACCTTGGATATTCAAAATGACTTTGGATTACCTGTTCAGCTGCATGCTTTTGGAGCGGCGTCTACTTTGGATGAGAAAATCAAAACGCAGGCGCACGTGGCGTTTACTTGTTCTGATATTGCGCAGGCGATTGCGGATGTGCCTGTTATCATGCCGTTATATGAGCCGTTTGCAGGCTATCGCTGTGCCATGATTTTGGTCAATGAGCAGCCGATTGAGCTAATCGAGACGACGCTTTCGGAAAGTGAGATTTGGGGTGATGGGATGTTTAAGGATAGTCTGTTATACTCTGAAAATAAGGTGGAAAGCTGACCAGTTTGCGTCGGCTTTTTGCTATCCGCTAGTAATTGAGCTACAATAGAGGTAACTCAGTAAAATCAGAAAGGGATAGGGGGAGTTTTGTGATACAGTTACTGCGCCATGCCAAGGCCTACCGAAAGCAGATTATTTTAGGGCCTTTTTTCAAACTTTTAGAGGCTGTTTTTGAATTGGTACTGCCTTTGTTTATGGCGCATTTGATTGACCAAGGCGTGAGAGCAGGCCATCAAACGACCGTTTGGCAAATGACTGCTTGGATGGTTGCCATGTCAGTTATCGGTATGATCTGTGCGGTGATTTGCCAGTACTATGCCTCAATCGCGTCGCAAGGCTTTGGGACTGAGCTCCGAACGCAACTCATGAAAAAAATCAATCAACTGTCTCACCAAGACTTAAATCAGTTTGGGACAGACACACTTATCACCCGCTTGACCAGTGATATCAACCAACTCCAGCTCGCTCTGGCCATGCTAATCCGTTTGGTCATTCGCGCGCCATTTTTGAGCGTTGGCTCTGTTATCATGGCCTTTTATATTGATTGGCAAACAGGTCTGCTCTATCTCATTTTGCTGCCGATTTTTTGTGTCATTTTATTTTTCATTGTACGTTACAGTGTACCGCTTTATCAACGCGTCCAAGAAAAATTGGACCATCTTAATGAAAAGGTCAATCAAAATCTCAGCGGTGTGCGCGTCATTCGTGCCTTTGCTCGCCGCAAAGAGGATGTCAAACGTTTCGATACCGCAACCGATGACTTGGCAACTATCTACCAGCGCGTGACCAATCTGTCAGCCTTGCTGTCACCCGCAACGACTCTTGTCATGAATCTTGGCATTGTTGCCCTGATTTATATCGGTGGCTTTAAGGTCAACACTGGCCGCCTAGCACCCGGTGAAGTCCTCGCCCTGATCAACTATATGAACCAAATGCTTCTGGCACTAATCGTTGTCTCAAATCTGGTTGTCATCTTCACACGTGCCGCAGCCTCTGCCGCCCGTATCAATCAAGTTTTTGAGACGACACCTTCTCTGATTCAACCAGAAAAAGCGCAAACCGCACCTAGTCAGCCAGATTTCATCCGCTTTGAAAACGTCGACTTTCGCTACGATGCAAACGGTGGTCTTGCCCTACAAGATATCAGCTTTAGCCTTAAACCGGGCGAATTTCTCGGCATCACTGGTCCAACAGGTAGTGGTAAGTCCACATTAACTCAACTCATCCCACGTTTTTATGATGTCGCAGCAGGGCGGATCACGGTCAATGGTCTAGATATTCAAGCATGGGACTTGGCGGCTTTGCGCCACCAAATCGCTTTCGTCCCGCAGACCGCAGTCCTCTTTCATGGCACAATTCGTGAGAACTTGCAGTGGGGGAAAGAGAATGCGACAGACGTAGCCTGTTTCCAAGCCCTAGAGACAGCTCAATGCCGTGACTTTGTCGAAAAATTACCAGACGGACTAGACACCCTAATCATGGAAAATGGTCAAAACTTTTCAGGTGGGCAACGCCAACGTTTAACCATTGCCCGCGCTTTAATTCGCAAGCCACGCCTTTTGATTTTAGATGATTCGCTTTCTGCTTTAGACTATCAGACCGATTTGGACTTGCGCCAAGCACTGGTGCGGGACACGGATAGCGCCATGATGATTATTTCTCAGCGAGTTCGCTCCATTCAACAAGCCAAGGAAATTTTAGTTTTAGATAGCGGTCGCCTAGTTGGCAAAGGGAGCCATGAAGCACTCCTTGCAAGTTCGCCTGAATACCAAGCTATCGTTGCATCACAAGAGGAGGCGCATGCTTAAATCTAATCATAAAAAATCTTTCTCAGGGCGTTTCTTTTTGCCCTACTTGCTTGCCTTTCGCTTAGAACTTATTTTGTCAATCATTTTCGGATTAGTCAGTGGTATCACTGTTGTTTTGATGACTTATGACATCGGACTTAGTGTTGATCAAATGTCACAACGTGGTCAGGTTAATTTTCCAATGTTGAGACACCTTTTAATCCTACTTGTCGGTGTTTTAATCGTGACGGTGCTTAGTCAGTGGGGCATTCAGCGCCTCAGTAATCGCTTAGCCTATCGGTCAGTCGCTGTCCTACGCAAAGACGCTTACGACCATCTCAATCAATTACCACTACGCTATTATGATCAAACAGCCCATGGTAATATTGTTAGCCGTTTCACGAATGATATGGATAACATTTCAGTCGCCTGCGCTGCTGTTTTTAATCAACTTTTCTCTGGTACTACTGTTGTCATTGTGGTTTTAGTCTTTATGCTCTACCTCAGTCCAATTTTGACTTTGGTTGTCCTTGTCTCAACACCGATTATTTTCTTGGTCTCTTGGCTAGTTGCTCGAGCGTCACAGCAAGACTTCGTCAATCAACAACAGATTATTGGCGACATTTCAGCTTATATCACGGAAATGATTGGCAATCAAAAAACAGTCAAGGCTTTTCAACGAGAAAGGGTCAATCAAGCGCAATTTGAAAGCTTGAACCAAGAACTCTATGTCAAGGGTCAAAAAGCGCAATTTTCTTCTGCTTTAACTAATCCGCTATCACGATTTGTAGATCACTTGGCTTATCTGTCAGTGGGCTGTGTTGGTGGCCTGATGGCACTCAATGGCTCAACCACGGTGACCATCGGTGTGATTTCGAGTTTTACGATTTATGCCAGTCAGTTTTCGAAGCCCTTTATCGAAATTTCAGGGATTACGACACAGATTCAGACAGCCTTTGCTGGTTTGAAACGGACGCAGGAGCTGATGACTCAGCCGATTGAAACACCTGATGCACCCGATGCACGTGTCTTGGCACATGCCAAAGGCGACATTGCCTTTCAAGATATCAGTTTTGGTTATAGTCCAGAGCAACCCTTGATTACCGATTTTTCACTCAAGGTCGCCTCTGGTCAGATGATTGCCATTGTCGGGAAAACGGGTGCTGGGAAGTCGACTTTAATCAATCTGTTGATGCGGTTTTACGATGTGAATAAGGGTGCGATTTTGATAGACGGCACTGATATTCGTGACATGACCCGCGATAGTTTGCGCCAAAGTTTTGGCATGGTGCTGCAAGAAACGTGGCTGTTTGGCAGTTCTCTACGTGCTAATCTCTGCTATGGTCGTGAAGATGCGACAGATGAAGAAATTTACGCCGCCTTGAAAGAAGCCCATATGTATGATTTTGTCATGCGTTTGCCAGATAAGCTAGAAACGCAGGTCGGTGCTCACGCTCTCAAAATTTCTGAGGGTCAGCGCCAGCTTTTAACCATCGCACGGACGATGATCAGCCAACCTGATATGCTGATTTTGGACGAGGCGACAAGTTCCGTCGATACCTTAACGGAGCAAAAAATTGCACAGGCTTTCTTAAAGATGATGACGGGTCGCACCAGTTTCATCATCGCTCACCGCTTGTCAACGATTAAAAATGCTGACAAGATTTTAGTTCTCAATCAAGGTCAAATCGTTGAAAGTGGTAGTCACGATGAGTTGATGGCGCAAGAGGGTTATTATTATCAGTTGCAACAAGCTCAGTTTGCTGAGTAAAGTTGCTACCGAAACAAGTCTGAGATTTTTCTCGACTTTTTTCGTATAATAGGCTATAGACATTATAATTATAGGAGAAATCATGAAAACAAGAGGATTTGAACTGGTCACAGCTTATGAAAAGACAGGTATTGACTTACCGGTTAGAAGTACTGCGCATGCAGCAGGTTACGACTTTATCGCAGCAGAAACCGTCAGCCTGAACCCAGGAGAAATCAAACTCATTCCGACAGGCATCAAGGCCTATATGCAGGCAGGAGAAGTGCTTTACCTCTATGATCGCTCATCAAATCCGCGCAAAAAAGGCTTGGTCTTGATTAACAGCGTCGGCGTGATTGACGGCGATTACTATGGTAATCCCGACAACGAAGGCCATATTTTTGCCCAAATGAAAAATATTACGGATCAGGTCGTAGAAGTTGCTAAAGGCGAGCGCATCGTCCAAGGTGTTTTTGCCCCATTTCTCTTAGCAGATGCGGATAGTGCTGAAGGCACACGCATCGGTGGCTTTGGTAGCACAGGGGCATAAGATGGCGAAAGCAAAATCAAAATTCGTCTGCCAATCCTGTGGCTATCAGTCGCCCAAATATCTGGGTCGCTGTCCTAATTGTGGCGCATGGAACTCGTTTGTCGAAGAAATTGAAGCGAAGGAGGTTAAAAATGCGCGCGTGACCCTGACTGGGGAAAAAACGCGACCTGTCAAACTTGGTGAGGTCGAAAGCCTTGATACGCCCCGTGTTTTGACAGACATGGGCGAGTTTAATCGTGTTCTCGGTGGCGGTGTTGTGCCTGGTAGTTTAATTCTCATCGGTGGCGATCCAGGGATTGGCAAATCAACCATTCTCTTGCAAGTTTCCGTACAGTTAGCTAATCTCGGGCGTGTCCTCTATGTCTCAGGCGAAGAATCAGCCCAACAAATCAAGATGCGGGCTGAACGTCTTGGCGATTTAGATTCTGATTTTTACCTCTATGCAGAAAACAATATGCAGAACATCCGCGCTGAGATTGAAAAATTACAACCAGATTTTCTAGTGATTGACTCTATCCAAACCGTGATGAGTCCAGAAATCACAGGCGTTCAAGGCTCAGTCAGTCAAGTGCGAGAAGTCACCGCTGAGCTACTCCAAATCGCCAAAACCAATAACATTGCTACCTTTATCGTCGGTCATGTGACCAAGGAAGGCAGCCTTGCTGGTCCTAGAATGCTAGAGCATATGGTGGATACGGTGCTTTATTTTGAAGGGGAGCGCCAGCATACTTTCCGGATTTTACGAGCGGTGAAAAATCGCTTTGGCTCAACCAATGAAATCGGGATTTTTGAGATGCAATCTCAAGGACTTGTCGAAGTGACCAATCCCAGTGAAATCTTCTTGGAAGAACGCTTAGAGGGTGCAACTGGCTCGGCCATTGTCGTCTCGATGGAGGGGACAAGACCGATTTTGGTTGAGATTCAAGCACTCGTCACGCCGACAATTTTTGGTAATGCCAGACGGACAACATCAGGCCTTGATTTTAATCGTGTCAGTCTGATTATGGCGGTGCTTGAAAAGCGGGCGAATCTCTTGCTCCAAAATCAAGATGCCTACCTCAAATCAGCAGGTGGTGTCAAACTAGATGAGCCAGCCATTGATTTGGCGATTGCGGTCGCCATTGCCTCAAGTTATAAGGAAAAACCGACAGCGCCAGATGTCGCCTTTATCGGAGAAATTGGCTTGACAGGCGAAATCCGTCGGGTCAATCGCATCGAGAGTCGGATTAACGAGGCAGCAAAATTAGGCTTTAAAAAACTTTATGCCCCTAAAAATGCTTTGGCAGGTTTGGAGATACCACCAGCTATTGAAGTGATTGGTGTCACGACTTTAGCCGAAGTTTTGCAAAAGGTATTTGCTTGAACAAGGTATTTTTCAGATAATTATGATAAAATGGAAGTGTGTACCTGTAACGGATACACTTCTTTATTTTTCTTGTGTGGTAGCGCAATCATAACGCTACATGTTTTAATGACAAGGCGACTGATTGTGTCTAGAAAAACAGAAAAGAACATACTTTAATAGCTTTTCTTAATGTTCTACATATCAAAGCAGTCACCTCAACATCTTATTTAACTGAGTTTCGGCTCCTTGAGACTAGGAAAAAAGATAAAAGTCCGCAGACACGATAGTGTCTTGATGTCTTTTCCTATTTTTCATAGTCTCAAAGCAGTCGCCTCAACATCTTAGAGGAGGAATGGATGAAAAGAATCATCATTCACGCCTTGATGGCTATTGTCGGCGCAACGCTTGGCAATACGTTTCTACCCGAATTTTGGGTGCTTATCCATCAAAGGCAATTTGAAAACAACGCAGTAGTCAATAGTTTAATTGGCGCAATTATTTTTCTGATTTTTTCTTTTATATTTATCAGACTACTGTTGAACTTTGTCGAAAAAATTGACCAAACGATTGCAACGATTAATATTCCCAAAATCACTTGGGGGTTTGTTGGCGGTGTGATTGGTCTGGTCATTGGCGCCATCGCAAGTATTCCGCTTTGGATTTTGCGGACACCTGTTTTATCCACCATCATTCCATTTTTACTGATGATGTTGACGATTTATGTCGGCTATAGCATTTCGTCAAAACGTGAAGCTGATATTTTCAAATTTTTCAGTCGCAAAAAAGTAGCGCCAACTGAAAAGCCAGAGAAACCTGACAAAAAAGACAAGCGTAAAAATAAAAATTACGCCAAATTATTGGACACGAGTGTCTTGATTGATGGTCGGATTTTCGATATTCTGAAAACGGGTTTTCTGGACGGCGAAATTATCGTCCCTAACTTTGTCTTGTTGGAGTTGCAACTCTTGTCTGACAGTAATGATAGCTTGAAACGTGCCAAAGGTCGCAGAGGACTTGATTTGGTCAATGATATGAAAGAAATCACCAAGGTCACGGTGTCAAGCAAGGATTATTCGGATATTCACGAAGTCGATACCAAGCTCTTGCGCTATGCGTCTGAGACGGGAGCAGCACTGGTGACAAACGATTTCAATCTCAATAAAGTCGCTGAAATTCAGGGTGTTCAGGTTTTGAATATCAACGACTTAGCAAACGCGGTGAAACCGCAGCTGATTGTCGGTGATACACTCGACATTCAAATTGTGAAAAAAGGAACAGAACGTCGTCAAGGGATTGGCTATCTGCCTGATGGGACGATGATTGTCGTCGAAGAAACGGCTGATATGATTGACAAAACGGTTAAAATCGAAGTGACCAAGTCGCTCCAAACATCAGCAGGTCGCATGATTTTTGGAGAATTGGCACGATGACAGGGTGGGTTCAGAAAGCTTACAGCGCTATCCTTTTAGCTGCGGGTTCGGGGAGTCGAATGGCAGCTGACCGCAATAAAATCTTTTTAAGGCTAAATGATCAGGCGATTTTTCAATATTCACTCGATTTGTTTTTATCGGATGCCGACTGCAAGCAAGTGATTTTGGTTGGCAAAGATGAGGAAAAAGTCTATTTTACAGACTTTTTGTCGGATAAGGTCTGTTTTGTTGTGGGTGGCGCGGAGCGTCAAGATTCTGTCAGACATGCGCTTACGAGGGTTTCAGAAACTGCGGTCATGATTCATGACGGGGCACGACCATTTGTTACCTTGTCTGAATTAAATGCGCTGAAAGCCCACGATAATGCAATCTTAGCAGTACCGGTCAAGGATACGATTAAACAGATCAATCAAGCCGGACAAATCAGTCAGACTGTACCGCGCGACAAGCTCTGGGGGGCGCAGACACCCCAATTTTTCGAGACAAGTCTTATCCAAAAGGTACATCACATCGCTCAGTCGAAAGCGTTTCTGGGAACTGACGATGCCAGTTTAGTAGAAGTTTTTTCTGATGTGCCTGTTACCATTGTCCCGGGTTCCTATGATAATATCAAAATCACGACACCAGAAGATTTGATTTTTGGGCGAGCGATTTTGGCGAATCGGTCTAATGGCTGATGGCTTTGATTGAAAATTTTGATAAACTAGCCTTATGTTGAAAGGATATATCGTTGGAAAGACTAGCAAAACAAGTATCTTTTATCGGCGAAATCGAGAAATTAAAAGCAGTGACGCGTTTTAACAGAACATTAGACAAGCGATTTGAAAATAGTGCGGAGCACTCTTGGCAAGTCGCCATTGTGGCAACGTTATTGAAAGAATATTACCCAAGTGAGCTTAACCTGGGAAAAGTCATCACGATGTTATTACTCCATGATTTGGGGGAGATTTACGCCGGGGATACTTGGGTTTTCGATGAGACTGGCAAGGCGAGTTCTCAGGAAAGAGAGTTGCGGTCAATCAAGACGAGCTTAGGAAAATTACCTCAGGACCAATCAAAAGCGTTTCAAGCGTTATGGCAAGAATTTGAGCATGGTGACAGTGATGAAGCGAGATATGCAAGAGCTATAGACGCCATAACGCCACTCATTAATCATTTGGTTGTATCAGAAAATAATTATAATCCTGATAACATCACATCAGAGATGGTCTTGCAAAAGAAAGCTTTTATTCAGCAAGACTCTGAGATACTCTGGCAGCTTGTTGAGAGCCTCGTTGATGCGAGTGTTGAAAAAGGCTTATATTTGTCGTGATAAATGTATGTTAAATTTTTGATAAATGACAACCAAAAGAATGGAGTAGAAAAGATGGCTGATAACAAAATGAAGTACACGATTGACAGCAATATGCAGTTTCCGATGATTGAAATTGCGCTGGAAACTGGAGAATTTGCCTATATTCAGCGTGGCAGTATGATTTATCACAATGCTGCCGTCACGTTGACCTCTGAGCTGAATGCCAAAGGTAATGGGATTGGCAAGCTCTTTAAGGCAGCGGGTCGCGCTATGACATCGGGTGAGAGTGTCTTTATCACCAAAGCGGTGTCGAGCAACGATAATGGCATCATCGCGCTTGCGCCGTCAACACCCGGTCAAGTCATGCCCGTAGACCTCGGTAGCAAACAGTATCGCCTAAATGATGGTGCCTTTCTGGCGCTTGATGGTAGCGCCCAGTACACCATGGAGCGTCAAAGCGTCGGCAAGGCCTTTTTCGGCGGACAGGGTGGCCTCTTTGTCATGACGACTAATGGCGTTGGCACACTCCTCGTCAATGCTTTCGGTAGTATCAAAAAAATTGAACTCCAGAGTCAAGAAATCACAATTGATAATGCCCATGTCGTCGCTTGGTCAGATACGTTGGACTACAATATTCATCTGGAAAATGGTTTCGTGCAGTCTATCGGCACTGGCGAAGGCGTCGTCAACACCTTCCGTGGCACCGGCGAAATCTACGTCCAAAGCCTTAACATTGAAACCTTTGCCAACATCATGAAAAACTACATCGTGACTGACGGAAAGTCAAGCTCATCAGGCAACCCACTCGGAGGACTGTTCGATGCCCTCACTTAAAATCGGCCACGGCTACGATGTGCATCAGTTGGTAAAGGGTCGTCAGTTGATTATTGGTGGTGTGAATATCCCGCATGAGACGGGGCTTTTAGGCCATTCGGATGCAGATGTGCTTTTACATGCGATTACGGATGCGATTATTGGGGCGCTAGGTATGGGCGATATTGGACATGCCTTTCCCGATACCAATCCAGAAACGGAAGGTATCGCCTCAACACAAATCTTAGCTGATATTTATCAAAAAATGGTCGAAAAAGGCTATGAAATTGGCAATATTGACGCCACGATTTTGGCAGAGGCACCCAAAATGGCACCACATCTTCAACAAATGAAGCAAAATATCGCGATGATTTTACAGACAGATATTACTAATATCAATATCAAAGCAACGACAACTGAAAAACTAGGCTTTGTCGGCCGCCGTGAGGGTATGGCTTGTGAAGCTGTGGTTTTGATTGGTCAAATCTAGATTGGTAGTCGCATGAAAAAAGGAAATGATGGTATGGGTATCTCATTAGGTATCTGTTTTGGTGTTAGTTTTGGTCTGATATTTGATAAGTTAGCTCTGGGAATCTCTTTGGGTTTGTTGTTCGGTTGTTTATATGACTATTATTATCATGATAAAGATAAAAAAGATTAAGGCGTTATCAAAGTTAGCGCTTTTTTTGATATTTTGGTAAAATAAGAATGACTGTTGACATGAGGAGAATAGAAAAAATGACAAACAAAATTCGTGTGCGTTATGCACCGTCACCTACTGGCTTGCTACACATCGGGAATGCTCGGACGGCACTTTTTAACTATTTGTACGCCCGTCATCATGGTGGTGATTTTATCATTCGTATTGAAGATACAGACCGTAAACGTCACGTTGCAGATGGCGAGCGGTCACAGCTCGATAACTTGCGTTGGCTTGGGATTGACTGGGATGAGTCGCCTGAAACGCATGACAACTACCGTCAGTCTGAGCGCTTGCCGCTTTATCAAACGTATATTGATGAATTGCTGACATCAGGTAAGGCTTATAAATCTTATAAAACAGAAGAAGAAATCGCGGCTGACCGTGAAGCACAGGAAGCTAAAGGTCTGCCACCCGTTTACATCAGCGAATATGCTGGTTTAACTGAGTCTGAAATTGCGGACTATATGGCACAACGTGAGGCTGACGGTATCGTCCCAACGGTTCGAATTAAAGTGCCAGAAGGCTCTATCTACAAGTGGCATGATATTGTCAAAGGCGATATTGAGTTTGAAGGTAAGAACATTGGCGGTGACTGGGTCATTCAAAAACGTGATGGCTACCCCACTTATAACTTCGCGGTGGTTGTAGATGACCATGATATGCAAATTTCTCACGTTATTCGTGGCGATGACCATATTGCCAATACGCCTAAACAGTTGATGATTTACGAAGCGCTTGGCTGGGATGTGCCTGAATTTGGTCATATGACCTTGATTATCAACTCTGAAACGGGTAAAAAGCTGTCGAAACGCGATACCAATACTTTGCAATTTATCGAAGATTACCGTAAAAAAGGTTATTTGCCTGAGGCTGTTTTCAACTTTATCGCTTTGTTGGGTTGGAATCCTGGTGGGGAGGAAGAAATTTTCTCTCAAGCTCAATTAATTGCGCTTTTCGATGAAAATCGTTTGTCGAAATCACCTGCGGCATTTGACCAGAAGAAATTGGACTGGTTGGATAACGACTATATCAAACATGCTGATTTGGACAAGATTTTCGAGATGGCAAAACCTTTCTTAGCCGCTGCTGGTCGTTTGGATGACAAGTCGAAACATTTGGTTGAGCTTTACCAACCTCAGTTAAAATCAGTAGACGAAATCGTACCGTTGACGGATCTCTTTTATGCTGAGTTCCCGTCACTTTCTGACGCTGCAAAAGAAGTGTTAGAAACTGAGACGGCACCGATTGTGATCAAAGCCTTTAAAGAAAAGCTCGAAGGTTTGGCGGATGCGGACTATGTCAAGGACAACATCTTCCCATTAATCAAGGCAGTGCAAAAAGAGACAGGTATCAAAGGTAAAAATCTTTTCATGCCAATCCGAATTGCTGTTTCTGGCGAAATGCACGGGCCTGAGCTACCTGATACGATTTATCTCTTAGGCAAGGAAAAAGCTGTCAAGCATTTGGCGCAGTTTATCAAATAAACATGTTTCATTATCTGTTAATTGAGACTAGCGAAAAATATCCTGAGATTTTGGCGTTATACGAACGCAATCAGGATTATTTTGCTTTGAGCCAAAACAGTGCGGTGACTTTGTCGCAAGTTGCTGAAGATGTGCATTCTGGACCGGCGCAGGTGACACCAGAAAACAAAAAATATTTTTTGTTGACGGATGACAAAGATAGAATACTAGGTGTTTTGGACTACGTTTTGGGTTATCCAGATGAGCAAACGGTTTTTATTGGCTTGTTTTTGGTTGATAAAATCTTTCAAGGACAAGGCATTGGACGTGCGATCGTGACGGAGCAGATGACCTATTTTCGAAGTATCGGGATGGCAAAAGTTCGGTTAGCTGTCCTTGAGAATAATCCCAATGGTCTGGCTTTCTGGCAGCGACTAGGCTTTGAAATCATTGAAGACAACAAAATGTCTACTGACGGCGATTTGGTTTGCGTTTTGAGCTATCGGCTATAAAAAATGACCTCGACAGTGAGGTCATTTTTTGTCGTTTAATTTGTCGGCAGATGCAGTCGAGATTTCCCTAAATCAAGTTCATAGCTGACTTCGCGATTATCACGAATCGTGTGCTCAAAGTCCGTGCTGTAAAGGACAAGTCGTAGCGTATCACCAGCTACGAAGTTATAAATCGTGGGTTGCAGATGCAATTTGACCTGTAGCCACTCATCATCAGGCACAGCGTCAATCTCTGTCAGACTTTTCCGATTTTGCAGATTCATAAAGCCTTTCGTCACCACCTGATAAGGCTTATCGACCAAAGTCAAATCACGCAAATCATCCAACATAAAATTCCGCCCGCGGTCAATGGTCTTGGACTCAAGCAGCGTGCTGACATCCGTCAGACGTTTCTTAGGACCGAAATCTAAAATCTGCGCCGATAAAATGCCCTTAGTATCATTTAATTTTAGACATAAATCAAGTTCAATCTGCCCATTCACCCGAAGATTTTCTGAGACTGGCAGGTCGATAATTGCAGCATTCGCCTTGCCCTCAAATAAATCAGTTTTAAAGGTTTGGAAACTCTTGCTGTATGTGTCAAAAGTCTCAGCAGGATAGTGATTGTCAAAGTGTGTAAGTTCGCCAGAACGACCGAGTGGCATTTCGATGGAATCGTGCCCACCAAGCTCAGATAGGCTTTCAAATGACTGCGCCACACCATTT
Source organism: Pseudolactococcus reticulitermitis (assembly GCF_002260845.1). Lineage (GTDB taxonomy): Bacteria > Bacillota > Bacilli > Lactobacillales > Streptococcaceae > Pseudolactococcus > Pseudolactococcus reticulitermitis. Next base: position 676,474 of record NZ_BEDT01000001.1, on the reverse strand, counting down.
TTCTGCCAAATGATAGGTGGTAAATCGAGTGTCAAGTCACGGTCTAATAATTTGGCTGAAAAATAGGCGTTAATCGTCTCCGAAAAATCAAGGGATTGCCAGTTATTGATGTAGATATGGCTGCCTTGATGGAGAAAAGCGTGTTTGGTCACGTGTTCTGGCAGTGCCTGCCAAAAATGAAAGGCATGAGAGGGTGTGACATTGAAATCTTGCAAGCCATGGACGATGAGGACGTCAGCTTTGACTTGTTCAGCATGTGGCAGATAATTTCTAGCGTGCCAGTAGGCGTTATAATCGCCAGAGGTTCGGTCTAGCGCCTGACTCATGTCAGCGAGCTGTTTTTGGTAGGCGGGATTATTGGCCAAAAAATCAGCAGCATCAAGGTTCCGAGAGTAAGTGAGTTCGGCGAGGACATCGAGATCTTCGCCGGGATAGCCGCCAGGACTGCGGACGAGACCGTTTTCGCGGTAGTAGTCGTACCAACTCGTGATGCCGGCTTCGGCTAAGATGACGTCAAGGCCTGCGACACCAGTCGTTGCGGCACCATAAGCAAGCGTGCCAAGGTAAGATTTGCCGGTCATGGCGACATGGCCATTAGCCCAATCAGCGGTCAAAACATGCGTTTTTTGGCGATTGGTAAAGGCACGGGCGCGACCATTCAGCCAGTCAATGACAGCCGTCACGCCAGCAATTTGCTGATCATCACCAGAGGTCTGGAAGCCGTCAGAATCACGTGTGCCGACACTCGCGACATAAATCGAGGCAAAACCGCGGGCGAGGAAATAGTCGTTGAGCGAGTAGGTCCAAGTGTGGGTGAAGTGCTCAATCGCTTGGTTATTGTCTGCAGGCGGTATCTCAGTAGCTGGATAATCAGGCAGTGTGAGGGTCGACTCAGAAATCGTAAGCCTACCAAGCGGTTTTTCGACTAAGTCTACGTTCATGTCATGGAGCTTATCATCATTTGCCTTGATATTTGTGCCGAAATGATAAGGACTTGCCGTCATAATCACTGGCAGTTTCCCGTCATATTGCGGGCGAATAATCTCGACCTTAATCAAATCATACTGCCCCCGATTTTGCGTGTCAACCGGACTTTCCACATAGACCACCTCGCGGATGAGCTGGCCAGTATCAAAGGTTACGAGACTCTTATCATTGAAAAAATGGTAGTGGTTATCTAGTGGCAGCAAACCTTCGGATACCCAGTGTTCGACTAAGGTCATGCCAGTTTGACGACGGGAATTCATGACGAGATAGATAGCGGAGATAATATGCTGTGCTGATGGCTCAGCTGACAGGTCAACTAAAGGCAAGTTAATCGCTTTGGCAAAAGTCAAGGCTTCTGTCAGCTGAAAGTCGAAAATTGCCACAAAATCCAGCAACTGTAAACTAATGGCGTAAAAAATCTCCCAAGTTAGCGGTGTCTCAGACGCCAAAAAATCACTGACTGTCTCACGGTCAGTGGCAGCTAAACTGGTCATTGCAATCGGCGCCGTCGTGAGCCAACTTTCAAGGGTAGCTTTGGCAGAAAGTGAGGGCTCAAATTTGAAACCAAGCTGAGCTAAATCACTCAGCTCTTGATCAAATGTTTTGTTAATAATAGAAAAGTGATTGAGTTGCATCGTGTCTCCTTAATCTCGTTTATAAACCGCAACACCGGTCAACGCCTAATCGATTGTCCAGCGACTAAGATTTTTTTCGAAAATCAAGTCTACTGTACATAGCGTGGCACGTAATGCGCTAAAGCGCTAAGTGCCAATGTCAAATCGCTAAGGCACGTTGTCTCTAACTTTTCCGTAAGCCACTAAAGTGGCAACGCCAATGCCATAGTGAAAAAGATAAATCATAGCACCGGCGTAAACGCCGAACCATGTGATTGCCTAGCTTCATACGGCGTTAAGCGCGGTTTAACACCTTTTGGATTAATTTAGCGGTCTTCTACAAAATTATAACAGAAAGGTCAATTAAAGGTCTTAAACAAACCTTAAACTTTCATGAAAATGTTCAGTAAGACTTTACACGCCTTGTGTTTTCTGATAAACTTAGAAGGTACTTATCATTAACACTGAGTTTTGAATTTTGAGTTTTTTTAAACCTCAAAACAGCTAACTCAAACACTTAACATAAAGGAGATTACGCACAAAAATGGACGTAACATGGATGACAAAATATCTTGCTGAATTCCTCGGAACAGCAATTCTCATTATCCTCGGTAACGGCGCGGTCGCAAACGTTGACCTCAAAGGCACTAAAGGATTCGCTTCAGGCTGGATGACTATCGCTTGGGGCTACGGCTGTGGGGTGATGATCCCTGCTTTGATGTTTGGTAATGTTTCAGGTAACCACATCAACCCAGCCTTCACACTTGGTCTTGCAGCTTCAGGCCTTTTCCCATGGGCACACGTGGCACAATACATCGTGGCACAAATTCTTGGGGCAATCGTTGGTCAAGCCGTTATCGTCATGGTTTACCGCCCTTACTACTTGAAAACGACAAACTCAAATCATATTCTTGGGACTTTCTCAACGATTGACAACGTTGATGATGGGACTGCAGCATCACGCCGTGGTGCAACTATCAATGGTTTTCTCAATGAGTTCTTCGGGTCATTTGTCCTTTTCTTCGGCGCACTTGGTTTGACTAAAAACTTCTTTGGTGCTGAAGTTATTCCTGCTATTGACAAATTGTTGTCATCGCAAGGTGCTGCTGGAACGAAAGTTGCGGATATGGATATTGCAACTAAAGTTCAACAAGGTATTGCTGGTTTAACAACTGGTAATGTTGGTTCCCTTGCAGTTGCGCATTTGGCACTTGGTTTCCTTGTGATGACACTGGTTGCATCACTCGGTGGGCCTACTGGTCCTGGTCTTAACCCAGCACGTGACCTTGGGCCACGTATCCTCCACGCTATTCTGCCTAAATCTATCCTTGGCGAAAGCAAGGCTGATTCTAAATGGTGGTATGCTTGGGTTCCGGTCTTGGCACCAATCTTGGCAGCACTTTCTGCTATCGCCTTGTTTAAAATCATTTTCTTATAAGCGATTCTTGTTTCATTGACAATGAATGCTAAAAAACTCCTTGGTCAAACAAATTGACCAAGGAGTTTTTTTGTTGCTATCAAGCATTATCTCAGGAAGAAAAAGCTAATCATGCCTAAGGCATTCCAGAGAAAGTGAACAGACATATTCAGGTAGAAGTTACGATACTTAGCGTATAGCCCCGTCAACACAAGGCTCATCAGGCCATAAGTCATAAAACTTGCAAAGTCTGTCGGGCTATGGGCTGCGGTAAAAAGTGCCCAAGCTAAAACTGTAGCAAGTTTAGGCCATTTGGTAAAGAGAAGTTCAAACAAACTCACACGAAAGATCAACTCTTCAAAAAAACCAGCAGAAGTTGTCATGATGACAAAGACAAGGGGAGGGAGTACTTTACCGATAGTATCAATAATCTCTTGATTTTCAGTCCCATTAGTCCCAGTTAGCGCCATAATCAGAGCTGAAATCATGCCAACTGCAAACATCAGACCAAAGCCACCAGCGATTTTGCCAAGTTGGAAGTAGCGCCGGTTGATTTGGGGGATTAACTGATATTTGCGTGCCCAGATATAAGAGAGCCAGACACAAGCGGCAAAAAGTAGGAGAAAGAGGCCGATTTTCCAAAGCTCGAAATGGCCCTGGCGATTCATAGCAATCGCAGGTAAGGCTGATGAGACTTGCCATAAAACCAAAGCCCAAATGAAAGTGAGACGTGTCTTCCAAGTTTGATGAGAGGGCTCGTGAGGAGACAGTATAGGCTGTTGCTTCGCATTTTTTTGAGCGATTTCTAAATAATTCATGTTTATAAGATAACATATTTTATAAGTTTTCACAATGATTTACCTGAAAATAATCATCCTAGGGTGTGTCATGTTTCGTGTCAGTCATTAAATTCCCATAAAAAATGATAAATTTTTGTAAAATTTGCTAGAGTTGACTATAATAGAGATATTAGTAAAGACTTAATTGTAAAATTGCTTCTGACCTAGGATCTGAAATGATTTTAACAACGTGAAAAAATAGAAAAAGAGAGAAAATGAAGACAGTTTTTGATAACATCAAGAGAGCCGTACCCGTCATCCGTGTCAATAATCGTGATCTCAATCTGGCGTTTTATAAAGAAACGCTAGGTTTGAAAGTCATCTCAGAAGAAAATGCTTGGGCGATGCTTGGTGGCAAGTCTGCTAAAACACGCACAGATACCCGATTAATTCTGGAAGAATCACCAAGTATGCGGACACGGACGGTAGATGGCGTTAAAAAATTGCGCAAAATTGTGATTGAAAGCCCAGAATTTACAGAAGGGTTTGAAGCGACCTCACCAGAAGGCGATGTTTTTGAGATTGTCCCAAGTCAGTCTGGGACACAGGATATTAAGATTATTGATATTCAGCTCAATGCCAGTCATTTAGAGGATGTTTTGGCTTTTTATGTTGACGGTTTCGGTTTAACTGAAAACAATCACGTTGTTCAACTGCCATTTGGTAAAATCTCGTATTTTGACGCGCAAGGACCAGATTTATTGACCAATCCAGAAGAGGTCTGGGATCTTGAGATTATTGAATTTGAAGTCTGCCCAGAAGTTGATTTACATCAAATCGCGGCACAATTAGACGACTTAGGTCTGGGCTATTATGTGGATAAAAAAGGTAAAATTTTGACGTTAACAGATGGTCAAAATATCGAAATTTGGTTCACGAAATGATTGACGCGATGCCGGACAATCCTTTTGAACTGGTGGCAGCATACGTCGCATCTGGCATTTTTCCAGGTGCGTCTTTTGCGCTTGTCAACGGCTCGGCTATCCAAAAATATGTCAAGGGGTATAACCGCTTGAAGCCTGAACCTGTTCTGCTAGAAGCTGATATGGCTTACGATTTAGCGAGTGTCTCAAAGGTAGTTGGGACGGGCACCCTGATGATTAATTTAATTCTGTCGGGGGAAATCGGGCTGGATGATTTGTTAATGATGCACTATCCAGAGTTTCAAGGCCCAGGCAGGGAGCTACTGACCATTCGCCAACTTTTGACGCATACCTCAGGGATTGACCCATTTATCAAAAATCGCAATCGTTTAGCCTATACGGAACTTCGGGAGGCGCTCAACCACGTTACGGTGACGGCAGATAAAAGCTTTCATTATTCAGATGTGAATTTTATTTTACTCGGTTTCATGTTAGAAGCGATCTATCATCAAGATTTGGCAGATATTTTACAAGTACAAGTCTTTACGCCATTCAACATGCAGCACACAGGATTTGTAGCGCCCGATAGCACCGTCGCGACAGCTTGGGATCTGCCCAAAGGTGTTGTTCATGATCCCAAAGCACAGGTTTTTGGGCGACATACGGGTTCAGCAGGGCTGTTTTCTGATTTAGACGACTTGATTGCCTTTGCACAAGCCTATTTCGCCAATCCCGCCTATCTCACTTTATTGCAGGACTATGCGCAGGCAGATAAGCCTCGCAGTCTGGCTTGGGATTTAGTTGGACTTAAAGGCACCAGGCAAACCCGTATGGGACAATGGTTGCTACACACAGGCTACACTGGCACTTTTATCTTGTTGAACTAACAAACACAGCAAGCCGTGATTTTTCTGTCCAATCGGGTTCATTTGCGTGATGAGCGCAAGCAATGGCTGATTGACCGAGATGTTTTAATTCAGGCCTTTTTAAAAATGATGGCAGCAAAAGAAAATTCCTGAAATTTTCCAGAAAATATGGTATAATAGTGCCAAAATTTAAGCACAGTTGGCAAAGAAAATAGAAGAAAAATCAAGCAGATGAAGTGACATTGCCGACTAAAAATAAAGATAGGGCATTTTGAGTATTAGCCTTTTAGAAAATGCTTTGAAGATGGGACAAATGATATGAGTCGAATGATGCCAGCGCGTATCCGTGCCGAGGGTGCGGAACTTTTTGATAAAGGCCAGATGACCGATGTGTCAATCAATGGCATGAAATTGTCGGCTGATGTTGATGGGGAGCAAGTCGTTTATGACTTAGACGGTCAAAATGACTTGTGTTTTTGTGATGTCTTCCAACGCACTAAACGCTATTGCCAACATATCGCAGCGGTCGAAGAATATCTAAAAAAAGCAGATACTGAAGCAGTTGAGGAAGAAAAAAAAGCCTACGAAGCCGAGGTCGAAAAATCAAAAGAATTGCAAATATCGTCTGATTTTCTAGCCAAAGTCAACGATGATAAATGGGCAAATCAGTCAGAAAAATTGACCTTAGAAGTCGAAGTTTCAGATCCGAAATTACTCGAATCCTTTTACTATAGTGGCAACTTCTTGGCCTTTACGCTCAGAATTCGCTTATCGACCATGTCTCGGGCTTATATCGTGAAAGATATGCCACATTTTATTACCTTGCTCCGAAAAGGTGGTACTTATTTGCTTGGGAGCTCGCACTATGTCACGCTGATACTGTCACATTTTGATCAAGCCAGCCAAGATTTTTTAAACTATCTATTGAAAATCACGCCGAGCCAGGAAGAAATGGCTCTGACCAATCTATTTCGTAAACTCGGTCGCTATTTTGTCCCTCATGCTGGTCTGCTCCCAGAATTGTTGGCGCTGACTGCAGCGCTTGATTTTTCGATGAAAATTTCGGAAAAACCTGTTAGATATTTTAGTGTTTTACCCTTAGATGATGAGGGTGATGTGTACCATTTCGAGGTCAAACCTCTGGATGACGTGATTGAGCTCACGATAAAAGAAATGCCACATCAGTCCTTCTTTGAGGGCGAAATCGTCTATCGGGATCATGTTTTCTATCAGTTGGACGCTGAGCAGTTAGAGATTTTAAACCTCTTATCCAAGGTGCCCATGGCATCTGACGGATTAAGAATGATTTATTTTGACTATGATGACAAGGATAAATTAGCTCAGGCCTTACAAATATTTGAAAAATTGGGTTATGTTGATGCGCCTAGTGCGTTCAAAATTCGACCATTTAAACCGCTATTTAGCTTTGACTTGGATCGTTTCTTGACCTTACAAATCGCTTTTGACTATGGCGATTTTCAAATCACAAGTTTTAGAGATTTAGACACCCTAGATTTTTCACGACATTTACGGTTAGAAAAACGCATTTTTGATTTGGTCAAACGTTCTGGTTTTCCAGTTGGCTTTGAAACACAGACAGTACCACCTAAAGGCGAGGCAATCTATGAATTTTTCACGGAAATTCTCCCGCAATTTGCCAAATTAGGTGCTGTTACCCTCTCGCCAAGCATTCAAGACTTACAAGTCACAGAGAATTTTGATATTGACATAAATCAAAATGGTGGCTTATTAGAAATTAATTTTAGCCTCCCCCATGTCCCTGAGCAAGAATTTTCAAAACTCGTGGCACGACTGCAAGAGAATGCGGGTTATTATGTGACCGAATCAGGTCAGCTCATTTTACTAGACGAGCAGTTTGATGCAGTCAAGCAAGTCTTGACCGATATGTCAGATGCTGTGCAGGTTGGCGCAGGTAAAATTGCTGTCCCGACATTTAAAACTTTCCAACTTTCTAAAATTTTTGGCGATCAAGATGGGGTGTCATTTTCCAAAAAATTTGAAGCCTTATATGATAATTTGACCAATCCACACGCTTTTCCCTATCAAAAACCAGACCAGATTAAGGCGACATTGCGCCCCTATCAGGAAGACGGTGTGCGTTGGATGAATATGCTGAGCAGTTATCACATGGGTGGTGTGTTGGCAGATGATATGGGGTTAGGCAAGACTTTGCAGTCCATCACTTATCTGGCAAGCAATCTCGTTCAAGGCGATACTGCTTTGATTGTCTCACCCTCTAGTCTGATTTATAACTGGTCGAGTGAGTTTGCCAAGTTTGCGCCAGACCTTGAAGTGGTCGTCGTGGATGGCACCAAGCAAGAACGTTCTACCCTGTTAAGAAATCCACAAACGCAGATTTTTATCACCAGTTACGGTAGCTTTTTGAAAGATGTGACGACTTATCAATCGTTTGATTTGAATTATTTATTGATTGATGAAGCACAAACGGTTAAAAACTTTAATTCTAAGACCAATAAAGCACTGTCTCAGCTTAAAGTCGACCATATTTTTGCCTTATCAGGCACGCCGATTGAAAATCGGATCGATGAAATTTGGGCGATTTTCCAAATCATCATGCCGGGTATTTTAGGCGAGCGTAAGAAATTCCGTAAACTGAAACACGATGCAATTGCTCGGATGATTCAACCCTTTGTCATGCGTCGTCGCAAGGAAGATGTCCTACTGGAATTGCCAGACAAGCTTGAAATGATTCAGTACAGTGAACTTGAGGAGTCGCAAAAAATTATCTATCTGGCGCAGCTTGAAGCCATTCAAAATCGCGTGAGAAATATGAATGACTATGAGTTTTCACGCTCGAAGATAGAAATTCTGGCGGGCATTACACGCTTACGTCAAATTTGTGATACGCCTGCTTTATTTATGCCGGATTACACAGGCACCTCTGGCAAACTCAAAAGTTTGGCAGAGCTTTTGCAGCAAATCAAAGATGCTGGGCACAGACCACTCATTTTTTCACAGTTCCGAAAAATGTTTCCGCATATCGAGAAACAATTGGAGGAAGCGGGAATTTCGAGTTATCAGTTGACAGGGTCAACACCGATTAGAGATCGAATGAAAATGGTTAAGGCCTTTAATGCTGGCTCACGAGATGCGTTTTTGATTTCACTCAAGGCTGGCGGGACTGGCCTTAACTTAACGTCTGCTGATGTCGTCATTTTGATAGACTTATGGTGGAATCCATCGGTCGAAGAACAAGCCATTTCGCGGGCACACCGCATGGGCCAAACGAAAACGGTGGAAGTCATTCGTTTGATTACACGTGGCACGATTGAGGAGAAAATCATGGCGCTGCAGGATAGTAAGCGTGATATGGTCTCGACGGTGCTAGATGGTGGGGCAGACGATAGCGCCATTTCCAAAGATGAGATGAAGGTTATTTTAGGGATTTGATAGCTGGAATTTCGCATAAACCGAGACTATTCCTCAAATTTTTGGTACAATGGATAGAGTATCTTTTGTCGGATACGTGTTTAACCGACAGTTGTTATCACTACATTTTTTAACTCAAGTGAAAGTAAGGCCACCTATGGAAAATTTGTATCCTAAAAATAAAATTACCTTTCCGATTATGCCCGACGATGCGGTGTTGACACCAGATAATCGGGTGATTATGACCAATCAACAACTTTTAACCAGAAATCCTGATATGACCATGGAGCATTTTGGTGCATCTACTAAAAATCAGGCAGCTGGTTCATCAGGCGTGATGTCAGAGTCAACGAATGAAGCAGCTGGCTCTTTTGAGATGCGTCGTCAAACGCCGACGGTCAATGGCAAACGACCACTCAGCAAGAATTTTAAGGTTTCGACTGTGGCGCCGCCTAAGAAAAAATCAACCTTGGTTGAGGAGGCGAGAAAGCGTGCGCTTGAAAATGCAGTGGCACCTAAACCTGTTAAACCTTATGTCAATCCATTGGAACGGGCAACATCAGATGAACTAGGTATCAAAGGTCTGGCGAATAAAAAAGTTGTTCAATCGCAGCATTCATTAGGTAAACCAGTCTCGGGTTTTGATAAAACAGCGGCGCGTCAGTCGAACGGCTCTTTATTTGACGCACCAAAACAAGACTATTTTGTGAGTAAACATCAGCACCGAGATGGTTTTGATACAGTCGACTAATTCAGGTTTATCAAGGCGGTCATAGGCAGGACAAATCGTTGTAATTTTAGAAAGGAAGAGAGTTTCGTTAGGTTAGAGATGATGAAAATATCAAGAAATGTTTCATCATCTGCACCATTGCCCAACCCAACTTAAAAAGAGTAGACACATGTCACAAAAAACTTATCATTTTATCGGAATCAAAGGGTCAGGTATGTCAGCCCTTGCCCTCATGCTACACCAAATGGGGCATAAGGTTCAGGGGTCTGACTCAACAGATTACTACTTTACCCAGCGTGGCCTAGAGCAAGCAGGTATTCCGCTCTTGCCATTTGACACGAAAAATATCACACCAGATGTTGCAATCATTGCGGGTAACGCCTTCCGAGATGATAATAATATCGAACTGGCTTACGCCAACAAAAACGGCTATGATTACGTTCGCTATCATGAGTTTTTGGGTCAATTTATGACTAACTTTACCTCTATTGGTGTTGCCGGTGCGCATGGTAAAACCTCTACGACTGGTCTTTTAGCACACGTGATGCGCCAGGTGACCGATACGTCTTATCTGATTGGGGACGGAACGGGTCGTGGCTCAGCGGATTCTAAATTCTTCGTTTTCGAATCTGACGAGTATGAGCGTCATTTCTTGCCTTACCATCCTGAATATACGATTATCACCAATGTCGATTTTGACCATCCTGATTATTTTACAGGCATTGATGACGTTTTCGATGCCTTCCAGACTTATGCCAATCAAATCACTAAAGGCATCTTCGTTTATGGCGATGATAAATATCTCCAAAAATTGACAGCCAATGTGCCGATTTACCGTTACGGTTTCTCTGATAGCGATGACTATATCGCCAAAGACGTGACACGGACGACAAGTGGTTCGAAATTTACCGCTTATTTCCACGATGAAAAAATCGGAGAATTTGTTGTGCCGACTTATGGCAAACACAATATCTTGAATGCCTTGGCCGTTGTTGCCGTGACCCATCAAGATGGCTTTGATGCCAAAGAAGTGGCCAAATATATGGCAACGTTTGGTGGGGTTAAACGTCGCTTCACTGAAAAACAGATTGGCGATCAAGTCATTATTGATGATTTTGCCCACCATCCGACCGAAATTGAAGCGACGGTGGACGCAGCGCGCCAAAAATATCCGGATAAAGAAATTGTCGCTGTCTTTCAGCCGCATACTTTCACACGGACGATTGCCCTGATTGATGAATTTGCGACAAGCTTGAATCAGGCTGACGCTGTGTATCTGGCACAAATTTATGGCTCAGCGCGTGAAGTCGATCACGGTGATGTCAAAGTCGAAGACTTGGCTGTCAAAATCGAAAAACCAGCTAAAGTCATCACTGTCGATAATGTCTCACCTTTGCTTGACCATGATAATGCTGTCTATGTCTTCATGGGGGCAGGCGACATTCAAAAATATGAGTACGCCTTCGAGACACTCTTGTCACAGCTGACAAGTAATGTCCAATAAATATAAAAAATAATGACAAACGCCAATTTTATTTTGAAATTGGCGTTTGTCTCATCATAGAATAAGGTAAAAAATGAAAATCAGACAAGTTACACCGGCAGACTTAGAAGTCGCTTACAGTATCGAAATCGCCAATTTTTCACCAGCCGAAGCTGCAAGTTTTGAGGCGATACAGGCTCGCATTGCTCAAATTCCAGATACTTTTTTAGTGGCAGAAATTGACGGTCAAGTCGCAGGCTATATCGAAGGTCCCGTGATACAAGCGCGTCATTTGACGGATGACTTATTTCAAACGGTTGTGGCAAATCCAGAAACAGGTGGCTATATCGCCGTGACCAGTCTGTCTGTCGCAGATGATTTTCAAGGTCAGGCTGTTGGTGTAAAATTAATCGCAGCTTTAAAAGAGTTAGCCCGCGCGCAAAAGCGTGAGGGGATTACGCTGACCTGCCACGATTATTTGATTCCCTACTATGAAAAAAATGGTTTTATGAATGATGGCAAATCACAATCGGTACATGGTGGTGCTGTCTGGTATGATATGGTTTGGGAAAATCAAGCTTAAAACATAAAAAACTCGCAGGCTATCCAAGCCAACGAGTTTTTTTAGAGAGTTATTATGAAAAAATATTTTAGGAATGACTCAAGTATAACCAAACAAGCTTAAAGGAACCTTAAACCAATGCTTAAAGTTCAAGAATAGGTTTATGGTATAATAAAAGGTATGAAGATGGAAAAAATCGAAACGGCATTTGGCCTATTACTGGCTAATGTTCAGCAACTTGAAACACGTTTGGCAACGCATTTTTATGACGCCCTGATTGAGCAAAATGTCAGCTATCTCGGTAAAGCTGTCTCAGAAGACTTGCAGCAACGCAATGACCAATTACGAGCGCTCAAGCTGACAAAAAAAGAGTGGCAAAAAGTCTATCAGTTTGCCTTAATCAAAGGTGCGAAAGAGATGCACCTGCAAGCCAATCATCAGTTGACACCAGATGCGATTGGCTATATCATCAGTTTTATGCTTGAGACCTTGTTTCCTGAAACGAGCTTGTCTGTTTTGGAATTAGGTTCTGGAACGGGCAATCTTGCCGAGACTTTATTGACTGGCATGCCAGATAAAACGCTGACTTATACAGGGTTCGAAGTCGATGACTTGATGATTGATTTATCTGCCAGTATCGCGGATGTCATGCAAACGTCAGCTCAATTTTTGCAGATTGATGCCGTGCGCCCGCAAGTCATTGAGCCTGTAGATATTTTGGTGTCAGATTTGCCGGTCGGTTATTATCCTGATGATGCGATTGCACGCCGGTCAGTTGTCGGCAGTCCGCAAGACCACACCTATGCGCATCACCTGCTGATGGCGCAAGGGTTCAAGTATCTTAAAGCAGATGGCTATGCCATTTTTGTCGCACCGAGTGATTTATTATCCAGTCCGCAAGCTGATTTATTAAAAAAATGGTTGCAGGATTATGCCCGCATCGCTGCTGTGATTACCTTGCCAGAAGATATTGCCACTGAAAACAATGCCAAGGCAATCTTTGTTTTACAGAAGTCTGCACAAGGTAAAGCGCCCTTTGTTTTTCCTTTGACCAGCCTGACCAATCCTGAAATTGTGCAAAATTTTATGACGCAATTTTGTGAAAATGTGATATAATTTAAAGGAAAACGTTTTCAAAACGTCTGTATTTACGCAACAAACGATATCTGATGTGTGATTTGAAAGCGTTTGGGCGACTGGGTGTCTGCGAGATGATTTTAAATTATCGCAAGCAGAACAGTCGCCTCAATATCTTAATGAATTGAGTTTCGGCTCCTTGGTGTTAGGAAAATAGATAAAAGTGCGCACGAACTTCGTTCGTTTACGCCTTTTCCTATTTTTCATAGCCTCAAAACCGTCGCCTCAACATCTTATACTAGGAGAATGGAAAAAAATGTCAAAAACAATTGCGATTAATGCGGGTAGCTCAAGTCTTAAATGGCAGCTTTACCAAATGCCAGAAGAAACAGTGATAGCTAAAGGACTGATTGAGCGGATTGGCTTGCCGGAGTCAGTTTCGACAGTTAGTTTTGATGGTGATAAACATGTGACCGTTAAAAATATTCACAACCATACAGAGGCCGTGGCGATTTTGATGAACGACCTTAAAAATCTGAACATTATTGCGCACTTTTCAGAAATCACAGGCACTGGTCACCGTGTCGTTGCTGGTGGGGAGCTGTTCAAAGCATCAGTTTTGATTACCAATGAGGTTGCCAAACAAATCGAAGATTTATCTGATTTAGCACCCTTGCATAACCCTGCCAATGTTGCAGGTATCTATGCTTTCTGTGCTTTATTGCCAGAAGCAACGCATGTCGCTGTCTTTGACACGGCCTTTCACGCAACGATGCCAGCGGTTGCTTACCGTTATCCTATGCCAAATGACTACTACGATAAATATGCAGTCCGCAAGTATGGGGCGCATGGGACAAGTCACATGTATGTGGCACAAAAAGCGGCTGACTATCTTGGTAAGGCACCAGAAGACCTTAAACTGATCACAGCGCATATCGGTAATGGCGTGAGCTTGACTGCCATTGATGGCGGGCAATCCGTTGATACCTCAATGGGCTTCACACCGCTCGCTGGTGTCATGATGGGCACGCGGACGGGTGAATTAGATGCCTCTATCATTCCTTATATCATGGCCAAAACGGGGATTACGGATGTGGCTGAAGTCATCGACATCTTTAACAAAAAATCTGGCTTAGCAGGCGTTTCTGAAATGTCATCAGATATGCGGGACATTATTTCTGCTCGCGACGCCGGTGATGAAAAAGCTAGCCTTGCTTTTGATATGTTTGTGAATCGCATTCAAAAATTTATCGGTCAATATTTGGCTGTCTTGAATGGTGCAGATGCCCTTATCTTTACTGCAGGTATCGGTGAAAATTCAGATGTCGTTCGTCAAGCTGTCGTTGATGGCTTGTCATGGTTCGGTTTGGACATTGATGAAAGTAAAAACGTTTTTGGGGCAGATGGCATCATCTCAACACCAGAGGCTAAGGTGAAAGTCCTTGTCATTCCGACAGATGAAGAATTGGTCATCGCGCGTGATGTTGAAAAATTTAAGGCGCAAGCTTAAATATGCGTGAAAACTTCCTTGATGCTATGGTGTCGGGATTTTTTCTTGTTTTAAGTGTGTTACGATTGCTTAAATAGGGCTGATAGTGCTATCTTTCAATTAACCAAGAAATCTGACAGAGATTTTTTAAAATTCTTCAATTTTGTGGTAAAATGGATAAGATAAAATATGAATCGAACAGTATGAAAGGTGAATTATGTCTCAAGTAAAATATAAACGCGTCCTGATCAAACTTTCTGGAGAAGCATTGGCTGGCGAACGTGGTGTCGGCATTGATATTGCGACGGTTGAAGAAATTGCGAGTGAACTAAAAGAAGTTCATGATTTAGGGATTGAAATCGCCTTGGTCATCGGTGGTGGTAACTTGTGGCGAGGCGAGGCTGCCGCAGCCGCAGGGATGGAGCGTGTGCCAGCTGACTACACCGGCATGCTAGGGACGGTCATGAATGCGTTGGTTATGGCAGATGCGCTTGAGCGTGCGGGAGTGACGACGCGTGTACAAACAGCCATTAACATGCAACAGTTGGCAGAACCTTATGTTCGGGGACGGGCTTTGCGTCATCTTGAAAAAGAACGTATCGTCATCTTCGCTGCTGGGACTGGTTCGCCGTATTTCTCAACGGATACGACGGCTGCGCTCAGAGCCGCTGAAATTGGTGCTGATGCCATTCTCATGGCGAAAAATGGGGTTGATGGGGTTTATAACGACGACCCACGTACCAATGCAGCAGCCATTAAATTTGACGAATTGACGCACATCGAAGTGTTGAAACAAGGGTTGAAAATTATGGATTCGACGGCATCAAGCTTGTCAATGGATAACAATATCGACCTCGTCGTCTTTAATCTCAATGAAACAGGCAATATCAAACGTGTCGTTCTGGGTGAGCAGATTGGCACAACCGTCAGCAACTGATTGAGCCAAACTTAGGGGGTAGCCATCATGAAAATCATGGTAGCAGATAATGACTTAGTCATCACGTTTTCGAGATTAGAAGTCTTTGCAACTGGCTTTAGACGTCGACTTATTGTGCCGCTTGACAAAATCGTTTCTGCAGAATTGTCGACGGATAAAAGTGAGTTGCCTCATTTATTTGCCAAACTATATGGGGTCAATGCGCCGAATTATCTGGCGGGTGTCTTTTTGAAAGATAAGAAAAGACTTTTTATCGTTCATACGCATGATAAACCATTTTTGCTCATCAAAACGCAAGATTACCATTATCCGACGATTATTTTAAATCATCAAGGGCAAAATGCTGACATGACTCAAAAATTATTAACATTATTGAAGTAGGAGATAGAGAATCAAATGACAAATACCATCGTAACCACGGCTCAAGACCGTATGAAAAATTCTATTGACAGCTTGCAACGTGAATTTGGCAGCATTCGTGCTGGCCGTGCCAATGCGAGCTTGCTTGACCGCATCACTGTGGACTATTATGGGGCGCCAACACCCTTGAACCAATTAGCTGGGATTTCTGTACCAGAGGCGCGTGTGCTTTTGATCACACCCTTTGACAAAACAGTCATTAAAGACATTGAAGCTGCTTTGAACGCTAGCGATTTGGGCATTAATCCCCAATCTGACGGCAATGTCATTCGTCTGGTCATTCCAGCGCTGACCGAAGAACGCCGGAAAGAATTGGCAAAAGAAGTGAAGAAAACTGCTGAAGGTGGGAAAGTCGCTATTCGGAACATCCGTAAAGATGCCATGAATGACGCTAAAAAATCTGAAAAAGCCAAAGAAATCACTGAAGACGAGTTGAAAACACTTGAAAAAGACATTCAAAAAGTGACAGATGATGCGGTCAAAGAAATCGACCAGCACACTGCCAATAAAGAAGAAGAACTTTTGACTGTTTGATGCTAGTTGATAGGTTGCAAAAAAGTCCTGTGATGTGGACTTTTTTCTTATGCTTATTTATCGCAAATCGACATATAAAAACTGCACGAGGATATTCTCGTGCAGTTTATTTTTGATTCAGCTTAGATTAGCTAAATTTAGCGGCAAGTGTTTCAGCGAATGATTCGAGTTTCACGATGTCATCTTCTTCAGCAGCCAAGTCAACTTTGACACTGTCAGCGCCTTTTTCAGCTGATGTTTTTTCAAAAGCAGCTTCAAAATCATCAACCGATTTACAAAATTCATCGTAGAACGTATCGCCAGAACCAATGACACCGAAGATTTTACCGGAAAGGTCTAAATCTTGCAAATCGTCGTAGAAATCAACGATTTCGTCAGGCAACTCGCCGTCACCGTAGGTGTAAGAAGCGACAATAGCGATGTCAGCATCTTCAAAGTCAGATGCGTCAACGGTCGTACACTCATCAATATCAACGTCGAGACCAAGTGCCTCAAGTTTTTCCGCAACGATGTCAGCAATCTCTTCAGTATTCCCCGTCATGCTAGCATATACAATCTTAGCCAAAGCCATAATAATCTCCAATTTACATTTTTATAATAAGAAAATTATACCAAAATACGTTAAAAAATCAAGTTTTTTGACTTTTTAGAAAAATGCAAGCAGTTGCTACTTTTTAACGACAGAAAGACATCTCCTGTCAATAAATTCCCTAAAGCTAGCAGAAATTTGATAAAATAGACATAGACTAAAAATAGACTAAAAAACGAGAAGGATATTTTATTCATGATTACACTTAAATCACCACGCGAAATTGCCATGATGCAAGAGGCTTCAGACGTCTTAGCAGGCATCCATATTGGGCTTCGCGATATTATCAAACCGGGCATTGACATGTGGGAAATCGAAAGCTATGTGCGCCGCATCTGTAAGGAAAAAAACGCCATTCCTCTGCAAATCGGCGTTGATGAAGGCAATGTCAATCCCTACCCTTATGCGACTTGCTGCTGCCTTAATGACGAAGTTGCCCACAGTTTTCCGCGTAAAGGTCACATCTTAAAATCAGGCGATTTGATTAAGGTCGACATGGTCATTGGCACGGGCGGTGGTATTGACATGAGCAAGGCTAATTTTGATGATGGCATGGCGATGAAGGCTCTGGCGGATAATTTCACCGGTGGCGTTGCGGATTCGTGCTGGGCCTACGCAGTTGGGGAAGTCTCTGACGAGGTCAAACAGCTCATGACTGTCACGAAAGAAAGCCTCTACCGTGGGATTGAAGCGGCTCAAGTTGGTAATCGCATTGGCGATATTGGCCACGCTATCCAATCCTACGCTGAAAGTTTTGGCTACGGTGTTGTCCGTGATTTGGTTGGTCATGGCGTTGGCCCAACCATGCACGAAGATCCACTCGTGCCGCATTATGGCACACCAGGAAAAGGGCTTCGCTTGCGCGAAGGCATGGTCTTGACGATTGAGCCGATGATTAATACAGGTGATTGGGAAATTGATCATCCAAGTAATGAACGGGGCTACACAACGCTTGATGGCAGTCTTTCTTGTCAATATGAACATCAATTTGTCGTCACAAAAAATGGACCAGTTATTTTAACGAGCCAAGGTGAAGAAGGGACGTATTAAGCGGAGTTAGCGTTAAGGATAAAGGAAAGGATGGCATGAAACATTTAATTGAAAAAATTCTAGCCTCCAGACGTCTCAATGATTTTCTGTTCTTTTACAAATCAGCTGAGATGAATTTGTCGAGCATTGCGGTGGCATACTATCTGCTTTTATCTCTCTTTCCAGTCCTGATGATTGTCGGCAATATCCTGCCCTTTCTCCATCTGGATACGGCGATGATTCTTGACTTTTTAAAGGATAATTTGCCACGCCAACTCTATGCCACGATTGCTAATATTGTCGATAGTATTTTATCTAGACCCAGTACAGGTTTGCTGTCTGTCTCAGTTTTGACGGGATTTTGGACCTTTTCCAAAGCCATGACCAGTCTGCAAATGGCGATGAATAAAGCTTATGAAGTTAGTGATCATCGCGATTTTCTCGTCAGTCAATTCTTTTCAATCATTGCCAGTTTTGCGATTATCCTTTTCTTGTTTGTTGCCGTGCTCCTGTCGACATTTGGTCAGGCAGTGCTAGCCAATATCTACAAGCATATCAAGTTTGACCCGCATCTTTATGCGACCCTGCATAACATGACCATTCCAGCGGTCGCCATCACCGTTTTTTGCGCCCTAGCCCTGCTCTACTTCATCATGCCAAATGTTAAAATTCGCAAGATGAAGTATGTGCTACCGGGTACCGTTTTTTCCACCGTCGTCTTGGTTTTCTTGACCAATGTCCTAGGGAAATATATCGGGCGCACGACAGATATGATGGCAGACTTGAAAACCGTCGGCAGTTTGGTCGTCTTCGCTTTGATGCTTTGGTTTATCTTTATCGCCAAAGTGCTGATATTCGGCGCCATACTCAATGCGGTCTATCTGAAACGCCATGGGGACATCGAAACCAGACGAGGCGAAATTGTCGCCATCATCAAAAATGTGAATAGTAAGAAGTTAGAAGAAAAAGCCAGATCAAATTGATCTGGCTTTATTTCTTAGTGAAAATTAAAAATTTAGAGAAAATATAGTTTAAGACAATGGTTAAGACTTGAAGAAAGAGCGTAAGGAAGAACACACTTTGATCAAGCGTGAGATGCAAGGCATTCATGAGGATACTTGGATGTGTATCAATGAAGTACCAGTTAGCCAAAACAGACAAAAGCATGACAAAGATTCGGCTAGTGACAAATTTGATAAATTCTTGTAGCAGTGAATTTGTCGTCCGCTCAAAGACCCAAAATTTATTGGT
Organism: Pseudolactococcus reticulitermitis; assembly: GCF_002260845.1. Classification (GTDB taxonomy): domain Bacteria; phylum Bacillota; class Bacilli; order Lactobacillales; family Streptococcaceae; genus Pseudolactococcus; species Pseudolactococcus reticulitermitis. Next base: position 657,376 of record NZ_BEDT01000001.1, on the reverse strand, counting down.
CACAAAAGCAAATAGGATAGAAATGGCTTGCGCAATGATTTCAGAAGCCACACCGTTTTGCAAAGCCGAGAAACTCAGCATTTTAAAGATAAAAAAGACAATAGTTGTCGCAACACCAGCTAGCAGATATTTAAAAATCTGGTTGGTTATGATTTTGTTAATTGTAGTTTTCATACCTGAAAGTATATCATTTTTGAGGGAAATTTGCTATACTTGTACTTGCTTGAAATAAGCCTCATGTGTTGCCTATTTCAAGCCCTCTGTACTTTCTCGCTTTGACAGAGCATATTACAATCGCTGATGCGATAAAGGAGATTTTATGAAAAACTTTAAAGTACTTGACTTGGTGCAAATCGCCATTGTCGTCGCCCTCTACGTCGTAATCACAGTCGTCTTAGGACCGCTAGGTTCTGGCGCCGTGCAGTTTAGGCTGTCTGAGTTATTTAACTTCCTCGCCTTCTACAATAAAAAATACATCTGGGCTGTCACCATTGGCTGTATGATTTCAAATTATATGGTCTTCGGAATTGTCGATGTCATCGTTGGTGGTCTATCTACCCTGATTTTTGTTAGCCTAGGTGTGTATCTGTTCCAAAAATATATGAACACAGATGTGCTTAAAGGTCTCACCAACAAAGCTTTTATCTACTTTGCCATCTTCTTTTCACTCTCAATGGTCACGATTGCTGCCGAGCTTAACATCATGTTTCAAGCGCCGTTTTTCATCACGTGGTTGACGACTGGCTTGGGAGAGTTGCTCTCGCTTTTAATTGGCGCGGTCATCATTTCCCAAATTTCGAAACGCCTAGATTTGACAAAATAGGTGTATAATAAAAGTATGACAATCTATGATTTTAAAGTAAAAAACAATAAAGGCGAACTCGTCTCGCTATCTGACTATGAGGGGCAAACTCTTTTAATCGTCAATACGGCGACTGGCTGTGGTTTTATCCCGCAATACAAAGGCTTGCAAGCCCTCTACGACACTTACAAAGCGCAAGGCTTCACGATTTTAGATTTTCCGTCTAATCAGTTTGGCGGTCAAGCCCCGGGCAGTGCCGAAGAAATCGCTGAATTTTGTGAATTGCGCTACCACACGACTTTCCCACAATTTGCGAAAATTGAGGTCAATGGTGCAAACGCTGAGCCACTTTATACTTACTTAAAAGGTGAGCAAGGCGGTGCTGTGACTTCTGACATCAAATGGAATTTTACGAAATTCCTAGTCGATAAAACAGGAAAAGTCGTGAAACGCTATGGTTCAGCCAAGAAACCTGAAAATATCGCCCAAGACATCGAAGCAATACTTTAAACGCTCATTTGGGCGTTTTTATGTTATAATGAAGACATAAAGAAAACGCTTACGAAAAAGATTTGCAACTAGAAATGGAGAGAAGGTATGAACAAAGAACAAATGGTCTACAAACTCAAGCAACTCGGTCATAATCAAGCCAAAATTGCTGAAATTTTTATCGGTAATCAAGAATTTCACCGTGCTGAAATTGCCCAAACCAAACACATTATGTATGAAAACTTTGCGGAATTATTGGAACACTGGTTGGAGGACGAAAAAGAGCATATTGGGGCTTAATCAAGGTATCAAAAAAACGATGTCAGTTGAAAAACTGGCATCGCTTTTTGTAATTATTGCGGGCGTTCTAAGTCAAACAAATCCCCTAATTCAGCATAGGTATTGCCTGCCAATCTTGCAATCGGTTGAAAGGCATCAGGTTTGACATAAAATTTCTCAGCATCAAACACGGTATCTGAAAAGGCAAAATTAGTAATTTCAAGCAACATGAGATTGCTGACCACATAACCATTGGTTTCGATTGGAATGTGTTTAAATAATTTTGCTTCAAATCTAATCGGTGCATCAATGATTGACGGGACGCTGACAGTTTGAGACGGCTCAGTCGGAATGCCAAAAGTCTCAATTTCACTCATTTGGCTTGGCAAACTAGCCGCTGTCCTATTCATGGCTTCGACATTATCAGGCGAGATAAAGTGAATGACAGCCTCTCCTGTTTCAAGTAAGTTGTTGACGGAATCTTTTTGCCCTAGCATAGAGATGCTGACCAATGGTGGCTGGCTACTGACAACGTTGAAAAAACTAAACGGTGCAGCATTGACGACACCATCGACTGACTGGGTGGTCACCCAAGCAATCGGGCGGGGAATGACACTACCTGAAAGCAATTTATAAGCTAGAAAGGGATTGAGTTGATTTAATTCATCAGTGGTGAAATTTTTCATGAAATTTTCCTTTACTAACGAAAACGACGACATCAGCCGTCATTTTCAAAGTTTGTATTATTGATTATCGTTGTGAACAGCTTGCGGATTATGTGCTAAAATTCGTGAAATTGTCCAGATGTCCTTGTCATCACGTTTGTCGTGGGCATCTGATGTGTCCAGTGGGCGAAGACGAGCAGCAGTCGCCGCTTTGACCGCTTCATCACCAGGGAAAAGATGTGGTGGCAAGCTGAGATCAAGACCGGCTTCTGCTTTGGTTTCGTCAATCCAGAAACCGCTTGTTATCAAGGCTTCTTCATAGGAATCAACCTTGCCAGCACCAGATTTCGCCATATCAAGGGCACCAATCCCCGGTGTGTCTGTTGCCAATTCAAATAGCACTTGTGGTGCGACACGGAAATATTCGCTTGAGAAGTAGAAACGATCGACCAATCCAGAATCAGGGAAACGGAAGGATTTGATGCGCTCAATCCAGTAGCTGAGACTTTCTGGGTCTTTCACCCGAAGTGCCAAGTGGTGAATGTTACCGAAACCTTGCCAAGCAACGCCTTCATCTGGTGCATCTTCGATAATCAAAGTTGCACCATTGCCACCTTCAGCAAGTTCATATTGATGAAAGGCACCCTCATCACCTGTTTTACGAAAACCTAATACTTTATCCAGTACTAAGTCCATGTGTTCGTAATTGGCAACTTTGACAAATACTGGGCCAAGACCGACGATAGCGTGTTCATCAGGGACATTTGACAATTGCCAAGGTTGACCAGCAGGGACACCGACATTTGTTTCATCTGAAATGAGTTGATAGTGTTGCCCGTCGAAATCTTCGAATTCGACATATTTCTTACCAAAACGTGTTGCAATCTCGCCGTGAGTGACTTCAGCTTGGTCGAAACGTGATAACCAGTAGGTCAGTGAAGTATCAGTAGGGACGCGGAATGATGCACGGTCGATATTGTTCGTGCCTTTGGTCCCCTTAGGAATACCGGGGAAGTCGAAGAAGGTCATATCAGTGCCCGCATTGCCATCTTCATCAGTGAAGTAAAGGTGATACGTTTCGTAATCGTCTTGGTTGACGGTTAATTTGGCGAGACGTAAGCCTAAAATATTGGTAAAGAAATCATAAATATGTTGGGCGCTGGAACTAATGGCAGTGACATGGTGAATGCCGCCGAGTGGGTAACGTGGATCAATTTCAATCGTTGAATCTTTCATGTTGGTAAGCTCCTATTTTCTTAAAATATTAAATCAAAAATCAGTGATAATTGGTTTGTTTACGTTTGTAAACTTTATTCATAAGTTCATAATAAGCCTTTTTGGAAAATAGTGCAAGTATTTTGTCTTGGACTCAATTTGTTCAGATATTTTGGAGTTTGTTTCGGGCTAAGAACGCTAGAAAAATACTTCAGAATTGAAATTTTGCGGGAATTTGTTAGAATAGAATTATATGATAAAAGAACAATTTTATATGTTTATATTTGTGACCATCATTTACGCCTGGTTTTTCGCGGATGCGCTGCTAACAGGTCGTGTTTTCTTGATGGGATTTTGGAGTTTTTTGTTATTCCGAAAATTGAGAGTTGCCTACCTCGCCGACAAATGGATTCGTTTAAATCGTAAATAAGCAAGCCTTGAAAAAAAGCTCTGACACCATTAATCGGTATCAGAGCCATTTTTTTAGGGAAATTTCGCCTGAGGATAGCACCTTGACTAAGCCGTCAGAATTGACAATTAATTCGCCGGTTTCTGTCAAATCAGTCGCTGTACCGATAATCGTACGACCATTTTCTTCGAATTCAACTGTTTTACCGAGGATGAAAGAATGTGATTTGTAAATGTCGAAAAAGTCTTGATTGGCGCTTAATCGGTTAAATTGTGCCCAGATTTCAGCAATCAAGGTATCTCGTGTAATAGTTGGTGTTTCATGTGTAAAGAGTGAGCCTGCTTTTTCTCTTAATTCAATAGGAAAGTCGGCGATATTAAAGTTCAGACCGATACCGATAATAATGGCGTTACTTGATAGCAAATGCTCGACTAAAATGCCACAGATTTTTTTATTGTCCAGATAAATATCATTGACCCACTTGACCAGTGGTTTTTTTGTCGTTAAATTTTCAATCGCTGTTAGCACGGCTGCTGCTGTTAATATCGTATAGTCTTTGACGTCTTCCGATATGTTAAGAACAAGCGACATATAGATGCCACCACTATTGACGGCAAAATATTGCCGACCGAAACGCCCGCGAGTTTGGGTCTGCATCTCAGCGATGAACAATTTTTTGTCGACGAGGTCGTTTTTGGCGTCAAGTTGTGTCGAGGTGGTTTCAGCCACGACAGAGACATCTGTCAGCCAAGGATTTTGCGCCAGAATGGTTTCTTTTTTTAGCATGCTTAAATTATATCACGGAATTAGTCAGAAATGATGGCGAAAAATGTGAGGTCGTGGTAGAATAGGAGTGTTACTTTCCGAAGGTGGTTTTTATTTTTCCAAAAACCGTTTCCTGTAACCGAAAAACTAGAAAAGTAGGGGAAAAATTATGTCAGAAAAAAATCTATTTACCAGCGAAAGCGTCTCAGAAGGACATCCAGATAAAATCGCCGATCAAATTTCGGATGCGATTTTGGATGCCATTTTGGCGCAGGATCCAGATGCCCATGTTGCCGCTGAAACGGTGGTTTACACAGGTTCTGTCCATGTCTTTGGTGAAATTTCAACGACTGCTTATGTCAATATTGACGAGATTGTCAGAAATACGATTAAAGAAATCGGTTATACCGATGCGAACTTTGGCTTTGACTACAAGACAGTCGGTGTTCATCCATCTATCGTGGAGCAGTCGCCAGATATTGCCCAGGGGGTTAATGAAGCGATTGAAGTTCGTGGAACTGAAAATCAAGACGAGCTGGATTTGATTGGGGCAGGTGACCAAGGCTTAATGTTTGGTTTTGCCAGCAAGGAAACGCCAGAATATATGCCACTTGCCATTTCACTCTCGCATCAACTTGTTAAAAAATTAGCTGATTTGCGTAAATCAGGCGAGCTTGCTTACCTACGTCCAGATGCCAAAAGTCAAGTTACGGTTGAATATGACGAAAATGACGTCGCTAAACGCATTGATACCATTGTCATCTCGACTCAGCATGCACCTGAGGCGACCAATGATCAAATTCATGCAGATGTCATCGGAAAAGTCATCAAAGCAGTCATTCCGGCTGAGTTATTAGACGATAAAACCAAATATTTCATCAATCCAACAGGCCGTTTTGTTATCGGTGGGCCTCAAGGGGATTCTGGCTTGACAGGTCGTAAAATTATCGTCGATACTTACGGTGGCTATGCCCACCATGGTGGCGGTGCTTTCTCAGGGAAAGATGCGACGAAAGTTGATCGTTCAGCTTCTTATGCGGCGCGTTACATTGCTAAAAACATTGTGGCTGCTGGTCTTGCTGATAAAGCTGAGATTCAGCTCAGCTATGCGATTGGTGTGGCGCATCCGATTTCGATTCATGTGGAGACATTTGGTACTGGGAAAATCTCGTCAGAACGCTTAATCACAGCCATTCGTGAGCATTTCGATTTACGTCCTGCTGGGATTATTAAGATGTTAGACCTTAAACGCCCAATTTACCGTGCCACAGCTGCTTATGGTCATTTTGGTCGAACTGATGTCGATTTGCCATGGGAAAGATTAGATAAAGTTGACATTCTGCAATCGCTTTTGTGAAATATTTGATAATATGATATAATAAATTCGTATGCGGTAAGTTTTTGACTTACCACATACGAATTTTTTAGGCATCCTTAAAATTGCTATGGTATCGAAGATGTTTAAAAATTGATAACAAGTCAGGTCTGTCAAGGTTTTGAAGGATACTTCAGCTGATAGGCATGACGGATAAATTGAATTTTAAACATGTTTTGAGATAGAAATTTTAACGATGATCTGATATTAGAATAAATGAGGAAAACAATGATTGGAGCACTTATTGCTGGCATCATCATTGCCTTGTTGATTGGATTAGGAATTGGCTTTGTTTTCCGCAATGCTCAATTAAAAAGCGCTCAGGCAGATAGCCAGAGCCTGATTGAAACTGCTGAAAACAAGGCGAATGAACTCACAAGACAGGCTAAGGTCGAGGCTGAAAACCTGAAAAAAGAAGCCGAAAATCTGAGAAAAGAAAAGATTTTAGAGCTGAAAGAAGAAGGTCAAAAACGTCGTGAGTCGATAGAAAATGAATTTACAGAAACTCGGACTGAGTTAAAAGAAACTGAGAAACGTCTGAAACAACGTGAAGAAATCCTTGACCGTAAGGATGATACTTTAACGCGTAAAGAACAATCTCTAGATTCGAAAGAAGAAAATCTATCAAACAAAACTAACACGCTCAACAAGCGCGAAGAAGCATTGTCACAAGTTGAAACAGAAAAAGCCGCAGAGCTTGCACGAATTGCAAGCCTCAGCCATGATGAAGCAAAAGAAATTGTCCTGAATCAAACTAAAGAATCTTTGTCCAAGGAAATGGCACAACTGATTCGCACGAGCGAAGACAAAGCGATGGCCGAGGCGGATAAAAAAGCCAAGAATATTATTACCTTGGCGATGCAACGGGTATCAGGAGACTTCGTCAGCGAGCAGACGGTGAGCGTTGTCACACTGCCTGATGATGGCATGAAAGGTCGGATTATCGGTCGTGAAGGTCGGAATATCCGAACTTTCGAAGCCCTGACAGGGATTGACGTAATCATCGACGATACACCAGAAGCCGTTATCTTGTCTGGCTTTGATCCCATTCGCCGTGAAATTGCGCGCTTAACCTTGGAACAGCTGGTTCAAGATGGTCGCATCCATCCCGCACGTATCGAAGAATTGGTTGAAAAAAATCGTAAAGATTTGGATCGTAAAATTCGTGAATATGGCGAACAAGCCGCCTTTGAAGTTGGCGCGCACACCCTGCATCCTGATCTCATGAAAATCATGGGTCGTTTGCATTTCAGAACCTCTTATGGTCAAAATGTCCTCAATCACTCGATTGAAGTCGCTAATCTCGCTGGTAATCTTGCCGGTGAGATGGGTGAAAATGTAACCCTGGCTAAACGTGCCGGTTTCCTACATGACATCGGTAAAGCGCTAGACCATGAAATTGAAGGGAGTCACGTTGAAATCGGAACTGAATTGGCCAAGAAGTATAAGGAAAATCCAGTCGTGATCAATGCGATTGCCAGTCACCACGGTGATACTGAGCCGACGAATAATATCTCAGTCTTGGTCGCAGCAGCAGATGCTTTATCCGCAGCCCGTCCAGGTGCCCGTCGTGAATCGATTGAAAACTACATCAAACGCCTCCAAAACTTGGAAGAAATTTCAAATGGCTTTGATGGCGTTGAGACATCATTTGCCTTACAAGCTGGTCGTGAAATTCGCGTCATGGTCAATCCAGCGAAATTGTCTGATGATAAGATGACAGTGCTCGCCCATGACATCAAAGAAAAAATCGAAAATGATATGGACTACCCAGGAAATATCAAAGTAACCGTCATCCGTGAAACACGGGCGATTGACTACGCCAAATAAAATGAGTGTCACCTCTTGAGAGGTGGCGCTTTTTTATTTTGTCAATAATCAAGCAACTAGCAGTCAAAAAAACACATTTTACTCAGTTTCGATGTTGCAAGCACCTTTTCAAAGTAAAGAAATTATGGTAAAATGTAAAAATAACTGAATGGGCGTAGGGAAAAGAAAATAAACTTTTGCCGATGTCCTCTGAAAGAAAGAGTGCAAACATGCCAGAACGTGGACTACTAATCGTTTTTTCTGGGCCTTCTGGGGTCGGGAAAGGAACAGTACGGGCGGCGATTTTTGAGTCGAGCCAACATCAATTTGAATATTCTGTGTCCATGACGACACGCCAGCAACGACCAGGCGAAATCGATGGCAAGGATTATTTTTTCAGCACGCGTGAGGCGTTTGAGGAAAGAATCAAGGCGGGTCAAATGCTTGAGTATGCGGAGTATGTCGGCAACTACTACGGCACGCCCCTAGAATATGTCAATCAAACTTTGGATGAAGGCAAGGATGTCTTCCTTGAAATTGAAGTCCAAGGTGCCTTACAAGTCAAGGAAAAAGTGCCAGATGGTGTCTTTATTTTCTTGACCCCGCCTGATTTAGATGAATTACGCGACCGTCTCAGCGGGCGTGGCACAGATAGTCTTGAAGTGATCAATGAGCGCATGGCAAAAGCGCGTGAAGAAATCAAGCTCATGAGTGAATATGATTATGCTGTTGTCAACGATGAAGTTCCGCTCGCTGTTGCGCGCGTGAAAAAAATCGTAGAGGCAGAGCATTTCCGTGTGGATCGTGTGATTGGTCGTTATCAATCGATGCTAGATGCCGCAACGCAAAAGATTAAGTAAGCTATTATTGTACCTAATGTCACTCAGTTGTCTGTTCTTATCAAGACAGCTGAAAAACTAGAATTAAATGATAAAGAGGTTATCAAAATATGATGTTAAAACCGTCAATCGATGTTTTATTAGACAAAGTCGATTCAAAATACTCACTCGTTGTTTTGGAAGCCAAACGTGCCCATGAATTACGTGATGGCGAAAAAGCGACGCAATCATTTTCATCTGTAAAACCGACTTTGCAAGCCTTGGAAGAATTAGCAGATGGGAACGTCAGCATTCATCCAGCACCAGAAGCTAAACGCACAGCTTTGAAAGAAAAACGCGAATTAGAACGTTTGCGTAAAATTGACGAAGAACGTAAAATCAAAGAACAAATCGCCAAAGAACAAGCTGAAGAAGAAGCGAAACAACGCAAAGATAAAGGCGTGCCTGAAGCGCCAGTTGCAGCGGCAGTCGAAACACCAGAAGTGCCTGTTGCAGTTGAAGCAGACGCTGCTGAGTAACAGATACTCAATTAAGCAAATAAAGTGAACATTTTTACTTAAATGAGTATAAAAACTGCTTTGGCAGTTTTTTATTTTACTTCACCTGTATTTGTGCCATAAAGGAGTTGCGATGTCTCAAAAAATTGCGCAAGTCATTGTCGATGTGCCGACGATGCAGACGGACAAACCATTTTCTTACCTCATACCAGAAGAACTTGCTGATTTGATTCAAATTGGGATGCGTGTTCATGTGCCTTTTGGACGGGGCAACCGCTTGATGCAAGGTTTTGTTGTCGGTTTTGGAGATGCTAAGTCACAAGCGACGGCAGGGCAAAACTTGAAATCAATTGCGGAAGTTTTAGATTTTGACCCCGTGTTAAATGCAGAGCAACTGATGTTAGCAGATGCTATGCGAGAAACGGTGTTTTCCTATAAAATTTCGCTCCTCAAAGCCATGTTGCCTAATTTGCTGAATTCGTCTTACGATAAAATTTTAACGACAGAGGATGCAGTCATCGCTCAGCAGTATTTTGGTGAGACGCAAGCCTTGCATTTCTCTTCTTTGGACGAAAAAGAACAAGCCTTGATGATGAAATTCCATCGTGAGGGAAAAATTTCAGTCCAGTATGTTGCCCAGTCTAAAGCAACGATCAAGACTAAGAAACGGCTAACGTTGGCTGATGACATCAAGTTAGATGAGTTGTCGATGACTGCACGTGCTAAAAAGCGCTTGGCGCTACAAAGCTTTCTACAAGAACAGCACCATGCAGGGGAAAACGCATGGGATTACACGACGTTGGTTAAGCTTTTTTCTCGCGATGTCGTCAAGTTTTTCGTGTCAGAAGGTGTTTTGAGCTTGTCAGAAATCGAGGTTTCTCGTGCTCAAGCCTATTTTGACACCATTGTCTCAGACGAGCACAAGGTTTTAAATGCTGAGCAAGAAACCGCTTATCAGGCGATTATTGACAGTCAGGAGAAACCGTTTCTTCTCGAAGGGGTGACTGGTTCTGGCAAAACAGAAGTCTACTTGCAAGTCATCGCCCATGCTATCGAGCAGGGCAAAACAGCGATTATGCTGGTGCCTGAAATTTCTCTGACACCACTCATGACCAATCGGTTTATCGCCCGTTTCGGCGAGCATGTGGCCATCATGCACTCGGGTTTGTCCGATGGTGAAAAGTATGATGAATGGCGCAAAATTAAATCTGGGAAAGCTAAAGTCGTCGTCGGGGCGAGGTCAGCAATTTTTGCGCCTTTGGACAATATCGGTGCGATTATTATCGATGAAGAGCACGAAACCAGTTATAAACAGGACAGCAATCCGCGCTATCATGCGCGAGATGTTGCCATATGGCGGGCAAAATATCATGGGGCTGCGCTGGTTCTAGGCTCTGCAACACCAAGTTTAGAGACCCGCGCACGCGCGCAGCAAAACGTTTATCAGATTCTGCGTTTGACCCAGCGTGCGAGTGCTCAGGCTGAAATTCCTGAGGTCACCATTCTCGATATGCGCAAGCACTTGAATGATAAATCAGCCTCATTTTCGGAAAGTTTGCTGGATAAAATTTCTGAAAAAATAGCTAAACGAGAGCAAGTTGTCCTCATGCTCAATCGCCGTGGTTATTCCTCATTTATCATGTGTCGGGATTGTGGTTTCGTGCCAGAATGTCCCAACTGCGACATTTCGTTGACCTTGCACATGGACACGAAAACGCTGAATTGTCATTATTGTGGGTACACGACAGGGATTCCCCATACTTGCCCTAACTGTCAAAGCAAAAAAATCAGGTACTACGGTAGCGGCACGCAAAAGGTTGAGGAAGAATTATCAGAGTTGATACCTGATGCGCGAATTTTACGGATGGATGTCGATACGACCAAGAAAAAGGGCGCCCATGAGCGCATTTTGTCAAGTTTTGGGGCTGGTGAGGCGGATATTCTTTTGGGCACGCAGATGATTGCCAAAGGCCTTGATTTTCCAAATGTTACCTTGGTTGGCGTCATCAACGCGGATACGGCGCTGAATTTACCAGATTTCCGCGCATCAGAACGCACTTTTCAACTCCTGACACAGGTGGCAGGTCGTGCTGGTCGTGCCGATAAAAAAGGCGAAGTCTTGATTCAGACCTTTAACCCTGACCACTACGCCATTCGTTTAGCGCAAGCGCATGATTATGAAGGCTTTTATCAACTAGAGATGGCCTTTAGACGAAAGTTGAATTATCCGCCTTATTTTTATACGGTGCAGCTCGTCATGTCTCATCAGGATGAAGATGAAGTCGTTAAAAAATCCTATGAAATCATGTCGCTCCTCAAAGCAAATTTGTCAGATCAGGCACGTATTTTGGGACCCATTCCCAAACCCATCGCCCGGACGCATAATTTATATCACTATCAACTGCTCATCAAATACCGTTTTGAAGATAATTTAGCACAGGCACTCAACCAAGTCCTAGACTTGACCCAAGTGTCTGACAATAAAAATTTACGCATCGTCATTGACAATGAACCGCAGAATTTTATGTGATATTAAATATGTATATTGAAAAACCGAGATGGAATATCTCGTTTTTTTGAAATAAAAAAATATTTCAAAAAATGTTTGACTTGTTGAAAAAGAAAGAATATAATATGAAATATAGATGTATTTCATAAAAATATAAAAGAAGGAGAGAGATGAAAAAAATTAAACTAAGTGATTTAGTCCTTCTGGTTCCCGGGATAAATCCGACAAGAGCGAAAGAACAAAATGAAAATCAAGAAATTAATTATTATGATCAAAATGCTTTTAACTTAGATAGTGACTATTTAGTAAATGACAGAGATACTGAAATGACTGATATCAAGCAAAACGCTAACTCTCTTGTAGAGGGGACTGTTCTCATCAGTAACTCAGTTCAACTCGCGACTAAAGTTGGCAGTTTAAATGCAGGGAAAATCCTCTCTCTTAATTTTACAGAAGTTCGATTTATAAGTGATAAGCTTGATAAAAACTATTTTCTCTATCTATTTAATATTTTTCGAGATGTTCAAAAGCAAAAAGAGAGAGAAAAAATGGGGTTGACGATTCAACGAATCCCGATTAAAGCCTTGAATGACATGGTTATACCATTACCTAACCTTGAAAAACAGAAACAAATTGGCGGGATTTATATTGAATCTTTAAAGTTACAAATGGCGTTGAAAAGAAAATCCAATTTAATCAACCAACTTACAAATGAAATGCTTGAAAAAAATATGAAGGATATTTAGCTATGAGTGAAAATAAGACGAAATCAGAACTTGCATTTGAAAAGGAAGTCATTGATCATCTCGCGAATATCGGAGGTGTGAAACAATGGGAATATCGACCAGAAATTACAACGACAGATCGACTTTGGGAAAATTTTAAAAGAATTTTAGAGCAAAATAATCAAGCGCGCTTAGATAATCCTCTGTCGATTACTGAATTTAATCAAGTTAAAAAAGTTATTTCAAGTATTCAAACGCCTTATAAAGCTGGGCAATTTCTTTATGGTGTCAATGGTGTTTCTGAAATTGAAGTTGATTTAGATAATGGCAAGCACGTTTTTTTGACTGTTTTCGATCAAGCTCAAGTTGGGGGTGGCGATACAGTTTATCAAATTGCTAATCAAATTCGGCGTCCAAAAATTATTGATGGTAAAAAGGATCGTCGGTTTGATATTACCTTGTTGATTAATGGTCTTCCGATTGTTCAGATTGAGTTAAAAAAGGCGCTTCATACGACGGCAGAATCCCTTAACCAAATGGAACAGTATATCGCTGAGAAACAATATTCGGATATTTTTTCAACAGTTCAAATTTTGGTTGCCATGACGCCACATGATATTCGATATATGGCGAATACACCTTTGACTGGCTTTAATCGTGCTTTTGCATTTAATTGGCAATATGAAAAGGACGCAAAGCCAGTTCGTTCATGGAAAAATTTTTCAGATGAAGTGTTATCAATTCCTATGGCGCACGATTTGGCAACACGCTATATGATTCTTGATGGCACCAAAAATAAAGAGAGTATCAAAGTGATGCGTCCTTATCAAGTTTATGCGACAAGACGTGTCATAGATGAAGTTCAAAAGTTTGATTTTAAATATGATGATGGGAAACTAGGCTATATTTGGCATACGACGGGTTCAGGAAAAACGATTACAAGTTTTAAGACTGCTTGGCTTTCAAGCCGGCTACCTAATGTAGATAAAGTTGTTTTTCTAGTTGACCGCGTGGCTTTAACCAATCAAACTTCTGACGCTTATCGAGCATATGATCCAGTCGCTGGTTTTGAGGGGAAAACAGGAGTGATTAGCGATACGGCTAATATTTCTGATCTTCATAGAAAACTGACGAAAAAAAGTGATAACAATATTATTGTAACAAGCATTCAAAAAATGTCTCGTTATGTTGTTCGAGAAGATTTTAAATCGCTCAATCAAAACATCTTATTTATCGTTGATGAGGCGCATCGCTCGACCAGTGAAACAGTGAGCCGTAAAGGAGGAAAAGAGAAAGTTCCAATGCTGAAAAACATTCGAGATGCGATTCCTAATTCTGCTTGGGTCGGTTATACAGGAACGCCCAAATTTCCAGAAACGAGAGAGATTTTTGGGGATATCCTTCACGCCTATACGATTAAAGAGGCTATCGCAGATAGAAATGTTCTTGGATTTAATGTGCAGTTTAAAAATACAATTAAAGCCCCAGAAAACCCATCAGATGAAGAAATTGATGATAGCATCAAGGGAAGTGTTTACGATACCAGCGAAGAACACGTGGCGCTTGTCGTTGAAGATATTTTTGAAAATTGGAAACAGCGCTCAAATAATCGAAAATATAACGCCTTGTTTACAGTTCATGTGGGAGGCAATAAACCCAGTACACCACGAGCGATGGCATATTTTGATGCGTTTGTAAAGAAAAACGAAACACTCCCTGAACAGGACCGGCTAAAAGTTGCGGTAAGTTTTTCAGATGATACTTCAAATGGTGCAAATCAACTTAAAACGAATGAAAATTTACATCGGGCGATTCAACATTATAATCAAATGTTCTTTGGGAAAACGAATGCGCCATATGATATGAAGACGGTTAAGGCATACACAGAGGATTTAACAAGTAGACTGAATAAAACTGCTGATGATGGCAACTATTTAGATTTAGTTATTGTGGTTGAACAGCTTTTGACAGGATTTGATGCGCCTGAACTTAACACGCTTTATATTGACCGTACTTTGAAAGGTGGAAGTTTAATTCAAGCCTATTCTCGGACGAATCGCATGCACAATATGATTGAAAAACCAAGAGGTAATGTGGTGAATTATCGTTGGCCTAAACAAAATGAACGTGAAATGAATGAGGCGTTTGGAATTTATTCTAACCGTGCCTCCGCTGATGAGCAACTTTCGCTAGATGAGTTGAAAGAACTCAATGAAGATTCAGGCATTATCTCTAAACCTTTTAGTCAAGTACAAGCAGAAGTGAAAGAGGTTGTTGAAAAGTTATCAATTTTGACGGATGAGTTTATTAAAGTGCCTGACAGTGAAAAAGCGCAGGATGATGCATTTGAGCTTTTAAGGGACTATAACCGTTTGCTTTCACAGCTTAAACAGTATGCCGTTGATGATGATGACAATCCGGTTTCTGCTTACGATAATGCTGAGGATTTCTATAAACGAATTGGGATTACTGAAGATGAAGAAGTCATTCTTACCACAGTAATTGCTGGTGAGTTGAAGGAACGTCGTGCCAAAAGTGAAAATATTGATATTTCACAAGTTAATCTTGAGATGATTCATATTCATGATATTAAGATTGACTATGATTATTTGGTTGATTTGATTGCTAAAATGGCTGATGCAGTCCATGAAGATAAGATGGTAGACGCCGAAGAAACTCGAGAAGAAATTCATTTTGAGATTGCAAAATCTGAAAATGAGCATGAGAAAGCAAAAATATCTGATTTTATTGAGAAAATTTTTGCCAAAGAATTTGAATTTGAAAAATATCCGGCGCCTACCAATGTGGAAGAAATGAATCAAGCGATGGAAAAATCTCAAAAGGATAGCAATATCAAAATTTTAAGAGCATTTATCCAAAAATGGGGGCTTGACAATACGGCAACACCACGTCATCTTGAAACGTTGATTCAAAAACATAAATTTGGACAAGAAGACTTGGATAAGCAAAATGAAATGACAGATATGATGAATGTAGCCAAATCAGATTATAAAGAGCTTGCCTCTGATGAAGTTGCAGCTTTGTCTTGGGTGAAATATCGCATAGAGTTCCGTAAAGCTTTTTATGAAATGGCAGATGAGATGAAAAAAGGAGAGTAGAGATGACGGATGGCAAAGGTAAATTATCTTTTTCGGAATTAATTGCCAGTCTTGATGTGCGAGGTGTGACGTTTGAAGAGATGGCGAAATCTCAGGCAATCTATGTTTTGCAGAACAAGAATTATTACTATAAAATCTCAGCTTTTCGGAAAAACTTTTACAAAAAAGATGGCAGATATTTTCAATTAGACTTTGCCAATCTAGTAGATTTGGCCTCGATAGATATGCAAATCAGATATTTTTTGATGGAAATTTCTTTAGATATTGAGCATTCGATAAAAACTCAGCTAATGCGACTGATAACAGAAAATGAAAAAGAAGATGGTTATACGCTTGTCCAAGAGTTTTCAGCGTCTTATCCGTTTTCTTACAATAAATTTTATGGTCAGTTTGAGCGAAGTCGATATCAAAATGATATGTTTGATAAACGACATGCGCATATTCCAGTATGGACGTTGATTGAGTTGATGGATTTTGGCTCACTCGTTGATTTTGTGCAATTTTACTATCAAAAATATGATAATCGACGTTTAAAGAAAATGAATAATCTTTGCATCAGCGCAAAATATATCCGAAATGCTTGTGCGCATAACAACGTCTTAATGATTAATTTCTTTGGCAGAAAAAATCAGCTAAAAAAATATCCATCTGCAGCAGTTCAAGATTATGCCAGAAGTATTGGGGTTGAACGGAAATTTGTAACTTCTAAAAAGGTAAATGATTTAATTTCGCTATTTGCATTGGAAAAAGAGTACGCCTCGGCAGAACTTTTGGGATATCGTAGAGAACGTGGCAATGAGTTACTTCAACGCTGCTTGCGATATTCAGATAGATATCAAGAAAATCAAAATCTTGTAGATCTCTATCATATTTTCTCAGCATTGGTACACTATCTATAAATCTTTCATTTGACAAAATGTGTCAAAAAATGATAAGATATTAGGTAATGAAAGGGACGTAAATGTCCGCTCGATGAAGTGCGTGCGCCAAGTCGGGTCAAATGAGGAAAGGGTTCTACAGTTGTAGAGCCCTTTTTGTACAGTGATAGAAATGGAAAATAAATGAATAAAAATTATCCTAAAATAAGATTTAGTGAGTTTGAAAAAGCTTTTGAAGAAAATGGTGGTGAACAAAATTCTGAAAATCCATACGCGTGGGAACAGCGTAAACTGGGGGAAGTTTTTGATTTTTCGGTTTCTACCAACTCTTTATCTCGCTCGCAACTTAACTATGATAAAGGAGAAATTAAAAATGTTCACTATGGTGATATTCTTGTAAATTATGGCTCAATTCTTGATGTTGAAACAGATAAAATTCCATTCATAACTGATGGACTATTGGATAAGTATAAACCGAATTTATTAAAGAATGGTGATGTAATTTTTGCAGATGCTGCTGAAGACGACACTGTTGGTAAAGCAGTTGAAGTTAATGGGTTAAGTGATAAAAATCTTGTTTCAGGGCTCCATACAATTGTTGCACGACCAATGGAAAAGATGGCGGATTTTTTTATTGGTTATTATATCAATTCCAATATTTATCACAGCCAACTTTTGAAATTAATGCAAGGTACAAAAGTATCGTCAATTAGTAAGATCAATCTAAAGAAAACTATCGTTTCTTATCCTGAAAATTTAGATGAACAGAAGAAAATTGGAGGCTATTTAAGATTACTCGATACCACCATTACCCTTCATCAGCGTAAGTTAAAAACGCTTGAAAAAATGAAAAAATCGTATCTTCAAAAATTATTTCCAAAAAATGGAGAACAAAATCCTGAAATTCGATTTACTGAGTTTAAAAAATTGTTTGAAGAAAATGGCGGAGGACAAAATTCTGAAAATCCATACGCATGGGAACAGCGTAAGTTGAAAGATATTGTGAATCGAGTTACGAGAAAAAACAAAAATTTGGAGTCAACATTACCATTAACAATATCTGCACAATATGGACTGGTAGACCAGATAACTTTTTTTAATAAACAGATTGCTAGTAAGGATGTGTCTGGATATTATCTACTCCAAAAAGGGGAATTTGCATACAATAAAAGTTACTCTAAAGATTTTCCATGGGGAGCTATAAAGCGGCTTGATATGTATGATGAAGGCGTTCTATCAACTCTTTATATTGCTTTTCGCCCCTTCAAAGTAAATAGCGATTTTCTTGTTTCGTATTATGAAACAGATGGATGGCATAAGGAAGTTGCTATACGAGCTGCTGAAGGGGCAAGAAATCATGGATTATTGAATATTACTGCTGTTGATTTCTTTGATACAGGATTACTGATTCCACCTAATAACGACGAACAACAAGAGATTGGTGGATTTTTTATTGAGCTAGACCACACCATCACCCTTCATCAGCGTAAGTTAAAGGCTTTGCAAGACATGAAAAAATCATTGTTGCAAAAGATGTTTATCTAATGAAAATATAAATTTAGTTAATTAATAAATAAAATAGGAGATACATAATGAGTATTGTTAATGATATAAGCGGTAAACTTTGGGAAATGGCGAACCGTCTGCGTGGCACGATGGATGCTAATGAGTATAAAAACTATATTTTGCCTTTTATGTTCTATCGCTATTTATCAGAAAATCAAAATGATTATTTGATTAAGAATGATTTAGAAGATTTCCTTGATTTGACAGATGACAACGAGGATAAAGAAGATTATCTCGAAGAAATTGCTAAGGGTATTGGTTATGCGATTGATCCGGAATACACTTGGATAAAATTAGTTTCAAAAATTGAAAATCATAAGATTAAAGCAAGTGATTTTCAAGATATGTTTGATTCATTTAGTATCAATAGTAAACGTAATCCAACGACAGCAGAAGATTTCGCCTATGTTTTTTCAGATGTCAATCTTGGAGATACAAGACTTGGAAATGGAACGAATGAACGTGCCAAAGCTTTAAATGATATTGTGTTGATGATTAATAACTTTGAATTTAAAGATGAATCAGGACGGGATATTTTAGGTGATGTTTACCAAGAATTGATTGAGAAATTTGCGGCTAGTGCAGGAAAAAAAGGTGGAGAATTTTATACGCCTCATGCAGTAAGTAAGATTTTATCTAAAATTGTTACAGCATCAGTTACGCAACGTGATGAGCAATTTCGTGTATATGACCCGACAATGGGTTCAGGTTCTTTATTGCTTACGGTTCAAAAAGAATTGCCGGATGGTAATAAAACAGGGAGTGTTTGGTTTTACGGTCAAGAGTTGAAT
Source organism: Pseudolactococcus reticulitermitis (assembly GCF_002260845.1). Classification (GTDB taxonomy): domain Bacteria; phylum Bacillota; class Bacilli; order Lactobacillales; family Streptococcaceae; genus Pseudolactococcus; species Pseudolactococcus reticulitermitis. Next base: position 638,644 of record NZ_BEDT01000001.1, on the reverse strand, counting down.
ACAACGACCTACAATATGGCGCGAATGAACTTGATGATGCATGATGTCAATTATCGGAACATGGATTTGCGACGTGCTAATACCCTAAATGCAGATTGGCCTTTTGCGGAAAAAGATGGCATTCAAATTCCCTTAAAGTTTGATGCCGTCGTTGCCAATCCGCCCTATTCACAAAATTGGGATATTAAGGAAATGGATCGTACAAAAGATAATCGCTTCAAGGGTTATGGTGTTGCACCAGCTTCAAAAGCAGATTATGCATTCATTTTGCATGGCCTGTATCACTTAGAAAAATCGGGTACAATGGCCATTGTACTGCCACATGGTGTGTTATTCCGTGGTGGTTCAGAAGGCAAAATCCGTCAAAACATCATTGATAATAATTTGCTTGACGCTGTGATTGGCTTACCTGCTAATTTATTCTATGGTACAAGTATACCAACATGTGTATTGGTCTTTAAAGGGCGAGAAGCGAGACAAACGAAAGATATTTTATTTATTGACGCATCAAAAGAATTCGAAAAAGGAAAAAATCAAAATATTCTTTCGGATGAGCAAATTAATCATATTGTTGAGAAATATAAAAACCGTGAAAATGTTGATAAATCTGCTTATGTTGCTACTTTGGACGAAATAAAGGAAAATGAGTATAACTTAAATATTCCAAGATATGTTGATACTTTCGAGGAAGAAGAACCTATCTCGTTAGCTGAAGTGGCGAAAGAGCTTAAAGAAGTTCAAACTGAAATTGACACCTCTACTCAAAAATTATTTGAGATGATGGCTGATTTGAGTGGTACTGATGATGAAACACAAGCCGAATTACAACAATTTCTTGATATATTTAAAAATTGAGTGAAAGAGTCCGATTTCGGGCTCTTTTTGCTTACGCTGATGAAGGGTGATAAGGTTGTCTATTGATGCGAGCAGTTCAGAAATACGCTGCTGTTCTTCAAGGCTACGTGGCGCTGAAATGGCAATTTCACTTATGACGTTGTTCATCAATTTTGGGTTACCAACATGAGAGACATGCTTCCAGGCAATGTTGTTCAACGCCTCGGTAACGGCTTTGTTGGCGTAGCCATCATCGGACAGCAAAACCCCACATACGTTGGTACAATAGAATTTTCCCGGTCTCAATCGCACAGTTCCGGCATTCGCACCATCAGTTGTCCATGTAATTGCATCAGCGTAAAGATATTCCTTGTAATATCCCATCAGCCCGTCGTTTTTTGTTTGAGAGGAATAGACTGGATAAGGGTGTTCAGGCGTTCTATTTTCACTTGTTTCGGGTGCAGCAAGCACATAACCACGGGTAACTTTGAATAAGTCTTTGACCTTACGCTGTTCCCAAGGGTGAGTTTCTATCAGATTTATTTTTAATACCTTATCCTTGGGAACAGCGTAAACTTTCGGAAACCAACGATGTACGTGACGGAACACATGATTCTCCTAAGTATCATAGTGTAGGTCATCCATTAGTAACATCCAAAAACTTATCAAACTCTGGACTTGATATGACCGGTGTTTCTTTGATTTCAGATGAAGATTTTGAAGCAATAAACAAGCGTTCAAAAGTTGATGTTGGCGATATAATTTTCGGGATGATTGGAACTATTGGAAATCCAGTAGTCCTTGATAGAGATGACTTTGCAATAAAAAATGTTGCACTAATTAAGAATGGCGAAGTGCCAAGTTCATTTTTAATCCAATTGTTAAAGTCACCAATATTTGCCGAATATATTAGGAATGAATATGCAGGTAATACACAGAAGTTTTTGGGACTTAGTAAGATACGAGATTACAAATATTTAGCTCCATCATCTGATGAACAGAAGAAAATCGGTGCGTTCTTCTCGCAACTGGATAACCTCATCACCCTTCATCAGCGTAAGGTTTTTTGTAAAATAAATATGCCTGAATGCAATATTTAGGAAATATATTTTATAAATAAAAAGGAGTCAAGTATGTACAATTTTAATGACAAAACGGAGCTTTTTCACGTGTATTATGGTCGGTGGGTTCAAATCTATAAAGAAGGTGCTATTCGTGAAGTTACAATGAGAAAGTATAAAATGACTGAGGAGTGGCTAAAGAAAATAATTCCAACTGTAAAAGTTGAGGAAATGGATAGATTAGTATATCAAAAATTATTGAACGATTATGCTATTTATCACGAACGCCAAACTGTGATGGATTTTCATCATCAACTTAAAGGTGCAATTTTAGATGCCTTAGACGAAGGAATGATCAACCGCGATCCGACACGTAAAGCGATTATTAAAGGGAAGACACCACGATTAAAAAAACAGAAATTTTTGAATCAATTTGAGTTACATGCACTTATCACAGACTTAAATTTAGGTGCAGAGATAAGTTGGGATTGGCTGATTTTACTCATTGCTAAGACAGGGATTCGATTTTCTGAGGCTCTTGCACTAACATCGAAAGATTTTGATTTTTCAAGACAGACATTATCAATCAATAAAACATGGAACTACAAAGGAAAAGGCGGTTTTTTACCAACAAAAAATCGTTCTTCCATTAGAAAAATTCAGATGGATTGGCAACTGATTATCCAATTTTCGGAATTAGTCAAAAATATCTCAGAAGATGCACCAATTTTTGTAAAAGGTAAAATCTTTAATTCTACCGTAAACAGTCATTTAGAGCGACATTGTAAATCAGCGGGGATTCCAATAATTACCATACATGGTCTGAGGCATACTCATGCATCTTTGCTTTTATTTGCGGGCGTATCAATCGCTAGTGTTGCAAGACGATTGGGACATGCAAGTATGACGACGACGCAAAAAACTTATTTGCATATTATTCAGGAATTAGAAAATCAAGATATTGACTTGGTGATGCGGTCATTATCAAACTTGGGTTAGTGCTTTTTGATAATAGTTTGTGACGGAAATCAGATAACTTGAAAGTTTTAAAGTCAAAAGTCGGGAAACGTTGCTAGTTTAGCATTTCCTAAAACCTCTTACTTTTTGCTATAATAGCATTATGAAAAAAAATCAGGAAAACTTTAATGAGACAGAACACATCAACGATACGATTTATGGCGTCCATGCTGTCGTTGATTCATTGACCGAAAACTTAGGTAATAAACTCTATATTCAAGATGATTTACGTGGTAAGAATGTCGATAAAATCAAGGCGCTGGCGAGTGAGAAAAAAGTCGGCATTTCTTTTGTCAGCAAAGAAAAATTGAAAGAGATGGCAGATGGCGGGGTTCATCAAGGCTTTGTCCTCAAAACAAGCGCTTATGCTTATAAGGAATTGTCGGATTTACTAGCCCTGACAGAAGATGCTGAAAATCCCTTGCTCATCGTGATTGATGGGCTGACAGATCCCCATAATTTAGGGAGTATTCTTAGAACGGCTGACGCGACTGGTGTTTCGGGCGTTATTATCCCTAAGCATCGCTCGGTCGGCGTGACGCCGGTTGTCGTTAAAACATCCACTGGCGCCATTAACCATGTGCCAATCGCACGGGTGACCAATTTGTCGCAAACCTTGGACAAGCTGAAGACTGCAGGTTTTTGGGTCTTTGGTACGGATATGAATGGGACGCCGCATGCCAAATGGCAGACGCAAGGTAAAATCGCCTTGATTATCGGCGCGGAGGGCGCGGGGATTACGTCAAACATTAAAAAGCAAGTCGATGAGATGATTACGATTCCGATGAAGGGGCATGTTCAGAGTTTAAATGCGGGTGTTGCTGCGGGAATTCTCATGTATGAGTGGGCCAGGAATTTCGGTCAATCAAATTAATTAAAGGCGGACAGCTATGAAAAAACAACTGTTAATTGTTGACGGCTATAACATGATTGGCGCTTGGCAAGAGACCCATCAGCTTTTTCAAAACAATGATTTGGAACAAGCGCGAGATTTGTTGCTTAAAAAATTGTCAGATTATGCCGGCTTTGAGGGATTGGAAATCATCTGCGTTTTTGATGCCCAGTTTGTCCCAGGTGTGACGAGTAAGTTTCAAGTGCATAATGTGCTTGTGATTTTTACCAAAGAAGATGAAACAGCAGACAGTTATATCGAAAAGTTGGCTGGTAAATGTACTAACGCCCTCACAACCGTCTATGTCGCAACCAGTGATTTGGCGGAACAATGGGTGATTTTTTCACAAGGTGCGATGCGGATTCCGGCACGTGAATTGGAAGAACGGGTTAATCTCAGGAAACAAGATTTAACACGGCATACCACGACAATGACAACACAAAAGCCACGTACTTCTTGGGCGGATGCTCAGTTAGATGAGCTCAAAAAATTAATGTTTGAAATTGAGTGACAAAAGATGCGGAGATAACGCATAGATACTAAACGAAATTGGAGTGACCATGACTTATAAAATCATCACAGATTCGACGACAGATTTATCGGATGCTTATATTGCAGCACATGATGTTGCGATGCTAGGCTTGACCGTAACCTTAGATGAGACAACCTATCAGACTGTGGGTCGAGACCGCCTCACGAGCGATGTTTTATTAGCAAAAATGGCGGTAGGTGCCAAGCCTGTCACCTCACAGATTAATGTTGGCCAATTTTCAGAGCTTTTTAGTGCCATTGTCAAATCAGGCAAGGCTGTCCTTTACCTAGGTTTTTCATCTGGCTTGTCAGGGACTTACCAAAGTGCTGAAATGGCGAAGCAACTGGTCTTGGATGAACTGCCTGAAGCTCGTATTACGACACTTGATACTTTAGCTGCGGCTTCAGGTGAAGGTTACCTCGTCAAGGAAGCGGTTAAACTGCGAGATGCTGGTGCAACTTTAGCAGAAGTCGTGACAACCCTTGAAGATTTGATCCCTCGCTTGCGGAGTTGGGTCATGGCAGATGATTTATATCACTTGGCGCGTGGAGGCAGAATTTCTAAAACGGCAGCAACTGTTGGGACTTTAGTCAATATCAAACCGATCATTGATGTGGACCCTGCAGGAAAATTGCGGCAGGTGGGTAAAATTCGGGGCAAAAAAAAGGCCTTGAAAACATTGGTGGCCAATACCTTGACTGATCTTGACCCTGCTTACCCGCATGTCATGATTGGCTACTCTGGTGCCATGGATGTTGCAGAAGAAGTGAAAGCGGATTTATTACAATCAAAGTTGATCACAGAAGTGACGCTAACACCACTAGGGCCAACGATTGCCACGCATACAGGGACAGGGACAATTGCGATATTTTCAATCGGTCAAACCCAACGGCTCTAAAAGAATAGTGTTAATTGACGAAAATCACAGCAAATATCTTGTTTTGCTGTGATTTTGTGTTAAAATAAAAAAGAGTGTTTATGCCGATAATCGGAAAATAGGCAACTTTTTACATAATTAAATTTTAAAAATGATGAATGGATAATGGAAGGAGTCACTTTAATGGCCAAAAGTGGACTTTATACGGGATTGGATATTGGAACGAGCACGATCAAAGTGCTGGTAGCTGAATACGTCTCTGGTGAAATGAACATAATCGGCGTCGGGAACGCAAAATCCGACGGCTTGAAAAACGGTACAATTGTTGACATTGAAAAAGTAGCTCAAGCGATTCGCAAAGCAGTCAATGCAGCAGAAGAGCGCGCAGGCATCCAAATTACAGGGTTAAATGTTGCCGTGCCAGCCAATCGACTTGAAGTTGATGCTTGTCAGGGCATGGTGACGATTAATAGCGAATCGAAAGAAGTCGTTGAAAGCGACATCAGTCAAGTCGTTGCGAGCGCTCTGATGCGTGGTATGATGCCAGAACGAGAAATCATCGCTGTCGAACCAAAAGAGTTCACAGTCGACGGTTTTTCTGGTATTTCAGACCCACGTGGCATGTTTGGGGTCCGACTTGAAATGAAAGGCCTAGTCTACACAGGTCCTAAAACATTGGTCCACAACATTCGCCGTGCAGTTGAACGGGCAGGACTCAAGGTTGACAATATCGTGATTGCACCGCTTGCCTTAGCACACCATGTATTAAATGAAGGTGAACGTGAGTTTGGGACTGTTGTCATCGACTTGGGTGCTGGTCAAACAACCGTTATTGCTGTTCGTGACCAAGAATTGCAGTTTGCACACATTATTCCTGAAGGTGGCGACTACATTACAAAAGATATTTCAACGGTTTTAAACACATCGTTGGACCAAGCTAATAATTTAAAACTGAATTACGGGGAAGCCTCTACAGAACGCGCTAGCAAGGAAGAAAAATTCCCTGTGGATGTCGTTGGGCACACAGAACCGGTTGAAATTACAGAGTTTTATCTCTCACAAGTCATTGAAGCACGCTTAACGCAGATTTTTTCACGTGTTCGTCAAGATTTGGAGCGCTCACGTGGCCTTGAATTGCCAGGCGGGATTGTCTTGCTAGGTGGCGCTGCGGCGATGCCAGGTGTGACAGAATTAGCAACGAAAATTATCGGTGCCAATGTTCGCTTGTATGTGCCAAATGAAATGGGACTTCGCAATCCAACTTTCGCACAAGTGATCTCAGTTGTGGATTATGTGGGTAGCCGTTCTGATATCGAAGTTTTAGTGACAGAAGCAGCAGCAGGCAACGCCATTTTTTCAGAACCGATTACTGAGACGTATCGTGAACCTGCCGTTGCAACTTTCACGGATAATGTCTACACGCAAGCAACTGACGAGATGACTTATGTGGCACCTACGCCACAGGTACAACCGAATGCACCTGTTCAAGACACAGATCCTAAAGAGGGTCTTGTGGATAAGGTTCGCAATATGTTTGGTAGTATGTTTGATTAAGTCGTATACAATAAGCACGTTTCAAAACTTTCTATTATGAGCGCCACACCAAGGTTCTGATTGGGAAGTCTTGAACGAGAAAGCTTAATTTTATGACTCGTTACGGTAAAAAATGGATTTGGAGAGAAAATAACGATGGAATTTTCATTTGACGAAGCGCTGACGCAAGGCGCGATTATAAAAGTTATCGGTGTCGGTGGTGCGGGTGGCAATGCCATCAACCGCATGGTTGAAGAAGGTGTTTCAGGCGTTGAATTCATCGCAGCAAACACAGATGTTCAAGCGCTCAGTGCCTCAAAAGCGGATACAGTCATTCAGCTTGGACCAAAATTAACACGTGGTTTGGGCGCAGGTTCAAAACCAGAAGTTGGTCAAAAAGCAGCAGAAGAGTCAGCTGAAACCATCCAACACGCATTGGAAGGCGCTGATATGGTCTTCATCACTGCTGGTATGGGTGGCGGTACAGGTACCGGAGCTGCCCCAGTCATTGCACAAATTTCTCGCGATTTGGGTGCTTTGACAGTTGGTGTGGTCACACGTCCATTTGGCTTTGAAGGCTCCAAACGTGGTTACTTTGCTTCAGAAGGGATTGAATTGCTCAAAGCCTCTGTTGATACTTTGTTGATTATTTCAAACAATAACTTGCTTGAAATTGTTGACAAGAAAACACCTTTGAAAGAAGCTTTGCAAGAAGCTGATAATGTGTTACGCCAAGGCGTGCAAGGTGTGACGGATTTGATTACAAATCCAGGCATGATTAACCTTGACTTTGCAGATGTAAAAACAGTCATGGCAAACAAAGGGGATGCCTTGATGGGGATCGGGACTGCCTCTGGTGAAGACCGTGTTATCGAAGCAACACGTAAAGCCATTTATTCACCCTTGCTTGAAACAACCATCGAAGGCGCTGAAAATGTCCTGCTCAATGTGACAGGTGGTATGGATATGAGCTTGACTGAAGCACAAGATGCGTCAGAATTGGTCATCCAAGCAGCTGGCAATGATGTCAATATTCTTTTAGGAACATCTATTGATGACACGCTTAAAGATGAAATCCGTGTGACAGTTGTTGCGACTGGTGTGTCAGAAGAAGATTTGCAACAAGCGGCAACACGTCAAACACAAACAACAGCACCAGTTGCTGAACAACCACGTCGTCGTGTTTTAGGGTCATCAAATCTTGATTTGTCAAATAATCACTTTGCACCACGTCAAAAAACATCAGCACCTGAAAGCTCAGCACCTGAATCAGCGTTTGGTAACTGGGATATTCGCAAAGAAAACACCGTTCGCCAAACACCGTCAGAATCAACAAGTGCAACTGGTGTCAGCAGCTTTGGTGGTGCAACTGCGTCATCAAATGATGACGATCTTGATATGCCACCATTTTTGAAACGTTAAGCGATGACAATTTCTGAAAATGTTGCAAGCGTTTTGGCACAGGTTGCTGACGCTGAAACGCAAACAGGGCACAAAACAACTGTGATTGGTGTGACCAAATATGTCGAGGCCGATCAGGCTAGGGCCTTGGTTGCAGCTGGTATCACCCATATCGCTGAAAATCGGACAGAACTTTTTCTAGATAAACAGAAGAAACTGTCTGATTTGCCAATTACCTGGCATTTAATCGGGACGTTACAACGTCGCAAGGTCAAAGATGTCATTAATCGAGTGGATTATTTCCATGCGCTTGACTCAATTAAGTTGGCGCAGGAAATTGATAAGCGTGCTAATCACGTCATCAAGTGTTTTCTACAGGTCAATGTTTCCGGAGAAGCGAGTAAACATGGCTTTTCTCCAGATGACTTAGCAGACGTTCTGCCAATCATTGCTAACTTATCACAAGTTGAAATTGTTGGCTTGATGACAATGGCACCGATTGATGCGAGTGAAGCAGAATTGGTTGAAATCTTTGACAAAACCAAGCGCTTGCAACTGGAAATTGCCAGTCAAGGCTTGCCGCATATTCTCTGCACAGAACTATCAATGGGGATGAGCCAAGATTATCAACAAGCCATTTTGCATGGTGCAACGTTTGTCAGAATTGGTAGTAAGTTTTTTAAATAAAGGACGCCTCTAAACGCTAGAGATGACTAAAATAAGTAGGTAGAAATTAATGGCTTTAAAAGATTACATTGAGAAAGCAAAAGATTATTTTAACTTAGGAGATGAGGAAGAGTCGGCACCTGTCGCGCGTCCTCAAGTGGTGACAAATCAAGCACCGACACAATCGCCCGCGCAACCCCGCCCACAAGTTGTGACCAATACGGCGCCTAAGCCAGAAATGAAATCAGAACGCAAGCAAAATCGTCAACCTGATATTGCTGCAAATCCAACCCGTCCCGCGTCGCAACAGCGTCCGATTTCAGCTGGGATTGTTCCAACCATTGCCATCAAAGAACCAGCTGCTTATGATCAAATCATGGAATCAGCACGTGTGATTCGAAATGGCGAGAGTGTTTTGGTCAACTTTAAAAATATGGGCGACCAACAAGCCCGTCGGTCAATCGACTTTTTAACAGGTGTGGTCTTCACACTTGATGGCGACATTCAAAATGTCGGTGGGCAAATTTTCTTGCTCACACCAAATGGGATGACAGTGGATGCAGAAAAAGAATTGAGCATTCTTGCAGGCCGTAACTTTGAAGGTTTGGATACGTACTAATGATTATATACTTTTTGTATCGCCTCATCACGATTTACGAGTGGGTTTTGATTGTCTATGCCCTGTTGAGTTGGGCACCTGATCTACGAAATAGTCAAATCGGCAGAATCATCGGACAAATTTCACGTCCGTTTTTGTCTATTTTTGACCGTTTACCCCTTCAATTTGCCGGACTCGACTTTACAATTGCCGTTGCCGTTATCGCCCTGAACTGTATCCAACGCTTGTTGCTGATGATGTTCTGATGACCCAAGCGATTTACCAACATTTTCGACCGAGTGAGCGTGCTTTTATTGATAAAGTCTCTGACTGGCTTGCGAGCGTAATTGACAGTTATAGCTTGGTCACCACAGATTTTTTAAATCCGAGACAAGTCTTTATTTTGACGACTTTGGTACAGGGGCAACATGGGGCTGATATTCAGATATTTACCAGCTCAGCTATCGCTGAGACGGAGTATCTGAAGGTGATTTTAGCACCCAGCTACTATCAACTGGAGGTCGCTGATTTTGAGTTAGCTTGTTTACAGATTGACTTTGCTAGTAAGTTTGTGACGCTGAAACATTCGCAAATTTTGGGCACTTTGTTAGGTGAAACGGGACTTGACCGCTCAAAAATTGGCGATATTGTGGTTCATGATCGCTTTGCTCAAGTGCTTATAGATGCCAAATTGGTCTCGCTGATTACGGATAATGTCCATAAGATTGCGCGCAGCGGTGTTAAAATTCGAGAAATTGATGTGCTACAATTTGTGCCAACAGTTGAACAAGCCGTCACAAAAAACATTACCTTATCAAGTTTAAGACTGGATAAGACAATCGCAGCTGTCTTCAATATGTCTCGCAATTTAGCTCAAAATTTGATACAATCAAGTAAAGCCAAGGTCAATTATACGGAAAATTTACGAAATGACTTTGAGTTGGTAAACGGTGATTTGGTCAGTATTCGCGGCCTTGGTCGTATCAAAATTGTGCAAACACTCGGTCTTACCAAAAAAGATAAGATGAGAGTTGAAGTTCAGGTCATCTCAACCAAAAGATAAGTAAAAAATGATAATAGGAGGTAGCACCTATGACTTTAAATAGTTTAGATGTTCAAAATAAGACGTTTCCAACTAAGATGCGTGGCTACAACAAAGCTGACGTTGATGATTTTCTTGATTTAGTCATTCGTGACTATGATACATTTGCTGAAAAGATGAAAGATCAAGAACGTGAATTGAAAAGTTTGCGTGAACGTGTCGAGTATTTTGAAGGCATGAAAGAATCATTGAACAAGTCAATCGTTGTGGCGCAAAGTGCTGCCGATAACTTGAAAGAACAAGCCATCAACGAAGCTAACGGTGTGACTTCTGAAGCAGGCCAAAAAGCGCAATATATTTTGGAATCTGCTAAAAAAGAAGCTGGTGGCATTCTGAATTCTGCTTCAGACGACGCACGTCGTTTGGTTAAAGAAACTGATGAACTCAAACGCAAGATGCGCATTTACCATCAACGGATGACCTTAATGGTTGAAGCACAGCTTGAAGGTATTAAGTCTCATGAGTGGGAAGAAATTCTTAAACCGACATCAACCTACATTGGCGACGGTGAAGAGAAGTTAAAAGAAATTATCGAAACGCATGAAGGCAATACTGTTCAAATCAGTCACACAGTGAACCAAGTGTCAGAAATTCTTGACAATGAAGAAACTGTCGCAACGCCTGAAATAACAGAACCGAATGAATCAGTTGCATCTGTTACATCAACAGAGCCAACTGAAACAGAACAAGACACAACGAATTCTGAAATTTGAAAACAAGCACAGGTCAGTAACGAATATAACTAGCGAGCAAGAGATGGTGGAAGCCTTGCAATCCCTTCGTTATTGATGATCAACTTGTTGATATCTGATACTGGCTGAGCCATTTGGCGTGAAAGCTTTGTATCAGAGAAAAATAGCGTGGTCTACTTTATCAGACTTTTGAGGCTTGAGTCATCAAGTGAATGAGGGTGGTACCACGGCTTTTCGTCCCTTGCGGAAGGCCTTTTTTTGTCGTCATGACTTCCTTAGACTTCAGCTCACAACCCCAAGGTTGCGTCGCTTTGTCTACGTCGCCTTGACGATAAAAACTGGATGTCGCAAGGACTTCGTTAGATTTCAGTTTACACTCCCAAAGTTGCTGCGCTTTATCTTGACGCCAAAAAAATCTAGACTAATCTGTTAAGCCAGTTGATATCATTTGTAACCGAACCATTAATCTAAAATCAAAGAAAGTGAGGCGTTGAGTATCGACCGATAAACAATCACGGTCAGCTCATAACTGAATATGAAAATTAAAGATACCTTGAATCTAGGAAAAACAGCTTTTCCAATGCGTGCTGGTTTGCCTAACAAAGAACCTAAAATGCAAGAAGCGTGGGACGAAGCGAATCTTTATGCCTACCGTTTGAAAGAAAACGAAGGGAAACCGTCATTTGTCCTTCATGATGGTCCTCCCTATGCCAATGGGGATATCCATGTCGGCCACGCCATGAACAAAATTTCGAAAGACATCATCATCCGTTATAAAAATATGGCGGGATTCCGGGCGCCTTACGTACCGGGTTGGGACACACATGGTCTACCTATTGAGCAAGTGTTGACGAAAAAGGGTGTGAAACGTAAGGAACTTGACCGTGCGGAATATCTCCGAATGTGTCGCGATTATGCTTTAACGCAAGTTGACTTGCAACGTAAAGGTTTCAAATCTTTAGGTGTCTTAGGTGATTGGGAAAATCCTTATGTGACCTTACAGCCTGAATTTGAAGCGGCGCAAATCCGCGTTTTCGGTCAAATGTCTGAAAATGGCTATATCTACAAAGGTGCAAAACCAATCTACTGGTCACCATCATCTGAAAGTTCACTGGCTGAGGCTGAAATCGAGTACCAAGATGTGCGTTCGGCGTCTATCTACGTGGCCTTTAAAGCAACAGATACCAAAGGTCTTTTACCAGAAGACACAGAATTTGTCATCTGGACGACAACACCTTGGACAATTCCGTCTAACTTGGGGATTTTTGCGCATCCAGACTATGATTATGTCTTAGTCGCAGTCAATGACCGCAAATTTGTCATCGCATCAGAATTGCTCAACACAGTTGCTGAAAAATTAGAGTGGACAGATTACCAAGTCCTTCAAACCATCAAAGGGTCAGACCTTGACGGCATGGTGGCAAAACATCCCTTCTATGACCGTGATACCTTAGTCATGAACGCAGAATATGTCACCCTTGAGTCAGGTACAGGACTTGTCCATGTCGCACCAGGTCATGGTGAAGACGACTATTTCTTCAGCCGTAAATACAAACTCGGTGTCCTCTCGCCAATTGATGACCGTGGTTACTACACAGATGAAGCACCAGGACTTGAAGGACTTTTCTACGATGAGGGCAATAAAAAAGTCACAGAGTGGCTAGAAGCAAACCATGCGCTACTCAAACTTGAATTCTTCACCCACAGCTATCCACACGACTGGCGGACGAAAAAACCAGTCATCTTCCGTGCCACGCCACAATGGTTTGCCTCTATTGACAAATTCCGCGACAACATCCTGAGCGAAGTTGAAAATGTTGATTGGATTGTACCATGGGGCAAAACGCGTCTCTATAACATGATTCGCGACCGTGGCGACTGGGTCATCAGCCGTCAGCGTGCTTGGGGCGTGCCGTTACCGATTTTCTACGCCGAAGACGGCACAGCCATTATCACGCCAGAAACGATCGAACACATCGCCCAGCTTTTCGCTGAAAATGGGTCGATTATTTGGTGGGAACGTGATGCGAAAGACCTATTGCCAGAAGGTTTTACACACCCAGGCTCGCCAAATGGTGAATTCACCAAAGAAACGGACATCATGGACGTTTGGTTTGACTCAGGTTCATCATGGAATGGTGTGTTAAATCAACGTGAAGAGCTGACATATCCAGCAGACCTCTACCTCGAAGGGTCTGATCAATATCGTGGCTGGTTCAACTCATCGATCACAACCTCTGTTGCGGTCAATGGGATTGCCCCATACAAAGCGGTCTTGTCACAAGGTTTCGTCCAAGATGCGAAAGGCCGTAAATTCTCTAAATCGTTGGGCAATGGGATTGCACCAAAAGATGTGACCAAACAGTACGGTGCCGACATTCTTCGTCTTTGGGTCGCAAGTGTCGATAATACCTCTGACGTTCGTGTCTCAATGGATTTGATTGGTCAAACATCAGAAGCCTACCGTAAAATCAGAAACACCCTGCGGTTCTTGATTGCCAACACATCAGACTTTGATAAGACACAAGATGCGGTGGCGTTCGAAGACTTGAAAGGCTCTGACAAATACTTATTGGTGCGTTTGAACCAAGTCGTCCAAGCAGTTCGTGACGCCTATGATCGTTACAACTTCATGGAAGTTTATCGGACAATCTTTAACTTCTTGACCAATGATTTGTCAGCTTTCTACCTTGATTTTGCTAAAGACATTGTCTATATCGAAACAGAAAAATCAACGGATCGCCGACGGATGCAAACGGTGATGTATGAGATTTTAGTCAAATTGACAAAATTATTGGTGCCAATCGTCCCACATACAGCTGAAGAAATTTGGACTTACCTTGAACAAGAAGCGGAAGCCTACGCTTACTTGACTGAGATGCCATCTGCTGACCTTATATCAGATGAAACTGAGCTACTCGATTTCTGGTCAGCATTCCTGGAATTCCGTACGGGCGTGCATAAGGCTTTGGAAATGGCGCGTGATGAGAAAGTCATCGGTAAATCTTTAGAAGCCAGTGTGATGGTTTACCCAGATGAAGCGACCAAAGTGCTCTTAGCCAGCGTCGCTGAAACTGAAGATGTGGCAACGCTCCTCATCGTTTCAGAATTAATCGTCTCTGATCAAGCCGCGCCAGAAGCTGCTGTGAAAGTGGGAGATATGGCGATTATTGTTAATCATGCGGTCGGTGGTGTTTGTCAACGTTGTCGTCGAATTGACGAATCAGTTGGTACAAATAGCAATGCACATTTAGTTGAACTGTGTGAACACTGTGCCAGCATTGTTGCCTTAGAATTTCCTGAAGTAGCAACTGCCGGTTTTGAAGAAAAATAATGCTTTAATCAAAAGAAATCAGACTTTCGCCTGATTTCTTTTTGATTTGAAAGTGGGATAATGAAGGTGTAGATAAGTGTATCTACTAACCTAATTTAAATATTGAAATATCGCAATGGGTGAAATTGCGACAACTGAACAACTTACAAGAAAGTGTGACGACATGAATAATCAAAAAGAAAGAATTATGGATTTGATGCGTAAGGGCATCATTACCGAAAGCGAAGCCATTGAATTGCTTGAAAAAGCTGGTCTAAATCAAGAGACAGGAGCTAGCGATGAGACGACGCAACAAACAGATAAAGAGGGATATCAAACAGATTCATCAGAAGCGGTGAAACAGTTTGTCAACCAAGCTGGATCAGTCATCAAAAGTCTTTTCCAATCGGCTAAAAAATCAGTCGACAATAATGTTGACTTCAGTAATGGTTTCCCAAGCCTGAAATATGGGACAAAAAAAGAGACTCAAACCTTTGACGGTGTCATTAAAGGCATCTCAGTCACAGCAACTTCTGGCGATGTAACAGTTGTCACGAAAGACATTGACAAAACGATTGTCGAAACGACTTATAAAGTTTATGGTGGTGTGGTAGAAGAAACACTGGACGAGTTTATCCGTGACAATGTTGTCCTCGAACTTGATCAGGGTGAGCTAGTTGTGAATGTGAAAAGTAAACGCATTGTCATTGAAATGACGATTATGCTTGCGGCTAGCCAGATTCAAGATGCTAAATTTGATGTGGTCAATGGTATCGTAAACATCGAAAATCTGATTGCTGAAGACTTGAACGTTAAAAAAGTGAATGGTGATTTGATTGTTAAAGACGGTACATTTAAAACGGTTGCTGTGAAAGCAGTCAACGGTGAGGTTAGAGTTGTAGCAGACTTTGAAACAGCGGACGTTTCCAATGTTAATGGTGAAATTGTCGTGACAGCTACTGGGATTAATGCCGAAAATCTTAAAGTGAAAAATGTTAATGGCGATGTCAAAATTTCAGTCCCTCAAAATATTGGTGTCGTTGGCTATCTCAAAACAACATTTGGCAAATATAGAACACGGATTGCCCTTGATAATCCACTAGAAATCACGAAAAATGGTGCAGCACTGATTAGAACGGCGACGAATAGTTTGACGTTGGATATTGCGACGAATACAGGTAGTATTTGGTTGAAAGACGGCGAAGTAGCAAGTCAAGAAACGACAGCACCAGTTCAAGCTGAGGCAACGGAAACAGTAGAACAAGCCTTTGAACAAACTGAACAAACAAATCAAACTGAGCAACCTGAAACGGTCGAAAAAGCAGAACCAACAGTTGTCCCAGAAGTAGACAACTCAAAGTTTGAGACGATTTCAGAACAAAAAACAGACGATGAAAGCGAGGTGAACCAGAGCCATGAGTAAACAACTAACAAAATCAAGAACCAATAAAAAAATCTCCGGTGTGATCGGTGGTATTGGTGAGTATTTTGGTTGGAGTGATGATGTGATTACCATTATTCGGATTGTCTACGCTGTCCTAGCCTTGACAAGTTTCGGCTCTCTCTTGGTCATCTATATCATTGCAGCAGTTGTCATGCCACAACCAACTCGAAATGACTGGCAAAATAAACAGGATTTTTCAGGATTTTCACAATGGCCAGGCGACAAACCAACACAATCTAAAAAAATGAAAGATGTGACACCTTTTGATGATGATGACGATGATTGGTCAAAATTCTAAAGGCGAACATATCATCAGAAATAACGTTTCATCTGCGGTCAGATGAAACGTTTTTTATAATTTTTGATATAATAAAAATAAGTCATGTTGATATTATCTGATCCATAAAAGGATGAGAGACGATTTACGAAAGACAGGATACTGAAGTTAGCTAAAAGGAGAGATGATGGTCATCACAGTTGCTGAATTACTTGAAAAAATTAAATTTGATGTGGTCTATACATCGGAGACGGCATTAAAAAAAGAAATTACGACCTCTGATGTGACCCGTCCGGGGTTAGAAATGACAGGTTACTTGGAGTACTATACGCCAGAACGCATTCAACTTTTTGGGATGAAAGAGTGGTCTTATGTTCAAAATGTCATCGGTGACAATCGCTATGATTTACTTAAAAATATCGTCACAGATGCAACGCCTGCGATTATTGTAGCAAGGGGATTACCTATTCCAGATGAAATGGTGAGTGTCGCTAAAAAACGCGACACGGTTCTCTTGCAATCAACAGAACCCACTAGCCGTCTTAATGGTGCCATTACAGCCTTTTTAGATGAAAAACTCTCAACACGGACAACGGTTCATGGCGTCCTCATGGATATTTTCGGTGTGGGTGTCCTCATTCAAGGGTCATCTGGTATCGGGAAATCTGAAACAGGTTTGGAATTGATTAAGCGGGGGCATCGTTTAGTGGCAGATGACCGCGTTGATGTTTACCAAAAAGATGAATTTACGGTTATGGGAGAACCTGCTGAAATTCTCCGTCATTTGATTGAACTGCGTGGCGTTGGGATTATTGATGTCATGAGCCTGTTTGGTGCTGGTGCAGTCATGGACAGCTCGAAAATTGATTTGACGGTTTATTTGGAAAAATATGAAAAAGGCAACACCTACGATCGGCTTGGCAATGGGGAAACGACGACGGAGTTTTCAGGTGTTTCTGTACCGCAGGTCAAAATTCCAGTGACGACTGGGCGAAATGTGTCAGTTATCATCGAAGCAGCGGTGATGAATTTCCGAGCAAAACAGATGGGCTTTGATGCCACCAAGATGTTCGAAGAACGTCTCTCTAATTTGATTGCGAAGAATTCATAAGATGAGCGCATTATTTTTAGCGATTAATCCAATCGCACTAAAACTTGGACCATTGGAAATTCGTTGGTATGCCTTATGTATTGTTGCGGGCGTTGTGCTGGCTGTTTGGCTGGCGATGAAAGAAGCGCCGCGCAAAAAAATCAAGCCAGATGATATGTTAGATTTCATTTTGATTGCTTTTCCGATTGCGATTATTGGGGCGCGTCTCTATTATATCTTGTTTGATTTTGGCGCTTATCGTCAAAATCCAGCTGAAATTTTCGCCGTTTGGCATGGCGGTCTTGCCATTTATGGTGGTCTGATTGCGGGTGCAGTGACCCTCTTTATCTTTTCTTATTATAAGCTGATTGCGCCTCTTGATTTTCTAGATATTGCTGTGCCGGGAGTCCTAGTGGCACAAGCCATGGGGCGCTGGGGCAATTTCTTTAACCAAGAAGCGTTTGGTAAGGCGGTCAAATCTTTGGATTATCTGCCGAGTGTCATCAAAAATCAGATGTATATTGACAATAGCTACCGCACGCCAACATTTCTCTATGAATCCTCTTGGAATCTCGTCGGCTTTGCCCTCGTCATGTCCCTCCGCCATCGTCTCAAAGCTTTAAAATCGGGCGATGTCCTTGCTTTCTATCTGGTTTGGTACGGCTTAGGGCGCTTCGTGATTGAAGGGATGCGGACGGATAGCCTCATGCTAGGTCCCATCCGCGTCTCGCAGGCATTATCGCTCGTCCTCATCGTCCTTGGCATTATCCTCTTTTTAATTCATCACAAAGTGAGCAAATATTTCCTTAATAAGCCGTAATTTGCTATAATGCAACTATAGGTATTTTAAGCCTTGGCAATGGTAGCAGGTGAGCGAGATAGAGTTGCTCTTATGTCAAGGAAAGTAGAAAGTAACGCATTTAGAAAGAGGTAGGTATGGGAGATATGGCATTGATTATTATCGCAGTTGCTGTTGCAGTCTTGGTGCTCTTCTTGGTTGTTTTAATTACCAAGACTATGAAAACAGTTGATGAAGTCAACCGGACAATCGCCATCGTCACACAGGATACGGATATTTTGCTCAAGCAAGCAGACACCTTGATGGCGAAGACGAATACGTTGCTTGACGATGTGAACAGTAAAATCGTCACGATTGACCCGCTTTTCACAGCTGTTGCTGACTTATCTGAAAGTATTTCTAAGGTCAATCAATCTGGTAATGCTTTGGCGAAACGCTTTAAAGGTAAAGCGTCAAATGCTGGGAAAGCGACTGCTGTCGTTACCTTAGGACGTGGTGCTGGTAAATTCTTTAGTCGCAAAAAAAGTAAGGCCTAATACTAGACTAACCCAAAGTTTAATAGGATATGTTTAGAGTTTAAATAAATCATCATCTAAAGGAGAAAAATAATGGCTAAAAAAACTGGTTTTTTAGTAGGTGCAATTTTAGGAGCGTTGGCAGGAGCTGCAGCGGCTTTGGCGGCAGCACCAAAAGAAGGTAAGAAATTACGTCAAGACGTCAAAGATTTTTACCAAGATTATAAAGAAGATCCTAAAGCCAAATTGGATGACCTCAAAGAGACAGCAGTTAATTTTTATGATGAAAAATCTGGACAATTGGTTGAGTTTTCAACTGAGAAATACAATGATATCAGAGAAAAATTTGACAATGGGGACATCTCAGCTGAAAAAGCAAAAGATTTCCTAGTTGCTAAAAAAGAGGATATCAAAGCTAAAATTGATTCAGGCGAATTGTCAAAAGAAAAAGTTCTAGATTTCTTGGCATTGACAAAAGAAAAAATCGCTGATAAAGTCAACGATATTAAAAGTACAGTGCCAGAACAAGCCGAAGCAGCAGAAGATGACTTTGAACTGGAACTAGAACAAGAAGATTTGGTTAAAAAGGCAGATGAAATCTCTGCCAAAGCAGATCAATTAGTTTCAGAAGCCACAAGGCAAGAACCTGAGATTGCTGAATAAAAATAGTCAAAAAAAGAGCTGTCAAATTTTTGATAGCTCTTTTTGATAGATTGATATGATTAGTGTGACACGCGTTTACGTGCAGCTTTGCGGCGGTTTTCATTGATGAATGCTTCTTTTTTGAGTTCAGGGTCAATGATTGTTTTCTTGATTGTAAACATGCCAGCAGCAGTTGCAGCAATTGTGCCGATAACCCCAGTGATGATGCCTTTACCAAATTTATTCATATTAAAATCCTCCTCGGTAATATGCTATAATTTAATCATAACAAAAAAAGTGAAAAAAGTGAAAAATTTGACAGAAAATAAAATTATTGTGATTGCGGGGCCAACAGCGGTCGGTAAAACGGCTTTGTCAATCGACATTGCCCGAAAATATGACGGTGAAATTATCAATGGCGATAGTCAGCAAGTCTATCGAGACGTTCATATCGGGACAGCTAAGGCGACAGAAAGTGAACAGGCTGCTGTGCCCCACCATTTGATTGATGTACGTGATTTGACGGAAACATTCAGCGCGCATGATTTTGTCAGCGAAGCTAATACCGCTATCGCTGATATTTTATCGCGAGGTAAATTACCGATTATCGTGGGCGGCACAGGGCTTTATCTGCAAAGTTTGATAGAGGGGTATCATTTAGGTGGTGCTGGTCATCATGAGGAGATGCGAGCCTTGCGTCAGGAATTGGAGACGCTAAGTGATGCGCAATTATTTGACAAGGTTGCCGATCTTGAGCTTGAAATTCCAGAACTCAACCACCGTCGTGCCATTAGAGCCTTGGAAATCGCAAAATTTGGTGAAGATTTGGAAAATCACAAGTCAGATAAGGCGTTTTTGATTATTGGCTTGAATACAGCGCGTCCTGTCTTATATGAGCGGATTAACCAGCGGGTTGATTTGATGATGGCAGTAGGCTTGCTAGATGAGGCTAAGATGCTCTATGACCAATTTAGCACCGCACAGGTGTCACGTGCCATTGGCTATAAGGAGTTCTTCCCTTATTTTGATGGGCAGATGACCTTAGAAGCAGCGGTTGAAGCAGTCAAGCAAAATTCGAGACGTTACAGCAAGCGACAAATCACCTGGTTTAAAAATCGGATGGCTGTTGACTTTCAAGATATTTTGGCGCCAGATTTTCAGGAACAGGTTGACCAAAAAATAGAAGGGTTTTTAGATGATAAAAACTGAAAAAATGCAGGAAAAAGTGGTGTTAGTCGGTGTTGAAACCTTTGACAACAACCAGACTTTTGAGGCGTCGATGACGGAATTGGCCAGTCTCGCTGAGACAGCTGGTGCGCTTGTGACGACCGTTTTCACGCAAAAGAAAGAGCGACTGGACGGCAAATACTTGGTCGGGATTGGGAAACTCCAAGAAATCAAAGACAATCTAGAGGCTGACGAAGCGGATACGGTCATTTTTAACGAAAAATTGACACCGCGACAAAATATCAATCTGGAAGGCTTTCTAGGTGTGAAAGTCATCGACCGGATGCAATTGATTTTAGATATTTTTGCGCTGCGAGCGAGAAGCCATGTCGGCATGTTGCAGGTCGAATTGGCGCAGTTGAAATATTTACTGCCACGTTTGTCGGGGAGTAAGGGACTTGCACTCAGTCGTCAAGCGGGTGGGATTGGCTCGCGTGGTGCAGGTGAAAGTCGATTGGAAACTGACCGCAGGCATATTCGCCATCGGCTTGAAATCATCGAAGCACAGCTGAAAAAGGCTGAGAAGGTTCAGGAAAACAGTCGCCAAAAACGCAATCAGTCAAGCGTCTTTAAGCTGGGCTTAATCGGCTATACCAATGCAGGAAAGTCCTCAGTCTTTAATGCCTTGACGCAAAAAATCCAGTATGAACAAGATGAATTATTTGCGACTTTGGATGCAACGACTAAAGATTTTTCACTACAAGATGAATTCACAGTCACATTGACCGATACGGTCGGGTTTATTCAGGATTTACCGACGGAGCTGGTGCAGGCTTTTAAGTCGACGCTTGAGGAGTCGAAAAATGTTGATTTACTGCTACACGTGATTGATGCGTCGGATCCCAATCATAAAATTCATGAAGATGTTGTGGCAAGTATCATGAAAGATTTGGGCATGTCGGAGCTTCCGATTTTGACAGTTTATAATAAACTGGATTTGGCTGACAATTTTGCCCCCACTATTTTGCCAAGTGTGCAGATTTCGATTAAATCTGAGGCGGGCGTTCAGCAATTGCGGCAAGCGATGATTGCTAAGGTTAGGGAATTGTTTGTGCCTTTTGGGCTAGATTTGCCCTATGCAGCAGCTTATCGCCTGCCCATGCTTAGAAAAATGGCGTTGATTGAGACCGTGGTCGCGGAAGATGAGACGGAAACTTATCACGTGTCAGGAACTATTTCTGAGCGGGAGAAATGGAGGTTAGAAGAAGATGGATTATATTGAGTTAGCCATTCAAGCTGGCGGTTTTATGGCTATGGATCGCATTTTATTGACCAATCGTTTGGCAACTTTAGAAACGGCGGCGGAAAAATTAGCTTATATCTGTCCGCCGCCAAGTGTGGTCAATGCTTATTTTGCTGAGTTGTACCAAAAACAAGGACCAGAAGTGGCGACAGACTATTTTTTAGAACTGTCAACGACCTTTAAGAGTTTTTCAGCTCAGCCGACCTTTGACTTAGAGGGCGCGAGCCATGCCCCGACTTTTCGCTTTATTCGCTTAAATTTATCGGGGCAATCTTTTGGTTTCGCCTATGAAAATACTGCTGGGCAAGCGATTGTTTTTCCTGAATTTGCTGATACCCCCATCACAGATGACCTCTTGTTTGAAATCGCGCAACTCTTTCCGCAGTATGTCGTGACGTTGGATAATGGTCGCATCACCATGGCTGTCCATGACTTCGGTGACTTTGGCGAATCCGTTGCCTTAGATGCGCTCACGACCAAGTCTGAAAATGCCGAATATCTTAAAATAACTGCCCTAAATATCACAGACGGCTTGGCGCAGTACGATAAACTGGTAAATCATAGCATTTGTAATAAAAAAATGGTACAATTCAGTCATAGAACATTTTCACTGTATATCCAGAAAGTAGGCGTAAAATGACAGCAGTATTTCTTAT
Source organism: Pseudolactococcus reticulitermitis (assembly GCF_002260845.1). Lineage (GTDB taxonomy): Bacteria > Bacillota > Bacilli > Lactobacillales > Streptococcaceae > Pseudolactococcus > Pseudolactococcus reticulitermitis. The sequence continues at coordinate 616,233 of NZ_BEDT01000001.1, read as the reverse complement.
TTTTCTACTCATCATTATCATTGTGATTTTGGCGAGTCTCTCGAGTTTGTTTTATGTCGTCAAACAACAAAGCGTTGTCATTATTGAGCGTTTTGGTAAGTTTACGACGATTGCAAATTCTGGTTTCCACTTTAAATTACCTTTCGGCATTGATCGGATTGCCGCGCGCGTGCAACTCCGTTTGCTCCAAAACGACATGAACGTCGAAACGAAAACGCAAGACAACGTTTTCGTTCAAATGACGGTGGCGACGCAGTATCGGGTGAATGAGCAGAACGTGACAGACGCTTATTACAAGCTGATGAATCCGGGTGAGCAAATTAAGTCTTACATTGAAGATGCTTTGCGCTCAAGTGTGCCCAAATTGACCTTGGATGAACTGTTCGAGAAAAAAGATGAGATTGCCCTCGAAGTCCAACGCCAAGTGGCTGAAGAAATGTCAACTTACGGTTATATCATTGTGAAAACCTTGATTACAAAAGTTGAGCCAGACGCCGAAGTCAAACAATCCATGAATGAAATCAATGCGGCACAGCGGAAACGTGTTGCAGCGCAAGAGCTTGCCAATGCAGACAAGATTAAAATCGTCACAGCAGCTGAGGCCGATGCTGAAAAAGATCGCCTGCACGGGGTCGGGATTGCCGAGCAACGTAAAGCAATTGTTGATGGCTTAGCCCTGTCAATCAAGGAAATGAAAGATACCGGTGTGGATATTTCTGAAGATCAAATCATGTCGATTCTATTGACCAACCAATATCTAGATACGCTGAACCAATTTGCCAATAATGGCAATTCGTCAGTTTTCTTGCCAAGCCAACCAGACGGAATCGAAGATATTCGAACACAAATTTTGACAGCCTTGAAAGCTAAGGGCTGAACCTGAAAGCTTAGACGACAGCCTACTAAAATAGTAGGCTGTTTTTTTATTTGAAATATGGTAAAATGATGAAGAAGAGATGTGAAGAATATAATCAGGAGGAGAGTGCGATGCTTGAAAAGAAAGCAAGTCGGAACGATATGCTCACTTTACTTGGAAAACCTTTATACGATATCTGGATGCAGTTGAACGAGATGATTGATGCCAGATATGAGATGGAGCAAATCTGGCATCAGGGTGGTAAAGCATGGACATACGAATATAAATACCGTCGTGGTGGAAAAACCTTGTGTACCTTGTATGCAAGAGAAAATCACTTTGGCTTTATGGTGATTCTAGGAAAATATGAACGGGAGAAATTTGAGGCAGATAGGGAGAGTTACTCGGAAGTCGTGCAAGCTATTTACGATCAGACCAAGACCTATCATGACGGCAAATGGCTCATGTTTGAGCCGACTGATACAGCAATGTTTGCTGATTTTATCAAATTATTGGCAATCAAAAGAAAACCGAATAGAAAATAAAAATATGTTTCTCAAAATGAAAGAAAGGAAGTTTGCTATGACACATTACATCAGTAAAATTAGGAACCATGTCTATGTGGAAAATGGGCAGGAGGCGGTCAAGTTCTACAAAGAGGCTTTTAATCTTGAGTTATCTGAACCTTGGTTGGATGATGCCGGATTAATTATCCACCAAGACCTTTTGCAAAATGGTGAGCTTTATTTAAGTATCTCTGAGCGAAAATATTTACCGGATCGTCGCTTTATCGATAAATTTACGATTGATGTTTGCCCTGCGATGTTGTTTTATGTTTTCTTTTCGCATGAAGCTGATTTACGTCGCACATTTGAAATGCTAAAAAAAGACGCCAGTCTTTGCAAGGAAGTATCAGTTGAAGAACAGGATTGGGTTTGCGAAGTTATTGACCAATTCGGCGTCTTTTGGCACCTTCGCGTACCGAAACACTTAAATGAATCAGGTATTCCGGAAATAGGATTATCTATTGAATGATTTTAGCATCAAGGGTGTTTGGTCATCTCAAAATAAATCAAAAAACTTTTCCATTTAGGAGAAGTTTTTTTGCCTTTTAGCAGAAAATTTGTTAAACTATAGTAGTTGTCAAACAAAAATTCCGTCCTTAGTGTAATGGATATCACGTAAGATTCCGGTTCTTGAGATGGGGGTTCGATTCCCTCAGGACGGATTTTTTTCTTTTATAAGACCACCTCAAAAAATATTTAGTTGATTTTTTAGGTGTTCATAAGCTTGATGAGCGAAAGGAAACCATGGAAATACAATTTTTGGGCACTGGTGCTGGGCAGCCAGCCAAGCAGCGAAATGTGACGTCAATCGCGCTGAAATTGCTTGCAGAGCGTCATGAAATCTGGCTATTTGATTGTGGTGAAGCGACCCAACATCAAATTTTAGAGACGAACATTCGCCCACGAAAAATTACGAAAATTTTTATCACGCATCTGCACGGCGATCATATTTTTGGTCTGCCTGGTTTTTTGTCTAGTCGGAGCTTTCAGACATCTTCCTCAGACGACCAACCGCAAAATCTCGACATTTATGGGCCAGTTGGCATTAAAAACTATGTCATGACCTCCCTTAGATTGTCAGGCAGTAAGCTCAGCTATCGGATTCATTTCCATGAGTTGGATGCCAGTCATGCGGGTCAAATCTTTTCAGATGAAACCTTTGAAGTCCACATGTCGCCACTAGACCACACGATTTATTGCATGGGCTATCGCGTGGTTGAAAAAGATAAAAAAGGCGAGCTGGACGCGCAAGCACTCAAAGCTGCTGGCGTTCCCTTTGGACCACTTTTTGGCAAGGTCAAAAATGGTCAAGATATTGAAATCGACGGCAACTTGATTAAAGCCGCAGATTTTATAGGCCCAGATAAAAGAGGGCGTGTGGTGACGATTCTAGGGGATACACGCCAGACAGACCAAGCGATTCGCCTAGCAATTGGCAGTGATCTACTCGTTCATGAGGCGACTTACGAAGCCAGTGAAGCCAAAATCGCTAGAAATCATGGCCATTCAACGACACAACAGGCTGCAGAAGTTGCCAAACAAGCGCACGTGAAACGCTTGTTGCTGACCCATATTTCAGCCCGCTATGTTGGTCCCTTAGTGACACAGCTCGTTAAAGAGGCAAAACAGACTTTTGAGAATAGTTATGTTGTCAAAGATTTCTATGAAGAAGTGATTCAGCCATGAAAAATCTGCTGATAACGGGTGCGACAGGAGATATTGCATGCGAAATCGCCAAACAGGTTCAGGGCTATCGACTTATTTTATTATCGCGCGATGTTAGTAGTCTAAAAGACTTGTCAGAGCATCTTTATCAGGTTGATTTGTCAGATGAAGTTGCGCTCACCGAGACCTGTCAACATATCTCTAAGCAATTTGGTGCCATTGATGTCTTAATCAACAATGCAGGCTATGGCTATTTCAAGCCGTTTTTGGCTGATGATAATGCCGCTGTTCGTCAGATGTTTGATGTTAATGTCTTGGCCTTGATGCAAGTTACACGTGCCTTTTTACCGGATATGATGGCAGAGAAATCGGGTCAAATTATTAATATCGCATCTATTGCAAGCTACATGGCAACAGCTAAAACGACCGCTTATGCGGCGACGAAATTTGCTGTCCGTGGCTTTTCAAATGCACTACGGCAAGAAGTCGCGGATGCCAAGATTAAGGTGCTAGTCGTCAATACTGGTCCTGTCTTAACCAAATTTCACGCTGCAAACCCTGATTATTTGGCAAAAGTTGGTAGGCATGCAGTCACAGCAGCTTTTGTTGCGAAAAAAATCGTCAGCCATCTTGAGACCAATAGGCAAGAATTAAATTTACCTTGGCAGCTCAACTTGGCGCGCATCTTTTCAATGAATTTCCCGAGTCTAGCAGATAAAATAACACGGAGGTTTTTCAATCTAAAATGATCACACCTACCTATGATTGGCAACTCAATACGGATGAACCGTCAGATGATTTTGTCAAATTAGTCAAAAAACAAAAATTAGATGACCTTTCAGCTCGGTTGCTCTGGAAACGTCACATTCGAACGGAAGCAGACTTAACCACCTTTTTAAATCCGTCACTTGAAAATTTGCATGATCCTTTCTTGTTTTATAGCATGAGTCGTGCGGTGGAACGCATTCGTCAGGCAGTCGCCAATCAAGAGCTTATCTTGATTTATGGCGATTATGATGCGGATGGCATGACCAGTGCCAGTATCATGAAAACAGCGCTGGATGAAATTGGTGCGGAAAGTCTGGTTTACTTACCTAATCGTTTCACCGACGGCTATGGCCCGAATCTGGACGTGTATAAGTATTTCATCGAAAATGAAGGCGTCGGCCTGATTATTACGGTGGACAATGGTGTTGCCGGTCATGAAGCGGTGGCTTACGCCCAAGAGAGTGGCTGTGATGTCATCATCACCGACCACCATTCGCTCCCTGAAACGCTACCAGATGCCTACGCGATTATTCATCCTGAGCATCCAGACGGTCATTATCCCTTTAAAGAATTGGCTGGCTGTGGTGTTGCCTTTAAAGTCGCCTGTGCGCTCTTAGAATACGTCCCTTCAGAAATGCTCGACTTAGTTGCAATTGGCACGATTGCCGATATGATGTCACTCACTGATGAAAATCGAGTTTTAGTCAAATTTGGTTTAGAAATTCTGAAAAATACAGAACGTGTCGGACTGGAGGCTTTGCTCAAAGTGGCAGGCATTGACCCAAATGACATCACTGAGGAAACAATCGGCTTTCAAATTGCGCCAAGACTAAATGCCCTCGGTCGCATTGATGATCCCAACCCTGCTATCGAATTATTGACAGGTTGGGATGAAGACGAAACCCGCCAAATCGCTGAAATGATTGACCAGAAAAATGTTGCACGTAAAGCGATTGTAGCTGAGATGCTGACCGAGGCTGAAAGTCAGTTAGACGATAGTCCGGTTCAGTTTATTTATCAGACGGGTTGGAATCCCGGTGTGCTTGGGATTGTCGCAGGGCAATTACTGCAAAAAACAGGTAAGCCGATTGTCATGCTGTCAGAAGAAAATGGCATTTTAAAAGGCTCAGCCCGCTCGATTCCAGCCTTTAATATCTTTGAGGCTTTGACCCATCATCGTGATTTATTGCTTGCCTTTGGCGGTCACGCGCAAGCAGCTGGCATGACTTTTGAGCTGGCTAAGTTACCTGAGATTAAAGCGGTGATTGCAGATTTTATCACGAAAAATAAAATCGATATGTCTGAGAAAAAGACGTTGATTTTGGATGACAAAATCGCTTTATCAGATATGACTTTAGAGACGATCAAATCACTGGCTCAGTTAGCGCCATTCGGTCAGGAAAATCCTAAACCTCAGTTTTTGGTGAGCGACTATCAAGTGGTGCAAAGTCGCGCCATGGGGCAACAAAATGCCCATCTCAAATTAAAAATTCAGCAAGATAAAACGCAATTAGAAGCGATTTATTTCGGTCATGGTCAGGAGACACTTGATTTTGAACAGACGACACCAGATCTTGCTGTGACTTTATCAGTCAATACCTGGAATGGCAATACAGCTGTTCAACTGATGATTACAGACGCGCGAGTTGAAGGCAGTCAGCTGATTGACCTGCGCAATCAGCAAAATCAGACACAAATTCCAGAAAATGCCTTTATTTTCACAAATGAATCGGAAAATCATGCTATAATGAGTGAGGTTCTGGTGATTGCGGAAACGCCCAATGATGCGAAAGCCTTGGCAAGGCTAGAAAAAATCCTGGCTGAACATGACTTTACAGCGATTTATTTCCAAAATCAAATTAAGCAAGCCTACTATCTGACAGGTGGCGGCACGCGGGACCAATTTGCCAAGTTTTATAAAACGATTTATCAATATCCAGAATTTGATGTGCGCTATAAACTAAAAAACTTGGCTGAGTTTTTGAAAATTCCTGACATTTTACTGGTTAAAATGGTTCAGATTTTTGAAGAATTGGACTTTGTGACAATTCAAGATGGTCTAATGACCGTCAATCAAGCTGCTGCCAAACGTGAGATTTCAGAGAGCCAAATTTATCAAGCCCTACAAGCCTTAGTCAAGCAACAAGCTTTCTTTGCTTTATCGCCTGTCGCTGACATTTATCGTAAATTGAAAGAGACCTAACATGGATTTAAAAAATTATATTGCAACCATTCCTGATTACCCCGAAAAAGGGATCGAATTTCGTGACATTTCGCCTTTGATGGCTGATGGCAATGCGTATAGCTATGCGATCCGTGAAATTGTGCAATACGCGCAAGACAAACAAATCGATATGATTGTCGGTCCTGAAGCCCGTGGCTTTATCGTTGGCTGTCCTGTCGCTTTCGAGTTGGGCATTGGCTTTGCGCCAGTTAGAAAACCCGGTAAATTACCCCGCCAAGTGATTGAAGCGCAATATGAAAAAGAGTACGGTTTTGATACGCTGACCATGCACGCAGATGCCATCAAACCAGGACAACGTGTCCTCATCGTGGATGATTTGTTGGCAACAGGTGGGACAGTTAAAGCAACGATTGAATTGATTGAACAACTTGGTGGGATTGTCGCAGGTTGTGCCTTCTTGATTGAGCTAGATGATCTGAATGGTCGTGACAAAATTGGCGATTACGCTTATAAAGTGCTCATGCATTACTAAAATCCTGAATCTTGTGGTAAAATGGTAGTAGTAAACTAGTTTGATGGAGATAAACAATTGAAAATTAAAGCATTTGAAAATCAAGATTTGTCAGAACTTTCGATGATTGAAGTCGCACACGCGATGCTGGAAGAAAAAGGCAAAGAAATGGACTTTAATGTCCTTGTCAATGACATCCAAGACTATCTTGGCAAATCAGACAGTGAAATTCGCGAACGTCTGTCACGCTTTTATACGGAATTAAACACAGACGGCAGTTTCATTCCACTTGGCAATAATGTCTGGGCTTTGCGCTCATGGTACGCCATTGACGAGATTGACGAAGAAGTTGTTGCCTTGGATGAGTTGGATGACGAGGGCGATCGTCCTAAGAAAAAACGTAAAAAAGTTAACGCTTTTGCGGCAGATGGTATCGACATTGACTATAGCGATGATGATCCTGAAGATGATGATGACATCACTGACGCGAATGTGACATATGATGATGAAAATCCAGATGACGAAAAAGACGAAGTTGAAGCCTTTGACGTTGAGCTTGAAGAAGTCGATATCGATGATGCTGAGGTTGATGGCATTGAGGAAGAAGACGATGATGAAGAAGACGACGATGAAGATGATGATTTAGTCATTAAAAAATGATGGAGCAATCCATATTTTTTATTAAATTCTTGATTTTCAAGGATTTTCGTGTATAATCTAAAATGATACGATAACTCATGACACGCAACCTGAGATGCCAAAGGTAAATCGGGATAAATATGTCATATGAAAGTAGAAGATTGTTAATTTGGTAGATAAAGATACGAAAAAATTTGAGCGAGAGACGTTTAAGGACAAAATTCTCCGCCAATTAGAAGAGGCTAACCAATCTCTTGATGATGTTGCGTCAGAGACAGGATTTTCTGCGCCTAAAAAAACATCAGTGACGCCCGAAACGCCATCACAAGTTTCTAATCGTGTTTCGGATAAGCTGTCATCAACGGATACCGACGATGTCGAAAAAGTTGCGCGTCCCCTTACATCACGTGTGGCGACTGGTCGGTTGGCAAAAGCGCAACAAACGCCATCAGATTTAGCGTTTCAAGACACACCTGTGTCATCTGAAGCGTTTGATGCAGAAGCAGACCAAACTTCAATAGAGGATACAGCAGAAATTAAAAATATCAAAAGAGTGACGCGTCAATCGAAAGAAAATTATACGCGTTCAACCAAGAAAAAATCTAAAAAATTAGCCGGCAAGATTATCGCAATCGTTGTCCTGGTTTTATTTATTGTTGGCGGCGCGACGGGCTTCTTAGGCTATCAATATGTGATGAGCGAGATTCAGCCGTATAGTACGACAGATAAATCAACCAAGGCCGTTGAAATTCCTGCAGGTGTTGCGAGCAAGGAAATCGGTCAAATTCTTGAAAAAAAACATATTATCAAAAATGCGACGGCTTTCCAATATTATACGAAATTGAAAAGTTTGACTGGCTTTAAATCGGGTTATTATAATCTGTCGCCAAGTATGTCATTAACAACGATTGCGAAAACTTTACAAGAAGGTGGGACAGAGAAACCTGTTGAACCTATTTTAGGAAAAATAACGATTCCAGAAGGTTTTACCATTGACCAGATGGCTGAGAAGATTTCAGACAATGTGCTGACGAAATCAGACAAGGATAAAACGCCGTTTACCAAGGAAGAATTCTTAAAAGTGGTGACGGATCCAGCCTTTATCGAAAAAATGAAGACGACTTATCCGGAGCTTTTCGAGTCATTACCAGCAACTGATTCAGGCGTGAAATATCAGCTAGAGGGCTATTTGTTCCCTGCGACGTATGAGTACACGAAAAAATCAACGATGACCACCGTCGTTGAGCAGATGATTGCAACCATGAATCAAAATCTGAAACCTTACTATGCGACGATTAAAGAGGGTCCTAATCCGAAAACGGTCAATGAAATTCTGTCTATCGCAGCCTTGACTGAAAAAGAAGCCAACAATGATGCGGATCGACGCAATGTGGCGCAAGTTTTCTATAATCGGATGAACGTTGGGATGACCTTAGGCTCAAATATTTCAATCCTGTATGCCGAAGGTAAATTGGGGCAAAAAACGACTTTGGCAGAAGATGCAGCAGTGAATACGTCGTTAGACTCGCCGTTTAACTTGTATCTGAACTTGGGCTATGGTCCTGGTCCAGTGACCAACCCAAGCCTGTCTGCCATCAAAGCAGCAGTCGAGCCAACAGATAACGATGACTTGTATTTCGTAGCAGATGTGACAACTGGCAAAGTTTACTTCTCAGAAACGCAAGCTGAGCATGATGCCAATGTCCAAAAATATGTTAATGACAAATTGGCTAACAAAGAAGCACAATAAATTATATTTAAAAGAGGGAAAGGAGATGAGTTTCATTGGGTGTAGCTATGTCTAACGACGATTAAAATCCAAGTTAGATGCGTCTACAATCAGTGACTCAACATCTTATTATGGCAGATACCAAAACCTATCAAATGACCCGCGAGGGCTTTGAAGAATTAGAAGCAGAATTAGACAATCTCAAACTCGTGAAACGCGCAGAAGTTGTTGAACGGATTAAAGTTGCGCGTTCTTATGGCGATTTATCAGAAAACTCTGAGTACGAAGCAGCCAAAGATGAACAAGCCTTCGTTGAAGGTCGTATCGCGACAGTAGAGACGATGCTTCGTAACGCTGAAATCGTCGACAATGCGGGTGTGAAACGCAATGAAGTCGCACTTGGAAAAACCGTCACTTTTGTTGAAATTGGCGAAGACGAGCAAGAAACTTATAAAATTGTTGGGTCTGCCGAAGCTGATCCCTTCAACGGTAAGATTTCAAATGAATCACCGATTGCGGTAGCGCTTATCGGTCGTAAAACCGGTGATAAAGTTACCATTCCATTGCCAGTCGGTGAAATGGAAGTGGAAATTATCAAAGTCTCTTCTAAATAATCGTCAGGAGATAGCAACACAATCAAGCCATCTGGATGAGCGGATGGCTTTTTGTGTCGCTTAAAGCATTCGGGATGTGAGCGTCTTGCCTGCGACAAGTCAAGCAGGTAAGCACAGTCTTTTAATCGGGCTTGAAAGTAGCAAAACAGCTTGAAAAATGATACAATGGTCAAACAAGGTCAGAAAATATCAGACAAGTGTAACCGAGTATAAATTACTTGGTAGCAGTGATTATAGGTGCGAATGAAAGCCTTTGAGCGGACAAAGTTCGCGAACGACCCCGCTTGGACGGAGTGTCAGCGCAGGTCAAGTTTCAAGATTCCACAAAGTGAAATCGCAGAAAGCCTTTGAGCGGACAAAGTTCGCGAATGACCCCGCTTGGACGGAGCGTCAGCGCAGGTCAAGTTTCAAGATTTTACGAAGTGAAATCGCAGAAAGCCTTTGAGCGGACAAAGTTCGCGAGTGACCCCGCTTGGACGGAGCGTGAGCGTAGGTCAAGTTTCAAGATTCCACAAAGTGAAATCGCAGAAAGGGGAAATTGTGAAAAACACATCAGATATGATTGAGAAGTATCTCAAGGAGTTACTGGCTCAGGCAGCGGAAATTGAAATTCGACGCTCAGAAATCGCGGAGCATTTTGGCGTTGTACCGAGCCAGATTAACTATGTCATTAAAACGCGCTTCACGCTGCCAAAAGGCTTTGAAGTTGAAAGTAAGCGTGGCGGTGGCGGCTATATTCGGATTGTCAGGATTCAGTATTCAGATGCGCATGATTTCTTAATGGACATTTTGAACAAAATGCCTGAAAAAATGACTGTTAGCATGGTACAGGATCTCATGCAGTTGATGTTTAACGAAAAAATTGTGACCGAGCGTGAGGGCAATCTCCTGCTTGCGACACTGAGCCAACCGGTCTTGACAGACTTACAACGCGCCATTTTATTAACCGCAATCATCCATCGACTAGATAAGCTGGACTAAGTGATTGCGCCAAGCTAACCGACCACAGAACTAAGGAAACTAAGGATAAATGACACAACATTACACACACATACTTGAAGATATTCTCAAAACAGCTCGCATTTTTGCGGCGGGCAATGGTTATGATTATGCAGAAACGTCACACATCTTGGCGGGAATTTTGTCAAGCAGCGATAGCTTTGGCCAAAACATTTTAACGGATCATGAGGTGACGATTGAGATGGCGCTGGATGAAATCGAACAGCACCAGTTGCCTGAAAAGACACAAGCTGTTCAAAAAATCCAATTCTCGCCTAAGGTCGAACTGCTCTTGCTTGAAGCGGCTGCGCTTGCGGCACAAAATCATCTGGCAGAAACAGGGTCTGAACACCTGCTCTATGTGATGTTGACAGATGACGACAATGTCGCCAAGAAACTCTTAGAACTCAATAAAATCAAGATTGCTGAAATCATCAAAGATTTGATTGAGCTTGGTAATATGAACGTTAAAAAAATAGCGAAAAAAGCCGTTACGCCGATGGGCAAACGGGATGTGGCGTCGGGTGTTGCGGCGACAAGCATCACGCCGACCCTTGATTCAGTAGCGCGTGATGTGACAGAAGACGCCAGACAAGGTCGGATTGATCCGATGATTGGCAGAGACAAGGAAATTGAGCGCGTGATTCATATTTTGAGCCGTCGCACGAAAAATAATCCCGTTCTCGTTGGCGAACCCGGTGTTGGTAAATCAGCCATTATCGAAGGCTTGGCGCAACGCATGATAAACGGCGATATTCCTGCCAATATGCAAGGGGTGCGTCTGATGTCGCTGAATATTGCCAATGTCGTTGCCGGCACTAAATTCCGTGGGGAGTTTGAGGATCGGATGACTGCCATTGTCGATGAGGTCAGTCAAGATGCGAAAACGATTGTTTTTGTTGATGAACTGCATACCATCGTTGGTGCTGGTGGCGGGACGGATTCGGTTACGGATGCCTCAAATATTATGAAACCTGCACTGGCTCGTGGCGAATTTCAGTTGATTGGTGCGACGACCTTTAACGAGTACCAAAAATACATCGAAAAAGATGCGGCTTTGGAACGTCGCTTTGCTAAAGTAACTGTTGATGAACCGTCAGCAGAGGAATCAATTGCCATTCTCCAAGGGCTACAAAGCAAATTTGAAGCCTTCCACCAAGTGACTTTTGACCCAGATGCTGTCAAGGCAGCTGTTCAGCTTAGTGTGCGTTATATGCCAAGCCGCAGACTGCCTGATAAAGCGATTGACTTGCTTGATGAAGCCGCAGCAGCCGTTAAAATTTCGGCTAAAAATAATCTGTCGGAGCAAAGTAAGCTTGATAAACAGGCTTTACAGCTCGATGAACAGCTCCAAGAGGCAATTATCAATCAAGACTTTGCACTGGCTAAAAGTTTAAATCAGGACTTGCAAAAAAATGATACCAAGCGTGAAAAATTGACGGTTAAAACACAGTCAGCGCGCGTGCGTGAGGCAGATGTTTTTGGGGTCGTCTCTAACTTGACTGGCGTGCCGGTCACGCAGATGACTAAAAATGAGATGACCCGCTTGATTCATCTCGAAAAAGAACTCCATAAACGTGTCATTGGTCAAAGCGAAGCCGTGACTGCTGTTGCTAGTGCCATTCGTCGTAGCCGTTCAGGCATCTCCGATGACAGACGTCCGATGGGCTCTTTCATGTTCCTAGGACCAACGGGTGTCGGAAAAACAGAGCTTGCCAAAGCTTTAGCAGAGACTGTTTTTGGCGATGAAAACAGCATGATTCGCATCGACATGAGCGAATACATGGAAAAATTTAACACCAGTCGTTTAGTTGGGGCGCCTCCGGGCTATGTCGGCTACGACGAGGGCGGTCAGCTGACTGAGCAGGTTCGGAATAAGCCTTATGCCGTCGTCTTATTTGACGAAGCTGAAAAAGCCCACCCAGATGTCTTTAACCTCTTGCTGCAAATCCTCGATGATGGTTTCATCACAGATGGTAAGGGGCGTAAGGTCGACTTCCGGAACACGATTATCATCATGACCAGCAATCTGGGGGCGACCTCCCTACGTGATGATAAGACCGTCGGATTCGGTGCGGCAAATGCCTCGACCGACTACGTCGCCATGAAGTCGAGAATTTTGGAAGAGCTGAAAAAACGCTATCGGCCAGAGTTTCTCAACCGTATTGACGAAAGTATCGTCTTCCACCCACTGTCTGAGCAGGAATTATCAGATATCGTGAAAATCATGGCTAAGCCTTTGATCAAACGGATGGCAGCGCGGCATATTACTTTGAAACTATCAGCCAGTGCTTATCAATTCATCGCTAAAAATGGTTTTGAGCCAGAATATGGGGCTAGACCAATTAGAAAAGCCTTAGAGAAAAAACTAGAAAATCCGCTGTCAGATAAAATATTATCAGGCGAGATTAAAGCCGGAAACAGTGTGGCTGTAGGCGTTTCAAAAGGCGAGCTGACGATTAAGGTTGCTAATTTATAAAAAATATATTGTAAAATATTTGTGAAAAAACCGTTTTCACGGTATAATAAAAGTATAAAAGATAAAGAGGTGATTATTATGATTAAATTTAACATTCGCGGTGAAAACATCGAAGTTACAGACAGCATCCGCAGCTACGTTGAAGAAAAGATCAGCAAACTTGAAAAGTATTTTACTGAAAATCAAGAGCTGACTGCCCACGTTAATCTTAAAGTTTATGCTGAAAAAACGTCAAAAGTTGAAGTGACAATTCCAGCTAAAAACATCACACTTCGTGCGGAAGATACCTCTCAAGAGTTGTATGGCTCAGTTGATTTGGTTCAAGAAAAACTGGAACGCCAAATTCGCAAATACAAAACAAAAGTCCAAAAGAAACGTAACCATGTCGCAACTGGTAAAGTCTTTGATACCTTTGTCGAATTAGCACCAGAAGAAGAAATCGAAGAAGCTAACATCGATATCGTTCGGACTAAAAACATTGATTTGAAACCAATGGATGCTGAAGAAGCTGTGCTTCAAATGGATTTGATTGACCATGATTTCTTCATCTTTACAGATGGTGAAACAGGTGCGACTAGCATTGTTTACCGCCGAGAAGATGGGAATATCGGTCTGATTGAAACTAACTAAGTTTTATGCTTGAACAAAAAAGTTGACACAATGTGTCGGCTTTTTTGTTACCAAATTGAGCGAACGATACAAAGTTTGACTGTGTAAACCATGGAAATGAAAATTTTCTGTAAAAAAAGGTTTGGTGCGGTATTTTTCCTTGAAATATCCGTAAAATAGTGGTAATATAAGGTGGTAAGAAAAAAATGCTCCACTAGGTGTGTTTAAAATTAAAGGAGACAAAAATGTCAATTATTACTGATGTTTACGCTCGCGAAGTCCTTGACTCACGCGGTAACCCAACAATCGAAGTAGAAGTTTACACTGAATCTGGTGCATTCGGCCGTGGCATGGTACCTTCAGGTGCTTCTACTGGTGAACACGAAGCTGTTGAGCTCCGTGATGGTGACAAATCTCGTTACCTTGGTAAAGGCGTACAAAAAGCTGTTGACAACGTAAACAACGTTATCGCTGAAGCTATCATTGGTTACGATGTTCGTGACCAACAAGCTATCGACCGTGCGATGATTGCTTTGGACGGCACACCTACTAAAGGTAAATTAGGCGCTAACGCAATCCTTGGTGTGTCTATCGCTGCTGCTCGTGCTGCTGCTGACTTCCTTGAAGTGCCACTTTACCACTACCTTGGTGGTTTCAATACGAAAGTATTGCCAACGCCTATGATGAACATCATCAATGGTGGCTCACATGCTGACAACTCGATTGACTTCCAAGAATTCATGATCATGCCTGTTGGCGCGCCTACTTTCAAAGAAGCGCTCCGTTACGGTGCAGAAGTATTCCACGCTTTGGCTTCAATCCTTAAAGCTAAAGGTTACTCTACTGCCGTTGGTGATGAAGGTGGTTTCGCGCCTAACTTGAAATCAAACGATGAAGGTTTCGAAGTGATCATCGAAGCGATCGAAAAAGCTGGTTATGTACCAGGTAAAGACATCGTGCTTGCGATGGATGCGGCATCTTCTGAGTTCTACAACAAAGAAAAAGGCGTTTACGAATTCGGTAAATTGGCTAACAAACCAGAAGAAGAGTGGGAACTTAAAACTGAGAAAGATATGATTGCTTACTACGAAGAACTCGTAGCTAAATTCCCAATCATCTCTATCGAAGATGGTCTTGACGAAAACGACTGGGATGGTTGGAAAGAATTCACGAAAGCACTTGGTGATAAAATTCAACTCGTTGGTGACGACTTCTTCGTTACTAACACTGACTACCTTAAACGTGGTATCGCAGAAGGCGCTTCAAACTCAATCCTGATCAAAGTTAACCAAATCGGTACTTTGACTGAAACTTTTGAAGCCATTGAAATGGCTAAAGAAGCTGGTTTCACTGCTGTTGTTTCTCACCGTTCAGGTGAAACTGAAGATTCTACAATCTCAGACATCGCTGTTGCAACTAACGCTGGTCAAATCAAAACGGGTTCATTGTCACGTACTGACCGTATTGCAAAATACAACCAATTGCTTCGTATCGAAGATCAATTGGGTGAAGTTGCGGTTTACAAAGGCCTTGACTCATTCTACAACATCAAAGACAAATCTCGTTTCTAATCAGTTCATCTGATGTCAGAGACTTGACATAGAAGAGAACCTCTAGGGGTTCTTTTTTGGTATAATTGAGGTACTATATTTTTACTGGAGATTCTTATGGCAAACTTAGCACCCTACATCTCGTCCATTCGTTTGATTGTCGTGATGTTTCCCTTTTTGGCAATCCTGCTCTTGCTTCCTTTCTTAATCAGGCAATATCATCGTTATGGTGCCATATCGGGTTGGCTGGTTGGCGTCAACTACGCTTTCGTCTTTTACATCCTTTGTGCCTATGCCTTGACCATTTTACCCCTGCCGACAATCGAGCAAGTTAGGGCGATGACGGGGCCTGTCGAAAATTTTCATTTATTTGATTTTGTTCGGGATTTTATCACTTATTCTGGTTTTGTGCTCACACAGCCTAGTACGTGGTTGCATGCAGCCAAAAGCCCGCAGTTTATCCAGCCGTTTTTTAATCTGCTTTTGACGCTGCCGTTTGGCATGTTTCTGCGCTATCAGTATAAAAAAAGCTTTCTAACAAGTCTGGTGCTATCTTTTAGTTTGACCCTCTCTTTTGAGCTGATTCAGCGTTCAGCCCTGTTTGGACTCTATCCGCGCCCCTATCGGTTGTTTGACGTAGATGATCTATTCTTAAACACAAGTGGAGCCATGTTGGGCTGGTTGCTCTCAGGTGCTCTTGGGAAAATGTTACCTAAAAAAGAAGCCATCGTTGCAACATTAGAAGAGAGAAGTCATAAAGTCTCTATTAGTCGTAAAAATGTGGCTATTTTGCTGGATATCACTGTGATTGTTGTCTGTAATATCGCCTATAACCTGCTTGTTAGTCATCCCAATCAGCTTGTGCTCATCCTGCTCTACCTTTTCTGGATTGTCCTGCCAGAGCTTATCGGGTGGCCAACCTTTGGTCAAAGACTGGTCCATTTGAAGCTGACGGATAAATCAGGTCAAAAGGCCGGCATGATGCAAGTCTTGCTGAGAAATGTATTTGGCTACGTTTTGGTCAATGGTTTATTTGCAGCTGAGCTTTATGTGCTGGGGCAAACGGGCAGGGTCGTGGACTCCGAGTTAGGGACGTATTATTTTCTATCCTTGTTTGATGGCTTTCTAATCCTCGTTTTTATTTTGAGTTTAATCATCAGCCTATTTACCAAACAATTTTTCCATGAAATTCTATCCGGAACAAGATTGGTGTCGACCTACCAAAATAAACCAGAGGAGTAGTTAAAACATCTCTTATGATTACAAATTATAAATTAGAACAAAATAAACTCATCACATCAATTGACGGTGCTGATTTTACACTCGTGATACAACCGACAAAAGAGGAGATTGGGCATCTTGCGACCACTTATGAGTTCCCTTTTGATTATATCGCAGGCATTTTGGATGATGATGAAAATGCGCGGTTTGAGATAGATGGGCATCACAATCTCTTGCTTTTGTTGCAGTATCCGTGTGTGGAGGCTGATGCAACGGAAGTTTATCCTTTTTCTTTGATTGTGAACCCAAAGAAGAAGGCTGTGATTTTATCCTTGAATCATGAGTATGATTTAACGCCAATTGTTGAGCGGCATTATGATGCGACTCGCTACCAGCATGAGTTGATTTTTCAGATGATGAGTGTCCTCGGTCGCTCGTTTAACCATGAGTTGTCTCAGTATAAGAAACGAATGAAGGTGATAGAGAAAGAGTTGGCACGCTCTCAGGAAAATGCGCAACTCATGGAAATGATTCGGTCGCAAAAAAGTTTGATTTATTTTGAAGCGGCGCTTGAGGATAATATCGAAGTCTACCAAAAATTGATGACTTATCTGCGAGAACAGGGCGAAAATGGGTTTTCAGATCGCATTTTTGATATTTATGTTGAAGCGGATCAGGCTTTGACAACGACTAAAATTCAGTTGAAGCTGCTTGAAAATTTGAGTGATCTCTTTTCGAATATTGTTTCCAATAATTTGAATATTATGATGAAAATTATGACAAGCGCGACCTTTATCATGACCATTCCAGCGATTATTGCGGGATTGTATGGCATGAATGTGAAGCTGCCTTTTCAAAATGTCCCCTATGCGTTTTGGTTGATTATGGTGGCTGCAACAGCGATTTCATGGCTTGTTTTTCGGGTTATGTTAAAGAAACGAATGTTTTAATAACTTTTTGTATTGATACAGGTTTAACTTTTAAATGATACAGATGTGAAAAATTATCAATCTGTTACATAAAAGAAACTCAATAAAATCCCACTTTTAACTTGTGTAACCGTTTTCTGTATGATAGAATGAAGGTGTAAAATAAAACAGGTAACAAGGGAATGTTACCTTTCTCGTCAAAAATAGGAGATAATAAAACATGAAAACAGAAGTGACTGAAAACGTTTTTGAAGAAGCTTGGGCAGGATTTGAGGGAACAGACTGGAAAGAAAAAGTCAGCGTTTCTCGTTTTGTCAAAGCTAACCACAAAAATTATGATGGGGACGAGTCTTTCCTTGCAGGACCGACAGAACGTTCTTTGAAAATCAAAGACATCATCGAGTCAACGAAAGACCGTTATGAAGCGTCTCAGTTCCCTATGGATACGGATCGCGCAGCGTCAATCGCTGATATCCCAGCTGGTTACATTGACCAAGAAAACGAACTGATCTATGGGCTTCAAAACTCAGAACTTTTCCGTCTGTCATTCATGCCGAGAGGTGGCGCTCGGATGGCCGAAACGGCGTTGAAAGAGCATGGTTACACGCCAGATCCACTCATGCATGAAATCTATACCAAACACGTCACGACGGTAAATGATGGTATCTTCCGTGCTTATACCTCTAACATTCGTCGTGCGCGTCACGCCCACACAGTAACTGGTTTGCCAGATGCTTACTCACGTGGTCGTATTATCGGGGTTTATGCCCGTTTGGCAGTTTATGGTGCAGATTTCTTGATGAAAGAAAAATTCGCTGACTGGAATGCGATTAAAGAAATCAACGAAGAAACAATCCGTCTCCGTGAAGAAATCAATATGCAATACCAAGCACTCGGCGAAGTTGCGAAACTTGGTGATTTGTACGGTGTGGACGTTCGCAAACCTGCCAAAAACGTTAAAGAAGCCATCCAATGGGTGAATATCGCTTTCATGGCAGCTTGTCGTGTGATCAATGGTGCGGCTACTTCACTTGGTCGTGTGCCAATCGTGCTTGACATCTTTGCGGAACGTGACTTGGCGCGTGGGACTTTCACTGAGTCAGAAATCCAAGAGTTTGTTGATGATTTCGTCTTGAAATTGCGGACTGTTAAATTTGCACGGACGAAAGAATACGATGCCCTTTACTCAGGTGACCCAACTTTCATCACAACATCAATGGCTGGTGTCGGTAACGACGGCAAACACCGTGTGACAAAAATGGATTACCGTTTCTTGAACACCTTGGACAATGTCGGCAACTCACCAGAGCCAAACTTGACAGTCCTTTGGGCGAGCGAATTACCCTATGCTTTCAAACGCTACTGTATGAGCATGAGCCACAAACACTCTTCAATCCAATACGAAGGTGTGAAGACAATGGCTGAGGACGGTTATGGCGAAATGTCATGTATCTCTTGTTGTGTCTCACCACTTGACCCAGAAAATGAAGAAGGCCGTCACAATATTCAGTACTTTGGCGCACGCGTCAACGTCTTGAAAGCCCTCTTGACGGGTATCAATGGCGGGTATGATGATGTGCATCGTGACTACAAAGTCTTTGACATCGACCCAATCAAATCTGATGTTTTGAGCTTTGACGAGGTTAAAGCTAACTTTGAAAAATCGCTTGACTGGTTGACAGATACCTATGTAGATGCTTTGAATATCATCCACTACATGACGGATAAATACAACTATGAAGCCGTTCAAATGGCCTTCTTGCCAAGCCACCAACGTGCGAACATGGGATTCGGTATCTGTGGTTTTGCAAATACCGTTGATACTTTGTCAGCGATTAAATATGCGACAGTTAAACCAATCCGCGATGAAAATGGTTATATCTACGATTACGAAACAATCGGTGATTTCCCACGCTATGGTGAAGATGATGACCGGGCGGATGACATCGCAAAATGGTTGATGGCGGAATACCATAGCCGTTTGGCTAGCCACCAATTGCACAAAGATGCGGAAGCAACGGTGTCATTGTTGACGATCACCTCTAACGTGGCCTACTCTAAACAAACGGGTAACTCGCCAGTTCACCGCGGTGTTTTCCTCAACGAAGATGGTTCATCTAACATCAGCGAAGTTGAATTCTTCTCGCCAGGGGCTAACCCATCTAACAAAGCTAAAGGTGGTTGGTTGCAAAACCTCCGCACCCTTGAAAAATTGGAATTCAAGAATGCCAATGATGGGATTTCTCTGACAACGCAAGTGTCACCAAAAGCGCTTGGTAAAACGCGTGATGAGCAAGTCGCTAACTTGGTTGATGTTTTGGATGGCTACTTTGAAGATGGCGGACAACACGTCAACTTGAACGTCATGGACTTGGCAGACGTTAAAGATAAAATCCTTAACGGCGAAGATGTTATCGTGCGTATCTCAGGTTACTGTGTCAACACAAAATACCTCACAAAAGAACAAAAACAAGAATTGACACACCGTGTCTTCCATGAAGTTTTGTCAATGGATGTTTAAGAACACTTGCATTAAATACTGATAAACCGTCTACTGACGGTTTTTTTTGTTAGTGTAAATGAGTTATAAGCCAGTTGAACGGACTTTTTATGTTAGAATAAGACTAAGATGTGAATCAAATGGAGGTATTATATGCTATACGGAAAAAATGACCAATCCAAGAAAGCCACTTACTTACAGCCTATTTTTGGGTCGAGTGCGTCAGAGCGCGATATTCCCAAGTACAAATTAGGCGCAGATCCGATTGAGCCGCGGATTGCTTACCAACTGATTAAGGATGAACTCTTAGATGAGGGCGCGGCGCGGCAAAATTTAGCGACTTTTTGTCAGACTTATATGGAGCCTGAGGCGAGCTTGCTCATGGGGGAAACGCTGGAAAAAAACGCCATTGACAAGAGTGAATATCCGCGAACAGCAGAGCTTGAAAATCGTTGTGTGAACATGATTGCTGATCTTTGGCATGCACCAGAACAAGAAACCTATATGGGGACCTCAACCGTTGGCAGTTCGGAAGCTTGTATGCTGGGCGGTATGGCGATGAAGTTTCGTTGGCGGGCACGGGCTAAAGCTGTGGGCGTTGATATTTCAGGTCAGCGACCGAATCTCGTCATTTCATCAGGCTACCAAGTCTGCTGGGAAAAGTTCGCCGTGTATTTCGATGTTGAGCTGCGCGAAGTGCCGATGACGGCTGATAAGATGAGTCTTGACATTTCTGACATCACCAGCTATTTTGACGACTACACGATAGGCGTTGTCGGTATTCTGGGTATCACCTATACCGGTTGCTACGACGACATCGCAGGTCTTGATGCCGTGCTCACCGATTACAATCAAACGGCAAAAATCAGCATTCCGATTCATGTCGATGCTGCATCTGGCGGGATGTACACGCCCTTCATGTCACCCGAGCTCAAGTGGGATTTTCAGCTTGATAATGTCGTGTCAATCAATACGTCTGGGCATAAATATGGCCTTGTTTATCCCGGCATCGGTTGGGTACTTTGGCGCGATAAAACGTATCTGCCAGAGGAGTTGATTTTCAGCGTGTCTTACTTGGGGGGCGATATGCCGACCATGGCGATTAATTTTTCTCGGAGTGCCAGCCCAATCATCGGTCAATTCTATAATTTCATGCGCTTTGGCTTCAACGGTTACAAAGCCATTCATCAGCGGACGCATGATGTTGCCCGATTTTTAGCGGAAACAGTAGAATCAACAGGTCGTTTTACCCTTTACAATGCGGGGGAGCAGTTGCCGATAGTTTGTTACAGGCTAAAAGATGAGGATAAACAAGAATGGACCCTGTATGAACTGGCAGATATGCTCCAAATGAAAGGCTGGCAAGTTCCTGCCTATCCACTTCCGGCTGATTTATCCGATACGATTATCCAGCGCTATGTCGTCCGTGCTGATTTGAGTATGAATGTAGCAGAAGAATTTGCGGAAGATTTCAAATGGGCCATTGCAAAATTGGACGACTCACGATTTTTACGACGAAAAGATGAGAACAAACGCGTGCAAGGGTTTACGCACTAAAAAGTCAGACCGTCCTAAATTTTGAATAAAATAAAAAACTGCTCATCATCATGGATGCAGTTTTTTATTTTGTAATAATTGGATAGGAAATTTCAAGCAATCTCGGTTCATCAATGATTGAAATCTGATCGTGATTGATAATAGATTGATCCAAACGTTTTTTGAGGAAAAACTTCTGAATACCTTCGCGCTCATCAGCTCGAATCGCTCGGTGTTTATTCGTCACAATGAGTTCGTAGTGACTAGCAGCTCTCGTAAAGATAGCAGTCGTATTGCCAGCAGAATAAACTTCAACCGTCAAAGCATCGGTATTTCTAAGTTGCTGGCGGACAAGATCAGGGTAGTTGTTAGTGACATTGATGATTTTCATAGCTTTCCTCCATTTGTTCTTTAACTCTATTATAACACTTTTAGTTTGAAAATTAAAAATATTGGAATAGAAAAATGATATAATAGTGATATGAAAAAAGTAATTGGGATAACAGGTGGCATTGCTACTGGAAAGTCTGTTGTGACATCATATTTACGGGCGCATGGTTATGATGTGATTGATGCGGATGCTGTTGTAAGAGAGTTGCAGGAAGTAGGCGGTGCCTTATATATCGCCATTCGTGATACGTTTGGCCAGGCTTATTTTCTGGAAAATGGTGCTTTGGATCGCGCCAAGTTTGGTGCTTTGATTTTTTCAGACCCAGTTGCGCGTGAGAAATTATCAGCTGTGCAGGATAATATCATTCGGACGGAACTTTTGAGACGGTGCGAGACCAGTTCATCCCAGCTAGTTTTTATGGATATTCCACTCTTATTTGAGCGGGATTATACAGGATTTGATGAAACTTGGCTAGTTTACGCACCCCAAGAATTTCAGCTCAAACGCCTGATGAAACGCAATGGTTTGTCAGAAAAAGAGGCACTTTTAAGAATTAAAGCGCAGATGCCCATAGATGAGAAGCGCAGTTTAGCGACCCGAATTATCGAAAATTGTGATACAATAGAAGTACTGGAAAATCAATTAGCAAGTTTAATAAGCGAGATTTAGCGGGTGCTGTCAACTGACGGTGTTCGTTTTTTGCAGCGCTTTGGACTTGATGAATTTGTTATTTTATATGTTTGAGTTGATGTGGTAAAGTTAACCGAAGTCAACTATAAAAGATAGAAGGAAGTGGTTATTATCGAAATTAATTGGAAACGTAATTTGTTTGTGGCTTGGTTTGGCACTTTTTTTACGGCAGCGAGTGTATCGCTAGTGATGCCGTTTATGGCGCTCTATGTTGAAAAATTAGGGGTTAGCGGACATCAAGTTGAATTATTTGCAGGTCTGGCAATTTCAGTTAGCGCGCTTGCGAGTGGCCTCATTGCACCTGTCTGGGGGCGACTTGCTGACCAACGCGGTCGGCGGCTGATGATGATTCGGGCTTCTGTTGTGATGACCTTTACCATGGGGGCTCTGGCTTTTGTTCCCAATGTTTGGTGGCTCTTGATTATGAGGCTACTAAATGGCTTATTCTCAGGTTATATTCCGAATTCGACAGCCTTGATTGCCAGTCAAGTGCCTAGAGAAAAAAGTGGTTATGCGCTAGGGATGCTCTCAACGGGTATGATTGCTGGCGCTTTAATCGGCCCATCAATCGGTGGCTTTCTGGCTCAGAGTGTTGGCATGGAAAATGTTTTTCTGATTACTGGCGGGATTTTATTACTCGTCACTTTGTTGACCGTATGCCTTGTTAAAGAAGACTTTACACCTGTTGAAAAAAGAGATTTGCTCTCAACCAAAGAAATCTTGGCACGTGTGACCAATCGCCAAATTTTATTTGGCCTATTTATCACGAGTTTTGTCTTACAGCTCACCGTGCAATCAATTGCCCCCATTTTAGCACTTTATATTCGGGAGTTAAATGGCGGGACGTCAGGTAATCTGATGACGATTTCAGGTTTTATTGTGTCAGCTGCGGGACTATCTGCCGTGTTATCATCTGGTACATTGGGGAAAATAGGGGATAAAATTGGTAGTCATCGCTTGATTATTTTAGGGCTGATTTACAGTTTCTTGATTTATATTCCCATGATTTTTGTCAAGACACCGTTTCAGTTAGGCTTTTTCCGATTCATGTTAGGCTTTGGTTCTGGCGCCTTGATGCCATCTGTCAATTCCTTACTGTCAAGAATTACGCCACCAGAAGGGATTTCTCGGATTTTCAGTTTTAACCAAATGTTTACCAACTTCGGGCAAGTCGCAGGCCCACTTTTGGGAAGTGCCATTGCAGGCTATATCAGCTACCGTGCCGTGTTTATCGTCACAAGCTGTTTTGTCTTATTTAATCTCATCTGGTCTTTCTTTAATTTTAGAAAATTGCTCGGGGTAAGAGATATTGCGCGTTAAGATTAATCTTAAATGTACGAAATGTGGGCAGCAAAACTATATTTCATCTAAAAATAAGGCGACGCATCCGGATAAAGTACAGGTTTTAAAATATTGTCCGAAAGATCGGAAAGTCATTATGCACATCGAAACCTGAACGATAGGGAGGCAGTCGCTAGAAAAATTGACTAAAAGACATTGTAAACCGAACATTGAGAGAAAGTTGTTAGAAAATTTCAACACCTTTCTTTTTTTTATTTCAAAAAATGATATAATGTAACTTAATTACGATAAATAATCGTCACGCCGATTCTCAAATGGGCGTGGACAGATGACAAAGTACTATTTGCCGTTGTCTGTGATGGCAGCTAGACAAGTGACCAATTAAAGGAAAAAAAGTTGTGTGACAAACGCAACGTTATGACAATGAAAGAACTCAAAAAAAGACATTTTATAAATTACTCGATTCTTATTCCCTATCTGATTTTATCGGTGCTAGGTCTGATTATGGTCTTCTCAGCGACCGTTCCCCATCAGATAGAACTTGGCTTACCGCCTTATCAACTCTTTCGAAATCAGACCATTTTCTTTGTATTTTCTTTGATCATGATTGTGATTATCTATCGTATCAAGGTCGATAAATTGAGAAGTCGGAACTGGTTCGGCATCTTGATTCCGGTCATGATGGTCTTGCTGTTTATTGCAAGATTTCTAGCTCCACCTGTCAATGGTGCTCACGGCTGGATTGCTGTGCCGGGAATTGGGACGATTCAGCCGGCTGAATATTTGAAATTAGTTGCCGTCTGGTTTTTATCAGCCACTTTCGCCAATAAACAAGAAAAAATTCGAACTTACGATCTCAATGCGCTCTTTGATCGCAATCAATTTTGGGTCAATTTCATCAGTGGTTGGCGGATTTGGATGGTCGCGATGATTGGGGCAGTCGTCATCATGCCCGATATGGGGAATGCGTTGCTAATTATTATTAGTTCGGCAACAGTCCTAGCGGCCAGTGGTATCTCTTACCGCTGGGGCACAGGCTTTATGAAAATTTTCGGCTCCCTGACGCTTGTGATGTTAGCGCTCCTGAAGATTACCGGCGGGAATATCATTCCGAGTTTCCTTGGGTCGATTGCTTATGTCAATAAACGCTTTATTGCCTTCGCCAATCCCTTTCAAGATACAGGCGACTCAGGTCACCAACTGATTAATGGGTATTATGCCATTTCAAATGGTGGCTGGTTCGGTCGTGGCTTAGGTAATTCCATCGAGAAAAAAGGCTATCTACCAGAAGCCCATACTGACTTTATCTTTGCAATCGTGATTGAGGAGTTGGGCTTGATTGGCGGGATTATTATTTTAGGCATTCTCTTCTTTCTAATCATGCGCATTTTCATGGTCGGCATTCGAGCTAAAGATCCTTTTAATAGCATGATGGCGATTGGTGTTGGTGGGATTTTGTTTGCACAGGTGCTGGTCAATATCGGTGGGATTTCAGGTTTGATTCCGTCCACGGGTGTGACATTCCCATTCCTGAGCCAAGGGGGAAATTCTCTTCTGACCTTATCAGTTGGGATAGGCTTTGTCCTTAACATTTCTGCAGATGAAAAACGGCGAGAACTGGCAGAAATGACTGCTAAATATGATTTTTCTGACCTCTCATCAACTGCTTTGCATGGCTAATCAGCGTGCGAATGTGATATATTGAGGTATGTTAATTTAATTTCTGTAAAAAATTGAAAGGCTTTATATATGAAAAAACTACTAGTTGCTAACCGTGGCGAAATTGCTATCCGTGTCTTCCGTGCGTGTAACGAGTTGGGTATCTCAACCGTAGCGATTTATGCCAAAGAAGATGAGTATTCTGTTCACCGCTTTAAAGCCGATGAAGCCTACCAAGTTGGCGCAGGTAAGAAACCGATTGATGCCTATCTTGATAGTGATGATATTGTCCGGATTGCGCTTGAGTCTGGTGCTGAAGCGATTCATCCAGGTTATGGCTTGTTGTCAGAAAATATTGACTTTGCTCGTAAGGTCGAAGCAGCTGGTTTGATTTTTGTTGGGCCAACTTTGCACCATCTGGATATTTTTGGCGACAAAATCAAAGCCAAAGAAGCCTCTATCGCAGCTGGTGTTGGCTCTATTCCGGGAACTGAAGGGCCGGTGGACTTGGAAGGCGCGCTTGCCTTTGGTCGTACTTTTGGCTATCCAGTCATGATTAAAGCTGCTCTTGGTGGTGGCGGTCGCGGTATGCGTGTGGCGCATAATGAAGCTGAGGCACGTGATGGTTATGCGCGTGCCGCATCAGAAGCCAAATCAGCCTTTGGTTCTGATGAAATCTATGTCGAAAAATACATTACCAATCCGAAACATATTGAAGTTCAAATCCTCGGTGATGCGCATGGCAATGTCGTGCATTTATATGAGCGTGACTGTTCTGTGCAACGTCGGAATCAAAAAGTCATCGAAGTCGCACCGAGCGTTGGCATGTCGGATGATTTGCGGCAACGGATTTGTGATGCCGCAGTCAAACTCTGCCAACACGTTGGCTATGTCAATGCCGGTACCGTCGAGTTTTTGGTGAAAGACAATGAATTTTACTTTATCGAAGTCAATCCACGTGTTCAGGTTGAACATACGATTACAGAAGTGGTGACAGGCATTGACATCGTCCAAGCTCAGATTTTAATCGCTGAGGGCGCTGATCTTCACAAAGATGTCAAAATACCTGAACAAGATAAAATGCCCTTATTAGGCTCTGCCATCCAATGTCGGATTACAACAGAAGACCCTGAAAATAATTTCTTACCTGATACAGGTAAAATTGACACTTATCGTTCGCCGGGTGGTTTTGGTGTCCGTTTAGATGTCGGCAATGCCTATTCTGGTTATGAAGTGACGCCCTATTTTGACAGCTTACTCGTTAAAGTCATTACCAATGCGACTGACTTTAAGGAAGCTATCCGTAAAATGGATCGTTGTCTCCGTGAATTCCGGATTCGTGGCGTTAAGACCAATATTCCGTTCCTAAGAAATGTCCTCAATCACTCGGAATTTGTGTCGGGAGAGGCCAAGACGACCTTTATCGACAGTACACCGGAGCTCTTTAGCTTCCCGCGTTTGCGCGACCGTGGTAATAAAACGATGAAATACATCGCCAATATCACAGTTAATGGCTTCCCAGGGGTTAATCAAACGGCTAAACCTTATTTTGATGAAACACGCTATCCGAAAGTCAAGAAAATCGAAACGCTAACGACTAAGAATATCTTAGAGACCAAGGGTGCTGACGCCGTTGTTGATTATGTCAAATCTCGCAAGGAAGTGTTGTTGACCGATACGACTTTTCGTGATGCCCATCAAAGTCTTTTGGCAACACGTGTGCGCTTGCAAGACATGCGACAAGTTGCAGCAGCAGTCGACCAAGGCTTGCCTAACCTTTTCTCATCTGAGATGTGGGGCGGGGCAACCTTTGATGTCGCCTATCGTTTCCTCAATGAAAGTCCTTGGTATCGTTTGCGGGAACTCCGTAAATTAATGCCCAACACCATGTTCCAAATGCTTTTCCGTGGGTCAAATGCGGTTGGCTACCAAAACTATCCAGATAATGTTATCCAAGAATTTATCAAAGTTGCGGCGGAAGAAGGCATAGATGTTTTCCGTGTCTTTGACTCGCTTAACTGGCTGCCACAGATGGAAAAATCGATCCAAGCTGTCCGTGATACCGGTAAGATTGTTGAAGCAACCATGTGTTACACAGGCGATATCTTGGACGATAATCGTCAAAAATATAATATCAAATATTATAAAGATTTGGCGAAAGAACTCCAAGCAACAGGTGCGCATATTTTGGCCATTAAAGATATGGCGGGTATTTTGAAACCTCAAGCGGCTTACCGTTTGATTTCAGAGTTGAAAGAAACGGTTGATATGCCGCTCCATTTGCATACGCATGATACGTCTGGCAATGGCATCATCACTTGTTCAGCAGCGGTAACGGCAGGTGTGGATATCGTGGATGTGGCGACGGCTGCCATGTCATCAGGCACGAGTCAACCAAGTATGTCATCCCTTTACTATGCTTTGGAAAATGGTAAACGCGCACCGGAGTTAGATATTGAAAATGCAGCGCAAATCAACCATTACTGGGAAGACGTTCGCAAGTTCTATGCACCATTTGAAAAAGGTCTGACTAGCCCGCAGACAGAAGTTTATCTACATGAAATGCCGGGTGGTCAATATACCAACCTCCAATCGCAGGCAACAGCTGTTGGCTTGGGCTTGCGCTTTGATGAAGTCAAAGCCATGTATCACACGGTCAACATGATGTTTGGTGACATTATCAAGGTGACACCATCTTCTAAAGTTGTCGGCGATATGGCGCTCTTTATGGTACAAAATGATCTGACTGAAGCAGATATCTACGAAAAAGGCGCTTCGCTGAGCTTCCCTGAATCAGTGATTAGTTTCTTTGCTGGTGATTTAGGCCAGCCAGTTGGTGGTTTCCCAGAGAAATTGCAAAAAATTATTCTCAAAGATAAGCCCTTTATCACAGATCGTCCAGGTTTACATGCGACACCGGTTAATTTTGACGATGTCGTGGTTGAGTTGACTGAGAAATTGGGCTATGCGCCTGGTCGTCATGAGGTGTTGAGCTATATCCTTTATCCACAGGTCTTTCTTGATTACCAAAAAATGCAAAATGAGTTTGGCAGTGTGACCTTACTTGACACACCGACATTCTTTAACGGTATGCGTGTCGGTGAAAAGATTTCGGTTCAAATCGAAAAAGGTAAGACCTTGTTAATCCGTCTGGATAGCATCTCTGAACCTGATAATGAAGGCAATAAAACGCTCTTCTTTAACCTCAATGGGCAACGTCGTGAGATGGTTGTCAAAGATACGTCGATTAAAACGACAGCTGTCGTTAAGGAAAAAGCGGAGCCATCTAATCCAAATCATATCGGTGCAACCATGCCGGGTTCAGTCGTGACAGTTCTTGTCAAACCTGATGAGAAAGTTGTCAAAGGGCAACCGCTGATGGTCACAGAAGCGATGAAGATGGAAACAACGATTGAGGCACCATTTGATGGTGAAGTGAAGAGAATCTATGTCAAGGCAGCAGAAGCGATTGCCACACAAGATTTATTGATCGAAATGAAATAAAAATAATTGTTAAAAACTTACGACTTTGGAAATTTTGAAGGACGTAAGTTTTTTTGTTAGGTAAATAGGCTGTAAATTTAGCTGTAATTTTCAGCAAATAAACGAGAAAAGTTGATGAAAATAAAATAAATCGACTAAAAACTAGAATAATCCTTCACAAAGTGGTATAATTAACTCGTTAAATAAATTTTGGAGGAACTTAAGAAATGGCAATCGTTTCAGCAGAAAAATTCGTTGCAGCAGCTCGTGAAAATGGCTACGCAATCGGTGGATTCAATACAAACAACTTGGAGTGGACACAAGCTATCTTGCGTGCAGCTCAAGCTAAACAAGCTCCAGTACTTATCCAAACGTCTATGGGCGCTGGTAAATACATGGGTGGCTACAAAACAGCTAAATACATCATTGAAAACCTTGTGGAATCAATGAACATCACTGTACCAGTTGCGATTCACCTTGACCACGGTCATTATGAAGACGCTAAAGAAGTTATCGAAGTTGGTTACACATCATTGATGTTTGACGGTTCACATCTGCCAATCGCTGAAAACCTTGAAAAAACGAAAGAAATCGTTGCGCTTGCTCACGCTAAAGGTATCTCAGTCGAAGCTGAAGTTGGGACTATCGGTGGTGAAGAAGACGGTATCATCGGTTCTGGTGAATTAGCACCAATCGAAGATGCAGTTGAAATGGTTAAAACAGGTATTGACTTCCTTGCAGCTGGTATCGGTAACATTCATGGTCCTTACCCAGCTAACTGGACTGGTCTTGATTTGGATCACCTTCAAAAATTAACTGACGCTGTTCCTGGTTTCCCAATCGTCCTTCACGGTGGTTCTGGTATCCCTGATGACCAAATCCGTGCAGCAATCAAAATGGGTGTTGCCAAAGTCAACGTTAACACTGAATCACAACAAGCCTTTGCAGCAGCAACTCGTCAATTTGCACGTGACTACGATGCCAACGAAGCTGACTACGAAGCTAAAAAATTGTTTGACCCACGTAAATTCCTTAAACCAGGTATTGACGCCGTTCAAGCAGCAGTTGAAGAACGTATTGACGTTTTCGGTTCTGCAAATAAAGCCTAAGTCTTATTCTGCGAAGCAATCTTTGATTGTGAGCAAACAAAGTTTAATTCAATTTTAAAATATGATAAAATCAACGCTTGCCAGTGATGGCAGGTGTTTTTTGATAGCATTTTGGGATTGACTCACGAAGATAGAATAACTTATGTATTTTTTAAAAACTTTTAAATATAGGAATAATTATAGAAATGTTCTAGAAATACAAAGCAAAATATGGTATAATGAAATTATATTAATTTATTATTTTGCTTTGGGAACCTTTAAAGCAACAAGTATTGAACAGCTTTAACCTGAAGCAGATTAAAATCAGCCTAATTGGATAAAAAATATCTGATTTAAAAGTAAAGGCGCCCATTTGGGTGTTTTTGCTTTTTATTGTGGTTTGTAAAACGTTTACAAGCCATAATATCATCATTTAAAAGTGGAAGACACCTCAAATATATCGTGAGATGTCAAAAGGGGGAAATTATGGAAGCAGAACATCAAGTGACAAAGATATTTAATCAGTCATTTTTAGAGATTTTTATCATCAATTTATTGGTCATGATGACATTTTACAGCCTAACCGTTGCTATTGGGCCTTATGCGGTAGAAGAATTAGGCTTATCACAGGCAGTCGGTGGATTGCTTGTTGGTCTCACGGTTATCGGGTCGTTATTTGCTCGCTTATCCAGTGGCATGATTATGGCGAAATTAGATACCAAGCAAATTTTATTGCTTGGTGGCGGCATCTTGCTGGTGAGTTTGATTGCCTATCCTTTGGTGCATAGCCTGACGCTTTTGGCTGTGATGCGCTTTATTCAAGGGGTTGCAGTCGGCTTGATTGGGACGATTACTAATACTGCGATTGTCTTAGTTGTCCCAGCTAAACGAAAATCAGAAGGGATTTCCTATTTCAGTCTATCGACAGTTATTGCGACAGCCATGGGGCCATTTTTAGCCCTTGTTTTAATCGATACCGTCGGGTTTCAAAAACTTTTCTTGCTGGAAATTATCATCGGTATTTTGATTTTAGCGGCTATTTTCTTTATTCATGAGGAGGCTGTTGAACTGCCTAACAAAGGGCATCAGCAAAAAATGAGCATTCATAGTTTTGTAGCGCCAAAAGTTTTGCCAATTGCCTTTGTGATGATGATTGCGGCAATTACTTATAGTGCCATCCAAAGCGATCTCAGCTTTTTCATGAAAGAGCAGCACATGGCTGAGTACACTAGCCTTTTCTTCGTTATCTATGCCCTTTCAGTGCTGGTTAGTCGACTATTCACAGGCGTTCTGGCGGATAAGAAAGGTGAAAACTTCGTTATCTATCCCTCGTTTATTGCCTTAATTCTCGGCTTTATCACCCTTTCTCAGGTCAATGGTGTATGGCTCTTTGTCATCTCAGCTATTCTGATTGGTGTTGGCTTTGGTAATCTACAATCAACAATCCAGTCAACGATTGCTAAAATGGTGCCTATTGAACGGCTTGGGGTTGCGACATCGACTTACTTTATCTTGTTTGACTTGGCTTTTGGTGTTGGCCCTGTTATTTTGGGCATTATTGCACCAATCCTTGGTTTCAAAGTCTTATTTGAATTAATGGTGGCTGTTGTGATCCTTTCTTTGGTGCTTTATTATTTCGTCCATGGCAAAAAAGTTGCATAATTTCTTAACAAAAAAATGGCATCAGACTTCTGATACCATTTTTTAGTTCAAAGATCCTGACGCAAAACATCGGCGTATTCAGGTTTTTCTTTAAATTCTTTTTGGGCAAAGGGACAGATTGGGAAGATTTTCTTGTCTTCACGGCGGGCTTTTTCGACCATTTTAGCGACGAGTTGTTCAGCTAAGCCATTGCCTCGAAATTCAGGATTGACACCTGTATGGACAATGACAAGGGTATCTTCTGCTTCCGTAAAGGTGATTTCGCCAGCTTGTTGCTGTGTATCTGCGTTAATCAAAGCAATTTGATCTTCTTGATCTTCAAATGTAAAGTTTGGCATAGTCATTTCCCCCTCAATGAAATTATCTTGACCATGGTAGCACCATTTTAAAGCGCCACTCGGACAAGAATTGACGACAGTGATACATTGTTCAACAGATTCGGCATTACCCGTGATAATCCAAGGTCTGCGACCGACTTCAAAAACCTTTGAATCGCCACGGACACAATTTCCGACGTGAGCACAAATGTCCTTATTGTAAAAAACATCTAGGTCGTCAGAGTAATATTTACGATAACCAAGCGATAGTAAGTCTGCTTCTGTGACTGTCTTACCGTTGATTTTATTACCTTCCATTAAATCTCCTCTTTTTCTAGTATTTTTAAAATACAGTCTCGTTTTAAAGCCACCACTAAAATGGTCTGATGGACATCCTTTTTAGCGGAGATTACTATAAGCTTTATTATATCATTTATCACTTAATTAAGCCTTAACTAAGTGCTTGAAAAACATGGCATTTTGCGGTAAAATCTCTATATGGCTTATAAAAAACAACAAAAAACAACTTTTCAAAAAGTTGTCATGCTCATTGTCTGGTTGATGCTGATTTTAACTGTTTTTGCAGCAGTTGCAGCAGCAATTTCAGTCTTTATCTAATGGCTTATCCATCCTTGGATGAGTTTTTTTATTGTCTCAAATATGATACAAAGGGCTTGCTTCGACATGGCTCGTGTCCAAAACGACCACGTCATTTTGGGCATCAATATCATGCTGCATCAGCGTATTTTCCATGGTCATATGCGCCAGTTCTTTCAGATTGTTTTCCTGACTGCGGTGACCGAGCAGGATTTTTTTAGTTTGCTTGCCGATGACAGAGAGTGCTGTACTCGCCCCATCTTCATTTGACAAATGGCCGTGGT
Source organism: Pseudolactococcus reticulitermitis (assembly GCF_002260845.1). Taxonomy (GTDB): domain Bacteria; phylum Bacillota; class Bacilli; order Lactobacillales; family Streptococcaceae; genus Pseudolactococcus; species Pseudolactococcus reticulitermitis. The sequence goes on along the minus strand of NZ_BEDT01000001.1, from coordinate 583,404 downwards.
CGGAAAGAATCCGTTGTTTTAACCGCCAAGGGTAGTTCCCCATCCGCAGGATTTCGACATCGTGATTTGATTCCATCAAGTAAGCATCCGCATTTTCGATTGTACCCCGCATCCGATCGCTGACATAGCCAGTATCTGTCAGCATGACAAAGCTCTTGCCATCTTTCATAAATTTGTAAAATTGTGGCGCCGCGGCGTCATGACTGACACCAAAACTTTCGACATCCATATCGCCGAAGGTCAGCATCTTACCCATTTCAAAGACGTGTTTTTGAGCTGTATCAATCTTCCCACAGGATTCCCCAATAGCTTGCCACGTTTGCTCGTTGGCATAGAGATCCATTTTGTATTTGCGGGCCAGGACGCCTAGTCCAGCAACGTGATCTTTATGTTCATGGGTTACAAGCAGGCTATCGACATCGCTCAAGCTACGGCCGATTTCATTCATGAGACCCTCGATTTTTTTACCAGAAAGTCCGGCATCGACTAAAATTTTGCGCTCAGATGTCTCGATATATGTGACATTACCAGTCGAACCACTGGCTAATATACTGTAGTTAAATCCATTTTCTTCTGTCAATTTCATTTCCTTGCTAAAAGTACACTACCATGAATTTTAAAAATGGTAGTTTTTATGTTAAGTCTAATCTACCAGCCCAGCCCAATCATCAGTCTCAGCTTCGAGCGGTGCGTACGGCAGAACGACAGTAAAAATCGTCCCGGTTTCGCCATCAGATTTAGCCCAGACGAAACCGTTGTGCATTTTGACGATATCCCGAACGATGGCAAGCCCCAGTCCAGTCCCGCCTTGTTCACGGCTGCGCGCCTTATCAACACGATAAAAACGGTCGAAGATTTTAGGCAAATCTTTTTTAGGAATACCAAGCCCTTCGTCTGCAATGCGCAAGAGAACTTGCGTCTTGGTCTGCTCCAAGCTGACGGTAATATTACCACCAGCAGGGCTGTACTTAATGGCATTGTTCATCAGATTATCAATGACTTGCCCCATTTTATCGGTATCAATTTCCATCCAAATCGGTTGGAGCGGGATTTGCCGGACAATCTTGAATTGCTTGTCATTTTCATCGCTATTGCCGACAATCTGATCGAAACGGTTGAGTTGAAAATGAAGAAAAGCAACGAAGTTAATCACTTCTTTTTCGAGGGCAATGGTATCAGAATCCATGCGAGACAAGGTGACTAAATCTCGAATCATTCGAATCATCCGATCCGTTTCTTTCAGCGAGACTTTAATAAAGCCGGGGGCAATGTCAGGGTCATTGATAGCACCTTCATCGAGTGCTTCCAGATAAGATTTGACAGAGGTTAGAGGTGTCCGCAATTCATGCGAGACGTTGGAAACGAATAAGCGCCGTTCTCGTTCATTTTTTTCCTGTTCTGTGACGTCGTGTAAAACAGCAACGACCCCTGAAATAAACCCTGATTCTCGGCGGAAAAGGGCAAATTTAATCCGTAAAGTCGTAAATTCGCCCATGGCATTTTCAGAGTCGAGGATGATTTCAGGCTCAGCTTCCAGTAACTCTCGAAAGGTGTAGTCTGCGGCAATATCCAAGGCTTCAATTAGTTTTCGAGAGAGGAGGTCTTTTTCTGTGACATTGAGATATTCTAAAGCAGAATGATTCGCGAGGACGATTTTGCCGCGCCTGTCCGTCGCAATGACCCCGTCCGTCATGTAGGTCAGGATACCATTTAGTCGCGTGCTAGAGGATTCTAATCTTTCCTGAGTGTGTTCCGTTTTCTCACCAAGGTTGACCACTTTATCATAGAGTTGGTTGATTTCGGTATGACCCGGAATTTGCTTTCTCACCGTGTATTTTTGCTCGGTGAAATCATCAATTTGATCTGAAATTTGATTTAAACCGATAGAAATTCGTGTGGTAAACCAGACCAGTAGAATGAGCGAGCAGACATAGAAAATACAAAGCCGTGTTAAAGAGGCTTGATGGGTGAGGAAGCCATGTGCATTCAAGCTAAAGAAAGCTGAAAAAAGCAGTAAATGTGAGATTACCGCTTTAAATAGAATAGTACTTGTGAAAGGGAGTTTATTTTTCATTCGGATTACTCAAATAATAACCGACGCCACGACGTGTTGCAACATACTCAGGGCGACTTGGCGTATCTTCTACCTTTTCGCGCAAGCGACGAATGGTCACGTCAACCGTCCGAACATCGCCGAAATAATCATAGCCCCAGACCGTTTCCAGCAAATGCTCACGCGTCATCACCTCACCGACATGTTGTGCCAGATAGTGCAAAAGCTCAAACTCACGATGCGTCAAATCGATATGTTTATCATTTTTATAGGCCGCATATTTTTCGGGCGCAATGGTAATGTCACCAATCCGGATTTCTTTTTTATCAGCGCCAGTTGCTGTGGTCTCTGGCGCCAGATTAGAGCGGCGCAAATTAGCTTTGACACGGGCTAAAAGTTCACGGTTTGAAAAAGGCTTAGTGACATAGTCATCTGCACCTAATTCCAGACCGATCACCTTATCAAATTCACTGTCCTTGGCAGAAACCATGATAATCGGTACTTCTGAAGATTTGCGAATTTCGCGAGCCACTTCAAGGCCGTCTTTTTGTGGTAACATCAGGTCCAGCAAAATCAGGTCAGGCTGTTCAGCCGCAAAAACGTCAAGTGCTTCCTCGCCGTCAAAAGCGGTCAAGACTTCGTAGCCTTCTTTTGTAAGATTGAATTTGACGATATCAGAAATTGGTTTTTCGTCATCAACAACAAGAATTTTTTTCATATATCATTTCTCCATTAATAGCTTTATTATAGCGCTTTTTACGCATTTCAGCAATCAAAAGTGTTTATAGGCGATTAGACGAATTGATGCGAACCATGTTAAAATGGAAGTGAGAGGTGCTTTTGATATGACTGATAGACAAATGGCGCAGCAATTAGATGCAACACCCAATAATTTGAACGAACAATTTATTTCAATTTACAAAAAAATAGAGACTTTTGCCAATAGAAAGTTTAACAAAACAGGCAAATATATGCCCATGTCCCAACTGACAGATGCCATCATGACGGGCATACCCGGTGCGCGTGAGTACGCAATGGATTTTGAGCTGTTTAATAATCTCCGCAATATGATGCAGCATAAGCTATCTGACAATTATTTCGTCATCCAGCCAGAAGTTGTCACGCTGATTCAGCACGTCCACGATGTTCTGACCCAGCCCATCACAGTCGGCCAGCTATTTGCGTCAGAAGTCATTTTTGTCCCAGAACACGCCGAGTTTGAAACCGTGATTGACTTAATCAGGCGACATCATCATACCCAGTTTCCAGTCATTCGAAATGGCAAAATTGTCATGCGCCAAATCATCACGGCCAATGCGCTTGTGCATGCTTTAACCGTTTCTAAAAAACCAAATGTGTCAGATATGTTGGCGCAGTCACAAGCCATCGTGAGGTTTATACCAGCGTCAGCCTCGATTTTTGAGGCGGAAAAAATCCTGCTTGACGAGATGAAACTGGGTCAGAAATCAGTCGTTTTGCTGATTACCAAAGTCACGGACTACAAAAAAGTCAGACCAGCAGATGTGATTGGTCTCATCAATATCGCAGATTTGCCCCAAATTTTGGCAAAAAAATGATATAATTTAAACTATGACTAAAGGAATTTTGATTACGTTGGAAGGGCCTGAGGGTGCTGGCAAAACAACGATATTACATAAGATTTTACCACTATTAACACAAGCAGGCGCTGATATTTTAACGACGCGTGAACCAGGTGGCATTCGGATTGCGGAGAGTATCCGTGAGATTATTCTCGCACCTGAAAATACAGCGATTGATGGCAAGACAGAACTGCTCTTATTTGCGGCAGCTCGCAGACAACATTTGAACGAAAAAGTCCGTCCTGCTTTAGCAGCAGGCAAAATCGTGATGATTGACCGCTTTATCGACTCATCTGTTGCTTATCAGGGCTATGCGCGTGGGATTAAAGTGGCTGATGTTGAAGCAATTAATCACTTTGCGACGGATGGTCTCTTACCAGACTTGACCCTGTATTTTGATGTTGATACTGCGGTTGGCTTGTCGCGAGTGATGACAGGTGACCGTGAAGTCAATCGGCTTGATTTAGAAACACAAGACATGCACCAAAAAGTGCGTGCTGGCTATCAAGCCATTGCCAAAGCTAATCCTGAGCGGATTGTGACGATTGATGCGTCGCAAGCAATTGATCAAGTCGTAGCAGCGACTTTGGCGACATTACAGACACGCTTTCCGGAGATTTTTAATGGCGATTTCTGACTTACAACCTGAACTTTTTGCTCGATTTTCTCAAGTTCTAAAGCATGACAAATTACATCATGCTTTCTTATTTTCAGGTGGCTTTGGTGCGATGGAGATGGCGATTTGGTTAGCCCAGTCGCGCTTTTGTCTGGAGCAAAAAGACGGTTTGCCTTGTGGTCAATGTCGGGAATGTCGCTTGGTTGCGGCTAATGATTTTACGGATTTGCATATCGTTAAGCCTGATGGTCAGACGATTAAGACACAGCAGATTAGGGATTTGTTGCTGACTTTTTCACAGTCTGGTTTCGAGACAAATCGGCAAGTCGTGGTGATTGACGGGGCTGAAAAGCTCCATGTCAATGCCGCCAATGCTTTGCTCAAGTCTATAGAGGAGCCTGAGTCTGAAATTTATATCTTTTTACTCACAGCATCCGAAAATATGGTGCTAGAGACCATTAAATCTCGGGCGCAAGTCATCACCTTTCCAAATCAGTCTGAATTTATTCAGCAATTTTTAGAGCAAACGGGTACGCTCAAGACAGATGCAACCATCATCTCAGAGATTGTAACCTCTTTGACTGACGCTGAGGAATTAGCGGGAGATAAGGCATTTTTGGAGAGTATTAGGCAGTTAGAGAAATTTACCAAGGCACTCGCCAGCAATGTCAATATCGATGAGGCAATGCTACAAATTATACAGTTAGCCCCTTTATTTAAAGACAAAAAAATGCAGGGTTTGGCGTTTAATATCCTTGCCATCTTATTTGTCAAAAATCGGCAACCTCAATGGGCGCAAAATGTGTTTACGGCACAAAAATACTGGCGTGCCAATGTCAATTTTCAAGCCAGTCTAGAAAAAATTATTTTAGGCTAGTTCTGCTATCTATCTTAATATTGAGCCATGCCATAAGGCATTCAGAAAGAAAACTATGAATTACGAAATCAAATTTACCCATGGAGAAGATAATCTTTTTGTGTCAAGCAATAGCCATTATGCGATTGCTGACATTGTGGTGATTAAAACTGAAAAATATAAAATGATGGGGCACGTTGTCCGTGAAGTCTCGTCAGACCTCGCAAGTGCTGGCTATATCATCTCTCAAGCCAATGTCCTAGATTTTGAAATGGCAGATAAAGTTGCCAAAGATTCTGATGCTGCTAAAGAAACGGTCAAACGTTTGGTGCAGGAACATGGCCTTGACATGAAAGTGATTGAAGTGAAATACACGCTTGATTACAAACGCCTGTATATTAGCTTTACAGCAGAACATCGTGTGGATTTCAGAGCGCTCTTAAAAGATTTAGCCAGCAGCTTCAAGACACGGATTGAATTACGGCAAATTGGCTCACGTGATGTGGCCAAAACTTTTGGTGGCATTGGCCCTTGTGGGCGCCCGCTTTGCTGTTCAGAATTTATGGGCGAATTTCCTAATGTCAGCATTAAGATGGCTAAAAATCAGGCTTTATCGCTCAACCAGAGCAAGTTGAATGGTCTGTGTGGTCGTTTGATGTGTTGCCTGACTTATGAAGATGATTTTTATCGTCAGGCGCGCCAAAATTTCCCAGACTTTGGGGATACCATCAAAACGGTTGATGGTCAGGCTCGGGTGATTGGCATGAATATCTTATCCAATACGGTCAAAGTGAGACTGGATAATCATGTTCAGGATTATGATATTTCAGAAATCGAGGTGGTCTAATGCCAGATAAAATGTCTTTCTTTGAGCATTTATCAGAGCTTGAAGAAGGTTTGGTGGCGACACTCACGCAAGTCAGTGATATTAAAAGTAACTACCAAAAATTATTAACAGAGAATACAAGCCTACGCTTGGAAAATGCGCGCTTGCGCGATCGTTTGGCGGAGTTTTCAGAGCCACATAGTTCAGAAAATAAGAACGAAAAATCGACGAAGAAAGTGCCTATGTCAAATTTGCAGGAAATTTACGAAGACGGCTTTCATGTGTGTCGGGATTTTTATGGTCAGCGTTTGGAGCCGGGTGAGACGTGTCTGTATTGTGCGGAGATTTTGTATCGATGATGAATTTTCAGCAGAGTTTTAAGGGCGAAAAGTCAGCAGGCACGCTGTATTTAGTGCCGACACCGATCGGGAATTTGGATGACATGACCTTTCGAGCGGTCAACATCTTACAAACGGTTGATTTGATTGCCTCGGAAGACACGCGCAATACGCAAAAACTACTCAATCATTTTGAGATTGACACACCACAAGAAAGTTTTCACGAACATAATAGTGGGCTGAAACTGTCAAAAATGGTGCAATTTTTAGCATCGGGTAAATCCCTTGCTCAGGTTTCAGATGCAGGGTTGCCGTCGATTTCTGACCCGGGACATGATTTGGTGCTGGCCTGTATTGCTGAGGATATTGATGTTGTCGCCTTACCCGGTGCAAGCGCTGGGATTACGGCCTTGATTGCCTCTGGCATTGCGCCACAACCGCATGTTTTTTACGGTTTTTTACCTCGGAAGAAGTCAGAACAAGTCGCTTTTTTGACTGAAAAGTTGGCTTATCCTGAAAGTCAGATTTTTTATGAGTCTCCGCATCGGGTGGCTGCGACCCTGACCAATCTATTGACTGTTTACGGTGATCGTGAGGTGGCTTTTGTGCGGGAGTTGACCAAACTTTTCGAAGAATATCGCCGTGGTCGGATTTCTGAAGTCTTGGCATCGCTTGAGACACATCCGATTAAGGGGGAGTGTTTGATTATTGTCAGTGGGTCTGATGATGTTGCACTGGACGACGCAACAGAATTGACCGATTTAGAAGCTGTTGAAGCCTTGATTCAAGCGGGAGAGAAACCTAACGCTGCCATCAAAAAAGTCGCTAAAACACGTGGCTTGGTGCGGCAGGAGCTTTATCAAAGTTATCATCAACTCTCATAAGCAAAAATTCTAAATGAATGGATAGTTATTTTAACTAAAAATAGCAATCAAAAAATTAGCTATCTCCTATTTTTTAGAGTAGAATAAGGGTATAACAAATCTCATCAAATCAAAGAAAGAGGTACCAACATGGCACACACACTTCCAGAACTACCTTACGCATATGATGCACTCGAACCATTTTTCGATGAAGCAACGATGAAATTGCACCATGATAAACACCATGCAACTTATGTCGCAAACTTGAACGCAGCGCTTGACAAACATCCTGAATTGGCTGACAAATCAGCGCTTGAACTCGTTAAAAATTTGGCTTCAGTTCCTGATGACATCCGTACTGCTGTTCAAAACAATGGTGGTGGTCATGTCAACCATAGTTTCTTCTGGGAAATCTTGGCACCAAATGCTGGTGGTGTGCCAACTGGTGCAATCGGTGACGCCATCGCTGCTAAATTTGGTGACTTTGATGCTTTCAAAGAAGTCTTCAAAACAGCCGCAACTGGTCGTTTCGGTAGCGGTTGGGCATGGTTGGTAGTGGATGCCAATGGTGAGCTTAAAGTCACATCAACAGCCAATCAAGACAATCCGATTACAGATGGTGAAACACCTGTCCTTGGTTTGGATGTTTGGGAACATGCTTACTATCTTAAATACCATAATGTTCGTCCTGACTACATCGCAGCATTCTTTGAACTTGTCAACTGGGATAAAGTCAACGAACTTTACGCAACAGCTAAATAAATCAATCAAAGTAGTCTAAAAGAATATCACAGTTGATATTCTTTTTTTGATACGTGCTTACGGTCAGTTTTAAATCGTGTAGACAAACAAAAAAACGCCAAATAAGGCGTTTTTTGATTAGGAAAGATTGCAGAGTTTATTCCCCAAAATCATAAAGGAAAGTAGACAGATAACGTTCGCCGTTATCAGGTGCGACAGCGAGGACTTTTTTACCTTTACCGAGTTTTTTGGCGACTTGTTTGGCTGCGTAAACAGCAGCTCCACCAGAAATACCAAGGAGGAACCCTTCTTGACCACCGATGGCACGACCCGTTGCGATGGCATCATCAGAGGTCACGCGGATAATCTCATCATAAGATTTCGTATCAAGTGTACCGGGAATAAAGCCCGGTGAGATGCCTTGGATTTTATGTGGACCAGGTTTTTCACCAGAGAAAACCGCGGATTCATCAGCTTCTACAACATAGATTCCGATAGTCGGATTAGCTTTTTTGAGGACATGTGATACACCAGACACCGTGCCGCCAGTGCCAGCACCTGCCACAAAGGCATCTAAACCATGTTCGCCAAAGGCGGCGATAATTTCAGGCCCCGTTGTTTCTTCATGAATGCGTGGATTGGCTGGATTTTCAAATTGCAGCGGTAAAAAGTAGCCATTGTCTTCAGCTAGTTCTTTGGCTTTAGCAATGGCAGCACCCATGCCGCCAGCAGCGGGGGTCAAGACGAGCTCTGCGCCGTAAGCCTGAATGAGGCGACGACGTTCGATAGAGAAGGTTTCAGGGAGGACGATGATGACTTTATAGCCAAGTGCCGCACCAACGAATGCCAGCCCAATCCCAGTATTCCCAGAAGTCGGTTCAACAATAGTACCGCCGGGTTTGAGCGAGCCGTCAGCTTCGGCGGCACGAATCATGTTCAGGGCAATACGGTCCTTGACAGAGCCACCAGGGTTAAAGGCTTCTAGCTTGACGTAAACATCAGCCGAGTCTTCGTCAACATGACGCAATTTGACGATGGGTGTCCCGCCAATCAAATCTGTAATATTGTCGTAAATTTTTGACATATCCGTGTCCTCCAAAATGTTAGTAAATAGTTTATAATACTATTATACAGCTTAAAAAAATTTTCGGCTTATCAAAAAACGAAAACGGGTATAAAAAAAATTTATGAAGATCAAACATATCACGCCGATGGGCTATTGTTATGGTGTTATTGACGCTATGGTTATCGCCAAGAATGTCGCCAAGAGTCCAGATTTACCGCGCCCTATTTATATTCTAGGGATGATTGTGCATAACCACCATGTCACGGAAAGTTTTGAAAAAATTGGGGTGCAGACGATAGACGGCGAAAATCGCCTAGCGATTTTAGAAACTATTGACCATGGGACAGTGATTTTTACAGCGCATGGTATTTCAGACGCCGTGAGACAGCGAGCCGCTGAAAAAGGCTTAACGGTAGTTGATGCCAGTTGTCCGGATGTTTTGATTACGCATGAAATCGTCAGGGAACGTTTGGCAGATGGCTATGAAATCATCTATATCGGCAAGAAAGGCCACCCAGAACCAGAAGGCGTGCTGGGCATTGACCCAGACCGTATCCATCTCTTGTCTAACTTACAAGATTTAGAGGCGCTTGAGCTGACTGGCAAAATTTTCATGACCAATCAGACGACCATGAGCATGTGGGATGTGTCAGATATTATGGCAGCGGTGCATGAGAAATTTCCGCAAGTCGTCGAGCATAGCGATATTTGTCAAGCCACGTCTGAGCGCCAAGAAGCTGTCGCTGAGCAAGCAGTTGGCTGTGATTTGACAATCGTCGTTGGCGATCCGCGCTCAAATAACACCAACCGTTTAGCAGAAGTGTCCCGCAATCAGGCGGGTGTACCAGCTCATCGGGTGGCAGATGTTTCCGAAATCAAACCAGAATGGTTGACTGAGTTGTCAGAGGAGGCGACAGTCGCCGTGACTGCAGGTGCCTCGACACCAACTGCGATTGTGCGTGAAGTCATGGAGTATTTGAAACAATTTGATGGTCAGACAGCGCAAAGTCAGGTCACTTATGAAGACATCATCCCACGTGGCGCTGTCCGTGATTTGACTAAAAAGCGGGAGAATCGGTTGGCAAAATTGCGGGAGCAGGCATTTGAGGGGGATGACTGACTTTGTTTCAGAAAAATAGTCTGACTTTTGCTATAATTAGAAGCAGTAAAGCGCAGATAAAGTTTTGTGGTCTAAATCTTTGACCATTTTTGACCAATGCGCTATAATAGGAGTTACAAAAAGAAAATAAAGGAGTTACTCACATGGCACTCATTCCTACAGTCATTGAACAATCAAGCCGCGGTGAACGCGCGTATGATATTTACTCACGTCTTTTGAAAGACAGAATCATTATGCTGACAGGTGAAGTTGAAGATAATATGGCCAATGCCGTCATTGCCCAACTTTTATTCTTAGATGCCCAAGATTCAACAAAAGATATTTATCTCTATATCAATTCACCAGGTGGCTCAGTTTCTGCTGGTCTTGCCATTGTCGATACCATGAATTTCATCAAATCGGATGTTCAGACCATTGTCATGGGTGTTGCGGCATCTATGGGCACGATTATTGCGTCTTCAGGAGCCAAAGGGAAACGTTTCATGCTGCCAAATGCTGAATATTTGATTCACCAACCAATGGGCGGTACTGGTGGTGGTACGCAACAAACAGATATGCAAATTGTTGCAGACCACTTGTCAAGAACGCGTAAAACATTGGAAAAAATCTTGGCAGATAACTCTGGTCAAACGGTCAATAAAGTCCATAAAGATGCCGAACGTGACCGTTGGATGTCAGCAGAAGAAACCTTAGAATATGGCTTCATTGATGAAATCATGAACCGTAATGACTTGAAATAAGCAACTCTGACAGAAGCCTGAGCTTAATCGCTTAGGCTTTTTTTGAGGGTTGGTCAGAAGCTTTAATTTTTGATATAATAGACCTAATGTTGATAATTGATGAAAAAATAATAGAATTAGATGACTTGGCAGATAGGGTGGCAGCTACGTTCATGAAGTTGGATGTGGTAGCTGATTTTAAGGCACGAAAACTGGCCTTTGAATCCGACGCTGACCTACAGCAAAAATTACAGACCTTAGAAGAAAACAGAGCCTACATCACCTATCGACCCGAAATTCGTGCTTTGCAGCAGGAAATCTTAATGACTGACACCATTTACCAGCTGAAATTAGCGGAAAATGATGTGCAGACGAGGCTTTCGGAGTTGGCTAAAGCCATTTCTAACGTGGTTTCTGATGCAATCGTTGTCGACGAAAATCTTCCCCTAAAGAAAGGCGGTCACCATGGTAGACATCACCACTGAGTTTGAAAAAAAGGCAATTCCGCCACTCGAGATTGTGGGGCGGACGGCGATTTATGTGTATTATAGCAGTTATAAATATGTGCGCCAATTGAGCCGGTTTGGCGATCTGGGTTATAGCAGTAAGAAAGTGCGTTATGCGCTATTATATGTGGATACGGCGACGCTTGAGACGCTTGTGCCTAAACTTATGGCTTTGCATTTTGTTAAGGCGGTCAAGGTTTCAGAATTTGATCATCTGAATCGGGATTTTTCAAGTGCTTTCCAAGAGACTGTCCAAGCAGCTAAAAATCAAGAAAATCAAAAAGCAGTTGAACTTTAAAATTCAGCTGCTTTTTTGATTGAGATAGGCAAAGATTTGACTCTGCGGGAGATGCTCAATTTTAACGGCATCATCTTCAAAGTAAATGAAAGTTGTCGGTAAAGTACTTAGTTTTTCTGAATGAAAATCACGTTGACTACGAACTAAGCTAGCTCTAGCAAAGGGGAACTGTTTAACAAAGTCAGAGACTTTGAAGTTGAGCTGGTGTAAGATGTTGCAGAGGACTTGATTGTTATAATCAAGTGGCGTTTTTCTTACCATTTCAGCTTGAAGTACTAAGAGGAAGCGGCGTCCTGTTTGACGTCCTGCAAAACTGACAGTCATAAAGTCAAGGGTAGCCTTATAAACTCGGTCAAGGACGGCGTTGTAGGTGGCCACATCCTTGGTCAGTTGGTAAGCATCTCGAATGTCTCTGATGGCGGTTGGCGTCACGACGGGGTTTAAAAACCAATCATGCTCGCCAGTTTCGAAATGGTTGAAGCTATCATTAAAAAGTGTAAAGTAGTGTTGGATTTCACTCGTCATGATTATACCTGAGTTTCTGAATAGTCTGGCATCTGAAAAAAATTTTCCGATGTTTCTTAATACTATTCTACCAAAATATTGGTTGAGACTAAAGTAATTTGCTACGGAAAATGTGACTGAAAACGATTACTTCATTGGTATTAAAGGGTTTTGGGAAGAATGGGTATATTTTTATGTTATTTTAAAAAATTAAGGCATCTTGCCGATAGACTCTAAAAATCTAACGACTTTACTGCGGGCATAACGGTATTCAATCTGATTATCTTTCAAGAAATGATTGAAATGCTTTTCCCCGCTTGGGGCATCGGCCACTTCTAATTCCAGTTCATAGTCTACTTTGCCTGAATACTCATTTTTATCCAGTGCCATGAGCCCGATAGTCGTTTCATATTCACGACGGGTTGTGGTTAGAGAACCTAAAACAGAAATCGCAGCGAGGTCAATTGCATAGCCTTTTAAAAGCTCAAGAATGCTTTGAATATTGATGCCATTTTGCGGGAGTTTTTTCAGGTCTAAAATGGCATAGGCTTCTTCAGACGTCAAGGCAATATTATGTTCTAAATTCCCCACTTTTTGTGGGATTTTGAGTGTCATTTCGGCATCATCATCAAATGTGCGAATGCGCAGGGACAGTTTATTCCCTCGGAGTTGCAGGTCAGGCGTATCAAAGTAATGATTGGTCTGGCGGACTGGTGTAATGTGGCTAAACCGTTTACTCAGCTGATCAAATTCAGACAGGCTGAGCAAGGTTTTGTATTCAATCTCAAGATTGGTTTGCATAGAAAATCCTCTTTTTTTATGGTAGAATAGGTTGTAATTATTGATTTTATTGTACTGAAAAAAAGGAGAGATAGCAAATTTTTACCGCTAGGGAGACTTAGAGCTAGTAGTCTTTAAGCTGTGACTTGTAAAAATGCGCGATCTAGACCACATATGACAGATAAATTTAACTGGGAAGCTTTTCTCGATCCCTATATTCAAGCGGTCGGTGAACTCAAAATCAAGCTGCGCGGTGCGCGTAAACAATATCAAAAGCAAAATCGTCATTCGCCGATTGAATTTGTGACGGGGCGTGTGAAACCTGCTGAATCCATCAAAAACAAGGCACGCTTGCGTGGGTTTACACCTGAAAATATCACAGAAATGCAAGATATTGCAGGTGTGCGCGTGATGGTGCAGTTTGTGGAAGATGTAGAAGAAGTGTTAAACTTGCTCCGTCAGCGCAAGGATTTTAAAATCGTTCAGGAACGGGATTATATCAACCATCAAAAGGAATCTGGCTATCGCAGTTACCATGTGATTATCGAGTATCCAGTTGAAATGGTTGATGGCAGAAAAAATATTTTGGCAGAAATTCAAATTCGGACCTTGGCCATGAATTTTTGGGCGACGATTGAACACTCGCTCAATTACAAATATCAAGGCGCTTTTCCTGAGGAGCTGCGCAACCGTTTGGCTGTGACGGCGAAAATTGCCTATGCCTTGGATGAAGAAATGAGTACCATTCGCGAAGAAATTCAGGAAGCACAGCTTTTGTTTAATCCATCACGGCATAAAGTTGATGATGGTGTAGAAAATCGGGATGATTTTGATGAAGAACACAACTGGTAAAAAGATTTGGATCGTTAAAAATACCTATAAAAAAACGCAAATGATTGCGACAGAATTGGAAAAATTGTGTTTGGCGGCAGGCTTTATTTTTGATGAAAAAAATCCCGAAATTATCATTTCAGTCGGTGGCGATGGGACTTTATTAGCTGCGCTCCATTACTATGAAGCGCAGTTAGATACAGTGAGATTTATCGGGGTTCACACAGGCCATCTGGGTTTTTATGCAGATTTTCAAGAGCATGAGTTGACGCAAGTCGTTGAAGCCATTCAAAACGAGAAACCTGAAGAAGCTTTTAAATATCAACTCTTGAAAGTGCAAATCCATTTTACAGATGGTCGCCTCAAGACGCATCTCGCCTTAAATGAGTCGGTCATTAAACGGGTATCAAAAACGCTGGTCGCAGATGTCAAGATTTCAGACTTTCTATTTGAAAAATTCCGTGGCGACGGTCTGTCAGTTTCGACACCAACTGGCTCAACGGCCTATAATAAATCAATTGGTGGTGCTGTCATGCACCCGCGTGTCCATGCCTTTCAAGTGACGGAGGTTGCTTCACTGAATAATTTGGTCTACCGAACACTTGGCGCGCCCATGATTATCGCTGAAAAAGATACCGTCACCATTGAGCTGGAAAATGCTGATGACTATTTATTAACGGTGGATCAGCTAGAGTATTTTTATGATCAAATCGCTTCTGTGACCTATAGTCTGGACGGCGGAGAGATTTCCTTTGTTAATGGGGGGCATACTGGCTTTTGGCACCGCGTCAAAAATTCATTCATTGGTGAAGTCAAATGAGATTTGACTTTTTAGTGGCTGCCAATCAAAACGGTATCCTACTCAAAACATTTCTCAAGCAACATGGCATTTCAAAGCATCTACTGGCTAAAATCAAATTTGCTGGCGGGGATTTGCAGGTCAATGGTGTCAAACAAAACGCCATTTATCATGTCTCTGAGGGAGATAAGGTCACTATTCATATCCCATCGGAAACAGCGACAGTGACCTTGAAACAGCAAGAAATGCCCTTAACCATTGTTTATGAAGATGACCATTTTCTCGTGTTGGATAAGCCAGCAGGGATTGCCAGTGTTACGGGCGTCAATTATCCAGATAGCACCATGAGTAATTATGTGGCAGGTTATTTAAAAGCACAAGGCTATGACAATCAAAAAGTCCATGTCGTCACGCGACTAGATAAAGATACGTCAGGCCTTATGCTTTTTGCGAAACATGGTTACGCTCATAGTGTATTGGATAAAATGTTGCAGCAAAAAGGGGTGACCAAGCGATATTTTGCCTTGGTTCACACCTCCAATCAGCTTGACCAATCGGCTGATATTCAAGTACCGATTGGTCGGAAGGATGGCTCGATTATTGAACGGGCAGTGGTCGATAGCGAGCATCCAACGGCTAAATTTGCCCATACGTCTTATGAGATTATCCAGTCACAGGCGCATTTTACCCTGGTGGATATTCAGCTCCATACGGGTCGGACGCATCAGATTAGGGTTCATTTTTCACATTTGGGCGCGCCGCTATTGGGAGATGATTTGTATGGTGGCAAGCGGGATAAGATTGCACGCCAAGCCTTGCATTGTCATTTTCTGAGTTTTAGACATCCATTTACAGATGAGGAACTTTGCTTAGCGTCTCCCTTGCCTCAGGATATGCAGGTGCTACTGGATAAGGTGTGACAGATAAGCGTTGATAAAATGATATTAAATAAAAGGATTTCTCATGATGAGAGGTCCTTTTTAAGTTTTGAAGATTATTGGTAGCAATACCTTTGAATTTAAAATATGACAAATGACGGTCTTTATGGCAGGAAGCGCTTGCTAATAGATGGAAAGTGTTATATAATCAGATTGTTACGTGTGTGCTAAGTATGTCGTCTATCTCATTTAAAGCCATTTATTTTTGAATTTGTCATAAAAACTATCATATGCGTTAAAGTTATTGTATCTGAAGGAAATACAAAATGTCTAAAAATCTAAAGATACTGTTTCTCTCTCGCATTTTTAGCGAATTTGCAAGAGCGATGTATCCAGTGGTACTGCCATTATTTATCTTGAAACTGACGAATTCGCTTGCTATTTCAGGACTATTTTTTACGTGTGCCATGCTGCCACAGATGTTTTTGATGCCAGTTATTGGCGTGTGGATTGAAAAGCAGTCAAAGAAAAAAGTCGCTATGTTTAGTTTATTAGGCTTACTCATACTAACAGCGCTAGAATTTTTGATTTTGCTATTGGGCTTTAGACCATTCATCGTGATTGGGATGATTTCAGCCTTGATGAGCTTACTTGCAGTAACAGTTGAGCTTGCCACTAAGGTTTTATTTACAGAAATTGTGCCCAAAAATCAACTTGAAAAATACAATGGTCTTAAATCTGTTTGGGACAACATTGCTACTTTCGGTGCCCCCATGTTATCAACTGTCATTTATGGTTTTTTTGGTTTCAAATTTGTCGCCCTACTATGCGCCATGATGTATTTAATTGCCAGTTTTGTTCTGTCACAAATGAGTTATCAGGTCAATAGTGATAAAGAGGTAAACGATGCTGTTGGCTTTATTGGCAATTTTAAAGAAGGCTTGCGATTTGTCAAGGCACACAAAGGCGTTCGGAATTTTTACCTTTTGGCATCTGCCTTGAATTTTTTTGTGGCGAATCAAGAAGAAGTCATTTTTCCAGGAATTGTGATTCAAAAATATCATATTTCATCACAATTTTTCGGTTTACTTTTAGTTATTTATACGCTAGGAGTTATTTTGTCAGGAGTCTATTTAGCCAAAAAATCTGAAAGCAATTCACGACATTTTCTCTCAAAATTATTTATTGTTAATTCGAGCGTGATGGTCGTCATGGGTTTGTTGTCGGTTGTTTTTCAAGGTCAAGCAAGATTTCTTTTCTTTTCCCTGTTTTTAGCACTAGAATTTGTCATCGGTTTTATCACGATACTCATCAACGTTCCGATGACTTCTTATTTTCAAAGTGTGGTACCTGTAGGTTATCAAGGTCGTGTTTTTGCACTTTTGAGTTTTATTTCTGGATTTTCTGTTCCGCTTGGTGTGACCTATTCTGGTTTTCTAGCCTCAAAAATAGGTGCTGACTGGGCTTATATTATGAATAATGTCTGTGTGATTTTAATCGTATTAGTTATTTTTAGTAGAAGTGATGTCAATGGAGATTAAAAAATATAGGATTTAAAGTAAAATTCAAGAAATGAAAGAGGAGAAATCATGTTTGCAGATAAGTATATGGAACGAGTGATTAGAACAAAATCACATCTTTGTGTTGGGTTAGACCCTATCTTGGACAAGTTTCCAAGTGTCCTTCTGGAAAGAGCAGAAAAAATGTATGGTAAAACGCCCGAAGGTGCTGGCTATGCTATTTTTGAATTTAATAAACTGATCATAGATACTATTGCTGATAAAGTCCCAGTAGTAAAACCACAACTGGCTTATTATGAAAAATATGATCATTTTGGCGTGGCAGCTTTTTGGCAAACAGTAGAATATGCCCAAAAACGAGGGTTGCTTGTCATTGCGGATGCTAAAAGAGGGGATATAGGCACGACATCACAAGCATATGCGGAGGCCTTCTATAAAAGTACTGAGGATGAATGGATGTCATCTGTAGCGGTAGATGCTGTGACTGTAAATCCTTATTTGGGAAGTGATGGGTTAGATCCATTTGTTGATTTAAGTAGTGGTAATGATAAAGGAACTATTATTTTAGTCAAAACAAGTAATCCTTCTTCAGGAGAACTTCAGGATCAAATTATTGAAAATAATGGGAAGTGTATTTCAGAATTAGTTTGTGATTATATTAATAGCTGCTCAAATCCGATTGGCAAATACGGCTTTTCAGATGTTGGCGCAGTTATTGGTGCGACATACGCGAAAGACTTGGCTAGATTCAGAGAAATATTGCCCAATAGTTTATTTTTAGTACCCGGAATTGGCTATCAAGGAGGTGATATTAAATTATTGGAGGCAGCATTTAACGAAAAAGGATTGGGTGCCATTATCTCATGTACTAGAGCTATTAATTATGCCTACCAAACCGTCGGTGTGAGTGAAGAAGAAGCGAAAGATAGTATTTTAAAAGCAGTTGATAGCTTTAATCAGTCAATCAATTCAGTATTGATTGGAGCTGGTAAATATTTTATTGATGAGTTGTGATAAAACTTCAGAACTTGTTGCTAATGGTTATTTTTCGGTTCAAAAAAATTATCATGTATAGAATCAGAAAACATATTTTACTTCAGTAAAAAATTTTTCTCATCATAAATATCTAGCCAAGCAGAATAGAAAATGATACAATAAAGTGGTAACAAGTGTAGTAGAATAAGACAATAAGGGACTACCAATTTTCAGAGTATAGTCAAATATGCTTTGTTTCAAATAAAAATCATTGTTAGATGTAGCTCCTATACTGGAAATATGGTACAGCCTCGAAATGTCTAGAGACGCTAATCTGGTTAAATAGATGTGCTCGTGAAGGGCAATGTAGCTAGAAGTTTTCTTACGTTGTATAGTGCTAAAGTTCAACGATAGGTGTGTGTACAAAAGATGAAAATCTGTAAATCAACTTATGGTGATGTACGGATTTTTTGATGGATAAATGATGAATGAACCCACTTGGCAGGAGCGAAAGCGGATGTCAAGTTTCAAGACTTCAAGAAATGAAATCGCAGAAAGGAGTTTTTCAGACAAATGAACAATGAAGATGTAATAACACAAGATGTTTTCGAAAATTTGCAGGAACTCCTAAATCATAATGAGATTCGAGCGTTTCGAGAAGCTTTTTTGGATCACCATATCTATGATCAAACGCAGTTTTATCTTGATTTTACAGATGATGAGCGTTTAGAACTCTACAGCATCTTATCCCCTCAAGAATTATCAGAGATTTTTGAGAATATTGATTTTGATGCGGTTGATATTAAGCCTTATCTTCAGGAAATTGCGCCTGAGTACTTGTCAGCTATGTTTGATGAGATGTCGTCAGATAATGCTGCGGACATCTTAACGAATCTGAACAAACGTGAACGCAGAGCTATCTTTTCACAGATGGCGCCTGAAAATGTGACGGAGATTCGTAACCTCATGCATTATGATGAGGAAACAGCCGGCTCTTTGATGACAACAGAATTTGTCGCGGTCGTCGCCAATCAAACCGTCAGCTCAGCCATGACAGTCATCAAAGCGACAGCCGAAGATGCCGAAACGATTTACTATGTCTATGTCTTGGACAATGACAAGCAACTTCTGGGCGTGATTTCCTTGCGAAGTCTCTTGATTTCTCATGATGACACGCTGATTTCAGATATTGTCAATGAACACATCATCAAGGTGGATGTTGATGAACCGCAGGAGCGGGTTGCCCGTTACTTTCGGGACTATGACTTGTTGGCGCTGCCAGTTGTGAGTCATGATAATATCATGCTGGGAATTGTGACGGTCGATGACATCATTGACGTTATCGACGACGAAGCGCAAAGTGACTACTCAGGTTTGGCCGGCGTTAATACTGACAATGTCAATCAAAACCCGATTCAGTCTGCGGCAAAACGCCTGCCTTGGCTGGTCGCCCTCCTCTTTTTGGGAATGGGAACGGCGAGTTTGATTGACCATTTTGACGGTTTGGTCAGCAAGGCTTCCGTCCTGGCGATTTTTATCAGTCTGATTACCGGAACAGCCGGTAATGCTGGTACGCAATCTCTTGCGGTCTCAGTCCGCAGAATTTCAATCAATGATGATGCCAATCGCTCATTTTTTGGCTTGATTTTGGCGGAAATAGCGACGGGTCTTGTGACAGGTGCCGTGACTGGCTTGACAATCTTTATCGTCGTCAGTCTCTGGAAAGGTAACATGATGCTTGGTCTTGCAGTTGGTGTCGCCATGTTTTGTGCCATTACGGTGGCAAATCTGGCAGGTTCTTTGATTCCGGTTGCTATGGATCGCTTAGGCTTTGACCCTGCTGTTGCCTCAGGTCCATTTATTTCAACCATGTCAGATTTGACTAGCGTCTTTATCTACTTTTCTATCGCTGGGATTTTTATTCATTTCTTCTGACGAAAGATTCGTGTGGCATTGTTTATCTTTTATGATTAAAATACTTTAAAGAACACTGAGATGAACTTTCTTTCAGTGTTTTTTTATATCGTTAAAACATAATTGATAACAAGCTATAAAAACAGTATAATTTAAAGGGGGAAATGTTTTTAATCGTTATTTTATTTGATTTTACACACTGTTGAACTTATAGAGGTAGGGAAAAGATGTCAAAAAAAGTGGTAGAAACACAAGAAATTGGCGCATATTATAAGCAAGTTCGAGAAGAACGAGGCTATACGCTCTCTGATGTTGCAATGTCTAGTAGTTATCTTGATAAATCGCAGTTATCTCGTTTTGAAAGTGGGGAAAGTATGCTTTCAGCTGACAGATTTTTAGCAGCGATAAATGGGCTTAATATGACCGCAAGTGAATTTGTTGCTTTGATGTCAATAGAGCCAAGTCAATATTGTGTATTTAATAAAAAGATAAGAGCATATGTCATGGTAGGCGACATAGAGGGCTTAAAAGCTTTGATAAAGCCAAAGGCTAGATTGAAAATGGAAAAAATCTTCAATATCCTAGCTAAATCAGCCATACTTGATATATCTCAGGAGAATTTGATAACAACTGCTGAGAAAAAATTTCTCGAAAAATATTTATTAAGCATACCGCAATGGACATTTTTCGAAGTCAAAATTTTGGGTAGATGTTTAGAGATTTTAGATGATGACGAAATTTATGATCTAGGACAAGATATGTTAGCAAGTCAGGAATTATCTCAAATCATTGCTTTCAATGGAAAAATTGTAAAAAAAACAGCGATAAATCTCTATGTTTATCTGATTTTTAAAGGCTATTACAGACGAGCTGAGCGAATTGAAAAAGAAATTAATAATCTATTAACAGAATGGGATATAGAGGAAAAAATTTCGCTACATATTTTTAAGAAATTTTCGCAATATAAAAAAGAAAAAAACTCTGAGCTTTTGAAAGAAGTTCAGAGTGATATTGACATGTTGAAAAAATTAGGTGCAACTGGCATGGCTAATCGATTTGCCATGGAGATTGAAAAATATTGCTAATTAATTCGTAATAAGCAACTTACTAGAGAAATATGATACACTAAGAAAAATGTAGCATAGTTTTCTCGTTCTTTCTCTTTAAAATATTAGAGCGAAGTTGTGAATTCGCAACACTTGGAACTAAAGTGTTGCAGATTCACAACTTTTTAAATTTAATGTTTTTGGTATGATAAAATTGATTTTGTAAGTTAGTTCGAACGACTTATATGGGGAACAAGAAAAATTTTTCTAACTAGCTAGTTTTTGTTTCTAATCTATTGCAGTAAGTGAGAGCTTATGAGTGGCATTTTATTTAATTATCAGAAAAGGAAAGACAAACTATATTAAAAGTTAAGAATAAAGTAAGATTTCAAGCGATACAAATGTTAGGTGTTGGTTGATTAAGTTGTTCTAAATGTTCTTTCAAGGCTTTGAATCCTTGCTTTGAATCCTTGACACGAGTTAACGAGTTGGAAGTGTCAGGTTATAATCTCACCACGTTCTCCCAAGATAGCTAAGTCATGTTTGTTTTAGCGACGTCAATCCCAACGTAAAGTGTCATAATGATAGTCTCCATATCTATTTTGATTGTGTAGCTGTTGTTAGACTCACTCGCTTTTTGTCTTGTATTCTTATTCGATATAAAACGTCTGAGCGTTATCAAACTGATTACCAATTTAACAAAAAGCTGTAGTTAGAGTCTTTCCAAAATCGTCTAGGCGATTAGAGGTAAGTACTAATCTACAGCATACATTCCAAGTTTAGAACTTGGGCTTTGGCAGTAGCTAACTGCACTAATATGAATATAAGAAGGTATTATTCGTTTATGGAAACTCAAAATTTAAAGTATTCTAAGTTTATTTACTTAGCTGTAGCTCTTGTTATGACGTTGGGGATTTTTCTTTACACAGGAACAGATGTACATGCCGATGATGTTATCTCCAACGAAACTCAAGTACAAATAACATTAACAGACATTGAAGAAGAAAACGCTGTTCAATATGATAGCAACTATTTTATTCAATCAAGAAGAGTCATTCCTGGTGGGAATGGTTTAAATTGCGATAAAAATCATTGTTGGGTCAATTGGGGACAGACTGCTACTGCTATTGGTCATAACTTAGTTAATGGCATTGCAGGTGGAATTGGCGGAATAGCTAATCCTGGTGGGTATAGAGGATAAAAGACTATGTACACAAATTTACCGATTGGACCTAAAGATGCTATACTGGCTATTTGTCTTTTCATCATATTGGGGCTCACTGTATTTTGCAAATGGACTTGGTGGGAATGCTGTATTTCTTTATGCGTTGTGTGCCTAGCATATTTTGCAGGTAGTATGAAACAGGTTAAAAGGTTGGAATAATATTTAAGGATATCTTTAAAAACTAGCTCTGGTTGGTGGTTTGATTATAACTTCTTCTCTCGTACTGTAACGCACTACGGAAGACAGTATAACGGAAAAAATATCACGGGGAAAACACCTGTTAGCAAAGCAGTTATTCTGCTAATAATCATTTCGATAACTGTTTTTATATCCAGACATATCAACTATCCATCAGATTTTTGGAAGATTGTATTTTTGATAGTCGTCATATTTTATAGAAGCTTTTACCGTAGATAAGGTTGTTGATAGCATAAACAAAAAAAGAGGATAATCCAGTTTCTGCATCCTCTGATTTTAAAGCTCTATCACCATTGTTTGGCAGGGATTTGTTTAGGAGTAGCTTTAATGCGAATAGTTGATAAATTAAAAACTTCAGAAATTATTGTCATCCCAACTACTAAAAAAGAAATCAGTTTTATTGAAAGAAAATCAGGTCATAAAATGTTACCTACTTGTTGAAAATAAGTGATGCGGACAAAAAATCTCCTAGCAATTCAATCTTGCTAGGAGATTTTTAAATTTTGTTTTGAACGACGTCAATCCTTATTTTTTAGAAATAATTTCAACGACGAATTCGAGTGGGCCTGATGCTTCAGCTGTTGGTGCTTGATTACCATAAGCCATGTCTGCTGGGATTGTCAATTTGTAGACGCCGCCTACTTTTTTACCAGCTAAACCTTTTGTCCAACCAGAAATAACGCCTGATAATGGGAATTCAATCGGTGCTAAAGCTGCATCTTTTGATTTTTTAGTTGAGTCAAAAATCACACCTTTAGCATTCCAACCTGTGTAGTTGGCTTTGATTGTGTCTGTCTCAGCGACAACGTCACCTGTGCCAGCTTTGAGCTCTTCAACTTTGAGCTCTTTTACTTTCGCTGCGTCAAATTTTTTCGCTTTGGCAAGTTTAGTAAAGACTTGCATCTCGTTTTTAGTTTGACCGGCAGCTTGGCTAGTAGCTGGAGTTGTAGACTCTTTGCTAGGTTTGTTTGCGATAAAGACCAATCCAATCGTGATAACTGCAAAAGCAGCAACCATGAGAATTAGCCATAGAGAATTATTTTTAGTTTTCATAGTTTCTATTCTATCATAATCCAACTTGTTTTTCTAAAAAAAAGACCTATTTTGAGGATAAATCAGAAACTCTGTCACAATTTTCAGAAATCATGCTATAATTGAATATATTACACAATGGAGAGAATATGTCTTACGTTATAGAAATTTTACCCCAATTATTAGATGGTCTGAAATTGACAGTCCTCGTCTTTATTTTAACGCTCATTTTAGCCATTCCCCTCGGCATGGTTATGGCGTTCTTGCTACGGATTCCGGTTGTCAAATGGTTCGTCAACCTCTATGTTTGGATCATGCGCGGCACGCCACTCTTGGTACAGCTGATTATCATTTTTTATGCCCTCCCCATGGTTGGCCCAACCTTGCCACGCTTTCCAGCAGCCTTGCTGGCTTTCACATTGAATTATGCGGCTTATTTTGCCGAAATCTTCCGAGGCGGGATTAAGGCCGTGCCCAATGGTCAATTGGAAGCAGCAAAGGTGTTAAAACTCAGCAAGTGGCAGACGATTCGTTATATTCAAATGCCACAAGTGATGAAAATTGTTTTGCCGTCAGTCTTTAATGAAATCATCACGCTTGTTAAAGATTCTTCCTTGATTTATGTGGTTGGACTGGGCGACTTATTGCGGGCAGGCAAAATTGCCATGAGCCGTGATGTCTCATTAGTGCCAATCATGATGGCTGCTTTGATTTATTTGATTTTCATTGGTATCTTGACCATTCTATCGAAGAAAATTGAACAAGGTTTTGATTACTATAAATAGGAGATCAGATGCTAGAATTAAAAAATATTACCAAAAAATTTGGCGACAAAGTGATTTTTGATGGCTTTGATTTGACCATCACGAGTGGCGAAGTGGTTGCGATTGCGGGTCCCTCAGGTGGTGGCAAGACAACGCTACTCAGAATGCTGGCAGGGTTAGAAACGATTGATGCGGGGCAAGTCATTTTTGATGGTGAAACTGTCGCATTAGATGCTTTGATTACACGTAATCTACTGGGCTTTGTCTTCCAAGATTTCCAGCTTTTTCCTCATATGACGGTGCTTGAAAATCTGGTGCTTTCACCCATGAAAACGATGTCAATCTCCAGAGAGGTTGCGATTGCCAAAGCTGAAGAATTGTTGACCAATTTGGCAGTCATCGAGCAAAAAAATGCCTATCCTTTTAGTTTATCAGGTGGGCAAAAACAGCGGGTTGCCTTGGCGCGCGCCATGATGATTGACCCTAAAATCATTGGCTATGATGAGCCGACCTCAGCCCTTGATCCAGCCTTGCGTGATCAAGTGGCTAATCTCATTTTGGAAAATAAAAAATTGGGGATGACACAAATCGTTGTCACCCACGATATGGATTTTGCTGAAAAAATCGCTGATACCATTATCAAGGTCAATGCTAAAGTAGACTGATAGGTGTTGAGCTAAACAAACAAATAGGAGAAATACAAATGCAACTGAAAAAGTTTTTAGGAATAGTAGCTGTTTTAACAACCTTTGTGACATTGGCAGCCTGTGGTAAAAAAGAAGCTAAGGATAGTTGGGCTGAGATTAAAGATAAAAAAGAAGTCGTTATCGGCTTTGACAACACCTTTGTACCCATGGGCTTCAAGGATAAAGAAGGCAAAAATGTCGGCTTTGATATTGACCTCGCTGACGCTGTTTTCAAAAAGTACGGGGTTAAAGTGACAATGCAACCGATTGATTGGGACATGAAAGAAACTGAATTAGAAAACGGGTCGATTGATCTGATTTGGAATGGTTATTCGGTGACGACAGAACGTGAGAAAAAGGTGCTGTTTACCAATCCTTACATGAAAAATGAGCAAGTGCTCGTGACTAAAAAATCAAGTAAAATTGATAAGGTTGCGGAGATGAAAAATAAAGCCTTGGGGGCTCAAACGGGTTCTTCTGGCTATGACGCCTTTACCAAACAGCCTAAAATTCTCATGGATATTGTCAAAGACAATGATGCGACTTTATATGATGATTTCGACTCAGCGCTACTTGATTTGAAAGCTGATCGCATTGATGGTTTGCTGATTGACAATGTTTATGCTGATTATTATCTGACTAAAAATGGTGAGATTAAGGATTACAATATTCTCAAAACGGGTTATAGCTCAGAAAATTTTGCAGTTGGTGCCCGCAAATCAGATAAAAAATTGGTTGACAACATCAACAAAGCTTTTAAAGCACTCCATGCAGACGGAGAATTCCAAAAAATCTCTGAAAAATGGTTCTCTGAAGATGTTTACCCAGGGAAATAAAAATGTTTGACACAAAGAACTTCTATTTTATGTCTAAATAGAAGTTCTTTTTATTACTATTATTTTCACGAAATGATATATAAATTGTCTAACAATTCGAAATTTTTCCGCTTTTTTCTTGACAAAGTCAACATGAAACGGTAAACTAGAATAAAATAAGAAAGGGTCTACGGTTGATTGAATGAAAACGACAAACACAAACTTGCGATTGTTGGTGAAGGGCACACGCTAAGAGGTTTCTCTTATTGTTGTGTCCTGTTTGGCGTTCATTCATCAAGTGGGACAGGTTCAGCGTCTTGCTTAATAAGTGAGACGCTTTTCTTTTATAAAAAATATCAAAATTGGAGAATACTATGCGTAAAATTGAATTTCTAGACACCAGTCTTCGTGATGGTGAACAAACACCCGGCGTTAATTTTTCGATCAAAGAAAAAGTGGCGATTGCTAAACAATTAGAAAAATGGGGCATCTCAGCGATTGAAGCAGGGTTTCCAGCTGCTAGCCCTGATTCATTTGAAGCGGTTAAAGAGATCGCGAATACCTTGACCAAAACGGCAGTCACTGGACTGGCGCGTGCTGTCAAATCAGATATTGATGCAGCTTTTGACGCCTTGAAAAATGCCAAATATCCACAAATCCACGTCTTTATTGCAACCAGTCCTGTGCATATGCAGTACAAGCTAAAAAAAACACCAGATGAAGTCATTGCTTCAATTACGGAACATGTCACCTATGCTAGAAGTCTGGTTGAGATTGTTGAATTTTCACCAGAAGATGCGACGCGGACAGAAAAAGACTTCCTGCTCAAAGCGGTTCAAACAGCGGTGGACGCGGGCGCAACCTACATCAATATCCCAGATACAGTCGGCTACACCACACCGACTGAATACTATGAGACTTTCAAATTTTTGATTGATAATGTGACATCTGACCGTGACATCGTCTTCAGTCCCCATTGCCATGATGACCTTGGGATGGCGACAGCCAATACGTTAGCGGCGATTAAAGCTGGTGCGGGACGTGTCGAAGGGACGGTCAATGGTATCGGCGAACGGGCGGGCAATGTGGCACTTGAAGAAGTCGCGGTTGCGCTTAAAATTCGTGAGATTTATTACCAAGCGACATCAGATATTGTCCTCAATGAAACCTTTGCAACATCTGAGCTTGTCTCACGTTTCTCAGGCATTCCAGTCCCTAAAAATAAGGCAGTTATTGGTGGCAACGCCTTTGCTCATGAATCCGGCATTCATCAAGATGGCGTCCTTAAAAATCCTGAAACCTATGAAATTATCACACCTGAACTAGTCGGCGTTAAGAAAAATTCACTACCGCTCGGTAAACTTTCAGGTCGTCATGCTTTTATTACGAAACTCCAAGAACTTGGCTTTGATGAGGTAACAGATGCTGAGATGAAGGAACTCTTCTCTAAATTCAAGGTGCTGGCTGATAAGAAAAACGAGATTACAGATGCAGATATTCGCGCCTTAGTCGCTGGGACAACGGTTGAAAATCCAGAAGGCTTTCAGTTTGATAACCTTGCGATTAGATCTAATGACGATGGTACACAGACGGTGACCATCAGCTTGAGAAATGAAGGTCAAGAAATCATCGAAACGACTGCCAATGGTAGTGGATCGGTAGAAGCAATTTTTAACGCCATTGACCAATTCTTCAATCAATCTGTGAAACTAGACAGTTACAACATTATTGCCGTGACGGAAGGGATTGATGCGCAGGCAGAAGTCCATGTGACCGTTGAAAATAATGACACCGGCACAATCTTCAATGCCAGTGGTCTTGATTTTGACGTTTTACGTGCCAGTGCGATTGCTTATGCCAATGCTAATACTTTGGTGCAACGTGAAAATGCGGGCATTATTACCAAGAAAATTTCTGAAAAGGCTAATCCAGAGGATCCAGAGGATTAAGTAGATTGCCAGGAATAGAAAGAATGAAAAAATGACAAAGAAAATTGTAACCTTAGCAGGTGATGGGATTGGGCCAGAAATCATGGCAGCGGGTCTTGAGGTTTTAGCAGCTGTTGCACCTAAAATTAAGTTTGACTATACAGTCGAAGCCAAGCATTTTGGTGGTGCAGCCATTGATGCTGCGGGTCATCCGCTACCAGAAAAAACTTTGACCGCAGCAAAAGCAGCAGATGCCATACTTCTCGCAGCCATTGGCGGTCCGCAGTACAACGATGCGGCTATTCGACCAGAGCAGGGCTTGCTCGCCTTGCGTCAAGAACTGGGGCTGTTTGCCAATATCCGACCGGTGCAAATTTTTGAGGCGCTTAAACATCTATCGCCCTTGAAACCTGAAATTATTGAGGGTGTCGACTTTGTCGTCGTCCGTGAATTGACGGGCGGGATCTACTTTGGTGAGCATACCTTGAAAGAACGCAGTGCGCGTGATGTCAATGACTATAGCTATGAAGAAATTGAGCGGATTATCAAAATCGCTTTTGAGATGGCGCGTGGTCGCGGTAAGAAAGTGACCTCGGTCGATAAGCAAAACGTGCTTGCGACCTCTAAACTCTGGCGTATCGTCGCTGATGATGTCGCAAAAAGTTACCCAGATGTTATTTTGGAGCATGCCCTCGTCGATAGTCTCGCCATGAAGATGATTACCAATCCGAGTGACTTTGACGTCATCGTCACCGAAAATCTCTTTGGCGACATTCTGTCGGATGAATCCAGTGTGCTGCCGGGAACTTTAGGTGTGATGCCATCTGCCTCTCATTCGGACAATGGTCCTAGCCTTTATGAACCAATCCACGGCTCAGCGCCTGACATTGCAGGGTTAGGCATTGCCAACCCCATCTCGATGATTTTGTCCGTTGCCATGATGTTGCGGGAAAGCTTTAACGAAACAGCAGGGGCTCAGTACATTGAAAATGCGGTCAATAAAACTCTGTTAGAGGGTGTGTTGACCAAAGATTTGGGAGGGACAGCGAGTTTGTCAGAGATGACAGCAGCGATTATTGCTAATTTATGATGACAAAAATCTTACTTGGATCATTGATCCTCTGGAATTTAGTGGTTTTCGGTCTCTATGCCGAAGACAAACGTCGTGCCCAGCGTGGGCTCTGGCGGATTAGTGAAAAGACTTTATTGCTTTTGGCGTTTTGTTTTGGCGGGATTGGTGCGATTGTTTCAGCACATATTTGCCACCATAAAACAAGGAAATGGTATTTTCAAATCGTTTGGTGGCTGGGCCTTATAGTGGATGTTCTGGTTATCATATTTAGATTAAAAAACAAATGATATTGCGTTAGGATAAGGAGTAGATATGGGACAAACAATATTTGATAAGCTTTGGGAGCGCCATGTGATTACGGGCGAAGTGGGTGAACCACAGCTCCTTTATGTAGATTTTCATATGATTCATGAGGTGACCAGCCCGCAAGCCTTTCAAGGGTTACGCGAAGCTGGGCGCAAGGTACGTCGGCCAGATTTAACGTTTGGCACAACTGATCATAATGTGCCAACGGTTGACATTTTCAATATCTCAGATTTGATTTCTAAAAATCAGATTGATACGCTGGCGCGCAATGTTCAAGAATTTGGCATTGATGCCGCGACACATGGCTCAGACCGTCAAGGGATTGTGCATATGGTGGGGCCTGAGACAGGCAATGCGCAGCCTGGTAAGGTCATCGTTTGTGGGGATTCACATACGGCAACCAACGGCGCATTCGGTGCGATTGCTTTCGGGATTGGGACGAGTGAAGTTGAGCATGTTTTTGCGACACAGACTTTATGGCAAGTCAAACCCAAGCAAATGAAGGTCGAGTTTGTTGGTAAACCTGCCAACGGTGTTTACTCGAAAGACTTTATTTTAGCGCTGATTGCCAAATATGGTGTTGATGCAGGGGTGGGCTATGCCGTCGAATTTACAGGGGAAGCGATTGCGGCGCTTGAGATGGAAGAACGCATGACGATTTGTAACATGGCCATTGAATTTGGCTCGAAAATGGGGCTGATGAATCCTGACCAAAAAACTTATGATTATGTGACTGGTCGTGAATTTGCACCGAAAGACATGGCAGCAGCGATTGCAGACTGGCAGACTTTACCGTCTGATGAGAACGCAGTTTATGATAAAATCATCACGATTGATGTCTCAAAACTTGCACCGATGGTCACTTGGGGGACTAACCCAGAAATGGGGATTGAATTTACAGAAACTTTCCCAGAAATCAAAGATTTCAATGATGAACGTGCCTATCAATACATGGCATTAACACCAGGTGGCAAGCCAAGTGATATTGATTTAGGATATGTTTTTATCGGGTCTTGTACCAATGCCCGTCTCAGCGATTTACAGCTGGCGGCTGAGATTGTCAAGGGGCATAAAATTTCTGACAAACTGACGGCGATTGTCGTGCCGGGCAGTCGTCCTGTTAAAAAAGCAGCCGAAACGCTTGGTTTGGATAAAATTTTCACCGATGCAGGATTTGAATGGCGCGAGCCAGGTTGTTCTATGTGTTTGGGCATGAATCCTGACCATGTACCTGAGGGGGTTCACTGTGCCTCAACGTCAAATCGTAATTTTGAGGGGCGTCAAGGCTATGGTGCAAGGACACACCTTTGTAGTCCAGCCATGGCGGCATTGGCGGCCATCAATGGCAAATTTGTAGATGCACGGGAGGTGCTGGCTTAATGGAAAAATTTACTGTTTATACAGGCACCACCGTGCCCTTGATGAATGATAATATCGATACGGATCAAATCATCCCCAAACAGTTTTTGAAGGCAACGGATAAAACAGGCTTTGGCAAAAATATGTTTTTTGAATGGCGTTATCTGAGTGATGGAGAGGCTGAAAATCCTGACTTTGTCCTCAATCATCCAGAATATCGACAGGCAACGATTTTGATTTCAGGGGATAATTTTGGCTCTGGATCATCTCGTGAACACGCAGCTTGGGCGATTAAAGATTATGGTTTTCGTGCTGTTATTGCAGGCTCATTTTCAGATATTCACTATAATAATGAGCTGAAAAACGGGATTTTACCGATTGTGCAGCCTTTAGAGACTCGTGAAATTCTAGCAGGTTTATCGCCGGATGAAATGATTGAAATTGATTTACCCAATCAAGTCATCAAAACCTCAAAAGGTGAGTTTATGTTTGAGATTGATGCAGAATGGAAACGCAAGCTTGTTAATGGACTTGATGATATCGGGATTACTTTGCAGTATGAGGAATTGATTACAGCTTATGAAAAACAACGACCAAGATATTGGCAATAAATAAAATAAGCTCTTTTGACTACAGGAAGTAGTTAGAAGCGCTTTTTTTGTAAGAAAAAACCCGTAAAAATCATGATTTTTACGGGTTTGATACTTTTATTTTTGACATAGAAACCACAATACTTTTAATAAAATGAAAAAAATGTTTGTTTTATTGACACATTTGTGATACACTTGTTTTTAAACAACTTGTACGTACAAGTTGTTTAAAAACTGTCGTTAAAAAGGAGGGGGATTTTTTGGAATAAATGTGTTGTTTTTAGCTTTATGAAATTCACGATAGGTCGTGTTAGCGATTTGAAAATACTAACTGAGTAGTT
Organism: Pseudolactococcus reticulitermitis; assembly: GCF_002260845.1. Lineage (GTDB taxonomy): Bacteria > Bacillota > Bacilli > Lactobacillales > Streptococcaceae > Pseudolactococcus > Pseudolactococcus reticulitermitis. The sequence continues at coordinate 552,238 of NZ_BEDT01000001.1, read as the reverse complement.
GGTATTAGTTAAAGAATGTTGTCATATTCGATTGAATAATTGAATTTTTTATAGGGAGTAATGCAAGTGACAGTTAGAAAAAGACAATTTGGGACAGAAAAAGATTTATTTGCTCTGCCCGTTAGACACATGAAAGAAAACAATCGAAAATTGAGTATCAATCGTATTTTTATCGTGGTTACGCTGCTTTTTTGGGTATGTTATGTTTCCTCAACAGTCTATAAACAGATGATTGAAGTGACGCCAAATTTCAGATCTGCTGTTGAAACGATTCTCTATATTGTAATCGTTACCCTCCTTGATTTTTCTGCCTTGATGTATTTAATTGAAAGAGAAGGGGCTTTGAAAAGGTTTGAGCAGCATACGAGAGTGCCACGTCAAAATATGGAAGCTCATTTTTCAAAAAGACAACCTAAAATGATGGTGCTAGTGCCTTCTTATGATGAAGAGATTAAAGTCATTCGTCAAACCTTATTATCGGCTGTGCTTCAAGAATATCCAGATATTCATATTGTGCTTTTACTTGATGATAAACCAAAATCTGGTCATCAAGAAGCGATAGACAAGTTAGAAAGCACGAAAGCGGCTGTCTTAGATATTAGCAAACGTTTTGAAGGACCAAGTCAACGGTTTAAGCAGTCATTGCGGTCGTTTGAAAATAAGAAAAAGAGCAAAAAGAAGTCTCAAGTTGACCATGGCTTTGAAGCGACTCAAAAATTAGTGCAGGAATATGAGTGGGCTGCTGACTGGTTAATGGCGCTTGCAAATTCTGAAAAGGCAGCTGATCATGTCGATCATTTTTTTGTTGATAAAGTGATAAAAGCTTTAGCAGATAATTTGTATTTGACGTCAAGTGCCATTAATAAGGCGATTTCAGAAGAAGCTGCAATGAGCTATGAACGGATTCATCAATTGCATTGCCGTTTAATTTGGATTTTTACGTTTAACATCAGTTTTTTTCAAAGAAAAGACTATCTGTCGCTTTCTCATGAAGCCAATAAGGCGATGAATCTCAATTCCTACATCAATTTAATGGGTGGGAAATATAAGGTTGAAAAAATAGCAAATAATAAAGTTTTATTACCTGTTCAAGAAAATGAATCTTTTGGTTTAGAAGTACCAGATAGTGAGTATATTTTAACGCTTGATGCGGATTCGATTTTATTGATGGAGTATTGTTTGCGGTTGGTCTATTTAATGGATCAAAAGCAAAATGAGCAAATAGCGGTGACACAAACACCTTATTCTTCTTTCCGTGGTTCGCCAACGCGAATCGAAAGAATTACCGGTTCAACGACAGATATCCAACATTTACTGCATCAAGGTAGCACACATTTTGAAGCCACTTTTTGGGTAGGTGCTAATGCTGTGATTCGCAAGAAAGCATTAGAAGAAATTGCTGAAGTCGATGACATTCATGGCTTTGTTTTCCAACGCTTTATCCAAGATAGAACAGTTATTGAGGATACGGAGTCAAGTATTGACTTGCGTCGAAAAGGGTGGCGTTTATATAATTATCCGGAAAGACTAAGTTATAGCGCAACACCACCAGATTTTGGGTCTTTAGTGATTCAAAGGGGGCGTTGGGCCAATGGTGGCTTGCTGATTTTACCTAAATTACTATCCGCTAGAAAACAACTGAAACGAGAAGGTAAGCCGATGAGACGCTTGGAATTTTTGATCCGAGTGAACTATATGTGTTCCGTGGCCTGGGCAAGTTTTGGCCTACTCTTTCTATTAATTTATCCCTTTGACTCAAAATTACTGAGTCTCTTTATTCTCCTTTCTGCGATTCCTTATTTTATGGCAATGGCGAGTGATTTGAAGTATTTGCGCTATAAGCGGTTAGATGTTTTCGGTATCTATGGCTTTAATTTACTCTTATTACCCGTTAACTTGGCAGGCGTCTTTAAATCAATCCAGCAAGGTTTGACGAATAAAAAAATTCCCTTTGCTAGAACACCAAAAGTTGATAATAGAACCTCTGTACATGGTTGGTATGTTTTTGCGCCAATTGCGATTATTGTTTATTCAGTGTTGACCTGTTTGACATCTTATCAGGATGGCAATTGGCCGAATGCACTCTTTGCAGGATTTAATACGGTTGCCGCTTTGTGGGCAACGATATCTTATATCGGACTGATGAATATGGTCAAAGATATTTTAAATAATTTCTTGAATTGGCTTTTGGTTGAAGAAAAAAGTGAAAAGATAGAAAATGCAACAGAACAAAGTGAAGAAATTGATTGGCGTTCAATCCTATATTATGGTGAAAAAGAAGAGAAGTTGTCACTTCGTGTAGCAATCGAGCATCATAAGGCACATGATTGATTGAAAGGACAGTATGAAAAAGAAACTATCATTTTTGCGATTAGTCATTTTGTTAGGGCTAATAATTGCAGGAGGTTTACTCTATTTAAATATTGATCAGCTGGTACCCAGAACTATTAGCAAAGTAAAGATAAAAGAAAAGCCATGGTTTGCATCTTATGTTGATGTCACGCTTATGCCACAGTTTGATTTTGAACAAGTCGAGGGCAATCTTGTTTTGTCTTTTGTTGTCGCATCAGATAAAGATAATGCTCCGAGTTGGGGGAACGCCTATTCATTAAATGAAGCTGAAACGTCACTCGACTTAAAGCGTCGTATTGCAAGAGTTCGTCAAAACAATAGGGATGTGATGATTTCCTTTGGTGGTCTCGTTAATCATGAATTAGCCCAAAATTATACGGATTCTAAAGCATTGATGTCTGCCTATGAATCAGTAGTTGCGCGGTATTCGGTTAATGCCATTGATCTGGATTTAGAGAATGAAGGTTTGACTGATGCCACCGCAGGTAAGATTCGTGCAAAAGCAATTGCAGAGTTACAGAAAAAAAGGAAAAAAGAATCAAAGCCATTATCAGTCTGGGTAACATTGCCAGTCAGTACAGATGGGTTAACATCTGATGGGGTAAATGCTGTCAAAATATTATTAGATGAAGATGTCGAACTAGCTGGTGTCAATGGGATGACCATGAATTTTGGGGAGACACGTAAGTCTAATCTCTCGATGGGTAAAAATGCTATTCATGCGTTGCAAGCATTGCATGCACAACTCAAAAATATTTATCAACAAAAAAAGATATTACTGAGCGATAGCGCTGTCTGGGCAAAAATTGGCGCAACACCAATGATTGGTCAAAATGATATATTAACTGAAGTTTTTACATTGGATGATGCGAATGAATTAAATCAGTTCGCACAGAAAAATGGTATGGGGCGTTTGTCAATATGGTCGGCTAATCGGGATAGAGCCTCGACTAAAAGTAGTGTGCATACGAATGTCGTGTCCAATTTTTATAGTGGCGTTGAGCAAGAGGATCAAGCATTTTCCAAGATATTAAGGGCTGGCTTTGATGGTAGTCTGTTAGCAAACACGACGAAAGAAACGGTATCAGACTTAACAGAAGAAGATTTAATGGATCATCCTGAAACATCACCTTACCAGATTTGGTCAAAAGATAAGACTTATCTATCCGAGACAAAAGTAGTTTGGCAGCATAACGTTTATCAGGCAAAGTGGTGGACAACAGGAGATGAACCTAACGTTCCGTTGACAAATGCTGATGCCAATCCTTGGGAATTACTAGGTCCCGTGTTAAAAGGTGAAACGCCGGTTAGCATACCTATCCTCAAAGAGGGCACTTATGAAGCGTGGGGAAATGAAAAGGCCTATCAGGCTGGAGACCGTGTGATGTTAGGTGGTAATGGCTATATTGCCAAATGGTGGAATCAGAATGAAACACCAGAAAAGGCTATCATTAAACCCAGTGATTCTCCTTGGCGACAACTGACTGAAAGTGAAATTAAAGAAGTTCTAAAGGAAGCGCCATAAAGTAAAACTATTTTTAGTAGATTAAGCTATCTTTTAATCATGATGAAAATCACTGATCATATTTCAGTGATTTTTTTATAAGGTTTGTAAATGACATTTATCTAACAAATTAAAATAAAAAGGCGAAATATTTTTGTCTAATTTTACCTAAAAAAATCATAAAATGTAAAATATATTAGACAAAACCCTTATTTTATCGGATTAGAACACAGTTATTCGTTTTTTTGTAGTTGAAAACATGATATAATAAAACTATAAGAATTGTAAACGCTTACCTTTTGGTTTTAAATGTTAAAATGCGGTGTTTATAAATAACAAATTTGAGAGGAGTAAAATTGTGATTGAAAAAAAGGTTGTTCAGGCTGATTTTGTCGAAACAGAAAGTCAAAAAGAAGAATTTGAAAAGGCACTCTCACGATTAAGAAGTCAACGAGGGGCACAGATGCCTTTATTGCAGGAAACGCAACGTATTTATGGCTATCTACCACAAGAATTGTTAGAACGAATTGCGAGGGCATTAGACGTTCCTTTAGAAGAACTCTACAGCACAGCAACATTTTATTCCCAATTCTCTTTTGTCCCTAAAGGCGACTATACGATTAGTATTTGTATGGGAACGGCTTGCTATGTTAAAGGTGCTGGCGATATTTTAGATGATCTATCCGATATCTTAAAAATCAAATCTGGCGAAACAACAGAGGATAAGAAATTTACTTTGGAATCTTGTCGGTGTATCGGCGCTTGTGGTTTGGCACCTGTATTAAAGGTCAACGAAGAAGTCTATGGCCGATTGAACAAGAAGAAAAGCGAAAAAGTCCTTGCGACCTATCAAAAAGAAGCCTAGGTCAAGTCTCAAGATTTCACAAAGTAAAATCGCAGAAAGCCTTTGAGCGGCCGGTATAGTTCGCGAATGACCCAGCTTGGGCGGAGCGTCAGCCTAGGTCAAGTCTCAAGATTTCACAGAGTGAAATCGCAGAAAGCCTTTGAGCGGCCGGTATAGTTCGCGAATGACCCAGCTTGAGCGGAGCGTCAGCGTAGGTCAAGTTTCAAGATTTCACAAAGTGAAATCGCAGAAAGGAGTAAGTAAAGTTGATCAAAAATTGGAAGCAATTATCTGACTTGCGAAATGTCAATCGGCAATCCGTTGCCATGCGGATGGAAGAAACGGGTGAGCACCCCTTTGATTTTGAAATTATGGTCTGTGCAGGGACAGGTTGCCTTTCTTCAAAAAGTGATGATTTTGTCACAGCAGTCAAAGAAGAATTAGCTAAAAATGATATGACAGACAAGGTTAATGTCGTTCGGACGGGCTGTTTCGGCCTTTGTGCGCAAGGGCCGATTGTTATTGTCTACCCAGATGGGGTTTTCTACCATCAAGTCAAGCCAAAAGATGCCAAGAAAATTGTTAGTCAGCATTTGATAAAAGGCGAGTATGTTGAAAAACTCTTGTATCATGACCACAAAACAAAAGAGGTTGTGAATAAGCTGATGGATACACCGTTTTACCACAAACAAAAGCGGGTAGCGCTTGATAATTGTGGGCGCATCGATCCAGAAAAAATTTCGGACTATATCGCTTTTGACGGCTACCAAGCCTTGGCTAAAGTTGTCAATGAGTATTCGGCAGATGATATTATCGATATATTAGAGACTTCGGGCCTACGTGGCCGTGGCGGCGGTGGTTTTCCGACTTTCCGCAAATGGGCATTTGCCAGGGCGAGTGTTTCAGATCAGAAATATGTCATTTGTAATGCCGATGAGGGCGATCCGGGCGCCTTTATGGATCGCTCTGTCCTAGAAGGTAATCCACACGCCGTTCTTGAAGCCATGGCGATTGCAGGCTTTACAATCGGTGCCAATCAAGGCTATATCTATGTCCGTGCCGAATACCCAACGGCTGTTGAACGGTTAGAGATTGCCATTGAGCAAGCTCGGGCTTTGGGGCTACTGGGGCAAAATATTTTTGGCACAGGCTTTGATTTTGACATTGATTTGCGTTTAGGCGCAGGTGCCTTTGTCTGTGGCGAAGAAACAGCGCTCCTTGAAAGTATTGAGGGGCGCCGTGGCGAGCCTAGACCGAAGCCGCCGTTTCCAGCGGTAAAAGGCTTGTTTGGTCAGCCGACGATTGTCAATAATGTCGAAACCTATGCTAATATTCCGAAAATTATTTTGGAGGGTCCGGAATGGTTTGCCAGTATGGGCACGGAAAAATCAAAAGGGACCAAGGTCTTTGCCCTTGGTGGCAAGATTGAAAATACAGGCTTGGTTGAAATTCCTTTAGGTACAACTCTGAGAGAAATCGTTGAAGATATTGGCGGCGGGATTCCAGATGGGAAACAATTTAAGGCTGCCCAAACTGGTGGCCCGTCTGGTGGTTGTATTCCGGTGCAACATTACGATATTCCAATTGACTATGATAATCTGATTGAAATCGGCTCGATGATGGGCTCTGGTGGATTGATTGTCATGGATGAAGGCAACTGTATGGTTGATATCGCCAAGTTCTTCCTTGAGTTTACGGTTGAGGAGAGTTGTGGCAAATGTGTCCCTTGTCGGATTGGAACCAAGCGTTTACTCGAAATCCTTGACAAGATTACCATGGGGAAAGCAACGCTAGAAGATTTGGATAAAATGGAAGAATTGTGCGACCATATCAAGGGGAATTCCCTATGTGGTTTAGGACAAACCGCACCCAATCCAGTCCTGTCAACTCTCCGCTATTTCCGAGATGAGTATGTGGCACACGTTGTGGACAAACGCTGTCCAGCGGGTGTCTGTAAAAATCTCATTCGCTATGAAATTCAGCCAGATAAATGTACCGGCTGTACGGCTTGTGCTAGAAATTGTCCCGTTGCGGCGATTAATGGCGAAGTCAAAAAAGTACATGAGATTGACCAAGAAATCTGTATTAAATGTGGCGTTTGTTATGACACGTGTCGCTTTGATGCCATTAATATTGTCTAAAAGGAGGTGTGTCAGTGAAAGAAGTAACAATTAAAATCAATGGCAGCGCTTACACGGCGCCAGAAGGCTCAACCATTTTTGAGGCTGCGCGCTTGAATAACATTGATATTCCGACGCTTTGTTTTTTGAAGGAAATCAATGAAATTGGAGCCTGCCGGATTTGTCTGACAGAAGTTGAGGGGGTCAATAACCTCGTGACTTCCTGTGTCTACCCGATTACTGAGGGCATGTCGATTAAGACCAACTCTGATCGTGTTTTCAAATCAAGAAAAACAAATCTGGAGCTCATCTTATCGACGCATGAGCGGAAGTGTTTGTCCTGTATCCGCAATGGGAACTGCGAACTTCAAAAGCTCTGTAAAGAGTTCAACGTTGACGACGAAGACTTTTACAATGGCGAAAACTGTGAATATGAGTTTGATGATAGCTCCGTTCATATGTACCGCAACAATAATAAATGTATTTTGTGTCGCCGCTGCGTCTCTGTTTGTAAAAAAGTACAGGCAGTTGGCGTCATCGGTGCCAATGATCGCGGCTTCAACACCCACATCGGTAGTGCCTATGAGCAAAATCTAGGCGATGTCGACTGTATCTCTTGTGGGCAATGTATCGTGGTCTGTCCGACCGGTGCGATCGCTGAGAAAGACCAGACACAAGAAGTCTGGGCAGCGCTGCAAGACCCGACTAAGCATGTCGTCGTTCAAACCGCACCGAGTGTGCGCGTGACTCTAGGTGAAGCTTTCGAGTTGCCTGTTGGCACAAATGTTGAAGGCAAAATGGTCGCAGCCTTGCGCCGGATTGGTTTTGACCGTGTTTTCGATACTAACGTGGCGGCAGACTTTACCATCATGGAAGAAGCAACAGAATTCTTGCAACGCGTCGAAAACAACGGCCCGTTTCCAATGTTCACATCCTGCTCACCGGGCTGGGTCAAATACTGTGAAGCCTATCATCCAGAGCTCATTCCTAACCTATCAAGTTGTAAATCACCTCAACAAATGTTCGGCGCGCTCATCAAAACCTGGTATGCTCAGAAAAACAATATCGACCCCAAAGATATTTTCGTCGTCGGCATCATGCCCTGCACCGCGAAAAAATTTGAAGTCACACGGGAAAACCAAGCAGCAGCAGGTTTCACGGATGTCGATATTGCCCTGACAACCCGTGAATTGGCGCGGATGATTGATAAAGTCGGGATTCGCTTTAACGACCTGCCAGACGAAACCTTTGATCAGCCACTAGGTGATGCGACAGGTGCAGGCTATATCTTTGGCGCCACAGGTGGCGTGATGGAGGCAGCCTTACGGACAGCGAGTGAAACCCTAGCAGGGCATGCACTTGAAGCCGTTGATTTTGTCGAAGTCCGTGGTACACAAGGCATCAAAGAAGCCACTTATGAGATGAGCGGACAAACCGTCAAAGTCGCCGTTGCATCGGGCATCAATAACGCCAAACGTTTGATTGAACAAATTGAAAAGGGCGAAGCCTTCTATCACTTTGTTGAAATCATGGCTTGCCCGGGTGGCTGTGTCAATGGTGGTGGGCAACCGGTACAGCCCGGTTCTATTCGGAACTTCGTCGATTTGCGGTCTAAGCGGGCGCAAGCACTTTATGCTGAGGATCGTGGCAAAGGTTTGCGGCGGTCGCATGAAAACCCAGTCCTGCAACGAATTTATCAAGAGTTTCTTGAAGCACCAGGTAGTCATCAAGCACACCACATCTTGCATACGAGCTTTCGGAGTCCAATAGAGGAATAGACGGATAAAGTAAGCGCGTCAAGTCATGATGATTGAATAAAATGGAGGAAAAACATGTCGGATTTTGAAAAAACATTAGCCTTAATCAAAAGCGGAGAGCTGACAAAAGCAGAATTGCAAGCATTAAGCACCGCTATCCAGTCGAGAATTTTAAGCAAACCGTCTGTGCAAGCAGATATTAGTGTCTAAGTATCCTAAATAGAAAGAGGTAAATGGTAGTTTCTGAGACATGTGAGCTATCAAATATTTATGAGCAAAAAAGCCTTATCACTTACCCAAACAGCCGTTTTATTAGCTCTGATTGTCGTGATCGAGTATTTAATGGTCGGTCCCCAGTATATCTTAATCAAAGGGTCCATTGTCAACTTAATTTTAGTCGTGGCAACCCTTTTGGTTGGCTTACCCGCAGGGGTCCTAATTAGTATTTTCACCCCAGTCTTAGCGGTCGTGACAGGGCATTTGGCGATGCCAGTCCTAGCGCCTGTTGTAGCACTTGGCAATCTCGTTTTTGTCCTTTTGTGGTGGCTGATTGTGCGCCATGTTAAGGAGATACAATCCCTGATTAGCTATGTGATGGCAACGATTGTGTCATCGCTTACGAAATTTGCCTTTCTCTATTTGGCAGTGGCTTGGTATATCTTGCCGGTCATGCTAAAAGGGATTGTCGCTAAAAAACCACAAGTCAAAGTAGCTTTACTGGCACAATTTGGCATGCCTCAATTAATCACAGCTGTGATTGGTGGTGTGATTGCCATGCTTATCTTGCCACGTTTGGCTAAAGCAATCCAATCAATAGAGAAAAATTAAGTTTAAAAACGTCAAAACATATTTTAGATTATATTGGAAAAATCAGAAAGGTCGTAAAACACATGACAGCAGTAAAAATCGTATTTTCAAGCACAACAGGCAACACTGAAGGCATTGCCGAAATTTTAGAAGAAGAGTTCCAAGCCTTAGACGCTGACGTTGAAGTCATTGATGCGGATGATGATGTCGACGAGGATGTCTTTGAAGACGCGGATGTTTGCGTCGTCGCAACTTACACAGATGGGGATGGCGAAATTCCGTTCAACCTGCAAGAATTTTATGAAGAATTGCCTGATATTGACTTAGACGGTAAAGTGTTTGGCGTTGTCGGTAGTGGCGATAGCGAACTTTATCCAGATGCTTTCTGTCAAGCAGCCATTGATTTTGAGAAAGCTTTTGAAGCAACAGGGGCAACTAAAGGCGCAGACACGGTAAAAATCGAAAATGCCGCTGAGGATGACGATATTGACACTTTAAAAGCTTTTGTCGCGGCTTTGCTGTGACCGATGAATTGAGATGTTGCGCGCATCAGTTTTGAAGTAATATTTTAAAATACTACTAAGCGCTCAAAAGAGGTGAAAATAAATGAAGAAAACCAAAACAATGGATGGGAATGCGGCGGCGGCCTATATTTCTTATGCGTTTACAGAAGTTGCGGCGATTTACCCCATTACGCCTAGCTCGACAATGGCAGAATATGTAGATGAATGGGCTGAACAAGGGCAAAAAAATATCTTTGGCGAAACCGTTCGTGTCGTTGAGATGCAAAGCGAGGGCGGTGCAGCTGGGACAGTTCATGGGTCGCTGAAAACAGGGGCTTTGACGTCGACTTATACGGCGAGTCAAGGGCTGCTTTTGATGATTCCTAATATGTTTAAAATTGCTGGTGAGCTCTTGCCGAGCGTCTTTCATGTGGCGGCGCGTGCTGTGACGACAAATGCCCTCAGTATTTTCGGAGACCACAGTGATGTCATGGCGGCGCGTCAGACTGGCTTTTGTATGTTGGCAGAAGCCAGTGTGCAGGAAGTCATGGATTTATCAGCTGTGGCGCATCTGGCGAGTATCGAAGGCAAATTGCCTTTCATGAATTTCTTTGATGGCTTTAGAACCAGTCATGAGTTGCAAAAAATAGAAGTTTTAGACTACGACGATTTGAAAGCTATGGTTGATTGGGAGGCTCTAGCAGAATTTCGTGCCCAAGGGATGAATCCCAATCATCCAACGGTTTCAGGAACAGCGCAAAATCCAGACATCTATTTCCAACAACGTGAAACGGTCAATCAATTTTATGACCGCATGCCTGCCATTGTTCAAAAATACATGCAAGAAATCAACAACTTGCGTGGTACGTCTTACGATTTAACGGATTATTATGGTGATCCAGAAGCGACAGAAGTCATCATTTCGATGGGATCAGTGTCGCCGACAATTCAACAAACGGTTGATTATTTGAATAAGCAAGGTCGCAAGGTTGGGCATATCAACATTCATTTGTATCGCCCATTCCCTGCTGAAAACTTGCTGGCCAAATTACCGAAAACAGTGAAAACCGTTGCTGTTTTAGACCGGACAAAAGAACCTGGTTCAGATGGCGAGCCACTCTTACTAGATGTGCAAAGTGTGCTCTACCGTCACGAAAACCGTCCGATTGTCATCGGTGGGCGTTATGGTATCGCCTCAAAAGAAATCACACCAGATCAGATTGTGGCGGTCTATGACCATATGTTGCTGCCGGCTGACCAGTTGAAATTGCGTTTCACGGTTGGTATCGTGGATGATGTGACAAATCTGTCCTTGCCAATGGGAGAAGTCCTCGACTTGACACCAGACAGCACTTTCCAAGCCAAATTCTGGGGATTGGGTTCAGACGGTACCGTCGGTGCCAATAAGCAAGCCATTAAAATCATCGGAAACCACACGGATTACTATGCACAGGCTTACTTTGCCTATGATTCTAAAAAATCAGGTGGCTTGACGATTTCTCATATTCGTTTTGGTCAGGAGCCGATTTTATCGACTTATAATGTCGACCGAAGCGACTTTATCGGTTGCCATAACAGTGCTTATCTCCATAAGTATGATTTGATTAAAGGGCTCAAAGATGGCGGGACTTTCTTGCTCAATACCGTTTGGGACGAGGAAAAGGTCAAACAACATTTGCCAAAACGCCTCAAACGTTATTTGGCAGAACACAATATCAAGTTCTACACGATTAATGCCGCAGGAATTGCGCAACGTTTGGGCTTGCAGGGTCGAATTAATACCGTCATGTCAGCAGCCTTCTTTGAACTGTCGACCATCATGGATAGAGAGACTTTCTTACCCTTAATGCGAGATGAAATCAAGGCGGCTTACGGCAAGAAATCGATGAAAATCGTTGAGATTAACTGGCAAGCCATTGACGCAACCTTTGATGCCTTGACACAAGTTCAAGTCCCCGCTGAATGGGCGACGCTTGAAGTGCCAGAAGAAAAAGGCGACATGACTGGCAAACCAAGCTATGTCACCAATATCTTGGAACCCATCAACCGGCAAGAAGGCAATGATTTATCAGTTGGCGATTTGATTGACAACGGCATGTTGGGCGGCTTTATGCCCATGGGCACAGCAGCCTACGAAAAACGTGGCGTTGCCTTAGAAGTGCCGGAGTGGTCAGTCGATAAATGTACCATGTGTAACGAGTGTGCCTTTATCTGTCCACATGCTGCAATTCGGCCATTCCTAGCTGATGACGAAGAATTGAAAGACGCACCGGAAGGCTTTATCACACGTGAAATGCGTGGCGCAGATGGCTTGCAATATCGCATTCAGGTCTCACTTGAAGACTGTACAGGTTGTGGGCTCTGTGTCGAAGTGTGTCCTGCCAAAGAAAAAGCCTTGGCCTTGAAGCCTTACGATGCCCAAAAGGAACAAGCTATTAACTGGGCATTCGCCATGACCTTGCGCCAAAAAATCAACCCTGTCAAGAAATTCTCTGTTAAGGGTTCTCAGTTTGAAAAACCCTTGCTCGAGTTCTCAGGGGCTTGTAGCGGCTGTGGTGAAACGCCTTATGTCAAACTTTTGACGCAACTTTATGGGGATCGGATGATGATTGCCAACACCACAGGTTGCTCGTCTATTTGGGGTGCGTCTTCGCCGGCGACGCCTTATACGACAAATGCGGCGGGTCAAGGACCAGCATGGAGTAACTCACTCTTTGAGGATAATGCGGAGTACGGTTTAGGCATGCACATCGCCAATCAAATGAAGCGGGATCGCTTGGCGACTAAAGTGAGTGCAGCGCTTGCGGCTGAGGTGGGAACTGCTGACACCCAAGCCTTGTTAGCAGATTGGTTGACGAACAAAGACGAGGGTGAAGGTAGTCGACAAAGGGCGACCAAACTTGCGGCAGCCTTGCAAACGGAAACGAATGCAGACTTGCAAGCGATTCTTGCTGATGAAGATATGCTGGTGAAACCAAGTCAATGGATCATCGGTGGTGATGGTTGGGCTTATGACATTGGTTTTGCAGGGATTGACCATCTCTTAGCGACTGACGAAGATGTCAATATCTTTGTCATGGATAATGAAGTTTATGCCAATACCGGTGGGCAAATGTCTAAAGCCACACCGACGTCAGCGATTGCTAAGTTTGCGGCGGGTGGTAAGAAGACCAAGAAAAAAGATTTGGGTATGATGGCGATTTCTTACCATGATGTCTATGTGGCGCAGATTGCCATTGAAGCCAATCCGATGCAAGCCATCAAAGCCATTCAGGAAGCGGAAAGCTATCCTGGACCATCTCTGATTATTGGCTACACACCTTGTATCAATCATGGGCTGCGTGGTGGGATGAGCCAAACCATTCAGGAATCAAAAGAAGCGGTTGAGTCTGGCTACTGGCAACTCTACCGTTATGATCCACGCCTTGCTGCTAAAGGCAAGGATCCGATGCGGATTGATTACAAAAAATCTGACTTCAGTAAAATGTCAGATTTCCTTGAAAAACAAACCCGTTTCTCTGCCCTACGTAGCGTGAAGAAAGACGAGCAAGAAGTGCAAGATATGTTGCGGCACACAGTCGATGTCATGACAGAACGTAGTGAAAATTATAATCGCCTAGCGGCTTATAAAAAAAATAAAGTTTAAAGCTCGTAATCGTCTGGGTTACCGATAATGAAAAATCGCCGAATTTGGCGATTTTTTTGTGGTATAATAAAAGCACGACTACTAGAAAAACGAGAAAAACTATGCAATTCACAGATTTTAATTTTAAACCCTTTATTAATGAGACTTTAGAAAGCATCCATTTTAAAACGCCGACGCCCGTTCAAGAAAAGCTGATACCGATTGCGCTTGACGGGCGTGATATTGTTGGCGAATCTAAAACAGGTTCTGGTAAAACCCATACTTTTTTACTCCCGATTTTTCAAAAACTAGACACAGCGCTTGATGGCGTTCAGGCTGTGATTACTGCACCGTCACGCGAACTGGCGACGCAGATTTACAATGCGGCGCAAGCATTTACCAAGTTTGACGGAAGCATCCGCATCTCAAACTTTGTCGGTGGCACGGATAAAAAACGTCAGATTGAAAAATTAGCTGGCAATCAGCCCCATATCGTGATTGGCACACCCGGTCGGATTTTAGACTTGATCAATGCCCAAGCCTTGAAAACTTATACGGCGAATCTTTTCGTGATTGATGAAGCGGATATGACGCTGGACATGGGCTTCTTAAATGAAGTGGACCAAATCGCAGGGACCTTTGACAAAAAGGTGCAGATGCTGGTATTCTCAGCCACCATTCCGCAAAAACTCCAGCCTTTCCTCAAGAAATATCTCAATAACCCCGTTATGGAAAAAATCGCGACCAAAACCGTCATTAGCGATACGATTGACAACTGGTTGATTTCGACCAAGGGGCGCGGCAATAACAGCGCCATTCTCGAAGTCCTGCAGACGCTTAATCCTTATTTGGCGATGATTTTTGCCAATACGAAAGACCGAGCCGATGAGATTCACAGCTTTTTGGCCAATAATGGTTTTAAAGTCGCGAAGATTCATGGAGGGGTGCCACCGCGTGAGCGTAAACGGATTATGAAGGCGGTGCAAAACCTCGACTACCAATACGTGGTCGCAACTGATTTGGCGGCGCGTGGGATTGACATCGAGGGTGTCAGTCATATTCTCAATGACGGTATCCCCCGCGATTTGGAATTCTTCGTCCATCGTGTCGGTCGGACGGGTCGAAACGGGATGACGGGAACAGCGATTACGCTTTATCAACCGTCTGATGATGCTGCGATTCAGGAACTGGAAAAAACAGGCATTAAATTCACACCAAAAGTTATCAAAAATGGTGAAATCACAGATTCTTACGATCGCGACCGTCGTGACAAACGTGAGAAATCTAAAGAAGCCCTTGATATTACGATGATTGGGCTGGTGAAGAAGAAAAAGAAAAAAATTAAACCCGCCTACAAGAAAAAAATCGGCTGGGAAATTGATAAACAGAAGAAAGCTAAGAAACGGATTGCAGGTCGTGCACAAGGTCGTGCCGAACGGAAAGCCAAGCGACAATCTTTTTAAGTAAACACTAAAAACGTCTGACCGATTAAAGGTTAGACGTTTTTTGAGTCCTCACATTGAGGTCAGGATAACGCGCTGCAACCTGTTGGCTGAAAAGGGCATTAAAATTTTTTAAAATAACACGAGGTTTATTTCAAAGTAAGAAAAGAGGTGATGTTTTGTCAGTGAAATTTTAAAAATAAAAAAACGATTTTATTAGAAAAGTGTTATATTTTTGTTATTTATCGATGATATAGCTTTATTTTATAGCGTTTAGCTAATCTTTTTATGTTAAATAGGATTGATAACAATAGTGATATAGTCGTTCTAAAAGGAAGCAATCTGGCTAATTTACCAATAGTCACCTCATATTTTCGATATTTTTAGACATAAAACGTTTTTATATTATAGATATTTAGAATTAAAATGAAATAGTTTGAATAGAAAGATTATTTGTAAAAAAATAATAAAAAGAGTATAATATAGATGTGATAAGATAAACATTTTTATAGGAAGAAAAGTGAGGCAATAGATTAAATCAGATGAAATTGTGAGAAATTAAGGAGGGTGGGGCGATGAAAAAAATAAGGATGACAAGGTGCCGGCGACGCTTACTGGATATGGTAGGGCTCGTTGTTGCAATCTTGTTTCTAGTAACGGGCGTAAAGGCGGTACAGGCAGACGCTGATACGACCGTGACTGTCAGGCTACATAAGGTGTTGTTGGACGAAAATGACACGACGACGAAGTATGACAATCAAGGTACAGAACTGCCTATTGATGATAATTTTTTGTTGAATGGTGCGGGTTTTACAGTTTACGATGTCACGACATTAGTCGACAGTGGCGCGACAGAAAGTGACCTTTATCAACTCAATGACACCTATGGGGCATCCTACTTTGACGACAAAGGCTTAAAAGTTGCCACTGAAATCACAGGGACGACTGGCACCAAGGGATTGGCGACTTTCCAGTTACCGGAACAGTCAAATGGGCAATATGCTAAGTATTTGATTATTGAAACGACGCATCCCGCGATTGCCAAGTTAGAGATTTCTCAACCGATTTTCTTAACGCTACCGTTTAGTTCAGATGTTGCGAATCCGATCCATCTCTATCCGAAAAACTATCAGTATGTGAGGGATCCCTATTTTTACAAACATGGTAAGGATAGTCAAGGCAATGACTTAGGTGTTTTAGCAGGTGCAAGCTTTAGACTTTATAAGGTCGATGCAACTGGTCAAAAACTCTATCTTCATGAAGATAGGCTAGACAATGACAATCAATGGGTGGATGTGACGAATCCCAAGGTGACCATCATGACATCTGATAACAAGGGTCTAGTGACAACTGGTAATCACTGGTTGCCGATTGGGGAGTATTTCTTTGAGGAAGTCACAGCACCTAATGGTTATCAGATTACCGATGCGGCACTTAAAGTCAAAGTCACAGTACCCGCAGATTCAACGCAACCGGTAACGATTACCGTTGACGGTAAAACGACCACCATGCCCGATGCCGTGGTTGACAATCTCCGAGGCGAATTACCACAGACACCTGGTCAACCACCCCAAACACCAGCAGGCACGTTGCCCATAACTGGGGAACAATTGCTCGGCTACACAGCGCTGGGTGGTGGCTTACTTTTGCTCATCATTTTGTTGATTTGTAAGCGCAAACAACATCTCGAAACCAATCCAAAAGAGATTGGAGGTGACACACGATGAAAAAAATAGTTAAAATTAAGACCAAAATCGTTCATCTTCTGATGTTATTGAGCGTTTTGGTGCCTCAATTTTTCAATCTTAGCTATCTACCGACCAAGGTGTTGGCAGATGCAGGTGACTTCCAAGTCACGCAAAATAGTGGTGGGGCTTTTAGAACCGACTCGACCACGTTACAAATCGACCCTGAAGGAGACGGCACTTATCTGACGCTTGGCAATGGTGCCACCGTGGCGGACAAAACCAATGTCAGGATGATTATCAACTGGTCGCTAGACAATGACTTGAAAACAGCAAGCATCCTTAGCACACCAACTGTTTTCGAGAATTTACCGAGCTACTTCCACATGCCAAGTGGGGGGATGTCTGGGACAATCTATGGGCAGGGCGCTTTTAGCAATACACCTTTTGCGACCTATACCATCACGTCGGATCGCAAAATTACCCTGACTTGGATGCCAATCGTGCTCAGTCTCGATAATGTCTCAGGTCATCTCGCTATTAATACTTGGTTCGAGTTTAGTCAGACAGATACCAATGAAACGATTGATTTGGGGCATGTCGGTGGCAACACCGTGACGATTAATCCACAGCCGGATGGTGACGCTGAAATCACCAAGACACAGACGGCCTATGATAAAGACACAGGTATCATCACTTGGGAAGTCCTTGTGAATGAAGGAACGGGTCAAAATCAATCCTTATCTAATCTGATTATCAAAGATGACTATGGGACTGACCAAGAATTTGTCTCAGCAGCACTTTCTAAAAAAGAAAAAGGTGCGAGTGACTGGGAGGCACTCTTAAAACCGAGTGGTTATACGGAGATGAATAACACCACCAATCATGAGGTGACTTGGACGATTCAACCGCAAGATGGCAGTCAGAGCCGTGCCAGCTATAAAGTGGTAGTTAAGACGCATATCACCAATCCTGCTGCGACTAAATTTACCAATAAAGCCAGCTTCAAATCTGGCAACGATGCTTGGGAAGAGGTTAATTCTGGCGAATTCGACGTTGCCCAAGGGACAGGTGTTATCTCCAAAAGACTTGACGAAGAAAATGGTCAGGATAAAATCAAGTACTTCAAAGCGGATAACAGTCCAGGCACCAAGACAGATTATGCCTACGCCCTCCTCTACTGGACGATTAAAGCTTATTATCCGATAGATGGTAGTCTTAATAACCCCATAGAAGATGACTTGTCAGTCACACCGGCAGGAGCAGGGACACATACCTATGAACAAGGAAGTGTCATCATCACACCACTAAACGGTCAAGCAGATGCCTTGAGCTTCACCAAGTCATTTGGGACGAATAGTAGTGGTCAGTCTACGATGACCATCACGCCACCACAAGCGCCTTTCTTTGCCAAACGCAACTATCAAGTGACTTATACGACACGGTTCACGAAAGATGCAGGTTACATGACTGATCATCCAGACCAAACGATTGCTCTGGGCAACCACGCCAAGATCACGGGAATCGGGGAATCAGGTGATGGTGGCTATATTGTGCCCGGAGATGAGGGTGAGTTTGGCATCCAAAAGGAATTTACCAAGAATCCATCACCAGCCAACCATATGACCAGCAGCTGGCGGATTAGGTATAATACAACCGACCAAGCCATTGTTAATGGTAAAATTGTTGATTCTTATATCCTCTATCGAAACGAGTGGGAAAAATATGAACCAGGGACGATTATCGAATATAATTATAGTAAATATAAATGGGTTTATTACAAACGGGAACTCTTGCCTGAAACATTAAAAGTTTCAACGACTAAGTCGGATGGCACAGCAGATCATCTCTTAGTTAAAGATGTTGATTATACCTTGAAAATGAGAAACCTAGATGATGAAAATTTATTGCTACCTGATGGCACCAAGCTATACGCTGGATTAGGCTATGAAAGTGGCTTTGAAATTCAACTCTTAGGGGCTTATAAGACACTCCTGAGTGAAGATTTGCTCATCACCTTTGATGCCCATGAAAGCGTTAGCGCCTACAAAGGCTATCTCAACTCCTGGGATACACAACCCAACGCTAATGCTAACTATGATTGGCCAGGACTAGAGACTTACCATGATTATTGGAGCCATAAAGACAGAGGGTGGATGCCAAATGACCCTTGGAATTGGGACATCAATCCGGATCTACGTTTCTTTAACAAAGTAATAGGTTACTGGGGTGAAAACCAAGAAAATTCTAAAAAAGATGGGGATGACGTTGGTACTGGCTGGCTTGAAATCTATAATGATTTGAACGGGAAAAAAGTAGCCTTTCGTGTCCCTGAGGGGTATGACTTTGAAGGCAGACCAGATCAGGCTATTGGCGGGTTAGATGTCAATGAGGCCGCTTACTTGTTTGGTCGCGTGAGGAAAATGGCGCTTTCTTGGAATTGGGATGGATTGATTGCTGATAATAGTGCTGACGGCTCACAAGAACCACCGCTTTATCAAGGGACTGCTAGCGAGGAAATGGTCGGATTTACGACGACCTTTAATACTGGCCAAGCCCCTCTACCTGCTGGCACAGTCTTTAGTGATGATTTGTCTCATCTGGAAACTGCTGATCTAGGACAAAATGAAACGAGTTACCACTATGTGCCTGGATCTGTTCGGGTCGTAGAATCTGTTGGCGTTTTTGGTATTTATGGTTGGGGACATAACCCACTCTACGCAGCAATCGGTCGTGTGACACCAGAGGCGATAGCCAATGGTGCTGAAAATAGACCAAGCTATGACTTCATAGAGGGCGTTGACTACGAAGTCCAGTATGATGAGCAGACTAAGGTGCTCAAGGTAGTCTTTCTCAAAGCAACTAACAAGACCTTTAATGTCATCTTCCTCATGACCATGACCCATGATAATCCTCTGGGTCAAGATCCACTGACGAATCAAAACTATAAAAATATCGCCAAGTTGGCCGTGCCGGGTCTCGGGAACGATATGGAAACCAGTACCGAGGGGGCTTGGGACTTTGAAACAAATTTGGTCAATAAAATCGGTACCCTAGGCACTGAAGAAGGCGAAAAAGATCTGGCGACTTGGCAAGTTCAGGTCAATCCAAGTGGCTATGCTTTCCAACAACTCCTCTTCACAGATGAAATAGATGCTGCGCAAACCTATCTCAAAGATGCTAGCGGTCTACCGCTTATCAATGTTTATGAGGCCGTTAAGGATGGCACAGGTAACCTGACTAAAGGTCAGCTCTTAACAGCGGGAACAGACTA
This sequence comes from Pseudolactococcus reticulitermitis, assembly GCF_002260845.1. GTDB lineage: Bacteria > Bacillota > Bacilli > Lactobacillales > Streptococcaceae > Pseudolactococcus > Pseudolactococcus reticulitermitis. The sequence goes on along the minus strand of NZ_BEDT01000001.1, from coordinate 532,325 downwards.
TCAACTCATGCCGAAAAATATCGCGGTCAGCATGGGCAGTAAACACTTTGATGAAAATGCGATGGCCAATATGGCAGCTAAGAAAGGTAGTCTGCCAGCTTATCCTAATATAACACCTCAAAATCCAGCAGATGGTAAAATCTTCCAGTACTGGAATCGTGACCTTCAGGATCCAGGGGAGGACGGTTGGGCACCAATGCCAGTTGATGGGGTCAATGGGACGACGCAATATCGTTCTTATACCCCTCAACCGCAATCAAACCGCTTTATATGGGGCGCTGGTGCGGTTAGCTCAGGTGTTGCAGAAGCAAGCTATGGCGGTCATCTTCAGAGGATAGCCGAGCTAGGTTATCGCTTCTTTACAGGAACTGGCGGTCAAACAGGCTATGAAGCTAATTATGGCAATGACTTCACAGAAGCCCGTATTAAAAATACACCAGATGAATACTTCCAACTCACCTTTGGGGAGAACCGTGTCTACGGCGATGATGAAGCGCGTGATAATCGGACCTTTATCGTCGAGTATGTGACACAAGTCAAAGCAGGAGCAACCCCTTCTAAGCTTCAAAATGAAGCAACAGTTGCCATGTGGGATCAAATCACGATTCGTCAAGGTGAAGAAGTTGAGCATGTCTACTCAAGCGCTGGCGGTGGTGCGCAAGGTGTCAATTTTAATCTGACCCTTGTCAAAGACGATGGTGACCTTGAAGGTGTCAATCCATTGAGCGGCGCGCGTGTCCGACTTGAAAAGAAAATGGGTGGCGATTATCAAGCCATCTATCCAGAGGGAGCTAACGCTCTCGGTGAGTTTGACATCACAGGTGGTCAGATTACCCGTGAGGGCTTGACCCAAGGTTACTACCGTTTGACTGAGCTACAAGCGCCAGACGGGTATCAACTTTTAAGTGAGCCCGTCTACTTCAGACTTACCGCTCCTAGCGGACAAGCCGTTTGGCAGGAAGTGGCTGTCAACGGTCAAGTCATTGACAATCCGAACTTCACCTTTGATGCTTCAAAACAACTGATTTTGAATAATGAAAAACTCAAACGTAATCTAACCGTTGAAAAACAATGGGACTTCTCAGCTAGTAATGTTTTCGTTATCTCGGAAGATCTCCCTTACTATGTCGTCAAAGTCGATGTCTATCGCGATGGGACAGGACAAATCGGCGATACCTTGCCAACGAAAATCGCAAGTCTTGAGTTGACACAGGCTAATGACTTTAAGGCGACGGTTACTGACTTGCCGATGACGGATATGACGGGTACGGCAACTTATCATTATTATGTGCGTGAAGTGGACATTGTCGACTCACGCACAGGTCAGTCTATCTTGCCAAACTTTGAAACAAGTGGTGGCGATGATCAGGCAATCGGTAGCTTAACCATCGGTTCTGACACCTACGACAGTGCCAACCGAATTGTCAACGATAGCAATGGGAACTACTACATTATCCTGAAAAATACCGTTGAAGAACGCGAACTTGGCGATTTTGTCAAGGTTGGCTTTAAGAAGGAGTTTCGTGGGGATGCCAGCTTAATCAGTAGCATTGATCATGTCGAGGTTGAGCTCTATCGGAAGACAGCAACTGGCGATTATCAGTACCTGATGACCGTTACACTGAACGCCAGCAATACTTGGCAGTGGTCAAGTGCGCTGCTTGACAAGGCAACGAGTGGTGGAGATACCTATACTTACTACGTCAAGGAAACGGGTGCTTACACATTAGCAGGCGACAATCTCCTAGCAGAATTTGACAGTAATGCAGCAGACTATACCGCGCTCACTGCAGTGCCATCTACAGCCTCTAACAGTGATTTGACAGCTGCCTTTACTACGATTATTAACCAAAGCACAGGTGCTAAATTACCTGTCACAGGTGGGCCTGGCTTCAAGCTATCCCTGCTTATCATGACCTTAGCTGTAGCAGGTGCGGTGTTCTTGTATCACTTTAAACAAAAGAGTCGCACCTATAAACACGAAATTTAATGAGATAAGAGGAGGGAAAAAACGTTAAGCTTTTAACTAGATCTTGAAAAAAATAGGCAGAGATCCCGTTATGGGTCGACAAGAAGTGATGTTGCGCCGGGTTTAAGCCCTTGATGCAACATCCCAGCATCTTAAAAGGAGAAGGTACGATGGAAACGAGAGTAAGAAAAAAAGCGGTCATCTTGACAGCGCTGTCGCTAGTAACCCTAGGGAGTTTAGCTGTCCTACCACATGTCGTACAGGCGGCAGGAAATGGGACGACGACCAAAGATTTGGTCATTCACAAGATTGAGAATGGGGACGACACCATTCATGAAAATAATGGGAATACGAGACCCAGCAGTTTAATCGGTGATTATCTGCCAGGTGCAGGGTTTACAATTGTTGATGTATCGGAAAAATACTATACTTATGCTATTTCGCCAGCTGGGATTGGCAAGACACCAGCTCAAATTTACAGTGATTACTTTAATCTGATTAAACATGAAAGTAATGCTGAAATTAAGGCACGTGGTACAATTGTCGGGACTGAAAAAGTCGATGCAGCGACAGGTAAAAACGCTGATGGGATTGCAGATGGTCAAGTGACCTTTGCAGACCTGCCAACCAAAACAAGTAGTGGTAAGGATGCCATCTATGCCGTAGTCGAAACGACACGACCTAAAAATACTGTGACCACTATCGGTGCTGGAGAAGTCGGGTCAAATGTTATCGGTACCATTCCAACATTGGTTGCTATGCCCTTGAATGGGACTGAGCCGATAATTAACATCTATCCTAAAAATGAAGTCGGACAATTAACCAAAGATTTTACCAATTCAAATGACGCGCATGTTTCTCTGGCACAACACATCTCTTATGACATTTCCCTTAAATTACCACGCGATTTGGGTGAAAGAATTGCTGCGACAGGAAATCTCAAGTACAAATCATTCACGGTCAATGAAATGCCAGGTTTAGGCTTGATTTTCGGTGGCTACGATGAGCCGACAACGCTGGTCAATGATGGGACTAAGACACAATCATTGAACGATTTCTTGTCACAATATGACTTGACAGCAGTCGCTAATCCGACAACAAGCCTTGTAGGAGATGGGGGGTCAAAAGCTAGTTTGACGATTTCTCCAATGACACCAAGTGGTGATACGACAAAATGGGCTGAACTTGCGAGCAAAACCTTGACCTTTACAGTAGCATGTTGGTTGGATGAAGCTTACTTTGAAGCCCATCCAGAAAATATCTTGATGGACATCAAAAACAAAGCCAACTATAAAGTGACAGAAGATAATGGCTTTGAAGTCGTCCCTGATGAAGGGGAGGTCAAGAGTATCACTGCCAAATATAAATTCCAAAAAAATGATGCCAACACAGGTTATCCATTGACTGGGGCAACTTTCTCAGTTGGTGATGGTGTGACAGGTAATCTGAGGTTCAAAGAAATTGGGACTTCAGGTAGCGGGGTTTATATGGTAACAGCGAGTGCAACTGGTGTTGATATATTATCAGTCGGTTCTGATGGGACCTTGACCTTGCTAGGTCTTGACCCAGACTTGGTCTATGGATTAACAGAAGTGACTGCGCCAGCTGGTTATCGTCTCTTAGAACCATCTATCGCTTTCCAACCGAATCAGTCAGATATTTATGATTCTGGCACTGACTTAGCTGTGAATGGCAATAAAACAGATGCTAACCACAACATTTATAACACACCTAACAACTTCTTGCCATCAACCGGTGGTCGTGGCTTTGCCATCTTTGGTCTTGTTGCTGTCGCTGGTTTGGGCGGTGCCGGTGTGCTCTACTACTTGAAACGTAAAAACGCGCAGGAAGCAGCTTAACTTAAAGGAATAGGAGGTTGGGGAGGATGACCCAAAAGACGCCAAAAACACAATCTAAAAAAAGGTTTCAGGATTTCTTGCTGACGCTTGGGATTGTCATCTGTGTCTTAGTTGGTGTCGGTTCCCTCGTCTATCCTATGGTGCGCAATAGCCTTAATGATGTGCTGGTTGAACGGATGATGTCAGTTCAGGAAAGGCAACAAAAAAGTGCGCGAGAAATTAGTGATCAGATGGCTAAACGTCAAGAAGTGGCACGCCAAAATTCGCTAGAAGATCCCTATTCGCAAGAAAGTCTGAATGAACTGACCTATGATCCGATTACCCTACCGATTTATGTCAAGCACATGATTGGTGAGATTTATCTGCCAACAATCCAGCAATATCTGCCGATTTTCGATAATAGCAGTGAGCAGTTTCTACAAGTTGGGGCGACTTGGCTTGCGACAAGCAGTCCGATTTCTGGAGGGACGGGCAATCATTCCGTTGTCGCAGGTCACTCCGGTATTCCCAGTGCAACCTTGTTTAATGAGGTACCGAAACTCAAAAAAGGAGAACTCATCATTTACAAGGTTGCAGGCAACTACTTAGCCTATAAGGTCTCTAAAATCAGCAAAGTTACGGCAGATAATGCCACAGCCATTCGCCATGAGGCAGACAAAGATCAAACGACCTTGGTCACTTGCGTCCCAATCGGAATCAATAGCCATCGCTTGTTGGTAACGGGAGAACGTGTCCCTTTCACGCCGAGCATGTTAAAAGCAGTCAAAGCGATGCAAGCAAGCAAGAAAACCAATCATCTCTGGTTATGGTTTGGTCTCAGTCTACTCGTGATTTTGCTCCTTATATATTTGCTATTGGCAATGAGAAAGCTAAGGAGACGAAGAAAGGGTGAGACTTCGGTTGAAGTTTGAACATTTAAAACGATCTAGTCGTTGCAGATTAGATCGTTTTTTGTTAGATAAAAATTTTGATGTTCAATCTGTATATAAATAGTGTGCAGTTTGTCTATCATATAATGAAAGCGTTTGCGTTAAAATAAACCTATCAAATAAAAAAGAGGTAGACACAATGACAACCCTTAAATTAGAACATGTAGACAAAGTATATCCCAACGCCAAAATCAAATCCGTAGAAGATTTCAATTTGGATGTGAAAGATAAAGAATTTATCGTTTTCGTCGGACCTTCAGGTTGTGGTAAATCAACAACCCTTCGGATGATTGCAGGTCTTGAAGACATCACAAGTGGTGAATTCACGATTGACGGTGTGCGGATGAATGACGTAGCACCTAAAGACCGTGACATCGCCATGGTTTTCCAAAACTACGCCCTTTATCCGCACATGACTGTCTTCGACAACATGGCTTTTGGTCTGAAATTGCGCAAATACAAAAAAGATGAAATCAAAAAACGTGTCGAAGAAGCGGCAGCGATCCTTGGTTTGACTGAGCTTCTAGACCGTAAACCAGCTGATATGTCCGGCGGTCAACGCCAACGTGTGGCCATGGGACGTGCCATTGTCCGTGATGCCAAAGTCTTCCTTATGGACGAACCTTTGTCCAACTTGGATGCTAAACTTAGGGTTTCCATGCGTGCAGAAATTGCGAAAATTCACCGTCGGATTGGGGCAACAACCATTTATGTTACCCATGACCAAACAGAAGCGATGACCCTTGCGGATCGGATTGTTATCATGAGTGCGTCTAAGAGCCCTGACGGCACAACTGGTCGTATTGAACAAATCGGTGCGCCGAAAGAACTCTATAACGAACCTGCTAACAAATTCGTCGCTGGTTTTATCGGTAGTCCTGCCATGAACTTTTTTGAAGTCACAGTTGATGGGGCTTGCATGACAAATGGTGCTGGTCTTGATATTGCCATTCCAGAAGGCCAACAAAAAGTCCTTAAAAATGCTGGATACGATAAGAAAAAAGTTTGGTTTGGTATCCGTCCGGAAGATATTTCAGCTGATGGCATCGTCCAAGAAGTCTTCCCGAATCAAAATGTGAAAGCGGAAGTTGTCGTTTCTGAATTGCTGGGTGCTGAAACGATGCTCTATTCTAAGATTGGTGATACTGAGTTTGTTTCGAAAGTCGATGCCCGTGACTTCCGTCAACCGGGTGATGAAGTTGACTTGACTTTCAAAGTCAATAAAGGCCATTTCTTTGATTTCGAGACTGAACAACGCATTATCGGTTAAATTGAATCTTCCTGAAAAACGCCAATGGCGTTTTTTTTAGATGATGGTTTCTATCGTTAGTAGTCAACTCCATTTTTTGATAAAATAGGCTTATGAAAAAATTTTTAGTCAGTTTATTTTTGCTTCTATCACTTGTCGTTCTAGCATCTTGCCACAAGGCTGTTAAATCTGAACAGCATGGCACAGCGACTTTAATCGTCAAATTTGATAAGGCAACAGTTAAAACTTATGAAAATGTGCCAATCAAAACCGACGAAACGGTATTGGACTTCTTAGAATCAAAAGCGAGAGTAACTCTAAAATCAGGCATTATCACGGAAATCGACAACGTTTCCCAAATCGAGTCAGCTAATCGCTACTGGCTCTTTAAGGTCAATGGTAAGCTCGCGGACAAAGGTGTGACAGAAACGATAGTCAAGGCTGGCAGTCAAATTGAATTTTATCTCGGAGAATTTAAATAAAGGATTGGCATATTGTGATATAATAGGAAATATCACTATTTTCAGAAAGTAGAATCTTATGAGTTTTAATTTTATTAATAAATTCCTGCCTTATTTTAATGACGGTCTGCTTGTGACCTTGATGATTTCAGCTTTTGTCGTCCTGATTGGGACTGTGCTAGGGACTTTGATTGCTTTAGCTAAATTATCGAAGGTCAGATTTTTACGTTGGCTGGCGAATATCTACGTTGAAGTTTTTCGTGGGACACCGATGTTGGTGCAAATCATGATTGGTTTCCAAATCCTAGGCAAAATGCCATTACCAGAATTTCAGTTAGGAATTTTGACAGAGGACTTGTCACGCCTAGTGCCAGGAATTATCGTATTGTCAATGAACTCAGGCGCTTATGTCGCTGAAATCGTCCGTGGTGGGATTAACGCTGTCCCGAAAGGACAGACAGAGGCAGCTTTTTCACTCGGGATTCGCCCACATCAAACGATGCTGAAAGTGATTCTACCACAAGCCATCCGCAATATCTTACCTGCTTTGGGGAATGAATTTGTGACCATCATCAAGGATAGTTCGCTTCTGGCAACGATTGGGGTCATGGAACTTTATAATGGCGCCCAAACGACCAGCTCAACGACTTATCAAAGTCTGTCACCTTGGTTACTGGTCGCTGTTTATTACTTCGTGGTAACCTTTATCACCAGTCGTCTGATCAATCTCCTTGAGAAAAAACTAGGGAAAGGCTATGCAAAATGACCACACATAATTTGATTGAAATTAAAGACCTACATAAATATTTCGGTAAAAATGAAGTGTTGAAAGGCTTAGATATCCAGATTAAACGCGGCGAAGTGGTTGTCATGATTGGCCCATCTGGATCAGGTAAATCGACTTTTCTTCGGACGATGAATTTATTAGAGACGCCGACCAAAGGCGAGGTTTATTTTGAGGGTACAAATATTGCGGATAAGTCAGTTGACGTTTTTAAACACCGCGAAAAAATGGGCATGGTTTTCCAACAGTTTAATCTTTTTCCAAACATGACAGTCCTTGATAACCTGATTTTAGCACCAGTTACGACTGGCAAATTATCTAAAGAAGAAGCGGTTGAAGTTGCGATTGAGTTACTAGCTAAAGTTGGTCTGTCTGAAAAAGCTGAGGCCTATCCTCAAAGTTTGTCAGGCGGTCAGCAACAACGGGTCGCCATTGCCAGAGCGCTTGCGATGAACCCTGACGTCATGCTGTTTGATGAGCCGACATCCGCACTCGATCCTGAAATGGTCGGGGACGTTTTAAATGTCATGCAAGATTTGGCAAAAGATGGGATGACCATGGTCATCGTGACGCATGAAATGGGCTTCGCCAAGGAAGTAGCAGATCGCGTGATCTTTATGGCAGACGGTAAAATCGTCGAGAGTGGCACGCCAACTGAGCTGTTTGAACATCCTAAAGAACAGCGGACACAGGATTTTCTGGCTCAAGTTTTATAAGAACCAAATGAGTATCGCAATCACATAAAAGCGCTAATTTTAGCGCTTTTATGGTATAATAGAAGTTCAGGGGATAGTTTGACTTGCTCTGAAACGAAACGAGAGGTTAGTCCGATGGAATATAAACAAATTAATGATAAAACGATAAAAATTTCCCTGACATTTGAAGATTTGAAGGCGCATGATATTAAAATGAGTGACTTTCTGGTCAATCAAGGCATGGTTGAAAAGTTATTTTATGAATTGGTCAGTGAGCTAGAAATTGAAGATAAATTTGCCAATACAGGCATGATGACTTTCCAAGTGCGCCCGCATCCGAAAGGTGTGGATTTGCTCGTGACTGAGGAGTTAAACATGGATAACATGCAGTTTCCTGAAGGGTCAGAAGGTCTCCAGGAAATGATGGATGAAGCCATGGAGCAGATGGGCGATATGGCAAGTCTGATGGATAATCTGGCAAGTAAACCGAACTTTGATGTCATGGATGACCATGCAGACTTTGTCTATTTTATCCTCAAATTCAACAAAATATCGGATGCCGTCAAGCTGAGTCAGGCGGTGATTGACGATGTGGAAGAATCAGAACTCTTTCAATTCCAAGACCATTTTTACCTGACGATTCTTGATAATCAAAAACGTAAAGGCTTTAAAGAAGTGAGCCTGTTACGTGCCAGAATGTTAGAATACGGTGAGCCATCTGATTTTTCACGGGAAGCTTTGTTGGAACATGCGCAGACGATTTTCCGAGAAGAAGCGCTTGAGAATTTGCAACAGGTCTAAATTGATGACGTATTATCAGTTAAATAGCGAGTTATCGCTATTTTTTGTGTCCTCATATGGCTGGGAAAGCTAAGCCTTGTCTGTTATTAAAATAGGGTTTCTGAAAATAAATTGACCCCTATAAAAATTAAAGAATATGATATAATAATACTAATATGCATAACTTATCTGAATTTCCATTTACGGTCAAATATATTATTATTTTATTAGTAACGGCAATCATTGCCTTGATTTTGACGCCGATTATGGTCGTGGTGTCTCGAAAAATCGGGGCAGTCGATAATCCAAATGCGCGCCGCATTAATGTCAAACCGATGCCATCAGCTGGTGGCGTTGCGATTTTTGTGGCGTTTTCAGCGATTACTTTACTCGTCTTACCACGATTTGTCGGTTTACCAAATTATAAAGGTATTAATGAGACGTATTTTGACTATGTCTGGCCTTTCGTTCTAGGCGGCGGTATCGTGGCTGTGACAGGCTTAATTGATGACATCATGGAGCTTGGGGCAAAAAGTAAATTAGCAGGACAAATCGCGGGTGCTTGTGTGATCTGGTTTCTCACGACCAGTCATTTTGATAATTTCAAAATCCCTTTTGGTGGGCCACTTTTGGTCTTTCCAGATTGGCTGTCTTTTATAGCTACGATTTTCTGGATTCTAGCGATTACCAATGCGGTCAATCTGATTGATGGACTGGATGGTTTAGCGAGTGGTGTGTCGATTATTAGTCTGACAACCATGGGATTAGTCGCCTATTTCTTCTTGGGTACGACTAACGTTTATCTGCCAATTACCATTTTTGTGCTGGTCTTTGCTATTGCGGGCTTTTTCCCTTATAATTTTCCACCTGCCATTATTTATCTGGGGGATACGGGTGCTTTATTCCTAGGTTTCATGATTTCTGTCTTATCTTTACAAGGCTTGAAAAATGCGACAGCTGTGGCTGTCGTCACACCGATGCTGATTTTAGGTGTGCCATTGACCGATACGGTCGTGGCGATGATTCGCCGCAAGCTTAATGGCGGCAGTATGGTCGAGGCGGATCGGATGCACTTGCATCATCGACTGTTGAGCTTAGGATTGACGCAGCACGCGGCGGTTTTAGTGATTTATGGGATTGCAGGTATTTTCTCCTTTATCGCTTTAATTCTCAACGTTTCGTCGCGCTGGGGTGGCACTTTCTTGCTGATTTTTAGTCTGATTGGGTTAGAGGTGTTGATTGAGTTAATTGGCGTGCTAGGCGAAAATCGAACACCATTATTAAACATCGTTAAATTTATCGGCAATAGTGACTATCGTCAAGAAGTCAAAAAACGCCGAAAAATGTAAAAGTTTACAGACAAAATCATGTTTTTTTGTCTGTTTTTTTGTTAGAATAGTGAGAAGAAGATTATTTTGGAGGAAGCTATGTCTACATTAGAAATTAAAGATTTATACGTCCGTGTTGAGGAAAAAGAAATCCTTAAAGGTGTGAACCTGACAATCAATACTAACGAGATTCATGCCATCATGGGGCCAAATGGTACCGGGAAGTCAACCCTTTCTGCTGCCATTATGGGTAACCCTAATTTTGAAGTGACACAAGGCGAAATTTTGCTGGACGGTATCAATGTCTTAGAGCTTGAAGTAGACGAACGCGCGCGTTTAGGTCTTTTCTTGGCCATGCAATATCCAAGTGAAATTGCTGGGATTACCAACGCTGAATTTATGCGTGCTGCCATGAATGCTGGCCGTGAAGAAGATGACAAAATTGGGGTCATGGACTTCTTGAAAAAATTGGACAGCAAAATGGCACTGCTCAATATGGATGAAGCCATGGCTGAACGCTATCTCAACGAAGGTTTTTCAGGTGGTGAGAAAAAACGCAATGAAATTCTCCAATTACTCATGCTGGAACCCAAATTTGCGATTCTAGATGAAATCGACTCAGGTCTCGATATTGATGCCTTGAAAGTCGTGTCTAAAGGTGTCAATGCCATCCGTGGTGAAAACTTCGGTGCCTTGATTATCACCCACTACCAACGCCTCTTGAACTACATCACACCAGATGTTGTCCACGTGATGATGGAAGGTCGCGTCGTGATGACAGGTGGCCCTGAATTAGCAGCACGCTTGGAAACTGAAGGTTACCATGGCATCGCGAAAGACCTTGGTATCGAGTACAAAGAAGAAGTCTAAGAGGGAGCATAATATGGCGAAAGAAAATATTATTGCTTTTTCACAGGCACATGCGGAGCCAGAATGGTTGCAAGTGCGCCGTCAAACGGCATTTGATAAAATCAGTGATTTAAAACTCCCAGTGATTCAGCGGGTCAAGCTTGACCGTTGGCACTTTGGTAATAACGACATCACTGAATCTCTTGACAGTTCAAATGTGCCAGATTTTACAAACTTGGGAAAAAATCCCAAGTTAATTCAAGTCGGCACGACCACTGTTTTTGAACAACTATCACCAGATTTGGCGAATCAAGGTGTGATTTTCACAGACTTTTATTCAGCCCTAGAAGAAATACCAGAAATCGTCGAGCAGTATTTTGGGACAGCCTTGCCTTTTGACGAAGACAAATTAACAGCTTACCATACCGCTTACTTTAACTCTGCGGCCGTTTTATATGTCCCAGATAATGTTGAAGTCAATGTACCAATCGAAGGGCTTTTCTATCAAAATTCTGATGAAGCGGTACCTTTTAACAAGCACGTCTTGATTATCGCTGGGAAACATTCAAAATTGTCTTACTTAGAACGTTTTGAAAGCCTTGGCCAAGATAGCGTTAAAAACACCGCTAATATTGCAGTTGAAGTTGTGGCGCTTGAGGGTGCTCAAGTGAAGTTTTCAGCCATTGACCGCTTAGGTAGCAATTTGACAACTTTCATCAGTCGTCGTGGGCGTTTAGATAAGAATGCACAAATCGACTGGAACCTTGGCGTCATGAACGAGGGCAATGTCGTTGCTGATTTTGACAGTGACTTGGTCGGTGAAGGTAGTCACGCAGAACTCAAAGCTGTGGCGATTTCTTCAGGCAAACAAATTCAAGGGATTGATACGCGTGTGACCAACTATGCGCCACATTCGATTGGGCATATTTTACAACATGGTGTGATTTTAGAAGCCGGTACCTTGACCTTTAACGGCATTGGCCACATCATCCGCGGTGCCAAAGGTGCGGATGCGCAACAAGAATCACGCGTTTTGATGTTGTCAGATAAGGCACGTTCAGATGCTAACCCCATTCTTTTGATTGATGAAAATGATGTGACGGCAGGTCATGCGGCGTCGATCGGTCAAGTTGACCCAGAAGATATGTACTACCTCATGAGCCGTGGGCTGGATCAAGATACGGCTGAGCGTTTGGTCGTTCGTGGGTTCTTGGGCGCGGTTATCGGTGAAATTCCGGTTCAGGCTGTGCGTCAAGAAATGATTGATGTGATTGAAAGTAAGCTAGATAAACGTTAAGTTGTTCAATGTAGAAGTGAGGCAAGATGACCATAGAAATCGCAAAAATTCGACAAGATTTTAAAATTCTGGATCAAATCGTCAACGATGAGCCTTTGGTTTATCTGGATAGTGCGGCAACAACGCAGAAACCTCAACAAGTCTTAGACGCTATTCGGGCTTATTATGAGCGCGATAATGCGAATGTCCACCGTGGGGTGCATACCTTAGCAGAAAGGGCAACCGCTGACTATGAAGCCAGCCGTGATAAAGTACGTGCTTTCATCAATGCCAGCTCGCGTAAGGAAGTATTGTTCACCCGTGGCACAACGACTGCCCTGAACTGGGTGGCAAAATTTGCGGAGCAGATTTTACAGCCTGACGATGAAATCGTGATTTCAATCATGGAGCACCATTCTAATCTCATTCCTTGGCAACAAGCGGCAGCAAAAACAGGCGCAGTCCTGAAATTCGTTTACCTGAAAAATGGCGAACTGGATATGGCTGATTTGCGGGCTAAGGTCACAGCTCAGACGAAATTTGTCAGCATGACCCATGTCTCGAATGTCTTGGGTGTGATTAATCCTGTAAAGGAAATTGCCCAGATTGCTCATGAACATGGGGCAATCATGGTCGTAGACGGTGCCCAATCGACACCCCACATGACGGTAGACGTGCAAGACCTAGACTGTGATTTTTTCGCTTTTTCTGGTCATAAAATGGCGGGACCTACCGGTATCGGTGTGCTATATGGCAAAGAAGCCTTGCTCAATCAGATGCACCCGATTGAGTTTGGTGGCGAGATGATTGATTTTGTCTATGAACAAAGTGCGACTTGGAAAGAATTACCCTGGAAATTTGAGGCGGGAACGCCAAATATTGCAGGTTCTATCGGACTGGGTGCGGCGGTTGACTATCTGACTGAAATTGGGCTTGATAATATCCACCAACATGAGCAAGACTTGCTGAATTATGTCATGCCTAAATTGCGTGAAATTGAGGGCTTAACGATTTATGGGCCAGAAGACAATCAACGCCGTGGCGGTGTGATTGCCTTTAATCTAGAGGGCTTGCACCCCCATGATGTCGCGACTGCGCTTGATATGGAAGGTGTGGCTGTCCGTGCAGGTCATCACTGTGCGCAGCCTTTGATTGATCATCTTGGCTTGCCTGCGACAGCACGTGCTAGTTTTTACATTTATAACACTTTTGCTGACTGTGATAAGTTAGTCGAAGCGATTAAATTAACCAAGGCATTTTTTGGCGTTTGAGGGTGCAATACTTAAACAGATTCTACCAAACGACAATGCTAGCCTATTACCAAAGGAGTAACCATGGCGCTTTCTAAATTAGATAACCTCTATCGTCAGGTGATTCTTGATCATTCAAGTCACCCGCATCACCACGGCCAATTACAGGACGGTGAAACGGTAGATTTGAATAACCCAACCTGTGGCGACGTGATGAGACTCTCGTTGAAATTGGACGGGAATACGATTACAGACATCGCCTTTGATGGTTCAGGTTGTAGCATTTCAACAGCCTCAGCGTCGATGATGACCGATGCTGTGATTGGTAAAACAGCAGGAGAAGCCTTTGAACTGGCTGATATTTTTTCAGAAATGGTGCAAGGCAAAACCGATGACCGTCAGGAAAGATTGGGCGACGGTGCTTTATTATCTGGCGTTGCCAAATTCCCCCAACGCATCAAATGCGCAACGCTAGCATGGAACGCTTTGAAAAAAGCCTTAGAAAATACGAACGGCAGCTCTGAAGTTGCCAATTTATCAGGACACTGTGAAATTTAAATGACGCAAAATAAAGAAGCTTTATCGTTTGCTATCAAACGTCAAATTCCCAATACCTTGGCGCGGAGTGGCACGATTTCAACCCCACACGGTGAGATCCAAACGCCGGCCTACATTGGCGCTGCGACAGCCGCAACCATGAAAACCTTGACCAATGCCGAAATTGACGCGCTTGGCGCCCAGTCAATTTTGTCAAATACCTATCACTTGATGTTACGTCCGGGTGCTGATTTGCTGGCTAAGGCAGGTGGCATTCACAAATTTATGAATTACCACAAGCCCATGTACACCGATTCAGGTGGTTTTCAGGTTTACTCACTCGGTATGGCTTTTAAAAAAGGCTTGGATGCGACCAGTCATACGACTAAGGGGGCAGCTGAAAATGCCGTGATGAGCGCAGACCAGCTGACCAAGGTTGAAAAAGAAGGCGTCTGGTTCAAGAGTCACCTCAATGGCGATAAGATTTTCATGACGCCAGAATACTCCATGGAGTTGCAACACAAAATAGCTGCCGACATTCACATGGCCTTTGACGAGCTGACCTCGCCTCTAGCGGGTCGTGAGCAGATCAAATCTGCGCTTGATACGACACACGCCTGGGCAGAACGCTCATTGCGCCGTCATGCGGAGCTGAATGCGATTCACGCCGAAAAAAATGAATGCCAACAGGCTCTCTTCGGTGTCGTCCAAGGCGCTCGTGAAGCAGACTATCGCCGCGAAAGTGCTAGTTTTCTAGGCAGCTTAACCCTTGAAAATGGTGAGCAGTTTGACGGTTTCGGGATTGGCGGGACGTTTCAACCAGAGGAATTGCCAGATGTGCTAACTTGGATTAATGAGACCCTACCAGAAGGGAAACCCAGACATTTATTGGGGATGGGGGCACAGCCTGCGGATTTATTCCTCGGTGTTGAATACGGCTGTGATACTTTTGACTGTGTCGCTCCGACCCGTCAAGCCAGAAATGGTGCTATCTTTACCTATGACGGTCGCATCAACATTAAGAACAAAAAATTTGAAGAAGATTTCACACCACTTGATCGCGATTGTGATTGCTATACCTGTGAGAACCATACCAAAGCCTATCTCCGCCATTTGTTTAAGGCAAATGAAGTGACGGGCATGGTCCTTGCAAGTATTCATAATGAACGCTTTGTGGTGAGAACAGTAGAAGAGATTCGTCAGAAATTAAACGAATCGGACGCTGCTTTCTGGGCTTATAAACGTGACTTTTTAGTTCGTTATTATGGCGAGGAACGTGCTCGCGATTTTCTCTATACCAGTCCAGCAGAATGGCAATAAACCACTAAATTAAAAAATGAAAGGCACCAAAAAATATGGCAGAAGATATTATCAAACCCAACATTGAAGAAGTCGACTTAGGTGACTATCAATTTGGTTTTCACGATGACGTGACACCGATTTATTCGACAGGTCGAGGCTTGACTGAAGCAGTCGTTCGTGAAATCTCAGCTGAAAAAGAAGAACCACAATGGATGCTTGATTTCCGTTTGAAAGCTTTAGACGCTTATCATAAATTACCCCTTCCTAAATGGGGACCAGATTTATCAGGTGTCAATTTTGATGATATTATTTATTATCAAAAAGCATCTGATAAACCAGCTCGCTCATGGGATGATGTCCCTGAGAAAATCAAAGAAACCTTTGAACGGATTGGGATTCCAGAGGCAGAACGTGCTTATTTGGCAGGGGCTTCTGCTCAGTATGAGTCAGAAGTGGTCTACCATAACATGAAAGATGAGTTCACCAAACTCGGTATCGTCTTTACCGATACGGACTCAGCCTTGAAAGAATATCCTGAAATTTTCAAGAAATATTTCGCAAAATTGGTACCACCAACCGATAATAAATTGGCAGCCCTTAACTCAGCGGTTTGGTCAGGTGGGACTTTCATCTATGTACCAAAAGGCGTTAAAGTTGATATTCCGTTGCAGACGTATTTCCGGATTAACAACGAAAATACAGGTCAGTTTGAGCGGACGTTGATTGTCGTTGACGAAGGTGCCAGTGTGCATTATGTCGAAGGTTGTACCGCACCGACTTATAACAGTAACTCGCTTCACGCGGCAGTCGTTGAAATTTTTGCCCTTGACGGTGCCTACGTGCGTTACTCAACGATCCAAAACTGGTCGGATAATGTCTATAACTTGGTAACCAAACGCGCGCGTGCTTTGAGCAATGCGACTGTTGAATGGATTGACGGTAACTTAGGTGCTGCGATTACCATGAAATATCCAGCCGTTTATTTGGATGGCCCTGGCGCACGCGGTACCATGTTATCTATCGCCTTTGCCAATCGGTCACAAATCCAAGATACTGGGGCTAAAATGATCCACAATGCCCCAAATACATCCAGCTCGATTGTGTCTAAGTCCATTGCCAAAGGTGGTGGCGAGGTCAACTACCGTGGTCAGGTGACCTTCAATCCAGCCAGCAAGAAATCTGTCAGCCATATTGAATGTGATACGATTATCATGGATGATATCTCGAAATCTGACACGATTCCGTTTAATGAGATTCACAATTCGCAAGTCGCGCTTGAGCACGAAGCAAAAGTCTCTAAAATTTCTGAAGAACAGCTCTACTACCTCATGAGTCGTGGCTTGACAGAATCTGAGGCGACAGAAATGATCGTCATGGGATTCGTTGAACCCTTTACAAAAGAACTCCCGATGGAATATGCGGTTGAGTTGAACCGTTTGATTAGTTATGAAATGGAAGGGTCTGTGGGGTAGAATACAAATGTGGTAAAGAACGTTGGTATAACAGCGTTTTTTTTATTTTTAAAATATAAAACTAATCAAATTGACACTAAGATGGAAAGAAGAATAAAAAAATGAAAATGAAGAATGAAATTGGTGATTATGAAAATTACATTTGTCTTCATAAATTGAATATAAAGTGGAAAATTGATCTGATAAATTGATTTATTATAGGAAGTAGTGGAGTACTTAAGAAGTACCATTGTTCAAGAATTTGAAATATGATGAAAATAATTTTGTATATATTGTATTGACAACAGAAACTGGTAAATAACACATAAAGATGTATCTTTTTGATATAATAATTAAAAAGGAGAGTGATTTATGGAAAAATTTCAGAAGTATTATTGGTATATTATTGTGGGAATTATTGTATTTGGAGTTGTGAGTATTTTGGTTATACTAAAGATAGAAAAAATGTTAGAAAAAAGAGACTTTAAAAAAACATATTCCAAAGAAAAATTATATAAAAAGTTGAAGAAAAGAGCAGACGATTATGGGAAATTTTATTATGGAATAAATTATTATTATTGGCAAAAGAACAAGTTGAATGTTCTGTACCAAATGTTCCCTGTGGGAGGAAATATTAATGATAAATTAGTTGTAACTGATACAGCAACATATAGTATTGTGACAAATAAAATTTTTAGTAGCGGAGAAAGAGAAGCTTTTTATAAAATGGAATTTAGAGTATATTACAAAGTTGCTGAAATAAGAAAATCAGTTATAAATAATTTCACTCATAATGGGGTGGGGAATCAAAATAATAATGTATATCAAAATGATAACAATACAGAAGTAGTTATAAACCAACTAAAAAATTTTTTAAATGATATTAATATTGAAAGTAACGATAAAATATATGTAGAGAGCTTTATTTACAAACTTTCGCAAGGAAAAACTACAGAGAAGGATAAAAATAAAATAATTGAAACATTGTCTAAATACACTGGTGTTGCGAGCAATGTTGTTTCTATTATAACTAATATAGCAAAATTTTTTATATAACATCTCAATAACTTTACTAAACTTAAAAAATATAATACAATATGTGAGATTTTAATACAGTGAGTATGAGTTTAAATGTTGATACACTAGTAAACATGAGATTTTTATTATTGAAGGCTATTTTTATAAAAGTAGTTGAATAGTCAATATTTAAACAATCTGAAGATACTAGATATATGTCAAAGAACATAATTAAATAAATTTTGATTTCATCAAGGAGGTTTTAAAGTGGCCGGTTCAGAATGGTATAGATGGGAATTACATATACATACTCCTCAAACTAAGAAAAATTCTCAGTTTGAAGGAAAGAATTGTGATGAGCAGTGGAATAAGTATTACAAACGTATAAATGAATATATAGATACTAATATTCCCGAGAAAAATATAAAAGCAATTGGTGTGACAGACTATCTTTCAATTGATAATTATATTAAAGTTAGAGAGGATAAGCAACTTCCTGAGTCAATAGAATTGATTTTACCTAATGTTGAAATGCGTCTAAATTTAAAAGGTGGAAAAACACCTATAAATATTCATTGTATATTTAATCCTGATATTGTAGATGAATTAGAGGATAGATTTTTTTCGCGACTTAAATTTAATGATGGACGAAGAGACTACTCTGCTACACGAAAAGAGCTAATTGCTCTTGGAAAAAGTATTGACTCTAAAATAAAAGATGATAATAAAGCTTTAGAAAAAGGTGTAGAAAATTTTGTAATTGAGTTATCTTGTTTGCAAGATATGTTAAAAGATGATGATTTACGGCAAAATACTATTTGGGTTGTAGCAAATAATGAAACTGATGGTGTATCGGGGCTAAAAAATAGTCAATTTGAAGGAACAAGAAAAGCAATTTATACAATTGCAGATGCTATTTTTTCTGGAAATCCAAACGATGTTGATTACTTTTTAGGAAAGAAAGCGGATACAACAGAAGAAATGAGAAGTAAGTATGGGGGAGTAATGCCTTGTTTTCATGGTTCTGATGCCCACTGTCTTGAAAAAGTATTTGAACCTGACCTTAAAAGATATTGTTATATCAAATCAGAAATTACATTTGATGGATTAAAACAAACTTTGACAGATCCAGAAGATAGAGTTTTTATCGGAGAGAGACCATCTGTATTAAATAGAATAATAGAAAATCCAGAAAAATTATAAAAAATATTGAGCTATTCAAACTAAAGAATAGTAGTGATAATGAGTGGTTTAGTGATGAGATAATAGAATTAAATCCCCAGTTGAATGTCATTATTGGTAATAAAGGAGCAGGGAAAACGGCTTTAGCTGATATAATTGGTTTGTGTGGTAATTCAGATAAAACTAGTGATTTTGTGTTTTTGAATAAATTTAAGAATACCTCTTTTGCTAGGAAAACATTTGCTAAATTGATTTATAGAGACAATGTTGAAACTTCCCAAAAAAGTTTGGCGGATTCTGTACAAGAAAAAACGGAATCAGTTAAATATTTACCACAGTCATACTTTGAAAATATAACAAATGAAGTTGAAAAAGTAGAAAAATTTCGATTAGAGATAGAAAATGTAATATTTCAATATCTGTCAGATGTTGAAAAAATGGGGCATAAATCATTTAAAGAGTATAGAAAATCATTAAGTGTTATTGAAAAAAGTAAGATTGAAGGAATACAAAAGGAAATATCTATTTTAAATTCAAAAATAATTAGTCTTGAAAACCGTTCGGATAGTAGGAGGGTTGACAAGTTAAAAGCAGATTTAGAAGAGAAGAAGAAAAGCTTACAAGAGCATTTAAAGAAGAAACCTATAAAAGCAGAGGTTCAAAAAGATAGTCAAGTTGTTGAATCAGAGTTAGAAAAATTTGAATATAGATTGAAACGTTTAGAGGATTTTAAAAAAGACATTTTAGAGGAATTAACAAAGATTGCAATAAAAAGACAGAAAATTAATGAATTTAATTTTGAACTTACAGAAAAAATTAACGAACTAAAAAAATATATTTCTTTAAATATGGACTTTCTTGAAGATGTTGATATCAACCCTCAAAAATTGTTTTTGTATAATTTCAATGAAAATATGTTAATTGACAAAGAGAAGGGGTTTGAAATAAAAATTAATAGATATAATCAGTATCTAGATAAAGAATCTCAAGGAACAGAATATAGAGGGAATTCTCTTAAAGGAAAAATTTCATATTGTCAGGAAAAAATTTCTAAGATTCTATCTAAAGAAAGTAAAGCTGTCAGAGAGTCCAAAAGATTAGAAAATGAATATAATAAGTGGGAACTTAAGAAAGAACAGTTAACTGGAACAGTTGAAGAGCCAAATGAAGATACTATAAATTATTTGACTAGAGAAATTGATTATATAGAAAAAGAATTGGATCGTGATTTAGCTGTTTTAGAAAATAAACGTAAAACCCTTTCTATAAAAATAATGAGTGAAAAGTTGACGATTTTAAATAAAATTAAGGTAACTACAAATTCACTGCAAGATACTTTGAATGAAAATAGGGAAAATAGCATAAAGGTAATAAATGATTTCTTTTTTAATTTAGATTTTTCGAAAAAATTTTTATTTGAAATTAATCAAAGAGTAGTAAGTTGTTACAAAGGTGCAGTTGATGGACAAGAATATCTTAAACAATTAATTGATAACTATTTGAGCGAAGATTCAAATTTTTCACAGATAGATGTTTTACTAGATAAATTAGTTGAGAGTTTGAAATTTGTAGATAAAGGAAAAGGGAAACAAAAAACAGATTTGTCGACACTTGTCAATGATAGGCAAGTACTCTATGATTATATATTTGGTCTAGAATACGTGAACAACGAGTTTGATTTAAGATTGGGGGAAAAGAAATTAGAACAGCTATCTCCTGGAGAAAGGGGAGCAGTGTTGCTAATATTCTATTTACTATTAGATAAGGATATTTCTCCATTGCTAATAGACCAGCCAGAAGATAATTTAGATAATCAAAGTGTTGCTAATATTCTTGTACCATATATCAAAAGGGCTAAGAAAAGAAGACAGATAATTATGGTAACACATAATCCAAATTTAGCAGTAGTTTCTGATGCAGAGTTGGTAATAAACGTTAGTATAGATAAAGAAAATAAAAATAGATTCAGCTATATTTCAGGAGGGATTGAGAGTAAAGAAATTAACAAAAAAATTCAGGATATTTTAGAGGGAACACCTTCTGCATTTAGAATAAGAGATAGTAAATACCATATATATTAAAACATTTGGTGTATACTATGATAGTTAATTCATCTTAATTGCTTTTCAAAATCAGCATTTTACATAAAATGATGTTAGGATGCTAAAGTTATTGAAAAAATCAGTGCATAAAAAATACCCTTTTGTAGGTGCTGAGGAGAGAAGTATTATAATCAATAAATTATTGATGTGTTAATATATTTTAAGCTTGATATAGAATCATATCATAATTCATTGACACTTATAGCAGCAGATAAAAGGCAAAAAACGTCTTTTTTTGGTATAATAAACCAATGAAAACTAATGAACAAATCGAGAAAATCTCAGCTTTACTATCAATTTCACCTAAGCAAATCCAGCAAGTTCTAGACCTGACGAGTGAGGGCAATACGATTCCCTTTATCGCACGTTACCGGAAAGAAGCAACGGGGGATTTGGATGAGGTTCAAATCAAGGCGATTGTGGACGAAAATGACCGTGCTATCAAACTAGATGAGCGTAAAACAGCAGTTCTTACGAAAATTGAAGAACTGGGCAAGCTGTCAGATGATCTCAAGAAAAATATCCTAGCGGCTGAAAAACTGTCAGAAGTTGAAGAATTTTACCTGCCTTACAAAACCAAACGCCGAACCAAAGCGATGATTGCTAAGGAGCGTGGCTTGTTTGGCTTGGCCAAGGTCATCATGCAAAATGGTGATGTTGCAAGGAGTGCTGAGGGCTATCTAAACGAGGAGGTGCTATCAACTGACGATGCGATTTCAGGTGCGCTTGATATCTTATCTGAGGCCATTTCTGAAGATGTGAAGATGCGGGCTTGGGTGCTCAATGAAATCAAGCAAAACTCACGCCTGACGACGTCTGAAAAAGATAGCAGTCTGGATGAGAAGAATGTCTTTCAGATTTACTATGATTTTTCGGATAAAGTGTCTGAAATTCCGAATTATCGGGTTTTGGCGGTTAATCGGGGCGAAAAACTCGGCATTTTGACGGTCAAGTTTGAGCATAATGTCGACAAGATGACGCTCATGTTTGAGAGTCGCTACAATGCTAAGACCAACGCTTACCTGAAAACGGCTATTAATGAGGCGCTTAAATCGAAGATTATTCCTGCCATGGAGCGCAATGTTCGGGCTGAGCTGAAAGAGCGTGCGGAAGACGGCGCGATTGAAACTTTCGGTAAAAATCTGCGTAATCTCTTGCTTGTCGCACCCTTGAAAGGCAAGGTTGTCCTTGGGTTTGACCCTGCCTTTAGAACGGGCGCTAAAATCGCCATCGTCGATAAAACTGGTAAAATGCTGATGACGACGGTGATTTATCCTGTCAAACCAGCCTCTGCTAAGCAGATTGAGCTGGCAAAAGTGGAGCTGACGAAGCTGATTACAGATTACGAAGTGGAAATGATTGCCATTGGCAATGGGACAGCATCGCGAGAAAGTGAGCAGTTTGTCGCAGACGTTATCAAAGACAATCACTTATCTGCCAAATACGTCATCGTGTCGGAAAGTGGGGCGTCTGTCTATTCAGCCAGTCCCTTGGCGCGAGAAGAATTTCCTGATTTGACCGTCGAAAAACGTTCAGCCATTTCTATTGCCCGTCGTCTGCAAGATCCACTAGCTGAATTAGTGAAAATCGAGCCAAAAGCGATCGGTGTCGGACAATATCAACACGATGTGTCTGAGAAAAAATTGACAGAAAATCTAGATTTCGTCGTTGAGACAGTGGTCAACCAAGTCGGTGTCAATGTCAATACGGCAAGCGCTAGCTTGCTGTCACACGTTGCAGGTTTGAATGCCACCATTGCCAAAAATATCGTGGCCTACCGAGAAGAAAATGGCGTCATCAAGTCACGCAAGGAAATCAATAAAGTGCCACGTTTGGGGGCTAAGGCTTTCGAACAGGCTGCTGGTTTCTTGCGGATTCCAAACAGTGCTAATATCCTTGACAACACAGGCGTTCACCCAGAGTCTTACAAGGTTGTTGACCAATTATTCGCAGAATTTGGCATTCAGGAGTTGGACGATGCAGCGCGTGCCAAACTGGAAAAAGCAAACCTGAATCAACTCGCGGATAAACTGGCAGTTGGTAAAGCCACACTGAAAGACATCATTTCAGACCTGCTGAAACCCGGTCGTGATTTGCGGGATGATTTTGATGCCCCAATCTTGCGCTCGGATGTTTTATCTGTCAAAGATTTGCGTGTCGGCCAAAAACTAGAGGGTGTTGTCCGTAATGTCGTTGATTTTGGTGCCTTTGTTGACATTGGCATTAAAGAAGACGGCTTGGTCCATGTCTCTCGCATGGCTAAAAAATTCGTCAAAGATCCGTCAAGTGTCGTCGCTGTTGGGCAAATCGTAACCGTTTGGGTCTACCAAATCGACCAAAGCCGTGGCAGCAAAGTTGGCTTGTCAATGGTTGAACCAAAAGACTTACCTGAAACAAATGACAAACAAAAATGATGAACTACTGGCCTTTGTGAAATGGGTCTCGCTAACAGATTTTGGCAAACCTTTTGAGCATGACGTGAAGTTTAATGGTCGACTGAAATCAACAGGTGGCCGATTTTTTCCAAAAGATTTACATCTGGACTTCAATGAAAAGATGTATGATGCTTTTTCAGAGGATATTTTTCGGCAAATCGTCCAGCATGAACTGGTTCATTACCATCTTTATCGTGAGGGACGGGGCTATAAACATGGCAATCAAGATTTTAAAAACTTGCTCGCACAAGTAGGGGGCTTACGCTTTGCGCCACCCTTGCCAGATGTTCAAAGCTTAAGCTATCACTGTGTAAGATGTGGTCAGAGCTACCTCAGACGGCGGCGGATTAATCTGAAAAAATATCGCTGTGGCAAATGTCGTGGCAAATTACAATTAGACTTAACGCGAGATAGAAAAGGAAGTCAGCATTGAAAAAATCTGATCAGAAAAAATTAATCAAATCAGGCGAGAAAGTGTTCAATCGTCTGACAAAAACGCAGCAACTGATCGTTTTAGTTGTGCTAGTCATTGGTGTTGCAGGCTACTTTATCTTCGCACAGTCAGGTGGTCATAACCTATCTTCACAAGAAAAGATCATTAAGGCGACCAATGCTGGGGAGTTGCTCAAACTCAAATGGGATGGTTCTGATCGTTATTTTGTCAAGATAAATGGTGGTAAATCAACCTTTTCAGCTGCGGCATTATCACAGGATTCCAATCAGGATGACTGGCTGAAGTTTTCGCCCCTTGATAGCCTAGGCAGAGCCAATCAAGCCAATGCACGCCTGAGTTATGATCGCTATATGCAAGTCAAAACCATGGTTCGACCGAGAATTCCCAATAATCCTGCGGGTTGGGCCTACAATGGTCGATCAAATAATCAGCAGATTGATTTTAATGGTGGCAAGGTCACGCTTTATAATCGCAGTCATTTGGTGGCGTGGATGTTTTCGGGCGATGCGGGGAGCAAGGAAAATCTGGTGACGGGCACGCGGGCGATGAATTCGCCAGGCATGCAGGACTTCGAGACGCAGATTTCGGATGTCTTGTACTATAAGAAATTACACGTGCGCTATCAGGTGACGCCGGTTTATCAGGGCAAGGAGTTGCTGCCGCGTGGCGTGCAGCTGATGGCGAAATCAATCGAAGATGATGGCAAAGCCTGTGATATCAATGTCTATATTTTCAACGTTCAGCCCGGCTATCAGATTGATTATCTGACAGGTGTTGGTCAAAAAATGAAGTGAATGAGAGGAGTGCTGCGAGCATGCGGATAACACGATTAGAAATTGAGCAGTTGCCTAAAGTGGAGTTGCACTGTCATCTGGACGGGTCGATTGCCATGCCAACGATTCGGCGTTTAGCGCAACAGGCAGGGATTGAGTTGCCTGTTTCAGATGATGATTTGCGCCAAAAAATCACAGCCCCTCAAGATGCTGACAATTTGCTGGCCTATCTAGCGCCCTTTGACTTCGTCTTGCCCATGTTGCAAACTGAAGCAGCGCTTGAACTGGCGGCCTATGATATTCTCGAGCAAGCGCAAAAAGACAATATCCGCTACATGGAAATCCGCTTTGCCCCAACTTTGCACACGGCAGGTGGCTTGACGCTACCCCAAATCGTTGCGGCAGTCACACGTGGCTTAGTCGCAGGCGAACGCGATTTTCAGGTTAAAGCGAATGCCTTGCTTTGCGGCATGCGTCACGAATCTGTCGACAGTATTCTGACGGTCGTCGAGTTATTTGCAGACGGTGGCTTGACGCATCTGGCGGGCTTTGATTTAGCGGGAGTAGAGGTAGATGGCTTTCCAGAGCATTTCGCCCCAGTCTTAGAAAAGGTCAGGTCTGAACAGATTCCGTTGACCTTGCACGCTGGCGAATGTGGCTGTGCCCAAAATGTTTTAGGGGCTATTAAGGCGGGTGCCAGTCGAATCGGTCATGGTGTGGCCTTAAAAGACATCCCTGAAAGCTGGCCAGATTTGGCTGCAAACAAGATTACCATTGAAATGGCACCAACCTCTAATTTTCAGACCAAGGCGGTGGATACCTTGGCCAACTATCCCTTCAAAAAACTGTTTGATGCGGGTGTCAGGGTAACGATTAACACCGATAACCGGACGGTTTCAGATACAACTTTGAATGATGAATATGAAAAAATTGCAGACTGGTATGACTTGAGTGAAACAGACTTTCGCCAGATTACGCGTTATGCCTTTGAGGCAAGTTTCATGTCGCAGGAGCAGCGTGAGCTATTGGCGAAAGAATTTTAATTGAGTTTATAGGCAGATGTATGTAAAAAATATTTGAAATTTATGCTAAAATTAAAGCATGAAAATACAAAAATACTTGACGATTGCAAACATTCTCAGAAATAAAATACTGTCGGGGGAATTCCCAGTTAAAAGTAAATTACCCTATGAACGGGAACTGATTGAAACTTTTCAGGCGTCTAAAATGACGGTAAAAAAGGCGACAGATTTATTAATGGATGAGGGACTGATTACAAAAGTCAAGGCAAAAGGTGCGTTTGTCAATGATTTTACGAAAGCATCGCTAGATAGAAGACGGGAAATTAATTATTTTAGAGGCTCAACAGCTTTGTTTGCAGATAAAAAGGTCATCTCTAATGTGTTGGTTTTTGAAATTGTTTCTGCGGATGAGCTGGTTCGGCAAAAGCTAAATTTTAAGACAGCAGATGAGCCAGTTTACCATATCAAACGCGTGAGGAGCAAGGATGATAAGCCCTTTGTTCTTGAAGAAATGTGGATGCCAGTCAATCTGATTCTAAATTTGAAATTAGAGCATGTGGAAAATTCCATTTATGAGTATATTGAACAACAGTTAGGTTATATTATTGAAGAGTCTCATAGAAGAATTGCGGTTCATGTAGCGGATGAACAAGAGTCGGAGTTGCTGAAAATGGAGATTGGCAAACCCGTTGTTTTAACAACACAGACCGCACGATTTTTAACAGGACAAATATTTGAATATTCAAGGGTCACACATATAGGTGAAGAATTTAGTCTAGAAGTTATCTTGACACGCAAAATTTAATCTATACATTGGAGTAGGAAAACCTATCTTTAACAGTAAAATACTGCCATAAGAGCTATACATTATAAAAAATGCTATTGCAATCCGAGTTTGAAAGCGTTATCATGAGGACATAAAATAATGTTGGAGGTTTCTTATGAATCACTTTATGGATGCACTCGGTGCCAAAATAGCACCAATTGCTCAAAAAATCGGTGCTAACCTGTATTTGACGGTACTCCGAGATGCTTTTATGCTCAGTTTTCCACTCACAATGTTTGGCTCCTTTATCGTCGTCTTTAACAATTTACCATTTTGGTCGGATTCAGTTAAAACACAGTTTTCAAATTTGTTTGGTAATGGTCAAAATGCGACGATGTCAATTATGACCGTATTTGTCACATTAGGGATAGGCTATTATTTTTCAAAAGCTAAAGAAGTTGAAGCCATTTTTGGCGCAGTCGTTTCACTCGCATCATTTCTGATTTTAACACCCTTTTTCATGACGGTTATGGATGGGAAAAAAGAAATTCAAGCGACTGGTTTATTATCACTAGATAGACTTGGCGCTAAAGGGATGTTTCTGGGTATGATTGCAGCCTTTTTAGCGGCAAAAGTTTATGTTTACTTGACCCAAAAAGGTCTTGTGATTACCATGCCTGATGGTGTACCGCCTGCCGTTGCTAAATCTTTTTCAGCCCTGATTCCAGTTTTGGGAACACTTTTACCATTTTTAATTGGGAATGCCGTGATGATTGGTGTTTTTGATACAAATTTGCATGATGTGATTTACAATATCATCCAAAAACCACTGACAGGTCTTGGGACATCATTAGTCGGGACAGTTATTGCCATCTTCTTTGTTCAATTTCTTTGGTTTTTTGGTCTCCATGGTCAGGTTATTGTCAACTCTGTTTTTGAGCCATTTTGGCAAACAAATGGTCTTGATAATGCTGAATTACTTAAAAAAGGAAATGCGACCCTTCAAGAACACGGTCACATTGTCACAAAATCATTTATGGATACTTTCACAGTATCATTAGGCGGTTCAGGCTCAACCTTGATTGTCTTGATTTTGATTATGATCATTATGACCAAGAAACAGTATAAAGAAGTGGCACGCTTAGCCATTGCACCAGGAATATTTAATGTCAATGAGCCAGTTATTTTCGGGCTACCAATGGTTATGAATGCCTCACTATTCATTCCATGGTTGCTTGCGCCGATTGTATCAGTCATCATTGCTTATGCCGGCTTTGCCTCAGGTATTGTCCCACTGACAACTGGGGCACAAGTCCCTTGGACAATGCCAGCAGTTATTTCAGGATTTCTTGCGACCAATTCAATCATGGGAAGTCTACTTCAAATTGTGCAGATGATTGTCGTTGGTTTAATCTATCTACCGTTCTTGATGATGGTAGATAAAATAAAGGAAGACTAACGTTATCAATCGCCTCATATCAAACAAAATAGAAAGAAGATGTATGACAAGACTTGAATTTCCAAAAAACTTTTGGTGGGGTGCTGCGACATCTGGCCCACAAACAGAAGGTCGATTTCAGAAGTCACATGCCAATATCTTTGATTATGATTTTGAGAAATTTCCAGAGCATTTTTGGCACGGTATTGGTCCAGATACAGCATCAAATTTCTATCATGATTTCAAACAAGATATTGCCCTGATGAAAGCAGCAGGCTTAAATTCCGTCAGAACATCAATCCAATGGACACGACTCATTGATGATTTAGAAACAGGGACGGTCAATTCAGAAGCGGTCAGTTTTTATAATGCCGTCATTGATGAATTTATCAAAAATGGGATTAGACCTGTTATTAATTTGCACCACTTTGATTTACCAGTCGCACTTCTGCATCGTTATGGAGGTTGGGAGTCTAAACAGGTTGTTGAGCTATATGTGGCATTTGCAGAAAAATGTTTTGACCTGTTTTCTGATCGGGTATCGGATTGGGTGACACATAATGAACCGATGGTGGTGGTTGAAGGTGGTTACCTCTATCAATTTCATTATCCAGATATTGTCGATGGCCGAAAAGCTGTACAAGTTGCCTATAATTTGCAGCTTGCCTCTTCAAAAGCTATTGCAGCATTTCGTCAGGTTAATCAGCATCCTGACGGGAAAATCGGTATTGTCCTTAATCTCACCCCTAACTAT
The DNA here is from genome assembly GCF_002260845.1 of Pseudolactococcus reticulitermitis. Lineage (GTDB taxonomy): Bacteria > Bacillota > Bacilli > Lactobacillales > Streptococcaceae > Pseudolactococcus > Pseudolactococcus reticulitermitis. The sequence continues at coordinate 503,663 of NZ_BEDT01000001.1, read as the reverse complement.
CCTGCGACGACTTCTGAAAGTGACCAAGCTGCAGCCCATTTTGCAGATTTATGGCAAAATCGGTTATTTATGGATGCTTCGGTCAATGGCGAATTTCCAAGAGAGCTAGTCGATATTTTAACAAGGGATGAGGTTATCTGGACCAGTTCGAAAGAGGAACTAGAAATCATTCGGCAAAACACAGTGGACTATTTAGGCATCAATTTTTATCATCCCAATAGGGCGCAGGCACCCAGATATTCATCAGATTCGCTTGCTGTTGATTGGTTACCCAATAAATATTTTGAAGCCTATGACAAACGTGGTGTTCGAATGAACGTTGATAAAGGTTGGGAAATATATCCTAAAGCACTTTTCGATATTGCTCAAAATATTCAAGAAAATTATGGTAATATCGCCTGGTTTGTGTCAGAAAATGGCATGGGGGTCAGTCAAGAAGAACGCTATTTAGCTGAGGATGGGATGATTCACGATGCCTATCGGATAACCTTTATTAAAGAACATCTTTACTATCTGTATCAGGCGATAGAAACAGGCGCAAATTGTTTTGGCTACCACCTTTGGGCCCCTATTGATTGCTTTAGCTGGCGTAATTCCTATCGAAATCGTTATGGTTTAATTTCTGTTAATTACCATACGCAAGAAAAGGCTTTGAAAAAGTCAGCCTATTTTTTTAGAGAACTTTCGAAGACATCAAGTCTTGAGATTTCAGATTCTGAGATGGAGAAGTAGCGTATTGATCATTTTTAAGTAATAGGCTGTGATAACTAGGAGGAAAAGTGAAAAATGTTACTAGGTAGTATTGAAGCGGGTGGTACAAAATTCGTCTGCTCGGTAGGCGATGAAAAATTTGAAGTGCAAAACTCAATTAACTTTCCAACAACTACGCCGGGGGAGACTTTACAGCAAGCCATTGATTATTTTAAACAATATGACGTTGCCGCGATTGGGGTTGGCTCATTCGGTCCAATTGATATGATTCGTGAGTCAAAAACTTACGGCTATATGACGACAACCCCTAAACCTCATTGGTCTAATACGGATGTTATGGGCTTTTTGAAATCTCAATTGGCTGTGCCAATGTACTTTACAACAGACGTTAATGCCTCTGCTTATGGCGAGCTGATTGCACAAGGAATCCAAAATTTGGTCTATTTTACTATTGGAACTGGCATCGGTGCGGCGGCGATTCAGCAAGGTCAATTCATTGGTGGCATCTCCCATGCAGAAATGGGGCATCAATTTGTTAAACGCCACCCAAAAGATTTGGCATTTAAAGGAATTTGCCCCTTTCATGGAGATTGTTTAGAAGGTGTCGCCTCAGGCCCCAGTCTTAAAGCACGTACGGGTATTTCTGGCGAAGATATTGCACTGGATTCAGAAGTTTGGGACATTCAAGCTTATTATATTGCCCAAGCAGCTATATCAGCAACTTTAACTTTAGCACCAAGCAAGCTTATTTTTGGTGGCGGTGTGATGGCACAAGAGCATATGATGACACGTGTCAGAACGCACTTCAAAGCCTTATTAAATGGTTATGTTATGACGCCACCACTGGAAGACTATTTACAAGTCACATCAATTGCCAATAATGGTGCTGCAACGTTAGGTAATTTTGCTTTGGCATTAAAGGAATTGAGACATAAAACTTAAAGCCACTGAGTAAAGCTAGTTATAAAACTGGTCTTGTGAAAAATTGAATCTCTGTAAGAGAAACCAATCGTAGTTGATGGCTCTGAAAGGCTTGATGAGTTAGGATTGCCAAGGTCAACAAAAGCCAATAAAAAGCCCTACAAACCTATCAGACGTTTGTAGGGCTTTTGTTATCACTTATTTCTTATCAGGTGTCAAGACCATCGGAATAATAATCGGTTCACGTTCTAACTCACGATAGAAGAAAGGCTTAATCGCTTCAGTCATCGCGCGTGCCACACTAGCCTCATTGGCATTTTCATCAGTCATGGCTTTACGAATGGCATTGAACAAGACACGTTGGCCTGAGCGAATCAAATCGCCAGACTCACGCATATAGATGAAGCCACGGCTGAGCATATCAGGCCCCGCTAAAATCATCTTGCTCTTGAAGTCAACCGTCGCAACGGCAAGGACGACACCATCTTCTGACAATTCATGACGATCGCGAAGGACAGCATTGCCGATATCGCCGATCCCATTGCCATCGACGTAGGTATCTTGGGCATTGAAGTGACCTGCAGGACGTGCAGAATCAGCGGTCAGTGCCAGAACATCACCATTTTCAAAAATGAAACAGTTGTCTTTCGGCACACCCGTATCTTGGGCAAGCCCAGCATGGATTTTCAGCATCCGATATTCGCCATGGACGGGCATGAAATATTTCGGCTTAATCAAGCGGAGCATGAGTTTCTGCTCTTGCTGACCACCATGACCGGACGTGTGAATATTGTTCATCTTACCATAGATGACCTTAGCACCCGCCTCAGCGATACGGTTAATCAGCTGATTAACGCCATGGGTATTGCCGGGAATGGCATTAGACGAGAAGACAACGGTGTCGCCCATTTGCAAGGTCACAAAACGGTGCATGCCATTGGCGATACGACTGAGCGCAGCCATTGGTTCACCCTGTGAGCCAGTACACATGATTAGTAATTCATGGGGTTGGTATTGATTGACCTCGCCAGGTTCGATAAAGGTATCTTTTGGTGCTTTGATATAACCAAGTTCAATCCCATTGACAATGGCTTTCTCCATTGAACGACCAAAGACAACGATTTTACGACCAGTCTTAACGGCACCCTCAACGGCTTGTTGTAAACGGAAGATATTTGAGGCAAATGAGGCGAAGATAATCCGACCTTCGATGCGCTCAAAGATTTTTTGAATAGACGCGCCGACCACTTTTTCAGAATGTGAGAAAGTTGGAATCTCAGCATTTGTCGAGTCAGAAAGGAGCAGGAGCACGCCTTCCTCGCCAAGCGCAGCCATACGGTGCAAGTCAGCAGGTTCGCCAACGGGTGTAAAGTCAAACTTAAAGTCACCCGTGGCAACGATTTTACCCTGCGGTGTATCAATGACCATGGCGATAGGCTCAGGAATTGAGTGAGTGGTGCGGAAGAATGACAGTTTTAAATGTTTGAAAGCAATCGTATCATCAGGGTGAATTTCAAAGAGTTTGGCATCACGCAAGAGACCGTGTTCTTCAAGTTTACCGCGGATTAAGGCAAGGGATAAGGGGCCAGCATAAATCGGCACATTGGCTTGTTTAAGCAGAAAAGGAATGCCACCGATATGGTCTTCGTGACCATGGGTGATAAAAACACCCTTGATACGGTCTTGATTTTCAACGATATAGCTGTAATCAGGAATGACATAGTCAACCCCGAGCAAATCGTCTTCTGGGAATTTGATGCCGGCATCAACGATGATAATCTCATCTTGGTATTCGACACCGTAAGTGTTTTTACCGATTTCGCCGAGTCCGCCAATGGCGAAAACCGCGACTTCATCGGGTTTGATGTTTAGAGTGGTGTAGCTGTTAGTAGTCATCTTTCTCTTTTCTAATTTTTTATTTTGTATGATATATTTTTGGGTTTATGAAAAAACTTGTGACGAATCTCACAAGTTGTAAGGTTGCTTAAAAGGTTGTGATGTTAAAGCCTGCAGATTCTTTCTCGTATGCGGCTTGTGCATCGCTGATGGCGTCGATAAATTCAACATGGCAATCGGTATTGTCACGCATAATTTCGCGGGCTTGAATGACACCTTGACGCACGTCAGTTGTATCAAGCTCTAAGTAGAGTGAGTGTGTTGTTTCGCGTTTAGGGCTACGTTTTTTAGTTTCTTGATAAAAGACTTTGAAAAGCATGTTTTTTCTCCAGTATAATTGTATATTTTTACAGGTGCACCTTTAATACAGGTCGCATTATTGCAATTACTTAAATTTTAGCATAAAATAGTAATATATTCAACCTGCACACATCTCAACCAGATTAACACGATAAGTCAGGCTGTAAACCTTAGGAAGACACCGCAAGAAATGAAACTATTAGCTTTTGACACCTCAAGTCAGGCGTTGTCTGTCGCATTGACAGAAGACGAGCACCTGCTTGGGAAGATTGATTTAAACATCAAGAAAAATCACAGTATAACGCTGATGCCAGCGATTGACTTTCTGATGACAAACGCTGCGATTCGGCCCGAAGAACTGGACAGAATCGCTGTGGCACAAGGCCCCGGCAGCTATACAGGACTCCGGATTGCCGTCACGACGGCTAAAACCTTGGCTAGCACCCTTGGCATCGACCTTGTTGGCGTGTCAAGCCTAGCTGCGATTGCGGCAAATGTTACTGTCACAGGCAAAGTTGTTCCCCTGATTGACGCCAGACGGCAGAATGTCTATGCTGGCATTTATGAAAATGGGACAAGCGTCAGTCAAGAGCAGCATATGGCATTAGAACAGTTGTTGGAGACACTGAAAAACGAGCAAGACCTGTACTTTACAGGTGAGCTGGCAAACTTTCGGGAGCTGATTGCACAGATCTTACCGCAAGCCAAGTTTGTGGAAAATGCTGAGCGCAGGTTGCCTAACGCCTATCAAATCGCGCGCTTGGGCGCAGGTTATGAGCCAGTCAATGTGGACGCATTTGTCCCAGAATATTTGAAAAAAGTAGAAGCAGAAGAAAAATGGTTGGAGACACATGCAGAAAATCAAGGCAATGATACACACTATATCCAAAAAATTTGAAGGTCAGGATTTTCGGCAGTATCGCGCTTTTGATGATGTTGATTTGGATGTGGTGATGGGGCAAGCGCGCTATCGGATTGCTGAGCGTGAGGATATCGTGAGTTTTCTGGCGATTGAGCGCGATGTCTATGCGGGTGACACACCGTGGACGTTTTCGCATTTTGAGCATGAGATTATGACCAATGATCTGGCGATTTTTCTCACAGCTGAAGCTGACGGTAAAATCGTTGGCTTTATCGGGGCGCGTGTCGTGCCTGAGAAAAATTCGGTTCACTTGTCAAATCTAGGCGTGTATAGCGCCTACCAACGTCAAGGGATCGGGTCAAATCTTGTCAAAAGACTGGCAGAATTGATGCGACAACTGGGCGTTGACTCACTGACGTTAGAAGTGAAAAGAGATAATCTACCCGCCCAAGCCATGTATCGGAAGTTAGGCTTTGAGACAAAAGAAATCTTACCCGGCTACTATGACAATCAACTAGACGGACTGTGGATGGTTAAGGCATTAGCGCCGACAAGTGATAAACGAGCTGTATGATTAGCATTAGACAACTTAATTTTTTGACAGACTGTTATCGCGATTTTGCGGTAGAGATTCAGGCAATTTTAGATGAGTTATACGACGTTTCTCCTTGGACATTTGAGCAGACTTTTGTGGATCTTTTACGTGAAGAGACGGTCTATTATCTGGCTTTTTCAGAAGATCAGAAAGTCCTCGGTTTTCTAGCGCTGTCAGTCGTCATGGATGAGATTGAAATTACCAATATCGCTGTTGCTAAAGCCTATCAGTCGCAAGGGATTGCCAGTTTATTACTTGAACAACTGGCAGAACTTGACGGCAAAGTTTTCCTAGAAGTTCGTGCCTCAAATGAAAAAGCCCGCAAGTTATATGAAAAATTTGAGTTTGAAGCCTATTATCAGCGAAAGGATTACTATCAAAATCCGCAAGAAGATGCGATTTTAATGAAGAGAGAAAAATGACAGAACAGTATATATTAGCTTTTGAGACTTCCTGTGATGAGACCAGTGTTGCGGTCTTGAAAAATGGTCAAGAGCTGTTAAGCAACGTGATTGCGAGTCAAATCGAAAGTCACAAACGTTTTGGCGGTGTCGTGCCAGAAGTGGCCAGCCGTCATCATGTCGAAGTCATCACAGCCTGTATCAATGAAGCCTTGGCAGAAGCTGAGATCACACCATCTGACTTGACAGCGGTTGCCGTTACTGAAGGGCCAGGTCTTGTTGGCGCGCTCTTAGTGGGTGTTGCTGCAGCCAAGGCTTTTGCTTGGGCCAATCACTTGCCCCTTGTCCCAGTCAATCACATGGCGGGACATTTATGGGCGGCGCGTCAGGTTAAACCGCTTGACTTTCCGCTCATGGCTTTGCTTGTCAGTGGCGGTCATACCGAGCTTGTCTATGTGGCAGCACCCGGTGATTATAAAATTATTGGCGAAACGCGTGATGATGCCGTTGGCGAAGCCTATGATAAGGTTGGTCGGGTGATGAACTTGACTTATCCTGCAGGGAAAGAAATTGATGCCTTGGCGCATCAAGGTCAAGATGTCTTTAATTTTCCGCGTGCCATGATGAAACACGACGATCCCGCCCTTGAGTTTAGCTTTTCAGGTCTCAAATCTGCCTTTATTAACACCGTCCACAATGCGGAGCAAAAGGGTCAGACCCTTGATAAAAAAGACCTCTCCGCAAGTTTTCAAGCAGCGGTCATGGACGTTTTAATGGCTAAAACGAAAACAGCCTTACAGCAATTTCCAGTGAAAATGCTAGTGGTCGCAGGTGGCGTCGCAGCAAATCATGGCTTACGTGAACGTTTAGCCGCTGAAATCACAGACATTGATGTGGTCATTCCACCGCTTAGACTGTGTGGCGATAATGCGGGCATGATAGCCTATGCCAGTGTCTGCGAGTACAACCAAGGCCATCTAGCAGGACTAGACTTAAATGCACGACCTAGTTTGAGTTTTGAGACATTGGACTGATTGGATAAGTTGGCTTGATGAGGGAGGGCAAATGCTGATACATGAGCAAGATTTTGAACAAACAGAAAGTGTCTTAATGCAAATACTTGAAGCTTATGAAGTTGAACAAACAGGGCATGAGCCAAGTGTTACTGAAAAATATGCTTGGAGCATCAATGTCCAAGAACAGTTTGCGGGTGGTTTGACTTGCACCATTTGGCATGATGTCATGCATATCAGTCTATTAGCGATTGAAAAAGGCTATCGTCATCAAAAGTTAGCGACAAAATTGATGATGGTTGCACAAGAGAAAGCGATTGAACAAGATGTGACGACTATAACGCTCAACACGCAAGATTTCCAAGCACGGGGATTTTATGAAAAACTTGGCTTTACAGTCTTTGGCGAATTAAAAGACGTGCCTTATGTGGGGACGTCGAGATATTATTTAGTGAAACGACTTTGATAGATTTTTTTCTAACACTAAAAAGCGATGTCATCTGATTTATTCAGACGACATCGCTTTTTAGTGTTAGTCAGCGCTTATTTGCGTTGCTTACCAGCATTCCGATTTTTCTTATGACCACTTGAAATGGCGCTGTTAAAGTCTTGTTTGGCTTTGGCAACATTTTGAGGTGTCACATCTTTCAAGCCAGCCGTTTTGACAATAGGTGGGTTGGCTTCAAATTCTTTGTCAATTTTCTCACGTAAGTGAGGTTTGATGATAAAGGTCACAATCACTTGCTGGATGATACCGAAGATACCACCGATAACCCAGTAAAGGGTCACACCGGCAGGGGAGCTGAATGAGAAGAAGACAATCATCAAAGGACTCATGAACATCATCGTTTTCATTTGTTTCTTCTGTTCTTCATCAATGCCAATCGTTGAGATGTAACTTTGACCGAAGTAGAAGATACCTGCAACGATAGTTAAGACAATGCTTGATTTACCGAGGTCAATGCCGAGGAATGTTGCTGTCGAGATGCCGTCAGTGTAGCGTGCCGCATAGAAGAGTGCCGAGAAGAAAGGCATCTGAATCAAGAGTGGGAGACAGCCCATCGAGCCGAACATACTCACACCATTTTCTTTTTGGGCAGCCATGAGTTCAGACTGCGCCGCCATTTTTTCTTCATTGGTCGTTGCATTCTTCATGCGATTTTGGATAGGTTCCAAAACAGGTTTCAAATAACGCATTTTTTCTTGCATGTAGCTAGATTTGTAGGCTTGATTGAGACCAAGTGGCAAAATGACTAAGCGAACGATAATCGTGACTAAAATAATCGCCAGACCGAAACCGAAGCCCAGATTATGGGCGAAGAATTCAACCGCAGCGCTCATTGGCTTAACGAGAATCTTATAAACCCAGCCGTCGCCAGTTGGTTTGCCGTTTTTTGTCTGCACACAGCCCGTCAAAAAAAGGAGTGCTGTCAGCATAAAACCTGACAACAAAAGTCGTTTAGATGTTTTTTTCAAGATTTTCCTAATTTCTAATGGCTACTAATAAAAAGCGCCAAAAATATATATAGTCCTATTTTACCATAAAAAAAACGGATTTTTCAAAAAAAGTTGTCTCGTCCATAGAATTAGGACTTTAGACCGAGCATGATTTAATGAGTCTCAACTGACGATTAAGCAATTAATAGGTTTGGTAGCGCTTGCAGTATCAGCTATTTTAATGCTATAATGAAACTATCATGAAAGGAGAATGATATGAAAGTAGGTGCTCAAGTATATGTCAAGGGAAGTGGTGAAGCAGTTGACAAGTATTGTCAAGCATTTGGTGCTGAAATCGCTTTTCAGATTAAATCTTCCGAAAATACTTATGAACATTGTGAATTGACAGTCAATGGCAAGTTTTTCATGTGTGTGAGTGAGGCACCAGCCGATTCTGAACGAACAAGCGGACAAGCTTGGCAAACGATGGCATTTAACGTTAATGACATGGGTTCAGAGCAAGCCGTCAGAAAAGTACATGATATTTTAGGAGAGGGCGGGAAAGTGCTCCATTTAGGCCCTCGACCTTGGTGCACTTTCTGCGCAGACATTGTCGACAAATTCGGCGTGTTCTGGTGGATTGGTATTTAAAACGCTTATCGCATCAAAAAATGCCCTCCAAAAGTTAGCGCTAACTTTTGGAGGGCATTTTTTCAAGTTTAAATTATTTAATGAACGCTTTGATTTCAGCATCAAAGGCGTCAAGTTTAGCAGCAGAAACAGTATCAGTTTCGCCAACCGCAGCCAAGTAAAATTTGATTTTTGGTTCGGTACCAGAAGGGCGAACCGCAAGCCAAGAGCCGTCTTCAAGATGATATTTGAGTACGTTTGATGGTGGTGTTGTCAATTTCTCAACAGCCCCATCCGCAGCAGTCGCTGTGTTTTCAAGGAAATCTTCTGTCAAGACAACTTTGATACCGTTAAATGACGCTGGTTGATTGCCACGGAATTTATCCATAACCGCCTTGATTTGTGCTGCACCGTCAATGCCCTCAAGGGTAACAGAAATCGTATTTTCAAGATAGAAACCATATTCAGCGTAAATATCTTGGATACCGTCATACAACGTTTTGCCCAGAGATTTATAGTAAGCAGCCACTTCACAGATCAAAAGCAGCGCTTGAATCGCATCTTTATCCCGAACGAAAGGTTTAATCAAGTAACCAAATGATTCTTCAAAGCCCATCATGTAAGTGTGGCTACCGGTTTCTTCAAATTCTTGGATTTTCTCAGCAATGAATTTGAAACCAGTTAAGACGTTGAACATTTTAACGTCGTAAGATTTGGTAATCGCGGTCACTAATTCTGTGGAAACGATTGATTTGACAACTGCAGCATTTGCAGGGAGGGTGCCGGCTTGCTTGTGCGCTTCAAGGATATACTTAGCCAAGACAGCACCGATTTGGTTACCAGAAAGTGGTTGGTAATTACCATTTGGCAAGCGAACTTCCACACCGATACGGTCAGCATCTGGGTCAGTTGCGACCAACATGTCAGCATCGACTTCGCGACCGAGTTTTTCTGAGAGTTCAAAAGCAGCTTGACTTTCAGGGTTGGGTGATTTAAGGGTTGGAAAGTCGCCATCAGGAATGGCTTGTGCTTCAACAACTGCAATTTTTTCAAAGCCAGCCTGTGCCAATGTTTTACGACCGAGCATTTCGCCAGTCCCATGAAGTGGCGTGAAAACGATATTGAGGTTCTTACCAAATTCATCGATGACAGCTTGGTTAATCGTCACAGATTTGACCTGTTCCAAATATTTTTGGTCAATATCATCGCCAATGATGGTGATGAGGTCGCTAGCTTCATCAGCACGTGCGATATGGAAAATATCGTCAATTTCTTGGATATAATCTGTGAGTTGATCCGCATCTTCAGGCGGCATTTGTCCGCCATCTTCGCCATAAACCTTGTAACCATTGTAAGGCGCAGGGTTGTGAGAAGCGGTAATCATAATCCCAGTCAAGGTGTTCAATTCTCGGATGGCAAAGGATAACTCTGGCGTCGGGCGCAGTGACTCGAACACGTAAGATGGAATATCATGGAGTGCCAGAACGCGCGCGGCATCAAACGCAAACTCGCGTGAAAAATGACGTGAATCATAGGCAATTGCGACGCCACGTTTTTTAGCATCGCCCTTAGCGTCCATGAGACGGGCAAGACCTTCGGTTGTTTGGCGAACCGTGTAGATATTCATGCGATTCGTGCCGACACCAATCAAGCCACGTTGACCCGCAGTTCCGAATTCAAGTGATGTATAGAAAGCATCTTCTTTCGTATGCTCGTCCATTGTCACAAGCTCAGCTTTGAGATAATCAGGGAGTTCGGCAAAATCAGCCCATTGTTGGTAAGTTTCTTTGTAAGACATGTGGTTTCCTTTCGCTTTGTAAGCATCTTTAATTTAGAATTTAATTTTTAGAAAGCATTTTCATACAAGACTATTTTAACAAAAAAAAACGTGAATTTCACGTTTTCCGAAGTTTAATTCCTAAATTTGATTAAAATTGGGACAATGCTTGCTGTCAAAATGGTTGCAGCAATGGCTTCAGCGATTGAATTTGTCGCGATGATAGAGGCAATCAGTGCTTTGAAAGTCATATTGAGTTGATTATTGAATAATAGGAAAGCTGAGCCTAAGACTAAAATGGTATTGGTAGCAGAGCCGAGAAAGCCAGCAAGTCCAGCACCAAATCGATTTTTAGCCAGTCCATAGATGAAAAATGGCAGAATGCCAACGAGAATCCGAGGCACAAAGGCCACAAAGAGGGACCAACCATTCCCATCAGGCGCAAAGGGTGAGAATAAAAATGACGTCGGAATGGGTGCCATGGTTGAGTTTAAGAAGGAAATCATCCCCATGATAAAGCCGAGAAAAGCCCCTTTCCGCCAGCCCAGCACGATTGAGCCGATAATCACAGGAATATGCACCAATGTCGGTTGGATTGGAAACGGCCAAAACGTATAGACAATTTTGGATAGGAGATGAATGACCACCATGATGGCAATGAAAATACTAAGGATTGCGATGTCAGAAGCTTTGGAGTTGTTTTTTTGAGAAGTCATATATACGTACGAGCCAGTGATACGTCACAGAACTCGATTCCTTTCTATAAAATAAAGCTTAGGAGAGAGTGTCAGATGAAAACATTAACCTTTGCAACTATCCTGAACATATTGGACGATATCAGCGACATCTGCTAAGGCACCACGACCGACATCACCACAAGCTAGCATGGCAACTTTAGGTTCAATGGTCATGAAGCCAAAATCAAGCAAGGTTTGAATATTACGCTGCGTGAGCGGATTTTCATACATATTGGTATTCATAGCCGGTGCGATGATTTTTTTGACACCTTGTGGCAGAGCCAGCGCAACAGCTGAGACGATATCGTCAGCTCGTCCTTGCGCTAGGCGGGCAATCGTATCTGCTGAAGCCGGTGCGACTAAGAAAATCTCCGTCTCTTTGGCCAAGTCAATGTGGTTGACGCTATCAACCTTGTCTTCTGCCATAACATCTGTATGAACGGCTCGTTTAGAGAGGACTTGCAACGTCAGTGGTGTGATGAAAGCCTGTGCGGCGTCTGTCATTAAAACGGTCACTTGATGGCCGAGTTTGCCCAGTGCAGACGTGATATCGGCAGCCTTATAGGCGGAAATGCTACCGGTGATGGCGAGTGTGATATTTGTCATAAGTTTCCTCACTTTTCCTGACGATTAAGTCAGCAATCTCAAGTTTTGTATCGGCTGCTATAACTGCCCCTTGACTGACGAGTAGACCGTGATGCCGTGTTTCAGTAATCTCCGCCAGATCATTTGCCAGCACATAGTCAGCTTGATTTTGGGTCAATGCTGATCTGGCGACAGCAATCAGCTGTTCTTTTGAGACATCGACCAGGAGCTTGAAGCCAAATAAAACAATGTTTGGCTTTAGCTTTTTAATAGTAGAGATAATCTTGGGTGTCTTTTTCAAAAACATGACTTGATAGTCAGCCTGAGAAGAAATCTTGTCTTCTGTATTCTGCTTGACTAAAAATTCATGAAGATCTGATGAAGCGGCAACTGTCTCAAAGTCAGTCATATAAACTGGCGTATAGTCAGAAACTGCCATACTATGGATGAAAACATCAGCTTGAGGCACCCATTTAGCAGTAGCGGCCAACAAATCAGAGACGTCAGAAATGGTCTGAATGGTCAGATTAGGATGGGGGGCAGGCAAAACAGCCTCGCGACCAGCCAATAAAATAACTTCATAATTTGCCATTAAAAAACGTTCGGCGATGAGCTTTCCTAAACTGCCCGTCGCAAAATTCGTAATACCGCGAACCTGGTCAATGTTTTCAGTCGTCCCACCAGATGTGATAAGAATACGCATGATAAGCCTTTCAGAGATGTTTTCATTATTATATCACATATATTTTTATTATTATAGCACAAAAATGAAAGGGAGTGAAATATATAATTCACCGTTTTGTCATAGGGTTGTCATTGACAAAAAACAAATAACGATATGTAATATAATTATAACATGTAGAAGGGTGTCGGTAAGATCAAAATTGGTAGTATTATTAATTGTCAACCTATTTCTTTCTCAGAAAAAATAACAGGAATAGTTAGGAAAAAATACACCAATACATTTCTTGTAGAAGTGATGTCTTGGGAAAATGACACGCAAAATGAATTGAAGACACTGTATCGCTATGTCCTCGTTAAAAAGTAGCCGTTTACTATAGATTGACTGAAAAATGAGCTCTGACATCAAAATCAGAACTCATTTTTTAGTTCGTCGCTTTTTTCATCTCACCTTCTGGGAAGTAAGTGCCTACTTTCATGTCGTTAATAAAAACATGGATAGCAGATTTTGGGGCACCGGTATTTTTGATAACAGCTTCAGTGATATCGTGCGCAAGTGCAATTTTTTGTTCGTCAGTGCGACCTTCAAATAAATCAACATGGACAAATGGCATCATGGTATTCCTCTTTTCTTATGATAGAAGTATTTTGACATACTTTTAGGAAAAATTCAAGTTAAGCATTGTAAAGTCGTTATGTCAATGCTTGAATCAATAATACGGCAACATTTTTAAAAAAATATCTAAAAAATTTAAAAATCCGCTTGACAAATTGGTATAGACCTGTTAAAATAAAATTGTTAACAGATGTAAACGATTTCATGTGACTAGATCATACTAGGCATGGCACAAGTCTGAAAAAAGGGTGTTTAAACCCTATTTCGGCTACGCCATGCCTCTTTTTATGGTTGCATGAGATGTTTTATTTCTTTTCTGCAGGAGAAAGAAAATGATGGAAATTCAAAAAGCACTGAATCAAAATGCGGTACTTGTCCTTGACGAAGGACAGGCAAAAGTCGCAATTGGTAAAGGGATTGGTTTCAAAGCGAGACCAGGTGAAACAATTGCGCAAGAGGTAATTGAACGCCTGTTTGTGATGGAACCTGAGGGGGTTAAAAAGCTACAAACGCTGTTGGGGCAGATTGATGAAAAGTTCTTCTTTGCGACTGAGGATATTATTGTTCGTGCAGAGGCAGTGCTTGGGGAGAAGTTAAATCCTCATATCAATATCGGTCTGTGTGATCATATCGCATTTGCAGCTGAAAATATTCAAAATCATATTTTTGTCCGCAATAAGTTGTTGAAAGAAATTGAAGTCCTCTATCCCGAAGAGTTTTCAATTGCCCAGTGGGCAGTCGATTACCTCAAACGGGAGTTGGATATTCCGTATAGCTTTGATGAGGCGGGCTACATTGCCATCCATATTCATACCGCTAGATGCAAAAACTCTGACAACAGTGAAAGTATTCGTGAAATTACGATTATTTCAGAAATTGTGCGCTTAATAGAAAATGAATTGCAGTTTTCTTTTGACGGCGAAGACTTTGCGCTAACGTATTCTCGTTTGGTTAATCATTTGCGATTATTTATTCAACGTTCTCAAACGAAACGTTATGTGGGTCTCGATCAAGAGATTATGGGGCTTGTCCAAGAAAAGTATCCTGAAAGCTATGCGATTGCGAAAAAAATCCAAATTTTGATGCAGCTGGATTTTCAGTATCAAGTTTTAACTGAAGAATTAGGTTATCTCGCCATCCATATTGAGCGATTGCGGATGATCAAGAAGTAAGGCTTTACATTTTTAATTATTTTTATATTAAATGGAGGAACACATGCTATGAAAGCATACATGCAGAGAATGGGACGCTCATTGATGCTCCCAGTTGCAACATTACCTGTTGCGGCACTTTTTTCAGGGATTGGTTACTGGATTGATCCGACCGGTTGGGGCGCCAATAATATTGTTGCTGCCTTCTTATTGAAGGCTGGTGATTCAATTCTTGCCAACTTAGGTGTCTTGTTTGCCGTTGGTTTGGCACTTGGGATGTCAAAAGACAAGGACGGCGCGTCAGCCTTGACTGGTCTGGTCGCTTTCTTGGTACCAATGCAACTTTTGAATCCAGCAGCCATTGCGGCGTTCCAACACATTGATGTGGAAAAAGTCAATGCTGCTTTTACAAAAATGAACAACGGTAACGTTTTCGTTGGGATTTTGGCAGGTTTACTAGCAGCAGCCATGTATAACCGCTTTTCAAATGTCAAATTGCCGATGGCGCTTTCCTTCTTTAGTGGGAAACGTTGTGTGCCAATCGTGACAGCAGCTTTGATGCTCGTTGTCTCAGCAGCTTTGATGTTTATCTGGCCACCAATCTTTGGCGCACTGGTCGCATTTGGTGAAACCATTGCTAAAATGGGCGCTGTGGGTGCAGGTCTCTACGGTTTCTTCAACCGTTTGCTGATTCCAACTGGTCTCCACCATGCCTTGAACAATGTGTTCTGGTTTAATACTGCAGGTATCGATGATATCGGTAAATTCTGGGCTAACCAAGGTACTAAAGGGATCACAGGGATGTACCAAGCAGGTTTCTTCCCAGTGATGATGTTTGGTCTCCCAGCTGGTGCTTATGCCATCTACCGTCAAGCTCGTCCTGAAAAAAGAAAAGCAACCGCGTCATTGATGCTTGCGGCAGCCTTTGCGTCATTCTTTACTGGGGTCACTGAACCCCTTGAATTCTCATTCATGTTTGTCGCGTGGCCTTTATACGTGGTACACGCAGCCTTGACTGGTATTTCAATGTTCATCGCAGCTGTCTTCCATTGGACTGCCGGTTTCAACTTCTCAGCCGGTCTGGTCGATTTCGTCTTGAGCTTACGTGTGCCAATCGCTAATCAACCTTTGATGCTCGTTGTCTTAGGTTTGATCATGGCAGTTGTTTACTATTTCGTCTTTACTTTCGTCATTAAAACGTTCAACTTGATGACACCAGGTCGTGAAGAAGGCGAAGGGGAAGAAGAAGCTGACCTTGATGCGGCGCGTGCTGACAATAAATTCGCAGCCTTAGCAGCTCGCATCTACGCTGGTCTTGGTGGTGCAGAAAACGTCGTGTCGATTGATAACTGTACGACACGTCTCCGTCTTGTCGTGAAAGACACAGCCAAAGCTGATCAAGATAAAATCAAGGCAACTGGCGTGCCAGGTGTTCGTGTCATTGACAAAGAAAATATTCAAGTCATCGTCGGGACAGAAGTTCAATTCGTCGCGGATGAAATGAACAAAATGCAACAAAATGGCGGTGTCGTTTCAGCTGTTAGTTCAGCTACGAAAGTCACGCCAACAGCACCTGTTACGCCAACGACTGCTGGCGTAACAATTGATGTTTACTCACCAGCACAAGGGACAATGATTCCAATGAATCAAGTTGCGGATGCTGTGTTCTCTACGAACATCATGGGTGATGGCTATGCCATTCAACCAACAGAAAATACGATTTATACACCAGTTGCTGGTAAAATTTCAAGCATTTTCCCAACCCAACATGCTTTGGGCATTATGACACCAACAGGTCTTGAAGTCTTGCTACACATGGGTGTGGATACCGTTGACCTCAAAGGTGAACCTTTCACAATGAAAGTTAAATCGGGTCAAGAAGTCAAAGCTGGTGACGAAATTGCCATCATGGACCTTGCAGCCGTCAAAGCTGCTGGTAAAGGCACAGATATTATCGTTGCTTTCACGAATGGTGATGTCGTTGCTCATGTTGCCTTGACAGAACTTGGTCAAACCGTGACACCAAACCAAACAGTTGGTCAAGTGACGACGAAATAATTATTAAGAGATGAGCAAGCTACTATCTAGATGATGATAGCTTGTTTTTTTGATGGTTGTATCTTAAACTTACTGCGAAACACGACTCTGATTGCAAATCTTATCAGCAAGACTAACTCTCAAATTGATAGGTCTTTTGTGATTTTGATAGCTTTTAGCAATAATTAAACTGTTTTTAATTTCTCAAGCACATTATCAGCTTGTATTTGTTTGTTTGATCATTTACAATCAAACTCTTTATTTCAAATAGTCAGGGAATAAATTTTATTCCATTTGTTATATAACTGGAGTTTGATCAGTTCAAAATGAGTCTGTTATAGTATTTTGTGAAAAAAGTATCAAGTCTAATGAAAAAAATGAGAATAGAAACCGAATAAAGAAAGCGCTTAACTTTCTATTGTATTTGAAAATGAGAGGTGCTATATTAATAATATAACAAAAATGAAAAGAAAAATTTTGGAGGAAACAAAATGTCAAAAAAAATAGTAGCTGTTACAGCCTGTGCGGCTGGAATAGCTCATACCTATATGGCTGCGGAGTCTATTGAAAAAGCGGCTAAAAAAATGGGGTATGAAGTTAAAGTGGAGACTAACGGTGCCATTGGTGCAGAGAACGTCTTAACGCCAGAAGATATTGAAAATGCTGATTTAGTAATTGTTGCTTCAGATATCAAGATTGACCCTATTCGCTTTACAGGTAAACCTCTCTATGTAACGAAATCTATTCCTGCTATTGAGGATTCTGAATTCCTGATTAAAAAAGCTTTTGATGAAGCAGAAGTTTTTGGTAAAAAAGGGAGTAAAGTAGGTAATATCCAAATCGGGAATGATAAAGATAAAGTAAACTTTTTGACACACGTGATGAGTGGTATTTCCTACATGGTACCTATGGTTATTGCGGCGGGGCTTCTCCTTACGCTTGCCAATCTTTATGCATTTCAAAGAGATGATTTAGGACATATTGTAAACTGGGGCTTTGACACTAAGACTCAAATGGGCTTCCTCATGTCGAAACTATTTTATGTTGGACAAATGGGTTTTAAGTTGATGATTCCACTTTTTGCAGGTTTTGTTGCAAACTCTATAGCTGATAAACCAGCTATAGCTCCTGCAATGATTGGTGCATATCTAGTAAATGACCCAGAATTCTTAGGGACTGAAGCAGGCGGTGGTTTTATAGGCGCTATTATCGTTGCATTCCTTGTAGGTTACATGGTCAAAGGGTTGAAAAAAATTAAATGGCCTAAAATCGTTCTGCCTATTGTACCTATTATGATTATTCCGTTTATTGCAACTGCTGTCATCAGCTTGATTGTCTTATATATCCTCGGAAATCCAATTTCAATGGGAATGGATGCCATGTATGATGGACTGACAAATTTAAATAATAACTACGCAGGCGCACCTATCATTATCGGAGCTATCTGTGGCGCAATGATTGGGTTTGACTTAGGCGGTCCAATTAATAAAACTGCCTTAATATTTGGCACAGCAATATTTACAGATACAATGGCGAAATACGGCATAGAAGGTGCAAATTTTGTTCCAGGAACAGCAACTCAAGCAGCAATTTCTGTAGCGCCTTTAGGTGTCTGGTTAGCAACCATATTATTTAAAAATAAATTTTCAAAAGATGAAAAAATTGCAGCCAGCGCTGCTTTTGGTATGGGAATTGTAGGTGTTACTGAAGGTGCGATTCCATTTGTGGCAGCACATCCAGTACGAATGATTTTCTCAAATGTTGTGGGTTCAGCTGTAGCAGGTGGACTTATCTCAGCAACGGGTTCGAAATTTTATGGCGGAATTGGCTCACCACTCGGAACGTTTATTGGTTACATTGAACAGCCAATACCTTTTGTAACTTGGATATTGTGTGTATGTGCAGGCGTTTTGACAACAGCATTGCTCATTGGATTTACTCGAGGCCTTGAATTTAAAAAAACAGTAAAAGTAAGCTCAAAATAAGAAAGTGAAAAAATGAATAAAGAAGTTTTTAATAAAGAGCATATCCTCTTTGATACAACAGCAAAAACACAGGAAGAAGCATTCGGAGTGATTGCCAAGTTTGCACATTCTCTAGGTGCTGTGGACAATGAATTAGAGTATTTTGAAGGGTTAAAAGAAAGAGAAGCAGAAGCTACCACAGGCTTTAAAGATCACATTGCGATTCCGCATTGTAAACATAAGACAAATTTAAGACCAGGTATGTTTTTTGTCAAATTTGCAAATGAAATTCCATGGCATTCACTGGATGGAAAACCTGTAAAAGTAGCTCTTGCCTTGACGATTCCAGAAGAAGGTGCTACCGAACACTTGAAGCTTTTGAGCTTGATTGCAAGGAAATTAATTGATGACCAATTTCGTGAAGCTATTTTGTCAGAGAACAATCCTAATCATCTGACTGAGATTATTGATAAAATTGATTTCTAATTCAAAGACCAAATCGTCTTGATTTGGCTTTTGGAAAAAAATAAATAAGGAAATAAAAATGAAGAAAAAAGTACATGTCATTCACCACACGCATTGGGATCTGGAATGGTATTTTACCAGTAACGAATCTTTCGTTCAATTGTCATATCATTTGGATGAAGTAATGACCGCCTTGGAAAATAATGAAATTTCTTATTATCTCTTAGACGGACAAATGAGTCTTTTGGATGAATACCTTCAAAGCTTTCCTGAACAAAAAGCGAGAATTAAAAAGCTAGTTCAATCTCAAAAACTATGGATTGGCCCTTGGTATACTCAGACTGATGAATTGATTGTAAGTGGAGAATCAATCATTAGAAATTTAACGTTGGGTATGGCATTAGCGGAAGATTTAGGAAGCTATATGAATATTGGTTATCTTCCAGATTCTTTCGGGCAGAGTAAAGACATGCCAAAAATTTATAAGGGTTTGGGAATTGACCGTACGGTCTTTTGGCGTGGTTTACCAAAAGAAAAAACAGGAGATCGAGAATTTTATTGGCAAGCTGAGGATGGTTCAAAAGTCTTAACCTCTAATATTAAAGATGGTTATTTTGTAGGGGTTGGGCTCATTTATAGTGACCAAGCACAAGATTTAATGTCTCAAATTGAGGATGGTGCTGTAGGCCAAAATCTCGTTTTACCCGTTGGGGGTGATCAACGTTATGTTGATTTTAATCTCCGTGATAGGATCGATTTTTACAATCAACAGCTTAGTGACTATGAATTAAAGGAAAGCAACTATGATGATCTTTTTTCAGAACTTGAAAAAGAGGATTTGGACACTATTGAAGGAGAATTTATTTCTGGTTCAGTATCAAAGATACACCGTTCTATCTATTCCTCACGTTATGATCACAAATATTTAAATGATAAACTTGAAAGACGCATGATCTATCAGGTAGAACCACTGCTTCTTATGGCTGAAAAGCTTGGTATTGCCAATAAACAAGGGTTAGTTGATAGAATATGGAAATTACTGGCTAAAAACCATGCTCATGATAGTGCCGGAGGATGCAATAGCGACAAAACCAATCGAGTTATTCGTGAACGTTTTGTAGAAGCGGATCAACTTTCTTATTCGATAGTAGATTATTTGACCAGAAAAATTAGTGAATCACAGGAAAAAGTGTGCCACAATCAACTCAGTCTCTTTAATACGCTTCCTTTGGAAGTTACGAAGACAGTGAAAGTGCAAGTTTCAACAGAGTTTGAAAATATTCAATTGAGAGATTCAGAAAATAAGGTTGTTGCTTTTGATCTTATAAAAAGAGTAAAAGAATATTCTGGAGAAATTCGTCGAGAAGAAAGTGAAAAAGATCCGAATAAATACTATTATATTCATGAACTAGCTATGGAGGTTACGATTCCTTCTCTAAGTCTTGTTAATTATCAAGTTTCAGAAAACAAAAATGTGGTAGAGGTTATTGCGATAGATCAACAAGATTATATTGAAAATGATAATTATCAGTTAAGTTTTATTGCTGGTCAGATTCAGCTACTAGATAAGAAAACGAAGAAAATCTATCATAATATTTTATCCTTTGAGGATGGTGGGGATGAGGGAGATACTTATGATTACTCACCTGCTCACGATGATAGAGTATTTGATTTGACACTTGACGACAGCCAAATTAGAACTTTTTGTGGGGAACAGTATCAAGAAATGCTCTTAACAGGTTTTTGGAAACTTCCTAAGGATTTAAACGCTCGCGCAGAGGGAGAATGCAATCAAAAACAAGCGTACGAATTAAAAGTCACTTTGAAAAAAGGAAGTCAACAAGTTGAATGCCACTTAGTGATTGATAATAAAGTGATGGACCATCGGATGCGAGCAGTGATTAATCTGCCATTTGAGAATCGATATTCTTACACAGACACTCCTTTTGGAACAGTTAGACGTGAAGTAGAAGATTCGCATCTGAAGGACTGGCAAGAAATAGGCTGGCGAGAAGAACCGACATCTATTTATCCAATGCTGAAATGGGTAAATGCACATGATAGCAATAACAGTTGGACAATCTTTGCCAAAGGTATCAAAGAATATCAATTAACTGGAGAAGAATATCGTCAATTATCCTTAACTTTATTTAGAAGTGTTGGGTTTTTAGGACGTCCTGATTTATTAAGAAGACCAGGAGTAGCTTCTGGAAATGCCTTTAAATATATCCCAACACCAGATAGTCAATTACTAGAGAAATTAACATTTAAATTTGCCATCAACTTGGAACATGACTACAATCCAGCCCAAATTGGTAAAGCATATCTTGATTATGCTTTATCGCTTCCTTTTTATCAGAATCAGGGTCTTAATCTTTTCACAACGACTTTGAAATACTTTGTCTCTAACACTTTGAAAGAAGAGATTTCTATTCCAGAAAACATCAACTTAAAAGCACCTGAACTGGTCTTTAGTTCACTTCGTAAGAACAAACTTTATGGGGGATGGGACTTACGGGTTTATAATCCGAGTTTTGAAGTTGTCAAGGGAGAGAATGTTATTCTTTCACCTCGAGATCTTTTCTATGAATTTGTTGATTTAAAAGGAATAGCTCTAACTGAACGTCAGAAAAATGGTAAAATTGATTTAGGAGATTTTAGAGCAGGACAAATCAAAACAGTCCATTTCATAGATTGAGGAAAAATCATGAAAGACGATATTTTTATATTAATTGAATCACACCGTTTAGAATTAACCTATGTCGAGGAAATAATAGCTAACTATTTTATAAGCAAAAAAGCCCCTCTGAATATAGATAAACTTGCCCAAACTTTAGTTGTCTCTAAGGCTTCAATCACACGTTTTGCAAAAAAAATAGGGTTAGATAACTATAAAGAACTCATGTTTTTGTACAATCTTTCTTTAGATAAAAAAGAAGAGCCATCAATTTCATCAGTGGTGACTGCGATTTATCATGCCTTAGCAACCAGAAGTGACAATACTTATTCCGAGGTTGAGGTTGATAAGCTTTGTGCTTTAATAAAGGAACACAATATTATTCATTTCTTTGGTAAAGGTTTTAACAGTTATACGGGAGCTGATTTTTCATTTAAGTTTTCTCGATTCGGAAAATATGTCCGTGTCATTTCGGAAGAAAAATCCATTTTAATGTCAGCCGAGTTTGCGCGAGAAGGCGAGATGATTATAGTGGCTTCACTAAGGGGAGTGGACAATAATCTTTTAGAAGCTATGATGATAACAAAGGGGAAAAATATCCCAATCGCACTCATTACTTCTAATCCGAATTCACATCTGATCAAACAAGCGGATATCACATTGATTTCAGCTGGACTTACGCATGAAGAATCGACAGGAAATATATCGCCTCAAATTCCTATTTTAATTCAATTGGATATACTATACGAACGCTATCTTCATCTCTTTTCTGATTCTGTAAAGAAATGGATAAAATCTGAAGAAATTTTACACAAGAATAAGAAGGGTTAAAAATGAAAAAATTTCCAGAAGATTTTTTATGGGGGGCTGCCTTATCAGGGCCACAAACGGAAGGTTATGCCTTGAAAGAGGGGAAATCAGCTTCTACTTGGGATTACTGGTTTAAAGAAAACCCGGAAAAATTTAATGAAGGTCAAGGACCAGAAGTAACTTCAAATCTTTATGAACGTTATTCTGAGGACTGTAAATTGATGAAAGCAATCGGATTAAACTCTATTCGGACTTCAATTCAGTGGACACGATTGCTCCCAGATGGCAAAATTGTCAATGCTGATGCAGTGGCTTTCTATCGGGATTACTTTGAAAAAATGAAAGAAAATGGCGTCAAACCAATCATCAATCTCTTTCATTTTGATATGCCGATGTGGTTAATGGAAAAAGGAGGTTGGGAGACTAGAGAGTCAGTTGATGCTTTTAGCTTTTATGCTCGAACAGCTTTTGAATGCTTTGGCGATTTGGTTGAAGATTGGACGACTTTTAACGAGCCGATGGTTCATATAGAATGTGGTTATTTACAAGGTTTCCATTATCCTGCTATTGTAGATTTGAAAAAGGCAGTTCAAGTCGGTTACCATACGTTAATGGCACATGTAAAAGCTGTTCAAGAATTTAGAAAAATTTTACCTAAGGGATCGATTGGTATTATCCTGAATGTTTCACCAAGTTATTCACGTAGTGAATCAGTAGCAGATTTAAAAGCTAAAGCAGCAGCAGATTTGCTTAATATAAAAAGTTTTCTTGATCCAGTTGCACTTGGGAAAATGAATCAAGAATTGATAGCACTTCTCAAAGAGCATGACCTATTACCTGATGCACTGCCAGAAGATCAAAAAGCTATTGCCGAAAACACAGTTGACTTTATCGGCTTAAATTATTATCAGCCAAGCAGAGTTCAAGCGCCAGAAATGGCAGCATATCCTGCAAAAGCATTAGAAGATTTTTATCAACCTTATGATTGGGCAGAGAAGAAAATAAACCCTTATCGAGGCTGGGAGATTTACCCTGAAGCGATTTATGATGTCGCTATGATGATGAAAAATGACTATAATAATCTTCCGTGGTATGTGAGTGAAAATGGTATGGGAATCGCTGATGAAGAGCGATTTATAGACGATTCTGGTATGATACAAGACGATTACAGGATTGATTTTATGAAAGATCATCTCAGCTATCTTCATCAAGGCATCGAAGAGGGAAGCAATTGCTTTGGCTATCATGCATGGACTTTTATAGATTGTTGGTCTTGGCTTAATGGCTATCGCAATCGTTATGGCTTTTATAGAGTGGACTTAGAGAATGATTACAAGCGTTCCGTGAAGAAGAGTGGGCTTTGGTATAAGAAGTTAAGCGAACAGAATGGCTATGAAGCATAAAGGATAGAATTTAATTGCTTTTGACATTGCTAAACCCCTTAGTCATGGAGCAAACAAAATAAAAACTGAAACTGAGTGTCATCATATTTGTCTCTTAAAAGCTAGGTATAATTATCCAGAATCGCTGAAAAAGGAGTGCTAACATGATATAATAGAGAGTAAAATATCTGCTCTCTATTTTTTTATTCAAAAATTAGTGATATAATTTTGTAAGCTAAATGCTTATTCCTAGTGATGAAAAATTTAGGCGCATGAGAAACTAATATGCGTCAATAAACTATTAAGTACATAATAAACGAAGGTAAAGGTAACATGGCACAATTATATTTGGTACCTGTAAAGTATTGAATTGATTGACCTGATGAAAAATCAGCTTTAAAAAGCACCAAATTTAGCACCAAAAAAGAGAGTAAACCGATTGAATGAATCAGCTTGTTGTGAGCTGATTTTTTTTGTTTTTGTTTTTAAATCCTAAAACGGTATTTTGAAGTTATTCATTATATCTTCATTCGGGAAATAATCACTCCTCAATATCAGCTTGTTGATTTTTGATGCAAATAAATCAAAGTGGTAAAAAGTGATATAATTATAGTAGTTATGTATTTATATATCTATATAAAAGGTAACAATCTGTTATCCACAATTCAAATATTACGGTAATACTGGTCATATTAACTATGTTTTGTTATTATATTTTACTAATGGAGATGAAAAAATGAGATTAGCAAAAATGAAAATTTGTAACTTTCGTTCATTTGAAAATGAAACTACAATTGAAATTGATGATTTAAATGGATTTATTGGTGCTAACAGTTCGGGAAAATCCTCAGCATTATTGGCATTAAGTAAATTATTTTCGGAAAATTCAAGCGAAAGAATAATTTTTAAAAATGATTTTTTTCAGTCAAAACTAGATAGCGGAGAAACTGTAAGTGAGAGAAAATTGTACATTGAGGCAGTTTTTAAGGCAGAAATAAATGCTAATGAAACTCCTCTCTATTTTAATAGCTATGTTGTTGATTCTCAAGAGGGAAATCCATATTTACGTATTAGATTAGAGGCTAATTGGATAGAAGATGGAACACTAGAAGGTGCCATTGATTCTCAGGTTTATTTTATCACTTGTTCTGAAAATGACGAAATTACTGAGAGTGATAAGAAAAATGCTAATAGGAATGTTTTAAACAAAATCCGTGTAATTTATATCCCAGCAATTAGGAATCCGAATCTTCAGTTAAAAAATGTATCTGGAAGTATATTACATAGAATAATGAAAAGTATCAATTGGCAAGATGGTACTCGGACTACCATTAAGGGGTTAATTGGAGAATTAAATAAGGCAACAACAGAAGAAAAAGGAGTTGCTCTTTTAAAAAATGCTATTAGCGAAGAATGGAAAAATTATCAATCAGATAGTAGATATTCCGAAGCAACGTTGATTTTTAATTCTGATCATATTGAAGGTTTGTTGACGAAAGCCGAGGTAGTCTTTTCATCAGAAAAAAGTGTTAGAAAATCAAGTATAGATGAAATGGGAGATGGATTACGATCACTTTTCTATATCTCAATGATTGAAAGTTTATTGGATATAGAAGAAAAGATATTGAATGAAGAGAAAGGTGGTAATGATAAATCAATTGATTTGTCATCACCAATTCTGACAATTGTTGCAGTTGAAGAACCTGAAAATCATATTGCTCCTCATTTATTAGGTAAGCTAATTTCTCAATTGAGAAGTGTATCTAAAAAAGAAAATGCTCAGGTACTTTTAACGTCACATTCCCCAGCAATTATTAAGAGAATTCAGCCAGAAGAAATCAGATTTTTTAGATTAGATATAAATTCACATTCAACGACCGTTAAAAATATCACTTTACCAGAGGAAGAAAAAATTTCAGAGCAATATAAATTTGTAAAGGAGGCGGTAAGCTCCTACCCGGAACTTTATTTTTCAAAACTAGTTATTTTAGGTGAGGGGGATAGCGAAGAGTTAATTTTATCCAAATTTTTTGAGCTAGATGCTGGTAATATTGATGTTTCTGAAGTATCTATCGTACCTCTAAGCGGAAGATTTGTAAATCATTTTTGGAGATTACTATCAGATTTAGAAATT
This sequence comes from Pseudolactococcus reticulitermitis, assembly GCF_002260845.1. Lineage (GTDB taxonomy): Bacteria > Bacillota > Bacilli > Lactobacillales > Streptococcaceae > Pseudolactococcus > Pseudolactococcus reticulitermitis. The sequence continues at coordinate 477,881 of NZ_BEDT01000001.1, read as the reverse complement.
CCTTATATTACACTCTTAGATTTAGATAGAGAGCGTAATGGTGGAGGATGGGGAAGAATTAAGTATGCCTTGGAGCAACTAATAGATGTTGGTAAAGATAAAAAGGAACTTTTGCTAATACAGGATAACGAAGTTTTATCAGATGATAAATTAAATGATATGCATAAAAGATCAGAAGATGAAGTTTGTAATATGGATGCATGGGTAGCTAGACTTGAGAAATACGATGTATTCTATTCTTCTCCTTTGGATATTGATCTTATGATGCTTGAGAAGTATGAAGAAAATTATAAAAGCACTTTGTCTACAAATGAAGGACCGATAGTAATAATAAATGGTAAACAAGAAAAAGTAAAAGATATAGAATTTCTAGAATCTCCTATGAGTGAATATAGTGACAAAAAAGAATCAGCAGTACGCTCAGCGTTAAAAGAATATGGAGGGAATGGTGGTACCTACACTGAAAATCAAAAAAGATTAATGGTCTGGTATAATTATTTTTTCTTAGGACGTGGTAAACCAACAACTCATATTTCTATGTTTTCAAAAATTTCGGCTAGTGATTTGAAAGCAGCAACTCCTGAAGTTATTAGTAAAATAATTAAAAGAGCAAATTTGTTGCTGAATGGGAGAAATGCCGATGAATAGATTTGTTGAGTCATCAGATTGGGTACCAAAAGGTGATATTATACTTGAATCTGCTGCTGAAAATGCAGTGAAGTCTAATCAACATTTACTAGTTGTTGCAGGTCCAGGAGCTGGAAAAACTGAACTTTTGGCACAAAAAACTGATTATTTGTTTCAGACAAACTTGAGTAAAAATCCTAGAAAAATTTTAGCCATCAGTTTTAAGAAAGATGCAGCTGACAATTTAAAGGAACGAATTGTAAAAAGATACGGGAATGAATATGGTAGTAGATTTTCTTCTTTGACATATGATGCGTTTTCAAAAAGGGTTCTTGATCAATTTAGAACTGCACTGCCTGAGGGACTTATTCCTCAAAAAAATTATTTAGTAGAGGATGAGAATATAATTGAAAGTGTTTTCTCCAAGCATTTTCAAGGATTTAGTCAATTGGAAAAAAAATCAAAGAAATCAACAATTGATAATGCCCTGTATAAAAATATGAAGTCAGATATTTGGATAGATCTTCTTCGAGATAGTGAATATAATAAAGCATGTCTTACTTTCAAAATGATTAATATATTAGCAACTAGAATAATCATAACAAATCCTAAAATTAAAGACTTACTTCAAATGACCTATTCACATGTTTTTTTAGATGAATTTCAAGATACGACGGATTTACAATATGATTTAGTAAAAGCCTGTTTTCTTAATGGAGATTCAATAGTAACAGCAGTTGGTGATAATAAGCAACGAATTATGGAATGGGCTGGAGCTCGAAAAACAATTTTTTTAGATTTTCAAAGGGATTTTAATTCTGATAAAGTATCTCTTATTATGAATCATCGTTCAGCACCAAGGCTTGTGGACCTACAAAAAAGAATGTATGAGTCTTTAGGAGAAAATGAATTAGAGGCTCATTCTTCGGATAATTGGAGTTTTGATGATGGAGAAATTAAACTTTTTATATCATCAGATGAAAAAGCTGAAGCAGAGAGGATTGTACCTGATATTGTTAAAAAATATCTATAGGTGTAAAAGTAGATGATATTTGTATTTTAGTGAAACAAACAGCTGAAAAGTATTCTGCAGAAATTATAACGTTGCTGAAAAGTTATGGTGTTAGAGCACGTATAGAAAATGACTTTCAAGATTCACTTAAGCAGTCAGTAGTGTTATTGATATTAAATATTTTTAAAGTAAGTTTAAAAATTCAAACAGCAGATGAGTGGGAGAATCTTGAAAATTTTTGGTTGAAAATTACTGGTCTAGCCGAAGGGATTGGAGGACATACTTTTGATTCTGTTCAAACGGAATTGAATGAATTGATTTATTATTGTCAAAATAGACTAAATGATATTTCTGATAAAAATGATTTTGTTGTACTTGTACAAGAAATTATTAAAAAAATAGAGGTAGAAAGAATTTGTAGAGTATTTCCTGAGTATGAACAAGGGAATTATCTAGTAACAGTATTGAATATATTTGTAGATCTTTTCTGGAAAGAATACAATTCAATTGATGGATTTAAAGTTGCTATTGAAAAATTTCAAGGGGAAAATACGATTCCTATAATGACGATTCACAAAAGCAAAGGATTAGAGTATGAAGCAGTTTATTTTGTGGGACTTGAAGACTCGGCTTTTTGGAATTTTAAAAATCAACCTGAAGCAGATAGAAGTGCATTTTTTGTTGCTATATCTAGGGCTAAAAGATATATGTCCTTCTCATATTGTAAAAAAAGGTCAAACCTTGTGAACTATTATAATCCGAGTGGAGATCAAAAAAATGATAACATAAATGAATTTTTTGATTTATTACTGCAGCCAGGTGTTGCTACAATTGTTTCATGAGAATAACTTCATAGGTATGATATATGGTTGATACTTGAATTCAAAAAAATGTGATTGTTGATAAGAGGGGGGACTTATTAAATTTTTTCTAGCTCTAGTCAAATATAGGATTATTAATTACAAAATGAATTAGTGTAAAAATTTAATAAAAAGGAATTGGGACAAAAGTCTCAGCAATAAAAGAGCCGTAAGAAATTTGTTTTGAAAACTGATTTCTTACGGCTTTTATATTTTATAAGTAACTAGAAATAATTTGGTCCATGATTTTTATCCCAGTCTTTTTTGGGTTTTGATTAGGAATTAGAATAGGAAAAAACGTAATTGATTTTGGTTATTCCGAATAAATTTACTATAATAAAATTTGCAAATAAAGATATTTTTGAGAGGGATAGCTTAACAGCAACACAAAATGAATGGAAAAAGGAAATATTTGTTTTTATATATTTTATAAAAAAATAAATCCCCCTAATAAGAAAGCGCTTACTTTGTTTTATAATTATAATAGACATGTTGGAGAAAAAGATATGTAAAATGACAGTTTAACTTCAATATAAAATTTGAAGTATGCTAATGATTTTCTAAAATCCAATTGTATATTTAAATTGGATTTTAGAAAATATAAAATAAGAAAGGTTAGTGATATGAATATTATTATTCTTTATGGTGGTAAGAGCCCTGAAAGAGAGGTTTCACAGCAGTCAGCAAAATTAATTGAAGATAGTCTAGAAAAAATCGGACATAAAGTGATTTCTCTTGAGTTGATTGGAACTTATAAAATAAATAATAATTTTGACAATTTATATAATGATTATAAAAGAAATCCAAATTTTTTAAGTGATAAAGATTATACGAGAGAGATATCTAAAGAAGTATTGAAATTGTGTAAATTAGCAGATATTGTATTTCTTGCCACGCATGGAGGAATCGGAGAAGATGGAAGATTACAGGCTTTGCTTGAAGTTGAAAAAATTTTATTTACAGGAAATGGATTTTTTAGTACAGCAATAAGTATGAATAAATCAGTTTCAAAAAAAATTGTTGTCTCAAATACTGTTAAAGTAGCTAAAGAATATGACAAAGAGATAGGGGGGGATAATTTACCTGTTATTATAAAACCTAATGATAGTGGTTCAAGTATTGGTGTGAAGCTGATACTAGAACCTTTGGAACTTCAAGAAATTGATCAGAAGGAGTTTTTAATTGAAGAATTTATAAGAGGAAGAGAATTTTCAGTAGGAATTTTAGGAGATTTAGCACTTCCTCCAATTGAAATTATAGTTGGAGAAGGAATATATGATTTCCAAAAAAAATATGTTTCAAATGTTGTACAGGAAATATGTCCAGCAAATATTTCTGAAAAATTATGCAATAAGCTAATGAGTTCTGCTATAGAAGTCCATAAAAAATTAGGATTTGAAGTTTATTCACGTATAGATTTTATAGTGGATGATTATGACGAGATTTATTTTATAGAAGCTAATAGTATTCCGGGTATGACACCTACTAGTTTACTTCCAAAAGAAGCAGCTACTATAGGGATTAATTTTTTAAGTCTTTGTGATAAGATAATTAAATTAAGTATTGAGGCGAGAAGAAATAAGGAGAATAATAATGATAATTGAACAATGTGAATGTAGATATGTACTAGATTCAAAGGGCTTTCAAACAGTAGAGGTAACGATAATTTTATCTGATGGTACAAAAGCGATGGGAAGTGCACCCAGAGGATCAACTACTGGACATTTTGATATCCAGTATCACGAGAAATTTCAAAAAGGTGAAAATTTTACTCCAGAACTTATAGGTTGTAAGGAAAAATTTATTGAAATTGTTCAACCTTTACTAGTTGGTACTACAATTAATAAGAAGAATATTCAAAAATTTGAATTAGAAATGCTTGAGAAAGGGGAGTTAAATGAATATGGCAATGTATTGGTTGCTACGTCTTATGCACTATGGAAATTATGGGCACTGTATAATAAAGTTCCGCTGTATTCTGTTATGGGAGATGAACAATTACATAAAAATAATGTCAAACATTTAGTGAATATTTTTGATGGTTATCCTTCAAGCTCTCTAACAGGGATAGAGTTTTTACTAGTCTCTGAAGAGAATATCTCACTGGAAACATTAACGGAAATATCAAATATTAAACAGAATTTAAAACAAAGAATGAAGAATCAAGGATATACTGTGACAGTATCTAATCAAGGAGCAGTGACTGTGGAAACCGATAATTTTTATTTTGTGATAAAAAATATATGGAAGTCAGTTAAAGAGGAATCCGAAAATGCAGAAAAGTATTCTTTGGGGCTAGATCTTGCTATGACGGATCATTATGATAAAACAACTGGTTTATATTATATTCCTTGGGATCCTCAAAAAGAAGGAAGTTATGACTTTTTGGAAAGCACTTATAAAAATTGGGAAAAAGAAATAAATTTAACGTATATTGAAGATGCTTTTTCAGATAACGATTATAATTCTTGGAAGAGGTTTAGAGAGTCAAAACCGGAAAGATTAATGGTGTTTGGAGATGATTTTTTTGCAACTAATATTGATAGGTTAATAAAATATGGAAAGTATGTTGATGGAATCGTTGTTAAACCTAATCAAGTAGGAAGTATCAGTTCTGCATTATTAGTAGTCAAATTTGCTGAAGAGAACGGTATTAGGATAGCATTTTCTCAAAGAACTTCAGAAACATCAGATTTAGTAATAGCACATTTAGCAATGGCGTCAGATGGTTCTTTTCTGAAAGCTGGTGGATTAGATAGGCTTGATAGAATTGAAAAATATAATGAGGTGCTGAGAAGTGAATAATTCGATAATTATTAATAACGAATTGTATAAGAATTCAGAACTTTTAGTAAATATTTCTTCGAATATGATTAGATACGGGATTGGAGTTTTTGAAGCTCCAAAGATAGTGAATATAAATGAAAAATATTATTTATTTTCTTTTGAATTATATTATTCTAGATTAATTAAGAGTTGTCAATCTTTAAATATAAAATTTAGGTATTCATATTTTGAGATAGTAGATCAGATAAAAAAACTGATTCAAAATCACACTCTCAGTGACAATTCTGCATTACGAATCAATGTGTTTTCTTTAGAATGCTCAGAACTTTTAGAAGAAGTTGAAGGTGATGTAATCATATCAATTTTAGATACGAATCATAGGAATGATGCAAATTTAATTGAGAAAATCATAAGAATAGGTTCTTTTGAGAGAATTAAGGGACATTCTATATATAAAATTAAATCACCAGCAAATTATGAAACAAGTAGAGTTGAGCTTTTTGGAGACAATGATGTTGATGATGTGCTCTATACTAATAATAATGGTGAAATCTGTGAACTTAGTAGATCAAATATATTTTTTATAAAAGGAAATATTGTTTATACTCCAGATTTGAATTCAGGTATTTTGGAGGGGATTACTAGGCAGCATGTTATTGATATTTGCAAAAAATATAAAATATCAGTTCATGTATCTTCGATTAGTAGAGATGATTTATCAGGATTTGAAAGTTCTTTCTGTACAGGAACAACAAATGGTATTGTATCTATTAAAAAGATCAATGATATTGTTTATAATACGCAGAATAGAATGCTTAATTTTATAAAAGATTTATATCTGTCAGAGTTTACATCTACTGAAATTATAAAAAATATGGAGAAATTTATCGAATTATGAATATTGAAGAATTGAGAGAAAAATCAATTGAACTAAGAAAAAATATTATTCAAATGGTTTTTAATGCAGAATCAGGTCATTTTGGAGGATCACTGTCATCAATAGATTTAATAAATTACATATATGAAGAATATATTCTAAAAAGTAACGATGTATTTATATTGTCAAAGGGACATTCTGCACCAGCATTGTATGCAAAATTAGCTCAATCAAAAATAATTAGTAAAGAACTACTTACTACATTTAGAAGTAACGGTTCTACTCTTACAGGACATCCTAGTTCAACAATTCCTGGAATTAGTTTTGGATTAGGAAGTTTAGGTCAGGGAGCTTCGATTGGTGTTGGTGTTGCACTTGCACTTAAACTGAAAAATATAGATAGAAAAGTTTTTGTTTTACTTGGTGATGGGGAATTGAATGAGGGACAAGTTTGGGAAGCGATGTACTCTTCAAAAAGTCTAAACCTGAGCAATTTAGTATTTGTAGTTGATCAAAATTGTATGCAACTAGATGGCTTTTGTGATAAAGTTTCTAAATTTGATAATTTAAAGTGTAAATTCAAAAGCTTTTTAGGTGTAGACCCTATTGAAATTGATGGGAATGACTATGATGAAATTCAATATGCTTTTTCCAGATTGAAATGTAATACACCACAAGTAGTTTTAGCGAAGACTATAAAAGGAAAAGGAGTACATTTTATGGAAAATAATCCTGATTTTCACTCGTATAGAGTAAATAAAGAAGAAAAGATATATCTTTTTGAAGAGGCCAACAAGTGTTTAAATAAAATGGAGGGTAATAAACGTGAGAACTACAGTAATTGAAAAATTAATTGATCTTGAGAATAGAAATGGTAATATAGTTCTTTTGACAGGTGATGTCGGGAGCTCAACATTGAGTTATAAATTTGGTGAGAAATTCCCTGAAAAATATTTTAATATTGGCATTTCTGAAGCAAATATTGTAAGTATCGCAGCAGGAGTAAATTATGTTGGATTTATTCCTGTGGTATGTTTATTTTCTAAGCATTTGGTTTTAAGAGCACTTGAGCAAATTAATGACAGTTTACTACTTAATAAAAGAAAAGCTATATTGATAGGAGAGTATGCAGGATTTTCATCCTCTTTTGAAGGGGCTAGCCATCAACTTCTAAATGATATTTCCATAATGAGTTCATTTCCAGATATAGAATTATATTGTCCTTATGATAAAAACTCTATTAAGGAAAGTATCGAAGAAGCAGCGTTGAGTGAAAGGACATCGTATATTCGAATCAATAAGAATGATTTGATAAGTAACGTAATGGACCGTAGCTTACTTGGAGAAAATTCTAGAATTATAATTTCTACTGGTTATATTGGTGCACTTATATCAAAAGATTATGAAATGGATAATGATATTAATTCAAAAGTTGACTTAATATTAGTTAACAAAGTTAAACCTTTAGATTATGCTCAATATGAAAGTATTATATTTAAATATGATCATATATATATTATTGAAGAAAATAGCAAAATAGGTGGATTAGCTTCACAATTAAAAAGCTTATTCTATAATAGCGAATCAAACAACTTAAAGATTACTAGTTTTGGTGTAGGTGAATGCTTTGGAGATACTGGAACTTATGAATTTTTATTGAAAAAAAATCAATTATCATCTACTGAAATATTTAATGAAATAAGGAAGAGTTTTTGATGGACTATTTAATTAAAAGAAATTTGTTTGATAATAAAATTGTTGATGCTGACAATATTTATCTGATTGATGAATCAGGAAATAAGATAATTGATGGGTGTTCAAATTCCATGAATGTCAATTTTGGATATAAAGTAGATGAGTTAGAAAAAGTAATAGCAGAACAATTAAATTCGATAAATTTTATGCATACAGGAAAGGGAATTACGCAAGCGGCGATTGACTTATCAATAGAGTTACATGATATGACATCACATATTGGAGATTACCTGGTGTACCTAACTACATCTGGTTCTGACTGTATCGAAGCTTCTCTAAGGATCGCTTTTCTATACCATAAAATGAAAGGGGATATAAGGACTAAAGTAATGAGTTTTGAAGGGAGTTATCATGGATCAACTTTGGGAGCTCTAAGTGTAAGTGGTCATGAAAAATTTATTAATATGTATGAGGAGTATACTACTACTGCAACATTCATTCCTACCGAACAAGAAAAATTTCAAAATTGTTACAATTTTAATGATTTCTCAAGTTTAATTCTTGATAGCATGATTACAAATCCGATTGGTTCAAAGATTATAGAAGAAGATTACATTGAGAAATTATTATCAAAATCTATAATTGGAGATTGCGTTACTATTTTTGATGAAATTGCTACTTCAATGGGGAGATTAGGAACGAGTTTTGGGTTCAATGAAAAATTCTCACCAGATATTATTTGTATTTCGAAGGGATTAGGTGTTGGATATGCCAATATTGGAGCAGTTTTAGTATCCCCTAGAATTATGAATAATATTGAACCAAGTCAAATATTAGGGCATACATTTAATGCTACTCCAGTTGATTGTTCAGTCGGATTAGCTGTATTAGAGTATTTGAAAAAAAACAAAATTTACGAAAATGTGAATGATATGGGCAAATATATGGGCAAATATTTGCAAAGCTTAAAAAAAGAATTTCCTATTATTTCGAAAATAAGTGGTAAAGGTCTAATGTGGTCTATACATTTTTCAAATAAAATTAGTTCGAAAAGATTTATAGATCTATGTTTTGATAAAGGACTTATGTTACTAAACAATGAAATAGGTGTGAATAATCATGTGACTATTTGTCCTCCACTAATTATTAATCAAAAACAATTGTACGAAATTTATACCATATTAGAAGATTGTTTAAAGGAGATACATAATGGATAAAAATTTGGGTTTTATTATTATAACTAATGAGGCTTTCTCTATTAATGCAATGGAAGATATATTGAAAAAATTGTCAACATTAAAGATAAAAAAAGCCATATTAAAACTATTACCTAGAATTGATGAATCTATTTTAATTAAACATTATCGTGAGCATCTGATCACTTGGAATGAACAAACTGGAAAATCCGTGTTCCCTTCCATTGGCTGGCCAGCAGTTAGAGCACGTTTTTCAAAACCATTAGTAGTGATACTTTTAGAAGGGGAAGAAGAAAATATATGTGAAAAAATATTGAGCTTAAAAGGACCTACTAATCCTGAGTTATGTAATTCTAAACAGTTACGTGAAATGGGAATAAATATGACATATAATCTTGTACATTCATCAGATTCATTAAGAGAGGTGTATAGGGAATCTCAATTATATTTTTCTTTTAAAGAAATAAAAAATTTTTTGGATTCAAGTGGTGGAAAAAAATTTGAAAATATCATACATTTACTTAGGGAATTGTATAATATTCAAAAGAAAATTCCTAAACAAGGCTATGAAATTCAAGAAAAAATAGATTTGATGTTATCATGGAAATTAAAAGAACAAAAAGTTTTAAATAATGATTTAACATATGAAACAAAAAAAGTTAATTTATCTAACAATAAATCTATTGAATCAAAAGCTAAATTTTTAAAGGATAATGCAATTTTATGGACGGATTTTGATAATGATATATATATATCATCTAAAATCATAGAAGAATTGAGTGAGTAAAATTATGACAATTCAAATATTTGAAGAGACGTTACGAGATGGATTGCAAAGTTGCAATTTTTCAAATCTTAGCATTGAAGATAAAAAAAACATTATTATTTTGTTTGACCGTTTAGGAATAGAGGCATGTAACCTTGGTTTTATTAATTCCTCAGTTCGTGAAAATGATGAAATTATTGAATTAATTTCTTTTATTAAATCAAAACAACTTAGAATTGAACCGTATGTTATATGTAGAATGAAAACATCTGATTTAGAAGAAGTTAATTGTATATCGAAAAAACTAGAAATAAAAATATCGTCACTTCTGTATATAGGAGTGAGTAGAAAAAGAATGTATATAGAGGGATGGGATGAAATATATATATATGATGCTATCTTTAAAGTATTGAATTTTGCTAAAGATCATGAAATGCAAGTAAGTATCGCCCTCGAAGATTCCACTAGGATGGATGAAAAGTTCTTGAAAAAAATAATCAGTTTAATAAATGATTTTCCTGTTTATTCAATAGCTCTAGCTGATACATTGGGGATTTCTGATTATGAACAAACACTAAAGCTAGTTTCATTTGTAAAAAAGAGATTAAGAGGAAATATTATAATTGAGTGGCATGGACATAATGATTTAGGATTGGCAGTATCTAACAGCCTTGCTGCAATCAAAGGAGGAGCAAAAAGGATTCATACATGTATGTTAGGAATAGGTGAAAGATGTGGAAATACTTCAACGGAACAGTTGCTAATAAATCTGTATATGAAAAATGAATTGTCGAGTAATATACATATGAAGGAATTAAGAAAAATAGTAAAATTACTTCAAAATAAGTTGAAAATTGACATACCTAAAAATTATCCATGTTTTGGAGAGTATTCATTTTTTACATGTGCAGGAACACATGGGGCAGCAATATATAAAGAAAATATTTTAGATGATAATAGGATATCAGTATTTACACCGTATATTCCACAAGTACTTGGTAGGACAATGGAAGTAGGAGTTAATAGAACTAGTGGAGAAGGAAACATTAAGTACCTAAATTCGAAATATAGTCTTGGTTTAGACGAAAAAAAAATCAAAAATATTTTGGAATATGTAAAGTGTAATAATTTATTTTTCAATGAAAAGGAGTTTGTACATTTTGTCAAATCATAGTTGGAGTAGTTTAAATATCAGTATTGACGAAGGTAAAAAAATTATCTCGACTTTATATATTTGGGGACTTTATCCTAATGACTACAATTATAAGCGTAAATTTTTTGAAGATAGAATACAAGAAACAAAAGAGATTTCGCTGAGTTATTTGTCTTCTATATATCCACAAGTGAATAATTTATTCTGGGAACATCAATGGCATAACATACTTGGAAGACGGCGTTTTTATACCAATACTAGGAAACTTTTACAAGAAAATGGTATTCACAATTGCCGAAATATTATTGATCAGTCAGATGATGATCTAAGATTTGCTCTATTTAATAGATTAGGTAACAGAGAGTATGAGAATACAATTTATCCAATAATGTATATTAATCAATTACCAGAAAACTATAAGGTGGAAAATAGTTTATTTAAAAATATTTATTTTTCAAATTTTAAAAATGATACTCCGAAATATATCAAAGACGAAATGAATCAGTTAATAAAACGTAAATTTTATTTTACTGCAAGTCATAGAACATTTTATAACGAAAAGAATAGTTATTTTTTTAAAATTGATGTACCATATAAAATTTCAAACAAAATCAGAAGTTTAACAAGAAATGAAAATCGTATATTCGCTTCAGCAATAGTAAAAAAAGAATTGGAGGATCGGAAGAATTTAAAATTTATTGATATTTTAGATGACTATAAATACATTAGGAGAGAAGGTAATAATATAGTTTTTAGAAGAAAGAAAATTGATAGATTAACTTGCCCGCTATTTGCAGCATTTCAATCTGATTTTTTTGATGATAAAAAGTCGTTTTTCGAATATCTTTATGAGCAAGATAATTATAATGAATTGAAAAAAAGTGATTATTTATTGAAATATTACTTATTACCCATAACTGAACATTTATCTTTTTTTGTAGATATTTCCTTGAAGTATGGCAAGTTAATTTTTCCATATGATTTCCATATGCAAAATATAAACTTAAGAAGGGAATCTAATGGAGATTTTACTTTTATTTATCAGGATTTTGATATGAGTAAAGATCTTTCTTTAAGAAATTTATTTGAGCAAATTGATTTAGCTTATGGGGAGTTTGTAATAAAGAATATTATCAATTCTGTTGAGGGTTTGACCGAAAAAGATAAAAAGTTTATTTTAAATAAAATTGAAGAAAAAATGCAACAATCAGTTTTAAAAAAAATTTATGATTATTTCGGTGAACCCCCATTAAATCATTATTATTTACCGGATATAATAAAGCAATATTTGAAGTATGAAGATTTAAATATAATACCGACTGTTGTCCCATTGTTTAGATGAAGGAGAAAAAGTGAAGTTTTTAGAAAAGTTGATAAATGGACAAATGAGAATCATGGAGTGTCATGATGCATTAAGTGGTATGATTGCGAGTCAGGCGAGTTTCAGTTTAGATGATGATTATAAAGAGTTTGATGGTTTATGGATTAGTTCATTGTGTGATTCTTTGGTTCGTGGAAGACCTGACATGGAGGTAGTTGACATTTCCGATAGATTACAAATGATTGAAAAAATTAAATCAGTTTCATCGAAAGATATTATTGTAGATATTGATAGTGGAGGGAATATATCACAATTGTTTTATACAGTTAAAACTCTATCTGAAAGAGGGATTAATGGGATAGTGATTGAAGATAAAATAGGGATAAAATTTAATTCACTTTATGGAAAGGATAATCCACAATGTCAAGATACAATAGAAAATTTTAGAAAAAAGATATCTATCGCTTTAAAGGCAAGAATTAATGATGATACAGTAATTATTGCGAGAATAGAGAGTCTCACTTTAGGTAAAGGAATAGACGATGCAGTATTCAGAGGTATTGAATATATTGAAGCTGGGGCAGAAGCCTTGTTAATACATTGTATAACTCGTCAAGCAGATGATTTATTTAAGGTGATTGAAAAAATAAAAAGAAAATATCCTAGTATTCCCATTGTGGCTGTACCAACTAAATTTCCTGAAATTGAAGAAGAAGTACTATTTGATAGGGGGGTAAACTTAGTAATTTATGCTAATCATTTACTTCGTGCGATTATACAACCAATGGAAAAAGTTGCGGTAAGCATCTTAAAAAATGGTAGAACCTCTGATGTAGAGCATCATTTAATTTCTATTAATGAAGTATTAAACTTAATCCCTAAAGGAATCGAAGTATGAATATAAAAGATTTTTTGAATAATTTAGAAAAAAATAAAATAACTCGTTTTTTTGGTGTTCCAGACACTTTATTATATCCTTTAACTTCGGAAGTCCCTAAAGAGAATTTGTTCATTGTTCCAAATGAGGGTAATGCTGTAGCGATGGGGTTCGGATTCAGCATTTCTACTGGAAAATTACCAGTAATATTTTTACAAAATTCAGGAATAGGAAATATATTGGATCCGTTGCAAAGTTTAGTAGCCCCAGAAGTGTATAATCACCCTATGCTATATATAATTAGTTGGAGAGGAAGACCTGGTACCAATGATGCACCTCAACATATAAGAAGTGGAAAAGATACAGAAGAGAATCTAAAACTTTGTAAATTTGATATATATAAGCGAGATTATTTTGAAAGTAATACATTTGACCCTATTGAAGAAATAATAAAAAAAATAAGAAAAGATTGTAGAAGCGCTGCAATATTAGTTGATGATTTGTTTTTTACTGAAAAATCAAGTCCCCTTATGAAAAACAAGGATTACAGTTGTATTTTGAATAAAGTATCAAAATACTGTGATGATGAAGAAAATATTATTATTACTTCAACAGGTATGATAAGTAGAGAATTTTCAATATACACGACTGATGAAAAAAAATATACTCACTTACCTATGGTTGGTTCACTCGGAGAAACGTTATCATTGGCTTCAGGTATAGCTTTAGGAAATAAAATTTTAAGAAATCGAAAAAAAGTTATAGTTATCGATGGAGATGGTTCATTACTAATGCATTTGGGTGCCCTGGCAATTCCAGATTACTATGATTTAAGTTTAACTTATATTTTATTAAATAATCATAGAAACCTAACTGTTGGAGGTGAGCATACTTTAGCAAAATCTATGAATTTCAAAAAAATTGCTCAGTATTCCGGATTTGGTAATACTGAGACCTATAGTATTAAAGAATTCTTGAACTTGAAAAAGATATGTGAATCTAATTCTTTAAAGTTCATTGAAATAATTTGTTCTGAGGAGTCGGAGGATAGCATATTACCAAGAATGACTTATGGTTTTGAAAATATAAAAAATAAAATAGCGAATTAATAAGACCGGGAGGATATTATGGGCAATATTAATACGGATGAATATAGTAGTTTATATGCAAATGACACTGAAAATTTAAAAAAATTAGATTTAGAGTTCAAAAAAATTGTAAAAAGAGACACAATGGAAGAATGGTTTATCCCAGCGTTGATAGAGAGTGATGTTTTGGAACGTTGTGGATACTTTTCAACTATGCCAAATCAATTAACAAAAGTTAGTGTCATCAATCGAGAAAAAATAGAAGATCTTATAAAAAAGAAATCGTTACCAAGGATATCTGATTATGATAATTCTCCAAATTATTTTTTAACACCTGCAGCTTGTTTGCATCTATATCCAATGATTGAAAAACATCCCATTAAAAATAAAATTATTACTACATTTGCTAGAGTATATAGGTATGAAGAAGGTAAATTTGAAAAGAAAACACGACAATGGGATTTTTCTGTAAGGGAATTTGTTGCTGTTGGGACTCCAAAATTTGTAGAAGATTTTCTTGAAGATATGATGAATTCTTTGTTGAATTATGCTCAGAAAATTTATGATCATGTTTATATTGAAGAAGCTAGTGACCACTTTTATCCAAGTAAGAACAATTTAATTAAAAAGAAATTTCAATTGAAGAATTCACTTAAAAAGGAGTTGGTAGCAGAGTATGATAATAAAAAAATATCTCTAGCATCTTTTAATTATCATACAAATCATTTTAGTAAAGAATTTAATTTTGACGAAGATGGAACTATTGTTTCGGGATGTGTTGGTTGTGGCTTGGAACGATGGTTAAAATTAATTGAAGTTAGAGAAAGTGGAGGAAAGCCAGCATGGGAGGAATAGAAAGAGTTGTTGTAATTGAGTTACTTAAAAGCTATAAAAAAAAGGAAAAATTTATTAAAGATTTATGGAGTGGTAAATTAGATATAAAATTTCTTGAGTATCATAAAATAGATATGCTCTATTTCTTCAAAAGTAATGAAAAATATTTAGATGTAAAATCGTTTAACTATTTAAATAATAAAAAAAGAATTCATGAAGAACACAATGAAAAATATAAGGAAATTGCAGAACGTTTAACAGAGGAATTTGAGATTAAAGATATAAGCCATGTGTTTTTAAAAGGTATATTTTGCTCGGAATTTCTATATCCTAAAAAATGGATACGATATTATGGTGATATTGATTTATTGATTGAAAAAACAAATATTAAAAAGGTAGAGAAGATTTTAAAGAAAGAAGATTTTGTTTTTGGAAAAGCTGACACAATTCATAAAAGCATTATTACAGCTTCAAGAAGAGATATATTATTTCAACAGACATTTACTCATGAGATATATAACATGGTTCGTAAAGAAAAAGAATGGTTTAGTAATGTTGATACTAATTTTCTATTTTCATGGAATGGATTTGAGAATAGTTTGTATAACAAAACAATTAATGATTTTAAGGATCATATTGTAAAGAAAGGTAAATTATATTTTTTTGATAATATAACTAATTTTTTGCATATGTGTTGTCATTTATACAATGAAGCAGTTTATTTTCAGTTAGATAAAGGATTCTCGGGAGGAGATCCCAAGGAGATTCAACTGAATCGTATTTTTGATATTGTGTTGTTGGCGGATAAATTCAATCAAATTGATTTTGATAGTGTTCTTGATATCTCAGAGAAACAAAAAATTTTAGAAAAGGTTCAGTTTTCAATGAAATTAATCAATTGTTTACTAGGTGAAAAAACAATCAATTGTAATAATAAGTTAATGGAGTATGACAGTATAAATTTAAACATTTATGTGGATGAAAATTCAGAGGTTAAGGAATGGGAAATTTCTCCAATAGAACGTGTTTTTGATTTAAATAAAAAAAATGAAGTCTCTAAAATTCTATTTCCAGAACGGAGTAAGTAAAATGTTAAAGAAAGAAATTCGTGATATAATTTTGAACAATATTTTATTAGACGACAGATCAAGTAAGCTAAGAAACGATGAAAGTTTAATTGGTAAAGGACTGGATTCAATTAACTTTATAAATATTGTTGTCGAATTAGAGGAAAAATTTTCCATAAATTTTCCGGATGAAAAATTAATATTCGAAGAAGCAGGTACAGTAGATCAAATTTTTCAGATTATTCAAAATGAATTAGATAAAAAAGGAATATGAATATTTATGATTTCTGAAAAAATATTAAATAAGATTAATAATAAAAAACCTAAGTATTATAATCCTTGTAGTATCCCTCTTACAACTAGGATATTGAGTAAAAGAAATTTTTCTATTTATACAAGTTTACTTTCATTGGATGGAGGAACGGCGATTCCTAATGTAGTAATAAGAAAAGATGGAAGCATTCATTCAAATGTAAGCTATTCGAGAAAGCTATCTTCTTTTTCTATCTTTCAAACTCTGGGTATTGTACGCTCTATTCAAAATTTTGAAAATTTTTTAAAAGGAATTGATTATATCAAGGAAAAATTGAATAAAGATGAGGAGGTGATGTTAGCAGTTTCTTGCTTTTATTTACCATACTCAAAAGATTTCATGAATATGGATTATTTTAAAGAATATGAAAAATTTGGTATTCATTACATTTCTGTGACTGATATAAATGAATCGTCAATAAGAGTGTATGATACGACTCCTAAAATAGAGGATAGATGGATAAAATTAGAAGATTTTGAAAGAGCTTGGGAAGGAGATGGTGCGTTCAAGTTTCTAAAAGACATGAAAAATGTTTTAATTCTTAATCCATATTCTTATTATGAAATAGAAATACTACAAAATAAAGTTGATATTTTAGAGTTTAGTTTGTTAGTATTGAAAAAAAATATCGAGAATTTAGTAGTGGGTAAAAAAATTACTGAAAATGAAGAAGAGTTTTATTTTGGGGAATTAGCAAATATAATGTTAATTGATCTTTCAAGAAATGCATTACTAGAAAATAATTGGAGCAAAATATCGCAAATATCTTTGAGTTTAAACGAATCAAAATTTAGTAGGTTTTTTTTAAGAGATTATTTATCTGATATTAGTTTGATGTTACCAGAATTGGATATATTTAGAGTTGAAATTGAGAGCTGTATAAAGAATTTTGAAAGGTTAACTAACAGATTAAATATAGAAATAAATAAAAAAAGTTATGATATAAAAAAAATAAAGATTTTGGAAAAAAAAATTGAAAAATATTTCAAACAAGAACTATCGCTATACTTAAAGATGGATACATACTTGGAAAAGATGTTAGGAGTGAAATAGCGTAATGATACATGTAGAAAATTTAAATAAGACTTTTAAGAAATGTATAAAGCAACCAGGAGTAATAGGAGCATGTAAATCATTATTTAATCCTCAAATTGAGTTTTTTGAAGCGGTAAAAGATTTATCGTTTGAAATCCCTAAAGGTGAAATAATGGGTTTTATTGGTGCAAATGGAGCAGGAAAATCTACTACGATAAAAATATTGACAGGAATTTTATCGCCTACTTCGGGTATTTGTCAAATTAATGGAAGGGATCCTCAAAAATATAGGGTAAAATATGTTAAGGAAATTGGAGTAGTTTTTGGGCAAAGAACACAATTATGGTGGGATTTAGCTTTGCAAGAGACGTATTCTGTTCTTAAAGAAATATATGAAATTCCGAATTTTGAATTTCGTAAACGAATGGATTTTCTTAATGAGGTATTAGAATTAAATGATTTTATTAAAGATCCTGTTCGCACCCTATCATTAGGACAGAGAATGAGAGCTGATATAGCAGCAAGTTTATTGCATAATCCTAAAGTATTATTTCTTGATGAACCAACAATTGGCCTTGATGTTGCAGTAAAAGATAACATTCGTCGTGCAATTACTCATATTAATCAAGAAGAGCAGACAACAATTTTGTTAACCACACATGATTTGAATGATATTGAGCAACTTTGCAATCGTATTTTTATGATTGATAAGGGACAAAAAATTTTTGATGGTTCAGTAAGTCAACTAAAACAAAAATTTGGAAAAATCCATGAAGTTACTTTTGATCTTGTTAGTAAAAATGATATAAAAAAACTAGACTATTGTCATAAATTTGAAGAAATAGAGTTTGAACAAAAGGGAACTATAGTAAAAATTAAATTCGATGCATCAAAAATTGCTATTCAAGATCTTTTGAAATATACTTTAAGTCATGTATCAGTGACCGATATAACGGTAAAAAATGCGGATATTGAAGAAATTGTTCGTCGCTTTTTCAGAAAGGAGATAATAAATGTTCAATAATTTGAAAAAATATCAACCGTTTATTAACGCTGGTATAAAACGAAGTTTTGCCTATAGATTAGATTTCTTACTCTATCGTGTTGGCGATATTATGGGAGCTATAGTAACTTATTTTCTTTGGTCAGCCATATTTAATTCTTCAAAACACTCTTCAATTGGTGGTTTTACAATCCAAGAAATGAGTATTTATGTATTTTTAAGTTTTTTTACAGGAATTGTAATTAATACAGGTAGTAGTCCAACGATTGGTCAAGAAATAAAGGATGGATCAATCGTTATGCGTTTATTAAAACCAGTAAGTTTTATGGCAACATATTTATTTGAAGAGGTGGGGAAAAAGATAGTTCAAGTTGGAATATTAACGGTACCTATTTTAGGTGGGCTCATAATATTTCAGATTTTTATTTCGACTGTAGTTCCTTTCGATATATTTAATTTGTTATTTTTTAGTTTAAGTGTTTTACTTGCTTATCTTCTAAATTTTTATTTCGATTTATGTTTTGGTTTTACAGCGTTTGTTTTAAAAAACCTTTGGGGAGCAAATATTATGAAGACATCAATTGTAGCGTTTATGTCAGGCACATTAATTCCACTTGTTTTTTTTCCTTCTGAATTATATAACATTTTACAATATTTCCCTTTTGCGTCTTTAATATATACTCCTGTACTAATTTACTTAGGGAAGTATGATAATTTACAGTTGTTTAACGCTATTTTTCTCCAAATATTTTGGCTAGTGATTTTTTATACCCTATCTAAAATAATTTGGAGAATAGTTAGTGAAAAAATAACGGTTCAAGGGGGGTAATGTGAGAAGAATTTTGATACTAGAAAAAATATTTATTAAACAATATTTAAAACAACAAATTGAATATAAGGTTGACTTTATTGTAGGAGTTTTAGGAGTATTTTTGACACAAGGATTGAATATTTTATTCCTTAGTTTAATTTTTTCTCAAATCCCTTCATTAAATAGTTGGAGTTTATCACAAATTGCCTTTATTTACGGATTTTCACTTATACCTAAAGGACTTGATCATTTGTTTTTTGATAATTTATGGAATGTAGGACAAAGATTAGTTTGGACAGGAGAATTTGATAAGTATATGACTCGTCCTCTCAATCCGTTACTACATGTACTACTAGAAGTTTTTAAAATAGATGCCGTAGGAGAATTACTAGTCGGTGTCTTATTACTCATAAAAACGTCAGGGTCAGTTTATTGGACAGTTTCAACGATTTTTTTCTTTATCATCGCAATTCCATTTGCTACTTTAATATACACAAGCCTTAAGATAGCAACTTCTAGTATGGCTTTTTGGAGTAAGCAAGCAGGAAGTGTCATCTATATATTTTATATGTTAAATGATTTCGGTAAGTATCCTGTAAGTATTTATAATAGAGCAATTCGTTTTATAATAAGTTTTATAATTCCATTTTCTTTTACCGCATTCTATCCAGCAGATTTTTTCTTAAGTGGACGAAATTTGGCATTTAATATTGGGGGACTAATCATTATATCACTTGTTTTATTTGCAATTTCTTTATTAATATGGCGAAAAGGAATAACAGTGTATGAGAGTGCGGGGTCTTAAAATTATATGTAGTAGCAGATTAAAGATTAATCTTTATATTCATATTAATAAATAGTATATAAAGGATCTAATAATACAAGTATCTACTAATTTAATAACGTTTCTTTATCTATTGTGTTTTAAGAAGAGAGGAAATTTCTTCAGCTACCAGATTAGCAGTTTTAAAACATTGACAGAATTCAAAAATTTGCTGACACTTTTTCATCGTTTCAAGTGCATACTTGTCACCTTTATGATAATTATAACTAGCGGTGTTATAGATGAGTGTCAATTTTTCATACATATAGTACTCATGAATATCATTAGTTTCTAGGTGATTGATGAGATTACGTGCTAGATTAAACTGTTTTTTTGAAATGAATAGATTAATAATATTTATAGAGGTCTGAATAAGAGCGTGTTTATTGCCTTCAATTTTGATTGTTGTTTGTCCAGGATTCAACATATTTTGAGTTAAAATAGAAATAGTACCCAAATCAAAAATTAAACAACACTGCCCTAAGAGCTCAATATCATATTTTCCCCATTCATTTAACTTTATAAGATAGTCTTTAAGCATTTTAATATCGTCAAGGGGAACTTTAAAAATTGGATCAATTATTGAAATCAGTGATTTTATCCGAACAACCTCCAAATGATACTTTTTTATATTTCTATTATTGTTATGCTTACTATCGAGTTCTTTTAATATGACATGGAGCTTAGCTAAATTATGGGACATATAAGCATCTGTTATTTCACTATTAGAAATTAGATTATATTCTTTAGAATGGATATAGTTATCATAGAAAGCCTGAAATTCAGTAATACTTACGTTGATATTTTTTAATTCTTCTAGTAAAAATCGAGCAGAAAATTCAGTTTTACCATTTTCAAAATTGGAAAGATGTGGACAGGAGAAACTATTTCCTGCTGCTTCTTTTATTGTAAGACCCTTTGATTTTCTAAGAAGTTTTAACACTGTTCCGAGGGTGGGATCAATTTTGCTATTTTGTTCAGTAACCATATCTAAAATAAATTCCTATCTGTAAGACTTGCGGGGATCAATTGATGAATCTTGAAGAAATACTAATTTTATAGATTAAAATATTTCACGTAGATGTATGCAACCGTTTGCTTTTATTATATAATAAAAAATACGAATAGTATAGATATATTTTTTAAGAATTTATTTTAAATTATATTAGAAAAGCGAATAATACTGTTTGATTTTATGTTGATCAAAATATTGTGAAATTAATTTCTATTTTAAATAGGAATTAATCATTGAAATGCTTAAAATTAATATAAAGAATTAATAGTATTGCACGGATTATTCATATATGTTCATTTTCTGAGACTACTATTCTAAATATATATTATTTGAATTTACTATATAAAACTTTTATATTAAAAACTAATCATGGATTTTTATGTAAGTAATAACTTATATTAATAATAAAAATAAAATGGATAAGTTTAGATAGTTTATAAAAGCAAAAGCTTTTGAAATATACAGAGATAATTTCTTTGTATTATAATGAAACTAAGAAATATAAAAAATTTGGAATGGAGGGAATTGTTATGAAAAAGTTCAAAAAAACTCAAATTATTTTTGCTGCTCTTGCCATGTTTTTGTATATAATTGTTGGTTTATAAATTCTTTAGTTGAACAGTTAATAAAATTGATTTGAATTTTAGACGTATCATTTTTTTATTAATGTTCGGGAAATAGACCTCTATTATATTAAAGATATAGCTTTTAAAAAGGATAAAGAACATTACTGACAATAAATGCGTTAGTGGTTCTTTTATTTTCTTAAAAAAGTTTTACTCAAAAATTTTCAATGGAATAATGTATTATTGGAGGACTATTCATGATAAAAAATCGTTCATTTAAAGAGTATATAACAAATCGATTTCATAATGAGTTGTTAGAAATCGTAAATAGATATATTGATATTTTTTCGGACGAATTGAGCTTGCAGCTAAAATTGCATTCCTTTGATCAATGTGAGGAAGCAACCGTATCAAAAATAGACGTTATATTCGTATATGTAGATGATCAGCCTAACATGCAGATTTTCTTTGATATTGTAGTGGATGCTGAAATTTTAGACAAAAGATCAAGCGAAAAATGTGATGATAAGAAAATTTTTCATCAATGGTTTAAAATAGGTTGTTTCGGAGATTTGAACTGTGATTTAGATGATTTTCAAATCCTAAGTATAAAAATTTACGATAGAAAATCAGATTATAAAAATCCGTTGTCAGACGAGCTCATTCCTTATATTTGTACAGATGAGGTTGATCAAGTTGCTAACGATTTTGTATTAAAATACTATCCTGAGGCAATGGAAAAACCAATGCCTGTCAATCCTTATGAGCTAGCAAGTAGAATGTCTTTGAATGTTAAGCAAAGAGATATTTCTAAAGATTGTTCTGTTTTTGGAAAAATTTACTTTCAAGATACCAAAGATGAATTCTATGATTCTAAAAAGGATGAAATGGTGGTGGAAGAGGTCAAAAGAGGAACGATTTTTGTTGACCCTAGAGTTTATTTTTTGCGGAATTTAGGATCAGTAAATAATACAATTGTTCATGAATGTGTGCATTGGGATAAACATAGAAAAGCAGTTAAATTAGAAAATTTGTATGATAATGATGCTAAAAAAATCGTCTGTACTGTTAAGGGAAGTGTGGAAGGTAAACAAAAAGAAACAATAAAGTGGATAGAGTGGCAGGCAAATAAATTAGCGCCTAGGATTCAAATGCCATTTATCATGTTTCAACTCAAGGCTCAGGAGGTAATTGAAAAATATAAGATAGAGTTGAAATCTTCTAAGCTTGTGGATGTCTTAGAACCGGTGATTGATGAACTTGCCGATTTTTTTGAGGTATCACGATTAGCTGCGAAAATTCGTATGATTGATACTGGTTATTATGAGGCGCGCAATGTTTTTATCTATATTGACGGAAAATATATCAGACCTTATACTTACACGAAAGATGCGATTGGTGAAAATCAGACGTTTTGTATAGGTTTGACAGATGCTTTAACGGAAAGTGTGGTGTCACCAGATTTTAAAGAAAGATTGCAGACAGGTGATTATCTTTATATTGAGTCGCATTTTTGCTTAAACGATCCTAAGTATATTGAAGATAATCAACTGACAGAGTATGCCCGTCTACATTTGGACGAGTGTTGTTTGATATTTGATTTGAAAATCAGTGCCGATAATCAATATGATGAAAACTATCATTTTTTGTGTTTTCTAAATCGAGACAAGGCATCCAATATAATTTTTGAAGCTCATTTTTCAGATTGTGACACTCAAAATCAGGCTGAAAAACTTTCTGATTATCACGCTGAGGTTTTGAAAGTGGCGCAAAGTTTACCGATGACGTTTTCAGGGGCGCTTGATCGTTTGATAGAATGGTCAGAGATGACGATTGAAGCATTAGCAGAAGCCTCCGAAATCAGCGAGAAAACCATTCAACGATTGAGATATAATGAGCCTGATAATGTCTCAATAGAAAGTGTGGTGCAGCTGTGCATCGGGATGCAATTAGAACCAATGCTGAGTGATTATCTTTTAAAAGCCTCTGGAAAATCCCTCATGATGACAGCGCAACATACCATGTACTATTTTTTGTTACATAGCTATTATACACATTCTATTTATGAGTGTAATGAGATGTTGGCAGATCAAAACCTTAAATTATTAGGTAGAAAAAACAGAGGGATTGAGGCAGTTATTTAATTTTATTGGAACATTGGATGTCTGAGGTCAAAAGTGAGTAAAGACTAGATTAAGAGAGACGATTCTTTTAATTAGCTTTTTTTTTTGCTTAATTTGTATTGAAAATAGGACATCCGATGTCCTGTTAAGTTAGTCAAGCGTGAAGTAATATGAGACTATAAGGGAATAAATGATACTTATTTTGAACAGCGATTAATTGAAGTGCACAAGTTAACCGCTATGGCTAAAAGGATTAAAGTAAAATTAAGCATAGGAGACTGACTGATGACTAAGACAACAAAAGAGTATTTGAAACAGATTGAAAACATGAATCGTTATATTGAACAATTATTGAGTGAAGTTGAGGAATTGAGGGCATTGTCTCAATCGTTATCAGGTACTCAATTCGGTGAACGCATTACGGGTGGTAACAAAAATAATGAGGCAGCGTTTGTCAACTATATCCTCAAAATCAATGAGCTAGAAACAAAAATTAACCAAGAAATTGATAAATTTATAGATTTGAAAACTACAATTATCAAGGCAATTGATGAATTAGAAAATTTAGAGGAACGGATGGTGCTGCGTGCAAGGTATATCAGCGGAAAAAGTTGAGATGATATTTATGATCAATTAAATAGGTCAAGAAGTGCTGCGCACCGTGTTCATGCGTCTGCTTTAGCAAATTTAAAAGTCCCAACAAAAGTTGAAAACAAACGAGACTAATTGGGACGGCATGAGACTATAGGTAGTGCTATAATGGTAATGTGATAAAAAGGTAAAGAGCAGTATGACAAATAAATAAAGCAAGCGATTAGAAAATTCTGGTCGCTTTTCTTTTTACCTTGATTGACCACTATGTCGTTAAACTAGCAATAATAGATGAAAGAGAACGATTAGCAAAAGCTAGTTGTTTTTCTTTTGCCTAAAATGAAAGGAGGAGGCAAATGAGTCAAGGAAACAAACTGCCGTATTTAGAGGAAGTTGAGAGAAATTTGGAGGAAGTATTTTCGAATTTTAAATATCTCTATCATCAAAATATGACGGATGAGCGTGCTTTAAATCAGTTAAGGCAGCGGACACTGCATCAGATTTGGCACTATCGGGAAACGGACTACAACTCTAGTTTTTACGTACCGTATGAGTTGAAAAAACGTTACTCAGATAAAGTTAAAAATTATCTGTTTTAGGCAAAACTGACCGAAATGTCATGAAACTATTCTATCCAAGTGGTAGAAAATAAAAATTTTATTCTTAAAGGAGAATACTAGGTATGAAACAAAACACATTTCTAATGAAAACGGATTTCCTTGAAAATCTGATTTATGATGGATTCGAGAATGGGCCGCGTACAGTTATGGGACAACAAGGCGCTTATCAACGTCACCATGTTGCTAATGCTGCGCACGGCTCTTTCGATGTCATCACTAAAACTTTGACGGATGCGGTGCCGGAAGGCGCGCAAACTGAGTTGGTTAATCCAATTTTCTATCCTGATTTTATTCATGGCAATCAAATTGCGCCGGCTTTGAACGTATTTGCGACTGATATTAAAGTATTTGGAGGTAAAAAATAATGGCTATTGGACTTAAATTTGACAAACAAAAAATAATGGGTAAAGACTACCGTGATATTACGGCCGCTTTGCAATTGGATCAACTTTTTGGGAAGTTGACATTACGTGAGGCAAAACCTTTGTTTGCCTTTGAAGATGATTTGACACAACCACGGAACGCTGACGGCAGCTACCCGCAAGCCTCAACTGGGGAGATTTTAGGAATTGACGTTGACTTACGCAGTAGCGTGCAATCCGAGGTGATTAAATTTACCATTGTTGGTGTGACACCTGCTGACTTTGAAGCGTTAGGCATTGCCTTTAATGATGAAGTTGTACTTGAAGGGATTCGAGTAGCTTATTATGCGATCCCACAAGGCGGTAACCGTAGTAACAATGGCTATAAACTTTTTGCGGCAGGTATTTCAAAGGCCGGAGCTGTTAAGGCAGAAGTGCCTAAAAAAGATGATAAGATGCCGAAAAAATAGAATAGGTGGCTGATATGAAAAAAATTCTTCGCTTTTTTTGGAAGTATAGAGGATTCAGGGTCAGAGATTGGTATAAGCATCAGAGACTCATTGTCACTTTTGTCTTGTTTTCACCGATTTTGCTTGGGCTAGGTAGCTATGTTTACTTTCATGATGGTGAAGTGTTAGCTTATTTTCAAGAAAATGTGCTAGTACGTGTGCCGCTTGCACTAGGCATTTTGATTATCCTATTATTAGTTGCTCTTAAAATCGAGATTGAGCTTGAAAGGCACGTTGTCTTTTTCACAAGACTACGCTCATTGTATTTTTTGAGACGAAAAATGTTTTATTCCAAATTTTACAATACGGTAAAAAGAGAAAATAAGGCAGAGAAAATCAAGTTTGAGCGAGCGTACTTGCGACAAAATAAACACACGGTTGAAGTTTCGTTTGAGTTGCGAGGCACAAAAAGTGAACAAAAGTTTTTACAAATTGGGCCGCAATTGGAGACGACTTTTTCGGGTGACTTAATGGATCGGCAGATATTAGACGGCTATATCATCTATACGATAGCCTTCCAAAAATATCTTGGACGAATTTCAGTCGATAAAGTTGAGATGACAGCTCAGGGTTTACGCTTAATGGAAACCGTTTATTGGGATTTTAGGAAAGAGCCGCATCTGTTAATATCCGGTGGGACTGGCGGAGGGAAATCAGTCTTACTGTTTATCTTGATTTTAGCTTTGGCAAAAATTGGTAATCTCTATATCTGTGATCCCAAACGCGCTGACCTCGCAAATTTGGAAAGGTACGAGGTATTCAATGGTCAAGTTTATTTTGAAGTCTCTGATATTGTCAAATGCGTGATCCATGCCTGGAAAATTATGAATCAGCGTTATGATTATATGCGTCAAAGTCCCCAAAACAAAATGGGGCTTGATTACTCTGACTATGGTATGAAACCAACTTTCGTGATTATTGATGAAGTTGGTGCGATGACAAGTGAATTAGAGGGGATGCGTGGCAGTCGTTTAGCTGCGGAGTATCTTAACGCGCTACAACAAATTGCCCAAAAAGGACGCCAAGCTGGAGTCTTTTTAATTTTGTCTTTACAAAAAGCAGGTGTGGATGCCGTACCGTCTAATATCCGTGATCAGCTGATGAAACGGATCACGGTGGGTGTTTTATCTAGCACGGGCTATTCTATTGCATTTGGTGAGGAAGCGAGTCAAAAGGAATTTAAAACAATCAAGGAAATTAATGGTCAGGCAGTTCGAGGTCGAGGCTATACCGGAAATTTTGGTGAAGTCATTGAGGAATTTTACTCACCGTATGTGTCGTTTGATCGGGGATTCGATTTTTTTGAGGAGTATGCAAAATTACCTAAACTTGAAATAGCTGACTATGATCAGATTATCCAGGCTGAGATAAAAAATAGGTCTAAAATACCTGAAGTATCAGATGATCAAACGTTTTCTAGGGAGCAGCTCGCAAAAGCATTGGGGACAAGTCCTACTGTAGTGCAAAGGGCGACTCAATTATTAGCTGACAGCGGTATCTATTTTGACAAGGGCATTAAAGGGCGCTATAGCTATGATGATCAGGATAAAGACTTTTTTGCATCCGTTTTAGCCTATAAACGTTCTGAAGGGGTGACTTTATCTAAAGCGATTGAGCAGTTTATTCAGTCAGTCGAAGATGATTAATGAGCTATCGGAAAGTTAGTAGTAGGCAAGCAGGCGTAGCGAAGCGGAGCCTGCGTCTCCGTGCCGGATACTAACCTTTCCGATGCTCATGTTACCCCGTATTCTAATAGGGGGGTAACATTTTCAAAAAACGCCAGTTTTATTACCTCTCATGCTAGACGGGGGAAGGGTTAAAGGGGTGTTCAAAATTGGCACTTTTGTCCAATTTTTTTGGCACCTGAATCAATGGAGTAAAATTAATGGACGGTTACAGACTGAAAGAATTTAGGAAATCATTGCAGATGACTCAAAAAGAGTTATCCGAAAAAACAGGACTTAGCTTAGATCAGGTTAAGAAACTTGAAACCGGTAGAAACAGATTAACATCCGATAAATTTCGAGAAATCAAAATGAGGCTAGGGTTGATCAATAATAACTCTGAAAACCCTTTGCGGATGATGATTGACTATCTGCGCATGACCTTCAAGAATATTCGAGATATAGAATACTTTGTCGAAACTATCTTGTTCATTTCCTACACCAATTTTGTCAGTGTGGCATCTGGTTTGTACGGTTATAATTCATCTTTGCGCTTTGGTAATATCTGGATTTTATACTATTACGATGCGGAGGCGCGTGGTAACTACAATTTAACCTTACAGTTATCAGGTCAGGGCTGCCGTGAAATGGAGCTATATTTTGAAAATACAGGCTTAACTTGGCAGTCATGGTTAGAACGTTCGATGGTATTTCATGAGGACACCAATATTACCAGAATTGATATAGCTTTAGATGACTTATACCAAGGCTATGGCAATGGAAGTAAACATTTTCAGATTCCGAGTATCATTGAAAAAATGAATAGCGGTCTAATCAAAACAAAACAATTTAGAAGTTGGGAGCACGTCGGTGGTGGCATCATCAATAATGAAAATTTTGACGCGCCAGATGATAAAGGGGTATCTGTCTATTTCGGTTCGAGGCAGTCGTCACTCTATTTCAATTTTTATGAAAAGCGTTTTGAACTTGCGAAAAAAGAAAAAATCACGGTTGAGGAATCACTGGAAATTTTCGGTATCTGGAATCGGTATGAAGTACGCTATTCACACGATACAGCTCAGGCGCTCGTCATGAAATTTATCGAAGGGTATGATCTAGGGGATATGGTTCGGGGGTTAATCAATCAACGCTTATCCGTTTATCAGGGGATTGACGAAAAGTGGGGGTCTTATATACCTGACGAGAAGTGGCAGCGACTATTTGGCAATGTGGATTATTTGAAATTGACGACTCAGGCAGAACCTTATGACATCATGCGTACTGTTCGTTGGCTCTACTATCAGGTCTCAAATTCATTGGCACTTGTGAAAGAATATGATCGGATTGTTAATCGAAATTTTCTGGAGGACATCTTGGAATCAGGGGAGATCACGGAGGTCATGGAGAAAAGACTTGAAAATGTGAGGACACAATACGCTATGTTGGAGGAGCTTGAACTGAAAAAACAATTCAATCCAACGATTTTAATGGACTAACAATCATCAAAAATACACTATTTCTTTTGGGTTTGGGGTAATCTAAAACTTTAGAAAATATGAGGTGTCGTTAATGGCAAAAAAAGAAATCAGTGCATCAGAAGTAGAAATTAGAGGATTGGCAAATGAAATTTTGACGCAATTAGAAGCGGGACAAATTAAAGAAGTCAATTCTAGTAATAAAACTTTGGAAAATAGGCTGAAACGAGTAGAAGAAACGGACATCAATGTGCTCTTTAAAGAGGCTTTAAACGGCTCTCTTAAAAAGATTGATGGGGTTGTCTATGCTTATAATAAGGCGATGAAAGGTGCTCGGATGGAGGCTAAAACTTTAGCTGATATTTTGGGTGCTTAATCATTAAGCAAAACGGGTGGATGTTTTGGGAATAACATATTTTTGATGATAATTTAGTAAATTAAGCAACTTATCCTATTGATATAATAGTAAGCTATATCAAGTATCTATGGTTGATAAAGTTAGATACTATAATGATAATCATTGTAGTATGCGGCTTGATATGGGATAATAAAAGTGTGAGATAGTCATGAGGAGAATTGAAAAGAGGATATAAAAAATGAATAACCTTTTAGAAAAAATTAAAGCAACAACACTCAGGCAGCGCTTGATTATAGGTGGCGTTTTCCTTATCTTGATTGGTTTTGGTACAGCTACAGTTGTTCATCATCAAAATGTTGTAAGTGAAGCTAAAAATAAACAAGAAAAGCTAGAATCTGATAAAAAGGCGAAACTGGATAAGCATTTAAAAGCGGATAAAGCATCAAAGGATAAGGCTGACCAGGCTGCTCAGGAAAAGGCACAAAAAGATGCGGCAGACAAGCAAGCCAGGGATAAGGTTCAAGCAGAATTAGCAGCTAAAGTGCAGGCAGAAAATGATGCCAAAGCTCAAGCGGAACAAGCAGCTCAAGCTGTCAGTGAACCGCAACAACAAGTCCAACCAGATATGCAACCTAATGACAACTATTCAGGACAATCTGAAGTCCCTAACTCGCCAAGTCAATCAACTCCCACGCCGCCTGCACAACAAGCACCAAGTCCAGGTAATCAGTGGGGCAATACAACACCAGCTGAGCAAGGGGCACTTGAAAAAGGGCACTCAGTTATGGGTGGCGATGAATCACTCAATGTTTATGCAAAATAATAAGTAAAGATAATCATAATAAGACAAGAGATAAAATGCTTGTCTTATTTATTGCTCAAAAATAAGCGCTCGACTGAACGCTTTTTATTTTGTTTACGAAACTAGAAAGAGGCAAATTGTGAATAAAAAATGGAAATCAGGGAAAAAATGGCTCTATACGTCAAGTGCCCTTGCGATATTAGTTGGTGGTGGGATAGCGGTGAGTCAAACCTCCCCACTTACGCAACTATTTCAAGTCGTTGTCGTTAAGGCAGATGAACTCAGTGACACTGGTGCGGTAACGATTGGGACAGCTAATGGTAAACCCGTTGTCAAAACGCCCAATAATGATATGTCATCTGAAAAATTTTCAGATGTTGTTCGGGCAGTTGTTGGTGACAAAGCCAACTCTGTAAAGTATGTCGCAAACAACCTTGCTTGGCAGTCTAATACAACAATTGATGGGACTCGCAGTGTTCCAACGACTGGTATTGGCTATTTTATGCGACAAGATGGATTTGCGGGTGCACAAGCGCTCAGAATGGATGAAGGTCAAAGTATCTTGATTAAGAATATGGGGTCTGTCAAGGATATGTCAGATAATATTATCCCAATTGATGTGAAGCTGACTTTAAACTCTTACAATCCGATTGACAATGCGAGTAATACAGCACTTCCCAAAACAGGACTCATGGTTGCGCTCCAGGGGCAAGCAAGTGACGGGACACTTCAAATTGATGTTGGTGCACCCTTTGAAGGGGCGACTGGTGGTCCCGGTGAGGGGGAAACGGGATCAGGAGGTGGCACAGGATCAGGAGGTGTAGGTTGGTGGAATACATCTGGTGTTGCGCAACTTGATCAAGTTACTTTTAGCTATACGCTAATCAATCATAATACGGGTGCGGAGATTGATAGCGTGCTACAAGCCACTCGCTATTCGGATATTGATTCTTCTCAACGCGTTAGTTATGATACGTTAGGACTTCAAGGAATCATCTTATCATCAAATACACAAATTACACTAGATAATGGTGTGTTAGTTGGGCCGAGTACCACAACAAATGAAACGGATGGCAAAATACTTGGTGCTAAAAGTTTGATTAAGGTCTCAACTAATACAACCAATGTTGTTAAGTATGACGGAGAAAATCAAAAATCCACAATTGCTTTGGGGATTTTTGGTAGAACGGATATCAAAGTTGTCCTGGACGGAACGTTTAAGTTGGATAAGTCTCTTTTAGGGTACGATGATGCAATGCCTAATAATTTGTATAGCTTTTTACCACTTGTTTTTGACATCTATGATAAAGATGGTAAAGATGTCGGAGATATTGCAATCCCTGTAAATGGTAGCGCGGTTGAAAGTCCCAAATTAAAACCTGGTGAATATACGCTTAAAGAGCGGGCAAGTTCCGTGACATCTGTGACGGGTCAAACGCACAACCCTAAAACTTACAAGGTGACAGTCGTTGTTGGTAAAAAAGGAGATGCTGCACCAGTCGTCAAAGTTGAAAATAAGCCGGTCATGGGTGAGATTACGGTCACGAAAAGAGGGGCCGAGTCCGGTGACGAGATGTGGAATGCAAACTATACCTTGGTAGATAATGAACTGAGATTGACAAGCCTAACTGACGGGAAAGTCTACACGGCTAAGACGGACAAAGCCGGAAAACTCGTCTTTAAAAATCTACCTCTGGGCAAGTATAAGCTAGATGAAACTAAGGCAAGCGCTGGCTTTGTCAACACTTTCAAACCAATTGAAGTGACCTTGACTTGGCAAGATAATCAAACTGAGATTGTCTACGGTACAGCTCAGGGCACAAATCAGGAGGTTAAGGGCGAAAATAAACTTTGGAAGTCTGATAAAGCCACGGGTGAAAAAGCTCAAGGGAAAGCTGAAATGAAAACAGCTGAATATGGTTTATTCTACGGGGATGATTCCGACGGCTCTAGCCCTCATAAAAAAGGTGAACCGGTCAAATGGTCAGCGATGCCTAAAGCCAAACTTATCTCAGGCGAAAAAGTTACCGAATCAGTTATTAACGGCAGAGTTGTCAAGCATGGTGATAATATCGTGGTCGGTGTTGATGATACGAAACTAACCGTCTACATTGGTAATTTACCTCTTGGAAAATATGTTTGGAAAGAATTAAATGCGCCTATTGGTTACGCCTTAGACAGCTCAGAAATACCGTTTGAAATCAAAAAACAAGATGATCAAACGGCTAATGTGATCACGTCTGATACCCACTCGAAAGAACAAGTAATCAAGGCTAAACTCATCATCCAAAAACTCGTTGAAATTGCTGGGGAATCTGCGGAATCTGGATTTAATGGTGTGAAATTTAATATTGCGCCACTTGCAGGGACAGATGCTGCTGCTCAAACAATAACGACGGGGATCAAGGGAGACGAGGACGGCTATGCTAGTGCTGAACTTGTCTATGGCGATTATGTGATAACTGAGGACATGGCAACCCTTCCTAACGGTTATCAGCCAATTAGACCAATCTACATTCGCATGATTACTGATCCTAAAACTGACATCATCACGATTACGGCAAGCTATCAACCTGACGGGTCAAAACCATTTTCTAAGCGTGTCTTTAGTCAAAGCGATAATCAGACGACAGATAAAAATGACAACATCTCAGGCAGCCTTGCTGGTGTTGTATCAGACGGTGTGCCGTTTATCAGTTTATCCAAAATAACGTTAACAGATAAAGGTGCACCCCCTGTGCCGTCAATCGACATTGAAAAAACTAATGGCGAGATTACTAAAAACGGCATTGGTAACTATGAAGATAGTGTCAATAATTTAGGCGAACATGATCATGACACTAAAGAAACTGCTTTTGAAGTAACTGGCGATAGCACTAAAATTTTCTTCAAAATTACCAATAATGGTGAAGATGATTTAACCAATCTCAAGGTTATTGATAAAACAATCACTGGTACAAAGCAAGTGAAAGCTATTCAGTTCACGTATAAAGGTAAAGCACTTACGATTGATAAGTTCGGAGTGCTTTTTCTTGACGGTCAAGCTCTTGTCCTGAAAGTTGGCGAAACGATTGAGGGAACTGGTACGCTTGAAAAATTAGTTGGTGGGGAAGACCATGCGGATATTGTAGAGGTTGTGGCGCTTGGTCTGGAATCTAAACGTGAAGTCGGAGATGATGACGAATGGCACGGACACAAGCCTAAGCCGTCCATTGACATTGAGAAAGCAAATGCTGAGATTACCAAAGGTGGTAACGGAAACGGCAAAGATAAGCCTAATAATATCAGTCTAGGCGATCATGACACCAAAGAGACAGCTTTTGAAATTAGTGGCGATAGCACTAAAATCTTTTTCAAGGCTACCAACAACGGCGAGGATGATTTAACGAACTTGAAAGCTCTGGATAAAACAATCACTGGTACAAAACAAGTGAAAGATATTAAGTGGACTTACAAAGGCAAGGTGCTTACGGTTGATAAGTCTGGCATTTTCCTACTTGATGGCAAGGTCTTTGTCCTGAAAGTTGGCGAAACGATTGAAGCAACTGGCACGATTGAAAAATTAATCGGTGGCGAAACTCACGCTGATAAGATTACCGTGTCAGGTGTCGGTGTCAAATCAAATGAAAAGGTTGGAGATGATGATGAATGGCATGGCTTTAAACCTAAACCATTAGTTGATGTCGAGAAATCAAGTGAAGCTATCTCTAAGGGTGGCATAGGCAATCATCTTGATAAGCCTGATAACTTAGGTAAGGGCGATTCTGATACTGAACAGACAGCGGTTGAATTAGGCGACAAAGCTCAAACAATCAATTTTCGTGTGACAAACAACGGAACTGAAAGTCTGACTCATATCAAGTTGACGGATAAAACGCTTGACGGTAATCATGATGTCAAAGAGATCAAGTGGACTTACAATGGTAAGGCGCTTACAACTAATAAAGATGGCGCACTTGAACTTGATGGCAAACTACTTGAATTGCCAGTTGGTGGCTATATTGTTGGAACAGGTACACTTGAATCTATCACGGCAGGTGAGGTGCATAGTGATGAAATCACAGTATCAGCTAAAGGCACAATTAGTGTTAAGACTGTTGGGGATAAAGACAAATGGTATGGTAAGAAACCTAAGCCAGTCAATCAAGTTATTAAAATTTTCCTACCTAAAACTGGCGAGGGGAAAGCACTTCTCGCAACTGCTATTGGTGGCTTGATTGTGGTAATCGTTACAATCATAAAGCACAAGGTCATCTTTAAAGCTCTAAGAGGCGATAAAGATAAAATCAAGAAATAGTTAATCAACTAAACCACGACTAGAGGAACGTGCAGATGGGGTGTGAAGCCCAATAAAACAAAAAGAAGGTGAGGTGTACCGTGAATAAATTTTTAAAAATCTTATTTGCGATTTTTGCAGTCGTTGCGGTAAGTATCATTGGGTTTGGTGCTTATTTTTTAATTGGTGGCGATCGCTCAGAAGAAACAATCAAAAAAGAAAATGCTAACTCATTTGAGTTTAAGTCAGTTTCGGAATCTTCCAAAGCAGTCACAAGTGAAAAGAGTTCTAGTGAAAAACAGGTAGTTGCTGAAAGTAAAGCAGCACCTGTTTCAGCGCCACAAACTCCCTCAACGACAACGCCACCACCAATTGAAACAGTGCCCGAGTGTACTTATGATTTTGTACCAGAAATAGCTGTACCACTTGGAGAAATATCAACGGAGACATCAGATTTGTCATCTGATATTGAAGCACTAAAAGCGCAGTACGCAGGATATGACATTATTATTGTCAATCCAGATGGTACAGAAAGTCAAGTACAGTAAGGCATGGAAAGGAAAATAATGTCAGTATTTTTAGTTATTGATCGTTATACCAATGAGGTGATTGGTCAATATGAGCACTTATCAGTTGCTAACGCAGTCATTGATGAATTAGAGGACAAATCACTTAATGTCAGAAAAGAGGAATCAAATGTCAAAGACAAGAATTTATGAAGTCGCAAGAAATCTCGATAGGACATCTAAAGAGATTTTAGCGATTTCAAATATACTAGGGTTTGAGGCTAAAGCAGCTAATTCATCACTTGATCAGGCGCAAATTAGTGCCATTGAAAATTATTTGATCCCACCAGAGCCTAAAAAGAAAAAGTCGAGGAAAAAAGTTAATCAATTTGAAAATGTTTCGGATGTATTGGCCTCAGAAAGTTCTTGTCAAAGACAGTCTGAAAACTATGACGGCATGACTAAAAAAGAAGTCAAACGCTATCAAAAGACACAAAGAAAGCTAGAAAAACAGTCGAAAACACGGCAGAAAGTTGAAAAAAAGCGGTTAAATTACCCAAACAATGCAGTCAACGTAAGGCAAATATGATTGTTTATGGTACGGTGATTGGTTTAGTTGCTTTGTCAGCTTTTGCTTTATTTTCAACTGGTCTAAGAAATTTCAAGCAAGCCAATCCACAGTCTGTTACAGCGCTAAAAGCTGATTCGGGTTTAGACACGAATAACAAAATCAATTTGTTTCTGTCAAATTTTGTGGGGGCATACTTTAACAAAGGATTGGATAATTCAAATCAAGATGCTTTAATCCCTTTCTATGGTGGTGAGTTGCTAGATGTCAAAAATCCACAAACAAATAAAGGGGCTTATGAATTAGTGAGTTCAACCTTGCTTGAAATTAAAGATAAGGTCGGATCATACGCGGTGACTTATCGTGTTAAGACAAGTGAAGGAGATAGTTGGCATGAAGTGTCAACTATTTTTAATATCCCTTTTGGTGAAAAATCTGGAAAATACTATGTCAGTGACTTGCCCTTTGTGACGCAAACTGAGAGTTTACAAGCAAATAAAATCAAGCAGAATAAGTTGGACGAAATGACCAGTATTTACGATGAGGCATGGCAGACGAAAGCCAATAACTTTGTATCTGCTTTTTTCACGGCTTATACAAGTGATGACAATACCCTAGCAACTATGAGTAAGGGGATTCGAGGTATTACAGGCTACAAGTTTAAGTCATTAGATTATTCGTATTATACGCTTAATCAAAGCGAGACAAAATTAACTGCTGAGATACAAGTGACGTTTGAAGATAATTTTGCGATGACGCACAGTGAGGACTTCACGCTGGAGCTTACCAAAAAAGAAGATATGCTTTTTGTGAGCAAGCTCTATCATGGTATTAAAGCGAGTGATTCAAAAAAAGATAGGGGGTAACTCAATATGAATGGTGTGTTTAAAGATTTAGCAGAAAAAGGTCTGGTGCCCGCAGCTGTTATCTTTTCGGGTTACTATATTGTGACTAAGGGGATCGGTAAGCAGGACTGGGGCAAAATTGTAAGTATTATTGCAGGTAACCTACTTTTGGTAGGTATCGTCTATTTTCCAGATATTCTCAAAACTATTGCTAAGGTTGTCATGGGATTCTTGCAACGAGTTTTTGAAACTGTTTTAGGGGGTTAAAGCTATGGCAGAAACGATAAAAAATAAACATCTCTATGCCTATAAGAAAGCCCTGGAGGAACAAAACACTTTTCATACAATCTTTGGTTATCCTCTGTTAAGCCCGATCAAATATTCGTTTGTGGCTTATGCCGCTGTTGTACTGCTTATTGAAACAATTATCTGGTATAGGCTGTTAAAATTTCTTCCGACAGGTTGGTTCTTTGCGGCCGCTTTATTGATTGCCTATAAATTGGGACAAAAATTAGCAGATTGGAAAATTGACGGGAAATATTTTCCAGCTTTTATCCGGGGGTGGCTTAGTTTTTACTTGACCTTTGGCATAAAGCGACACCGCTTTTTCTTAAATAAAGGCATTCTATATGAAATGAGGGAAAATGAATTTAAAAACGAATTTCAAAAATGATATATCGGACATCCATGATAATTTGGTCTTGAAAGATAATGGCGATGTTTATGCGATGTTTGAAGTGCCAAAAGCGATTATCAATAGTATTGATAGAAACGAAAAGGATGGTTTTAAGGCACTAACTGCCAGTGTTTTATCAGGGATAAGAGAGTATAAGAATTTTGATATTTCAATGATACCGCTTGATGTCGCGTTAGATACCATGTATCTGAAATTATCTCAGGATTTTTCGGAAGATACGGAAGATCTAGCCTGGTATATTTTAGATGAGTCTTACACCCGAATTCATGAATCTGTTGATCGGATTTTTGAGTATCATTGGTATCTGACCATCCCACTAAAATCAAGCCATATTTCTTTTGATAAAAAAGAGATGTTTAAAACCAGCATCAACTACTTGACTAAGAAAGTCTATGAGCCTTTAGTGGGGAAAGTTACCTATCAAAAAGATTGGTATTTAGCTTATGAAGTCTATGCGAATGACTTAGAGAAAAAGCTCAGTCTTTTAATGGCAAAACCTCTCAACACACAAGAAACGATTTTTATTAATCGCTTGCAGTATCTACGAGGGATTGACTTTGATCGGGCTTTTGAAGTCAGTGCGACACGTAACACGCTTGAAAATTTAGATGATACTAGCTTGACATGGGAAAATTTCAATATCTTGACCTTGCACAATGGCTTAGAAAAATCGTACTTGGCGATGTTACCGGTTGCTTATATCCCTGAAAATGTCAGTTATTTGCATCTACTAGAAGATATTCAAGGCTTTAATTTTCCGATTGAAACACTTACTAAGGCTATCTTTTCATCAAAGAAGGGGACTTTTTCGGTACCTGCCAAGGCTAACCGTGCGCGATTGCGTCATAATAAGGCGATTGCGGACGGCGATGCGGCAGGTGGGGTAGATCAAAATAAAAAAGAGCGCTCTAAGGCATTAGTTGAAGATTTGCTTGTCAGATCAAATGACGATGAAATCTTGTTGGGCTACTTACAAACGCTTGTTTTTGCAGATCAAAATTATGATGCCTTGGTCGAAAAAATGCGAATTGTCATGGATGCCTGCTCTAAAAATGGGATTGAGCTTGTCAAGGCTCGGGCTGATCAGCTCTATTTATTTTATAAAAATAGACTCACGCAAACTTTGGATGACTCGGATAAAAATTTCATCCAGATTACAACGTTAGACGGATTTGTGGAAAATCTCTTTTTTACGGGACAGAAAGTCGGGCAAGATGTTGGTTTTTATATTGGGCGGATTGATGCTAATAAAGGGTCTTGGTATGGCGATTTTAAAAAGGCGATTGAATCAAGCATCAATTTTGCCTATGTCAATCCATTTCAGGCAAATAAATTGGATGTAGCGGGGAAAGTGACAAGTAATCCACACATTGCGATTACAGGAGATATTGGTGGCGGAAAATCATTTCTGACTAAGTATCTCTTTTTATATTCAAGCCTTTTGAAGGCTAAAACACTCTATATTGACCCTAAAGCTGAAATGCGCCGGCAGTATCTTAAAGTTCTAAAAGAGTATGAAACAAAAGGCATCTATCCTGAAATTCAGGATTACATTAGGTCAATTAATTTTGTCACGTTGGATAAAAATAATCGTTCAAACTGGGGTGCGCTTGATCCTATTGTTTTCCTCAAAGGTGTTGAAGCCAAAGACTTGGCAATTTCGATGACTAATGAAATTTATAGTTTGAGAAATAAAGAGGAGTTTCACAGTGCTTTTCTGGACTCGCTTGACAAACACCTTGCCTTACGTGAGCGTGGCGAAAAAGTAGGGATGCTCACAGTTTTCAGAGACCTTGAAAAACATCGCTCAAAAGCGGTCAGAGTTTCAGCTAATCTCTTAGTAAAAATGGTACAAAATTCTATTTTGTCACTTTGTTTTTCAGACGGTCAAAATCAGGCAGTCGATACGGATAGTCGCATTACTGTGCTTGAAGTGACAGGGCTTGATTTACCTACTGATGAAAAAGATGAACTGAGTGATAGTCAAATAAAATCCTTGGTTGTCATGTATGCTTTGGGACATTATTGCCACAAATTTGGTAGTGAAAACAGAAAACAAGAGACAATTATTTTTCTTGATGAAGCATGGTTTTTCAATGCGACAGCAGTTGGTCGTGGCATTATCAAACGCATTAAACGTGTCGGACGTTCAGAGAATAATTTTCTTGTCTTGATTACACAATCAGTCGATGACACAGCAGATGAAGATGACGGGACAGGCTTTGGAACAATCTTTGCCTTTAATTCAGATACCGAAGCTGAAAAAGTCCTTAATCGCCTGAAAATACCAGTTACTGATGAAACAATCTCATGGTTTGAAAGCATGACAATGGGGCAGTGTATTTTTAGAGATACCTTTGGCAGATGTGAACGGATAACGGTTGACGGTCTTTTTCCTGAGATTAATGTTCTGTTTGATACAGTCGAAACGGATATGAAAGCAGTAGCTTAGAAAGGATGGATAGATATGAAAAAAATAATCGCAAAGATTATCATCGTACTCGCTATTTCTTTCTCGTTTTCTATGATCGCTTTGGCACAAGATTATCCTCAATCCATTGATACAGGCTTAAATCGCTGGGAACTGATTGATAAAGAAAAAGGTTATTATGCGTACAAGTATAATATCTCAGGTGATCATCATGATACCCGAATAGCGACCTATGAAGAAGTGATGAAAGAGGTGGCTGCGCATGAAAAAGAGTCTGAGATGGCAGAAACTCAAATGACTGTCTTGGGTAATCTCTTTAATCAAGTAGCGACTGCGGATAATCCTAGTGAAGATCAGCTGAGAGGGCAAATTGAAATCGTGCAAGCTGAGATCAATAAATTACCTAAAGGGACGGCAAGAGATAGACTACAAGGTCAGCTAGAAAATTATAAGCGACAACTGGCTGATGCGATTGATAATGCCAAAGCCTATGCGGAGGCACAAATCATGTACGCCAAAGCCATAAAGGCTGATGATATTAGTGACTTGTCAGTCTATACATCCTATATGTATATTGAGGACGGTTTTTTTAGCACAAAGGATATTTTCCCCAAAATTATCAATGCGATCGTCCAAGCGATTTTTTTATCCCAAAATTACTTTATTTTATTGTGGCTAAGACGCTGACCTTGATCAGTAGTCAATCTGCAATGGGACAAGTTAATGGTGTTGTGACAACTTCCAAAGATGTCTTTGATAAGGTGCTAGATATCGCTTATCCTTATTTAATCTTCTTTACCAGTTTTATCTTCTTTAAAAAGTTTATCAAAACTGGTAGTACGGGACGTGCGCTCATGAGTGCGGGGAAGTACCTCATGCCTTTCTTTGCAGGCGCGATTCTCTACGCTAATATCACATTAGACGGACAGCCTACGACAGTCATGGCAGGCGGCATAGCTACCGTAAAAAAGGTGACAGATGAATTTACCTCTAAAGTCATCAACAACTTGTCAGTCAATGGCTCACAAATTACGGTGGACGAGAAAAATAATCTGACCGCAAATTCAGTAGAAACTTTGAAAGCAGGAATGTTTGATGCCGTCATCAAGAAACCTTTTGAGGAGATGAATTTCAAAACTGGGAGTATCAAGGGAAACCAAGATATTCTCAACACGGAGTTACTAGCAACTAAAGGCAAGCCATCTAAAGTTGAGGAGTTCAAGAAAAAAAACGAGGCTGAAAGTCGGTTGAGCTTTGTCTCAGTTGGTGGTAAATTTCTTGTGGCGATTGCAGCAGCATTTAAAGGAATTGTACTGACTGTCTTAATTGAGGGAATCTTGATTATGAGCTATGCGATGAATTACTTTGTGATCCTTTTGTTAGCATTTTTGGTGATTATCTTGATCCTTGTTTTGATCCCTAAGTTTTCACACGTTTTGAGTAATTTTCTAAAAACCCTTGGTGTCTTTACAGCACTCGGATCAGCCGGTTTACTGGGGACTCAAATACTACTTTATGTCAATGGTCGAATTGAATCCGGTACAAATAGTATGAACTTGGGTTATTTCTTGACAGTTGTTGTGCAAATTGTCATCTGGACGATCATCTATATAATGCGACACCATATTTTTAGCTTTCTTAAAAAAGGTCAGGCGAGTGTACGGGGTGTTGCGAGAAGTCTTAAACCTAAGTCCGGTAATCGCGGTTTTAAAGGAAAGTCAACGGCTAAGCGAGAACAAGCAAGTAAGATGTTTAAGCGAACTGGTGCAGGCGCTAAAAATAGTTATCAAGTTGCTAAAAAAGCGGGTCAAAAAACAAAAGCCGGTTTTTACAAGGCGAAAGATTTTGTCGAAACTGGTGGTAATAAAGATGAGATGGCTTTTAATGCCAAAGATCGAAAAAATAAAG
This sequence comes from Pseudolactococcus reticulitermitis, assembly GCF_002260845.1. Classification (GTDB taxonomy): domain Bacteria; phylum Bacillota; class Bacilli; order Lactobacillales; family Streptococcaceae; genus Pseudolactococcus; species Pseudolactococcus reticulitermitis. The sequence continues at coordinate 436,420 of NZ_BEDT01000001.1, read as the reverse complement.
ATAGCTTGAAAAATAAAGATAAGCGCAAACAAGCGCTTAAAGAAGTTTACGCTAATCATCGTGATGAATTGCTGAAAAATCCTGATATAAAAGAGGAAATCCTGAAAAACCAGAGAAAGGCTGACTTTATGGCACAGCGTCAAAAAGAACGTCAAGAAAAGAATCGTCAGGAACAAGTGAAAAAAGGGATTATTCGTGAGAAGGGGACGACTAAAAGGCAACCACGTGAGAACTATCAAAAAGTTCAAGAGCGCTACAAACAGAAAGCTCAGGGTGCAAAATTACGAGATCGGGCTAGAGCAGCCAAACAGAGTAAACCACTATCTGAAAGCTACCAACCACGAAAAGTAACGAAAAAGGGCAGTACAGGTCTCAAAGATAAGAAAAAATCTAAACCAACACAGGATAAATTACTAAGCGGTATTGAGGTTGAGCGAAAAAATAAAATCAAGAGCAAGGCTGGTAAGGTGTTATGAAAAAAATCAAAAGAAGGTTAGCGATCCTATTCCTTGCTTTCTTAGCGTTCTTCCTTTTTTTGTCATGATTGTGGGTGGCAGTGCTAGTGGCGATAGTGAGGGCTTTTCAAGCAGCGCAGGAGGCTTAAATCTTACCGCAAAAGACCTCGCAACTAAAGCCAATGTCTCAGAGGAAAAGGCTCAAAATATCATAGATATTGCTAGTCATTTATTGTCTAAGGAACGTTTCACACTTCAAGGCACATCAGGTGCATTAGCTGTCGCAGAACGTGAGTCAGGATTTGATCCTGAGGCGGTGAATGATTCGGGTGGTGTTGCGGGAATTTTCCAATGGTCGGGTTGGTCAAACAACATTAACGGTAATAGGTGGGCGCAAGCTGAATCTAGAACCTTGTCAATGGAAGTTGAGTTGAAACTTGTGTCTAGCGAGTTAAACGGAGCATACAGGAAAACTAAAGACCTTGTTAGCGTGTCAGAAGACCCTAAACAAGCCAGTTTAGATTGGTCACTCTATTATGAATGTGTTGCTTTAAGTGACGGTCAGACAAAGGCTGATGAGCTTCAAGACAATGCTCAAAAATGGTATGACTTGTTGAAAGATTATGTTGGTTTTGAAAGTGGCGAAACTGTTAGTGGTGTCATGTCAACGAAAATCCCTAGTGGTTGGGAGATTGATACACCTTATAATGGCCAAGCCTATGAGGGTTCAAGTGCTTATCCTGAGGGGCAGTGTACTTGGTACGTTTATAATCGGGCTTATCAACTAGGCGTAAAATTTGACCCTTATATGGGGAATGGCAGCGCATGGTCAGGTAAATCGGGATACACGGTTTCGCATGAACCCAAAGCACATACAGCGCTTAGTTTTTTACCAGGGCAAGCAGGTGCAGATGTTGCTTATGGGCACGTAGCCTTTGTGGAGGCGGTTAAAGATGATGGTAGCATACTGATTTCAGAAATGAACGTTACAGGTGTTGCACGGTTGACTGTTTCTTATCGCGTATTTTCGGCTGATGAGGCTAAAAATTTTTGGTTTGTGGAAGGTAAGTGAGGAGATAACGATGACACTAGAAAATGACATTAAAAAAATAGCAAGTCTGATTTACGATCAGCTAAATGAAGATTCCTATTTATGGACTTATGACACCATGGATGAAATGGACGTACCCGAAAAACTTCAAGAGGAGGTCGCAGAAAAACTGTTTTCCTTAGCAAGTGATTATGATATTGGATTGTTGGGTGTTGCTTTTGAACATAGCGATAACGATGGTGCTTTAGGATATTGGGGATTATTAGGTTGTTCCGTAGATGAAATAACGATTTATGATTGTGTTTATGAAGTGGTAGAAAAAGAGTCTTTAGGTGATATTGATTATACTAGCACTTTCGTTAAAAATTTTGTATCTAAATTCAATGCGTGTGTTGACTATTTACAGGCAGAAGAAAGTAAATTGCTTAAATCATTAGAAGTACAAGGTTATAAGTATTAGTGAAGTGAGGTAAAATGGCAGATGAATTTAATACACTCGTTGCGACCTCCTTTGAGATTGAGCGTGAATATCGAGTCAAAAAAATAGAAAATGTGACGATTGGGGTAGCGATTAAAAAGCGCCCTTTTATTGTCGTCAACGTTGGGAATATTTACTCAAATATGGTGGGGATTGATACTTTTCTATACGAAGAGGATTTAACATTAATCGAGAGTAGTCAATTGGGAAAATATAATTTAGATAGTCTAATGATTGCGAATCATGCAGTATTGGATCATCAAGAAGAAATTGAGTTGGCATTGGAAAATATCAAGGAACGCTATTTGGAGGAACTTGAAAGAGGTGAGAAATGAAAAATATTAAGCAAATAATGATTAGTATGATTAAGAGAATTAGTAGCACAACAATTACTCAACGATATTTTGTGAGTAGTGTTGTGTTTTTGTTTGGTGTTGGTTTCTTGATCCTAGCACAGATTAGAGGGGGAGAAAATACTAAAAAATTTCAAAGTCAAAGTGATGGAAAGACAGTGTTGAAATGGTCCCAACTAACGAAAAAGCAAGTTGTCGCATCTGAAACTGAAAGCCAGAAAACGATTGAAATGGGTGGAACTTCGAACTCAAAAACCGAGGGAACTTCTCAATCAGAGCCTGCCTCCACCGTTATCGACAAAGATACAACTGTTGAAAATGTTGTCACCACAAGTCCACCAATTATAAGTGTTAGTGCAGAGGTTGTTAATCGCTGTGGCACAACTGGTAGTCCGTTATATCACGACGGCTTACCATCCGCAAATGAGGTTACCTCACTCACATTTAATAGTCAGGATGGTAATGTGACCACTTTTGATTATTATTTTAAGGATATTTTATCTATTTCTAGCTATGGTCGTCAGGCTGAAGGGATTCAAACGGGACAGCTAATTGTGACAGTCCATAATAATGGCACAGCAACAATTAGAATCACAGGTGGTGTGCCACAAGTCACAAACGTGGGTTCGGAAGTAGTCGATATCCAAAGCTATTCGGTGGGGGAGACGCGGACAGTTGGTGTCGCTGCGGGTCAACAGATTCAAGGTTTACTTGTTCAACAGTCTTTTGGGCAATCGCCGTTGGGATCAGTTGATAATTTATCAGGAGATTATTTATTGACCTTTAATAAGTAATGTTTGAATACTGAGAATTAATAAGGAGTAATGAATGAGCCAAGAAATAAATATTTGGGTTTCAAATCTTGGAAAATATAACGAGGGGATTCTTCAAGGGGCATGGTTTACATTGCCAACTGAAATGTCTGAAATTCGCAAGAAAATTGGATTGAATGAGAGGTATGAAGAATGGGCGATTCATGATTATGAAGCCCCGTTTAAGATTAGTGAATATGACGATATTGGTACATTAAATGAGATTGCGGAGTTGATTGAAGAAACAGAAATTCCAGATGTCGTCTGGAATAACATGAGTGAACTACTTGATTATTTTAGCGGTTCAGTACTAGATTTGATTGAGAACTGTGAAAATTTTATGATCAATTCAGATATTGAAAATGAGTATGATTTGGGGCAGGCTTACATTGAAGATCTCGACGTAGAATTTCCCCGAACTTATCTAGGGAATACCATTGAATCGTATATTGATTATAAATCTCTTGGCAGAGATATAGCATTATCATCACAAGGTAAATTCTTAGATGGATGTTGGGTAGAATATATTGGATAAATAATGCAAAAAGAAAGCAGATAATATGACAATAAAAATTTTAGAACTTTTTGGTGGGATTGGTAGTCCGAGAGTTGCGCTACGCAATCTTGGCACTGATATTAAATCAATAGATTATGTCGAAATTGATGCGAAAGCAGTTGCATCTTATAATGCTATTTTTGCCTCAGACTTAAAATATAAAACACAGTCGGTCATTGATTGGGAGTTGAAACCTGACATTTTGATACATGGTTCACCTTGTCAAGATATTTCAATTGCCGGAAGGCATCTAGGTGCGGATGCGGGGAGTGGGACCAGATCAAGTTTAATGTGGGAAACGCTGAAAATTATTGAGAATTTCGGTAAATGGCAGCCTAAAATTGTGATCTGGGAAAACGTCAAAGCTGTCCTATTTAAAAGTATGAATGAGAATTTCAACAAGTACTTACGAGAGATGGAGAGTTTGGGTTATACCAATTCTTATGCGGTTTTAAATGCACTGGATTTTGGACTGCCACAACAACGTGAGCGTGTTTTTACGATCTCTATACTAAATGGTGAGGCGTTTGATTTCAACTCAGTGGGACGATTACCTATGCGTCCACTCTCAAATTTCATAGAAAAAGATGTAGATGAAAAATACACGATTAAAGCGCCAAGTATGCTTGATCGAATCGGGTCACCTTCGGATAAAAAGAAATTCAAAGGTTACTTGAAAATTATTGATGACAAGGTTTATACGATTACAACAAGTCAAGATCGTGTCCCTAATAGCGGAGTGATTGATTTAGGTAATGGAAAATATAGGGTACTGACTGAAAAAGAGTGTTGGTTGTTACAAGGGTATTCCACAGATGATTTTGAAGTAGCAGCTAAAGTGTCAAGTAAAACTCAGCTTTATAAACAGGCCGGCAATAGTATTCCTGTACCGATTTTTGAAAGTCTCTTTAGAGTGCTTTTGAAAGATTTTGAGGAAGATTTTTGATATCAAAATTAAGTCAAGAAGAAATAAGTAGATTTAAACGTCACCTTGTAGCAACAGTTAATAATTTAATAGATAGAAGTTTTCTGGACTATATATCGGACGGTGAAGCATACGCGGAAGAATTTGAGCATAATGTTCAAAACTATGTGGATGCTTATGGTTTGAAGGCGGCTTATGATTACTGGAATAACATTCCTTCAGGCGAATCTATCAATGTAGATACAAGTTGGTATGATGGTTCAGAATTTATCTCTATTGAAAATTATGTTGAAAATATTTTACATTCGGAAATCTGCATCAGAGAGTTTGCATTGGATGAGTATATGGAGTATTTAGATGAAAATTTGGATGAATTTATGGAAATTGCGAAAGAAACAATTCGTACATTTTTCGGATAGGAGTGGTAAACATGACAAGTATTGTAAGAACTTCAAAAGGTCAGTGCCCTAGATGTTTAAGCACCGACTTGGAATATTATGATAGTTTTGGTGACTATGATAAATTTGATCAATATCTATCAAACTGTCTTAATTGCGGGGCAAAGGTCACGGAGTACTACAAAAAGGTTTATACAAACTCTGTGGCAACTTTTAAAGAGGAAGATGACGAAAGGTATTAACCAATATAGATAAAATAAAGTAGGGTAAAATATGGCTATAAATGAAGAAAATAATTCTGTTAAAAAATACGGCAATAAGCAAGAAATTTGTGAGTTTTTTGGTGTTTCATTGGGAACACTCTCAAACGATTTAACGAAAATGAGACGTGATCCTAATTTCAAAGATTGTATTTTGCAACCAAGTCACGGACGGGTCTATATTTCGATAATAGGGTATGAAAGGTATCTCAAATTTTGCTCTGAATCGCTGAAAAAGAGATATTAACATGATATAATAGAGAGTATCAGTTTACTCTCTATTTTTTTTTGACGAAAGGTAGAGATATATGTATAAGATAAAACTATCAAGCGGAAAGTATAAATTTTTTGATAAATATCAAGGTGTTGACGGGAAATGGCGACAAGTTTCTTGCACCATGAACTCAACAAGTCGAGAATCAAAAAAAATTGCTCAAAATACGCTTGAATTAAAAATTAAGGAGAAACTCGGAAAAAACAAATCTTCTTCAAAACTAAAAAAAGTAACAGTTAATGAAGTTTATGCGGAATCTTCTAAAATTCGTAAAGCGGAATTAGCTGAAACAACTTTCCTAAATGAAACTTATGGTTTAAAAGACTTTATTGCAACCTTTGGTGAACGAATTATTTCAGATATAGAAACACTGGAGATGCAAGAATATCTATTTTCAAAAGAATACTCGAATAAAACGCGTCATACTTTAAAATTGCGAATTAGTAAAGTTTTTGAATATGCGTACCAAATGGGTATTACTGAGTTTAATATCATGGATAGAGTTATCTTGCCCAAAGATAAGAAAACTCTTGAAAGTATTGCAAAGCGAAATCAAAAATTCTTTACGCTAAATGAGATGCGTCTTCTTTTGAATAGCATGAGAAAAAATGCTTATGACGATGAACAACTTTTATTTGCTGACTGTGTTGAATTTTTATTTTTGACAGGATTGAGGATTGGTGAGGCAATGGCCCTCCAATGGTCTCACGTTGACGTGTTAAACGCAACGATGTATATAGAATACAGTTGGAATGCAAATCTAAGAAAATTAGGGCCGACAAAGAATGCTCAGTCAATACGATATGTTTTTTTGAATCAACGATGTTTAGAAATACTGGATAGACTTCGAAAACGGAATCTAAATTCAAATTTTGTCTTTGTTAAATCAAATGGGTTTCAAATTTCCAATCAAGCAATTAATCTTTACATGAAAATGGAAGGGGCTAGAGCTAACTTATTTGGAAAAGATTCATCTATATTTTCAGCGCATATGCTCCGTCATAGCCACATCACTCAGATGGCAGCACTAGGTGTGCCACAAAAAGCATTGATGGAGAGAGTTGGACATAGTGATTCACGTATTACGAATAATATTTACACGCACGTATTACCGGAATCACGCCAAGAAATGAATCTAAAACTGAATAATATTGTTATTTAATTTAGCACCAAATTAGCACCATAGAACGTAAAAATTAGCACCAAAAAGTATACAAAACGAGGGAAATACGGGGAAGTATGAGGAAGTTAAACATTCTTATTATCAGCCTAAAGCCAATATTTATAAGGGTTTGGGGAATAGTGAGGAAGACTAGTGAAAGAGTGAAAATTTTATGGCACAATTATATTTCAAGTACGGCACAATGAACAGCGGCAAATCAATCGAAATTCTCAAGGTTGCACATAACTACGAGGAGCAGGGAAAACCTGTCGTGATTATGACGAGCGCCCTTGATAACCGTGATGAGATTGGCGTCGTCAGCTCGCGGATTGGCATGCGCGAACAGGCTGTGCCGATTGATGCAGCCTTAGATGTTTTTGATTACGTTGCGAAATTGCCAGAAAAACCCTACTGCATTTTAATAGATGAAGCGCAATTTCTCAGCAAAAAAAATATCTATGATTTTGCTCAAGTCGTAGATGAACTCAACGTGCCAGTCATGGCTTTTGGCCTGAAAAATGATTTTCAAAATGAATTATTTGAGGGCAGTAAATATCTCTTATTACTAGCTGACAAAATCGAAGAAATCAAAACGATTTGCTGGTTTTGTAGCAAGAAAGCGACCATGGTTTTGCGCACAGAAAATAATCAGCCTGTCTACGAAGGCAGTCAAATTCAAATCGGTGGCAATGAAAGCTACCTACCCGTTTGCCGGAAACATTGGTTTAAGCCAGAACTTTAAAATTCAGTAAAAAATAGGAAGACAGCGCATGATAACTGAAACCGAACGCCTTTACCTACGTGAAATCACGCAAGAAGATTACCCAGTGATTGCTAAAATTCTCCAAGATGATGTCGCTATGTTTGCCTATAATGGTGCCTTTTCTGATGAAGCAGTGGCGCAGTGGTTTGATAATCTGATGACCCAGTACCAAACGCGTGGCTTCAGTTTGTGGGCAGTCGTTTTAAAAGAAAACGACCAAGTCATCGGTCAATGTGGTCTAACTCTCCAGCAAGTCGACAATGAGACGGTCACAGAAATAGGCTATTTATTTGACCGAGATTATTGGCATCAGGGCTATGCCATAGAGGCAGCACAGGCTTGTAAAACTTACGCATTTGACGTTTTAGGTGTTAGTCGCGTTTATTCAATCATTCGGGATAACAATATCGCCTCCATGAACGTCGCCATTCGTAATGGCATGACTGTCCGGACTAAATTTATCAAAACCTATAGAGGAATTGAGATGCCGCATTTTGCCTTTGCTGTTGATAGAAGTTAGCTAAGCTTGCTCAAATACCTACTACCATTGACAAGAAAAATATAGAAAATAAGGAAGTAAAAAAATCATATGTTTGACCAATTACAAATTATGGCTGACCGCTACGAAGAATTAGGCGGTTTGCTGAGCGACCCAGAAGTCGTTAGTGATACCAAGCGATTTATGGTCTTGTCAAAAGAAGAAGCGTCTCTGCGTGAAACCGTTGCAGCCTACGAGCGCTATGTCGACGTAACGACGGGGATTTCAGATGCCGAAGAGATGTTGTCAGACTCAAGCCTTGACGCTGACGAAGCTGAGATGTTCAAAGAAGAGCTCAAAGCACTGAAAGCTGAAAAAGCAACTTTAGAAGAAGACATCAAAATTTTATTATTGCCAAAAGATCCGAATGACGATAAAAATATTATCCTCGAAATTCGGGGTGCTGCTGGTGGTGATGAAGCTGCGCTTTTTGCGGGCGATTTACTATCTATGTATCAAAAATATTCTGAAAATCAAGGTTGGAAATTTGAGATTTTGGAGTCCAATGTGACCGAAATCGGTGGCATCAAAGAAGTCTCAGTCATGATTTCAGGCAATAGCGTCTACTCGAAACTCAAATATGAAAGTGGCGCGCACCGTGTCCAACGTGTGCCAAAAACAGAGACTCAGGGGCGTGTCCATACCTCAACAGCAACGGTGCTTGTCATGCCCGAAATCGAAGATTTCGACATCGACATTGACCCCAAAGATCTGCGCATCGACATCTATCACGCTTCTGGTGCCGGCGGGCAGAACGTCAATAAGGTCGCAACAGCCGTTCGGATCGTCCATGAGCCGACGGGGATCAAGGTTGAAATGCAGGAAGAACGCAATCAGCAGAAAAATCGTGATAAGGCCATGAAAATCATCAATGCTCGTGTTTACGATTACTTCGCGCAAATCGAGCAGGATAAAAACGATGAGTTTCGCAAGTCGACCGTCGGGACAGGTGATCGTTCTGAGCGGATTCGTACCTACAACTTCCCGCAAAATCGCGTGACCGACCACCGGATTGGTCTGACCCTGCAAAAACTTGACACCATCTTGTCAGGCAAGTTAGACGAAGTCGTGGATGCCCTGATTCTCTTCGACCAAACGCAAAAACTTGAGGCATTGAAACAATGACGAGCTGGTATGACGCTGATGGTCATTTATCCGAGGACATGATTGCAGACTTTCGTCAAACTTTGCTAACTTGGTACGATGAAAGCGGACGGACACACCTCCCTTGGCGGATAGACAAGGAACCGTATCACATCTGGGTCAGCGAGATTATGCTGCAACAAACTCAGGTCGAAACAGTCATCCCTTACTATGAGCGTTTTCTGGCAGAATTACCAAGGGTGCAAGATTTGGCTGAAGCAGATGAAGAAGTTCTGCTCAAACTCTGGTCAGGCTTAGGCTATTATTCTCGCGTGAGAAATATGCAAAAAGCTGCCCAACAAGTCATGGCAGACTTCGACGGTCAGTTTCCGTCAACGAGTCAAGCCCTACAAACCTTAGCGGGGATTGGCCCTTATACAGCAGCAGCGATTGCCAGTATCAGTTTTGATGAAGTCGTGCCAACGCTTGATGGTAATATGTTTCGTGTCTTTGCAAGACTGCTGAAAATCGATGCGGACATTGCCCAGCCTAAAACTCGGAAAATTTTTTACGGCATCATTTTACCGATTGTCGATCCTGAGCGCCCGGGTGATTTTAATCAGGCTGTCATGGACTTGGGGACTTCTTTGATGAGTGCTAAGACAGAGACGTTTGCAGAGTCGCCTTTTGCCCGCTTTAATCTCAGTTATCAAGATGGTACAGAATTGACTTTTCCGGTCAAGTCCAAAAAGGTCAAGCAAGTCCAGAAGTTTTATGCGGCGATTATCTCTGAGAAAGACGGTCTCTTGGCTTATCAACAGCGCCCTAAAACCGGTCTGCTTGCTAACTTTTGGACCTATCCTTTGGTAGAATTTGACTCATGGGATGCGATTTATGACGGTGTTTTTGAGCAATTCAAAGATGCCAAGCAACTGAATATCACGCCAGTTACACACATCTTCACCCATCAAAAATGGCAAGTCATGCTTGTTCAGGTTGCAGATAATCTTGACACATGGACATATCTGTCAGATGATGCTTATGAAGCACTACCACAGACGACCCTACAGCTTAAACTTCAAGCAGCTTTGAAAGAGAATTTATGACTTACTTACAAGCCTTTCGAAAATATGAAAAACAATTGGCGCGGCCAGAGGAGTTGCGCTATGTTTTTCGTTATGGGCGAAAACTGAGCTATACCGACTTTATCCTATTGCTCAACACGGCAATTTCTGACGCTGACCAAGCCTATCTCGCAGAGATAGTTGACAGATTATCAAAGGATGAGCCAGCCCAGTATATCGTCGGGGAAACTGAGTTTTACGGGTTAACCCTCGATGTCGATGCGCGTGCCTTGATTCCGCGACCCGAAACAGAAGAACTCGTCGCCTTGATTTTGGCGGAAAATGCGTCAGATGATTTGAAAGTCCTAGATATTGGGACGGGGACAGGTGCGATTGCCCTGTCACTCGCAAAAGCGCAGCCGACTTGGCATGTCCTAGCCAGCGATATTTCATCAGATGCACTAGACTTGACACAGCAAAATGCGACGAAAAATGCGATAAAAAATGTCAATTTTACATTATCAGACGTTTTCAGTAACATTTCAGAAAACTATGATATGATAGTTTCAAATCCCCCTTATATCGCAGATTTTGAAAAGGTGGATATGGCTAAAAATGTCCTGGACTATGAGCCACACCTTGCCCTATTTGCTGAGGATAATGGGCTTGCCATTTATCAAAAGCTAGCCAAAAATGCCGTATCTTATTTAACAGACAATGGCAAAATTTACTTGGAAATTGGGCATTTACAAGGCCAAGCTGTGAGCCAACTTTTTCAGCACCATTTTCCTGAAAAACGGGTCAGAGTGTTACAAGATTTAGCCGGAAAGGATAGGATGATCGTCATTGACTGAATTACTTTCGCCACAAGCACCAGAGGCTGTCACACGTGCCGTCGATTTAATCAAATCAGGCCAATTAGTCGCTTTGCCGACTGAAACGGTCTATGGCTTATTTGGTCTCGCATTAGATGATGAGGTGGTCAAAAACATCTATCATGTCAAGCATAGAGCCTTTGACCACGCCCTTAATCTGAACATTTCAAGTTTTGAGCAACTGAAACTTTTCTCTCAAAATCAACCAAAATACCTAGAAAAGTTGTATAATAAATTTATGCCTGGCAGCCTAACGATGATTTTAGAGGCCAATGAAACAGTCCCTAGTCTTGTCAATAACGGTATGAAAACAGTCGGCTTTCGTGTCCCAGCCAATCAAACGACGCTTGCAATTTTACGTCAAACAGGCCCCCTAGTGGGTCCTTCTGCTAATCTGACTGGTAATCCAAGCCCCAAAACGGCACAAGACGTGTTGAAAGATTTGGACGGTCAGATTGCAGCTGTTGTAGTAGCTGATGAGAGTATTTCGGGCATTGATTCGACGATTGTAGATTTGACAGGTAAGACGCCCATAATCTTGCGCCAAGGTGCGCTAACTTTAAGAGAAATTATCGAGGAGATAAAGGATGATATTTGACCAGCCAAACTACGAAGCTTTTGATTCAGAACTCTGGGATGCCATCCATGCAGAGGAAAAACGTCAACAACAAAATATTGAACTCATCGCCTCTGAAAATGTCGTTTCAAAAGCTGTGATGGCCGCTCAAGGCTCGCTTTTGACCAATAAATATGCTGAAGGCTACCCTGGTAATCGTTACTATGGTGGGACTGAATGCGTCGATATTGCTGAAAACTTAGCCATTGACCGTGCTAAAGCACTTTTTGGTGCAAAATTTGCCAATGTTCAAGCGCACTCAGGCTCACAAGCCAATGCTGCAGCTTACTTGGCTTTAATCGAACCCGGTGACACCGTCATGGGGCTTGATTTGGCAGCTGGTGGTCATTTGACACACGGCTCACCAGTCAATTTTTCAGGTAAAACGTATAACTTTATCGGCTACAATGTTGATAAAGAAACAGAATTATTGGATTACGACCAAATTTTATCGCAAGCTAAAGCAGCACAACCTAAGTTGATTGTTGCGGGTGCCTCTAGCTATTCACGGACGATTGATTTTGCAAAATTCCGTGACATCGCTGATGCTGTTGGTGCGAAATTCATGGTGGATATGGCACACATCGCTGGTTTGGTGGCAGCTGGTCTGCACCCTAACCCAGTACCCTATGCTGATATTACAACCTCTACGACCCACAAAACGCTCCGTGGCCCGCGTGGTGGACTCATTTTAACAAATGACGAAGTTTTGGCGAAGAAAATTAACTCTGCCATCTTCCCAGGGATTCAAGGTGGTCCTTTGATGCACGTTGTGGCAGCGAAAGCTGTTGCTTTTAAAGAGGCGTTAGACCCTAGCTACAAGGACTATCAAGCGCAAGTCATCAAAAACGCTAAAGTTATGGCTGAAACCTTTGAAAATGCTGGCTTACACGTCGTTTCTGGCGGAACAGATAATCACATGTTCATGCTTAAAGTCACTGATTTTGGCATCAACGGTAAAGAAGCACAAAATCTCTTGGATACCGTGTCGATTACTTTGAACAAAAATGCAGTGCCATATGAAACTTTGAGCCCGTTTAAAACATCAGGTGTCCGGATTGGTTCAGCTGCTGTGACATCACGTGGTTTCAAAGAAGGAGAAGCAAGGAAAGTTGCAGCATTTATCATTCGTGCGTTCCAAAACAAGGATGACCAAGCCGTGCTTGCACAAATCAAATCAGAAGTGATTGCCTTGACTGACGCATTCCCACTTTACGAAAAATAATGACAATGGACATCTATATCAAAAAAGCGATTTTGCACGCTTTTGACCCCGGTCAACCAGAGATTACTTTCTCGGAAAATCTCATGGAGTTGACACCCGTCATGCTTGACTATGTGACGAAAAAAGTAGAAAAAATCTATTCTGATGATGCCAAACGTGGCGTTTTATCAGAAGAAAATCACTTTTTATCACTAATGACAGATGATTTTATCCCCTCAACGATTGCCGTTGCGAATTTCTGGCGAGAAGAGTTTATCTTGTCAGAGAAGCAAAAGCAAAATGACTTGCTTTTTGTTGCCTACGAATTAGACACCCAGCCACATTTTGCTTTTATCAGGTTGTCGCTGCGGGATTCTTTTTCGCATGACTTTGATACGGTAACCGGACAAATCAAGATTCGTAAAACCGAATCGTCATTGCCCGGGGCTGGTTCAGCTGCTGATGAAGCCATTGCCATCAATCGCAACACATTCAGCTACCATTTGCTGGAAAAACGGATTAAATACAACGGTAAAAACTACAACTATTTTTCAGAGAATCTGCTAGCTGAAAAGCCTGAGATTTCAGTCAATAAAGCGATTAAAACGATTAAAAAGACGGCAGAGTCTGTCGCCAAGTCTTACGACGATGATGAGTTTGCCTTTTCGCAAAAGGTGCAAAATGCGGTTTTTCATGCCGTCGAAAAACAGGAAAATCTCAATCCAGAAGCACTAGCAGACCAGTTATTTGCAGATAATCTGACGGCGCGTTTGGCCTTTAAGGATCAAGTCAAGGCAGAAATCCCTGACAAAATCCGGTTTGAGCAGATGCCGATGGAAAAAATTGAGAAAAAACTATCCAATCAAAAACTGTCCTTGTCAAATGGGATTGAGATGATTGTTCCTCAAAGTCTGTATGAAGATGCTGAGACGGTCGAATTTATCCAAAATGATGACGGGACTTACTCGATTATCATCAAAAATATCGAGGAAATCAAGAACAAATGGTAAGCTCTACTCGCTAAAGACGAGGTGGAAAGGAGGACATATTGCTAAAAAAAATTAGAAATCTATTCCTCCTGATTATCCTTGTGGGAGTTGGTTTTTGGGTCTACCGCACGCATGAAAACGTCAAGAACGTCATGAAATACGATGACTTTGTCACGCAGACTTTAGAAAAACATGGTGTCTCAGGCAATCGCGAGTTAGTCCTGTCGATTATCTACACCGAAACCAAGGGGAAACGCACCGATGTCATGCAGTCGACTGAGTCGACCCATGATACGATTGAGACCGAAGAGGACAGCATTCATCAAGGCATTACCAATCTAACCGAAATGCTGGAATATGCCCATGAAAAAGGCGTCGACGTCTGGACGGGCGTCCAAGCCTATAATTTTGGCAAAGCCTATGTTGACTATATCGCCAAAAATGGCGGTAAGAACACTTTAACTTTGGCGGAGGCTTATTCTAAAGATGTCGTTGCCCCGAGTTTGGGCAATACGACAGCCGAGGAATATTATCACATTACGCTGAATTCGCTTTTGTTCAATAAAGGCAAGCTCTATAAAAATGGTGGCAACATTTTCTACGCGAAAGAAGTGCGCTGGAACATGAAAATCGTTCATTTATTTAACTGGTGAAAGCCAGTTTTTTGCTATAATAAAAGAACGATGATGATCTATGATGATAAAAAATTTGAGCACCCTATAGCTACGCTGATAGCTTTTGACAAGGCGAGTGTGATTGCAGCCTTGACTGAAATTGAAAAATGGCAGCAGACACATTATCTGGTTGGCTATATCCGTTATGAAGCTAAGGACGTTTTCCTAGGCAAGCCAATCAAGTCTGAAAGCCCCCTCCTCTACTTTCAAGTTTTTGATGGCTTCACGCCCTACCTCCCGAAAAATGCGCCAGAGCTCAGCCTCACCGCCCAAGCGCAGCTGACCTTTTCAGATTACGCAGACGCCATTGCTGAGATTAAACAAGAGCAACGAGTTGGCAACACCTACGAAGTCAACTATACTTATGACTATCAAGTGCCTTATACTGGCGATGACTTAGCGCTCTACGAACACCTCTTAACTAAGCAACGGACGCCTTATAATACCTTTATCAAAAATGAGTACGACACCCTACTCAGCTTTTCGCCTGAACTTTTCTTTGAAATTGAGGAGCAGCATATCACGACGCGGCCGATGAAAGGCACGGTCAAGCGGGGACAGTCAGCAGCAGAAGATGCTGAACGCATTGCCTTTCTTAAAACAGATGAAAAAAATCGCGCTGAAAATGTCATGATTGTCGATCTCATGCGTAATGATTTGGGCAGAATTGCGGAGAACGGGAGCGTCAAAGTCACCAAGTTATTTGAAGTGGAAACACACGCCACCGTTCATCAGATGACCTCGCAAATCGAGGCAGACTTGAAACCAGACACCGATTTGTTGATGATTTTTCAAGCCCTATTCCCTAATGGTTCTGTGACAGGCGCGCCGAAAATCTCAACCATGGCCATTATTGAGCGTCTGGAGCAGGGCAGTCGTGACATTTACTGTGGTGCCATTGGCTTTTTAAGTCCAGAGAAGCTGACCTTTAGCGTGCCCATTCGCATCTTGCAACGCCAGACGGGTGCTGATGCGTTTAAATATCGGGTGGGTGGCGCCATTGTTTGGGATTCGGATACCGCCGATGAATGGTTGGAGACCCAGACGAAAACGGCTTTCTTACAAGATGATATTCAGCTGATTGAGACGATTCAAGTTGAAAATGGTCAGCTGACTTTTAAGGCTGAGCACTTCGAGCGACTGCAAAAATCGGCTGCTTACTATGGGTTTAGGTTCAATCCTGATATTTTGAATTTCCAACCCGAACAAGATGGTATGCTACGCTTGGTCCTCAGTCGTGACGGTAAGTTTGAGACCTCTTATCGACCGATTAAAGCTTTCAACACCGTTGCTTTATCCCCCATGACCATTGACAGTCATGCCAATTTTCTTGCGCATAAAACAACCTACCGACCTTATTTTCAAGCCAAAGATGAAATTTTTGTCAATGAACGTGGTGAGCTAACGGAAATGTCGCGTGCTAATCTAATTCTTGAAATCAATGGCGAGTGGTTGACGCCGCCTTTATCAAGTGGGTTATTGCCGGGAATTTATCGCCAATATTTATTAGATGCTGGTAAGTGTCGTGAGCAAGTCCTATACCGAGAAGACTTAACCCGAGCAGATAAGATTTTCTGCTGTAACTCAGTTCAGGGTATCAGAGAAGTTGTTTTGCTATAACTTGAAACTATAACCAATCGCTATTTTTAACAAATTTCCAATTCAGGTAAAGTTTGTTAGAATAGTCTTATGAAAATAACTGACATCTATCGAGCAAAAAATATCCAGAAGAAATCTGTCATTTCTCTAGAAATCTTCCCGCCCAAAACTGATGCGGGGATTGAAACCATTTATCAAACCGTGGCTGGCTTGACCCACAAACCAGATTATATTAGTGTAACTTATGGCGCCATGGGCAATGTCGGTCAGGAAAATAAGACGCTAGAGATTGCTGAAAAAATCAAAAAAGCCTATGGCATCGAAACCATGCACCATTTGACGTCGATTCATAATAATCCGGAGCAAATCACAGAAATTTTGGCTGAGATTAAGGCTAAAAACGTCCAAAATATTTTAGCCTTGCGTGGGGATCTGCCGAAAAACACAGATGTAACAGGCTGT
Organism: Pseudolactococcus reticulitermitis; assembly: GCF_002260845.1. Lineage (GTDB taxonomy): Bacteria > Bacillota > Bacilli > Lactobacillales > Streptococcaceae > Pseudolactococcus > Pseudolactococcus reticulitermitis. Next base: position 419,829 of record NZ_BEDT01000001.1, on the reverse strand, counting down.
CCGGATAGTTATCATTATGCGCACGAACTCATCACGGACATTAAAAAAGCGGGCGATTTTGACATCGCTGCCGCCATTTATCCAGAAGGCCATGTCGATAGTCCACTGGATGTTGAGAATATCGAGCATGTCAAACGCAAATATGATGCAGGCGCTAATTTTTTTATCAGTCAGCTCTTTTTTGACAATGCCAAATTTTTAAGGCTTAATGATTATATTAAAAATTCAGGGATTGAAGCACCGATTGCCGCAGGTATTATGCCAGTCCTGCAAAAATCTCAAGTGGAACGCATGATTTTCTTCGGGGCTAGCCTACCGACACGCTTGATTAAAATCATCAACAAATACAAGGATTCGCCAGAAGACCTGCAAAAAGCGGGCATGGACTACGCCTGCAAGCAAATCGACGACCTCCTAGCTCGTGGCGTCGATGGCGTACATATCTACACCATGAACAAACCTTTTGTCGCGAATACGATGATGGATCGCTATTTGTAAAGTCATCAAAAATACCTTGGCTAATCAGGAAATGAAACCTGACCATCCAAGGTATTTTTATCTTAATTGGTTATTTTGAAGTCATTAAAGTGTTTTAAAATAAAGACTGAGACCTAAGTGGAGCATAACCAAAAGTCCAAAGCCAACCGCAAATGTGGTCTGTTTCATGTTAAAAAGGCAACAAGTCACACTGCCAAAGATGAGACATTTTATTAGAAGGAGCTGGATACCGTCTAGTCGATAACTTGATGTCGGCGCACACCAAATCCCCCAGACAACACTCATGACGAGCGGTGCCAAGATGGCAACGACGATACGCACAATCCTATCCGCTTGGAGATGAAAGCCCCAATAACCTAAAATAACAAGCGCACCCATTTCCAATAAAAAAGCAAGGCCAAAATTGGCAATTTTGATAATCGTCATGCTAATCTCCTTAATTAATCATTTTGAAATCATCAAAGTCTGGTGAATTATCAAGTTTCACATCCAAATAAGCCACATGACCATAAGGTGACGGCGATTTTCGGACGTCACTGATAAATTTTTGCAGGCTGAGCTTGTCGTCGGATTGGGCAAAAATTGTGACTGAGCCGTCGCACTCATTTTTGACCGTCCCCTTGATATTCAGGCGTTTGGCTAACTGGAACGTCGTATAACGAAAGCCCACACCTTGCACACGACCCGTCGCATTTAACTTGACTTTGTTCATCTTTATTCCCTTTCTAAGCTTTCACTTCGTGAGTTCTTGGAACTTGAACAGTTCTGCTACCCCGTTTCAGTAGAGCTATTCGCGAATTAAATTGACTATCTTTAACTCCATTATATCAGAAATGGGTAGAATTGTGGCAAGTATTGGTAGCGCTTCCTTTTTGTCTTATTTGCGGCAAAAGGAACTAAGGCAGTCACCATTATGTTAAAATAGACCTATGGAAATGATCACATCAAAAGATAACACACGCGTCAAGCACGCGAAGAAACTTTATAAAAAGAAAAATCGGACGAATTCTTACCTAATTGAAGGGCAGCATTTATATGAAGAGGCTTTGGCATCTGGGGCGGATTTCAAACAGATTTTTGTAACGGAAAAATTTGCGGACATACCGAATGCGACACTCGTCTCAGACGACGTCATGAAGTTCTTATCAGACGCTGAAACACCGCAAGGCATTATCGCGGAAGTGAGTCTTGAACCATCAGCTCTAAAACCTGAACAACTAAACAAACTCCTGATTTTGGAAAATGTTCAGGATCCGGGCAATGTCGGCACGATGATTAGAACGGCTGATGCTGCGGGTTTTGACGGTGTCATTTTGACAGCGGGTAGCGCCGACATCTACTCGCCAAAAGTCCTGCGCACCATGCAAGGCTCACACTTTCATCTGCCGATTTTTCAGGAAAATGAGGCGCAGGATTTATATCAACGCTTGAAAACTCAGGGAACGATAGTGATTGCGACCACCCTATCAGAGACATCGGTAGACTATCGAACTCTCAGTCAACCTGACAAGTTTGCCCTCATCATGGGGAATGAAGGGGCGGGTATCACACCAGAAACATCAGTTACCGCTGATATTTTAGCACATATTCATATGCCCGGTCAGGCAGAGTCTTTAAATGTTGCTGTTGCTGCGGGTATTATGATTTTTTCCTTGACAGACTAGCATTTTCCTGATATACTTGTAGAGTTGAGTTATGCAGCCGCGAGCTAGGGCATCGTCAACATTTCCAGTGTTACAAAGTAACCAAAGCTGTGAGGCGAACTGGAAATGCACGAACCGGAAACTTGCAAAACATGCTCTTCAAATCAAATTTTTGAAGGAGACATTCATATGTCACGTTACACAGGTCCATCATGGAAACAATCACGTCGTCTCGGCGTATCATTGACAGGTACTGGGAAAGAAATCGCACGTCGTAACTACGTACCAGGTCAACACGGTCCAAACAACCGCTCAAAACTTTCTGAGTACGGTTTGCAATTGGCTGAAAAACAAAAACTCCGTTTCACTTACGGCGTTTCTGAACGTCAATTCCGTAACTTGTTTGTTCAAGCAACTAAAGCAAAAGAAGGCACACTTGGTTTCAACTTCATGGTCCTTCTTGAACGTCGTCTTGACAACGTTGTTTACCGTCTTGGTTTAGCAACAACTCGTCGTCAAGCACGTCAATTCGTCAACCACGGTCATATCTTGGTTAACGGTTCACGTGTTGACATCCCATCATACCGCGTAAATGTTGGTGATGTAATCTCAGTTCGCGAAAAATCAATCAAAGTACCAGCAATCCTTGAAGCCGTTGAAGCAACACTTGGCCGTCCAAGCTTCATCACATTCGACGCTGACAAACTTGAAGGGACATTCGCACGTTTACCAGAACGCGACGAAATCAACCCAGAAATCAACGAAGCACTCGTCGTTGAATACTATAACAAACAAATGTAATCGAAGTCGAAAGCCAAAGGCTTTCAGCGAAGCGTCATTTGTTTGCCTACAAGGATTTGAGAACCGCGTAGTGTTTGAGCAGTTCTGTGAACTTCTCGTTTCGCTTGCGAAACCTAATCCGAGTAGACAAATATCAAAAAGACAGTCAATAGGGCTGTTTTTTTCACCCTAAAAAGTATCACAAAATCAAGGAAGAATCTCTGTTTTTCAATCTCTAACAAAAACCAGAAAAAAACACCTGATTTTCTGCTATAATAAACCTATTACACTTCAGGAGTCGAACATGTCAAAAAGTTATAAGTTTAGGGATGGAATGAGAGCGGCCATTCCCGTTAGCCTAGGCTACATCAGTATCGGTGCGGCATTTGGCATCGTCGCCGTCGCTCAGGGTTTTAGTCCATGGCAAGTCGCCTGTCTATCCATTTTACTCTACGCCGGTTCCGGCCAGTTCATCATGATTGCTATGCTGGTAGTGCATGCGCCGATTGCCATCATTAGCCTGACTATCTTCCTCGTCAATTTTCGCATGTTCCTCCAAAGCCTGACCGCCACGCAAATCTTTCCGCATCAGTCCCTCAAATCCGGTATCGGCATGGGTAGCTTGATGACCGATGAATCCTTTGGGCTCATGGTTTTGGAAGATGCGACAAACACCCCGATCACAACATCTTGGATGCATGGGGTAAATATGATGAGTTATCTGACTTGGATACTGTCTACGATTTTAGGCGCGGCAGTAGGTAATCTCATTGCGAATCCTGAAAAACTTGGCATTGATTATGCCCTAGTCGCTATGTTTATTGGTTTACTGGTCTTGACCCTAGATGCTATGGTTAAAACGGAGCGCCTTAAGATTGTGCTGACTGTCTTGGTAAGTTCAGCCGTGATTTATGGTCTAGCGGGGATTGTCACCTCTAGCTATGTGGCTGTCTTGATTGCGACGATTATCGGTGCTTTGATTGGTGCTGTGATGTCGACACCTAAAGAGACTAGAAAGGCAGAGGTCATCTGATGTATTTTTATCTTGCTTTATTATCGGGCGTTATCGTCACTTGGGTACCCAGAATTTTACCTTTCCCGCTGGCTAAGCTGATTCAATTTCCAGCTTTCTTTAAACGCTTTTTGAACTACTTATCGCTTTCGATGATGACTAGTTTACTGGTTTCTGAGTTATTGATTTTGCACAAAAATGCGCTACCGAGTCTTGACGGTATGAAATGTCTCGCCATGCTGCCTGCCATGTTGGTTGGCTACTGTCACAAATCTTTGATGTTGGCGGTCGTGACAGGTGTTGTTGCGATGGCGATCTTGCGTGCCTTGTTTTGAAGTTGCTGTCGGGCAACTTTTTTTGTATGATGTGCTAGTTTATTGTGAAAATAAGTCTTAAGCCCCATGAAAATAGTCTGAAAAAACTTTATACTTAAGATTGAACAAATATTTTACGGTATCAATAGAAAGGTCATCACTATGACAATCTTAGAATTAAAAAATATTAAGAAGTCTTATTTTCTTGGAAAAGAAGAATTTCCAGTCTTAAAAGGTTTGAATCTCAGCTTTGGCAAAGGGGACTTCGTCTCAATTCTCGGGGAATCTGGCGGCGGAAAATCAACTTTGATGAACATCATCGGCGGTCTTGACCGCAAGTATGATGGTGAAGTCATCGTCAATGGCACCAAGCAAGCAGATAAAAAAGAAAAATCCATGGATGAATATCGCCGTGATACAGTAGGCTTTATCTTCCAATCCTTCAATCTGGTTAGCTATCTGAGTGTTTTAGATAATGTTATGATTTCACTTAAAATGACGAATTTATCGCACAAGGAACAACTTGTTAAAGCTGAGGCGCTTTTGAAACAAGTTGGGCTACTGGAACATAAGAAGAAAAATCCCAATCAATTATCGGGTGGTCAAAAGCAACGTGTTGCCATTGCACGGGCGCTGGCGAATGACCCTGACATTATTATTGCGGATGAGCCAACAGGCGCGCTCGACTCGCAAAATACCAACGATGTCTTGGAGATTTTATCGACCATTGCCAAAAGTGGCAAGACAGTGATTGTTGTGACGCACTCGCAGGATGTGGCGAATCATGGGACGAGAATCGTGCATCTGGCTGATGGTCAAGTGACATCAGATGAGCGAATTAAGCCATCATACGAAACGATTGAAAAAGCGCGTGAGTTTAAGACAAAATCCTTATCATTTGGCGCAAAATCGCGAATGGCTTGGCAGCATTTCCTACATAATTGGAAACAAAATCTGATGATTATGATTGGCGTTGCCATCGGTCTCTTTTCTGTTATGTTCTTCCTTGGGTTAGGGAATGGCGCCAAAGGCTATATGAATAAAATGGTCACTGATTTGGCTAATCCTAATGTCCCTATGGTCATGAAGCGCGTGACTGCAGATGAGAATAAGAAAAATGACGAAGCCTATATGGAAACGACGCGCCTAATGACACAAAACTCGGCGAAAACAGCGATTTCTGATACCTTGGTCGATAAAGTTAAAAAATTAGATCACGTTAAAAAAGTTGAAAAAGCCTTTGATGTGACCCCAGCTGACTTGACAGTTAGTCTTGATAAGACAAAAGAACCTTTTACGGAAATTCAAACTTGGACAGGTGTGAATACAGATAGTTCAATCTTAGTGGGTCAAAAACCAAGCGAAGGTGAAGTCGTTGTGCCAGATACCTTTGCTAAAAAATGGGATAAAAAAAATTGGAAAAAAATTGTCGGTCAAACCTTACATCTTGAGTATCAAATGATTAACAAAAACGGTGCACCTGTCACCATTACCCAAGATGTCAAAGTATCAGGCATTACCAAGGGTAATCCTGCGCAAAGTCCGCTGACGATGCACTTTAAGACACTGCAAAAAGCCTTTGCCGCAAATGGTATCGTAACCGAGCCTAATTTTATCGTGCCAACGGTTGATGACAGCCACAATGTTGACTCAGTGGTTAAGAAAATTCAAAACCTGAAAACAGATGGGAAGAAAGACTTCGTGACCTTCTCGCTCGGTACTGTTTTGAAACCGATTAATAATATCACCTCCATTGTGACTATCGTTCTTGCCTTGGTTGCCGGCATTTCACTTCTGGTGAGTCTGATGATGATTATCGCAACGACTTATATGTCAGTTGCGGAACGGACGAAGGAGATTGGTATTCTGCGTGCTTTAGGGGCAAGAAAAGGGGATATTCGCTTACTCTTTGTGATCGAGACGGTAATTTTGGGGCTTGCCTCTGCTATTTTGGGGATTATGGTCGCCTTTATGGGAGAAGTTGCGGTCAACTCAGGCGTCAGCGACTTACTTGATAAATTCCATATCATCCAAATTTCAAGTGGTGCTGTGATTGGTAGCGTGATTATCGCTATCGTCATCGCCTTGTTTGCAAGTCTCATGCCAGCAGGAAAAGCTGCGAGATTGAACCCGATTGAAGCCTTGTCGAACGACTAAGCTACCTGAAAAAGATTCGAAAGAATCTTTTTTGCTATTGACTTCTAAATTGAGTATAATATTAGCATGACACGATATAAAGCAAAGATTGCATACGACGGCACAGATTTTGCCGGTTTTCAGATTCAAAATAATGGTCGAACTGTTCAAGAGGAGCTAGAGCGTGTTTTGGCGAAACTCAATTCAGGTCAACCAGTCAAACTTCACGGCTCAGGTCGGACAGATAGTGGCGTTCACGCGCTAGCTCAGATGATTCATTTTGATTTGCCCCAAGCGCGTGACGCTGAAAAATTGCGTTTTGCCCTGGACACGCAAACGCCGGATGATATTGACGTTTTAGCGCTTGAGCAGGTTGCAGATGATTTTCATTCGCGCTTCAACCCCCACAGCAAAACCTATCAGTATCGCCTGACCACCTCTCGTGCCAATAATCCCTTAACCCGCCGTTTCAGCTACCATTTTCCGAAAATCATCGCTTTTGACAACATGGTGCTGGCAGCCCAGTTGTTGGTTGGGACCCATGATTTCACAGGCTTTACAGCCTCTGGCGCGACGGTCGAGGACAAGGTTCGGACGATTACACAGGCAGATGTCGTGAGACATGGGACAGATGAAATGCTCTTCATTTTTTCTGGCAATGGTTTCTTATATAAGCAGGTCAGAAATATGGTCGGAACGCTGGTGAAAATTGGTGCAGGTAAATGGCCAGTTGAACGGGTTTCTGACATTTTAGCGGCGCAAAATCGTGAGTTAGCAGGGCCGACAGCCCCTGCGCAGGGGCTGTGTCTGATGGAGGTACGTTATGACGACGATGATGAAGCCAATGCCTAAAATCTTGGCGATTTCAGGTTCGGATATTCTATCTGGTGGCGGTTTTCAGGCAGATTTAGCGACCTATTCTCAGTATGGCATTTATGGGTTTGTTGCCGTGACATCGATTGTGACAGCGGCTGAAAATGGGACTGGCTTTGATATTTTTCCGACGAATCTTGATATTTTTAAGCGGCAATTAGACAGTCTAGAAGGTGTTGCTTTCGATGCGATTAAGATAGGTCTGTTACCATCACTAGAGATTGCCGATTTAACCTTGCGTTTTATTCAGCGCCATCAAGATGTCTCTGTCATTTTCGACCCAGTGTTGGTATTTAAAGAAAATAAAGATGATGAAATCTCTCAAATGACGGCGAAACTGCTAGCGTTTTTGCCCTATGTCACGGTTATCACGCCCAATTTGCGAGAGGCTGAGATGTTGTCTGGGATGACCATTACAACTTTGTCAGATATGAAAGCGGCAGCGGTCATTTTGGCAAATCTGGGCAGTCAGCATACGGTGATTAAAGGTGGTAGTCGGCTGGATAAACATTTTGCGAGAGACATTTATTATGATGGTCAAGCATTTCACGAGTTTGTCCAACCGATCGTGGCGCGCAATAATAATGGTGCAGGCTGTACCTTTGCTTCAGCGATTGCAAGTAATCTGGCGCGTGGGAAATCGGTGTTAGAAGCAGTTGAATACAGTAAAGCATTTGTTTATCAAGCTATCCTTAACTCAAATGAATACGGGGTATTTCAACGTTTAAACAGTGAGGGAAATCAATGAATTTAGAGAAATTGCAAGTACAAACAGAAATTTTGATTGATGATGTCATCAAGCAAGCAGACCTCAAAAAAGGTCAGATTTTTGTTCTAGGTTTATCATCAAGTGAAGTCAATGGCGGGGTAATCGGCCATCAGTCATCAGCTGAAATTGGACAAGTCATTGTCAAAACGATTTATGATAAATTGGCGGCAATCGGTGTGCATTTAGCCGTTCAAGGCTGTGAACATCTCAATCGGGCTTTGTTAGTCGAACGTGACTTAGCAGAGCTCAAAGACTTGGAAATTGTTTCTGTTATCCCGCAGCTCCATGCTGGTGGTAGCGGTCAAGTTGCAGCCTATGCTTTATTTCATGATCCCGTCGAAGTCGAATTTATCACAGCACAGGCGGGGCTTGATATTGGGGATACAGCCATTGGGATGCACGTCAAGCATGTGCAAATTCCATTTCGCCCAATCAGGCGTGAATTAGGTGGCGCGCACGTGACCGCGCTCAAAAGTCGCCCTAAGCTGATTGGTGGGCCACGTGCCAGCTATGATGCTGTTGATGCCTTTAGACAGGCAAAGTGAGGAATAAAATGACGATTGAAACAGCTTGCTTAGACCTAGCGAAATATGCTTTTCATAAAAATCCAACCGGCGGCGACCGTGCCTTTTACAAATTATTAGAGCAGTCGACCCTGCATACCCATACTGAAAATGGTGATTTGACCAGCATGATTATTGATACGCATTTTCAGGTAAATTTTCAAGGTCAGACTGTCCCAATGTCGGGGATTGGCTATGTGGCAAGTTACCCTGAGTGCCGTGGCAATGGTGCAGCCAGTCAGCTCATGACTGAGATTTTACAAGAGAATTATCAAAATGAAACCATTTTTTCTTATCTCGCCCCTTTTTCTTATGGCTTTTACAGTCAATTTGGTTATCGTTATGTCTTCAATCAAAAACACTATGAGATTCGTGCAGCTGACTTTCCAGCGGGTGCCAAAACTGACTTAACAGTCAAACGTTTAGATTTTGCGACAGCTCAGTCAGACCTAGCAAGCATTCACGCCCAATCAATCGGGAATGGCAGCTTGGTTCGGGGTGATTTTGAATGGTCTTACTATTTTGATGATAAGAAACAGCCTTATTTTGCAGTCATGTATAATCAGTCTGAGCCTAGAGGTTATGTCATTTATGATTTTGATGGTATGGATTTTATCATTCACGAATTGATAACCCTTGATGACCAAGCCAAAAACGCAGCCTATCGTTTTATTGCCAGCCACGCCGGTGCCTTTGAACAGTTTGTCTACACGGCACCATCAAATGTGACTTTAGAACAAGATATGCGTGAGCCGAATCGTGCTAAAATCAGCCTGTTACCCTATATGATGGCGCGAATTGTCAATTTGAAAGCTTTCTTGAAGCGATTTCCAGTTAATATAGACAAGCAGTTTACGATTATCGACACCCTATTGCCAGAAAACAATCTAACATTTGGCTCAGGTCAAGCCGTCACGATGATGATTGGTGAATTTACTGAGTTTGTCATGCAAGATGTCATCTTGCGAGAGTATTTTTAATGAGGTTACAAGGCAAATACTAGTGCTAACTAAAACAATAGGAGTTTGAATGAAAGACGAAAAAAAACGAGCTAAGGCGCTCTTGCAAGAACAATCACTGCCCTATGCGACATGGACTGGGAATTTAGCGATTCCGATTGCAATGATTGTCATCTTTATTATTGGTTTGCTTGGTTATGGCATGAGTTTTTACAGTATTGTGATATTGGTTGCGACGATTCAGGTTCACCGCTTTAATGCGAAACTCAAGCTGGGAAATCGTTCTTATATTGCGCCGATTATGGTCTATCTCTATAATGTTTTATCCATTCCGATGGCAATCCTATTGCTTCATTTAGACAATGGGGAACTTTTACCATTATTACTCATCGAACTCTTGTTTGTGGCAACGGTGGTGACGGCGATTGTCTTTTTCTTCATCACAGCAAGTCAGATTAAAAAACAATTTCCAACGCTGAAAGCAGATAGACAGGCTGCTTTACAAGTTTACAAAGAAACATTGGCAAATTTGATGAAATAAGTCGATTTGACAAGTCCACAAAAATTTTGCTATAATAATTATCGGGCACCGCTCAGGCGGTCAGACAGATAGCTCCCAATATTGGGAGCTTTTTATATTTATTTTCCCAGTTGTTCAAGTGTTGAGATGAAAAAATAAGGAGATAATAGGTAAATGACAAAGTATATTTTCGTCACAGGTGGTGTGGTTTCAGGGATTGGTAAAGGGATTGTGGCGTCAAGTCTTGGGCGTCTTTTGAAAAATCGAGGGCTTAAAGTCACGATTCAAAAATTTGATCCCTACATCAATATTGACCCAGGGACGATGAGTCCTTACCAGCATGGGGAAGTTTACGTGACAGATGATGGTGCGGAAACTGACCTTGATTTGGGTCACTATGAGCGTTTCATGGATGTCAACCTCAACAAATACTCTAACGTGACGACGGGTAAAATTTACTCAGAAGTGTTGCGTAAAGAGCGTAAAGGCGAATATTTGGGTGCGACCGTTCAGGTTATTCCGCACATTACAGATGCTTTGAAAGAAAAGATTAAACGTGCGGCAGCGACGACTGATTCAGATGTGATTATCACTGAGGTCGGTGGCACCGTTGGGGATATTGAGTCATTGCCATTTCTTGAAGCCTTGCGTCAGATGAAATCTGATGTGGGTGCGGACAATGTCTACTATATTCATACAACCTTGTTACCGTATTTGAAAGCGTCAGCTGAGATGAAAACGAAACCAACCCAACACTCTGTTAAAGAATTGCGTGGTTTGGGGATTCAGCCCAATATGATCGTCATTCGGACAGAAACGCCGGCTGAACAAGGCATCAAAAATAAAATTGCCCAGTTTACAGACGTTGCGCCAGAGGCTGTGATTGAGTCGCTTGACGTGGAACATTTGTACCAAATCCCGCTTAACTTGCAAGCCCAAAACATGGATCAAATCGTTGTCGATCATCTCAAACTTGATTTGCCAAAAGCGGATATGACCGAGTGGACAGAAATGATTCATCACGTTATGAACCTCAAAAAATCGACTAAGATTACCTTGGTTGGGAAGTATGTCGAGCTGCCAGATGCTTATATTTCTGTCGTTGAGGCCTTGAAACATGCCGGCTACCCTGCGGATACCGACATTGACCTGAACTGGGTTCAGTCAAACGATGTGACCCCTGAAAATGCTGCTGAGCTTTTGGGCGACGCTGACGGGATTATCGTGCCGGGTGGCTTTGGTCCCCGTGGCACTGAGGGCAAGATTGCGGCGATTCAGTATGCGCGGGAACATGATGTGCCGATGCTTGGCGTTTGTCTGGGCATGCAGTTGACCTGTGTCGAGTTCGGTCGCAATGTCCTCGGACTTGAGGGTGCCAACTCAACTGAGTTGAATCCTGAGACGAAATTCCCGATTATCGACCTCATGCGTGATCAAATCGATGTTGAAGACATGGGGGGCACCTTGCGTTTGGGACTTTACCCTGCGAAATTAAAAGCACATTCAGTGACCGCAGCAGCCTATGACAATCAAGAAGTCATCCAACGCCGTCACCGTCACCGTTATGAATTTAACAACGCCTACCGTGAACAGTTTGAAAAAGCAGGACTCGTCTTCTCAGGCGTGTCACCTGATAACCGTTTGGTTGAAATTGTTGAAATACCAGAAAATAAATTCTTCGTGGCCTGTCAATATCACCCAGAATTGTCAAGCCGTCCAAACAGATCAGAAGGTCTTTATACAGCCTTTGTCAAAGCATCTGTTGAAAACGCTGAAAGTAAATAAGCCAAAAAATGCCAGAACAGATGTTCTAGCATTTTTTTGATTGTTTAAAGTTGAATGATTTGGTCTAACAAATCACGACTTTCATCGTAGAGGTGATGGGTGATCATGATGACAGTTAATGTGGGATCACTTAGGATGTTTTGTTCAATCTGAATGGCAGTTTGCTTGTCGAGGTTGGCAGTACTTTCATCCATGATTAAGATTGGCTTATCACCCATTAATTCACGGGCAATGGCAAGCCGTGCCTTTTGACCACCAGAAAAATTATCATCAAAGATAGTATCTAATCTATCTTTAGAAAAATCGTCTGCCAGACTTGTCTTTAAGGTCTGATCAAAAAGTTGGTTTGGAATATCACGACCAATTTTCAGATTGTCAGCTAAAGTTTCATGAAAGACATAAGATTCTTGCCTGATGAGTGCAATGATATCTTGTAAACTTTGAATTGTGACGTCACGGTAATTGGCTTGCTCAATGAAAATATCACCCTCATAGTTTTGCATATTGCCCATGAGTAAATGAACCAAAGTTGATTTGCCAGAACCTGAATCTCCAACGATAGCAACTTTTTCGCCTTTCTTGATAACAAAATCTGGAAAAGTAAGTCTATGACCATTTTCAAATGGCATGACTAAATTTTTAGTTTTGATTGCTGTTGTAAAATCTTTTACTGGCATTGTCATCTCCTCAGGGGTTGCTTGATGACTATGATATTTTTCCATTAACTTGAAAGTTCCTTTGAACGTGACAATATTGTAGGCAGCACCTCGTGTATAATTAAATAAACAACTGGTTAGATTGGCGATGGAGAAGATAACCCCTGTCGTGACTTCACCATGGATGATTAAGTAACCTGTCACGATAAACATCACAACTTGCGCAATGATACTTGCCATCATCGAAATGGAATTGGCAGTCGCAGATAGTTTAGCTAATGTTACTTTGGGATTGATTAAGGCTTTAAAACTATCTAAAATTTGTGTTTTGAAATAATTACCTTGGTTATTGTGATAGAAAACTTCGAAACCGTTGAAGAAATCGGTTGTTTTGCCCAGAGCTTGATTGGAGAAATCTGAGACATCTTGTGTGGCTTTGGCAATTCTTTTTTCAAAAAATTGCGGTGCGAAATAAACAAAGGCTGTCATAAAAATAGAAACGACCAGCAAAAGCCAGTGGAAATAAATAATAGCAAAGGCATTTAAAAGAACGGTTACAACACTTTCAACAGCGCCGTAAAACTGAATAAAACCATTGTCATGCAGTAGCGTCATATCGTTCACTAACCAAGAACTGTAGGTCTCTTTACTATTCGCTTTGACCTGATTGTAGGATTTGTGCGTGAGATCGTCTAAAATATCTTCTCGGATTGTGTTAATTTGATTTTGGATAATCCGTTCTTTGAAAGTATCTTTAGTGGCTTGTAAGAAACTGTAAATAAGCCAACATATAATGTCCATGGCAGCCCAAAATAGAAAAGTCTGCCACTCTCCAGCAATAATGGCATCTAAGAGCCAAGTTAAAACAAGTGAACCGACAACATTAATGCCCGCCCAAAATAGAATCAACACAAATAAAAGAGCATTGTGCCATTTGAATTTTTGAATATAATAAAACATACTTTTTCCTCTCCCAATATTAGAGCTTATGTAAGCGGTTTCGTTTTATTATACCTCATCTGTTTCGAATGTTCAATGTCATCTTTTTTTGAAAATAAAAAAAATAAACCCTAAGGTTTATTTAGACGTTTTAGCTTCTGGATCTTTTGGGATTGAGATTTTGTCTAGGATAAAGATAAAGACTGCGAAGACAACGGCAATGCTTGCCACTAGGCTAGGTTGGAAACTGGTATCATTCAGTTTACCGATGACAAACCCAGCAAGTTCACTTAAAATCAATGACCAAAATAGAACAACGAAGAATTTCATACTACCATCTGCTTTCTAAAGGGGCTTCTAAAATAGAAAATGACAATTTTAGATATGTCCTGATATGTTTCTTCTCTCAAAATAAAGTATAATAGAAATAAGGAAATTTTGCAAGAAAAACATCAAATAGAGTGGACGATAGCAGTTCAAATGTTCACTAATGATACGTCACTAATATAAGGAGTTATCATGTACGCCCAACTTAATACGAAAACCGTTTTTAGTTTTATGGACGCGACGGTCAAACTCACAGATTACATCACAGCAGCCAAAGCGCTCGGCTATCAAACGTTAGGCATTTCGGATATTGATAATCTCCATGCTGCCCACCAATTCATCATGCAAGCCCAAGCGGCAGGCATTCAGCCGGTCATTGGTTACGAAACGACGCTTTTGATGGACGGTCTCGCTATTAATTTCACTTTTATTGCCAAAACAAACGCTGGTTTAAAAAATCTCTACAACATTTCGAGTAAGAAAAACTTCGGCTATAACGATTTGATAGACATGCACAGTCATCTGAGCGATGTTGCCCTGATCGTTCCCGCGGATTCAGCCGTTGACAGCATCCTTGCCCATTTGCCCCAAAACGATGTTTATGTCGGTTTGGCGCAGCCCATGGCATCAGGCTTTTTGCGGCCGACCATTCCTTTTTTATCAGTGAGGTATTTAAACGCCGCGGATGCAGAGACACTGGCGATTTTACATCATATCAAAAACGGCACCAAGTATGATGACAGCTTGACCAGCAACCATTTTGAAACTTTACGGGCGGAAAGTGAAGTCCGCGCTTTATTTGATGCGGAAAGCTTGAAAAATCTAGACCGGTTGGTTTCAGAAATCAGCTATGACCTCGCACTTGAGACCTTGGCTTTACCGCGCTTTAATCCTGAAAAATTAGCAGCAGATGAACTAAGAGAAACTGCCGAAACTTTTTTGACCGCTAGAAACTTAATCTCAACCAGCTATCAGGCTAGATTAGACCATGAATTGAGTGTTATCCATGATATGGGCTTTGACGATTATTTTTTGATTGTCGCCGATGTCATCCGCTATGCGCGCTCGCAACAAATTTATACAGGCATGGGGCGTGGCTCTGCGCTAGGCTCGCTCGTAGCTTACGCTTTGCAGATTACAGGTGTCGATCCCGTTGCCAATAACTTACTCTTTGAGCGTTTCCTCAATCCTGAACGGGCCAGTCTACCCGATATTGATATTGACATGCCAGATAATCAGCGTGCTGAGATTTTGACCTATGTCAAAAATCGGTATGGTAGTAGCCATGTCGCACAAATTATGACTTTTTCGACCTTTGGCATGAAACAGAGTTTTCGGGATGTCGCCAAGGTTTTTGGCATGACAGAAGTCGAAATTTCACATGTTTCGAGTATGATTGGCCGCTCGGATAATCTCGCTCAGGAATATGAGAAAAATAATCGCTTTAGAGCTGAGATCATTAACGATTCTCGTCTACAGCAAATCTTTTCCTATGCGCAGAAAATAGAAGGCATGCCCCGTCAGAAGTCGGTTCACGCCTCGGGCGTCGTCCTAGCTGCCCACGATTTGACGGATTACCTGCCCTTAGCACCTGGCGAAACCTTACCCATTACCCAGTTTGAAGCGCATGATGTTGAAGCAATTGGTCTGATTAAATTTGACTTTCTGAGTATCAAAAACCTAACTTTCATCAATGACATGCGGGATTTAGTGGCAGAAAGATATGACAAACATATCGACATCAGCCAAATTGACCTCAATGATGATACGACGCTTGAAATTTTCAGAAAGGGTCAGACTTTGGGGATTTTCCAGTTTGAAAATCCTCAGATGATGAATTTTCTGCGCCAATTAAAACCGACAGAATTTGCGGATGTGGTCGCAGCGACCTCGATTTTCAGACCAGGACCCTCAGCTTTCATTCCAGAATTTATCAGACGCCGGCATGGTGAGGAAACGGTTATTTATCCGGATACCTCGATTGCTGACATTTTAGCGCCGACTTATGGGATTATGATTTATCAGGAACAAATCATGCAGGTTGCCCAGATTTTTGCAGGTTTTTCACTCGGTCGGGCGGATTTGCTCCGACGAGCTATTTCTAAAAAACAAGGCAGTGAATTTGAGCAGTTAAAAGCTGAATTTATTGCAGGCAGTTTGAAAAAAGGCCACACGACAGAAAAAGCGACGGAGATTTATGAGTTGATTGAACGCTTTGCTAACTACGGTTTTAACCGGTCTCATGCCTTTGGTTATGGCGCTTTGGCTGTTCAAATGACTTATTTCAAGGCGCACTATCCAGATGTCTTTTATGAAATCATGTTGCGGGATAGTAAGCGTGTCGCACTGCTCAATGATGCACAAAATCTAGGTTTTAAACTGGCACAACCGACGATTAATCGCATGCCCTACTATGATAAATTATCTAATGGTGAGATTTTCTTAGGCATGCGGGCGATTAAAAGTTTCCCACGTGATTTAGCCCTTTGGATTATTGAGCATCGAGAATTTTCAGGGTTGCAGGATTTTATTCAGAAATTACCTGAAAACTATCGAAAGGAAACGGTCATCAGACCCTTGATTGAGATTGGGGCATTTGATTATTTTGACACCAATCGCCGGAAATTAGTTGAAAATCTCAAGAAATTGTTGGACTTTAATTCTGTTTTTCAGACGGATCTTTTTTCCGAAACGGCGACTAATTTGAAGTTTGCTTATGTTGCCTATGATGATTATAGCAATGCTGAAAAATATCAGATGGAGTTTGATTTGATGGGGGTGGCAGTGACGGAACATCCCCTGATGCGGATTGCAAGAACACGCCAAGGCAATTTTACTGAGATTAGTGCCCTTACGACGGGGCAAAAAACAACGATTTTGGTTCAACTAACGCATTTGAAACCACATCGAACGAAGAATGGTGCAACCATGGCTTTCTTAAATGTGACGGACACCAAGGACGAACTTGATGTGACCATGTTTCCTGAAAGCTATCATCATTATTTAGCTGAGTTGGCGGTCAATGATTTTTACTTGATGACGGGTAAGGTTTCTGAGCGAAATGACCGCTTGCAGTTGATCGTTGAAAGCTTGGTTAAGGTGGTGGAGACGGATAAAAAACTTTGGTTAGCTGTTTTAGATACGACTAAAAATGCGCGTATTGCCCAGATTTTAAGAGAGTTTCCGGGCAATTCGCCTGTGATTTTGTATAATGAAACCACAAAAACCACACAAATGACAGGCATTTACGTCGACGAGTCGGAGATTTTATTGAAACGCTTGACGGGATATGTGGATAAGGCGATTTATAGATGATTGACTTAATCTAATGCAAAAAATACGCCTCTTGTCGGATGACTGGGGCGTATATCTTTAGATAAATTTATAAACCGAGAGCCACATGAGCACAGCTGCTGCAATGACGAATAAATGCCAGACCACGTGAGCATAGGGAAATTTGAGCGAGTAGAAGAAGGCGCCGCAAGTGTAGAGCACACCGCCGATAAAGAGGAGCCAGACGCCCGTGTGTGGCAAGGCGTCCCAGAGTGGTTTCAAGGCAAAGACGATGAGCCAGCCCATGATGACATATAAGACCGTTGACAGGCGTGGCACGTGGTCCCATTTAGGTAGAAAAACAGATTTGAGGACGATACCTGTGATGGCGCACGCCCAAACGATGGCAAATAAGGTCCAACCCAGCCAACCATTGAGCGTAATCGAGCAATAAGGCGTATAAGTCCCCGCAATCAAAAGATAAATCGAAGAATGGTCAAAAACTTGGAAAACTTGATGCGCTTTGGTAAAGATGAGACTGTGAAAGAGTGTCGAAAAAAGAAAGAGCAGTACGAGTGTCGACCCATAAATGGTATAACTGACGACTTGTAGTGCGGAATGGTTTGCAACGCCCTTGAGGATAAGCAAAACCAATCCTGCGACCGCAAAGCCAAATCCGATACCGTGTGTGACGGCATTAAAAACTTCATTTGTAATGATGTAAGCCTTGGAATTTTTCAAAAGACACCTTTTTCTATATTATGCGAATAAAAAGCAATGTGATAAATTGAGAAATTTTACTCAAAATTTGATATAATAATCTTGGAAGTAGTTCAAATTCTACCATCTAGTTTTGAAAACTACTTCATCTCAAGTATAACATATTTTTGGAGATTACTAGAAAATAATTGTTTTTATTTTTAAGTCGCTTCCGACAGAAAAGAGTTTTTTAACAATGACGATAAAAATTGTGACGGACTCAACGATTACAGTTGAGCCAGAACTGATTGAAAAATACGGGATTACGATTGTGCCCTTAGCGATTTTGATTGACGGTGTCCTGTATCAGGATACCGATTTATCCGCAGACCAATTCATGGCAAAAATGAAGGTCAGCAAGAATCTGCCTAAAACATCTCAACCACCAGTTGGGGTATTCTCGGAAACTTACGATAAATTAGCCCAAGACGGTAGCCAAATCATCAGTATCCATTTGACCAAGGCCTTATCTGGTACGGTAGAAGCGGCGCGCCAAGGTGCCATGCTCTCAAATGCAGATGTGACGGTCATCGATAGCGACTTTATCGACCAAGGCTTGAAGTTCCAAGTCATCGAGGCGGCGAAAATGGCAGCAGCTGGTGCGACAAAAGCAGAAATTCTAGCAGCAATCGAAACAACTAAACAGAATACGGAGCTTTATATCGGGATTTCTAACCTTGATAATTTGGTCAAGGGTGGGCGCGTGAACCGTGTGACGGGAATGCTCAGTGGGATTTTAAATATTAAAGTGGTCATGGCGCTAGTCGATACCTCATTAGTACCAATTTTAAAAGGTCGTGGGAACAAGACTTTCCAAAAATGGTTGGATGAGTTTTCAGAGAAAATCGCCACTCGAAAAATCAAGGAGATTGGCATTTCACACGCAGAAAATATAACTTTTTCTGAGTTGATGAGAGATAAGCTTCAACCTCTTGTGGGCAAACAAATTTCAATTTTAGACACTAACTCAACGGTTGCGACACATACTGGACCAGGTGCTTGGGCACTGATGATTGAGTTTGAATAAGCTGGGAACTAACCGCTAATCGTTCTTGCGCAACATGCAATAGGAAAGACTATGAAAGAAAACAAATACAAAGGGCGTTTGCGCCGTTGGTTGATTGAAATTGCCGTCTTCGTGGTGGCAATTTTTGCCCTCTTTACCATTATTAGCCACTTTTTACTTATTCCAGTAGGATCAGAACTTTCTAACAAGGAGTTGAAATCTGCCTTAACCCAGAAACGTCTGAATTATGTGGCAATCGGAGATTCATTGACAGAAGGCGTTGGCGATCAGACCAATCAAGGTGGCTTTGTTCCGCTATTAGCCAAATCCATTGATGAGATCTCAGATGTCAATGTTGTCTCGCAAAATTTTGGTGTGGCTGGCGATACGTCCACTCAGATTTATAAGCGCATGACTGATCAGAAGAAAATCCAGTCAGCGATTAAAAATGCGGATGTGATTACCATCACTGTGGGTGGCAATGATGTCATGAAAGTCATCAGAACACAGCTCACGAACCTGACAGAGAGCTCATTTGATAAGCCAGCACAAACCTATCAAAAGCAGTTGACCGAAATCTTTGATTTTATCCGCAAGTATAATTCAGATGCGCAGGTCTATATCTTGGGCATCTATAACCCTTTCTACCTCAATTTCCCCGATATCACGGAGATGCAAGATATCATCGACCATTGGAACCAAGCAACACAGGCGACCATTGCCCAGCAAAAGAAGATGTACTTTGTCCCGATTAACGACCTGCTTTATCAAGGGGTAGATGGTAGTCAAGGCGTGACGACTAGCGATGGCACCGTTCAAACGATAACGAATAATGCGCTGTTTGAGGAAGATCATTTTCATCCCAATAATATCGGCTATCAAATCATGAGTGACGCAGTCGCTGAAGCTTACAAGGAGCATCATAATGAAAAATAAGTACTGGAAATATCTCTTTTTGCTGATACTAGCGATTAATATCGCTTTCGTTGCGGTCGTTGGCTTTCAAATTACCAAACATCGTGATCAAAAAGTATTGGACAAGGTGAGTGTCATCAAAGGCGTCAATAAAGTTGCAGAAATCTCAACCAATACAGAGCAACTGAATACGGTCATTAACAAATATCTAGGAGACTTCCAAGGGGAAAAGATGAGCTATAAGTTCTATCTGTCTGATAAAGCCGTCCTTGAGGGCTCTTATCAACTATTTGGGAAAGATATCCCCTTATATGTCTATTTTGAACCTTATGCCTTAAATGATGGCTTAGTTGATCTGAAAGTCAGTAGCATTTCCATTGGGACCTTGAGTTTACCGACTAAGACTGTTCTAAATTATATCAAGGGTTCTTACGATTTACCTAAATTTGTGACCATTGAATCAGAGAAACAAGAAGTTTTAATCAATTTACCGCAAATTGCGCTGGCTAAGGATACTTTTTTAGAGGCTAACAAACTTGACTTGAAAAACGATAAATTTGTCTTTAACTTGATGCAAAAGTAAATAAATAGCGCTTTTTATGTAAAAATACCTTTAAAATCGCTAGAATAGCGGTTTTTACTTGCTTTAATGGTCGTTACTTGCTATAATAAAGTTTGCCTGAGGGTAAAAATAATTATTGGAGGACATTTTTAAAATGGCTAACAAACAAGAATTGATCGCAAAAGTTGCAGAATCTGCAGATTTGACTAAAAAAGACGCTGAAAAAGCAGTAAACGCTGTTTTCGCTTCAGTTTCTGAATTCCTTGCAAAAGGTGAAAAAGTTCAACTCATCGGTTTTGGTACATTCGAAACTCGCGAACGTGCAGCTCGTGAAGGTCGCAACCCACAAACTGGAGACTCAATCAAAATTGCAGCAACAACTGTTCCTGCATTCAAAGCTGGTAAAGCTTTGAAAGACGCTGTTAAATAATTCAACGTCTAGCATATGACAACCACAGGGCTCTGTGGTTGTTTTTTTGTTGGTTCGGGCATTCATATGGCACATATATGGCACAAAATATAAAAACGCCTATTTGGCGTTTAGGATATCTATGATGCTTGACTTCATGTTTTCTGTTACGTGGGTGTATATTTCGCTTGTCGTTTTGCTGCTATGCGAGTGCCCCACTCTATCCATAATTGCCTTTAATGGCACATTATTTTCAGCTAGAAAGCTGACCAGACTGTGTCTGAAGATGTGTGAGCTAAAATTCTTTTTTATCGGCGTTTTAAGGCGTGTATTAGCTCTTTTTAAGGTTAGGTTGAATGAGTTTATCTGAATAGGGATACCGCTGTTAGAAACGAAAATAAAGCCCATATTGTGGTAGGTGGGATTTATCATTTTTTCTGTTTGAGATATGGCTATCATTTCATCTATAATGGCTATTTCCCTATCGCTCAACTCTACTGTTCGATAACTACTAACTGTTTTCGGGGTTGTCTTGTCGCCTTTGGCATAACCAACAGTCGTATCTAAAGTACCATGTATATCAATGGTCTTATCTGATTTGTGGTAATTGTCATATTTCAAGGCTATTGCCTCGCCCATTCTGCACCCGTTGAGGCTCATGAATTCGGCGAGTAAACCGTGACGGTAAGTATCTGGTCGTCTATATAGCTCTGCTAGAATGTCAGAAAGCTCGGATTGCTCCAAGTATTTGTTGTTAACTTTTTCTAGGTCTTCAAGTGTCTTGACGCGCTTAGGAAGTTTCGCGCGCCTTGCTGGATTGTCTGTGACATATTCTAGGGTTACGGCATAGTCAAAAATGAGGTTTAGGACTGATTTTATTCTTTCGAGTTGTGAGCGTTTGATATTATCATCGTTGATAATATTTTGGATGAATTTGACATTGACATTTTTAATTTTTGTATGCGGGTTAATCGTATTGAGCAGATAATTTACCCCGCTAGTCATTGAGCTGATTGAAGATTGTTTTAGCGTCTTTTTGTACTGTTCCCACCATTCTTTTGAGACATCCAGAAGCAACGCATCGGTTGTGGATAACTCGTTTAGCTTACGACTGATTTTTTCGTTTAACAATAACGCAGCTTGCTTTTGCATTGACCTGCTATTTCCATCTAGTGTGACACTGATCCGCACCATTTTTTCAGTGTATGGGTCGATGTATCTTTCAAAATATTGGTATCTGCCGTTTGGTATTTGTTGTGACCACATTTGATTTCTGCTCGCTTTCTATGGTAAAATGGGGATAGTAAAAACACTAGCAATAGTGCATTATGATGATAAGCGTTACTCACAAACTTTGGTCGGGGAGTGGGTGGCGCTTTTTTTAAGTATACTTAATCGTCAAAAAGAGAAAGTTGATCATCATTAGTTTGATTTTTCAGCTTATTTTTTTGAGCTTTTTTCAACTCATTGATGCTTTCGCTTGGCGTTGGTAGATTTTCAGGCATGGTTGTCCCTAATTCTTCCATTGTTTTTCTGATAGTCTTACCAACATTAAAGTGTGTTTCGTTGGCAAGTTCTTCATCAGATAATTGCCTACTTCGTAAGACTTCATCGGTTTGGGTGGCACGGAAAAGGTTAGCGGCTAACTCGGCACTTCCCATATGGTCTAGGATATTTTGACCATCCTCAAGCTCTTTTCGGTCATGGATATCTTTTTTGGTCATGCCGCCATATAGACCTTTATAACCAAAATTTTGAAATTTACCATAGTTGGTGACGCCAGACATTTTAGCAGCTTCAAGCAATGATTTATTATGCTCTTTCATTTCTTGACGAATTGCAAGGCGTTTGTTGTTTTCGTCAAGGCTGTTGAAATTGTCGACTAATTCTTGTTGGCGTGTTTTGATGGCAAAGTAGCTTTGACCAAGGGCGATGACTTCTTTTCGTGGGTCACCATTTTGGACAATGAGGTAGCAGGCATATCGTGAAAGTTTTATATCGCCAATTTCACGTTCACTAATACCGACTTTTACCATTTTGCCAACGTCGGCAAAATTGGAGTTTACGGGGATCCCAGCATTTTTGCTTGCAACTTTTGCCCGTTCAATTGTTTCAGCGAAACGACGCCATTGAGAATATTCTAAAACGGGTTGCAATTCTCTGGCATACCAATATTCTTGACCATTTTCATCAAGGTGTTTGATATTTTCAAATGTTAATTCATCGTAATTTGTTTTAAGTTCATCCGTCATATATTTCTCCGTATTATTAAAATAACTGCCCAACTCGTAAGTTAGACAGTTATTTTAAGTTCGCAAGGGCGAACGTTCATTAAGATTAATATAAGCATATCATATCTTAGTTTAAACTGTCAAATTCAATCTTTTTATTTTTTTAGCTTTTAACGTGGATCAAGTTTACACGATACCTTATATGCTATTTTGTTCTAAACTCGGAATGGCTACGGGTGAATAAACATGGGTTTCGCCGTTAGCTTCATACTTGACAATGAAACCATATTTAACTGGGTCCCACATTTCACCTGTCGGGATTGGGAAAACTAGAATCGGCATTCTAAGTTCGCCTCCATATCCACTGTTAGAAATAGCAGCATTGAACTGCTCATCCAATTCCTTTATCAATTCTTCAGCAGAATCACTATATATGAAAAAATCCCTAGGTTCTTGAAAGTTTCGCCTAATCGCTTTTTTCATTTGATCTATAGTCATGTATGGATGAGTGAAGTCAATTGGATCATTGAGATCATATTTAAAATAACTTGTTTTAATTATTGGATTAACCTGTAACTCAGTAATTCTGAAATCCAAAGAGTTGGGTTTTAGGATCTTATTTTTTGAAATAGTGGGGTCGGGATAAATACTATCTATCTTTTGGAGTGCTTCAGATAACACTTCTCGTACTTTTATTTGATTTTCTAAACTCCCTAAAGGGTAATCGTGTTCCTCATATACTTGAACGTCGTAGACATTATCTGTATTATACCCGTCTAGATATGATAGTAGTAACACAGTAGTAAGTTTAGTTGCTATATAAGTAAGTTCCTTCATATCACCATTATTGACATGTCCATCCAAGAATCTATAAGCGGGGTACATGACAGAGTGTAGGTATTGTTCGATTCTGACAGCAATTGATTGATCTAAATCAACTAACCAATCTTCAAGAGATTCAAGAAAAGAATGTCTTGAAGTTAGTAGCTTATAGGGAGAGGCGTATTTCAGTTTTTTGATTGTAGCAGGTGCGTCCCAAAGATTCAATAAACCGCTTTCATAATATGTTGAGCTAGCACCACATACTGAACAATATCTTGCTTCAGAAGAAAGAGGATCCTTACAAGGTGTAGTAGAGTATATCTCAGTATCTTTGATGTTTGTACCGGAACAATAATTTATTCGTTCAGTACCACATATTTCACAATACTTATCTGTTGTATATTCATAGCCACATTCAAGGCAAGTGTTATCAATATTATTTTCCATATTTTAATAAGGGAGTTCCTCCAATTCTGAGATATTGTTCCACGCTGGTAAGAATCCATTTTCTAAAAATGTTGATATTGCACCACAGTTACAGCAATATCTATCAGCTCCTTTTAATGTCCCTGTACATTTTTCTTTGACGTTATAGATACTAGAAAAAGGATCATTTTCTTCGTGAAGACCAGTACATTTGTTAATAATCTCATTACCGCAAACAGAGCAGAAATTATTGTTTAGATTTTCGTTTTTACAATTAGGGCACTCCTCAGTAAGCCGTCCTTCATCATCCAATATCAACGCTTTATATTTCATTGATTTTTCTTTCTTATCTCCTTGAACATAAAATTCTATTAATTGTTCATTTGTCTCATGAAATTGAAAATAGTTATTGTGCGTAACAACTTCCAATTCATTAGATCCGCAAATTGCACAATAGTTTAATTGATGCTCATAATTAATATCCAGACTTTTGCAATTACTGCAGAAGTGGTAATACTTGGATTTGAAAATTCGCTCTAAAGTTAAATATTGGGACTGGTTTCTTGCTTTTTCGCCAAAGAAATTTTTACGATCAATAAAATTGAATCTTTGAAGTGCATCTGAGAACCAAGCTGGAGGATTTAAATTATTTAACCACCACCCACCATTATTTCTTGACTTTGAAATATTTTCAATGGCGTAAGTACTAGATTGATTACTAATTTCAAATTTTCTGGATACTACATCAGCACTTAAAGGATCGACCCTGCTCACGAGAAAGCTAGGAGCTAAAAGTTCTTTCGCGAAAAAATCAGCTTCTATTTCGAATACTCTATTTTCTATTTCTGTTATACTGTTTCTTGATAAAACTGAATTTTTTGTAGCAAATGGGTGACCTAGAAAAAGATGACCTAACTCATGGGCTAACGTAAACCTTATGCGTTCCACCATCTTTTCTGAAACATTTGAGTTGTATAGAATTAATATTTTATTTTTTCCATAAGTGGAGATGGCACCTTCATCAGAGAGTGCCATTTTTTGAGCAACCTCTGTCTCAGATATACCAACTAAATCAGACATTTCTTTATATGAATATACTCTAAGCTGCTCAACCTGATTAATAATATCAAAAATTGGAATAGGAAAGACTGTTACATTTGAAGCCTCTAATACTTTGTAAGCAACTGTTTTAGCATTTAAAAAGTTTGGTTTACTTATTGTCATCATCTTCAAAAGCTTTATCAAAAGCTACCTTCCACAAATCTATCGCTTTTTTTCTATCTTCATTGCTCATATTTTTAGCTGCTCTTTGAATGATACGAATTTCTTCATCTTCCTCAAGCCATTCTGAAAAATCTTCTTCGGGAGAACTAGGACGGTATGGGTTCTGAGTTCTTCCTAATAGATAGTCTGTTGTTGTATTAAAATAATCAGCTGCTTTTTCTAAACTGGTGCCGTTGGGTGTTTTTTTTCTCCAAGCGTATAATGAGTTTCTTCCCATTTCGAGTTTATCTTCTACTTCTGAAATTGTTAGTTTTCTTTGCTCTGCAAGTTGTTTAATACGATCATAAACCGTCATTTTTTTGTGCCTCCAAAAAAGATACAAAAAACAAACCTAAACTTTTTACTTGTTTTGTGTTGACAACTAGCAAAAAGTTTAATATAATGTTCTTGTAAGATGAAAAACTAGCTTATTTGCTAGTTTAATAAAACCTGTAATTACTAACTAAAAAACAAATGCCACCACGCAAGTTTTTAAAAGTATTTAATAGGTCTTTTAACTATGCTTTTAGTTTAGTATAAAGTTTAGTTTTTGTCAATAATAAACTATAAAAAAAGTTAATTTCCATCTTATTACTAAGCTAGTGTATAAGCTAGTGAAATAGAAAGGAGCTTATTATGCCACAAACAACCACTGGTCGCGAAAAGATTATTGAGTTTATCAAAGAGAGCGGAGTAAATCAAATTGATTTGGCTACTCAGTATGGTATTTCATCGGGTGATTTTTCAGATATGATGACCGGTAAGGATACTTCTAGCCGTGCCAATCGTGTAATCCTAAAAATCATTAGTGATTTCAAAATTCGCTAGAAAGGAAAACTTATGACAACACAAATTAAAGTAACTGGAACTCAATCAATTGGTTCTATCCAATTCACAGGAATCGAGGGAGGTTTTAGAGAAGGTAAAAAAGCAATGCTCGTAAAAGACATTGCAATAATTCATGGTCGAGAAGTTAAAACTATTAATCAAGCCATAAAGTTGAATAGTGACAGATTCAGAGATGGTCTAGATATTATTGACTTGAAATCTAAGGTCAACCAAAATGACCTTACTGAGAATTATGGGCTTGAAGTTCATTCAGTAAGAATGGCTAAAAATATCTACCTCTTATCAGAACGAGGATATGCCAAATTGCTTAAAATTCTTGAAGATGATAAGGCGTGGGAAATCTATGATCAGTTAGTAGATAGCTATTTTAACATGAGAAGTGAATTTGATACATCTCATCTCAGTCCTGAACTTCAAATGTTCAATGGTCTTTTCAAATCATTGGCAAAACAGGAGTTGGCAACGAGACAGCTTGAAACAAAAGTTGATAGTATTTCTGAAATCGTTGCAGTCAATACAGTGGATTGGCGCAAGGATACGCGACAACTGATTAATGCAATTGCTAAAACCCAAGGTGGCTATACCGCTTATCAAGAAGTTCAATCTGATATTTATCAAGAGTTGGAACGCCGTGCTGGTTGTAAACTTGGCATTCGTTTGACGAATAAACGCAATGTAATGGCTGGCGAAGGTGTGAGTAAATCTAAACGCGAGAAACTTAATAAAGTTGACGTCATTGCAGATGATAAAAAGCTTGTTGAAATTTACATGGCTATTATCAAAGAATTTTCTATCAAAGTGGGGGTATGGAAGGAGTGAAAAAATAAATACTAATTTTAAAACAAAAAAGCCAGTTTGCAGACTGGCCCTAAGTAAAAATATTTACAAGTTAATTATAGCATATATGGGAGGAGAGTAATGAAAGAAGTAATGCACTATGTTTCGACTGCAACGGCAGAACCACTTCCAGCGGATAAAATGTATTATCCAGATGAAGAATTAGGCAAGTTGTTGCATAGAAAAAAACGTCAGATTGCAGACCGTCGCGTATTAATGGAGAAGGATCCTGTGGCTACTAAGTATGTGTTGGAAGTTGGTGGCAAGATAACTAGATATGATGCTTTTGTTGCATTTTCTGTTTATCTAAAAAAAACAAGAGGTTTAAGCGACAGATGTAAACCGGATTTTAAATTTGAAGATTAGAAGGGAATCGGATGATTGAATACAAAATACTAAAACTTGCAGATTACGAAAATCTACAAAATGAACTGGTACGCAAAGCCATGTTAATTGCAAGTCTTGAAAAAGAGATTGAACAACTGACTATTGTACGCAACAACCAATTCCAGAAGATTGACGAGCTAAATCAAAAGTTATCTGGCTACCAAGAAGATCGCATGCCACTTGATAAATATCCTCTGATATACAGGCCAAAAAGACTAAGCATGTCTGCTGTCAATACCATTATTGACGCCGAGAATTCAGGTGAAGTTATCAACTATCTGAAAAAGGAGTTGGAATAAAATGGCTGAAAATAGCGAAACAATAACAAAAGATGTCATAGTCACTGCTGGAATAATTGAAAAAGGCGCGTTAATTTTGCGTGAGTACATTGGCGATGAGAAAGATGAATCGGGCGAAGTGTATGAGTTATGCATTTCATTGGGACAAAGAGCACCAATCATCAGAATGCCATCGGGTGATACGGTCTACTTTAGATGGGAATCACTGATTGAAGCAGCTAAAAAAGCTTTGGAGGAAGAAAATGCAAAATAAAAATTACCCACGGGTTCAAATCATTATCAATGCGGACACTAACGAAGAAATTCAAGAGTCTGTTAAGTGGCTGAGTAACACAGTCCACCAATCTGCCACAGAGTGGCCAAGCGAGTCACCAGCAACAAAAGTAGCGAATGCTAAACCATCTAACATTAAAGCTGAGGGCACACCACCAGATGATGTGATCCATGAAAAGGCATCAGAGAAGCCTAAGCCTAAAGCCGTGAAAAAAGAAGTTAGCAAGGCTAATGATAAAGCTGAAGGTGTTACCTTGTATGACTTGCGCGAGAAAATGGGCAAAATTATCAAATCTGGAAATCGGGATGGGGCTAAAGCCTTGCTTGCGGCATTTGATGTCCCTAAACTTGGCGAACTGCCACCCGAAAAATTTGCTGATTTTGACAAAGGTCTTGACGAATTGAGTGGGGGTGAGTAATGGCAACACCAGAAGAACACGCAATACTTAGTGCCTCAAGCTCATCAAGGTGGCTTCATTGTACCCCAAGTGTTGTCTTTGCGGCCCCTTACGACAAGGAGAGAAAAGACACAACTTTCACGGCAGAAGGGACAGCCGCACATGCCCTTGCTGAGTTGAAGCTGTCATTCGACACGGGAAAGATTACGAAGCGAAAGCTTAATGCACAGTTGAAGAAGTTCAAAGCCGAAAACGAGTACTATTCTACCAGTTTTGAGGAATTTGTTGACGATTATGTCGGATTTGTTAACGAAACCGTCGCAACTTATGACCATCCGGAAGTTGAACTTGAACAGCGCGTGAATTTTAGTGACTGGGTACCTGATGGCTACGGGACAAGTGATGTCGTGATTATGACTGATTCTATACTGCATATTGTGGATTTGAAATTTGGCAAAGGCGTGCCGGTGTCTGCAGTTGAGAACACGCAATTGATGTTGTATGCCCTAGGGACTTACTACGAATTTAACATGGCCTATGACTTTGACACCGTGCGCATGACCATCCATCAGCCGAGACTCTACGACACTTCAACTTATGAGTTATCTGTGGAGGAGCTGTTGGACTGGGCTGAGACCTTCGTCAAGCCACGTGCTGAGCTTGCTATGGCGGGTGAGGGTGATTATGCTCCAAGCGATAAAGCTTGCCAGTGGTGTCCGGCTAAGGCTGTCTGCAAGGCGCGTGCAGACAAGAATTTACAGAACGCAATCAAGTATGATTTTGCAGATAGCAACGAACTTGAAACAGAGGCTATCTCAGACGTTCTCAGTCAAGCAAAAGAAATTAAGAAGTGGCTTGAAGATGTTGAGGAATATGCACTGGTGCAGGCTCGAGACGAGGGCAAGCATTTCCCTGGATGGAAACTTGTTGCTGGTAGAAGCAATCGTAAAATCACAAATGCCGATGTCGCAGCTAGTCTTTTAACCGACGCCGGCTTCACTGAAATCTTTAAACCTCGCGAACTGCTAACACTTACCGCCATTGAAAAAATGGTTGGTAAGAAGCAATTTGGCGACCTACTGAATGATATCATTGTCAAACCAGAAGGGAAGCCTACACTCGTCGTTGAGACTGACAAACGCCCTGAAATATCCAGTCACAGCCAAGCTGTAAAGGATTTTGAGTAATGGGTATTTGGTACCCTGGAGGATCTCCGGAGTCTGAATTTAAAACAACTAATAGAAAAAATGGAGAAATTATCATGACAACAAAACCTAGCACAACTAAAGTAATCACAGGAATCGTTCGCCTTAGCTTTGTTCACTTGCTTGAAGCAGGGGAAACACCAAGTGGCGACATGAAATACAGCGCACAGCTCTGGATCCCTAAAGAAGATACTGCCACACTTGGCAAAATTGAAAATGCCATTGAAGCTGCCAAAGAAGCTGGAAAATCGAAATGGAATGGGAAAATCCCTGCCAATCTTAAAGAGCCTCTTCGAGATGGTGATGAAGAACTTGATGATGATGGCAATCCTAAAGTACCAGGTCACTACTTCATTAACTGCTCAAGCGTTGGCAAACCAGGTATTATTGACCGCTTTAAACAGCCAGTAGATGACCCAGAACGTGTCTACTCTGGTGTTTATGCTCGTGTATCAATTAACTTCTTTGGTTACAGCGCTGCCGGCAATAAAGGGATCAGTGGTGGTCTTAACAATGTTCAAATTATCAAAGATGGCGAGTTCCTTGGTGGTCGCTCAAGTGCTGACGCTGACTTTGACGAGTTCGAACTTGATGAAGAAGATGACGATTTGATGTAAGACAGAGAGGTGGCATAATGCTGAGACCTATTGAATATAATACTGTCACACCTGATAGGTGTATCGCTGCGATAAGCAAGCTGTGCGAGTACACCACAGTTGACCCTATGCAGATAAAAGCATGGTTGGAGAGCTGTGACTATGTCAAGACGCTCCTAGAGGTCGATGAGGTCTTTGACCAATATATGCAGAAGCGCGGGGAAGAAGGTTATAAGCATGCAGGTCGAGTTTATAGGCAGGTGAAAATGTGATGAAAACTAACTTTGCTAAATACCTAGACGATAACAACCTTGAAATATTTGATGTTGCAAAAATGCTACGGGACTCAAATTGGAATCAAAACGCGAAACACCCTAAAACTCGAGAAGCATTTGTGCGATTGTTAGCTATTGTACCTTCTTGCGGATGGGGGACTTTGAAAGGGAAAGGCGGAAAAAGGTTCCCAGGTGTTTACGACCTTTACGATGGGGCAATATCAGCTTGGAGGGTGGCACAAATTATAGGCTGCAAGGTAGGTGATATTACGTGAAGACTTTAAATATTGATATTGAAACTAGAAGCAGCAATGAAATCAAGTACGGCGTCCGTAAATATGTTGACTCTGAAGACTTTGCAATTCTGCTCTTTGCTTACTCTGTCGATGGTGGAGTAGTTGAGGTGGTCGACTTTACATCTGGTGAGGATGTACCTCTTGAGGTTAATCGTGCCTTAACTGATCCGTCTGTCACTAAGATTGCCTTCAATGCAGCCTTTGAACGGACTTGTATCGCGAGGGCTATGGGAAGACCGCTTCCGCCGGAACAGTGGCGAGATACTATGATATGGGGGATGGAGCTTGGACTTCCAGCCAGTCTGGAACAGATGGCCAAATACTTGAAAGTACCTCAACAGAAAGATACAGAAGGTAAACGATTGATTCGCAAGTTCTGTATCCCTCAAAAAGATGGTATGTTCAATGATGATTATGACTCAGAAGACTGGGAACTATTTAGGTCTTATGTGGCACAAGATGTACGGACTGAAATGTCTATCGCTGATGAACTTGAAGCCTATCCAATTGCTAGCAGTGAGTGGGAACTCTGGGCATTAGACCAACGTATTAACGATCGTGGCATTGGCGTAGATATGGATTTAGTCTACGCAGCACTTGATCTAGATGGGGTGGCATCTGTCGTGGCAAAAGACAAGCTGCAACAGATAACAGGGCTAGCTAATCCCAACAGCGTGATGCAGCTTAAAAATTGGCTTGGCACGCAAGGTGTGGCAGTAGCTTCCATTGGGAAAGCGCAAGTGGATGAAATCCTTGCCAATAATCAAACGCCTCAGATTGTCCGTGACGCCCTCTTGCTACGTCAGGCGACAAGTAACTCAAGTATCAAAAAATATGACATGCTAGCGCGTGCAACTTGTCAAGACGGGCGGATTCATGGCATCTTACAATTTTATGGCGCGAGTCGGACAGGTCGATGGGCTGGCCGTTTACTGCAAGTCCAGAATCTACCTCGTGGGAGCTTAAAGCCCGACGAGTTGGGTCAGGCCAGAGACTTTGTCAAAGCTCAAGACAGCGAAGCGCTGGACATCCTCTGGGGCGATGTGCCTGAAGTATTAAAAAGTCTCATCCGTTCAGCACTTATTCCAAGTGATGGCCATGAGTTCATCGTGAGTGACTTCTCAGCAATTGAGGCACGTGTGATCGCATGGCTTGCTGGAGAAGAATGGGTACTTGATACCTTCCGTGAGGGTCATGACATCTACAAGGCCACGGCTGATCAGATGTTCCATTTAGGCGGTGTAGATAAGGTAGATAAGGCCATGCGTCAGCGTGGTAAAGTGGCAACGCTTGCCCTTGGCTATCAAGGTGGCACTGGGGCATTGCAAGCGATGGGTGCGCTAAACATGGGTATCAAAGAAGAGGAACTTCAGGGGCTAGTGAATGCTTGGCGTAAGGCTAATCCAAATATCGTTAGATTTTGGAAGCGAGTTGAAAAAGCTGCCAAACGCGCCCTAGAATTTGGTACTAAGGTGTCACTAAGAGGTACCGGCATTAAATTCTACGTGCGTGATCACTTCCTGATGATTGAGCTCCCCAATGGCCGATCAATCGCCTATGCGAACGCAACACTTGAAGGTGATCGTATTCGCTATGAAGGCAAAATTATGGCAAGTTCGACCTTCCAGAAACTTGACACCTACGGCGGTAAGTTAGTCGAAAACATCGTACAAGCAACCGCCCGTGATGTCTTAGGTGAGTCCATGCTGAGACTTGAAGCACTTGGTTATAAGATAGTAGCCCATGTGCACGATGAAGTGATCATTGATGTACCGAAGGGTGCAACAAATATTGATGAAATTAATGAGCTGATGGCAGTTAATCCGGAGTGGGCCGAAGGTCTTCCGCTTGCTGCCGCGGGATTTAGGTCAGATTTCTATATGAAAGATTAGGAGGAGATAGCATGAATTTATCGCTATCTGTGGCAAATAGTTCGAGGGCCAAAGCATGGAAAAACCAGGCCATCAGTTGGTCGGATTTTCAAAAGCGCCTCAGGGAACCAACGGTCACGCAGGAGACGGTGGCAGAGTACACCAAGATGACCACTGCCCAGAAAAGCGACGTAAAAGATGTTGGTGGATTTGTGGCTGGGCACTTGGCCAATGGTCAACGTAAGAAAGGGCACGTCGTTCAGCGTTCAATGATTACGCTAGATGCAGACAGCCCGCGCAAGGACCTGTGGGAAGATTTTCTCATGATGTACGACTGCGCAGCTTTACTTTATAGTACGCACAGTCATCGACCTGAGAAACCACGGTACCGCATCATCATCCCGCTGTCACGGCCTGTGACATCAGACGAGTATGTGCCGATTGCGCTAAAAATAGCGGATAATCTGGGACTTGATAATTTTGATGACACGACTTATCAGCCTGAGCGGCTGATGTATTGGTCAAGCCATTCAAGAGATGCTGAGTACGTCTTTGAAACCAACGACGCAGATTTTCTAGACCCTGATGAGATTTTAAACGAATATCCCGATTGGACTGATATCAGCTATTGGCCCGAACTACCCAAGGCTAAAAAGTTGCTGGCGCGCGATGTAAAAAAGGCAGGAGAGCCAACAGAGAAACCGGGCTTGATTGGGGTATTCTGTCGACAGTTCACGATTTCTGAGGCCGTCGCAGAATTTATCCCAGAGGTTTATACACCTACGGAACAGCCAGACCGCTGGACCTATGCCGAAGGGTCAACGAGTGGTGGGCTTGTCGTGTACGATGACAAGTTTGCTTACAGCCATCACTCAACAGATCCGGCAGGGGAGCAGTTGGTTAATGCATGGGACATGGTCCGGATTCACAAATTCGTTGAGCTGGATGATGATGCAAAAGAGGGACCGCCAGTCAGTCGGCTGCCGAGTAACAAGGCAATGACTGAGTTTGTAAATAAGATTCCCACGATAAAATCTGAGGTTGACAAGATTGCACTTGGTGAGGCTGAAAGTGATTTTGATGAATACGTTGATACGGAAGTTATAGATGAAGATGACCAAAGTTGGTTGCAGTATAGCCAGAATGGATCACCTATTATTGATTACAACACGCTAGCGAAAAGAATCACCAAAGAAATCCCCATCTTCTATAATGATACTGAATTTGCTTATTATGATAGGAAACGTGGGATGTGGCGCAGCAACGGTGAAAACTTCATTGAAAGCTATACTGGGCGCGTGAAATTGAAGAAGTTGACTCGGCGAAACCATTTAGGTGAGACGATGAAAAACATTAAAACTGAGTCACATGTGGCAGGCAAGATGCCTGAAAAACCTCAGAATTTGATTGTGCTGAAAAATGGCATCTATGATATTCACACCGGGAAATATTCTCCAGGGTTTGATCCCGATTTATACGCAAGGAGTTGTCACCCTATAGAATATGATCCCGATGCAGATTGCCCGATATTTGATGGTTATCTGGATGTGGTTGTTGGTGAGAATAAAGCTACGATTTATGAGTGGATAGGCTTTCTCTTCTATGGTATTTACAATTTTCAAAAGATCTTGTTTCTATATGGATCTGGTGGGACTGGTAAGTCAACATTGATCAGAATTATGCAAGATATGATTGGTGATGAGGCTACAAGTGCGGTAAGTTTGGAAGCTTTGATAAAAGAACCACATGCGATGCCTGTATTATTCGGAAAGACCGCCAATTTTGATGCTGATGCAAAGCCTGAATTCCTAAAAGATGGTAGCCTACTTAAAAAATTAACAGGCGATGATCCCATTTATGCCAACCCTAAAAATGAAAAACAGTTTTGGTTTAGAAATTTTGCAAAACTGACATTCTCCATGAATTCTATGCCAGCAATGACTGACCATTCAGGTGGTTTGGCCAGACGTGCAATGATTATCAAGATGGATGTGAAAGTTACAGCAGCCATGATGAAGGAATTCCCTTTGGAAGTGATACTGCAAGAAACACCGGGCATTTTTAACAAGGCGATGCAATATTTCAGAGAGGCGCTTAAACGCGGTACATTCACAGAAACAGATTCCATGAAAGCAGAACTGCAAGATTGGCTTGAAGGGAATGATACTGTTGCGATGTTTATCAAAGAAGCCACTGAAACAGTATTGGATAGCTACACCGAAGCCGCTGACCTTTTCAGTGCCTACAAATCATATTCGATGTCCAGCAACTACAAGCCACTTGGGCGTAATAAGTTCTATGACAGGGTTGTGGAACTGGGCCACGAAAAGGTTAAGCAAAGAGTAAATGGCATTAAAAACCCTCGATGGGTGGTTAAAGAACTCAAACCTATTATCACTGATTTCGAGTAAAAAAAATCTGTTCCACTTTTGTTCCAATTACTGTTCCAGTTTTGAAAATTAAATCAGTAATTTAAAGTAGTGAGTTTCAGAATCTAGTTCTAAAAGTGGAACATTGGAACAAAAAAACTCAAAATTGGAACATTTCTAATACGCAAGTTTAAAGGTTTTAAAGGGAGTTTGTTCCAATGTTCCACTTTTATTTATATATAGGGTAAATAATAGAATAAGGTATAAAAAAGTTTAAAAATATAGGTGTAAATGTGTATATAAGAATATTTCAAAAAAAAATGGAACATTGGAACAAGGGAGGAAATTATGAGCGATGAAATCACCACCTTAGTGGAGGCTGAACTGGCAGAAAGTATGCCAGATCTGAGGCGTATTCTCAGGGAGTTCAAGCAAGGTTGGCCAAAAGGCTGGAGAGTATGCAAAATAGATGTGATCCCGGTGTGGGATTCCTACTTAGTAAAGTATACTATTGAGAAAATACCGGAGGACGAATGATGCAGCTTGAAAATGACGTCGAAAAGCGTTTAATCAATAAAGTAAAAGCTTTGGGCGGAATCACTTTCAAATTCACGAGCCCCTCCACAAAAGGTGTGCCTGACAGGATCATAATCTATGGTGGACAGACTGTTTTTGTTGAGTTGAAGCGCCCCGGAAAAGAACCTAACGCCTTACAGCGATATTGGCTAAAAGAATTAGAATATCAAAAAATCAGTACAGCCGTAGTCAGCACTTTCTATGAAGTTGATGAATTGATGGCTGACTTACAGAAAAGGGGTGATTATCTCCATGGAAGCTAAATTACATGATTATCAAGACTACTGCGTTAATTTCATTTTGACGCATGAGTCATCAGCGTTATTGCTTGACATGGGTCTCTAGGTAAGACTTTAATATCTCTTACAGCTATCAAGGAATTAAGCGATTTTGGGCTACTTGGCAAGTGCTTGATTATTGCCCCCTTGACTGTTGCCAAAGATACCTGGCCAAAAGAAATTGTGAAATGGGATCATCTCAAAGATCTGACTTCCAGTTTAATTATTGGCAATCAGAAACAACGTTTGGCAGCACTTGAAGCTGATGCCGATATCTACATCATCAACAAGGAAAATTTTGTCTGGTTGACTGAAAATCATAAGTGGGATTTTGACACCATCGTGATTGACGAGCTGTCAGGATTTAAAGCTACTAATACTAAGCGGTTTAAGGCGATGCGGAAAATTAGACCAAGAGTAAAACGGATGGTGGGACTAACAGGAACGCCAGCGCCCAATAGTCTTTTGGATTTATGGCCACAAATGTATACTGTGGATCGTGGCGAAAGTCTTGGGTCATCTGTGACTAAGTTTAGAGCTACTTATTTCTATCCAGCACAAGCTAGCGGACATATCGTCTACAAGTGGGCATTAAGAGATGGGGCTGATGAATTAATCTATGGAAAAATTAGTAAAAACGCAGTTAGTATGCGAGCTAAAGACCACCTCAATTTACCTGAAAGAGTTGATAATGTGATTGAGGTTGAACTCTCAGCTAGTGAACGTAAACAATATCAGCAGCTTAAAAAGGACTATATTTTAGAAATTGCCAATCAAGAAATAATGGCACCTAATGCAGCTAGTCTAGGTAATAAATTGCTGCAATTGGCGCAAGGGGCTGTCTATGATACGGACAAAAATGTCCTAGACATTCACAGCCGTAAAAAAGAAGCCTTGGATAGAGTCATCGAAGAAGCTAACGGGCAACCAATTTTAGTTTTCTACTGGTTCAAGTTTGACCGTGAAAGACTACTGAGTTGGTACCCTGAAGCACAAGAAATTTCAACAGATAAAATAACTGCTTGGAATAATAAAGAAATCCCTTTGATGATTGCACACCCAGCAAGTAGTGGTCATGGCCTGAATCTACAAGCTGGCGGTCACATTATTGTTTGGTATGGCATCAACTGGAGCGCTGAATATTATGCGCAAGCTAATGCAAGACTTGACAGACAAGGTCAGACTGAGTCTGTCATCGTCCATCATATTATCACCAAAGATACAGAAGATGAACGAGCGCTGCAAGTGTTGCAGGGGAAAATTACAGTACAAGAAGCACTGATGGAAGCTGTGAAAGCAGAGGTGAAAGAATGACAGACCAAGAATATACAGGGGCACCCTACGCAGAAAAAGGCGAGGAGCTGACAATCTCAATTAGTGGATCATTTATCTTCACTTGTCCAATAGACTTCAAAGACTTCGAAGATCTACGAGATTACATCATCTCAAATCGTCAAGATGATATTGACAACAATTTGGAATTATCGGAGGACTGAGGTGACAACATGGAAAGTGTAGAAGTGGCAAGGAAGATGTGGCCAGCCCGTGACAATAATTTATATCACAATGGAAAGCTTGTGCCATCTCTTGTAGAGACAGAAAAAGGCGTCAAGCGCGGTGCGGGAGATTTCACCATCATGCCTGGCGATTTAGCAACGGACATCAACACTGGTAAGACTTACCGGAGCAGTCCAGCATTTCAAATTCATGATGGTAAAAAGTTCCATAATTCCTATTGGATAGAAGTTGAGGTAGAAAAAATGATTGACTATGAGAAAATTTACACGCGGGCAGACGCGGAGTGTTTAACAGGTGGCTATGATATCAAAACATTTGCACCGCTTAAACCAAACAGCACGTGGGATATGCGCAAATTGACAAAAGTTTGTGAACAAGAGGGAACAACACTTGAAGATTTCTTGAATTGGTGCAGATCTAACAAGGCTAAGGAATAGGTGATCGAATGAAATTTAAAGCAAAACCAAAAGATCCAGAAATTGCGCAAGAATTATTTAGCGATTTCATGGATGAAGACGGATATATCCACGGCTGGTATGTCGATGGTGTAATCGTTGGCGACTTTGTGGAATTAAACGATGAGTATGCGATACTGGAATTCTGGTGTCCGATCGATATAGAAACACTTGAGGTAATTGAATGAGCGACATCAAAGAAGGCAGGAAGTATAAAGTAGCATTTGAATATCCTTTCAGTATCTTTGATTGTGTCATCTGGAACGGCCAAGAGTGGTATTTCAACACCTTTCCTGAGATCAAACGATTTTTGGCGAAGTATGACAAGCACTGCAAAATCAAAATGGCCGAGATCAAACTAATTGAAACAGATGAAACGGTTGAGATATGGCATTTTGATACAACTACTGAACTTGGTAAATTGGGTATCAAGGAGGTGACGAATGAAAAAGCTATTTGAAGCGCTGTCTGCCATCATCATCGGCGCCTGCATCGTTTACTGGGGATACAAAGCAGATTGTCGACTAGATGCGATCCAAGCAAAACAGGAGCAACTTGAAAAGCGTGTCGATAATTTGACCGCAGCGATGCAAACCAAAGACAAAGAGATCGAGACAGGTCTCAGACAAGTACAAGACGGGATCATGCTGAAGATTGATTGGCTAGAAAAACAGGTGGTGGAATGAGTAAATTCAGTGTTTGCACAACAAAGTACGATTCTGTATCTCTATTTGAATCAACTAGCAAATGGGTAGCATTAAATTGGCTAGATAGTGCACTTAGAAATATAGCTGGTTTTAGTTTAATCGACGAACTGAACGGAATGCAGTTACAAATTTTTGATTCTAAGTTATTTGAAACTAAGGATAAAATACCTGTGTATTTTATCAATCTAGTCATAAAAGAATTCAACATAGAAATGCGAGAGGAGTAGAAATGAAAATTAGGATTCAGGGCAGTAAGGTCATCCGGTATATCAAAGCAAAGGACGGCAAGACTTACACTGAAACGTTTGACTTCTCTAGGCACGGCGTGTCAAACTTGATGCGCAGGCTGTCAGCTGTAGGCAAATTTGATCTGGACGACGAAAAGAGCGAGAAAAATTTGAACTATTTATCAGACTTACTGGTAAATAACAGATTAATTTAAGGGGGCTAACTTGAGCAAATTAGAAGAATTTGAAAGGCTGCGATGGTCAGATGATGAGCGCAAGCAGATTATTGAAAAGGCTAAAGAAGTATTGTCTGATTACATCGTGCTTGATCGGCGTGCAAAAAGCATGTTGGCCATCAAGCCGCCTGGGGTGAAAAGTCCAACGATGTCTTCTGAGCCCAAGTCTCAAAAGTTGGGCAATGCTTCAGAAGATAGGGTCATTCACTATCTCACAGCTAAGGAGCAAGCTGAACAGTATCGGGAGCAGGTTGATGAAATATACAACTCTGTCAGAAAGTGTTCTATTGTGTCAGCTGTCATCTTGACAATGCGCTATCTTGAGCAGCACTCAGACGAGGAGATTTGGACAGCGGTCCACTACGAAAAAGCCTGGTACTATGAAACGGGCCTACCGAATGCCGTGAGCGAATTTGCAGAGATTTGGCACAATGGGGAAATACCTAGAGCAGTTCAGAATGGACTTTTAGCAGACTAAGTTTTCGAAAATGGGTGCTAAAATTGTAGTATGGTATTTGTGGATAGCACCGGTGGTTCCTCCTTTGGTTTTTTGATTACAAACATACTTTTTCCATACGCTACAAATACCAAAGCAGGTTAGCCTGCTATTAAACGGGAATAGAGCAGTGGTAGCTTGCTGGTCTCATACGCCAGAGGTCGTGGGTTCGAGTCCCGCTTCCCGAATTAAGGCCAGTGCGGGATCGCCTTAATAAGCAACCGCTAGAGTCTAAAGTGATTTTTTGACTAT
This sequence comes from Pseudolactococcus reticulitermitis, assembly GCF_002260845.1. Classification (GTDB taxonomy): domain Bacteria; phylum Bacillota; class Bacilli; order Lactobacillales; family Streptococcaceae; genus Pseudolactococcus; species Pseudolactococcus reticulitermitis. Next base: position 379,989 of record NZ_BEDT01000001.1, on the reverse strand, counting down.
CAGGAAAGACTGATGTTGGGGATATAAGCAGCCGCGGTATACGGTCAGTTCAAGTCTGGCCTCCCTGATTGTTTAAATAATGCGGATTAAGTCTTGGAATAATATTCCTAGGCTTTTTTCGTACAGAAAAGAGGTGATAACATGACAGACAAGCAGAGAATTTTCGCAGATGAATACTTAAAAGATTTGAACGGAACGAGGGCCTATAAAATAGCTTATCCGAACGTCAAGAAAGATTCAGTTGCAGCAGCTAATGCAAGTAGACTGCTAACAAATGCTAAGCTCAAAGCTTATATAGACGAGCAGCTTGAAATAATGCACAACGAGCGCACAGCAGATGCACAGGAAGTCCTAGAGTTTCTGACCTCTGTAATGCGTGGTAATCAGACTGAACAAACGCTGATAGGCTTGGGAGAGGGAAATCAAGGCATTACTGAAATTGATGTTGGTGCAAAAGATAGACTGAAAGCTGCTGAACTGCTTGGCAAACGACATGCGTTGTTCACTGATAAAGTTGACTTGCAATCAGGCGATATTGTTATCAAGGTTGGTGAGTGGGATGCTGAAAACGAAGAAACGTAATATCATCCTAGAATTCAACTTCCCTTCAAGGGTCTTTAATAAAAGATACTACAACAGTTTGCGGGATTACTCTAAGTTCACGGAAGTCCATTACGGTGGCGCATCAAGTGGCAAGTCTCATGGCGTAGTCCAAAAGATTGTGTTCAAAGCCTGCCAGCCATGGCGGCACCCTAGAAAAGTCTTGTTCACTCGGAAGGTCGGTCGGTCAATCAAGGATTCGATTTTTGAAGATGTCAAAGCCTGTCTGAGTGATTGGAACTTGCTTGATAAGTGTAAAGTAAACAATACGGATTTTCGTATTACTTTACCTAACGGCTCTGAGTTTCTTTTCAAGGGCATGGACGATCCCGAGAAAATCAAGTCAATCAAAGGCATCTCTGATGTGGTCATGGAGGAAACGACCGAGTTTACTCTGGAAGACTATACGCAGCTTACACTGCGCTTGCGCGAAAGAAAACACAGAGACAGACAGATCTTCCTAATGTTTAACCCAGTATCGAAATTGAACTGGGTTTTTAAATACTTTTTCAGCGAGGAATCAAACGTTGACTTGCAACGCACAGCCATCTATCACTCAACATACACTGATAATAGATTCCTTGATGAGGACAACAAAAAAGTCATCGAAGAACTAAAGAAGCGTAACCCAGCTTATTACCGCATTTACGCTTTAGGTGAGTTTGCGACATTGGATAAGTTGGTATTCCCGACTTACATGAAGCGTAGGCTTGATAAAAGTAGTCCTGAGTTAAGAAAGCTTGAATCAGACTTTGGGCTTGACTTTGGTTATGTAAATGACCCTTCAGCTTTTATTCATGTAAAAGTTGACGAAAAGAATAAGCGTGTTTATATTCTCGAGGAGTTCACGAAAAAAGGGATGCTGAATGATGAGATAGCCAGCATGATCAAAGACCTAGGATATATGAAAGAGATCATCACAGCTGATTCAGCTGAGCAAAAATCTATTGTCGAGATTAAGACCAAAGGGATTAGTCGAATAAGGTCAGCTAAAAAAGGCCCTGACAGTATCCGTCAAGGCATCCAGTGGTTACTGCAATATGAATTGATCGTTGATGACCGATGTGTCAAGCTGATTGAGGAGTTGGAAAATTATACCTGGAAGAAAGATAAGAAGACAGGCGAGTACACGAATGAACCTGTTGACTCATACAACCACGTCATTGATGCTATACGCTATGCGATTGAACATAGAAGTAAAGGCTACAAGGCCAAAGCAGGCATCATCAAACGAAGAATTTAACAAGGAGAAAATATGTCTATCACTATCGCAAGGAAGTTTGTTCCTGACCCAAATAATCCAACCGCTGAAGTCGTCGCACGTTGTATTGAATTACATCAAGCCGAACTCAAAAGGCTTGAAAGGCTAAATAATTATTACGACGGCAATCATGACATCAAGTCTAAAACGTATGACAAGGACGTCTACAAGAATACCGTGGTCAATGAGGCTAAAAAGATTACTGATTTGAATGTCGCATTCGCCACCGGAAATGCCGTCAGCTACTCAAGTACAGACGAGATTGAGCCACTACTGGACGTCTTCAAAGAAGTCGATATCGAGGGCCACGACGTCGAGCTTGAGAAAGACCTGTCTGTTTTTGGCTACTCGAACGAATTACACTACTTGAAACCAATAGGAGATGATGAGACCAAAATCATGGTGCAAAAGATTGACCCACGTGGTTCATTCGTTGTCACGGACGACACGCTTGACAAAGAAGCCATGTTTGGTGTGCGGTACTTTGAGACTTTCGACTTAAATAATAAGTCTGCTGGCTATGAAGTTGAAATCTATGCGGCTACTACTCTGACTTTCTATACCGTGCAAAAGCTCGACATGAAGAAAGTCACAGAGCTTGAAGTAAAGGAAAACCCTTATGGCAAAGTACCACTCATTGAGTTCCGAAATAATGAAGAAAAACAAGGCGACTTTGAACCGGTCATTGATCTGATTGATGCGTATAACACGCTCACAACTGACCGACTAAACGATAAAGAAGCCCACTTGCAGGCAATTCTTGTGGCTTATGGCTACTCTATTGTCGATGCGATCAATGACACTAACGATGCCAAGGGTGAGCAGATGGCAATTGACGTGCCAGACCCAGCGGGTCGCACAGAGTTCTTGACCAATCCACTAGACGAAACACAGGTCGAGATATTGGCCAATCGTATCAAAGAAGATTTACATGAAATTAGCAACACGCCTAATCTCAATGACAAGGACTTTGCCGGCAACATCTCAGGCGAGGCGATGAAGTGGAAAATCTTTGGTCTACTCAATAATCTTGGCATGAAGCAGCGCTATTTTATCAAAGGGATTCGCAAGCGTTTGGAGCTACTGCAGGCTATCATCAAAGTGAAACTTGCTAAAGAAGTAGACATCACGAACATCGAGATTAAGATGACCCCGTTTATTCCGGCCAATCTGAGTGAGATTATCAGCAACATCTCACAGTCACAAGAGTTTATTCCACTACAACACTCGCTCTCTTGGTTGCCTGATGTAGATGACCCGAGCCAGATTATTGAACAGCTGCGTGAACAGAAAGCGGAAAGTATTGAGGTCAATCAGCAGATATTAGGCGCTTCGACTGGTTTTGAAGATGAGAAAAAGGAAAGTGAGACAGACGATGACGAAAGTGAAGATTGAGATTTACAATCAGGCTGATACTATCCAAAAGGTTATCCTGATTGGGCATACACGGACAGATATCTGCACAGCTATCACGGGCATGGTCGAGATGACGCGTGAGGCTTTGGAAAACTTAATAGCTATCAAGGACTTCGAAGCAAAGACATCAATCGGCTTTGCTGTCTTCATTGTCAACGAAATTGAGCATGATAGTCAGTTGTTACTGCGCAGCTTAACTCACTCGCTGACCGTGATTGCTGAGCAAAATCCTGAGAGCGTAGAGGTGGTGACGATTGAGCATGAAGAAAAAGGTCAAGATTGATGATTTAGGCTACTGGGAACGTCGAGCGGTCTTAGAGGAAGCTACTGTCCAGAAGTCAGCAACTCATACGTCTAAGGTGGTCAATGCTGCTTATAACGGAGCTCAGCAATCTCTCTATGACGAGTATATTAAGCTGCTGAAACGCATGAGACAGCGGACTGGTTGGGATAATGATAAGATATCAGAGTTTTTGCAGCAACGTGCCAATCCCGATGAGATTGCAGAGCTTGCCAAGATGCGTGACCGGACGACTAATAAGCTAGTCAAATCTAAGATACAAGCCCGGCTGAACGCTGAGGCTTTGAAGCATAGAATCAATCGTCTGGACATCATCAAAACCAAGGCTTTCATTATGGCTCAGGAAACGGCTCCTGTGCATCGGAGTGCCTTAGAGGAGCTATTGACCGGAACTGTCAAAGAAGCGTATCTGAGTGGACAAGGCGAGGTCATAGCGGCACAAAATGCTGATGGTGCATCCAGAAACTTAAACGAGCTAACAAAATCATCTCAGGCACTTGGAAAGACTAAAAGTGAAGCCTACCAAAAAGAAGTCGAGTCCGTAAAAAATCGCCTGAAAGAACTACCGCAAAAGGAAGTCAAACAAGCGATTGAAAAGAATTGGTTGGGGAGTAACTATTCCAAACGTATCTGGGGCAATACTGACCGACTAGCCGAACGTCTCGAGAAACTGTTCACGATGAAAGAATTATCTAGCATGAGTGAACGGGACATGCGCAAGGTCATTGAGTATGAATTTCAAGTATCCAGAGGAATAGCAGAACGCCTAATCCGCACGGAAGCCAATCATCAGTATAACTATGGTAAGCTGCTTGGATGGCGTGAGAATTTTTCAGACGGACAGTATAAGTTGGTGGCGATTCTTGATAGTCGGACATCTCAGATTTGTCGGGACCACAACGGGAAAAAGTACGATGTGAAAACTGCTGAAGTTGGCGAGAATTTCCCACCACTACATCCATGGTGTCGGTCGACTGTTGTCTTGGTCTTCGATGAAATAGCAACACCAGTTGCGTCTATTAGTTTGCCAGAACCACAGCAATCGTTGCCAACGCCAATGCCTAGACCCAAGCCTTACGAGAGTGTGAAAGATGAGTGGTTGGTCAACAAAAAAGAGGGTGCAGAAGTTGTTGAGAGTATGTCCAGAACAATTGATGAGAAGATTTATACAGTTGATGGTAGTGATGTGACATTTAGCCATGATGAGTTTGAACATAAAGTAGCTCACGTATTGGTGGACAATTTTGGCGGACGCGTTGAATTGCTTCCAGAGATTCATAATCCAAAGTATACGAAAAATCCAGATTATTTATTTAACGGAGAATTATTTGAGTTAAAAACACCTAAACCTAAAAACAATGGAGGTAGTGTCGAGAACTTCAAGCAAGTAATAAAAAGGGCATTGAAACAAACCCCAAAAGTAATCATCAACATCGAAAAATATGAAATAGATGTAGAAGAAATCCTAAATAGCATGGGTAGAATTTTTAATTCTCCAGATATTAAGGACTTAGATACGTTAATTATTGTAAATGACAAAACTATTATTGATATATTTAAAAGAAAATAAAAAAAAGAGGCTCCCTGACCTACTTCATGTGTTGAAGATTGGAATGCTGGCGGTCTGGGCGGCTCTTTCTTTACTTTAATTATACACCCATTGGATAAATAATGCAAATGGACTTTTAGCAGACTCACAATACAAAAATCAGAGGTAAAATAATAGTATGAGAATAGCGAAAGGCGAGAGCTTTCCGCTATTTTTGTGTACTCATGACTGGGGGCGGTCGTTAAACTACCACAATCAAAAATAAACTGGTGGGCACGATCGTGAACGGCAGGGTATAGGAGAAATTATGCTAGATGAAAAACGTTTCAAATTTAGACTTTTTGACGAGGGCGCAGAAGGTGCTGACGGTGGAGGAACACCACCAGAAGGTACTGGTGCGAACTCAGGAGGAGCTGAAGGAGGGATCTCAAAAGAGGAGCACGAAAAACTCCTCCAAGCGGAAACAGACCGCCGTGTGACGCAGGCTTTGGAGAAATCCAGAGCTGACAACCAGAAAGCGATTGATGCTGCTGTAGCTGATGCACTGCGTCAAGCTAAACTGTCCAAAGAAGACCGTGAAGCTGAAGCGCAACAAAAGGCACAGCAAGCACAGGCGCAGAAGGAAGCAGAACTCAGCAAACGTGAATTGACACTTGAAGCCAAAGAATTATTGGTTGAAAAAGGGCTGAATAAAGAATTTATCAACGTTTTGAACTTTGAAAGCCAAGAATCTATGACGGCATCAATCGACGCAATTTCAGAATTTGTCATAAAAGAGATTGCTTCAGGGATTGAAAATGGTGTCAAAAAACGCTTAGCGGACTCTGCAATCAATCCAGCTGGTGGCGCCAAAGGTACTGCAACGGCTACAAAAGAATCATTCGCTAAGATGAGCTATGAACAAAAGACTGAGCTCTACAACAATAATCGCGAGCTCTACAATAGCTTGTCTCAACAAAACAAATGAAAGAGGAAATCATGAACAAACAATTCAAATTTAAACTTTTCGATGTTGGTACAACAAAAGTAGAAAATACTGTCGTACCCGAAGTCATGGCTGATATGATTTCAGCTAAAATCCCACACAAATTGCGTTTCATCGCACTTGCTAAAGTAGACACAACGCTTGTCGGTCAACCCGGTAACACGATTACAGTCCCATCATGGTCATACATTGGTGATGCGGAAGATGTGGCCGAAGGTGCAGCAATTCCGACAACTAAAATGGAATCATCAACTAAACAGATGACCATTAAAAAAGCTGCTAAAGGTGTGAAAATCACAGATGAAGCTCGTCTCTCTGCAATTGGTGACCCATTTGGTGAAGCAACTGACCAGTTAGCTAAAGCTATCGCTGGTAAAATCGACACGGATTTAATCGCCGCAGCATCTGAGACAACTCAGCACATCGTGTCTGGTACAGGCGTGTTAAAATTGGCTAAATTACAAGCTGCTATTGACGTTTTTGCTGATGAAGATTATCAAAACATGCTTTTGATCACAACGCCAGCAAATGCCACAGCTTTACGTGACGAGTTCTTGGCAGCAAATAAAGGTGCGGATGTGACTGCAAACATTCAAATCAAAGGTGCTTTTGCAAATATCCTTGGTGTTGATATTATCCGTTCTGCAAAAATTACAACACCTGGTTTTCTCTTTAAAATCACTGCTGACCCAGAGACAGAAGAAATCGAACCAGCTTTGCGCATTGTCATGAAACGTGATATCCAAGTTGAAGCTGATCGCGACATCAACACGAAAACAACTGAAATCAATGCGGACGAACACTACGGCGCTTACTTGTACGATGAAACTAAAATCGTCAAATTTGTAGAAACAACGCCCTAATACGCCCCCCAGTGGAGGGGGCGACGGCGAGACCGACAAACCGTCTGTAATTCCATCTGATTACGTGGCGGTTGATGGGCTGATATCTGAGGCTTCAAGTGCGGGTGTTTATATCGACACGGGCATTAATCAAATCGGAGATATAGAAGTTTTTGCGGACTTTCAATCGACGAAAAATGAGGGTGACCGTGCTTTGTTTGGTGCAAGAGCAAGTGTGTCATCCTCAGCATTCTGTTTCTTTTCGTCCGCAAATGATGGAAAATATCGAAGTGATTACGGCGATAATAAGGAAATTTTCACCATATCCTCATCTCTTGACACGGATAGGCACACAATAAGCAAGGTTAATAATTTGACTTATATTGACGATGTACTCGTTAGCACGATAGTATCGTCTGCACCTACAACACCAGTACCTATCTCTATTTTTGGTAGAAATGATAACGGTACAGTTGGCAGTAGATTTGTTGGGATTATCTACGCATTTCGTATCACAAAAGAAGGCGTTTTAGTTCAAAATCTTGTGCCAGTTCGTCGTTTGATTGATAATGTCTACGGCATGTGGGACACGGTCACTGAGAGTTTCTTTGGCAATGTTGGGACTAGTGCGTTTACTGGTGGCGCTGATTTGTATGAGGCGCCAACCATTTTGACGAACTGGGCGACTAGCTTATTAGCTAGCAGTATTATTGAGACTGATGCGGATGGTCGTCACATGGTGTTTTCCGCTCGCACTAATTATCTCGAGAATCCTATGGCTAATACGGATGAACTTAGAGGTACACTTGTAAAAGGCAGCTTTGAGATAAAACTTGATGGGGTGACCTATTCTGACGGTTCGCAAATTGATGAAGTACATCCTTTGAAGATTGGTGTTGGCTTTAGATGTAAAAAAGCAGATGGTACGAGCACATATCCGTTTATTGCAAATGTGAATGTTAAAGCATCTAATTTAAACGATTATGAAGATTGGATTGAGGTTGTAGGATATTGGAGAGTGCCATCAGGTGTTGAAGTTGTTACATTACAACCAACACTATACAATCAATCAACTTGGGACGGTAATCAAGATGACATTACTAACGGTCATCCAATTAATACTAAAATTAGAAGTATTAAAGTAGCAACAGTACCGCAGACTGAAGATGTACCAACAGATGCTAATACTATACCCGATATTAAAGCGTGGCTTGATATAAAAGAGATATCTTATATATCAAGCGCATCTAAGTCGGCGCTGTTAGCTTTAGTATTTTCTTGGTTAAACGATAATAGATAAGGAGCAGTATGAAAGTTAAAATCAAAGGCGATTTTAACCACATCATCAATGGCAAAGAAGTAAAGCCGGGTGAAGTGGTTGAGATTGAGCCGTGGCAGTTGAATGGCAATTTCTATGAAGCTATGCCAGTTGAAACTGAAAAGGCTAAAGTCGAAAAAGACGTTAAAAAATAGGGGGTGGCAAAATGTCTGATTATGGCGATGCAGCACTCCTTATTATGGATTTTCTGGAAGTAGATGACATAGAATATGCTGAACTGCTTGAAAAACACCCCGTGATTACCGTTTATGAAACTAGGTTGAGAAATACCCTAGATAATTTAGCGGGCACTGAGGGCGAAACTGAGAGGTCTGAGGGAGATGTGACACGCAAGTTTGCGAGTAAGATCATCCCTGACGAGATCAGAGCAGCCCTCAAGAAATATGTCAAGGTTCAACCGACGCAGAAGGCTGTGAGGTTTTGACATGCAGCTTTCTAAAAAGTTTTTGCAACCTGTCTGGGTATTTAAGCCGACCTTTTCGAAAGACGACGAGGGAAATCAAGTCACGTCATGGTCAGTGACAGCAATCCTGCAAGCTATTGTGCAGCCTGTCAATAGCAAGTTTGACGTGTCGCAGTACGGCACTGACTTATCTCAGGTTAAGCAAATCCTTGAAGATGTTCATTTCTTTCGGGAGGATACTCATGAGGGGTGGGGTATTAGCATAACGGGACGATCCAAACCTAGTCACACAGTCTTAAGCATTGATAAATATCCAGATTATACCAAGGTCTTAATCAAAAGGATGTGATCACATGGTTACTATAAAAGTCGAGGGCATGGCGCAAGCGATGCAAGCATTTACTGGTATTGAGCTAGCGCTTAAAACAGGACTTACCAATGCCAGTAACGAACTCCTAGAGCGGGTAGATGCGGAGGTGGTCAATAATCTAGGCAACGTCAAATACGGCAGTGGCGAAATCAATCGGTACAATCACAAGTCAACAGATGATTCCGATGGCACCATTCAAGGTCGCTATTGGAATGATTCCGACGTTGGGATGTATCGGGAATTTGGTACGGGTCCAGTTGGCGAGGCACATCATGCCGGTATATCGCCAGAGGTTCATCCAGTCTATACGCAAACGCGGTGGTTTATCCCCGTTGACCAAGTAGACGTGGATCTTGAGGCGGTCTATGGCATTCCAAAAATCACGCTTGGCGATAAAGAATTTTTCATGACCCGTGGTCAGCCGGCTAGACCGTGGATGTATCCAGCATTTCAAACAGTGTCGAAAGATGCTGAAGGAATTGTGGAGCGTAGTGTCAATCAAGCACTGAAAGGACTGCAATGAGTATCAGAAATCTAAAAACGGATATTGTGGCCATGCTGACGGATTTGGGTATGTTCTCGGAGATCTCTCCGGACTTTCCCAACGACGTCGTGACGGCAAAGGAAAAGGTCAAAGCTAAGCCAATAGCAGTCTATCAGACAACGCACCGACCTAGCTTCATTGACCAAGGCACAGAAATCCACACCAACTGGACAATCACCATCGAAATTTTGGGAGACAGTCATAAAGGCTCAATCACACACGAGGTGGAAGCAGTTGTCCAAATGTTTCAAGCAGTCCGTTTTAAAGCGACTGCACGAGATAGTAATTTAGCTGACTTCAAGCGCTCAATCGTTGAGGTTACAGGAACTTATGACAATATTTTACATCTTGTCTATACTTAATTTAGAAAAAGGAGTAGAAATGAATCAATTTCAATTTAAATTATTTGCCGATGAGGTAGGTTTTTCGACCATCGGCACTACACTAGGTTATGGGGCAACTGCCACGGGACCTTTTACCAGTGTTGCAGGTATTGATCAAGTGCCAGCGCTTGGCGGTACACCAGAACAGATTGATGTGACTAATCTGTCAAATGGTAGTCGTGTCAATATTGACGGTGTTAAATCACAGGACCAGTTGACCTTCTCACTGTTTGACCAAAAGGGGAACATCACGGCCTTAAAGGCAATTGAAGGAACCAATAAACATTGGAAAGTGTCATTCCCGTCAGGGCATTCGTTCACATTTCAAGGAAAAGCGACTGTCAACTCACAAGAAGCTGCGGTTAACGGTGCTATTAAGTGGAACTTAGTTATCACAGTTTCAAGTGCGTTGACTTTTACTGGAGCAGCTTAATTTAAAATATTTAACGAATAGCGTGCAATCTCTCGCACGCTATTTTTTTAGGAGAAAACATGAAAACAACACAAATTAAAATCGCTAATCTTGAGTTTGATGCACGCCTTGAGGGCTCAGATTATGTGCAAGTAGAAAAACGCCTGAAGAAATCTATCTTTAATGCGGTCTTAGGTACTCAAATTGATGATGAATCAGTCAACATCCCACCACTTGGAGAGATGATTATTATTCTGTCTGCTGCTTGTAAGACGTCAGGTGTCTCAGAAGCTAAAATTCTGAAAGCCGTTGAGGCGCACTTGGGTAAAGGTGGCACAACGATTGAAATCTATGAAAAACTTGTGGAACTTCTGAGTGATTCAGGTTTTTTCGGGAAGACGACGGACGATTCACAGGACGACGCGGACAGCGACAAGGTAGTGGAGCTGAACTAGAGGGTAAAGTTTATGACACGTTCAGTGACTTGCTAGATGATATGTACCCACTAGCCGTGCAACAGGGCGTTTCTGCCAAGGACTACTGGGGACTGACATATGACGAGCTAGTCGTACAACTCAAAGCTAATCAATCAGCCAAAGGCGAGGAGTTCCAAGTCGATGCCACGATGAATTATAGCTTGGCTAAGCTCATCGCTTTCGCTTTCCACGATCCACAAAAAATGCCAGCTTTTAGTGAGGTGTACGCCTTGGATACTGAGGACGACACTAAGCAGCTAGAAGCTCCAACAGATAGCAAAATCACACAGGATGAAGTGAATTTCATGGCGTATTTCAACGCTATCAACACAACAATGAAACGAAAGGAGGAAACAGAACATGACAATCAAAATTGACGGTATCGAGATGACTTTTGATTTTAAGATTGAAAAAGCCATTGGTCAAATGCAAAAGATGAAAAAAGAGTTTGCGCAAATGGTAAAAGGCGTGGCAAGTAATAGCGATGCCAAAAAGCTCAATCCGATGGGTGGCATGGTCGAGAACGTCAAAAAGTCTCAGAAATCGGTTAAGACAAACATTGACAAAATCAAGAAAGATGTGAAAGAAGCGCAGTACCACTATAACCAAGCTGAAAAATCTTTGAAACTTTTACAAAAACATCCCGGTATGGCACACGCTAAGATGAGCCCCAAAGGCGACCCAACTGAAAAATTAAACGCCGATGCGCGTGATCTGGGGCGTGAAGGTAAAGCTAAGGCGCAGAAACAAGTCTTGCAGCTATCAAAGGCGTGGGATCGTGCGACACACTCTATGGATAAATACTATGACAAGATTGAAGCGTCAGAGACTAAACTAAAGGCATTCAGGTCAGCACAGATTGGCAATGTCAATGGCAATCTGGCCAGTCGTGTGAAGCAAAAAGGTGGCGCAATTGTCAAGCCTGATGAGGGCAGCCGATTCCGTGGAAACATCAACGCAAAGTCGATTGATAATGCTACGAAAAGAACGATGTTACTCTCTCGGGCGCAGTCTCAACTAAAAGGGTCGGCAAGCTCTGCCAGTAGCAAGATATCTGCGATGGGCGGCATAGGCTCTAAATCTATGGGCGTACTACAAAGAGGTGCTAACTTGGCCAAAGGTGGCATTGGTAGACTCGGTAGCTCTTTTGCGAATCTGAAAAGCAAGATCAGCGGTGCTAATAAAGCTCAAAATAGTCTGGGGCGTGGTCACTCAGCATGGGCGCAGTCACTGCGGTCAATGTTGCCTGCTTTGGTTGTATACCAACTACTAAGCAAGGCTATCATGTCACTAGTTGGCAGTGTTTGGAGTGCTTTAAAAGCTAATGGACAATTTTCTGCCAGTCTTAATCAGGTTCAGGCCAATCTTTACACGGCTTTTTATCCGATTTATACAGCTATCTTACCCGCCATCAATGTCTTAATGAGTGCATTAGCTACCTTTACAGGACAGTTCGCCTCATTCATCGCAACAGTTTTCGGTACAACATACGATGCTGCTAAACAAGGTGCGAGTGGTCTATATGGTCAAGTGCAAGCCATGAATGACACGGGTTCTGCAGCTGGTAAAGCCAAAGACAAAGCAGACGAGCTTAAACGCTCACTGATGGGCTTTGACCAAATTAATCGCATCGGTCTAGACGATAAGTCCGATGATGATTCTGGCGGTGGCGCACCCGGTGGCATCGACTTCGACAAGGCCACTGGGACTTACACGACTCCTAAGTGGATGCTTGACCTCTTAGAGGATGTCAAGAGTATCGCAAAACGCCTGTGGGCACCGATTGCAGCAGCTTGGGACACTATGGGTGGCACGGTCATAGCATCTGCAAAACGTCTGTTCAGCACGCTTACAGGTATCTTCTCTGACATTGGACGAGACTTCATGAAAGTCTGGGAAAATGGTTCTGGTCAAAAACTCTTTGAAAATATATTCCAAGGTTTAGCAGACATCATGGATATCATTTCTGATGTTGGTCAGGCTTTCCGTGATGCGTGGAATGATAACGGACTTGGTGTGAGTGTCATCCAGTCGGCATTTGATGCGCTAAATTCTGTTTTAGAATTGCTGCATGAAGTGAAAAAATCCTTTAGCAAGGCATGGAATGACGGCACTGGCAAGCAGATCATGACTGATATCTTAAATATTGTCAAGGATGTCAACAACTTTTACACAGCACTAACTACCAATATCAAGAAAGCTTGGCAAGAAAACGGCACAGGCGATAAATTGATGAAAAATATCCTTAAAACAGTGCAGACTATCATAGGTTTCTTCGCTCAATTAGCCAAGTCATCTGCTGATTTTGCCAAGACATTGAACTGGCAACCTATGCTAGAGGGGATTTCAAACCTTGTCAGTGGCCTTAATGGCGTATTGTCAGGTATTGGAACAGTACTCATGGGCATTTACGAAAAAGTTGTACAACCCATCGTTAAAGTCTTAATTGAAGCAGGTTTGCCAGCAATCTTCAATCTGTTAGGTGGTGCGCTGAAGGTAGTTGGTGGCGCACTGAAATTAGTCTGGAAGTTCATTGAGCCAGTCGTTAGCTTAATCGTTGGCGTAGCTGTTCAAGGTATCAAAGACTTATCTGGTACTTTTAGCTTCTTAGGGGAGATCCTAAGTGTGGTTGGGGAGTTGCTCAGTGGTTTTGCTGATTGGTTCAATTGGGGCAAAATCATTGACGGTGCGAAAGAGATTATAGACGGCTTTGCTACTTGGTTCGGGGAAATCTGGGAAGGTATCAAAACAGCTGCCTCTGATGCTTGGACTGCGATTTCAGATAAGACATCTGAGATTTGGAATGGTATTACAGAATTCTTCTCTGGCGTTTGGGACGGTATCACGTCCACTGTTAGTACTGCGCTTGAGACTGCTAAGACAACTATCTCTGATGGTTGGGACAAAGCTAAAGAGGCCACTTCAAATGCTTGGGACGGTATCAAGAGCGGCATTTCAGGCGCTTGGGATTCCATAAAAGAGAAAACCTCAGGTGCAATAGAAAACGTCAAAGAAAAAGCTTCGACTGGCTGGCAAAATATCAAAGAGAAGACGTCAGGCGCTTGGAGCGGCATTTCTGGTGCTGTTTCTGGTGCTTGGAGCGGTATTCAAAGTACTTCATCTAGCATCATGGGCTCCATTGGCAGTAGCATTCAAAGCACATGGAACAGTTTTACCTCGTTTATGACCAACCCGATCGAAAATGCCAAAAATGCAATCAGTGGCATCATTGAAAGCATCAAAGGATTGTTCAATATTGACTTGAAGTTTCCAGATATCCACATTCCGCAATTTCATATAAATCCATCTGGGTGGAGCATTGGGGATCTGATGAAAGGTGAGATCCCATCATTGAGTTTCTATGCAAAAGGCACCCAAAATCACGGCGGAGGTCTAGCAGTCGTCAATGATGCTAAATCTAATCTATGGCGCGAGGCCTACAAAACGCCAAATGGGTCTTGGAAAATGTTTCCAAATATTCAGAACATGCTTGTAGACTTACCGAAAGGGACACAAGTCATGGCAGCGGATAAAATTCCACATTTTGCTGAAGGTACTCAATTGATGATGCCGGATCTCTTTTCCGCATCAAAAATTGGTACACCAGGCAAAATTGGCAATCTTAATAACGGCAATGATGAGACAGTAAGTCTCCTGAAACTAATCTTGAATGCCATCTTAAATGGCGGTGCTAAACAAGACGGCAACGGAGATATCATCATCAACATTGGTGGCAATCGACTAATCAAGATATTGGCTAGCGAGATCAAGAAGTATGAGCGTCAGACTGGCCAAAGCTTTATATCAATTTAGAAAGGTAACTGAATGACTTTTAAAATAAATGGCGTGGCAGTTGCCACACCTCAGACATTTGACGTCACGTACTCGGACATTGATGCGGACACATCTGGTCGAAATGCCAACGGCACAATGATACGTGACATCATCGTTAAAAACAAAACAAAACTCAGTATCAAGTGGCCACAATTATCTCAAGCGCAAAGTAAGGTGATTTTGGATGCCAGTAACGGTGATTTTTTCACAGTCACTTATCCTGATCCATTGACCAATGGTGATGTGACCAAGACATTTTATGCGGGCGACAGATCAATGGGGCACTATTCGTGGCATCCTGAGTTTAACGCATACGCCATCAGAGATTTGGGCTTTGATTGCATAGAAAGGTAGGATTTTATGATTACAACATCAGCTGCCTTTTTAGAGGCAGCCAAGGCGCTCAACAGAACGCCACAGGCGCGTGTAATTGTCAATGGGGTAACTTATACCAATAAAGATTTGACAAGCGTGACAGTCCAATCAGGTAGCATTGTAGAGGAAAATTTCCAGATTGGGTCTGTCGTGTCTGATTCAGTCACGGTGGAGTTTCCAAAAATAATCACAACACTCCGTCAATTAGACGATGTGGTCATTGAGATGGGTTTCAATGATGAATATGTATCGCTAGGACACTTCAAAATCTATCCAAATGTGCTGGTCAGCAAGAACGACCATAGCACAAAATTTGAAGCTTATGATATTCTCTCATTCATGGCTGACCCATATTCATCAAGCTTAAACTATCCAGCCAGTGCTTACAACATTATGGCTGAGATAGCTAATAAGTATGGCGTAGCTATTGCAAATGCTAATCTGCTGAATGAATTAGACGGTATCAGCGAATTTCGATTGCCTAAACTAACGGGCAAATACACTAACCGTGAGGTTTTAGGGTTTGTCGCGGGTCTTGTTAGTGGCTACATTAAAATCAATCGTAATGGTGCGCTTGAAATTCGACGTTTGCCAATTTCAGGCAGTGCTTGGAACGAGAGTATCAACAATTCAAGTGTTTTTGAAATCAGACCCGACGAGTATTTTTTGAAAGGCTTGGAAATCCAAGGTAAGAAATTCAGCGTACATGGTCTGAGTGCCAAAGTTTCCAACGGTTCTACTCAAGCAGTTATCACAGCAGGCGGTAAGAAAGGGAATGTCTTAGATGTTACCAATCCTTGGGTTACTCAAAATCTGCTAAATGGTATGTTTGAAAAGGTTAAAAATATTGCTTTTTATCCTTTTGAACTCAATTGGCGTGGTAATCCAGCTATCGAAGCGGGAGACGTGCTCTCTGTCTATGATATCGAAGGCACTAAACACTTTGTACCTAATCTGACCTATGAACTAACGTTTAATGGCGGATTGCGCGGTCAGAGTAGTGCAAGCACCGAAGCAGGTAATGACACGATTGCTAACCCACCATCACTGATTAATCGTCTAAAAAATGATGTTAATGATGCGCTGACTAAGTCAACAGACGCCTTGAATAGTGCTAATGGCAAAAATACGAATTACTACGGCGAAGATGAGCCATCTATTACGCCATTGAGCCGCGAGGGCGACTTATGGTTCAAAAAAGACGGTGATAAGACTGAGATGTGGCAGCTTAAAATGCTCAATAGTATTTTGACCTGGGAGCTAGTAATCAGCGAACAAAGTCAAGAAGAGTTTGAGAAAAAGCTACAGAAAGAACTTGATGATACTAAAACTGAACTGGGCGTGGCGCTAGCTGAAAATAACACAGCTATGAGTAATGCTCTGTCACAGCTTGAAAGCGTTCAGGGCGATGTCAGTTCAGCTGTAACACAAGCTAACGATGCAGTTAGCAAAGCGGAAAGTGCGCTCGCTAATATTGACGATGCTTTACTACAGGCACAAAATGCGTATGCAAAATCTGTCAAAAGTTCTATTGTGACTTATCAAGTTGGATTAAGTGGGACAACGGTTCCATCTGGCACATGGATAACATCTATCCCGAGTGTGCCGACAAGTCAGTATCTTTGGACGAGGACTGTCTTTACTTTACAAGATGGTACCACAACGACAAGTTACTCAGTGTCCAAACAAGGCGAAAATGGTACGCCCGGTGCCAATGCACCGACTATCACCAAAGTCCAAGACCAAATCTATCTGTCAACCTCAAATACTACCCAATCTGGTGGCGCGTGGGGAACTTCTGTGCCAACTTGGTCAAGTGGTAAGTACTACTGGACAAGAGTTGTCATGACACTATCGGATAACTCAACAAATATGTCAACGCCAGTTTTGGCTGATGGGTTAAATCAATCGTTGATAACAGCATTTCAAGCGAAAACAATGACGGACAGCTTGCAAACCACAGTTAGCCAACATGCAACAGCTATTGAGTTAAGTGCAAGTAATGTAACCAATTTAGGGTCACGAGTAACGACTGCTGAAAGTACTCTGGCCATTCAAGCTGGGCAAATTTCAAGCAAAGCTAACCAAACGACTGTTGACACTTTGACAGGAAGGGTAACGATTGCTGAAAACACGATTACGCAGAGTACAGAAAGTTTCAACCTGTTGCTGAGCAAGCAAAACAAAGCTATCAATGATTTAGGTGGTGCAAGTTTTGTTCAAACAGAGTGGCAACAAGGCTCAATCAACACATCTAATGGTCAAGATGCAACCAGTACGAGTTATGTTCGTAGTGGATTCTTAGATGTGGTTGCAGATAAGAAATATCTCCTACAAACCTTTGAGGGGCTAAGTGCGACTGGGCAATATGGACAAGCTTATATTTTCTACTATAAAGCGGATAAAACGTTAAACAATTACGTAAATTATAATGCCAATTCACCGATTGCGATTCCCACAAATGTTCGCTATGTTCGCTTAAGGTTTCAAGTAACGATTTCACCAACGGAAGTGAATTGTTATCTTCTACAAAGTGACATAACAAATGGCTACGTTAATTTATCAAATATCAGTAATGTGGTCAAATTGACCGCTACAACAGATGCATTGAGGTTATCTGTTAGTGAAACGCATGACAGTATTGGGGTTCCTTTTAAAGTCAAACAATGGCAGCTAGGAAGTTTGAACACAAGTGATGGTTCAGAAATTTCAGCAACCTCCAGTTTGCGTTCAGATTTCATCAACGTAACGGCTGGTGAGAAATATATCTCCCAACTTACTGATGGAAGTGCATTTACGATGACGTATCACTTTTACAGTTATGGGATGCCTTATGTTGATTACGTACCAATAGCTAAGCAGTATGTGCAAATATTAACAGCTGGAACCTATTTAAATAGTACGATTGCTGACTATCTTTTAAATAAATCAGTTGAAAACTTGAGTATAACGGGTACAGTTACGACAAATCCCTATACAAGTTCAGGCGATTATCTAGTTATTTACAAGATCCCCCTTGAAGGAAAAGAGGCACCAACGAAAATCACCTGGTCCGGAAGAAAAGATACAAGCGATAATACTGTTTGGTTATTCTCTGGAGGAGCTTGGATTCAGCTTGGTAATGTAACCTCTAGTTCAATTCTTGTTCACGAATGGGAATTAACGGATTTTCAAAAAAATGGCATTAGTGGAGACAGTGTTTATCTAGCTTTCTTTTCTATCAAAAACGGAAACTATACTGGTATTTATAATAACGATGTCACGCCATTTACGCTCAACCCAACTGATGCTAACTCGATGTACCAAATAAATTATACATCTTCGAGTAGTGCCATTACTGTCCCAGTAAATTGCGTGAAGATGCGCGTGAGAGCCTCAACAAGTCTTACACCAGATGCCTTTCAAGGAAACATCTATCTAACGAGTGTACGTGAGAATTATGCCAATAAAATGACCTTGTATTCGGCACTTCTCATGACAAAAGATTTGATCAATCTACGAGTAGGAAAAGGCGATTTGATTAACCAAATCAATATTTCACCAGAAAGCATTTTGATTGCAGGAAACAAAGTGCAGATTACAGGCCAGACGACTATTGCAGATGCCGTAATTGCGAGTGCAAAAATCGCCAGTTTGGATGCTGCAAAGATTACGACAGGAACCCTTAATGCAGCACGGATTGCAGCTGGAACAATAACAGCGACACACCTCAGTGTATCTACCTTATCAGCGATATCCGCAAATGTTGGCACATTGACATCAGGTACGATTAATGCCAGTGGTGTTAATGTCATCAACCTTAACGCTGCGAATATTACAACAGGTACGCTTGCAGCAGCACGGATTGCAGCTAGGTCAATTACGGCTGATAAAATTGCAGCGAATACTATTACAGCAAGCGAAATCAAATCAGGTGCAATTACTGCTGACATGATAACAGCAGGAACAATGAGTGCCAATAGGATAAATGGTGGTACAATCACAGGCACGAGCCTTAACTCTTCAACTGGAGGTAAATACATTAAAATCACAGCTGGTGATTGTAAAATTGATTTTTACGGTGCATTTGGTAACGCTACAATAAATCAAAATCTTAATGGTTGGAATGATACACTTCTGAACAAAGGAGTTTTGGGAACAAACGGAAGTTTCTACGTCAATAACGACTTGCACGTGGCAGGTGCTTTATGGGTCAATAGTATTCATCCAACTTCGTCAGACGGTGCTGGCATCACTAATATATTTTCAAGTATGACAATAAGTGGTAAGGCAGGTATGTTTTTTGGCGCAGCTAACATCTCGAATGGCATATGGATAGGTGGTGGCGGTTTATATTTGATCTACAATAATTCTGCTTATGATGTAAAAACCATTTTACAAGGGGGAACGTGGAATGTCTGATGAAAATAAAACAAGAATTCTTGAAATAGAAAAGATGGAACTGGTAGCTGAAGAACCTGAAGTTTTCTCACTTGTACAAAGAATGCAAAATATAGTGATTGACGAGCTCAATAATCAAATTGGCAGGTTAAATAATCAAATTGATTATTTACAGGAAACTATAAAGGAAATAAAAGGAGATGGAAATGTTAACAATTAAAAACAAGGAACTTGCATCTGTAATCAATTTTTTGTCGGACTTAGAACTCGCACCTAAATCCAGTCGTATTCGCTCAAAGTTAGTCACAAAATTTATGTCAAAACATGATGAGTACGCCGAAGATGAACAAAGCATTTTTGACGTCTATGGAGAACGTGACGATAATGGTGAACTCATCAAGGTAGATGAGACTAGCTATAAAATCGCACCAGATAAGTTACAGGAATGTTTGGCAGAGCATAACAAACTGGTAGATGAAGAGGTTAAGATTAATCTTGATGAGCTCAAAGATAATGTCAAATATCTGGTCGGAAAACTTGAAAAGCTAGATATCAAGCTGTCAGGGCAAGATGCTAGTACTTATGACTTAATCATGGACAAACTAGAAGGAGAAATTTAACATGGCACTTAACAAAATTACATCGCAAGGCACACTCAACTCATCATCAACTATCAACGGGGCGACGGCTGCATATTTTTCAGCAAGTATTGAAACCAACGGCAAATTTAATTTTTCAATTTCTGGCAATACTTCGGCAGCTATTTTCGGAACAGACAATAAGGTATCGGCTGAGGTCAAAAGCGATATCAATGCGTTCATCTCTGCGGTTTACAAGCAAGCACAAGTGACACGTTCAAGCTATACGTCAGAGACGGTACCTACAGAAGTAGAAGAGGTGATTAATGATTAGTACGCTAGCAACAGCAACCTTAGTTGTCATCTTATGCGATGTCTTTCTGGGGTTTGCAAAAGCCTGGGCTCTGTGTATTTTCGAAAGCAAAAAAGCCAGACGAGGGGCGGTTGAGCATTTCGCAATCTGTGTTGTGCTTTTAATCAGCGAATATTTTTCGAACAAATTTGGCTATCAAATTGTTTTGGACAGCTTAGAGATGTTTTTGATTTTCTCTTACGGAACAAGCATTATAAAAAATTTAAAACGTTTAGGTGTACCGATTCCTGTCAGTCTGGAGAAAAAACTCGATGCTGAACTTAACAAGCATAAGGATAGCACAGTAAAAGGAGAAGAAAATGAGCAATAAAACATATGATGCACTAAAAAATCTTGTACTTGGTGGCTTACCAATTTTAATCACCTTTTTAAGTTCTTTGGATTTTGAAAAAGCGACTACAATTGTTGCAGCACTAACCGCCGCGCTTGGACTGGCCACAATTATCGCCAAAAATATCTATGACAAAAACGATGATGGCAAGGTCGACTGGAAAGATTTGACCGATGATTGAACTCATCATCCTCATCACAACGTCGCTCACACTCACGCTACTTGCGATTGATTTAGTTGCAAGTGCATTTAAAAAAGGAGGCATGAAAGATGACAAATAATCAAATTATAGAAATCGCCAAAAAGTATTTGGGCAAGTCAGTGGATGTTGATGGCGCATACGGTGCTCAGTGTGTAGACTTCTCGAATCGTGTGGCTATGGACGCAGACGGTACACGGTTCACTGGCAACGCCATTGATATGCCCTACACGGTTACTCACGGTAAGTGGCTTTGGATTCGCAATACTGCTGACTTTGTGCCACAAGGCGGTGATATTTTCGTGGAGAGTTGGGCAAGTGTGCATCCTTACGGTCATACAGGCGTTGTGCTTGACGCTACCATGACTACCATGCATTGCCTTGAGCAAAACTATAATAACAAAATGTATGTTGTAGAGACAAACCGAGCTTACAGCAAGGACGGCTTAGTGGGTATTTGGCGATTTCAAGGGGGGACTGACAAGACGTCAAGTCAGACGAAATCGCAGACGTTCGCAGGTACTTATCGTGTGGCTGCGGATGTGCTCAATGTTCGGAGCGCACCTACCACCTCAGCTGAAAAAGTTGCTACGTATACCAAAGGACAGACTGTCAACTTGGATAGCTGGTACACAGTAGCCAATGGCTACGTTTGGGGACGGTATACATCGTCAAGTGGTCTAACTCGCTTTGTGGCGATTGGTCGAAGTACAGGAAAAGCCGAAAATGATGATTTTCTTGTAAAAATTTAACATACAGTAAATTATAGTAGCTACTGTGTTTTACTGTATTCCAAAAAAGCCCCATGGTCATATGGCTTATATATGGCAGAAAACACGAGAAACACCGAGATACTGCGTAAAAATACATTGGTATAAAAGTCAGGAAACGTGACAACAGTGAGATTTTTAAAGACCTCGTTAAAATACTAAAATCATTATGTTGAAAGACGCTGTTAAATAATTCAACGTCTTGAATATGACAACCACAGGGTTCTGTGGTTGTTTTTTTGTTGGCTAAAATTTGAAGGAATATAAATAGGGTATAAAAACGGCTTTCCAAAAGTGAAAGCCGTGGAGTTGGGCAATAAGCGTTGGATTTCACGGAGGGGAAACGGATACTAGTCTTGTCTCTTCCCGATGATTGTAGGAGGGAAGATTGGCGCAAGATTATCCTCTTGAAAGGTGTAAAATCTCAAAACATCTATGCTTAGTCTGGGGCTTGGTTAGATAAAATGTAAAAATCACTTTTCGCCATTTATCGGGATTATAGATGACCAATTTTCCAGTTTCATTTTCTGTTGATTTTTCGTGAATCTCAAACGTTTTTAAAGAGTCAGTAGGTGGAATCTCTTCTACTTCCTCGGTTACAAATTGACTCTGAAGAAAATCGTCACCTAAGGCAATCGTTGAAGTCACACCAATTTCAATCTGTTGCCAAGCAAATGAGGTTAAAATATTATCAAAAAAGCCATCAAAGATGAAGTGAGACATCCCGTCAGAATTTTTCCAAACATAAAGTGGACTATAACTATTAGAGTGCTCGCCGTTCTTCTTCTCTGAAATCAGGAAAAGTTTAAATAAAAGGTCTGGGAAGCCATCCATTAGGTGTCCTGTTTTCTTTACCCGTTCCCTAATAATCGTCATATCATAATCAGTTGGTAAAATGATGTCATATCGCATTGCTTGCATGAGTGTTCTCCTTTTGTTTGATACTCTTATTATAAAAGATTAGCCAGATTTTGGATAATACCAAATCGTGATATACTTATAATAAAAAATGATAGGTAGAGGGAGAGAAGATGAATTTTAATGATTTAAATATTTTTATCGGTATCTACGAGACTGGGTCTCTGAATCAAAGTGCAGTAAATCTAGGCTATGCCCAATCCAATTTAACTGCTCGATTGAAAAAATTGGAAAGTGAGATGGGAACGCTTCTTTTCATCAGAAAATATAACGGAATTGTGCCAACTCAGAATGGTGATAAATTATATTATTTTGCCAAAGAGACGCTTCAGAATTTAGAAATACTGCAAAAAGCATTTGAGAGCCAAGGAAAGTCGATTTTGATCTCTGAATTACTTCTAAACTATGACCTTAATCAAGAGCAATCAATTGATATTGGTAGGGATAGTGTGAGCATCAAAAAAATGAGAGATATTCCGATAGAGGCGGTTAAAAATAAGTATGATGCTATTTATAGTTTTCAAAAGATTGTTAATTTGAGAGGGTTTAAAGAAACTAAAAAAGTCCTGTCAGCTTTCTATCTTTCCTCTGATGGTAAGGGGCATCCTGAAAATCATCAATTTTTTGTTAATTGTGACAAAACGTGTCCTTTCAGAGAAAAGACACTAAACGAATTTTCTGATACGCAAAAAATAATTGAACTTGATTCATTTGAAAATATCATCAATTGTGTGGAAAACGCTCAAGGCATCGCGTTGCTGCCGGACTATTTATTAAAAACAAAAAAATTACAAAAATGGGATGAAGAAAAGAGAGTGATGCCTTATTATGTATATGACTAAAAGAGCGAGATAGCGCTCTATTTCAATTCGTTACGAGCAGTAATTCTAGCAAATAAGTGGGACAAGGGGGAATGAATTGATAGTAGATTGTATAAGGGATAGCTTATGCAACTTAAATAATGGTGTTAGAATTATACTTGTTATAAAACAATAGGTGTGATTGGCAACACGCTATTATATTTCACGTATTTGACATGAAAAATCAAATGTGTTAAGCTAATTTTAGCATGATATAGAAACGTTTAAATAACAAAAGGGGAAGCCATGAGTCAAAAAATCAGGCAAGATGACAACAGATATAATAGATATAAAATACTCACTATTCTAACCATCATTCTTGCGATTATACTGGTTGTATCGTATGAAACGTCACTTGTTACCTGTCTCAAAAAAGGAATTAGGCGTAGTAGATCTGAAAGTATCACAAGGGTTAAAGAGAAATTAATATCAGATAAACTTGACTTGATAAGTATGCAAAATGGTCGTGAAATTAAGCTGACGAAACTTGTCGCTACCAAAAAGAAATTGCTATTTAACTATCAATTTAAGCTTGATGATGACAGATTGAAAGCCTTGTTAGACAAGCAGCTTGCTAACGGTTCAAACTATCAAGATATTTCATTCTCTCTTTTTTCGTCTAATGACAGGACCAATAATTTAGTTGAGAAAGGTCTTATGACCTCTACTTTTCGAATTAAAGGTAACACCTTTTATGGCACAGTTGGCGCTACTTTCAATTCAGACCAACTATCAGATGATACCAATTTGACACTTCAAATTTCAAAGTTAGCTTGGGATGAACATCAGCCAGCTGGAGTTGAGCCATCAAAAGCAGGGAGCTCATCCACAGTGCCGACAACACTACAATATGACGGAGATTGGCATTTTGATATTATCTATCAGCCGTTAGTCCATACGGCTAAGCCTCAGATTATGCAGGTGAAAAATATTGAAGATATCAAGGCTGATAGTGATGTGCTCCAAACAACTGTCAAATTTACGGCGGCTTTCAAGAAAGACGAGGCGCCTGAATTGGAAATCTATAAAGATGGTGTTAAAGTTGACACGTCAAGTTTTATCGCTCAGCCACAAGGGGATAAGATGGCATTTGAGCTATCATTTGACATGAGTAAGTTAGATAAAACATCAGTTTACAAGATGCAAGTGAACAGTGTCAATGCAACTGGGCAAGAAAAAACAGAGATTGGCGCTTTCTCAATGAAGCACAAATTATCATAAGCATCTTTAGAGATAGAAAGAACGTGATTCAAATTAAAACATTCTGTTGTTAGAAGGATAGGATGTTTTTTTGATATTCAGCAATATTCTAAAAGCCGAACATTGGAGACGACATTATAAGTAAAAATCAGTAAAAAAAGGCAATCTGAGTGTTTTTTGATATAATGTAAAGTAATCATGAAGAAAACGGAGACGCATCGTGGTAAAATCTGATATTGAAATCGCTCAAGCTTCACCTATGACAGCCATTACGGACATTGCGACAAAAGCTGGTATTTCCAGTGATGATATTGAACAATACGGCAAATATAAAGCTAAGATTACCTTTGAGGCACTCGATAAGTTGCAACAAAATGACAATGGTAAATTAATTCTGGTGACAGCCATCAATCCAACCCCAGCAGGGGAAGGCAAGTCAACCGTCACGATTGGCTTAGGGGATGCACTCAAACAACTCGGGCACCAAGCCATGATTGCCTTGCGTGAACCGTCTCTTGGCCCAGTCATGGGTATCAAGGGTGGGGCTGCAGGTGGTGGCTATGCCCAAGTTTTACCGATGGAAGATATTAACCTCCATTTTACAGGCGACTTGCATGCGATTACGACGGCTAATAACGCCATCGCTGCGCTTTTAGATAACCATATCCACCAAGGCAACGCCCTGAATATCGACCCACGCCGTGTCATTTGGAAGCGGGTGGTCGACCTCAACGACCGTGAACTCCGTCAGATTATTGCTGGACTTGGCTCGCCCGTGAACGGTGTGCCACGTGAAGATGGCTTTGATATTACCGTTGCCAGTGAAATCATGGCGGTCTTTTGCCTCGCGACCTCTATTGAGAACCTCAAAGCACGGCTGGCTAAAATCGTTGTGGCTTATACCTATGACCGCATGCCTGTAACCGTTGGCGACCTCGAAATTCAAGGGGCGATTACCGTTTTACTCAAAGACGCCCTCAAACCTAACCTCGTGCAAACGATTGAGGGGACACCAGCCTTTGTTCATGGCGGGCCATTTGCCAATATCGCCCATGGCTGTAACAGCGTGCTTGCGACGACAGCCGCTCTGAAAGCAGCTGATTTCACGGTCACTGAGGCGGGATTTGGCGCTGACCTCGGCGGCGAGAAATTCCTGGACATCAAAACACGCGAACTCCCTAAACATCCAGATGCCGTTGTCATCGTCGCAACCGTTCGTGCGCTTAAAATGAATGGTGGCGTGGCGAAGGCTGATTTAGCAGCGGAAAATACGTCTGCACTACGAGCAGGATTTGCAAATCTCAATCGACATATTGACAATATCCAAGGCTATGGATTACCGGTAGTCGTTGCGATTAATGAATTTGTGACCGATACGGCAGAAGAAATCGCCATTCTTTCGGAATTATTAACGGCTAAAAATGTTGATTTTTCACTCACACAAGTCTGGGCCAAAGGGGGGGCTGGCGGTTTAGATCTGGCTGAAAAAGTTGTCAAAGCAACTGAAAAATCGTCTGATTTCCATTACTTATATGAGTTAGAAGCCTCAATTCCTGAAAAAATTGAAACGATTGTGACCAAAATCTATGGTGGTGCTTCAGTCACTTTGACCAAGAAAGCCCAAACACAAATCGCGACCTTTGAACGCAATGGCTGGGACAAGCTACCGATTTGTATGGCTAAGACCCAATATAGTTTTTCAGACGACCAAAATTTACTGGGCGCACCTGAAGGCTTTGATATCACCATTCGGGAACTTGTTCCCAAGCTTGGTGCTGGCTTTATTGTCGCATTGACAGGGGATATTATGACCATGCCGGGCTTGCCGAAGAAACCAGCAGCGCTGAATATGGATGTGGACAATGCGGGTCACATTTCGGGTTTATTCTGATTAAACATGACAATTTAATGACAGGCTTGTCAGGTGGGTGACAATTTGACAAGTCAGTTAAGAGATGATGAAAACGCCTTTTGGGGCGTTTTTTTGTGGTACAATGCTACTTATGTTGAAAAAAAGAAATAACAAAATCAAACTCATCTTAACAGCTTTTGTGGTCGTATCAGCTGGATTTGGCCTATCGGCTAAAGCGGATGAGATAACAGCGCATCAGTTAAACCTACAAGATAACTTAACGCAACACCAACCAAAACCTAACCTAGATTACTTCATGGGACTGGCGAATGATAAAAGGGTCGAAAAAGAACAAGTAACCGTTAAAAAAACAGTCCATGAAGCTGAAAAAGCAACCGTTCCGCCACCTGCACCTGTTAAAACACGTGAAGAAAAACTCGTTGCAACAGCTAATCGCTATCAAGGTGTGCCTTACGTTTATGGTGGGACAACGCCTGACGGTTTTGACTGTTCTGGCTTTACCTCTTATGTCTATCGTGAAGCTTTAGGGCAAGAAATCGGTCGGATGACTTGGAATCAGATGGCTGTAGGTCAGCAAATCTCAGTTGATGACGCTAAGGTCGGGGATCTCCTCGTTTTCTTCGGTGGTAACCATGTCGGGATTTATCTCGGAAACGGCCAGTTTATCCATGCACCACAACCGGGTGATATAGTGAGTGTGTCGTCACTTGCGACCATGCCTGCAGACTTTGCGCTTCGTTTCTGAGCATATTTAAAATTTATAATTAATTCAGCATCTGCAAAAGCAGATGTTTTTTGAAATTATAAAAAATACAACTTTTTTAATAATATTTATGTTTTTATGATACAATATAAGCATGAAAAAAGTAAAATATGGTATTGTATCTACAGCGCAAGTTGCCCCCAGATTTATAGAAGGTGTGCGCCTAACAGATAATGGGGAAGTCGCTGCGGTTTCAAGCCGTACCTTGGAAGCGGCACAAACATTTGCAAGGCAACATAACATTCCTAAAGCTTACGGAAGCCACACTGAGCTTTATGCGGATCCAGAGCTGGAGGTGATTTATATCGCGACTTATAATAAAGGTCATTTTCCGGAAGCCAAACAAGCCTTGTTAGCAGGGAAGCATGTCTTGCTCGAAAAACCGTTTACCCTGACTTTAGCGGAAGCTGAGGCGCTTTTTAAGATTGCGCATGAAAGAAATTTGTTTTTGATGGAAGCGCAAAAATCAGTTTTCCTGCCTGTCACACAGCTCGTTAAAGAAGTCGTGCAATCTAACGAAATCGGAGACATTCTGGCCGTCGACAGCGTGACAGCCTATGCCAGCATAGAGCACATTAGTTGGTTTAACGACCTGGAAGCTGGCGGCGGCACGGTGCATTTCATGCTGCCCTATGCCCTCAGTTACTTGCAATATATTTTTGACGCGACAATAACGGATTATTCAGGCATCTCTGATATGGCAAATGGTACATCAGATACGCAGGCCAAAGTGCTGTTAAAACTTGACAACGGTGTCTTAGTCAACATCTTTTTAACGACCAAAGTTGGTTTAGATAAAGTCATGACCATTCAGGGGACGAAAGGTAAGCTCGTCATTCCAGAATTTTGGCGGGCTAAAACGGCAACGGTCCAATTTTTAGATGGTGGTTTCAAACGCCAGCTCCATGCTGACTTTGAGAGTGATTTTGTTGATGAAGTCCAGCATGTCAATGAGCTGATTCTTTCAGGAGCACGCCTTAGTCCTAAAATGACAGCAGATATGACCTTGTCTGGTGTGAAGATTATGGAAAATCTGTACCAATCTTGGCAGTAAGTTAAACAGATGTCAAGGCAATTAATTTTAAAAATCTGTGAGCAATCACGGATTTTTTTCGTATAAGAAAGTGAGAGGTTATCATGCTAGTTGCACTGAATGAAACAGAAAAAATCGTCAATTTATTAGAGCTTGCCAGTCCTGACCTTGCTAACTTGGCAGGGCAGTTTTTACGCTGTCCCGCCTGTAAAAGTCAGGTACGTTTGAAAAATGGGCGTGTCAAAATACCCCATTTTGCGCATGTGAGTTTGGCGACTTGTCAGCATTATTCAGAAAATGAAAGTCTGCAACACTTGACCTTGAAAAAACGCTTATATCATTGGTTCAAGCAGACAGAAAGTGTCCAAATCGAACAGTTTTTACCAGCCTTACAGCAGACGCCTGACTTATTAGTCAATGAGACGATTGCTATCGAAATTCAGTGCAGTGCTTTGTCTATTCAACGCTTGAAAGAGCGGACAGAAACCTATCGGGTACATGGCTACACCGTGCTCTGGCTCATGGGAAAGGATTTGTGGCTAGGGCAGCATTTGACGACACTCAAACGACAGTTGCTCTATTTTTCGCAAAATGCTGGGTTTTATGATTGGGAACTGGACTTGGCGCGTGAAAAATTGCGCTTAAAGTATTTATGCCATGAAGATTTGACAGGTCGCTTGCATTATTTAAAGCGCGAGTTTCCTTTTGATGAGGGCAATTTACTGCAAGTACTTAGAACACCTTTTGCGCCGACATCAGCAACATTAACACCTCAATTATCACAAGATATACCGAACTTTATCGCGCGTCAGCTCTATTATCAAAGCCCTAAATGGTTAAAAATTCAAGAAAAGTATTATCAAAATGGGCAAAATGTGATGACTATCAAAGATTTCCCCATCAAGTTATATCCGATTGGCTTAAATATCTTAACCCACCAATTCGAAGGCGTTATCAAGCCTGACTTTTGTCAAATTACAGCAGATATCGACGTCTATTACCACCATTTTCTGGCGTATCCTCAGCATGATCGTGTCTATCCGCCGGGATTTTATGCCCAAGTTGTTAAGGATTAATAGGGTGTATCTATTACTATTTTATGCTAAAATAGAAAGAAATACAGGTGTAAATAGGAGCTAAAATGGTAAAAAAACGTGAAGCAATCGATGAAAAATATCAATGGGACTTGACCACAATTTTCGCGACAGATGAGGTGTTTGAGGTTGAACTCGCAGATGTTTTAGCTGCGCTAGAAGATGCGAGAGCATTGGCGGGTACGTTGACAGAATCAGCTAAAAATTTATTAGCTGTCACTGAAACAGAGTTGGCACTCATGCAGCGGGTTGAAAAACTCTATGTCTATGCGTCAATGAAACACGACCAAGACACAACAGTTAGCCGTTATCAAGAATATCAAGCGAAAGTAACAGCACTCTCTGCTAAATTCAGTGAAGTTTTTGCTTTCTATGAACCTGAATTTATGACACTTTCGCAAGAAATTTTTGCACAATTTGTTATTGACCTACCTAAATTACAGACCTATGGCCACTTCTTTGAGCAGTTATTTGACAGAAAAGCGCACGTTTTATCAAGCGCAGAAGAAGCGCTATTAGCAGGGGCATCAGAAATTTTCGGTGCAGGTGCTGAGACTTTTGAAATCTTAGATAATGCAGATATTATCTTTCCAACGATTAGGGATGCGCAAGGTCAGAAAGTTCAGCTGTCACATGGGAATTATATTTCTTTCATGGAATCGTCTAACCGTGAGGTCAGAAAAGCAGCCTATCAAGCGCTTTATAGTATCTATGAACAATATCAGCATACCTATGCCAAGACCCTGCAAACTAATGTTAAAGTTCATAATTTTACAGCTAAAACACGCCATTATCACTCAGCGCGTGAAGCAGCCTTGTCTAGCAACCATATCCCAGAAACTGTTTATGATACCCTAGTTCAAGCGGTCAATGATCATCTCCCGTTGCTTCATCGTTATATCAAACTTCGCACGGACATTCTGAAAATTGATGACCTGAAAATGTATGATGTCTACGCCCCTTTATCCACGACAGATTATAAATTTACCTATGAAGCAGCAGTTGAAAAAACGCAAGATACCCTCGCCATTTTCGGACCAGATTACCTGAATAAAGTTAAACGTAGCTTTAAAGAAAATTGGATTGATGTTCAAGAAAATAAAGGTAAACGTTCAGGTGCTTATTCAGGTGGTTCTTACGACACCAACGCCTTCATGCTCCTCAACTGGCAGGATACCCTAGATAATCTTTTCACACTCGTTCACGAGATGGGGCACAGCATGCACAGTAGTTTCACCCGCGAAAGCCAGCCCTATGTCTACGGAGATTACAGCATTTTTCTCGCTGAAATTGCCTCGACAACGAATGAAAATATCCTCACAGAAACCTTGCTCCATGACGTTGAGGATGATGCGACGCGGTTCGCTGTGCTCAACCATTTCTTGGATGGCTTTAGAGGCACTGTGTTTAGACAAACACAGTTCGCCGAGTTTGAGCATGCCATTCATGAGGCGGATGCGGCAGGCACTGTCTTAACCAGCGAGTTCTTAAACCAACTTTATGCGGAGTTGAATGAAAAATACTATGGTTTAACGGCGAGTGACAATCCAGAAATCCAGTATGAATGGGCTAGAATTCCGCATTTCTACTATAATTACTATGTTTTCCAATACGCGACTGGCTTTGCTGCAGCGTCAGCTTTGGCAGATAAGATTGTCAATGGGACAGCACAAGATAAGGCAAATTATCTGACTTACTTGCGTGCGGGGGCATCAGATTATCCCTTAGATGTGATTGCCAAAGCGGGTGTTGATATGACGTCAGCCGATTATCTCAACGCTGCTTTTGCAGTTTTTGAAAAACGATTGACAGAATTAGAAACATTGGTGGCGAAACATGGTTAAGAGTTATAACGAATATTCCAATCATAATATGCGCAGACCGGTTGTCAAGCCTGAAATCGTTGCCTTGATGCGGGGCGAGCAGAAAGCTTTAACTGGCTTTTTAGCAGAGGTTGAAGCCTTTGCCCATGCTGAAAATATTCCGGTTATCCCGCATGAAACGGTAGTTCATTTTCAATTTTTGTTACAGGCACTCCAACCGAAGAGAATCCTAGAGGTTGGGACAGCGATTGGCTTTTCTGCACTCTTGATGGCGCAAGCCTCACCAGACGCAAAAATCACGACCATTGAGCGCAATCCAGAGATGGCGGCTTTAGCGCGTGAAAATGTAGCCAAATATGATAAAAAGCAGCAAATCGAAGTGATCGAGGGCGATGCTGTTGATGTGCTAGCTGGTCTGCCAGATGGGTACGATTTTGCCTTTATGGACTCTGCCAAGTCGAAATATATCGTTTTCTTACCAGAGATTTTGAAGCGGTTATCGGTCGGCGGTATTGTCGTGATCGATGATGTCTTTCAAGGCGGCGATGTGGCGAAACCTATCGAAGAAGTCAAGCGTAATCAGCGTGGCATTTATCGTGGCTTGCATCTCTTATTTGACGCAACCCTGACGCATCCAGACTTGACTGCTACTCTTGTCCCATTGGGCGATGGTTTGCTGATGATTCGAAAAAATGCTGAGCAGATTGATTTAGGTTAATTTAAGGTTTCTATCAAAATTTGTGGTATAATGGTGGAGGTTGTTGAGGTTTCGCCTTAACAAAACAGGAACACCAGAATATGAAAGGTAATAATATTTTGAATATTAAAAAAATTGGTTTGGTCGCAGTCACAGGATTTGCGGCTGTGACACTTGCAGCGTGTGGTCAAAATGGTGCGAACTCTGACATCGTGACGATGAAAGGTGACACGATTCGTGTGTCGGATCTTTATAAAGAGGCGAAATCGTATCCCGCAACAGGAACAGCGACCTTGCTCCAAAACATGACGTTCAATAAAATTTTTGAAAAAGAATTTGGTAAGAAAGTTTCTGAAAAAGCAGTCAATCAAGAATTCGATACCCAAAAAGCATCATATGGTTCAAATTTTGCAGCCGCTTTACAACAAGCAGGCTATACGGAAGCTTCTTATAAAACTTCTATTCGCTCACAACTTTTACTTAAAGAAGTTGTGACAAGCAAAATCAAATTCACAGATGCGGAATACAAAGCAGCATTTGAGACTTACCATCCAACAGTTGATGCTTATGTTTTGTCAGAAACAACAGAAGATGCGGCTAAAAAATTAGTGGAAGACGCTAAAAATGATGCAGCTGCATTTGATAAAACTGCTAAAGAGAAGAATGCAGAGATGAAATTCGACTCGGCTAATGCGAAAATACCAACAGAAGTTAAAACGGCAGCCTTCAAGTTAAAAGATGGTGAAGTATCTGCTGAGCCGATTGCAGTCAGTAATACACAAACGGGTACAAAATCTTTTTATGTCGTGAAAATGGTTAAGAACGCTGATAAAGGCACCGACTGGAAGACATATAAAAAAGAACTCAAAGCCATCATCACAACAAATAAACAAAATGATGCGACCTTTGTGAATGGTATCATTGCAAACTATTTGAAAGACTACAATGTTAAAGTGAAACCAAAAGAGTTTTCAAATATCTTTTCTTCTTATGAAGCAGCTGTAACAAGCTCATCATCATCTAAATCAAAATAAAAGAATCAAGTGATACAGAGAGACAGCAGTGGTGAGAACTGTCAGACTTGAGAAGTGCTGATAGCAGAGTTCCCTGCTCTATCAAACAAGTTGAGACGATACTTTATCGTGAATGAGGGTGGTACCGCGTTTGAGCGCCCCTTGCTTACGATGAAGTGTTTTTTGATTTATTGTTAAAAACTTCACATGTTTTAGGAGGTAGCGAAATGGTACAGTATCAAATCAAACAAAAATTTTGGTCACTCGGTGGCAAATTTAAAATCAAGGATAATGCTGGCAACTTGGCTTACTATGTTCAAGGGAGCTTTCTGAAAATCCCGAAACAGTTTATCATTAGCAAGCCTGATGGGACACAGGTCTCTCATATCAAGAAAGTGATGTTTCAGATTTTACCCAAGTTTGATGTGACCTTGGCAGACGGCTCAGTTTTTCGGATTGCCAAAGAGTTGACTTTGTTTAAACCGCGTTATCGGATTGAACATTTTGGTCTAGAAGTTCAGGGGAATTTCTGGGATATGGACTTTGAACTTCGGCATAATGGCGTGCCGGTGGCACAAATTTCGCAAGAGTGGTTTAAAATCAATTCGACTTATCATATTGATGTCTATGATGACCAGTATGCGGATGCTGTGATTTCTCTAGTCATCGCCATTGACTACGTTAAAGCACAGCAAGCTGCAGCCTCATCGGCTTCCTCTAGCAATTAAAAATAGAAAGAAAATAAACCTCACATGAAAAAAATGACCTCACAAGAAGTACGTCAAATGTTCCTTGATTTCTTTAAGTCTAAAGGACATACAATTGAGCCCTCTGTTAGCTTGGTTCCTGTCAATGATCCAACCTTGCTTTGGATTAACTC
Organism: Pseudolactococcus reticulitermitis; assembly: GCF_002260845.1. Taxonomy (GTDB): domain Bacteria; phylum Bacillota; class Bacilli; order Lactobacillales; family Streptococcaceae; genus Pseudolactococcus; species Pseudolactococcus reticulitermitis. Next base: position 346,114 of record NZ_BEDT01000001.1, on the reverse strand, counting down.
AGGCGTTGCCACCCTTAAAAAATATTTTGACGGTTCAGTAATTCCTGAAAATCCGCGGATTACCAACGCCCAAAAAGCGATTCGGACCAACGATATTGAAAACGTTGGGAAGACGGCGCGTCATCATACCATGTTTGAAATGCTTGGGAACTTCTCAATCGGGGATTATTTCCGTAAAGAGGCGATTGAATGGGGCTTTGAACTCTTAACAAGTCCTGAGTGGTATGGCTTTCCAGTCGAGAAACTCTACATGACTTACTATCCAGCCGACCAAGATTCATATAACCGTTGGCTTGAAGTTGGGGTGTCGCCTGACCACTTGATTCCAATCGAAGATAACTTCTGGGAAATTGGTGCTGGGCCAAGTGGTCCAGATACTGAGATTTTCTTCGACCGTGGCGAAGCTTTCGACCCTGAAAATGTCGGCATTAAATTATTAGCCGAAGATATCGAAAATGACCGGTATATCGAAATCTGGAACATTGTGCTGAGCCAATTTAACGCAGATCCAAGCGTGCCACGTAGCGAGTACAAAGAATTACCCCATAAAAATATTGATACGGGCATGGGGCTTGAGCGGATGGTTGCGGTCATTCAAGGGGCGCATACTAACTTTGAGACCGATTTGTTCATGCCGATTATTCGTCAAATTGAGCAATTGTCTGGTAAAACTTATGACCCTTACGGGGACAATATGAGCTTTAAAGTCATCGCTGACCATATTCGCTCACTTTCATTTGCTATTGGTGATGGCGCCTTGCCAGGTAACGAAGGCCGTGGTTACGTCTTGCGTCGTCTGCTGCGTCGTGCCGTCATGCACGGTCGCAAACTTGGCATTACAGATACTTTCTTGTATAAACTGGTTAAAATCGTTGGCGACATCATGCAATCTTACTATCCAGAAGTTCTGGAAAAACGCGAGTTCATCGAAAAAATTGTCAAACGTGAGGAGGAAACTTTTGCACGGACGATTGATGCGGGTAGCAAACTCTTTGACGATGTTATCGGCAAACTGAAAGCGGCAAACCAAACACGGCTTGATGGTGCTGACATCTTCAAGCTCTACGATACTTACGGTTTTCCAGTGGAATTGACTGAGGAGTTGGCAGAAGATGCTGGTTTCACCATTGACCATGCTGGTTTCGAAGCAGCTATGAAAGCCCAACAAGACCGTGCGCGTGCCGCAGTCGTTAAAGGTGGCTCAATGAACAAGCAGTCTGAGGTGCTGACTGCCCTAGAGGATGCGTCAACTTTCTCTTATACAGAAAAAACGCTTGCTTCAAGACTGACTGCTATTGTTCAAGACGATCAGCGCGTGAAAACGGCTAAAGGTACAGCCCAAGTGGTCTTTTCCGAAACGCCGTTTTACGCGGAAATGGGTGGTCAGGTCGCTGACCACGGTGTGATTTTGGATGCCGCAGGTGAGGTGGTCGCGAACGTGACGGATGTGCAGAAAGCGCCGAACGGTCAGCCTTTGCATACGGTTGAGATTTTGACTGAACTCTTTGAAGGCGAAATTTACACGCTTGCTATCGATCAAAAACGTCGCAATGGTGTCATCAAAAATCATACAGCAACACACTTGCTCCATGCGGCTTTGCACAATATCTTAGGAGAGCATGCGACACAAGCTGGTTCGCTCAATGAAGTTGACTTTTTACGCTTTGACTTCACGCATTTCGCCGCTGTGACGGTTGATGAATTGGCAGAAATCGAGCGTCAAGTTAATGAAGAAATCTGGAACGCCATTGATGTCTTGACCGTTGAGACAGATGTGGCGACCGCTAAAGAAATGGGTGCCATGGCGCTCTTCGGCGAAAAATATGGTAAGGTTGTCCGTGTTGTGACGATTGGCGATTATTCAGTTGAGCTTTGTGGCGGGACGCACGTTGCCAACACCAGCGAGATTGGTCTATTCAAGATTGTCAAAGAAGAGGGGATTGGTTCTGGCACACGTCGTATCATGGCGGTCACAGGTCAACAAGCCTTTGAAGCCTTCAAAGCACAAGAAGCGATTTTGAAAGACGTGCAAGCCTTGGTCAAATCGCCACAGGCCAGCCAAACCGTTGCGAAAGTTGAAAACTTGCAAGCTGAACTCAAATCAGCTCAAAAAGAAGTCGAAAGCCTATCAGCTAAAATCGCCTCAGCCCAGTCTGGCGAAATCTTCCAAAATGTGCAAACGGCTAACGGCACAAGCTTTATCGCAGCCAAAGTGACAGCCACAGACGCAGGTGCTTTGCGCAACCTAGCGGACATTTGGAAACAAAAAAATAGCTCAGATGTTTTGGTGCTTGTTGCTCAAATTGGCGAAAAAGCTAATCTATTAGTTGCCAGTCAATCTAGCGCTATTAAAGCAGGTAATCTAGTTAAAGCACTCGCGCCATTTATTGATGGTCGCGGAGGTGGTAAACCAGATATGGCCATGGCTGGTGGGACAAAACCAGCTGGTATTGCTGACTTGCTTGAAAATGTTGGGGCGAATTTGTAAGCATTATTGATACGAAACGGATAAGAAACAGTCGAGAGGCTGTTTTTTTGATACTTAGGGATGCGTCAAAGATATGACAGTTGTCATCGGTCACGCATTTCCAGTCATTTAGGCAATGAGTTCACTAGTGATTCAAAAAAATGAAAACGTTTTATTTTTTTCTTAAAACCTATTGACAAGGTTATTAAAGCATGATAATATATAAGTGAGATGTATGGTGGTAGGTACCAGTTAAGGAAATTAACTCGCTTTACTAGATTTAGAACCATAAATTTCTCGGGGTGTTTAATGATTTTAGATGATTTGAAAAGGAGGAGTATGAAATGATTGGATGTATATTGACGGGGCATGGGTCTTTTGCAACAGGACTGAGTGGTGCACTCGAAATGATTGCAGGACAACAAGAAAATTTTGAAACTGTGTGCTTTTTAGAAGAAAAATCTTTGGAAACGTTTTCTGAAGATATGCGACAGGCAATGTCAGAGCTACGTCAAAAATGCTCAGGTGTCATCGTTTTCTCAGACTTATTAGGTGGGACACCATTTCGGACGGCGATGATTGAAGCACAAGCGTTTGAGGATGTTGAAGTCATTGCCGGTGCTAACTTGCCAATATTGTTAGAATCGATGGTGCTACGATATGGTGCTGAGAGCTTAGCTGATTTTATTGCGATGGCATTGGAGGCGGGGAAAAACGGCTTAGTCCATGCGCAGCTACCACAAGAGTCTGAAATGCAAACGGTCGACGACGAAGAGGGAGGAATTTAATGATGTGGGAATCAATCTTAGCCTCATCAATCACCTTGATTGGCTTCATTGTCATATTTATTATCATTTATTACCTGTTCAGTTTGACAAAAATGAAGAAGCAAAAGAAATATTTTGCAGACTTACATACTGGCTTAGCTGTGGGTCAAAAAGTGCAATTATCTAATGGTATCTTTGGAGTAATTAGAACGGTCGGAAAAGAGACAGTCGATATTGAAATTAAATCGGGTGCCATTATGGAAGTGTCACGTTACGCGATTTCACAAATTATTGTGTAATCAATTTAGCATATATCTGGGAGGATAGTAAGATGGGTGAACCTAATATTTTATTAACAAGAATTGACAATCGTCTCATTCATGGTCAAGTTGCAACGCAATGGAATGGGACATTAGGTGCCAATTTGATTTTAGTCGCTAATGACAAGGTGGCTGGAGACAAAACGCGTCAAGGTTTAATGGATATGGCAGCACCGGCAGGTGTCCAAACACGTTATTTCACTTTAGAAAAAACGATTGAGATTATTCATAAGGCAGCACCTCGCCAAAAGATTTTCATCATTTGTGAAAATCCAGAAGATGTCTTGACATTGGTAAGAGGGGGTGTGCCCATCAAAAAATTGAATATTGGTAATATGCATATGGCTGAAGGCAAACGACAAGTTGCAACAACGGTCGCAGTTGACGACACAGATGTTGCAGCGTTTAGAGAACTCAAAGAGAAAGGAGTAGCACTTGAAATTCGCCGAGTACCAACAACGGCGGCTGAGGACTCTGAAAAGTTGTTTAGTTAAGGTTTTTTCTAAAAACAAGACTGCGGCTATATCGTCAAATCTTGTGGCTAGTCTCTAACTTTAACTTTTGGTTATATTGACTATACTGGGGTGTGATCACACACTCTAAAACCTATCGTATAGGAGGGAACGAAAATGGATTATAATATTTTACAAATTTTACTCATTTTTCTCATCACATTCATTGCAGCAATCGATCAGTTCAGTTTCTTAGAATCTTTGTATCAACCGATTGTTACGGGTATGGTTGTTGGTTTGATTCTGGGTGACTTACAAACTGGTCTGATTGTCGGTGGGACATATCAGTTAATGACTATCGGTAACATGCCGGTTGGAGGCGCTCAACCACCGAATGCCGTTATTGGCGGTATCATGGCAGCAGTCCTTGCCATTACCTTGAAATTGGAACCAACTGTAGCAGTTGCAACAGCCATTCCATTCTCACTGTTAGGTCAATATGCCGTGACGTTACTTTTCTCTTTGATGTCACCAGTGATGTCAATTGCAGATCGCTATGCACATGAAGCGAATCCAAAAGGGATCGACAAAATCAACTATCTTGCTATGGCAGCAATTGGTGCAGCATTTGGTCTCGTTGTGACATTATTCTTTATCGGCGGTGCGACGTTTGGTCAACAAGTTGTTGATGCCATTCCAAAATGGTTGATGGGCGGTCTCGGTGCTGCTGGTGGTATGATGCGCTATGTCGGCTTTGCCATTCTCTTAAAAGTAATGGTTTCAAAAGAGATGTGGGGCTTCTATTTCATGGGCTTCGGCTTGGCAACAATCGTCATGGCAGCCCCAAGCTTATCAGGTCCAGCACTCATTATCTTAGCATTTATCGGATTTGCAATCGCTTTCTGGGATTATCAAATTCAAGCAAAATTCAAAGTAGCAACAGCTAATCAAAGTGATTTTGGAGGTGAAGAAGATGGCATATAACATTCCAGATAATTATCAAAACTTAACACCCTCTGAACCATTGGATAAAAAAACATTAAATAAAATGGTTTGGCGTTCCTTATTCTTGCAAGCTTCTTTCAACTATGAAAGAATGCAGGCAGCCGGCTGGTTATATGGTATCTTACCAGGGCTGAAAAAAATTCACAAAGATAACAAAGATGACTTAGCAGCATCCATGAGTCATAACTTGGAGTTCTTTAATACCCATCCATTCTTGGTAACTTTTGTAATGGGGATTATTCTTTCGCTCGAGCAAAATAAAACAGATATTCCAACCATCCGTGCGGTTCGTGTGGCAGCCATGGGACCTCTTGGCGGTATCGGAGATGCCCTCTTCTGGTTCACGTTAGTGCCAATCACAGCTGGTATCACATCAAACATGGCAATTGATGGCAACATCGCAGGGCCATTCATCTTCTTACTTGTCTTCAATATTGCACAATTTGCCATTCGTTGGTACTTAATGCACTGGTCCTACAAGCTGGGCACAAATGCGATTTCAGTTTTGACGGAGAATGCCAAAGAATTCACACGTGCCGCAAGTATTTTGGGGATTTTCATTGTTGGCTCACTAACTTGTGTGTACGGTTCAACAAAATTGGGTCTAGAAATTCCAAATGGGACAACCAATGAAGCCACCGCCATTACGACGGTAGTCAGCAAAGAAGGTCTTGAAAGATACGGCGAAAAACTCTATGTCGATGGTGATGAAGAGACTTTCCAAGAAGGGGCATCTGTCAAAGATTTAGGCACTGGCGATTATCAAATCACTTACAATGATTACAATAAAGTACCAGTGAAAATCAATATTCAAGAAATCTTGGATGGTATTTTGCCACAAATCATTCCGTTGGCATTGACTCTGTTGCTTTATCTCTTGATGGCTAAGAAAAGCTTTACACCACTTAAATGTATTGGTCTGTTGCTCATTCTCGGCTTGTTAGGTTCTGGTCTTGGTATCTGGCCATCCATCTGGCCTCAATAATACTGACCTTAACAGTAATGTCAGCAATTGTTTCTAAGGAAGCTCTGTCGAGTCCTATAACAATTTAAGTCAAATAAGTTGATATCTATATATCTTTAAAGCGGATTATAGTATAATCTTGTTAGTGGTCATAACCACGTACAAGGAGGAATTGATATGGTAAGGTCAAATAGAAAGCGACCATTGTATGATCAATTAGTTGATCTGCTAAAAGGAAAGATAGAAAACGAACTTGAACCCGATTCTATGTTGCCCTCAGAGCGAGACTTGGTTGAGCAATATGGTGTCAGCCGGACAACTGTTCGACAGGCTTTGCAAGAATTAGAGCAAATGAATTACATTTATCGCCGGCACGGCAAAGGAACATTTGTTTCGGATTTAAAAAATCATACGGCAAATTTATCAGGTGCCTATAGTTTTACAGATCAGATGAAATCTTTAGGGAGAACCCCAGAAACAAAAATTTTGTTATACCGTGTGGTTGAAGCCAGTAAATATTTTGCAGATAAATTAAATGTTTCTTTAGGTGAGAAACTGATCAAAATTAAACGATTGAGACTTGCCGACGGTGTCCCGATGATGCTGGAAAGAACTTATCTGCCTTTGAAGCTATTTCTATCCTTGACAGAAGAAACGTTGGCTAAAAAGCCACTTTATGAGATTTTTTCTGAAGATTATGGTCAAATCGTCAAACTGGCCGAGGAAGAATTTTATGCAGGCATTGCACGGCTTAATGACAGTGGATTTCTGGGTATTCATGAAGGAACCCCTGTCTTAAATCTCGTGAGGACGACCTATAATTCAAAAAATGAAATTATAGAGTATACCTTGAGTGTGGCGAGGGGCGACCAATTCAAGTATAAAACAGTCCATCTGAGATCCTAATCAGAAAAAATCAACACCTTTAAGTTTGATCATTATGATTGTCAAACTCACATAGTCAATACTCACATGCCTAGTCTAAAAGACAAGGCATGTGCTACATAGCCTGGTATTCTAGCTATGATGCTCATCAAAGTATTTGAAAGTAAAGGTACACATGAGCGTGTCAGGCCACTTATGATGACCTATATCAAGGGAGGAAAGAAAATGTTTAACTATTCAACGGAAGAACTAGAAAAATTAGGGGCTAGCCATACAACGCGTGAAATCAAGCAACAACCCCAAGTCTGGTTAGAAGCCTTTGAAAATTTCATGGCTCAAAAATCAGAGATTGCTGCTTTCTTAGCGAAAGTTAAAGCAGCAACGACAGGTAGCGTTAGAGTGATTTTCACTGGAGCAGGCACCTCTTGTTATGTTGGCGATACCATCACACCTTACTTAAATCGTCAGGGTGATACAGGTTTTACCTATGAAAGTGTTGCGACAACTGATATTGTTGGGAGTCCGTTAGATTATTTACGTCCTGATGATTTGACAGTTCTAGTCTCATTTGCTCGAAGTGGTAATAGTCCTGAAAGTGTTGCAGCTGTTGAGATTGCCAATCAAGTTGTTAAAAATATTTACCACATTTCCATCACGTGTGCGAAGGCAGGTATGCTTGCCAAGGCTGCCGAAAATGATGATAATAATCTGTTATTATTACAACCAGAAGCATCGCTTGACTTAGGTTTTGCCATGACAAGTAGTTTTAGTTGTATGATGTTAACCGCTTTACTCGTCTTTGATACAGCAGCCGAAGCTGACAAAGAACTTTATGTGAAGACGATGGCTACCATAGCAGCAGACATCATCAATCGGGAATGTGACATTGCAGATATTATCAACCGTGACTTCAATCGGATTATTTATCTGGGGACAGGTGCTTTGGCTGGCTTGACACGTGAAGCACAATTAAAAGTATTGGAATTAACAGCTGGTCAAGTGGCGACCATCTTTGACTCGTCTTTAGGTTTCCGTCACGGTCCAAAATCATTTATCAATGAAAAAACCTTGGTCTTTGATTTCGTCAATAATGATACGTATGCCAGACAATATGATCTCGATATGCTAAACGAAATGGATCAAGATGGGATTGCTAATTCAGTGATTGCCATTGCCCAACCAAAAGTCGGACAAGATTTTGCTGGTGAAACCATTGAATTTGAAAAAGGCTTGCCACTTCTGCCGGAGGCCTATGTTGCCTTTCCTTGTATCGTCGTGGCACAAATCATTTCTTTATTGACCTCAATCAAAGTCGGGAATACGCCAGATACACCATCAGCAACTGGCACTGTTAACCGCGTTGTGCAGGGTGTTACCATTCATTCATTTGAGAATTAATCATCAGAAAAGCGAGGGAGTAAAGTGAGCAAATATTATCTACATGCAGACCGTTTCTTCTTGCCAAGTTCGGTTGAGATGGGTGGTTATTTAGCAGTTGAAGATGGTGTCTTCGGTGCTTATACCAAAGAAAAACCAGTGGGGGATATCCTTGATTACTCAGGTAAATGGCTAGCGCCGGGTCTTGTGGATACACATATTCACGGTTATCATGGTCATGATGTCATGGATCATGATGTGGCAGGTCTTGAGGCGATTTCCCAAGGCCTGCTAAGTTGCGGTGTCACAAGCTTTTTACCGAGTACCTTGACATCAACGGTTGAGATTTTAAACGATGTCTGTGAGACGATTGGGCAACATCATCAAGAGGTAACAGGTGCGAAAATTCAGGGCATTTTCTTTGAAGGACCGTTCTTTACTGAAAAACATAAAGGCGCTCAGAACCCAAGTTATTTCACAGATCCAGATTTGGCTGTCTTTAAAAAGTGGCAAGACCTGTCTGGTGGTATGATTAAAAAAATTGCGATTGCACCAGAAAGAGAGGGGGCAGCCGAATTTACAGCGGCGCTGGTCAATGAAGGTGTTAGCGTTGCCTTGGGGCACAGTGATGCGACTTATGAGCAAGCCAAAGCTTCTGTCGAAGCCGGCGCGAGTGTCTTCGTCCATACTTATAATGGCATGAGTGGTTTGAGCCATCGGGAACCCGGCATGGTTGGCGCAGCGATGACATCAGCTGGTACCGTTGCGGAGCTGATTTGTGACGGACACCATGTGCATCCAGTTGCAGCTAAGGCGTTGATTCAGGCGAAAACACCTGACAATATCGCCCTGATTACAGACTGTATGCGGGCAGGTGGCATGCCAGATGGCGATTACTTCCTGGGAGAATTTCCAGTGATTGTGAAGGACGGCGCAGCGCGTTTGAAAAATGGTGGCAGTTTAGCTGGCAGCATCTTGCGATTATTTGAAGGTGTCAAAAATGTCGTCGATTGGAATTTAGCAACAGTAGCGGATGCGATTTATATGGCAACAGAAGTACCAGCTAGAAGTTGTCACATTGACCATGTTTGCGGTAGCATTCGTCTAGGACGAGCAGCAGATTTCATCATCTTATCAGATAAACTTGACCTAGAAGAAACGTATTTAGACGGCGTGTCTGTCTATCAAAAAGGATAGGGGGCTAATGATGATTGTCACAGTCACGATGAATCCATCAATTGACATTGCCTATCCCTTAGCAGACTTTAAGCTAGATACGGTCAATCGTTGTGAGGCAGCGCGTAAAACGGCAGGTGGGAAAGGCTTGAATGTCAGCCGTATCTTGCACCAATTAGATGAGCCACTCAGGGCAACGGGCTTGCTTGGCGGTGCTTTAGGCGAATTTATCAAGCGTAACTTAGCTGAAGCAGGCATTGCTTATACTTTTTCTGAAATCGCACAGGAAACTCGAAACTGTATCGCCATTTTACACAATGGTGAACAGACTGAGATTTTGGAAAGTGGTCCAACGGTATCTGAAGCGGAGTTAGTAAACTTTCACCATATTTTAAAGGACTTGCTAAAAGAAGCGACAGTCTTAGCCATTTCTGGCTCGCTCCCTAAGGGGGCACCGACTGATTTTTACAATCAGCTCTTGGATATGGCGCATGACAAGCATATTCCAGTCGTGCTAGATACGTCTGGAGCATCGCTATTAGCGGCAGTGCAACATGCGCATCAACCCTACCTCATTAAGCCAAACGCTGAGGAAGTCGCAAGTCTATTAGGCATCTCAGAAATCACAAATTTGACAGAACTGAAAAACAGTTTACAGTCTGAACTTTTACGTGAGATTCCAGTCATTGTTGTGTCTTTGGGTTCAGACGGCGCGTTGGTCAAGGCTGGCGAAAAAATTTACAAGGTCGATATTCCAAAAATTGAGGTTAAAAATCCTGTTGGTTCTGGTGATTCAACCGTTGCCGGCTTAGTTTCCGGCATTTACCACAAGCAACCCCTAACAGATTATGTGAAGAAAGCCATGGTTCTGGGGATGTTAAATGCGCAAGAAGCCACGACAGGATATGTCAATCTAGCAAACTATGACAACTTTTACCGGCAAATCAAGGTTTCGGAAGTTGAGTCATGAACTAAAAGAATGAAGAGGGAACTTTGAGCGGACGAAGTGTCAGCGCAGGTCAAGTGTCAAGATTTCATGCAATGAAATCATAGAAAGGGAAAAAATATGTTAGTCACAAGTAAAGAAATGATTTTGAAAGCCCAAGCAGGGCATTATGCCGTTGGTGCTTTCAATATCGAAAATATGGAAATGGCGATGGCGGCGGTCAAGGCAGCAGAAGATTTAAATGCGCCAATTATCTTGCAGACAACGCCGGGGACAGTTGACTACGCGACCTTAGAACTGTATTTTGCGAATGTAAAAGCAATCGCAGATAAGGCGAAAGTCCCAGTTGCCATTCATTTGGACCATGGGTCAAGTTTTGAATTGGCGATGCAAGCCTTACACGCCGGCTATACCTCTATTATGATTGATGGTAGTCACTTGCCATTTGATGAAAATGTGTCAGTCAGTCGTCGTGTTGTTGAGGCTTGTCATCCCAATGACATTCCGGTTGAGGCAGAACTGGGTAAAGTCGGTGGTAAAGAAGATAAGCTCGATGGTGGTTCTAACAATCCTTATACAGAACCAGACGAAGCAAAAGCATTTGTCGCACAAACAGATGTGGACTTTCTTGCCATTGCAGTCGGCACAATTCATGGGATTTACAAAGGTGAGCCGAAGATTGATATGGTACGTCTGAGCGAAATTCGTCAGGTCGTCGATATCCCGCTTGTTTTACATGGCACATCTGGTGTCCCTGATGATCAAGTTCGAGAAGCCATCAAACGTGGCATTTGTAAGGTCAATTATGCGACGGACTTACGGATTGCGTATACTAAGGGGGCGCGTGCCAATTTGGCAGATGAGCAAGTCATCGACCCTAAAAAATACGGCGAAGCTGGGATGAAAGAAGTCTATGCTTTAGTCGCAGACAAAATTAAAGTTGTCGGTAGCGATCACAAAGCTTAAATGTGTCAGGAAAGGCAGGCAGGAATGATGTTAAACCAAGCAAATAAAAAACAAACACTTATCAAAGTGAGCCATCCTGCCAAAGTTGTTACAGCGTAACCCATACCTTTTCAGATACACATAACGCCAACCTGAAACAGTCGCAAGTCGCTGGGGAGCACTGGAACTGTGAGGGCGCAACACCAACTTTTGAATGTCAACACGATTTAATAATGCTTGCATCTTATAGTATACTACAGATTAGCGTGTGAAACTTTCAAAATTACCATAAAAATAAGCAGTACCTGATTGCCGATTCTTTCGGGAATTAGGTGCTGTTTTTGATGCCTAAAAGTCAGGATTAAGATTTGGCGGGAAATAAGAGCGATAGTTGTTTATTGATATTTGTTTATTATTGTATAATAACGAAAACAATGTATCAGACCTCTCTGAGATAGCTTACCGTAAAGGATAGGCTATCTTTTTTGCCTGTGATGTTTGTACAAGCAGTAAAAAAGTTTTACACGAGCAGTAAAAAATAATTGTATTAGCAGTAGTGAAAAATTGTATGAGCTATAGCAAAATAGTCTATTAGCTGTAACCCAAAATTGTATGAGCGATAACAAAAATCATGTCGGTAGTCACGCCCACATGATTTGATACGTTGAGGGTAGGTTGGTGAACTTTAAAACTCACGGCCACCATTTTCCCGCAAGAAAGCCTGCAAGACCTGATTGGTTTCATCAGGATTTTCAGCATAGGGGAGATGACCAGCACCTTTGGCTAGGAAGCTTTGCGCATGTTGGGCGTTCTCGACATAATATGCCATTAATTGCGTTGGGAAAAGTGGCGACAGCTCGCCAGAGATAAATAAAATCGGGCATGTCGTTTGTTTGAGCACATCTCGGTAATCTTTCGTCAGTAGGTCGAGCAATAGTGGCTCGGTTTGCTCGAAATGAAAGGCTTGATTGCCCCGCATCATTTTGCGCAGCAAATCCGTGTTGATTTTCTTTTGAGTCAAGGCAAGATTGGCCAAAGTCGTATTGGCTTCAGTCAGTGTCTGCCATGTCAAGCCAGTCATGCCAAGCTGCCAGTCGGGGGTGTTGATAGGCTTGGGACTGCTATCAATAAAGGTCACGCTCTTAACATGGTTATCGCCAAATAAACTGAGATACTCAAAAGCAACCCCACACCCCATGGAATGACTGATGAGATGATAGCTTGCCAGTTGTAGCAAATCAACCATTTCCTTGATGTCTTTGGCAAGCCGACTGATGCGCAGACCAGAAAGTACTGCAGCATTTTTCCCGTGACCGCGTTTATCCAGATGCAGACAACGAAAGCCGTGTTCACTGAAAAAATCAGTCTGAGCCGACCAACTGTATTCATGACCCGAATAGCCCGCGATAAAAATAATCGGCGTCCCCTCGCCAATGCTTGAAAATATTAGGTCTATACCATCACTTGTGGTAAAATTCAATTTGCTTTCCGCCTTATTTTTTCTTGTCTCTCTATTATAAACAAAAAGTTTGTGTAATTTCCAGTCAAATTAGTTGAAAAATGACTGAAAACAATGAATAATAGAAGATGGAAAGCGATTTCAATTGGTCATCTGGCAAGATGCTGAGTGTGCAATTGAAATCAAAAAAGAGAGGGGATTAGTTAATGCGATATTTCGTAAACAAAAACAGGACGGCACCATTCAACATCGCGATGGATGAATGGCTACTGACTCATTTAAAACCTGAGGCGCCTGTTTTTTCTTTATGGCAAAATAATAATGCCGTCATCGTTGGGAAGCATCAAAATACCTATGAAGAAGTCAACGAAGCCGTCGTCAAAGAAAAAAACATTGAAGTCATCCGTCGTGTCACAGGCGGCGGTGCTGTTTACCATGATTTGGGAAATTTGAATTTTACCTTTATTATTCCAGTCGCACGACCAGAAGATGTGGACTGGAAAGTTTTCGTCCAACCGGTTGTCGATGCCCTACACAAATTAGGCATTCCAGTCGAGATTACCGGTCGAAATGATTTAGTTTTAAATGGCAAAAAAATCAGCGGCAATGCTCAACGTTATCAAGATGGTTATCTCATGCATCACGGCACACTCATGTTCGATGTGGATGTTGAGACCATGGTGCGTGTCTTGAATGTGAGCGATGAAAAATTCATCTCGAAAGCGGTTAAAAGTGTCAGAAGCCGTGTCGGCAGTATCAAACAATACGCGCCAGACTTGACGATTGAAGATTTCCAAGCAGCCCTGACAGCTGAGCTGAGCCGCAACGGTCAAGACCAACCCATTCAATTAACCGAAGCACAATTAAATGAAATCAAAACCTTAGAAAAAGAAAAATTCTCAACTTGGGAATGGAACTACGGCGAAAGTCCAGCCTTTAATTACCATGCGCATGAAAAATTTGCAGGGGGTATCTTAGATATGAAAGCAGACATCGTCCAAGGTATCATTCAAGACATTCATTTTGGTGGTGATTTCTTGGGTGTGGCAGATATCGAAAGATTGATCCCACAGCTCATCGGTGTCCCATTTGAAGAGGCAACCATTCGAGAAATCTTGGTTGCCAATCAAGATAAGCAATACTTTGGTACGATTTCAAATGACGAAGTGCTGTCACTCATTAACGATTGATAGTTTAAAGGAGGCAAAATATGACAAGTCAAGCATTAGAAATTTTAAATTTCGAACAACAATTGCAAGTACAAGATGATAGTTTTAAAGAACTGAGCATCTTGGATAAAGACGGCAATATCATCGACGAAGCTGGTTTTGAAGCAGCTGAATTATCGGATGACCAATTGGTTGAACTCATGAAACGCATGATTAAACAATTGGTCTTAAATGAACGGAGTGTCAAATTAGCCAAACAAGGTCGACTAGGTTTTGTGGCACCAACACGTGGGCAAGAAGCCAGCCAAACAGCGACAAGTTTCGCCTTTAACGATGCGGATTACTTGATGCCAGGTTACCGGGATATTCCCCAAATGATTCACAAAGGTTTCCCGATTTATAAAGCCTTTCTCTGGAGCCGTGGCCATCAAGAAGGGAACTTGATGGAGGGGATTAATACTTGGTTCCCACAAATCATCATCGGCGCCCAATTCGTCGAAGCAGCAGGTATCGGTCTTGGCATGAAAAAACGGCAACTGGATGCGTGTGCCTATACTTATACAGGCGATGGTGGCTCATCACAGGGTGATACCTACGAAGGGATGAATATTGCTGGTGCTTTTAAGGCAAATGCTGTCTTCATCATCCAAAATAATGGTTATGCCATTTCGACACCACGTAAAGTGCAAACAGCAGCACCCCATCTTGCCTCTAAAGGTTGGGGTGCAGGGCTGCCAAGTATCGTCGTTGACGGGATGGATGCCATTGCTTGCTATCTCGCGGCTAAAAAAGCACGCGAATGGACAGTCGCCGGCAATGGTCCTGTTCTGATTGAAACCTTGACTGACCGACTGGAGCCACATTCCATGAGTGGGGATGATCCTTTACGTTATCGGACAAAAGAATCAATCGAAGAATGGCAAAAACTTGAACCACTCATCCGCATGCGTATCTTTCTAGAAAATAAAAAGCTCTGGAGCGAAGCGATTGAGTCAGACTATAAAGACGAAGTGAATGCAGAAATTGATGACGCTGTGAAACAAGCGGATAATGTTCAGAAACAAAAAGTGTCAGAATTTATCGCAACTACTTTTGAGCAACCCGGTTTTGTACAAGCAGAACAAATCGAAAAATTCAGAGAGGCGGGCAAATAAATGGCAGTCAAAACTTATATCGCAGCGATTACAGAAGCGTTAGACTTAGCGCTTGAACACGATGACAATGTCCTCATTTTCGGCGAAGACGTCGGTAAAAATGGTGGTGTTTTCCGAGCAACAGATGGTTTAAACCAAAAGTATGGAGACGAACGCGTCTTTGATACCCCCTTGGCTGAAAGTGCCATCGGTGGTTTGGCTATCGGTTTGACCACACAAAACTTCCGACCTATTATGGAAATCCAATTTTTCGGTTTTATCTTTGAAGTCATGGATTCACTTTCAGGTCAAATGGCACGGAATCGTTTCCGTTTCCACGGGACACGTCATTTTCCAATTGTTGTCCGTGCGCCTTATGGTGGTGGGACACACACACCGGAAATGCACGCGGATAACTTGGAGGGGTTGATGGCGCAGACACCTGGCTTGCGTGTTGTCATGCCAAGTAACCCAGCAGATGCTAAAGGTCTCTTGCTTTCAGCGATTGAATCCAACGACCCAGTCGTTTACCTAGAAAACCTCAAACTTTATCGCTCTATCAAAGGCGAAGTGCCAGAGGGCTATTACACAACGCCTTTAGATCAAGCAGCTGTTGCGAAAGCAGGTGACGACATCACCATTATCACCTACGGTGGCATGGTGCCAGTTTGTTTGAAAGCAGCAGAAACGCTGGAAAAAGAGGGGATTCATGCCGAGGTGCTTGATTTGCGGACAGTGAGCCCGTTAGACATCGAAACAATCGGGAAATCCGTTGAAAAAACAGGTCGTGTTGTGGTCGCGCAAGAAGCCCAACGTCAAGCAGGGATTGCCAGTGCCGTGATGGCGGAAATTTCTGAGCGTTTCATCATGAGTTTGGAAGCGCCAATCGGTCGCGTTTCAGCACCAGATAGTGTTTATCCATTCGGTGCAGCTGAAAATGACTGGTTACCACAGGTTGATGACGTGATTGCGTCAGTTAAAAATGTTTTATCTTATGAATAAAGAAAAAAGGTGTTAAACCGCGTTTAGCGTCGTATGAAAATAGGCAATCACACGGTTCGGCGTTTACGCCGGTTCTGTGATTGATCTTTTTCACTATAGCATTGTAGTTGCCACTTTAGTGGCTTATGGAAAAGCTATTGGCAACGTGCCTTGGCGATTTATCGCTTAGGCGTTGACAGGCGTTGCGGTTTATAAACTAGATTAGGGGAGTAGTAAAATGACAGAAATTTTTCGAATGCCAGATGTCGGCGAGGGCATGCACGAAGGGGAGATTGCCAGCTGGTTAGTCAAAGTTGGCGATACGATTCAGGTAGATGATGCCCTAGCAGAAATTCAGAATGATAAATTGCTACAAGAAATTTTATCACCTTACAGTGGTCAAATTACAAAATTGTTCGTTGAAGCGGGAACAGTCGTTGAAGTTGGCGCACCGTTGATCGAATTTGACGGGGACGGTTCAGGTGCTAGTGCAGGTGATGCAACACCTGCCCCAGTAGCAGAAGTGTCGCCAGCTGTACCAGCACCGATTGCGGCGATTGAGGCAGCAGTTGCTAAAGATGACGTCGTGCCAGTTGAAGCAGTTAAGACAGCACCCGTGATTGCGGGTAAAGTCCGCGCCATGCCAACGGTTCGCCGTTTTGCTCGTCAAAATAACATTGATTTGACAACCGTTGCGGCAACAGGTCGTCACGGCAACTTGACTTTAGATGATGTGAAGCATGCCTTGAACGGCACTGGTGCAACTATTGCCCCAGTCGCAGCAGAAGTAGCACCTCTTGCTGAAGCAGCAGCGGTTGCCGAAACGGCAGCGCCAGACAGCGCACCAGCTGAAAAAGCAGGTCGCGTGCCAATGACACCAATCAGAAAAGCGATTGCGCGGAACATGACCAGCCAAAAACAAAATGTCCCACACGTCACTTTGTTTGAACAAGTCGAAGTGTCTAAATTGATGGCACACCGTGCGACATTTAAAGAGGTCGCGTTGCAGCAAGATGTTAAATTGACTTACATGGCCTATGTTGCCAAAGCCTTGGCATCCTTGATGAAACGTTTCCCTGATTTGAATGCCCATGTAGATATGGCGAAATCAGAAATCGTTTACCCAGAAGGCATCCATGTTGGGATTGCAGTTGACACACCAAACGGTTTATTTGTACCAGTTGTTAAACATGCGGATCAAAAATCAATCCTTGCAATCGCTAAAGAAATTGCAGAATTGGCAGTCCGTGCACGCGATGGTAAATTAACACCAGACGTGGCTTCAGGTTCAACGATTACCATTTCAAACATCGGTAGTGCAAGAGGTAACTGGTTTACACCCGTTATCAATGTCAATGAAGCGGCAATCCTAGGCTTGGGCACCATTGCCAAAGAGCCAATCGTCAATGAAGCAGGCGAAATCGTCGTGGGCAACATGATGAAATTATCCTTGTCATTCGACCACCGGCTCATCGATGGGATGTTAGCACAAAGCGCCATGAATGACTTGAAAAAAATGCTGCATGATCCAGCATATATGCTGATGGAGGTTTAATGGAATGGTTGTAGGAAGTCAAGCAAAAAGTGTTGAAACAATCGTTATCGGAAGTGGCCCTGGCGGCTATGTCGCAGCTATCCGAGCTGCTGAATTGGGTCAAAAAGTCACGATTATTGAACGGGATGCCATCGGTGGTGTCTGTCTCAATATCGGCTGTATCCCATCTAAAGCGTTGATTAATGCAGGTCATGCCTATTATAGTCAAAACCACCAAATGGATAGCATCATGGGGGTGCAGTCTAAAGGCGCAACTTTGGACTGGGCAGCAACACAAAAATGGAAAAATGAAAAAGTGGTCAATACCTTAACAGGTGGCGTTGCCATGCTTTTGAAAAAACATAAAATTGACATTGTCCGTGGCGAAGCCCGTTTCAATGACAATCAAGTGGTCAATGTCATTTCTGAAGATGACAGCCATCTCTTGGAATTTGAAAAATGTATCATTGCGACAGGTAGCCGGCCGATTGAAATTCCTGGCTTTGCTTTTAAAGGCCGTGTCGTCAATTCCACGGGTGCGCTTAGTTTGCCTGAAGTGCCAAAACACCTTGTTGTCATCGGTGGCGGTGTCATCGGGAGTGAGTTAGCAGGTGCTTATGCCAACCTTGGCTCAAAAGTCACGATTTTAGAAGGTCTGCCCCATATCTTAAATGGTTTTGACAAAGAAATGTATAGCTTTGTTGTTGACGACTTTAAAGAAAAAGGCGTCGACATCATTACTAATGCCAAAGCTAAAGCAGCGGTTCAAGATGAGAACTCTATCAAAGTGATTTACGAAGTCGACGGTCAAGAAGTTGAAATCGAGGCAGATTATTGCTTGGTTTCAGTCGGCAGAAAACCGAATACAGATGAACTTGGTCTGAATACAACGGATGTAAAATTAACAGATCGTGGGCAAATCATTGTCAATGACCAGCAACAAACAAGCGTACCGCATATTTATGCCATCGGTGATATCGTTGAAGGTCCAATGTTGGCGCACAAAGCCAGCTATGAAGCCAAAGTCGCGGCAGCAAATGTCGCTGGTGAGGACATGAGAAACTGCGCGATTTCAATTCCTGCAGTCGCTTACTGTGATCCAGAATTGGCGACAATGGGTGAAACCATTGACACAGCAAAGGAAAAGAACTTGGACTTCATGGTCAGCAAATTCCCATTTGCAGCCAATGGTCGTGCGATTACGATGAATGCGACGAAAGGCTTTATCCGAATTTTGAGTGATAAAGCAACGCGCGTCGTCATCGGTGCGCAAATCGCTGGACCCGGTGCCAGCGACTTGATTAGTGAGTTTGCCCTTGCCATTGAAAATGGTCTGACAACAGAAGACATCTCAATGACTGTCCATCCTCATCCAACACTTGGTGAAGCAATCATGGACACAAGTGAGCTGGCTGACGGTGTGCCGATTCATATTTGATGTAAAATAAAATAAGTTCCTCTTATCTTGAAAGTAAGATAAGAGGAACTTATTTTTTAATACATTTAAAAAAGAATAAAGATTAAATTTTGACATAAAACACTTTATATAATAAAATAATGATACAGTTGGTGCTAAGGCGGCAATTGTGTTATCTTTACTAAATAAAAATATAAGGAGAAATAAAAAATGGACTTAAATTTCAAATTACTAGGTACACCACCTATGCCGTGGTTTGATGATGATGATTTAAATCTATTAACAATATTTTTAAATGAGATGTATGACGACCGTTTAGAAAAAGAATTACTTTATGATTTAGACCATTGGAATGAAAAACCAGAGAATGACCATTGGAATAGTGATGAATGGTATTTAGAAGTTAATGAGAACGATACTGTAACAATCGCTGATATAAATGATGAAGAGGAAGATTATGACCCAAGTGTGGTTCTACCACCTGTTACCTTGACAATCACAGAACTAAAAGAAGTCCTTTTGAGATATCGAAAAGAGATAAAAGAATTGCGACAGTCTAGAAATAATGTTTGAAAAATATATCATCAGAACAGACAGAAAAAAACACCAAAATATTCGTTTTTAAAAACGTTATATTCTGGTGTTTTTTCTGTCTATATTTCGGTAATTTAAGAAATGTTAATCTGTAACTTTCATCTCAATCTGTCATTTTAGTCCAAAGTCCCAAGCATACCCTTAAACTCAGCAATTGACGCATAGCCTTTCGCTTCTAAAATTGCCAGCAATTCAGCAGTTAAACGCTCAAAGACCCCAAGGCCTTCTTTTTCAAGCTGTGTCCCAACTTGAAGCATAGAAGCGCCACAAAGCAAATGTTCATAGGCATCACGCCCAGTCAAAATCCCACCAGTCCCGATGATTTCGATACTTGGGTTCAGACGTTGCTTCAGGGCACGGACATTGGCAAGGGCAGTCGGTTTGACGTATTCGCCACCGATGCCGCCAAAACCACCTTTAGGTTTAATAACTACCGTGTCAGTGGCTTCATCAATATACAAGCCATTACCGATAGAATTGATACAGTTGACAAATTTAAGGTCAAATTGATTGAGGACGGCCGCAATTTTATCAAAGTGCATGATGTCAAAATAAGGTGGTAATTTCACCCCAAAAGGCTTGGTATAGAAGGCAAAAATTTCAGTTAAGAGTTTGTCCGTATCTTCAAAATCATAGGCCATTTGTGGCTTGCCAGGGACATTAGGGCAAGATAAATTCAATTCAACCAGTCCAGTATAGTCACTCTCTTGAATTTTGCGCATATTGGCTACATATTCATTGAAGCCTTGATAAGAGGCAACGCTCATCACAAAAGGTTGGTCTGGATGGCTGGCTTGACGCTTAATCGCGTCATCAAGATAGTAATCTAAGCCTAGATTTGGCAATCCCATAGAATTGATACTACCCAGATCAACATTGACATAACGCGGCTCAGGATTGCCTTCGCGCGCCTCTGCCGTCGCAGACTTGGTCACAAAGGAACCCGCTGCAGAATCTGCGAGCGCATCGAGTTCTGTCGTCGTCATACAATGCACGCCAGAAGCGTTCATAAAAGGATTGTCATAAGTATGACCGTAGAAAGTGGCTTGTAAAGTTGGCATAATTTTCTCCTATATATAATAATGAAATAAAAAGTAATGAGTTGAGGTGAAGTCGAATTGGTCACTTTAAAGTTTCATAACCATTTCAATATCAGTCATCTCAAATCCTATTTTTTGATAGACATGAATCGCTCTTTTGTTTTTACCAAAAACATGTCGTTTAACTGCTTGACACTGCAACTTTTTAGCTTCAAGGGCGAGCAATTTTAAAGCTGTTGAGCCGTAACCCAAGTCTTGAAAATCTGGGTAGACACCAATATCTAAAATATAAGCAGTGGTAGGGACTTCGTCAGTTATCGTTGCCCAAATATTGCCGACAATTTGATCGTCTACCATCATTTCATAAAAATAATGTTGAGGTGTTTGATAGCCATCGGGTAATATCGTGTTCAGCTCTTGTTCTGATAACTGATAAGATTCGGTCTGGGACCATTCTCCATTTTCTACTTTACCTTTGGCAAATTCCTTAATCGCAGCAATTTTCCAGCTTTCAAAGCGCTCCAACTGCATTTTTATTAGTTGCATATCGTCACCCAATACCACTCTAATCATATATTTTAAATCTAGTTTAACAAAATATTTGCTTTAAAACAAAAAACGACGAAAATAAATCGCCATTTTTTATTTTTATAACTTATACCGCAATCTCATCAAAAATCGCTTTAACCGTCGTGATTTCATTAATCCGGTAACCATTAGTCCCAGAGAAAATCAAGCCCATATCCGTGTTATGCTCGACAGAATTGAGCAAAGCCTCGCTGATACAGTAAGGAATCGTCTTACGGTCGCACAGCTTATGCTGCAAGCAGTTCAAACAGCCAGCAATCGGAATAATCGGCGTTTTCGGTGCCTCTTGCGCCTTGTAGGCCGCGACACCCTTGGTAATGGTGTCAGTAAATTGATTATCAATCGCACGCCCCGGTAAGCCAACAGGGGATGTCGTCAAATGAATATCATCTTCGGTCGCTTTCAGGAAACGGTCTTTAAAGTCATCGGGGGCATCACACTCCTCTGTGCCAATGAAACGCGTCGCCATTTGCACGCCTGAACAGCCCAAGTTGAGATAGTGATCAATATCAGAACGATCCCAAACGCCCCCTGCGAAAATCACAGGGATTTTCATATCAAATTTGTCTTCGTATTCCTTAACGTGTGCAATGATTTTAACGATTTCATCGTCCATGCCCAGGATGGCTTCTTCGATTTGGTCCGCTTTAAAGCCGAGGTGACCACCAGCTTTAGGGCCTTCAATGACAACGAAGTCAGCCGTTCGGTTATATTTTTTAGCCCAATTTCGTAAAATAAGTTTGGCAGCCTTAACAGATGAGACAATCGGTGCAATCTTTGTCTTGGCATCACCCACCAAATCAGGCAAGTTCATCGGTAGACCAGCGCCAGAAATGATCACATCAGCACCAGCTTCGACCGTTGCTCGCACCACATCATCATAACGGAAACTCGCGACCATGACGTTGAAACCGAGAATGCCACCCTTAGCATAGCTACGGGCTTTATCCAATTGTTTTTTGATGGTTTGCAGGTTGGTTCTGACAGAAGCGCGTTTAAAATTCTCTTCTTGGAAACCAATTTGGGCAGTGGATAAGATACCAATCCCGCCTTCGGCAGCAACAGAGCCTGCCAGTCTATTGAGGGAAATCCCAATCCCCATACCACCTTGAATGACAGGGATTTTCGCTGTCAAGTCGCCTATTTTAAGTTCTGGTAGTTTCATTATTCTTCCTCTTGTAGATATAATCATGATTATATTTTTAGTGGTTATGACAACTAGATAATCTAAACCACATAATTTATTTTAACAAAAATTACTTGATTGTCAAACTATTTTTTAAACAAAATTTTTCTTGACAGCCAAAAAATATCTTGATATAATTTGATAGTCAAACAACTTGACAGTCAAAACGATATTCGTGAAAGGGACTATGGTTGATGGTAGATTATACAAAAATAAATAAATATCTCACTCATATTTTCAACAATATTTTGATTGTTGAGGAAGCAACCTTACGGACATCTCGTTTTTCAGATGTGTCGATTAAGGAGATGCACACGATTGACAGTATTGGTGAGGTGGGCATGACGACACCAAGCGATATCGCCAAAGACTTGATGTTGACAGTCGGCACGGTTACCGTGTCACTCAACCGTCTGGAGAAAAAGGGCTACATTGAACGCTATCGGAGTGAACATGACCGGCGTGTGGTCAATGTGTCCTTATCTAGCCGTGGTCGCTTGCTTTATCGCTTGCATCGTAAGTTTCACCGCGAAATGGTTAAACGCTTTGTTGCAGACCTACCAGATGATGACGTGAAAATTTTACAAACAGGTCTGGAAAATCTTCACACATTTTTGGAGGAAATTAAATGACTTTTGCCAAAGTAACGGCAACTGCGCACTATGCACCAGAGCAAGTCGTGACAAATGATGAGTTAAGTCACATCATGGCAACGTCTGATGACTGGATTGCGTCCCGAACAGGGATTCGACAACGCCACATCGTTCAAGATGAAAATACTTCAGACTTAGCTGCCAATGTCGGTCTGCAATTGCTTAAAAAAGCGGCATTAGCAGCTGAAGACCTTGACTTTATCATCGTCGCAACTGTTTCACCAGACGGCAATATGCCTAGTACGGCAAGCCTTGTTCAGGCCAAATTAGGGGCAAGTAAGGCCTTCGCTTTTGATTTAACTGCAGCTTGTAGTGGCTTTGTTTACGCCCTATCTGTCGCGGACAAGTTGCTTGCGAGTGGTGCTTACCGAAACGGGATTGTCATCGGTGCTGAAGTCTTGTCAAAAATTGTCGATTGGTCAGATCGGTCGACAAGCGTGTTATTTGGTGATGGCGCAGGTGGTGTTTTACTCCAAGCGATATCAGAAACACCCTTGATTTTAGCAGAAACGCTAAAATCTGACGGTCAGCGTGGCATGAGTTTGACCAGCCATCTGACGCAACCCAAGTCGCCCTTTTCGACACCTGAGTTATCAGATGATTTATTTTTGAAAATGGATGGTCGTGCGATTTTTGATTTTGCTGTCCGAGATGTCCCTAAAAACATTTTAGAAAGTCTTGAAAAAGCTGAGCTAAGTCCAGATGACATTGATTATCTGCTCTTACATCAAGCCAATTCAAGGATTTTGGATAAAATGGCACGGAAAATCAAAACAGACCGTAGTAAATTTCTGCAAAATATGCAGGCATATGGTAATACAAGTGCCGCCAGCATTCCCATTCTCTTATCAGAAGCGGTTGATGCCGGCACCATTCAATTAGACGGTTCACAAAAATTGGTCTTGACTGGTTTTGGGGGTGGCTTGACATGGGGCACACTTGTTGTTAAAATTTAGGTAATCTTATTGCAAGGATAATGCGCGCGCAGGCGGGACATGTCCTATAGTATATAATAGAAAAATTGGAGATTTAATCATGGCAGTATTTGAAAAAGTTCAAGAAATTATCGTTGAAGAACTCGGTAAAGATGCAAGCGAAATCACGCTTGACACATCATTTGAATCACTTGATGCGGATTCACTTGACATCTTCCAAATCATCAATGAAATTGAAGATGAATACGATATCGCAATCGAAACTGAAGATGGTCTTAACACTGTTGGTGACTTGGTCAAATTCGTAGACGCTAAAATCGCTGAATAACCCATACAAATTCTGAGAGCGTATCATACGTTCTCAAAATTTTTATCCCTATAGTTTGATTATCAAACTATTTTAAAAAACTAAAAATAAATATAAGATGAAAACTAAAATTACTGAACTATTGAACATTGACTATCCAATCTTCCAAGGTGGTATGGCTTGGATTGCTGACGGTGACTTAGCTGGTGCTGTTTCAAAAGCAGGTGGCTTTGGCATCATCGGTGGTGGGAATGCCCCGAAAGACGTGGTCAAAGGTCATATCCAACGTATCCGCGAAATCACGGACAAACCATTTGCGGTGAACATCATGTTGCACTCGCCTTTTGTGGATGACATTGTGGACCTTGTCATTGAAGAAGGGGTTAAAGTCGTGACGACTGGCGCAGGCTCGCCTAAAAAATACATGGAGCGCTTCAAAGCAGCGGGCATGATTGTCATTCCTGTCGTAGCCAGTGTCGCACAAGCTAAATCCATGTCACGAATTGGCGTTGATGCCATTGTCGCTGAGGGCATGGAGGCAGGCGGTCATATCGGTCAATTAACGACGATGACGCTTGTCCGTCAAGTCTCTGACGCTGTGGATTTGCCTGTGATTGCGGCCGGTGGTATTGCTGACGGTAAAGGTATGGCAGCTGGCTTTATGTTGGGTGCTGAGGCAGTCCAAGTCGGCACGCGTTTTATCGTGGCCAAAGAGTCAAATGCCCACCAAAACTATAAAGACAAGGTTTTGAAAGCCAAAGATATTTCGACGGTCGTTTCGGCTAGTCATTTTGGTCATGCCGTTCGCGCCATTAAAAATCAGTTGACAAAAGACTTCGATGCAGCAGAAATGGCTGCTTTCAAACAAGTCGATCCTGATTTGAGTGTCTTTGAAGAAATGGGCGCTGGTAAATTACCAGCCTCAGTCATTCACGGAGACGTTGATAACGGCTCAGTCATGGCAGGTCAAATCGCTGGTCTCGTTCGTAAAGAAGAAACGGCTGAAGAAATCATCTTGGACTTATATAACGGCTTCCAAGCAGAAATTAAAGCTGCTGCTAAATGGTTGGATTAAAAACTGGAATTATTGGAGACAAGCATGACAAAAACGGGTCTTTTATTTGCGGGACAAGGTGCCCAAAAATTAGGTATGGCACGCGATTTATATGACAATTTTGAGAGTGTCAAAGCAACATATGATGAAGCATCTGAAATGCTTGGCTACGATTTACGTCAGCTGATTGATGCCGACGCTGACAAATTAGGGGAAACCAAATACACACAGCCAGCGATTTTGACGACATCTGTCGCCATTTTACGTTTGCTAGAAGCGCACCATATCGCTTATGATGTGGTCGCAGGTCTTTCCTTGGGTGAGTATTCAGCACTCGTCGCAAGTGGCAGCTTACCATTCGCCGACGCAGTAAGGCTCATCGCTAAACGCGGTCAGTACATGGCAGACGCAGCCCCGACAGGTTCGGGTAAAATGGTTGCTGTCATGAATACAGCGGCTGACGTGATTGAGACGGCTTGCCAACAAGCCTCAGCTAAGGGGATTGTGAGCCCAGCCAACTATAACACGCCGGGGCAAATCGTCATCGGTGGCGAAGTCGCAGCGGTTGATGCAGCGGTTGACCTGTTGACAGCAGCAGGCGTGAAACGGATGATTCCTTTGAAAGTTTCAGGGCCTTTCCATACCGCCTTGCTTGAGCCAGCATCTGAAAAATTAGCAGTTGCACTAGAAACAGTGGCCTTTAAACCTTTTGCCAAACCATTGATTTCGAACACAACCGCAGAAGTCATGGCATTTGAGGACATCAAAGCTTTGTTGACGCGTCAAGTTATGGAACCTGTTAAATTTTACGACTCTGTTGAAACGATGCTTAACATGGGCGTGACAGACTTTATCGAAATCGGACCCGGTAAGACTTTATCAGGCTTTGTCAAGAAAATCGATAAGACCGTCAGCACCACACATGTCGAAGATTTAGCAACATTACAGGCAATTTTGGAGAAATAAATCATGGAAATTACAAATAAAAATGTCTTCATCACCGGCTCAACACGTGGGATTGGTCTTGCCATTGCCCACCATTTTGCCGCACATGGGGCGAATATCGTCCTCAATGGTCGTTCTGAGATTACGTCAGAACTGATTGGCGAGTTTGACCCCTACGATGTGCAAGTTGTCGGTGTTTCAGGTGATGTCAGTGATGCTGAGGATGCTAAACGCATGATTCAAGCAGCAACTGAAACGCTTGGTAGTGTGGATGTTTTGATTAATAATGCGGGTATCACAGCAGATAAACTTATGTTAAAAATGACAGCAGATGATTTTGATCGCGTGCTGAAAATTAACCTGACGGGTGCTTTTAACATGACACAGGCTGTCTTGAAACCGATGACCAAAGCGCGTCAAGGGGCGATTATCAACATGACCTCTGTCGTTGGTTTGATTGGTAATGTCGGACAAGCCAACTACGCTGCTTCAAAAGCTGGGTTAATTGGTCTGACTAAATCGGTTGCGCGCGAAGTCGCGAGCCGTAATATTCGGGTCAACGCCATTGCACCAGGGTTTATCGAAAGTGATATGACCGCTGTTTTATCTGATAAAGTGAAAGACGCCATGAAAGCACAAATTCCGATGAAACGTTTTGGTAGCACAGAAGAAATCGCGACGGCTGCTTTGTTTGTCGCAACCCAAGAATACATCACAGGTCAGACCATTGCCATTGACGGTGGCATGGTGATGCAATAAATATCAAACTTAAAAAAGGCTCTAGTGTCAGGCTTGCAGGATTTTAGCAGCCTTATCTTGAGCGCTTATCTACATATAATGAGGAGTAGTCACATGACAAATCGTGTCGTTATTACAGGTTATGGCATTACATCGCCGATTGGGAACACCCCTGAAGCATTTTGGGCAAATCTTGAAGCTGGTAACAGCGGAATTGATACCATCAAAAAATTTGATGCGACAGCGACTGGGATTAGCGTTGCTGGCGAGGTCAAAGATTTTCCTTTTGATAAATATTTCGTGCATAAAGATAAAAAACGCATGGATACGTTTAGTCTCTATGCTGTTTATACAGCGCTTGAAGCCCTGACTATGGCTGGCATTGATCCAGAAGATACCGACCTTAACCATGACCGTTTTGGTGCGATTATCGGCTCTGGTATCGGTGGTTTGCCAGTCATTCAGGAACAAGGCGCACGTCTTGCCACACGTGGTCCTAAACGCGTGGCACCACTTTTCGTGCCGCTTTCTATTGCCAACATGGCGACAGGTAATGTGGCCTTGCGCGTGAAAGCAAATGGTGTGAGCCGTTCAGAAGTGACAGCCTGTGCAGCGGGTACAAATGCCATTGGGTCAGCCTTCCGTGAAATCAAACATGGCTATGCAGATGTCATGTTGGCAGGTGGGACTGAAGCAGCAATTTGTGAATTTGGTGTGGCTGGTTTTGCTAATTTGACAGCTTTGACCACTGAAACGGATCCAAAACGTGCGTCAATTCCTTTTGATAAAGACCGTTCTGGCTTTGTTTTAGGCGAAGGCTCAGGTGTTTTGGTGCTTGAAAGTCTGGCACACGCCCAAGCGCGTGGTGCCAATATCTTGGCTGAAATCGTGGGTTATGGTTCAACCAATGATGCCCACCATATGACAACACCACTTCCTGACGGTTCAGGTGCGGCTAAAGCCATGCAACTTGCCCTTGATGAGGCGGGTATCCAACCAAGTGACGTCGGTTATATCAACGCGCACGGCACATCAACGCAAGCCAATGAAAAAGGCGAAGCACTTGCCATTCACACGGTTTTCGGCGATGATGAAAATGTTCTCGTTTCCTCAACGAAAGCTTTGACAGGTCACGCCCTTGGTGGCGCTGGCGGTATCGAGGCCGTTGCAACCCTGCAAGCCATCCTCAATCAATACGCACCTGTCAACGCTGGTACGACTGAACTGGACGAAAACACTTCAGTTATCAACGTCGTCTTGGGTCAAGGGAAAAAACATGACATCAACTATGCTATCTCCAACTCACTTGGTTTCGGTGGTCACAATGCCGTCATTGCCCTTAAAAAATGGGAGGGTGAATAAAACTCATGTCGATTCAAATTAATGAAGTCAAAGATTTAATCAGCCAATTTGATAGCTCATCTTTGCGTGAATTTTCTTACGCAACCAATGAGTTTACCTTGGCATTTTCTAAGAATAATGGGGCTGTAACACCATCAACTGCCTCATCGGCTGCCCCACTTGTTGCAACAGAAGTGATGCCAACTCAGAGCGCTGAGGTGCCTGTACCTGTAGCAGTTTCATCACCTGAAGCATCACCTGCTGCCATTGCCGAAGGCGATGTGGTGACGAGCCCACTCGTGGGTGTGGCTTATCTCAAGCCAGCGCCTGACAAATCAGACTTTGTCGCTGTCGGAGACACGGTCAAAAAAGGTCAGACATTGCTGATTATTGAAGCGATGAAGGTCATGAATGAAATTCCTGCGCCATGCGATGGGGTCGTGACCGAAATCTTAGTGCAAGCTGAGGCCATGGTCGAGTACGGAGAGGAATTGGTGCGCATCAAATGATTGATATTAATCAGATTAAAGAGGCACTGCCGCATCGCTACCCGATGTTGTTGGTTGATCGCGTGATTGAGCATTCTGAGGACGAAATTACAGCGCTTAAAAATGTGACAATTAATGAACCTTTTTTCAATGGTCATTTTCCAGACTATCCAGTGATGCCGGGTGTCCTGATTATGGAAGCCTTGGCGCAAGCTGCGGGTGTTTTGGAATTGTCAAAGCCTGAAAATAAAGGTAAATTGGTCTTTTATGCAGGCATGGACGGCGTGAAATTCAAGAAACAAGTCGTGCCGGGCGATCAACTGATTTTGAATGCCAAATTCATCAAACGCCGTGGGCCAATTGCGGTTGTCGAAGCTAAAGCAACGGTTGATGGGAAATTAGCAGCTAAAGGGACTTTGACCTTCGCAATTGGAGAGTAAAGCTTACCAACCAAGTTAAAAAGAATTAAATCGCCATCATGGCATTAATAAAAGAGAAATGATATGTTTAAAAAAATATTAATCGCCAATCGTGGTGAAATTGCGGTGCGGATTATCCGTGCGGCACGCGAATTAGGCATTCAAACTGTTGCTGTTTATTCTGAGGCTGACCGTGAGGCTTTGCATACTTTGTTAGCCGATGAAGCGGTTTGTATTGGCCCTGCTAAAGCGGCTGATTCCTACCTCAATATGCACCAAATTATTTCAGCAGCTGTGACTTTACAAGCAGAAGCCATTCACCCCGGCTTTGGCTTTTTGAGTGAAAACTCAAAGTTTGCCAATCTCTGTGAAGAAGTTGGAGTCAAATTTATCGGTCCCTCTGCCCAAGTCATGGATACCATGGGTGACAAAATCAATGCGCGTGCGCAAATGATTGCGGCCAATGTGCCAGTGATTCCGGGTTCTGATGGCGAAGTTGACGATGCCACGCAAGCTCTTGAAGTCGCACAAAAAATCGGTTATCCGGTCATGCTTAAAGCATCAGCTGGTGGGGGCGGTAAAGGCATTCGAAAGGTCAATTCGCAAGAAGAATTACTGCCGAATTTCTCATCTGCCCAAGCCGAAGCCCAAGCTGCTTTTGGCAATGGCGCCATGTATATGGAGCGTGTGATTTATCCTGCCCGCCATATTGAAGTGCAGATTTTGGCTGACGAGCAAGGTCATGTTGTCCATTTGGGGGAGCGTGATTGTTCGCTACAACGCAATAATCAAAAAGTGCTTGAAGAGGCACCGTCGATTGCGATTGGCCATACCTTGCGTGCTAAAATTGGTGCTGCAGCAGTTGCTGCGGCTAAACATGTAGGCTATGAAAATGCCGGCACGATTGAATTTTTATTAGATGAATCAACTGGCGAATTCTATTTCATGGAAATGAATACGCGAATTCAAGTGGAACATCCAGTTACTGAATTTGTGACCCATGTTGATATTGTCAAAAATCAAATCAGGATTGCTGCAGGCGAACCACTTGACTTTACCCAAGATGACATTAAAATCACAGGTCATGCCATTGAATGTCGGATTAACGCTGAAAATCCTAAGTTTAATTTTGCGCCAAGTCCGGGTAAGATTACAGATTTGTACTTGCCGTCTGGTGGCGTTGGCTTACGGGTGGATTCTGCCATGTATCAGGGCTACACGATTCCGCCATACTATGATAGTATGATTGCGAAAATCATCGTTCATGGGGAGAATCGTTTTGAGGCCTTGATGAAGATGCAACGGGCGCTTTTTGAGCTTGAAGTTGAAGGCGTTCAGACCAATGCGGAGTTCCAACTTGATTTGATTTCTGATCGTCATGTTATCGCAGGGGACTACGACACAGCCTTTCTGGGTGAAACATTTTTACCTAATTACTTAAAAAAAGAGGATTGATAGAAGACCATGGCTTTATTTAAGAAAAAAAGTAAATACATTCGCATCAATCCTAATCGTTCACGTCTGAATGAGCAAAATAGCACACCAGAAGTGCCAGACGAACTCTTCGCCAAATGTCCGAGCTGTAAACATATGATTTACACCAAGGATTTGGGACAAGAAAAAGTCTGTCCGTTTTGCTGTTATAATTTTCGAATTTCAGCTCAGGAACGTTTGAATCTTGTCGCAGATGCCGATACATTTTCTGAACGCTTTACAGGGATTGAAACGACTGACCCGCTGAATTTTCCAGGTTATCTGGATAAATTAGCAGCTGTGAAAGCTAAGACAGCACTGGATGAAGCCGTCTTGACTGGGACTGCCACGATTAAAGGGCAAAAAACAGCCCTTGCCATCATGGATTCTAACTTCATCATGGCATCGATGGGTATGGTCGTGGGGGAGAAAATTACCCGCTTGTTCGAGTATGCGACGATTGAAAACTTGCCAGTGGTCATTTTCACAGCCTCAGGTGGCGCGCGCATGCAGGAGGGGATTATGAGCCTGATGCAAATGGCTAAAATATCTGCAGCCGTTAAGCGCCATTCTAATGCAGGTTTGTTATACCTAACGGTATTGACTGATCCAACGACAGGAGGTGTGACCGCTTCCTTTGCCATGCTGGGAGATATTATTTTAGCTGAGCCGCAAACGCTAATCGGTTTTGCTGGGCGACGTGTGATTGAGCAAACGGTGCGTGAAAACTTACCCGATGATTTCCAAAAGGCAGAATTTTTACAAGCGCATGGGTTTGTCGATAAGATTGTCAAACGGACAGAGCTTGCGACGACAATTGGTCAAATTTTGAAACTGCATGCGAAAGGAAATGGAGATGACTGAAGAAGTGAAGGCGCCTGCTTTGGCAGTATGGCAAACAAGCGTTCCTCTAAGTGTCATTGGCGTTGTCCTAAATAGAGTTGTTAGTAGAATGCCTTTATTTTCCTGGCAGTTATACCTAACTGTAATGTTAGCCATGCTAGTTTTTTCAGTTATCTATGCGCTATGGATTTTCCCCTCTTTATTTCGGGATAAACCAGTATTACGTGATCATCAACTTATTTCGTTTTTGAATTGTTTTGTTGGTGGTATTATTTTTGGTTTGATTTGGAATTGGAGTCTGACAAAAGGGCAAAAAGGCATTTCAAATTTTGTTTTTCTTGGTTTAACGGTGCTTATGTTTGTTCTCAGTTTTTTCAATATTATTTAGCAGAAGTTAAATAAGGTAGAGCAATTCATGAAAGAGAGGATTAAAAATGACTGATAGTGCGAATAAAATCGTTCAGTTAGCACGAAGTCAAGACCGTTTGACGACGCTTGACTATGCGACGCAGATTTTCGATGACTTTATCGAATTTCACGGTGACCGCAATTTCAGAGATGACGGGGCTATCCTTGGCGGTATCGCCAGTCTTGCTGGTCGTCCTGTAACCATTGTCGGCATTCAAAAAGGCAAAGGCTTGCAGGATAATCTTGACCGTAATTTTGGTCAACCGCATCCTGAAGGTTATCGTAAAGCTTTGCGTTTGATGAAACAGGCTGAAAAATTCGGTCGTCCAATCATCACTTTTATCAATACAGCGGGTGCTTTTCCGGGATCTGGCGCTGAAGAACGCGGTCAGGGTGAGGCGATTGCGCGCAATTTGCTAGAAATGAGTGACCTCAAAGTGCCGATTATTGCCATTATCAATGGTGAGGGTGGCTCTGGTGGGGCGCTGGCTTTGGCAGTTGCGGATCGTGTTTGGATGCTGGAAAACGCTATGTACAGCATTTTGTCGCCAGAAGGTTTTGCGACGATTCTCTGGAAAGATTCATCACGTGCGCCTGAAGCTGCTGAGCTTTTGAAGATTACTTCTAAAGATTTGCTGAAAAATGGCGTGATTGACAAGATTATTCCAGAAGATAAGACGATTGCAATCTTGAAAGCTGCTTTAATCACTGAGCTTGATAGCTTGTCGAAATTGACAACTGATGCCTTGGTTGAAGCTCGCTATCAACGGTTTAGAAAATATTAAAAGAGCGCGATTTCAGCGTTTTTTTGATACAATAAAGAGATGAGAAAGATGATAAAAATTATTTTAGGTTTGCTTATTCTGCTGATTTTGATTGTCGGCAGCTACATCGCTTACGTCTATCTGCAATACAATCGCCTACCCGACAAGCAGACTTTGACCGTTAAAAAGGCGCAACACGCAAAACAAATTTCGGCTAATCAACCCTATAAAATCATGACCTTTAACATTGGCTATGGTGCTTATCCTGCTGACTACACTTTCTTTATGGATGGTGGTCAGGAAGTCCGTGCGCGCTCAAAGGCAGATGTCCTAGCAAATTTGACAGAGGATAATCGTCTTGTGACGACTGAAAACCCTGACTTTATCAACCTGCAAGAAGTGGACTACGAGGGAGACCGTTCCTTTAAAGTCAATCAACCTGACTTTTTCACTGAAAAAAATCCAAACTATACTAGTAGTTTTGCTAACAATTATCATTCAGCCTACTTATTTTACCCTATCACTCAGCCGATCGGCAAGGCTAAATCAGGTCTGCTGACGTTATCCAAAGGTCAGATAACGCAAGCCACACGCTATAGCCTACCGATAGAGACGAATTTTAATAAATTTTTCGACCTTGACCGTGCCTTTAGTGTCAATGAAGTGGCTGTGGAAAATGGTAAGAAACTCTTTATCTATAACGTCCATTTGTCAGCTTTTATCAAAGATGAAGTCATTCAAGCTGCACAGTTGACCAAGCTTTTTGATAATATGAAAGCACACGCGGATGCGGGAGATTACGTCATCTGCGGTGGGGACTATAATCATGTTTTATCAGGCAAAGCACATCCTGAGCTGACTTGGATGAAACCATTTCCGACGGCTAAATTATCAAAAAATATGCGGGTTGTCGCACCGACGAATGAACCTTCAGTCCGCAGTAATGGGACGGTTTATGGCGACCATTCCACATTGGGCGTGATTGACGGTTTTCTGGTAACGGAAAATGTCAAGACTTTAAACATCCAGACCATTCAAAATGACTTTAAATCAAGTGATCATAATCCTGTGGTCATGACTTTCGAATTAACCGAGTAACGAAAAGAGACTTATGCTAAGAATCACACAAATCAAAATTTCCATCCATGACGAGCTATCGAAGGTCAAAAATCAAGTGGCTAAAAAGTTGAAAATTCGCCCGACTGACATTTTGGACTTTAGAATTTACAAGGAGTCGATTGATGCCAGAAAACGTGGCGAAATCAACTTTATCTATACCGTAGATGTGACACTCAAAGATGAGAGTCAATTTTTGACCGGCAAGTATAAAAATGTCGCACCTTCACCAGATTTGACTTACAAAAATCCAAAAATTGGAACTCGAAAGCTGTCACATCGACCAGTCGTTATCGGTTTTGGACCGGCTGGCATGTATGCGGCACTCTTATTAGCGCAAATGGGCTACAAGCCACTCGTTCTGGAACGCGGCGAAGCCGTCGATGACCGTGTCAAATCCATAGACGCATTTTGGACAAAAGGCGAGCTAAATCCTCAGTCGAATGTCCAGTTTGGCGAGGGCGGTGCGGGGACCTTTTCGGATGGAAAATTGACTAGCCGTGTCAAAGATTTGCGCGGGCGCAAGGTGCTGACGGAGTTTGTCAATGCGGGCGCACCAGAAGAAATTCTCTACAAGGCGCATCCCCATGTCGGAACGGATTTATTGCGCGATATCGTGAAAAATATCCGGCAGGAGATTATTGCGCTAGGTGGCGAGGTACGGTTTAAGACGCAGGTTAAAAATTTCAAGATTTCAGATGGTCAGTTACGAGGTTTGATTTTGACGACGGGCGAAGAAATTGCGGTTGAGCAGGCGATTTTGGCGATTGGGCATAGCGCGCGTGATACCTTTAGTGAGCTTTATGCGGATGGCGTGAAGATGACGGCAAAACCTTTTGCGGTTGGTGTTCGTGTGGAGCACCCGCAAGAAGTCGTCAATCGCGCCCAGTATAAGGCGTTCGCGGGACATCCCAGACTTGGGGCTGCAGAATATCGCTTGACCTACAAAGCCAGCAACGGCCGTGGTGTTTACACCTTTTGCATGTGTCCGGGCGGTCTTGTCGTCGCATCCGCATCTGAGGCATGCCATCTCGTGACCAATGGCATGAGTGAACACGCAAGGAACCAAAACAATGCCAACAGCGGGCTTTTAGTCCAAGTCTTTCCAGAAGATTTTGGCAGCGATCATCCGCTGGCAGGGATTGCCTTCCAACGAGAATTAGAAAAGAAAGCCTTTGAGCTAGGTGGCGGCACCTATCAAGCACCAGCCCAATTAGTTGGGGACTTTCTCAAGGACGAACCGTCAACAGCAATGGCAAGTGTCACGCCAAGCTATTCTTTAGGTGTTAAGCCAACGGATTTGTCAGCGCTGTTTCCTGACTATATCACAGAGGCTTTGAGAGAGGCGCTGACTGGACTAGATAAGAAATTACATGGCTTTGCCATGGCAGATGCGGTAATGACAGGTGTCGAATCGCGCTCATCGTCGCCCTTGCGGATTAATCGAGATGAAGAGAGTTTCCAATCCGTCTCAACCAAAGGCATCTATCCGAGTGGTGAAGGCGCAGGATTTGCAGGCGGGATTGTTTCAGCTGCGATTGATGGCTTGAAATGTGCCGAGGCTTTGATTGGGGCGTTTTCACCTGTTGGGGAGTGATGAGTTATTATAAGAGAGCGATGATTATTTAAATCATGTTCTTTTATTTTTAATAGAATTTGTATATTTTATTTATAGTATTACTTTTTATGAAAGTATATCAAGGTTATATATTTATTACGGAATTCTTTGCTAAAGTATATAATGAATGTGTTATAATTATTTAAAAAGATATTTGAAAAATTCAATTTTTTGTTAATATATGTTAAAAATTATGTTGATTGGAAAGAAATAGAAAATATGTTAAGAGTTATAGAAGCGTTTTCAGGAATTGGAGCACAAAAGCAAGCATTGCTTGATTCAGGAATTGAACACGAAATTATAAATACTATTGAATGGGATATAAATGCGATTTATGCCTATGACAAAATGCATAACGGAGATAAAGAGCCGTCAAAATATTCAAAACCAAAAATTTTAGAAAAATTATCTAATTTAACACTTTCATCAGATGGAAAAAATCCAATGAAAGAAAAAACTTTAAGTCGAATGAACGAAGAAAAATTACAACGCCTATATGGGGCGATTGAACGGAACCGTAATCTTTGTGATATTACTAAAGTTAAAGGGAAAGATATTCCTGATGATATAGATTTATTAACTTACAGTTTTCCATGTCAAGATTTATCTCAGGCTAGTACTTTTCAAAATAAGGATAGTAAAGGTATTGAAAAAGGTGCTGGAACACGGAGTGGCTTACTTTGGGAAGTTGAAAGAATATTACAAGAAAAGTTTGATGAGAAGGAGATACTTCCGAAATTCTTGCTGATGGAAAATGTCAATGCGATCAATTCGCCAAAACATAATGATAATTTTAAAACTTGGCAAACAGAACTAAATAAAATGGGGTATGAAAATCGTGTTTATGAAAGATTAAATGCGATTGACTTTGGTGTACCGCAAAAACGCAGTCGAACTTTTATGCTGAGTGTCAGAATAGACAAATTTTCACATGAAGAAGTAGCTAGTAAGATTCCGGATAAGTTTAAATCTACAAAAGAAAAGAATTTAGCTAAATTTTTGCGTCTAGGTAAATTTCCAGAAGAAGAAAAATTGGCTGAGCCTAATTTCACACCAAGTCGTCAAAGAATAGCAACTGAAAATTTACAGCTTGTTGTAAATGGTCAAATAAGTGAAGAATTCACTAATACAATTACAACTAAGCAAGATCGTAATCCTAATGCAGGTGTGATTGTAGACAAAGATCCACAAGGAAATGTTACAAAAATGCGTTATTTAACATCACGTGAAACTTTTTTATTAATGGGATTTCCAGAAATAAAATTTGAAAATCTTATTTTAGCTAATAAAAGAGATAAGTATTTTTCAAATACACATTTGTATAAAATGGCTGGTAATTCGATTGTGGTTGATGTTCTGATTGAAATATTTAAAGAGATTATTCGTTTGAAAAAGGAGTTGTTTGATGGAGAATAAGACAATAATTTTAGTTCCAGATGCGTCTAATTTAATTGAAAGTCAACGCTCCATTGGCTATACTTTTGAAACAGCAGTAGCTGATATAATTGATAATTCTATTTCGGCAAACGCGAAATATATTGATGTTTTGTTTGAAAATGAAAATCGCTATGTCGCTATAATTGATAATGGTTATGGTATGTCAGAAGAGGAATTAATTTCAGCTATGAAATATGGCTCTAAATCTATTTTAGAAGAGCGGCATAAAAACGACTTGGGACGATTTGGATTAGGATTGAAAATGGCGTCTTTTTCTCAGTGTCGAAAATTAACGGTTGTTTCTTGCGAAGAAAATGGAGAAATGTCAGGAGCTGTTTGGGATTTAGATATTATTTCAAAAACTAATGATTGGACTTTGAAGATATTATCAAGGGAAGATATTTCTAATATATTAATTGAGAAGTCAGTTAGTAATTTTGAATCAGGTACGGTGGTGATTTGGGAGAAATTTGACAAGATTTCTGATAAGCGACAATTTGATGAATTGCTTTCAAAAACAGATTTACATGTTTCACTTGTTTTTCATCGGTATTTAGAAAAAAATCTGGCGATTAAATTTAACGGTAGGCAATTATTACCAGTTGATCCATATTTCACTAAAAATAAAGCAACTCAGCCATTGGAAGAAGAATCAATTCGATTTTCTGATAGGCGGATTACAGTTAAACCTTATATTATCCCTTATCAAAATCGCCTATCACAAGAAGAGAAACGATTTTTAGAAAAATACTATGAATTTAACATTAATCAAGGACTTTATATTTATAGAAATAGACGTCTTATCACATGGGGAAAATGGTTTAATGTTGCTCGTTCTAATGAACTATCAAATTTAGCAAAAATTCGAATAGATTTACCAAATTCAATGGATGATAGTTGGGAAATTGATGTTAAGAAATCAACCTTAAATATTCCAGTAGGTATTAAAACCCAACTTAAAGAAATTATCACAAGGACAATAGGTAAATCAGAGCGTGTTTATAAACATCGTGGCAATAAAAGAAATAATGATGGTTTAATTCATATATTTGATAGGTTTGAAAAAGATAAAAAAGTTTCTTATGAGATTAATCAAAATAACCCAATTTTGCGACAGTTATTTGAAAATATTTCCGATCAAGATTCTCGACTTTTGATGATATTTATCAAACAAGTATCAAACAATATACCTTTTGATAGTATTCGTTATGATATGGCAAGTAAAGATAGGGAAGTTGAAAAAGTTTCATCAAGTACTGATGACGAGGTTTATGAAGAAATTATGACCTTGATGAGTTTTCAGAGCGATATATTTAGCAAACAAAAATTGTTGCAAAATCTAAAAAATACTGAAGTTTATCAAAATAAAAAAACGATTTTAGAAAAAATTGAAGGAGAATTGAATGATTGATTATGAAAAAATAGCTCAATATGAAGAAATTGCACTTGCAGCAATTTCAGTTGGAGAAGATAATCCTGAATATTCGGTTGTTGAAAATATTTTGAAACAATATAATGCAATTTGGCAACTTGATGATAAGAGTTTAGTTGAACTCTCTAATCGGATATATACAAAAAAATCAGTTTCCCTTGATGAGGATACGATTCTTACTAGTAACCCAAATGCAAACTGGTTTGTAGATAGCCGTTTTGAACGTGGCACTGAACGATTTGATGCTTATCATAAATATTTGGAAAATGTTGAGGGCTATTCATTAAAAGTTATTAATTCTATCTCAACATCTATGGATAAGGTAATGAATAATGTTGGAGATCCTTTTGATAAAGAAGATTTTTCTAAAAAAGGTTTGGTCATTGGTGATGTTCAATCTGGTAAAACAGGAAACTTTATCGCATTAATGAATAAAGCAGCGGATGCTGGCTATAATATGATTGTTGTAACAACTGGAACAATAGAAAAATTACGTCGTCAGACACAGGAACGTATAGAATACGGTTTTTCTGGTATTTCTTCCTCAGTAAAAAAATCTGAAAAAAGGACAGTTGCAGATTTTGGAAATAAGGAGCAATCATATTTTGTCACAAATAAAGACAAAGATTTTTCTATAAAGTATGCCAATCCAGTTAATTTAGGTCAAGTGCCTATTGTTGCAGTAATTAAAAAAAATAAAACATCATTGGAAAATTTGGCATTATGGCTTGAAAATGGAAACAAGCAGGATATAAAAAGATTTGGCAAAATCGAGAAATCAGTTCTTTTTATTGATGATGAGGCAGACAATGCAACGATTAATACAAAAGATGCGGATAGTCCAACAACAATTAATAAAGGTATTCGTGCTATCCTAAATCTTTTTAAACGTTCTTCCTATGTCGGATTTACTGCAACACCTTTTGCCAATGTATTTATTGATCATACAGAAGAAGATGATTTATTTCCGAGTGATTTTATACAGGTGCTTAAAACACCTTCAAATTATATGGGTGCATCAACTATTTTTCCAGAAAAAGGTGAATATCATCATATTTTGAATACTAATGATGATGCAGAAACGGAGATTCCAATCGTTATTCCTAAGGAACGAAGAGGAGATTTTATTATTGAGGAATTGCCAGAGTCATTGAAAGAAGCAATTAAAATTTTCTTTTTGCAGAATGCGATTCGTGATTTACGTGGCGATAAGAAAAAACATCGTTCAATGCTTGTCAATGTTAGTCATTTGAATTACATTCAGCAACAAGTAAAGGAATTGATTTCAGAAGAAGTATTTAGATTAAAAACTCAGATTAAGAATTACATTCTAACTGAACAACCGATTAAAGTAGAACTATTTGAACTTTTTGAAAAAGAATTTCCTAAGATTGCTGAGAGTTTTGAAAGTGTCCAAAAACAACTTTCGGAATCAATTGATGCAATTGAAGTTGATGTGATTAACGCCAAAAACAAGTCATTTAATTATGAAGATTATCCAAATGGTGCTAGGATAATTGCTGTTGGAGGTTTTGCATTATCTCGTGGTTTAACATTAGAAGGTTTGTCAACCTCATATCTTTATAGAAATACATTGATGTATGATACATTAATGCAAATGGGGCGGTGGTTTGGCTATCGTCCGAATTATGATGATCTTATCAAGTTGTATATGCCTAATCAATCTATTGAGTGGTATAGCCAAATTTTAGATGCAACAGAAGATCTGAAAAAACAAATAAAGAGAATGGCAAATGAACATCAAACACCAAAAGAATTCGGAATTTATATTAAACAAGCTGAGGCTGATGAAGTAAGATTATTAATTACAGCGGGAAATAAAATGCGTAATGCCAGAGATCATGAAGTGACAGTCAAAATTTCGGGTGATTATCGTGAAACAACAAAATTAGATGTCAAGTCAGTGAAGCAAAATCGTCAAACTGTTGAAACGTGGATTTCTGAATATCAGGAAAGATTTGATGAAACACATTTATGGAAAAATGCAGATAAAGAATTGGTTAAAGCATTATTAGCTAATTATTTATATGGTAATTTTAATAAGTTGAATAGTCAAGTTGTAGCGGAAACCTTGAAGCATTTTAAGACATTTGATGTGAAAATTGCCTATACAAAAGCTGATAAGCCGAGAAAACGAGCTTTTCGTTACAATTCTAAGCATGAAGTTATCGCTTTTGCTAATTCTCGTGTGGGTTCCAGTGGTGATGGTAAATTTGCTTTAACAGAAGAACAAAAAGAATCTCACGAATTTAAAAGTGAAAAAGATTATTTTTCTAAATTTAGGGAAGACGAACGAAATCCTCTTGTGATTATCTACCCTGAAAAATTATCTTTTAACAAAGAAAATAAAAATTCGGATACTGAAACAGAAAAATTTTATCAAAAGAATAAAGATAATATCTTCTGGGCTATTGCTTTAGGTGTGCCGGAATTAGCAGATGAAAAAACTATTTCATACAAAACAAAGTTAAATACAGTTATGCAGCAGCAAATGATTACAGGTGAACAGTTAGACTTGTTTTCATCAGCAGATGAAACGGAAGAGGATTTAGAATGAAAGATTCATTTAAAATAATTCCAGAAATTGGAGCAATAAAAGCTTTTCGTGGCACAGATAGTAATGGTGCACAATCTTTAGTCTTTATTTTTAAAGAAAAACCAAAATTTGAAATTAAGACAATCAAAATTGCTAGTCGTATTCTTGAAAGAGAAAATGAATTCAGATTGTTTATTTCTTTATTTGACGAAGATGAAGTGACTCAGGAAATTTTTGATGTTTTTGTCAAAGATATTATTGATCATGTCAAATTAGCAGTGTCTGAAAAAGAAGTACTTGAAATTATGTCAAAACGTTTTCAGTATTGGACGGAGCTATTTAAGAAAACCCGTATGATTTTGAATGAACAATGGATTCGTGGTTTTTGGGGAGAATTATATTTTCTTGATAAGATTCTATCTGAAAAAATAGGTATAGATGATGCGATTAAATCATGGGTTGGTCCTGAAAAAGCAAATCAAGATTTTATTTTAGAGAAAGAAGTTTTTGAAATTAAAACTAAAACACAAAGTTCACAAACAGTAAAAATTTCGAATGATAATCAGTTATCAAGAGAGATGTATTTAACGATTTTGACAGTCACAAAATCGTCAGAATTACATGAAAATAGTTTGAATCTGTTTCAACTTATTAAAAATATTTTGAATAAGATTATAAATCATGAAAGTTTGCTGCTATTTCAACAAAAATTACTTGAAATTGGACTGTTTCCTTACGACAATGCGGAAATATATAATGTTTTCAACTATGAATTTTCAGAAGTCAGTTATTTCAGAATTTCTGATGATTTTCCATTTATTGACCATGCTAATGTACCAAAAGCTATTCCAAGTTATAAATATGAATTAACAATTTCTGAAATATCTGAGTTTGAATTAGAGGATAATCGAGTATGGCAATAAATGATTTTTATCAAGAATTTATAGAAGAAATCGAAAAAAATCGTGTTTTAGTAAATGTCACTTTTATTGAGGAATTTTTCAAACAGACAACGGATGATTTGATTGAAGCAGATGAAATTATTGGGAATCCAGAATATCTGCATTTTGAACAATCTTTATCACGAAACCAACGCTGTCAGATTGATGGCTACGTTTATAATGAAAATGATGGCATTTTAACACTTTTTGTTATTCCAAAAATAAATTATAATGAAATTGAATCCTTAGATAAAACGCTTGCGGATCGTTACTTTAAATTAGCAAGTAATTTCTTTGAAAAGGCTAATGAAGTATTAGAAGGTGGGGAAGAATCTAGTGAGGGATATTCTCTTGCTGATTCAATCATACATAGAGATGAGAAACACAATGATTTTAACGGTTTAGAAGGATTGAAAGTTGTTATTTTAACTGAAAAGTCAAAAGTTGCCAGTCTCGACACATTATATGCTACAAAGATAAATGGTATTAGGACATCTTTTCAAATATACGATATTGTTTTTTGGGAAAAATTATTAAAATCAAAACGTGGTAAAGTTGATCTAATATTAGATTTTTCAAATCAAGAAATTTCAGGTATCCAAGCTAATGAAACGACTGAATATCGTTCTTTTATGTGTTCAGTCAATGGTGCAGTTCTTGCAAGACTGTACGATAAATATGGTAGTCGCTTAATTGAAGGAAATATTCGCTCATTTCTGCAAACACGTGGTAAAGTAAATAAAGGTATTCGTGCGACGATATTAAAAGAACCGGATAAGTTTTTTGCGTATAATAATGGTATCACAGCAACGTGTACAGACATAAAAATTTCCGATAAAAAAGTGACACAAATTACTAATTTACAAATTGTTAATGGTGGGCAAACGACAGCAAGTTTAGCGAATGTGCTAATCAATGATAAGGCGGAATTACAACTAGCAAAAGTATTTGTTCCTATGAAACTTAATTTGATTTTAAAAGATGAAATTTATGATGAGCTAATTGCGAACATTTCCAATTATGCCAATTCTCAAAATAAGGTGTCAGAAGTTGATTTGTCAAGTAATCATCCATTCCATCGTGAAATTGAAAGTCTATCTAGGAAAATTCCAACACCATTACTAGATGGCTATTCATATAGTACTTATTGGTATTATGAACGTGTAGCAGGTCAATATTCTCAGGAAACTTATAAAAAATCTAAGGCTGAAAAGAAAAATTTTGAGAAAATAAATCCTAAATCTCAATTATTCAAGAAAGCTGATTTTGCCAAATATT
Source organism: Pseudolactococcus reticulitermitis (assembly GCF_002260845.1). GTDB lineage: Bacteria > Bacillota > Bacilli > Lactobacillales > Streptococcaceae > Pseudolactococcus > Pseudolactococcus reticulitermitis. The sequence continues at coordinate 302,962 of NZ_BEDT01000001.1, read as the reverse complement.
TTAATATTTATCAACAACGACCAGATATTGCCTCTAAAGGTGGTGTAACAGCCTTTAGAGAATTTACACAATGGATTATTGATATATGGAAAAAACAGCCTTATTTAATAAATGATGATTTTTTCAAAACACAGATAGCTAATATTATCATATTCAAGACGGTAGATAGGATTGTTAAAAATGCTGATTGGTACAATAGCTATAAGGCGAATATAAATGCTTACACGATTGCTTATCTTTATTATTGGTTAGAAATACATGATTTAATGATAGATTTTAATAAAATTTGGAAAAATCAAGAAGTAACACCAAATCTTGTATATCTATTTGAAGATTTGACGAAAAGTGTTCATGAGCATTTGATTGATGAAAAACGACCTGTAATCAATGTTACTGAATATGCAAAACGTAAAATTTGTTGGGAAAGTTTGCAACATAATGATTTAATTGATGAGAAATTTGGATTTGGTTCTATTGTGATTGAAAAAAAAGATATTGAAGTAGAATATATGAAATTTGAAGATACAATTTCAGGTATGTTACAAAAATATGATCCGAATCTATTTACAGAGTTATACGAAATTTTATTGAAAGATGAAAATTTTGACAAATCTGAGTTAGATTTAATTGATAAAGTTACTCATGGGAAAAATCTCTATATTAATGAACAACAAGATAATCAGATTAGAGATATTTTAAATAAATATTTGGAGTCATAGAGGATTCGAAAATAGTAAATATTACTTAAAAATAAGCAACATTATATTGGAAAAAACTTTTACAAAACAGTACAGTTTAACTCATATTTATAACGACGAACAAAAATTAATGATCATCTTTTAACAACCAATCCACCAAATTCAAATGCTGAATCCCCTTATCATTACCACGCAACAATGAATCAAGCGTCAAAACATACTTAGGAAAACTATCAGCGATTGATTCTAAAGACGCAAATTCACGCTTAGCAGTTTCAGCGCTAGCAAGTAGGTAGCTGACTTGAATATAGAGTTTCTCCAACTGATGATTTACGACTTTTTCAGCAATAAAATCAACCTCAAGCGCATTTGAACTGCCAACAGTCACTTGGTAACCTCTTGATTTCAGTTCAAGCAATACAATGTTCTCAAGAATAAGCTCAATATCCTGTTCATTTCGCCCTAAAATTGCTTGTCTTAAACCGTGATCAACAGTATAGATTTTTTCTTGTGTCTTGAGTAATTTCTTACCTTCCATGTTAAATTTACGAACAGGGATATAGAAATAAGCATCTACACCAGCATCAATATAATTATTAACTGTTGCGACTGAGGTGTTGATGTGTTCGTTTTTTAGGAATTTGACAACAGAAAGCGAAGAAAATATTCTGCCAACATTGCCAATGGCAAAACGATAAATTCGTTTGAGTAAGTCAGCATCACGAATTTGATTGCGCTCAATGACGTCTTTCAAAATAATTGAGTTATAAACATCGGATAAATAGTTATCCCGCTGCTCAGGCAGAAGGTTTTGAGCCACGATGAATGGCATACCACCGTCATTGATGTAGGTCATGAAGGCTTCTGTATTTGAAACATCGGGATAGTGCAGTTTTTTAGCACTTAGATATTCATCAAAAGTAAAGGGATAGACATCGAACTCAACGTATCTGCCAGCAATCAGGGTAGATAGCTCGCTAGAGAGTAGTTTGGCATTACTACCAGTTACGAAAATGTCAACTTGCTCGCGATATGTCGCCCGCAATGAATTGATGACTTTTTCAAAGCCAGTTACTTCTTGAATTTCATCCAAAAAAATGTAAGATTTTTTGGGTAATGTTGCATCTATTTTATCAGTTAAATAGTCATTTAAAGCGTGGTAGTCGAGAAGTGGTTCAAATTCTAGTTTTTCAAAATTAATCTCAATGATATGATGTTTAGGGTTTTGGGCGAGAATATGATCACGAATCGCTTCAAGTAAGAAAGATTTACCAGAGCGTCTAACACCTGAGATGACTTTGATTAATTCTGTATCGATAAAGGGGATAATTTTACTTAAGTATTTTGGTCTAGAAATCATTCTGTCTACCTCCAATTTCATTTATAAGTTCATTATAGCATGATTCTTAAACATATTTAACTTACAAATTGATTTTAGTCTATTTTTTCATCGAATTTAACTTACAAATTGATTTTTATCGTAATTTCCCTCAAATTTAATCTACAAATGAAATTCAAGCCAAAATAAAAAGCCTGTCACAAACAAATGCTTTTTTAAATCTATCCCCAAATCAGCCCTAAGGCAATCGTAACTGCCAGCGCGCCATTATAAAGCATCAAATTATGAACAGACAGGATGAAAGTTTGGCTTTTGTCCTGTTTTTTCAGGAATTGATTGACATTTCGGATGACCAAAGGCGAGACCAAACTCATGAGCAGCACTGTCTTGGGTAGCACACCCGTCATCACGCCTGCCAAAACGACAAAACAAGCCAAACCGTACATGCCGACAAATAATCTCAAAGCATGATGAATGCCGATAAAATGCGGCAGGGTCAGGCGACCATTTCTTTCATCTTGCCCCAAATCGCAGATATTATCCGCCAACATGACGTTGAAATTCATACAGAAGCACATCATCCCCACGAGGCCAATGGGGATGAGCGTCGCGAAATCGATGTTAAAAGTCAACAACCATTGCTGAAAATGAGCTGTGAAGAAATCAGCGTCGAAAGCGTTGATGTAGATGCCGAAGAAGAAGCCGCATAGACCTTCAGCGAAACCAGCAAGCACTTCGCCCAAGGGGAAACGAGAGAAGGCAAAAGGCCCGAATGTGTAGAAAATAGCAATGATAAAGCACAGCGCACCAATCGGCAAAATGGCGATATTGGTCGTTAGGACAACAGCGACGCCAACGATGAGGTCAATAGCGAGTAGCGTAAGGCAAATTTTGAGTGCTAGACTAGGCGCAATATTGCGGGTTGATAAGATATTTTCATGGGTTTTATAGTCTGGATCAAGCGCTTTTTGGTAATCCATGAGATTATTCCAAGCACTAACAAATAAATTAATGGCAATCAGACCGATGAAAAATAACAGCGTTGGCAGAAAATGGAAGCTATTAAAAGCATAAAGTGCAAAAATCACACCGGCAATCGGCGATAAAAGCGCAGCAGGTAGGGTTTGAACACGCGTAAAATTTAGAAATGTTTTGAAAGTCATTTTTTCCTCGTCCTAAAAGACAAAATTTTCTAAAAATTATGTCGTTTTTGTGATATAATTATTACTAACCATTATAGCAAAAAATAGAGATAGGGTTTGCGTTTTGAGAAGTTGAAGCGATAAAAAGCTTGCCTCGGCTTAAAACAGTCATTCAATCTCTCATTAAAGGAGAATCTAATGCGTGCAATTGTAACAGTTATCGGACAAGACAGAACAGGTATCGTCGCAGGGGTGTCAACCCGTTTGTCAGAACTTGATGTGAATATTATCGACATTTCACAGACAATCATGGATGGTTTTTTTACCATGAACATGGTGGTTGAGATTGAAGCAACGGAGCATTTCATGGAGGTGAAGACTAACCTTGAAGCCCTAGGTGAAAGTTTGAAAGTTGACATTAAAATCATGAATGAAGCGATTTTTGAGGCCATGCACCAACTTTAATGTTCAGCCGTCATAACTGTTTGAAAGCGCAGAAAGACTTTGAGCGGACCTAAGTTCGCGAATGACCCCGCTTGGACGGAGCGCAAACGCAGGTCAAGTTTTAAGATTTCACAAAGTGAAATCGCAGAAAGGTCGCAGAAAGGTTGCAGAAAGGTTTAATGAAGTGAAACAAAATCAAATTCTTGAAACAATTCGGATGATTGAAGAGGAAAATCTCGATATCCGGACGATTACAATGGGGATTTCTCTTTTAGATTGTATTGATAGCGATATTGATCGTGCCTGTGAAAAGATTTATCAAAAAATTACAAGCAAGGCAAAAAATCTCGTTAAAATTGGGAATGAAATTGGCGATGAACTCGGTATTCCCATTATCAATAAACGGGTCAGCGTGACGCCGATCGCGATTATCGGTGCGGCAACTGATGCGACAGATTATACACCCTTTGCTTTAGCACTTGATCGTGCTGCCAAAGAAATCGGCATCGACTTCATCGGTGGTTTCACGGCACTTGCCCAAAAAGGCTATCAAAAAGGCGATAAAATCCTGATTGATTCCCTGCCTAAAGCCCTTGCGGCGACTGATTATGTGTGTAGCTCGGTCAATGTCGGGTCGACTAAAACGGGGATTAACATGGACGCCGTTCGTGACATTGGCGAAATCATTGTCGAAGCAGCCAAACTTGACGACATGAGCTGTGCGAAACTCGTTGTCTTTGCCAATGCTGTTGAGGACAATCCTTTTATGGCTGGCGCTTTCCACGGTGTTGGTGAGGCTGATGTGGTCATCAATGTTGGCGTGTCAGGTCCCGGTGTCGTGAAACGTGCCCTTGAAAAAGTTCGGGGTGAGTCTTTTGATGTCGTCGCTGAAGTGGTTAAGAAAACGGCTTTCAAAGTCACACGCATGGGACAGCTTGTCGGGAAAATGGCGTCTGAACGTTTAGGCGTTGAGTTCGGCATCGTCGATTTATCCCTCGCGCCAACCCCTGCCGTTGGTGATTCTGTCGCCCGTATTTTAGAAGAAATGGGGCTCGAAATGGTCGGGACGCATGGGACGACTGCAGCACTTGCTTTGCTGAATGACCAAGTCAAAAAAGGCGGCGTCATGGCCTGTAACCAAGTCGGCGGTCTCTCAGGCGCGTTCATTCCAGTTTCCGAAGATGAGGGGATGATTGCGGCGGTCAATGCTGGCGTCCTCAATCTTGAAAAACTTGAAGCCATGACCGCGATTTGTAGTGTTGGATTGGACATGATCGCTGTGCCGGGAGATACACCTGCCAGCACGATTTCGGCTATGATTGCAGATGAGGCAGCGATTGGTGTGATTAATATGAAGACAACTGCAGTTCGCGTCATTCCTAAAGGGAAAGTCGGCGAGCAGATTGAATTCGGTGGTTTGCTTGGGACAGCCCCAGTCATGCCCGTTCACAAAGAATCTTCAGCAGCCTTTATCGCACGTGGTGGCCATATCCCAGCACCGATTCACAGCTTTAAAAACTAAACTGCTGCTAGGTCGATAGATGAAGATGGAGAAATCTATCTTTTTTTGTTAGAATAGTAAAGAAGAAAACCTTTTCAGAGATGGAGTTAAAACCCTTATGGTCAATATTTATTTAGTCAGACATGGCAAGACCATGTTTAATACAATCGGGCGAGCCCAAGGCTGGTCGGATACCCCGCTAACACGTGATGGCGAAATCGGTATCACAGAGCTTGGTTTAGGTCTTGCGGCGAAAAACGTTAAATTTGATTACGCTTTTTCATCAGATAGTGGTCGGACGATTCAAACGATGCACTTTATTTTGAAGTATTCCGAAAACGAAGGCATCCCTTATGAGATGGATAAGCGCATTCGCGAATGGTGTTTTGGCAGCCTTGATGGCGGCTATGACGGCGAACTTTTCAATGGCGTCTTGCCGAGAACAGATGCCTATAAAGGAAAAAGTCCTGAAGATTTAACCTATGAGGACATTGCTAAGGGGATTTTAGAAGTTGATACCGCAGGTTGGGCAGAGCCTTGGGAAGTGCTCAGTAAACGAATCCTTGATGGCTTCTTTGATGCGGCTAAAAAGGCTGAGGCCAATGGTGCAGAAAATATCGTCATCGTGAGTCACGGTATGACGATAGCGACATTTATCAAATTACTCGATCGTCGTCGACCAAGGTTTCAAGGTTTAGATAATGGCTCAGTCACCCACTTAACCTACTCAGATGGTAATTTTGCCATCGGTAAAATTGGGGATATGAGCTACCGAGAATTAGGACGGGAGATTTTAAATGCCGAATAATGAACAACCTTATCATAGAAGAAGACCACGTCAAAAACCACGCTATGACCGGCTAGTTGGTGTGGCTGTGGTGACTATTTTGGCAATTTGTGCAGTTGTCTTTGTCTTCCATGCCCTGCTCAAAAAAGAGACGGCGACACCGACCAAGTCTACACCGACAAGTCAGTCTCAAAAATCGGCAGAAAAGGCTAAAACATCATCAGACACAGCAACATCAGAAGTTAAAAAAGACAAAAATTTGCCGGATAGTAAAGCCACAGATTGGGACCTCGTCTTGGTCAATCGCGACAATCCTAAAGATGAACTAAATCCAGATGTCGTACAGATTGGCAATGTCTGGGTCGATGCGCGAATTGCGGATGCGACAGAACGATTTTTGACAGCAGCACAAGCCATCAATCCTGCCGAACACCTGATTTCAGGCTATCGCAGCGTTGATTACCAAACAACCCTTTATAATCAATACGTCGACCAAGAAATGGCAGCTGATCCCTCGCTCGATCGTGAAGCAGCAGAAAAAGTCGTGCAAACCTATTCGCAACCACCGACGAAATCTGAACATCAGACTGGTTTAGCCATTGATTTATCTGATGTTGATAGCCTCAATGAATCAACGACTGCTGAACAAGTTGCTGCGATTGCTCCAGACTATGGGTTTGTCCTACGTTTTCCAGAAGGTGGCGCAGCGAGTACGGGTGTTGAGCATGAAGACTGGCATTTTCGCTATGTCGGTGTGGCCAATGCCAAATATATGACCGAACATCATTTGACATTGGAAGATTATGTCAAATTACTGGATAAAAAATGATTGGATTTAATTAGGATACTGTCTGAAAATTATGGTAGAATGGTAGTATTAACAACATATAAAGGTTATAGGAGTACAGTTCCCCATGTTTTCAGGAAAATCATCATCATTTGTCATTTTATCGAGTATTGGTCTGCTGATTTATTCAGCTTGGCAGATGATTAATAACATTTTACCCAACTTACAAATTTTCAAGGTTGTCTATGACACCTTACTCAAAGCAGTTGACGCTTTCAAGTTACAGTCAAAAGCTTCGATGACCAATGTTCAGTTTTTGATCTATGTCGTCTTGCTGGTTGCCTTCATCGTCTTGTTAGCTAAATTCTGGAAGTTTGCCATTTACGCCTTGCTCTTTTTCGTGTTTATCTTGGTGTGTAACTTTGCTTACTACGTTTGGTCAAATGGTGCAACATCAGCAGAATGGTTCACGTTTATCGTCATGACCGTCAGCTTTATCAACGTTTTTCTGACGTCTAAAACTAGTGGTTTAATCTAAATGATATAAAATTAGCACTCTAAACAAAAGAGTGCTAATTTTTTGTGCTTTTTTCTTGACAATGAAACAAGAGAATTATATAATAGAGATGTAGTTAGCACTTGGTAACTACGAGTGCTAATTCTGTTCTGATTTCATCACATTTTTGAATTGGAGCAGTATCAATGAGGTGTTCAACATGATTACAAAACGCCAACAACAAATTTTAAACTTGATTATCTCGCTTTATACGCAAAACCATAAGGCAGTCGGTTCTAAGGCTTTGATGACCTCGATTAACGCTTCTAGCGCCACCATCAGAAATGATATGAAGGCGCTAGAGACGCTCGGTTTCATCCAAAAAGAGCATACCTCATCTGGTCGCGTGCCAAGTGTGACAGGTTATAAATACTTCGTTGAAAATTTTCTAAAACCTGGTAAATTAGACAATAATGACGTTTACCAAGTCATGAAACGTTTCGACGGTGAGTTTTATAAGCTGGATGTTCTTTATCAGCAGGCAGCGCAAATCTTATCAGATATGACTGGCTTTTCAGCTTTCATCCTGAATGTTTCGTTGAAAAATCAGGTTCTGTCTAAATTTGACATCGTCCAGCTCGACAGTCATTCAGCCATGGCTGTGATGACCCTTGATACGGGGCTGGTCAAAACGATGCAGTTCTCCTTGCCAAGGTCGATGACCTTAGACGATTTGACGACTTTCAAATTTATTTCTGATGAGCGCCTAGTCGGCAAGCGAATTTTGGATATTCACTATTCTTTGTTGACAGAAATTCCGCAGGTCGCACAAAAATATTTTGTCGTGACCACAGATGTCTTGCAACTCTTTGACCACGTCTTTTCAGACTTGTTCAAGGAAAACTTGATTTCGGCAGGTCGGCAGAACTTATTAGAGTATTCGGATGATATCGTTTCACTCTACAAGATTCTGATGGATGATGACGCCATTATTCATGAGATTCGAGATATGGTTTCTGATGATGAAATCAGAAGTGTCAAATTTGACTCTAGCTTGACAGAGAATCATCAGATTTCAAAAAACATCACCCTCATGACGCAACAATTTGTTGTGCCCTATCGAGGTCTGGGGACTTTAGCACTGATGGGGCCTGTTGATTTGGACTATCAAAAAGTTGTCTCAACCATGGACCTCGTGGCGAAGATTTTAACCATGAAACTGAGTGATTACTACCGTTATCTTGACGGTAATCACTATGAAGTGATATAAAAATAGCAAAAGGAGATGCAATGTCTAAGAAAAAGCAGCATGAAGATGTCGAAAAAGAATTAGCTCAGGAAGTTGAGAATGAAACGGTTTTGGAAGAGATTGTCGACGACGAAATCGATGAGTTAGCAGCGCTCCAAGCTAAGCTCGATGAGATGGAAAATAAATATCTCAAAGCGCATGCGGAGATGCAAAACAATCAACGCCGTGCTAATGAGGAGCGTCAAACAATTTTGAAATATCGTTCACAAGACTTGGCGCGTAAGGTTTTGCCAAGTTTGGATAACCTTGAACGTGCACTTGCTGTTGAAGGCTTGACAGATGATGTTAAAAAAGGCTTGGAAATGACGCAAGAAAGCTTGCTCAATGCCCTTAAAGAAGAAGGCGTTGTTGAAGTGGCAACAGAAGGCGAATTTGATCCTAACTTCCACATGTCAGTTCAAACTGCGCCAGCTGACGATGAACATCCAGCTGACACCATTGCCCAAGTCCTCCAAAAAGGCTACCAACTCCACGAACGCAACCTACGTCCAGCCATGGTTGTGGTTTATCAATAAAGATTTGTTTGACCGAAATGTCAGAAAACTATCAATAAATTTAAAGAATGTGCCTGGCACAAAACAAAAAATAAAAAAAGAAGGTAAAAATTATGTCTAAAATTATCGGTATTGACTTAGGTACAACCAACTCAGCAGTCTCAGTTCTTGAAGGTGGCGAAGCTAAAATCATCGCGAACCCAGAAGGAAACCGCACAACACCATCAGTCGTCGCTTTCAAAAATGGCGAAATTCAAGTTGGTGAAGTTGCCAAACGTCAAGCAGTGACAAACCCAGATACGATCATCTCTATTAAACGTCACATGGGGACTGACTATAAAGTCGAAGCTGGTGGCAAATCTTACACACCACAAGAAATCTCAGCCATGATTCTCCAATACATCAAAGGTTTTGCTGAAGATTACCTGGGTGAAAAAGTTGAAAAAGCTGTTATTACAGTCCCTGCTTACTTTAATGATGCCCAACGTCAAGCTACAAAAGATGCGGGTAAAATCGCTGGTCTTGAAGTAGAACGTATCGTCAACGAACCCACAGCAGCAGCACTCGCTTATGGTCTTGATAAAGTTGATAAAGACGAAAAAATCCTTGTCTTTGACCTTGGTGGTGGAACATTTGACGTCTCAATTCTTGAACTTGGTGATGGCGTTTTCGAAGTTTTGTCAACATCAGGTGATAATCACCTTGGTGGTGATGATTTTGACCAAAAAATCATTGACTACTTGGTGGCACAATTCAAATCTGCTAACGGTATCGACTTGTCACAAGATAAAATGGCTTTGCAACGTTTGAAAGATGCTGCTGAAAAAGCTAAAAAAGATTTGTCAGGTGTGACATCGACACAAATCTCATTACCATTTATCACAGCTGGCGAAGCTGGACCACTTCACTTGGAAGAAACTTTGACACGCGCTAAATTTGACGATTTGACTGCTGACTTAGTAGAACGTACGAAAACACCAGTCCGTAAAGCTTTGTCAGACGCTGGTTTGTCAGCATCTGAAATCGACGAAGTGATCTTGGTTGGTGGTTCAACACGTATTCCTGCAGTTGTTGAAGCTGTTAAGAAAGAAACAAATAAAGAACCAAATAAATCAGTTAACCCGGATGAAGTGGTTGCCATGGGTGCTGCCATCCAAGGTGGCGTGATTACAGGTGATGTTAAAGACGTTGTCTTGCTTGACGTCACACCTTTGTCACTTGGTATTGAAACAATGGGTGGTGTCTTCACAAAACTCATCGACCGCAATACAACAATCCCAACATCTAAATCACAAGTCTTCTCAACTGCGGCTGATAACCAACCTGCAGTAGATATTCATGTCCTTCAAGGCGAACGTCCAATGGCTGCAGACAACAAAACGCTTGGACGTTTCCAACTTTCAGACATTCCTGCTGCGCCTCGTGGTATTCCACAAATCGAAGTAACCTTCGATATTGACAAAAATGGTATCGTGTCTGTTAAAGCCAAAGATATGGGCACAAACAAGGAACAAACGATTGTCATCCAATCTAACTCTGGCTTGTCTGATGAAGAAATCGATAAAATGATGAAAGATGCTGAAGCCAATGCTGAAGCCGATGCCAAACGTAAAGAAGAAGTTGACCTTAAAAACGAAGTTGACGCCACAATCTTTGCAACTGAAAAAACAATCAAAGAAACTGAAGGCAAAGGCTTCGACACAGAACGTGACGCTGCTCAAGCGGCACTTGATGAGTTGAAAGCAGCACAAGAAGCTGACAATCTTGATGATATGAAAGCAAAACTTGAAGCCTTGAACGAAAAAGCACAAGCCTTAGCAGTTAAACTTTACGAACAAGCCGCGGCTGAACAACAAGCGGCAGCAGGTGCTGATGCTACTAGCGACACGCCTCAAGATGACAATGTTGTCGATGGTGACTTTGAAGAAGTTAAATAATTAAAACGTTGTGAAACGGGATGAAAAGTAGATTTTTAGGAGTCTGCTTTTTTTGCGATTAAAATGTTGACAGGTCACAAAAAGTATAGTAAACTTTACGTATAGTTTGTTTTACGTAAAGCTAACTGTACAGGAGGTGTCTTATTAATAAAATCAAAGCCTATCGCAAGCAATATAGCGTTTCCCAAGAAGCGCTGGCTGAGGCGATGGAGGTGACAAGACAAACGATTATTTCTCTTGAGAAAGAAAAGTACACGGCATCCTTAAATCTAGCCTACAAGTTAGCGCAATACTTCAATACAACGATTGAGGATATCTTTTTCAGTAAGGATGAAGAAGGAGTGTAAGAGCATGAAACGGAAAATGAAGCAAGGGAAATATGAATTGACAGCATCTGACAATCAGAAACTAGTTTTGTGTTCTGTCATCAGACCACATAGTCAATTTCTGATATGGATAAGTTTATGGAGGATGAGAAACTAATGTTTCAATATTTATTTAAAAAGAATATCAAGACAGATAGTGACTATGGCAAATATCATTTAACTTGGTTTCCGCTAACGACGATGCTCTATCTTTTGTATCTAGCCATTATGTATCGGCAAGTTAAGGACATAGATACCTTCTATGCTGGTGCGATTGGTGGTAGTATTTCTATTTTAGGCTATGGTATCTGGTTATTGCGTCTTTTGCTCAATCCGAAACGACTCCGAGCGGCGAGACTAAAAACAACAGATGAACGTCGGCAATTACTAGAACAGGAAATTTGGTCACATATTGGTCGATTTCTGCTAGGAATTGTCGCGCTCATGGTGATTATTTCGCTTGAAAAGGAAAAAATAACCTTTAGTCTGTTGCAATTAATGGCACTTGTTTATTTAATAATGGCTTACTATTTTTATCGATTGAGAAAATAAGTGCTTATGAGCGAAGGAGATACTTGATGTTCAAATATTTATTTGCTAAAAATGTTCAAACAGACGAATATTTTAAGAAACATTTGCTAGTCTCTCTTTTAGGTTGGACATTCATTGTCATAGCTCTTATACTGGTTACAGCCCTTAATATTGTATCGTCTGATGGAGAGACAGCAAGATTTTTCAAAATCTTTTGGTTTTCACTACCACTTATCATCACTCTACTAGGCTATGCTTTAGACATTCGTAAACAGTTTAAAAATCCAGAGGTATTACGGACTAAGAAAATAGAGGTGACAGATGAACGTCGAAAACACGTTCATCAGCAAGCTCTGGCCCATATTGGGGCGATTACCCTCATCCTACTTGTTATTGTCATGATATTTTCTTTGAATGCTGAAACAGTGACGATTTCAGTCACTCATCTTAGTATTTTGCTGTTACTATTTGTGGCATATGTCGCTTACCGAATTAGGAAATAGCAGATATACTGGTAAAGTAAACGCTTGCAATACTCAAACCATTCTGATAGAATGTAATATAAAAAATAAGGAGAATTTAATTTGCTAGAATTACAACATCTTACCAAAAAATTTGGTGATAAGCTAGCTGTTGAACAGCTAGACATGACCGTTAAGCCAGGCGAAATTATGGGGCTGATTGGGCAAAATGGTGCGGGGAAGACGACAACTTTTCGAATGATTTTGGATTTCATCAAACCAGATAGTGGGCAAATTACTTGGCAAGGTGCGCCCATCACACAGGAAATTAAACAAAAAATTGGCTTTCTACCTGAAGAACGTGGCCTATATCAAAAATTGACGATTGAAGAACAAATCTTGTATTTTGCTGAGCTCCATGGCATGAAACGCGCTGAAGCGCGTGAAGCACTCGTGCAATGGATGGCCAAACTAGAAGTTGTTGGGAAAATCACAGATAAAGTGCAGACCCTTTCCAAAGGGAATGCCCAGAAAGTACAGTTTATTGCGACGCTCATCCACCGCCCTGACTTTCTGATTTTGGATGAACCCTTTACGGGGCTTGACCCAGTCAATACCAGTCTCTTGATGGCTGAAATTAAAGCGCTGAGGGAAAATGGTGCAGCGATTATTTTCTCCAGCCATAATATGAGTGGAGTAGAGTTGCTCAGTGATCAGGTGACCATGCTCAAAAAAGGAAAAGTCGTTTTACAAGGCGATATTTATGGGATTCGGGATAGTTTTGGTCGCACGCAAGTCTATGTCGAAAGCGATGTGCCAGACGCTGAATTGTCAGCAATTTCAGGTGTTGAGACGATTGAAAAACAGGGTGCCGGTCGCATGATTCATGTTAATGACGCAGCCGTTGGTCATGATATTTTCACTAAAGTGACACAATCTGGCTATGTGCAAGCTTTTGTCCAAGCCCCACCAACACTCGATGAAATTTTCCGCAAGGAGGTCGCTGAAAATGTTTAAACAACTGAAATTAGTCGCGGGACAAGTTTACCGCACCAAAATCAAAACACCGAGTTTTTGGTTGACGGTCTTAACCCCTTTGCTGATCCCTATTGTGATGTTTGCCATCGGCTTTATCATCGCGAAAACGAGCGGTAATACAACGCCAAAACTTGCTGTGGTAGATAATACGGCGCTAGTCCAAACACTCAAAACAGACAAAGTTTTAGATGCTAAAATATCAGGCGTAGCGGATGTCAAAACTGCGAAGCAAAAGATTTTGGATGAGAAAATAGATGGTTACTTAGTCAAGTCAGATGGCAAATACACTTTAGTTGCTTCAACGGATGGCGCGACGAAATTTAATGAAACAACGGTCAAAACAGCCCTGTCACAGATTGAACTGGCAGAAAAAGCAACTCACTTTAAATTAAGTTCTGAAGAATTGCTTAGTCTTCAAACTCCTGCTGATTTGACCATGAAAACCTTGAGCAAAAAAGGCGAGTCTGACGGTGGTGAAGGTAAAAATGCAGCAAATTATTTAATTTCGACGGTTGTTGCGATTGTCATTTTCATGCTATTAATGGTTTATACCAATATGATTGCGCAGGAAATTGCCAATGAAAAATCGAGTCGTATCATGGAAACCTTACTAGCGGCAACCAGTGCTAAAGTTCAATATTATGGTAAAATTATTGGGATTGGTTTACTCATCCTCACACATATCTTGTTCTATGTTGTCTTGATCGTGGGGGCAAGTATTAGCTTGAAAGATAATGAGATGGTCAAAAAAGTACTGGAGATGATTAATGGTGTTGATCTTAACTTTTTGATTTTCTCTATTCTGATGCTAGTGGTTGGCTTGCTATCTTATCTATTCTTGACGGCGATTATCGCAAGTCTTGTGAATGACCAAAGTCAGGTGCAGCAAGCTGTTCAGCCGATTGCTATTCTATCAACGATTGGTTATATGGCAGGTATTGTTGGCGCATCTGTTCCCAATAACATTGTGCTCAAAGTTTTGAGTTTCATTCCTTTCGTTTCAACGACGCTTGTCCCAAGTCGTTTGTCCACAGAGCTTTCAACCTTGACAGATGCTTATATTGCCTTAGCGCTACAAGCTGTTGCCTTGCTTATTGTGGCTAAATTTGGTGAGCAAATTTATGCCAAGAATGTTTTAAGTTATTCTGACGAAAAAATCTTTAAACAATTTCTCCAAAATCTCAAAAAATAAGCTAAAATCTCCGTGACAAACGGGGATTTTTTTCGTATATAAAAGTGAGGTGAAGATATGGATTGGAAAATGATGGTTAAACAAGTAAAAGAACACTTTAAAATCGTGATAGGAATCGGGCTAGTTCTCATTTTGATTATCTATTTTGGGTTGAGAAGCCTAACACATGACGCTAGTGATGCGCTTGTCTTACCAGAGCAATCTGTAACGATACCAAAATCGGAACAACCTACTGCAAAACAGTCTAATGAAAGTCAAAAATCCGAGGCGAGTAAACAAATCCTAGTCGATATTAAAGGTGCAGTGAAAAATCCTGGGGTCTACAAAGTTGCTAGTCATGCACGGGTTAATGATGTCATTGTTCTGGCAGGTGGGTTGACGCCTCAAGCGGATGGGAAGTCGATTAATTTAGCTCAAAAAGTGACAGATGAAATGATTATTTATGTCGCAAGCGTTGGTGAAAATGTTACCGCTCTGCCCTCATCAGCACCAGATAAAGCTAGCACAGGACAATCTGGAGCAACAACTGCACCGTCAGATAAAGTCAACATCAACACAGCTGATTTAACCGAACTCCAGACCTTGAGTGGTATCGGTGCCAAAAGAGCCCAAGATATTATCGACTATCGCGAGCAAAATGGTCCTTTCAAGACACCAGAAGATTTGGGCAAGGTTTCAGGCTTCGGGGAGAAGACGATTGAAAAACTTAAAGAAAGCATTACAGTGGATTGATTTACCGCCGATTTTCATCGCCTATTTTTGCGTCATCGTCTACTATACTATTTTTCGTTTTTCCTATTTGATATTAGGTTATCTTATCATTTCCTTACTAGCTTTAATCTGGCACAATGGTATCAGAATTTGTTTCAAGCTCAGTATGATTTTACTAGTTTTTGGGACGCTTTGTCTCGGAATGAAACATCAAGAAACCAAGGATTTCGCGCGTGAGACAACAGTGACACAGATTACCCCAATCCTTAACACCCTCCAAGTCAATGGGGATCAAGTCTCCTTTCGTGGCAAGTCAGGCAAGCAAATCTATCAGGTCTATTATAAGTTAGCAACAGCGCAAGAACAGCAGTATTTTATGCAATTAGCCCAGCCAGTCATCCTGTCCATTTCAGGGCAACTAGAGCAAGCTAGTCGGCAGCGTAATTTTAATGGGTTTGATTATCAAGCCTATCTCAAAACCCAAAATATTTATCGTGTCTTAACGATTGAGCAGATTACAAAAATCACACCTAAACAAAGCTGGAGTTTGCCACTTTTACGTCGCAAAGCCATTTTGTTTTGTGAGCAAAACTTTCCACGCCCCATGTCAGCCTATATGACAGGTTTGCTTTTTGGTCATCTTGGCAAAGATTTTGATGAAATGGGCAGTATTTACACCAGTTTAGGCATTATGCACCTTTTCGCTCTTTCAGGCATGCAAGTCTCATTTTTTATTGATTTTTTACGCAAAGGACTGCTCAGACTGGGTTTCAGACGCGATGTTGTCGACCTCTTTCAACTCCCATTTTCAGTCTTTTATGCGGGTATCACAGGCTTTTCAGTCTCCGTCATCAGAGCGCTCATTCAGAAAATCTTGGCGAATTTTGGCATCAAAAAACTTGATAATTTCAGTTTAACCCTCTTGGTTTTATTTATTTTCATGCCTAAATTTTTACTGACAACAGGTGGGACATTATCTTTACTATTCGCCTTTGTCATTTCCATGTTTGGTGACCGTTTCGAAAGTCTGCCCAAATATCACAAGCTACTAGCAGAAAGTCTGACCCTCTCCCTGTCCGTTTTACCACTCCTCATCCTTTACTTCCACAACTTCCAGCCCCTATCTATTCTCTTCACATTTGTCTTCAGCTTTCTGTTTGATGTCCTCTTTTTACCGGGACTATCCGTCATTTTTTTACTGGCAATGGTAACAGGCTTTAGGATAACGGAAGTCAATATCGTTTTCCAGTGGCTGGAAAGCCTCATCAAATTGACCGATAGCTGGTGTCATTATCCACTGGTTCTAGGAAAACCAACAGTGGTCGTTTTTTTGGCAATGCTAGTTGTGACAGGCTTTTTAATTGACCAGTGGCGTAATCGAAAGGTTAGGATTGGTCTAGCTTTCATTTTACTGAGCTTATTCTTCGTGACGAAATATCCACCAATACCAAGCATTACCATGGTGGATATTGGGCAAGGAGACAGTATTTTTTTACAAGATAGGTTTAATCAACGCAATATTCTCATTGATACAGGTGGTCGGATTCAGTTTGAACCAGCACAAAAATGGCAGAAACGAAAGACTTCAGCAACAGCTGATAAGACTTTGATTCCCTATCTTAAAAGTCGAGGTGTTGGACAGATTGATACCTTGGTGATAACACATACACATGAGGATCATATGGGTGATTTACTTGCGGTTATCGATCAAATTAAGGTCAAGAAAATTTTAATCAGTCAAGGGAGCCTCGGTAATGCCAAATTTATCGAACTTTTAAAGCAGACGCAGGCTAAAATTCAGGTGGCACAAGTCGGTCAACGGTTAAAGATTTTTGATCACTATCTGGAAGTGCTATCGCCATTGACCCAAGGAGATGGTAAAAATAACGACTCGATTGTTTTATATGGTAATTTGTATGAGACGAAGTTTTTGTTTACCGGTGATTTGGAGGAGGCGGGTGAGCGAGAGCTGTTGGCGCAGTATCCGTCGCTTGTTGTGGATGTTTTAAAAGCAGGACATCATGGCTCGAAAACATCTTCGTCTGAACCTTTTATCAAAGCCATTAGACCGAAAGTTGGGCTGATTTCCTGTGGTCAGGACAATCGCTATGGACATCCAAATCTGGAAACGCTCACGACTTTTCAGAAATATGGTGTTCAAACTTTGCGAACAGATGAAAGTGGTGCCATTAAATTGGAAAAAAACGGTAAATCTTGGCACATCTCGACGGTAAAATGATAAAATAGAGGCAAACCTCATCTAATGGATTGAGATAGAAAGGACTGTACGTCTGACTAGCGTACAGAAATCAGATCATGGCACTATTAAAAATCGACTACTACTCAGAAATACTCGGCATGGTGCGCACGGTCAATGTGTTGTATCCTGAACCGCATCAAAACCCAGATCAAGATGTGCCGACAACAGATATTCCTGTCCTCTATTTGCTACATGGCATGTCTGGCAATCAAGATTCTTGGCTCAATCGTTCTGGCATTGAGCGTTTGGTCAGAAGTACAAATCTTGCGGTCGTGATGCCAGCAACGGACTTGGCATGGTACACCAATACGACTTACGGCGCTAGATATTATGATGCCATCGTAGATGAATTACCACAAGTCTTACATAATTTTCTACCTAACCTATCTACCAAACGTGAGCAGAATTTTATCGCTGGTTTATCTATGGGTGGTTATGGCGCTTTCAAAATCGCGCTTGCCTCTAATAAATTTTCTTATGCGGCGAGTTTATCAGGTGCGATTTCTTTTGAAAATGTCCCAAGAGAAGAAATGGGCGATTTAGCTTATTGGCAGGGTGTTTTTGGAGACTTAGACAAATTTGACGATTCGATAAATTCTGTCCAAAAACTGGCGACTGATTTTGCGCAAACATTTGGGAATAATCAACCAAAACTTTACGCTTGGTGTGGACATCAAGATTTTCTCTATCTTGCCAATAATTTTGCGATAGAAGACTTGAAAAATAAGGACTTCGATGTGATTTATGAAACATCAGACGGCACACATGAGTGGTATTATTGGACAAAAATGATTGATCGTGTCTTGCAGTTTCTTCCTATAAAATACAATCAAGAAGAACGTTTATCTTAAAAGTGAAAACTTTTTCGTTATTTTTCAGAAAATCGGTCTGTAGACCGATTTTTTTGTTGACATTTGGGCAAAATAGGTCTAGAATTTTACTGTTAAGTAAAAACGTAAGGTAGACTTACAAGAAAAAATTTATCCAATTTTAAGGAGGACAAATTCATGTCATTAGGAATTCTCGCTTTAGGGATCGCAGCACTCGGTGCAGGTATCGGTGAAGGTCTCATCGTTAGTAGTATTTTGAATGCCGTATCACGTCAACCAGAACTTGAAGGCAAATTGCGTTCATTGATGTTCGTCGGTATCGCGTTTATTGAAGGTACTTTCTTTATCACACTTGCTATGACATTCGTCTTGAAATAAGACGGTTCTCAGTTTATGCACGGTCATTTAATTTACTGATATAGGTAATTAATGGCGTGCATATATTAGAAAGGAAGTGAGTATTCGTGGAAAAATCTTGGTCTTTTCATATTGGACCGGTTTATTTTGATGGTGCTGTCCTTGTCATGACTGTTTTAACTTGTGCGATTATCTTTGGCTTTGTCTTCTGGGCGAGTCGTCGGATGACTTTACGACCAAAAGGCAAACAAAATGTATTGGAAGCCATCATTGATTTTGTCAATGGCGTCTCTAAAGACAATTTGGGTGCGACAGAATCACGTCGCTACTCACTTTTCGTCTTTGTTCTCTTCATGTTCATCTTTGTTGCCAACAATATTGGTCTGATGACCAAAATTGAAGGGTCAAATGAGTTAACTTACTGGAAATCACCAACAGCAGATGTTGGTGTGACATTGGCTTTATCATTAATGGTGTCACTTGTTGCAACATTATCGAGTATCAAACGTTTCGGCTTTAAAGGCTACATCAAACACGCCTTCTTAACGCCTGCTGCCATGTTACCCATGAACATTATGGAAGAATTTATCAATTTTCTAAGTTTAGCCTTGCGTTTATTCGGTAATATTTTTGCTGGTGAAATTGTGATTGGCTTGATTACACGGGTTGGTAATATCGAAGTTTACTATTTGCCACTTGCGATTCTACTCGAAGTGGCTTGGACGGCGTTCTCGCTCTTTATCGGGGCGCTGCAAGCCTACGTTTTCGTCTTACTATCAACCATGTATATCAATGAAAAAATCGCAAAAGAAGAGTAGAAAGGAGTAGTCATGAGTCCATTTATTTTGTTAGCATCTGCTCCGAGTTCCATGTTAGGCAATATTATTGTCGTCAGCGGTGCCTTTTTAATCTTGCTTGTCTTGATTAAAAAATATGCTTGGGGCATGGTGACAGCAATGCTTGATGCGCGTGCTAAAAAAATCAGCGATGATATTGATAACGCTGAAAATGCGCGACTACAGGCTGAAGCATTTGCGGCACAACGTGAATCTGAATTAGCAGGTTCGCGTGATGAAGCCACTAAAATTATCAACAGTGCCAAAGATACTGCCGAAGCGAATAAAGCTAAGATCGCAGCAGAGGCGGCAGAAGAAGCGCGTCGTGCCAAACAACGTGCCAATGAAGAAATCGAACAGTCTAAAAAAGAAGCCATTTCAGGCATCAAAGGCAATGTGGCTGATATTTCAGTTAAGATTGCTGAGAAATTGATTGGTCAAACACTTGATGCGTCAGCACAGTCAGATTTGATTGATCAGTACTTGGAAAAATTGGGGGAATAAGGATGTCTCTCATTATTGCTCAAAAATATAGTAAGGCTTTGCTTGAAGTCGCACAGGATAGTCAGCAATTAGAGCCAGTTCTTGCCGAAGTGGCTGCATTTAATCAAGTCATTCAGTCGACTGATTTACAGGCTTTCTTGACTGATGTGGCTTATTCAGATGATAAAAAACATCAAGTCATTGAGAGCTTGCAAAATGTGTCTTCTGATATTTTCAAGAATTTCTTGGATGTCTTAGTCAAGAATCAACGGATGACACTGTTACCTTTAATTATTAAGGAAATCCGCCATCAAGCGGATAGCTTGTTCAAGATTTCAGATGTTGAGGTGACGAGTGTCATTGCACTATCTGATGCCCAACTCAGCAAACTTGAAACGACGATTAAACGCAAATTTGACCTCAATGAAGTCACAATCAAAAATACAATCGATACCAGCATTTTGGGCGGCGTGATTATCAACGCCCGCGGCAAAATCATCGATGCCAGTATTAAATCGCAATTGAACAAAATTGCGAAAACTATTATCTAAAACAATGATACTGAAAGCGGTGCGACGTAGTCGCAAACTTTAGTAGAAAAATAGGATTTAACGGCTCTGCGCTTGCGCAGGTTCACAAAGCATCTATTTTCCTAAGAAGTTAGCTTGAAGTTCAAATGTATTAATAAGGAGGCGACAATCTTTGGCTTTTAATGCTAATGAAATCAGTTCACTGATTAAACAACAAATTGAAAATTTCACACCTGATTTTTCGGTCGCTGAGACCGGAGTTGTAACATACGTCGGTGACGGTATTGCCCGTGCCCATGGTCTTGAAAATGCCATGAGTGGTGAATTGCTTGAGTTCTCAAATGGTTCATACGGTATGGCACAAAACTTGGAGTCAACTGACGTCGGGATTATCGTTCTCGGTGAGTTTGGCGACATCCGTGAAGGCGATACGGTTAAACGGACAGGTAAAATCATGGAAGTCCCTGTTGGCGAAGCGTTGATTGGACGCGTTGTCAATCCTTTAGGGATACCTGTCGATGGTCTTGGTGACATCAAAACGGACAAAACACGTCCAGTTGAAGCAGCAGCACCGGGTGTGATGCAACGTAAAAGTGTTGCAGAACCCCTTCAAACAGGTTTAAAAGCGATTGATGCCTTGGTACCAATCGGCCGTGGTCAACGTGAGTTAATCATCGGTGACCGTCAAACAGGTAAAACAACGATTGCGATTGACGCCATCTTGAACCAAAAAGGTCAAGACATGATTTGTATCTACGTGGCGATTGGTCAAAAAGAATCAACTGTCCGGACGCAAGTCGAAACGCTCCGCAAATACGGTGCGCTTGACTACACCATCGTGGTGACCGCATCAGCCTCACAACCTTCACCTTTGCTTTACATCGCGCCTTACGCTGGTGCAGCCATGGGTGAGGAATTCATGTATAACGGTAAACACGTTTTGGTCGTCTATGATGACTTATCCAAACAAGCTGTTGCCTACCGTGAACTCTCACTCTTGCTCCGCCGGCCACCAGGTCGTGAAGCCTATCCGGGGGATGTTTTCTACTTGCACTCACGTCTTTTAGAACGTGCAGCTAAACTTTCTGATGAATTAGGTGGTGGTTCGATGACTGCCCTACCATTTATCGAAACGCAAGCAGGGGACATCTCAGCCTACATCGCGACAAACGTTATCTCAATTACCGACGGTCAAATTTTCTTAGAAAACGATCTCTTCTATTCAGGTATTCGGCCAGCCATTGATGCCGGTTCATCGGTATCACGGGTTGGGGGGAGCGCGCAAATTAAGGCCATGAAAAAAGTTGCCGGAACGCTTCGTCTTGACTTAGCGTCATTCCGTGAACTTGAAGCCTTTACCCAATTTGGTTCAGACTTGGATGCCGCAACGCAAGCCAAACTCAACCGTGGTCGCAGAACCGTGGAAGTGTTGAAACAACCTTTGCATGCGCCATTAGCCGTTCAATATCAAGTCTTGATTCTCTATGCTTTGACACATGGTTTCCTTGATACCGTGCCAGTTGATGATATTCTTGCCTTTGAAACACAATTGTTTGATTTCTTTGATGCCAATCATAAAGACTTGCTTGAGACAATCGTTACGACGAAAGATTTGCCAGCAGAAGACTTACTAGACGCAGCAATCCAAGAATTCAAAGCATCATCAGCCTTTAAATAATGAAGGGGGTCTCTAATGCCAGCTTCGCTAAATGAAATCAAAGTCAGAATTGCATCAACTAAAAAAACAAGTCAGATTACAGGTGCCATGCAAATGGTCTCTGCTGCTAAATTGACAAGATCTGAACAAAACGCTAAGAATTTTCAAGTCTATGCCCAAAAAGTTCGGGCGATGACGACTGATTTGATTGGCTCAGAACTATCTGAGGGGTCAAATAATCCGATGTTGATTAAGCGACCCGTTAAAAAGACGGGTTACATCGTCATCACATCAGATAAAGGTCTTGTCGGTGGCTATAATTCAACGATTTTGAAGGCTGTCATGCAAATGTTGGCAGATGATCATGACAAGCAAGAAGAATATGTCATCATTGCCCTTGGTGGCATGGGGGCTGATTTCTTCAAAGCTCGCGATATTAACGTATCGTACGAACTTCGTGGTCTGTCTGATCAGCCAACCTTTGATGAAGTGCGCAAAATTGTCAATAAATCAGTGAGTCTCTATCAGAATGAACTGTTCGATGAATTGTACGTCTGTTACAATCACCATGTCAATTCTTTGACCAGTCAAGTGCGCGTCGAAAAGATGTTGCCGATTACCGATTTAGATGAAAATGAAGCCACATCACATCATCAAGAATTTGAACTTGAACCAGATCGTGAGACCATATTGGCACAACTTTTGCCCCAATATGCGGAAAGCATGATTTATGGTAGCATTATTGATGCCAAAACGGCTGAACACGCTGCAGGTATGGCAGCCATGCAAGCCGCAACAGATAATGCTAAAAATGTCATCAATGATCTGACCATTCAATACAACCGCGCCCGCCAAGCAGCCATTACCCAAGAAATTACGGAAATCGTTGCCGGCGCGAGTGCCTTGGAATAAAACAAATTGAGGATTGGCAACTTGCGCCAGACGGTAAGTCTCCCTAGTCTATCTGACTTGGGGCACTCACGTCATGGTGCAGAGGAGTTGTCACCTGAATATCTTAAGCAAACAGGAGGTAATATGAGCTCTGGTAAAATTTCACAGGTAATCGGACCAGTTGTAGACGTTGAGTTTGCAGGTGGAGAAAATCTTCCTGAAATTAATAATGCGCTGATTGTTTATAAAGACAATGGCGATAAGACTAAAACTAAAATCGTGCTAGAAGTAGCGCTTGAGCTTGGTGACGGCGTTGTCCGCACCATTGCCATGGAGTCTACTGATGGTTTGAAACGTGGCCTTGAAGTCCTTGACACAGGTCGCCCAATCAGCGTCCCTGTCGGGAAAGAAACCCTTGGTCGGGTGTTTAACGTGATTGGTGACACAATCGACTTGGAAACACCATTCCCTGAGGATGCCGAGCGTAGCCCCATTCACCAAAAAGCACCTGCTTTTGATGAATTGTCGACTTCGAACGAAATCCTTGTCACGGGCATCAAGGTCATCGACTTGCTTGCCCCTTATCTTAAAGGTGGTAAAGTTGGCCTTTTCGGTGGTGCCGGTGTTGGTAAAACCGTTTTGATTCAAGAGTTGATCCACAACATCGCCCAAGAACATGGTGGGATTTCCGTGTTTACGGGTGTTGGGGAACGGACGCGTGAGGGGAATGACCTTTACGGCGAAATGAAAGAATCGGGCGTTATCGAAAAAACGGCCATGGTCTTTGGTCAAATGAATGAGCCACCGGGTGCGCGGATGCGTGTTGCCTTGGCTGGTTTGACAATTGCGGAATACTTCCGTGATGTTGAAGGTCAAGATGTGCTCTTGTTTATCGACAATATTTTCCGTTTCACGCAAGCGGGTTCTGAAGTATCTGCCCTTTTGGGTCGGATGCCGTCAGCCGTTGGGTATCAACCAACCTTGGCAACAGAAATGGGGCAATTGCAAGAACGGATTACGTCGACTAAAAAAGGGTCAGTTACCTCAATCCAAGCCATCTATGTGCCAGCCGATGACTATACTGACCCTGCGCCAGCGACAGCCTTTGCCCATTTGGACTCAACGACCAACCTTGAGCGTAAACTCACGCAACAAGGGATTTATCCAGCCGTTGACCCATTGGCGTCAAGCTCACGTGCTTTGACACCGGAAATCGTGGGTCAAGAACACTATGAAGTGGCGACAGAAGTCCAACGTGTCCTCCAACGTTATCGTGAATTGCAAGACATTATTGCTATTCTGGGGATGGACGAGTTGTCTGACGAAGAAAAGACCCTCGTTGGTCGCGCACGTCGGATTCAATTCTTCCTCTCACAAAACTTCAACGTGGCGGAACAATTTACCGGTCAACCGGGGTCTTATGTCCCAGTGGAAGAAACAGTTAAAGGTTTTAAAGACATTCTTGACGGTCAATATGATAACTTACCAGAAGATGCCTTCCGTTCAGTTGGGCCAATCGAAGATGTCATCGCCAAAGCTAAGAAAATGGGTTACTAAGGAGGTCTGATATGGATTATATGACAGTCCAAGTCATCACGCCTAATGGGATCTGTTACGATCACCATGCCTATTTTATCTTGTTGTCAACTGTTGATGGCGAACTTGGGCTTTTGCCTAACATGATTCCAACGATTGCGTCATTGAAAATTGATGAGCTG
Source organism: Pseudolactococcus reticulitermitis (assembly GCF_002260845.1). Taxonomy (GTDB): domain Bacteria; phylum Bacillota; class Bacilli; order Lactobacillales; family Streptococcaceae; genus Pseudolactococcus; species Pseudolactococcus reticulitermitis. Next base: position 278,168 of record NZ_BEDT01000001.1, on the reverse strand, counting down.
AAAGTCCGTCGGATTGATGATGAAAAGCACGTCGACTGGATTTCCGTCAATGGTGGCATCGCTGAAGTTCGTGATAATTTGGTGACCATCGTTGCCGATTCAGCTGAACGTGATCGTGATATTGATGTCACGCGTGCCGAACGTGCCAAACGTCGCGCTGAAAGCGAGCTTCAAGAAGCCGAAATCAAACGTGATGTCGATGCTGCCAAGCGTGCCGAAGTTGCACTACACCGTGCGCTTAACCGCTTGCGGGTTTCTGGTCATAGATAAGTTAAACAAATAGATAAAACCTTGTCATTGGATAAGGTTTAGATTGCAGACAAGTCAACTTTGATGGCTTGTTTTTTTGCTTGATTAAAATAGTGTTTTCAGAACACATATACTCACAATTAAAAATATTTTGGTCATTCGTGGCATATTTCAAGTCGTTTGTGACATCTCGGAAATTTAGCGGAAAAAATATGCTACCATGAAGTATAAACAAATCGCGCGTGCTTGTTTATCAGCGGCTCATTAGTCGCAAGGTGTGGGTGTCAAAACATGACGATGTTTTGATTTTCGCTCTATCATCAGGAGTTACACGAGCAGTAAAAAGTTTTTACACAAGCAGTAAATAAGTTTTACACGAGCAGTAAAAAGTTTTTACACAAGCAGTAAATAAGTTTTACACGAGCAGTAAAAAGTTTTTATACGAGCAGTAAAATATTTTTACACGAGCTGTAACGTCATACTCAACAATATCTAGAAAAGGAAAATCAATTATGGCAATTCATTATCGTTTAATCTCTAAAAATAATCTCCAACATCCTGAGGCACCGCCAAAGTTTTATGCTCTGGCTAAGTCAGTGGGTGAATTGACCTTGGCAGATTTGGCAGATAAAATCTCTAACGGTTCAACGACAGTCAGTGATACCGATGTTTTAGCAGTTTTAAATGAAGCGGCGAAACTTGTCGAATCTGAACTCGTCGCGGGGAACATTGTGCGTTTCGGCAGACTAGGAAGTTTCAGCATCACGCTTGCCAGTGAGGGAGCAGCAACTGAAACAGCTTTTAGCGTTAAACATATCAAGGCAGCAAAAGTTAGGTTTAAAGCAGGCGACAAGCTCTTAACAGCGCTAGCGACTGCTAAATTTAAAAAAGTTCAAGCGTCTTAAAACAACTCAAAAGCTCAGCATGTCATCACACATGCTGAGCTTTATCTATTTTCGATTTAACCAAATATCTCAGCTTTTAACCGCTTACCTGTCGGTGTCGCCGCAAGCCCACCCTCGGCGGTTTCGCGGAAGGCACTCGGCATGGCTTGGCCGACTTGATACATGGCTTGGATCACTTCATCAGTTGGAATTTTTGACTGGATACCTGCTAGCGCCATATCGGCTGCGACGAGGGCGAAACTGGCACCCAGGGCGTTGCGCTTGACGCAAGGGACTTCGACCAGCCCAGCGACAGGGTCACAGATGAGACCGAGGAGATTTTTAATGACAAAGGCACAGGCATGACTGGCTTGATGGGGCGTGCCACCAGCCGCCATGACGAGGGCGGCTGATGCCATGGCGGCGGCTGAGCCGACCTCAGCCTGACAGCCACCCTCAGCGCCAGAAATAGAGGCGTTGTTGGCGATGACGAGACCGAACGCGCCAGCGGTGAATAAGAAGTCCAGCTGTTGTGCTTGGCTCAATCCGAGCTTGTCAATGGCTGTCGCGAGGACAGCGGGCACGCAACCTGCGCTACCCGCAGTTGGTGTGGCACAAACCAGCCCCATCTGGGCGTTGCTTTCATTGACCGCCATGGCATTTCTGGCAGCAGTCAAGACGGTTGTATCTGATAAAGTGCGACCAGATTTGAGATAGGTGTCAAGTTTGAGCGCATCGCCACCGGTCAAGCCAGTACGTGATGTCTTGTCTGTCATGCCGTTGTCAATCGAAGCTAACATAACCTTGAGATTTTCCTGCATGAGAGCAAGAATTTCAGCACGCGTCCGACCAGATGTTTCGATTTCGGTCGCCATCATCAGCTCAGAGATAGACCCCTCAAACTCCTGCTCAGCCTGTGTGACTAATGCTGCTATGGTATAGAACATGGTACTCCTTTAAAGTTAGGCAAAGAAATTGACATTATGCAAGTTGTCAATGGCTTTGATTTCAGCGAGGGCTTGGTCAACATCACGAGAATCAATCTCGATAATCATAATCGCTTTTTCACCCGCATTTTCCCGCGTGACATTCATCTGAGCGATGTTAATATCGTGTTTTGAGAGGCTGTCCGTGACTTTGGCAATCATGCCCGGGACGTCCTGATGGACGATAATCAGCGTTGGCGTGTTCATATTCAGGGCAACGTCAAAGCCATTTAACTCAGTCACTTGGATATTGCCACCACCGATGGAAATGCCTTTAATCGACATGGACTTGGTCTCAGACTTAATGATAATTTTAGCCGTATTGGGATGGTCGGCTTTTTCATCTTTGTGAATGTGCCAAAAGACTTTTATGCCTGCTTTATCGGCAATTTCTAAGGCGTCAGGAATTCTGGGGTCGTTCGTTTCCATCCCCAAAATCCCCGCCACTAGCGCCAAGTCTGTCCCATGTCCTCGGTAGGTTTTAGCAAAAGACTGGTAGAGATGGAACTCAACTTCGGTCGGTTGCTCGCCGAAAATCGAGTGCACAATTTTACCGATGCGAACGGCACCGGCGGTATGTGAGCTGGATGGGCCAATCATGACGGGACCGATGATGTCAAAAACAGATTTAAATTTGAGGTGTCTCATCTGATTTTCTCCAAAAGTTGTTGCGGATGGGCGATGATGATGTCACTGCCCGCTTTTTCAAGCTCGGTTTCATCACCGAAGCCCCAGAGTACCCCAATTGTTTTGGCAACCTTGTTTTCCAATCCGCCAATGATGTCATAGTCTCGATCCCCAATCATAGCAGAGGTTTCAGGCGTTGACTGTGTACTGATGAGTGATTTCCTAAGGACAAGGGTTTTGGAATGGGACTGCGGGGTGTTGCCGAAGATGCCTTTAAAATGCTGCGATAGTTCGAGTGCTGCCAGCATTTTTTGGGCGACATCCTCTTTTTTAGAGGTCGCGATGTAGAGCTTATAATCTAAGCGTTGCAGATTATCGAGCATTTCTAAAATGCCGTCATAGGGCTCGGCCTCTAGCATACCTTTGGCAGCGTAGTAGTCGCGATAGGTCGCGATGGCTTTTTCGGCCCAGGCGTCATCCCCCTTTGCGAGCGTTGCAAAAGTCGTTTCAAGGGGTGGCCCGATGAAGGTGTTTAACTCGTTATCGGATAACTGAGGATATTTCATTTCATCAAAGGTGTAGCGAAAACTGTTGATAATCCCTCTAGAGCTTTCCAGAATCGTCCCGTCTAGGTCAAAGAATAAATTTTTTAATGTCATAGGTCTATTTTATCACGATATGAGCGGATTTGAAATGGGAATACTGTTTTTCAAAGACTAATTTTCGCTAAAAATGTGATATATTTGGGGTAACTAATGAGGAGGTTTTCATGATGTCTGATACCTATTCGAAAGCTCGTCAGTTTATCTACAGAAATGCTCGCCCGCTTGATTTAGCACGTTTCCAGTATCATTTTGAGAATGGCAGTCAGGAGGCTGTACTCAAGACCCTTGCAGTTTATCAAAACGAAGATGGTGGCTTTGGTCATGCTTTAGAGGGTGATTTGTGGCATCCAAATTCAACGCCTATTCAAACTTGGGTAGGAACCGAAATTTTACGCGAGCTGGCTGTTTTTGACCCTCAAAATCCGATTGTGAAAGGAATTTTGAACTATCTCGCAAGTGGTCAAGATTTTAGCAATGATTTTTGGTATGGCGTCGTCCCATCCAATAACGATTTCCCTCATGCACCATGGTGGTCTGCTGGCGCGGATTATCAAGCAACTGTCTCTTATAATCCAACTGCAAGTTTGGCGTCCTTTTATGTTAAAGTGGGCGACAAACAGCAGTCCTTTTACAAAAAAGCTGAGGAGATTGTGGCTAAAGCAGTTAAAAGTTACATGGCATCAGCCAAGCCAGAGATGCACGAGATTTCTTGCTATATCAACTTGTTAGTGGATTTGCGCGAGATGGATGTGTCAGCACTTTTCGACTATGAACCCTTTAAAGAAAAGTTGATTCGAGATGTGCATGACAGTATTGAAAAGGACACGTCACTTTGGCAAAAAGAATATGTCAGTATGCCGTCGCATTTTATGAAAAACCAAGCCAGTATTTTCTATGCAGGGATTGAAGATTTAGTGGCTTTTGAAGTGCAACTTATTCAAGAAGCCCAGCTTGAGACGGGTGCTTGGGCGATTACTTGGAGCTGGACGGACTCCCGAGTGAATTTGCGCTCAGTAGCAACTGGTGGCAGTCTGAGATGGTGATTAAATATTTGTTATACCTTGAAGGTATGAGGAAGTAAAACAAAAAAGTGCAGCGGTTCTCAAGTTGAGACAAGCTGCACTTTTTAGATGGTTTCGCCGGCTGTTAATTTTTGCAGACCCTCTGCCGTTTCGAGGATTAATCGTCCGTCTTTAGCAATGCGAGCAGCCTTGCCAGTTATGATTTTCTGACCGCATTGGATCTGGACAGTTTTGTCCAGATCGCTAAAATGCGCCTGATAGTCATCAAGGAAATGCCCGTCTAGATAGGTGTCGTAAAGCGCTAAGAAATGGTCAATCAGAGTGGCTGCGACTTGGTTTCGGGAAATCGCGAGCTGACTGGTGAGGTAGCCCAGTTCGGTTTGTTTATTGGTCAAGTTCAGCCCGATGCCGACGACGAGTGCCGAGTAGGTCTGGGTTTCAAAATTAACAATGGCCTCGGTCAAGATACCCCCAACTTTCTGCCCCTGATAATAGATATTGTTAATCCATTTGTAGTCCAAATCAATGGCAAACAGCTCTTTAACTGTTCTGCCGACGGCGACGGCGGTACTGGTTGCCAGAAGATGGGGCACGACTTGCTGACTGGGAGGAATCGGCAGGGCAAAACTGAGATAGAGACCAGTTTGGGCAGGCGAGTCGAAAACCCGACCGAAATGCCCAGTCCCTCTGGTTTGAATATTGGCGATGATGACGGTCGGCTCAGCTATCTCGCCACTGACTAGCCCCTGTTTCGCCGTGACATTGGTCGACGGCAGGCTGTCGAAAACATGGACAGGGATAGGGTGCTGCAAATCGTGGCTAATGCCAGCAGCACTCATTTTTTCATCTGGGATATAGCGATAGCCTTTTCCTGGCCCGCGTTGGCTCTCAATCGTAAAACCGTCCGCCGTTAATTTGGCAATCGCTTTCCAAATCGCCGCACGCGAAAGATTCAGCTTGGCGGCTAATTCTTGGCCAGAGACCCAGTCATTTTCATGGTCGATGAGGAGATTTAAAATGGTTTCAGCTGTTGAAGTTGTCATAGGTTTATTTTAACATAAATGCCCTAAAAAAACGGTTTGTTAGCGTTTTCTAAGGCATTTTTTGCTATAATAAGAGTTATGAAAAAGAAAAGTATCAAAGGATTCCTTGTCCTTGCCATTTTAGGTTTAAGTTTAGTTGCTTGCGGCACCGGAAAAGCACCGGATGCCAATGCACGTGGCAATCAGTCGAAAACAGAAAAGCTGTCAAAGGCAGAGCTTCAAGCCCAAGCTGACGAAAAAGCTGCCAAGGCTTATCAGCCAACGCCAGAAATGAAAGCGATAGCTGAAAAAATTGGCTATACCCCAAAAGGACGTGTCTTGTTTGATGCCTCTCAGCCAGAGTTGTTAGATGCGGAAAGTTTTAATGAAAAGCTACCCGATAGCACTGACTCACGGACGATTTTAGGGTATTACGACCACCGGAAAATCTATCTTTATCATATTCAAAATAGAGATTTGTCAGGTATCGTTGAAGTGACCGCAGCGCATGAAACTTTGCATGCTGTCTGGGATCGTTTGAGCAGTCGGGAGCGCGAAGAACTGACGGAACTTTTGGAAGCGGCTTATGCCAAAGTCAAAACGGAGAAAACAGAAAGCATGTTGGCTGACTATGCCAAGTTTGAGCTGGGTCAGCGTGACAATGAACTGCACTCTTATCTAGGCACAGAATATCGAAATCTCTCACCAGAACTTGAAAAGCACTATGCCAAGTATTTTAAAGATAGAGACAAAATTGTGACCCTATTTGAAAGCTATCAAACTAAATTTGAAGCATTAGAACAAAAGTCAGCGCAATTAACAGCCGAGTTGACAGCCCTAAAAGCCCAAATTGATACCGACATGCCCCAATATGATACTGATGTTGCGAATTTAAATGCTGAAATTGAAGCCTTTAATGCTAGAGCACAAAATTATTATTACGCCAGTGAAGCTGATTTTTATGCGGATAGAAATGGTTTGGAACAAAGAGCAGCCGAATTAGCAGCGCGCCAGACACAAATCAATATCAACATTGACCACTATAATACGAAAACAGCCGAACTTAATCAGATTGCCTTAAAGGCATCAGAATTTAATCAAAGCATTGACTCGAAAGCAGGGGAGCCTAATCAACCAGATAAGGTGGCAAAGTGAAGTCTGAAAATGGTTGATAACTACTCAATAAGTGAGGTGCTACACTATGTTTCGAAAAATAGCATGTGATTGCGATGAAAGAGTTGGAACTGAAATAAACTCGATTAAAATGCTGGATGATATTAATGATTGGCTAGCTGAAAATCTGGAAGAAGGGATATTTAAAACCGTAAAGGTTTCAAAGGCATATTACATTGGAAAAAGTATGGCACAGACTTTAAAATGGTATGCAGATAAGTGGTGTAAATGTCGAAGTTGCGGTACATTCTGGGAAATTATTTATCCAGATTTTCCAGCGAACGGTTGCGTTCGAAAATTTACTAAGGGAGAACAGTACGTGGATATTAATAAAAAAACATTGTGAGATTGATATTAGTGTTTAATACCAGCATCATCTAACAGAGTTCTGAGTGCTGTTCTTGAAAGGTCAAAAACGAACCTTACTAAAATCTTTCACGCATTGTTCAAATAATACGGTTACCTAGCAATCCACCAGCAAATCTGCTATACTAGAGTAGTTAATGACGCCCTTCAAAGCGATTGATTAACGTGGGGCAGCGGTGCTGTTACCCAAATAAAATTTGATGGGAGGATTATGATTTTGCAAAATGATAATTCAAAAACTCGTGTCGTTGTCGGCATGAGTGGTGGTGTGGATTCCAGTGTCACAGCGCTTTTGCTCAAGGAGCAAGGCTATGATGTGATCGGGATCTTCATGAAAAACTGGGATGATACCGATGATTTTGGGGTCTGTACGGCGACGGAAGATTATAAAGACGTGGCTTTAGTCGCAGACCAAATCGGCATTCCCTACTATACGGTCAACTTCGAAAAAGAGTACTGGGATCGCGTGTTCGAGTACTTCCTAGCGGAATACCGCGCGGGTCGGACGCCCAATCCAGATGTCATGTGTAACAAGGAAATCAAGTTTAAAGCCTTCCTTGATTACGCGACAGACCTCGGTGCAGATTACGTGGCGACAGGGCATTACGCCCAAGTTACCCGTGATGACAATGGTATCGTCCACATGTTACGTGGCGCTGATGACAATAAAGATCAGACTTATTTCCTCAGCCAATTGTCACAAGCACAGCTCCAAAAAGTGATGTTTCCATTGGGACATTTGGAAAAGCCTGAAGTCCGTAAAATTGCGGAACGTGCAGGCCTTGCCACGGCTAAGAAAAAAGATTCAACGGGTGTCTGTTTCATCGGTGAAAAGAATTTCAAACAATTTCTCAGCCAATATTTGCCAGCCCAAAAAGGTCGCATGATGACTTTTGACGGTCGCGACATGGGTGAACACGCTGGTCTCATGTACTATACCATTGGCCAACGTGGCGGTCTGGGTATCGGAGGGCAACACGGTGGCGATAATGAACCTTGGTTTGTTGTCGGCAAAGATTTGTCGCAAAATATTCTGTATGTCGGACAAGGTTTCCACAATGACGCCTTGTATGCGACAAGCCTTGATGCCAGCGATTTGTCATTTACACGTGATATGCCAGCTACTTTTGAAAGGCACTGCACGGCGAAGTTTCGCTACCGTCAAGCTGATACAGGTGTGACGATGAAAGTGACTGGAGACAAGGTTACAGTCGTCTTTGACGAACCCGTTCGCGCGATTACACCGGGACAAGCTGTCGTTTTCTATGACGGTGTTGAATGTCTAGGTGGTGCAATGATTGACCACGCTTATAAAAATGAGCAAGTCATGCAATATCAATAAATTTTGATGCAGAAAACGTCTTTGGGCGTTTTTTTATTTTACCAATAACTGTTATAATATGCTATAATGTAAGCGTTGACATCAAAGGGGTTAAGTATATAATACTGGCTGTAAGAGCTCTACAAAATAAATTGATAGTATTCTAAAATGTTAGAGCGAGCATTGTATGATGTAACCAAAGGGGGAACTATGAACAGTACAATTATAAACATCAAAAATGTAACCAAGGAAATGACGTTAGGTAAGTCGAACAATATCATAAGAATAATAGATGATATTTCTCTTGAAGTAAACAAAGGTGAGTTTTTAAGTATAGTCGGTCCATCTGGATCGGGTAAAAGCACACTATTAAATATTATTTCTGGTTTGTCAACGCCTACAAGTGGGGTGTCTTTTTAGAAGCTCAAAATATATACGAGCTAAATGCAAAAAAATTGGCTAGATTAAGAAGGGAGAGAATCGGATTTATTTTTCAACAATACAATTTAATTTCTGCTCTGCCAGTATTTGAAAATATTGCTTTACAATTAAGACTGAGCCATCAAAAAATTGATAAGCATCAAATTGATGAATTACTTAAGAGTATTAATTTTGAACCAAAATCAACGGCGAGTATTGATTCTCTCTCTGGAGGGGAAAAACAAAAAGTTGCGATAGCCAGAGTATTAGCAACTGATTGCGAAATCATATTTGCAGATGAGCCAACGGGTGCCTTAGATTCAGTTTCAAGTGAAAAAGTATTTGAAATTTTAAGAGAAATAACCAACCAAGGCAAAACAGTTATCATGGTCACGCATAATATTGAAATGGCATCAAGAACTGACCGGGCAGTTGTGATACGTGATGGAAAAATACAAAATATTTTATCGAATCCGACTGAAGCTTCACTTCTTCATGAAATAGCGGGGAATTTATAATATGATCTCACTAGCATGGCTTCAATTTAAATATTCTTGGAAAATATGGCTTTTTTCCCTCCCTGTTTTTATGACTTGTGCTTTTGTCATTAATATTTGCTTAACTAATTTTTTTAACTTTAGTAATAGTAGTTTGGTAAATGATGACATGTCAAGCAATACCCAATTGTTTTTTATTCCAATAGTATTTGGTGGGATTATGGTACCAATCGTTTTAAAAAATACTGTTAAAGAAATATTAAATGGTTTACGACAACAAAATAATGTACAAATTATTTTGGGCATGACACCTGAGTATCTTGCTATTTTATCAGGTATAGAATTATCTATTGCCAGTATATTAGGTGCAATAGGTGGTTCTATTATAGCAACTCCCTTTGCTCAAACTTTTTATAATTTTCTTGTTAGCGCCCAAGGAACTCAACAATTTCCCCTTATGACGATCGGATTTTCGTTCCAATCTTTTCTTATTACATTGTTACTCATTACAATAGTGACTTTGTATAGTGGCTATACGAGATCAAGGCGAACATTCTATAAAATTCAAAAAAATATCGAAAATATAACTATAAAAAACAGGGACAAATTTTATTATTTGAAAGTGATCTTTATGCTACTTTTAAATATATCTATCATGACATACTTCTTGTCACTTTTACCAGAGAGAATGGGGATAAGTTCTTTCGGTGCTATAAGCGTTTTATTGATTTTCCTAGAAATAATTGCCATATCATTGTTAATAAATGTAAGTGGCAAAATAATTTTATTATGCTTTTCTAGAATTTTCAATATGATAGCCAATAGATTTAGATTATCTTTGTTAAACTTAGCAACTTATAGCATTAATGAGCATTTTGATACTTTCAAAAAAGTATACATCCCGATAACAATTATCAGTATATTTGTTTCTGGATTTTCGTCACTACTGATTGATTTACCTGATGGTGGCGATGCAGGAACTAGAACTTCGAATATGGTTGTCTTTTTAAGTGCGCCAATACTTATTGCATTAGCAAATACGATATGTATGATGATGTTACTGCAAGAAAAAGAAACCTTTGAAATCAAACAATTATTTATTTTAGGTTTAAGACCTTTAGATATTTTTTTAAAGAAAGAATTTGAAATTCTAATTTATTCATTTACAACCCTAATCATATCTTTGACGTGTAATTTTGTGTTGAGCTTAATGTTTGTCAGAATAACTCAATTGTTTGATAAAACCATGGTTTGGATTAATATCTGGCTCCCTTCTCTGTTACTTTCATTAGCAATCTTTGTCTTAATGTCAATTGTAGCTATGATTAAAGTAATCAACACGAAATGGGATATTTTAGAATTTAATATAGATACAGATAGCTAGTAAGTTAATGTTTTTAAGTACGCTATTCTACAATTCTACAGGTGTTTTGACTTATTTAGATTGAGGACACACCTCAATTATAACAACAAATATAGATGTTTTTCTGGTATAATCAAAGGTATGAATCATAACGATATTTTAATCCGTCTGCGCTATACGTTTGACATCAAAGATAGCGACATGCTCGATATTTTTGCCTTGGGTGGGCTGACACTCACGCTAGAAGCGCTCCGTGGCATTTTAAAGAAACAAGAACCTGATACGGCGCGTGATCAAGCCTTATCTCGCGAAAATTTGGAACGTTTCTTAAATGGTTTCATCATTAGCCAACGCGGTGTGAAACGTGATAAAGACGGGCAGGAAATACCTGCGACTTTTGATATGACGAGCGATGCGCTGATTAATAATGTGACGATTAAGAAGATTAAAATCGCCATGACTTATACGACGGATCATCTCCAAGATTTTTTGGCGCAGTCGGGAAAAACGGTGTCAACGAGTGAGTTGTCTGCAATTTTGCGCAATAAAAATCACCGGAATTATAAGCCTGCTGGTGATCAAATATTACGCAATATGCTGAAAGGCATGGCGCTAGACTATCGAGGCAAATCTTGAGTTGAGTCAAAATCTTGACCCTTTAGGACAATTTTGCTAAACTAGAACTATCATCATTCAAGGTAGTCAAGTACCATGAAAATAGCTCAGCTATTTTTCGTGTGCTTGACTTTTTGGGTTTTAAATAAAGAGGTAAACATGCAAATTCAAGAAAATTTTGATGTCATCGTCGTCGGTGCGGGTCACGCAGGAAGTGAAGCAGCGCTTGCGTCAGCACGGATGGGCAGTCAAACGTTGCTCGTCACGATTAACTTAAATATGGTCGCTTTCATGCCCTGTAACCCGTCGGTCGGCGGCTCAGCTAAGGGCATTGTCGTCCGCGAAATCGATGCGCTCGGTGGCGAAATGGGGCGCAACATCGACAAAACTTATATCCAGATGAAGATGCTCAATACTGGTAAAGGTCCTGCGGTTCGGGCGCTGCGCGCACAGGCGGATAAGGATTTGTATGCGCGTGAGATGAAAAAAACGATTGAGCAGACGGAAAATCTGACTTTGCGTCAAGCGGTAGTGGATGAAATTCTCGTTGAAGATGGTCGGATTACAGGGATTAAAACATCAACGGGGACGGTCTATACGGCGAAATCAGTTGTTATCACAACGGGGACAGCCCTTCGTGGTGAAATCATCATCGGTGAGCTGAAATATTCGTCAGGGCCAAATAACTCCCTAGCCTCTATCGGTCTAGCTGACAATTTGCGTGACTTGGGCTTCGAGATTGGTCGTTTTAAAACGGGTACACCGCCACGTGTCAAGTCTAGTACCATTGATTACAGTCAAACGGAGATTCAACCAGGAGATGACAAGCCAAATCACTTTAGTTTCCTATCTCAGGATGCGGATTATTTGACGGATCAAATTCCGTGTTGGTTGACTTATACGAAAAATGCGACGCACATGATTATTCAGGAGAATTTGCATCGTGCGCCGATGTTCTCTGGCATGGTTAAAGGCGTTGGGCCGCGTTATTGTCCGTCGATTGAGGATAAAATTGTGCGTTTTGCGGATAAGCCGCGTCATCAGCTGTTTTTAGAGCCTGAGGGGCGAGATACGGAAGAAGTTTACGTGCAAGGACTGTCAACGTCGATGCCAGAAGATGTGCAGTTTGAGATGTTGCACTCTATTCCGGGTCTGGAAAATGCTGAGATGATGCGGTCTGGCTATGCCATTGAGTATGATGTGGTCTTGCCACACCAACTGCGGGCAACGCTTGAAACGAAATTAATTTCAGGCCTGTTCACAGCGGGGCAAACCAATGGCACATCAGGTTATGAAGAGGCAGCAGGACAAGGGTTAATTGCGGGGATTAATGCCGCGCTGAAAGCACAAGGCAAGCCTGAGTTTATTTTGAAACGGTCAGATGCCTATATCGGCGTGATGATTGATGATTTGGTAACCAAGGGGACGATTGAACCTTATCGTTTGTTGACAAGTCGTGCAGAATATCGCTTGATTTTGCGCCATGATAATGCAGATATGCGCTTGACGCCACTTGGTCGTAAAGTTGGTCTGGTATCTGATTATCGTTGGGATGTGTTTGAGATTAAAAAATATCAATATGAAAATGAGATGTCGCGCCTGCAAAAAAATAAACTCAAACCAATCGCTGAAACTAACACTAAAATAGAGGCTTTGGGTTTTAAACCCTTGACAGATGCCTTAACAGCAGCAGAATTTATGCGGCGCCAAGAAATCACTTATGAGATTGCGACATCATTCATCGGGGCAGCCCCAGAAGCTTTGGATGCCAAGATTATTGAATTAATCGAAACAGAAATCAAATATGAAGGCTATATCAAAAAAGCCATGGATCAAGTCGCTAAAATGCACCGTTTGGAAGCCAAACGTATTCCGAAAAATATGGATTGGGATGCCCTGGACAGCATTGCCACAGAAGCACGCCAAAAATTCAAGAAAATTAATCCAGAAACGATTGGTCAAGCCAGCCGTATTTCAGGGGTCAATCCTGCGGATATTAGTATTTTAATGGTTTATTTGGCAGGTAGATAAACTACTTAAATAGATGAAAAAGTCGTGAAACAAGCAGTTTTACGACTTTTGATATTGGTCAGTTTGGCATGGAATCATAAAATAAAATTAATTAAGCAAAATCTATTGACTTAATCCCAAAAATTATGCTATACTAGAGAAGTTGAAAAGCAGAAAGCCCCCGCTTTCTCGCCAATATTGCGTAAGCTACTTGGCATGGAAATGAATTTATTCTCTGAATTTAGAGTTGATTTATAGCGGGCTTTCTACGGAAAGTCCGTTTTGTTTTTCAATGAAGAAGTTGGCTCGTTTAGTCAGCAGAACATTTACAGTAATTGAGTTTCGGCTCCTTAAATCTATGAAAATAGATGTTTTGTCCGCGCAAACGCTGTTTGCTTACGGCAAAACCCTAATTTTCTACGATTTAGGGCAGTCGCCTCAACATCTTTAAGACAAGGAGAACAATCATAGCAAGAGAAAGAGTTACAATGAATCAGGCGATTCGTGCAAGCGAAGTTCGTTTGATCTCGGCAGATGGTGACCAACTCGGGATTACACCGACACGTGATGCGCTGAATCAAGCCATGGATCTAGATATGGACTTAGTGTTGATTTCAGCACAAGCGACACCGCCTGTTGCCAAAATTATGGATTTTACAAAATTCAAGTTTGAGCAAAAGAAAAAACTGAAAGAACAAAAGAAAAATCAGGCTGTCGTGACAGTCAAAGAAGTTCGTTTGTCTCCAGTTATTGACCAAAATGACTTTGATACAAAATTACGTCAAGCAACTAAATTCCTTGAAAAAGGTAACAAAGTTAAGGTTTCTATCCGCTTCAAAGGTCGGATGATTACCCATAAAGAAGTTGGTCAAAAAGTCTTGGACGATTTCGTTATCGCAACCCAAGACATTGCCCACGTTGAACAACGTGCCAAAATGGATGGGCGTCAAATGTTTATGCAATTGGCACCAGGCGAGAAAAAGAAATAATACTAAAATTTTAGAGGAGATTTGAGAAATGCCAAAACAAAAATCACACCGCGCTTCAGCAAAACGTTTTAAACGGACTGGTTCTGGAGGATTGAAACGTTTTAAAGCCTATACAAGCCACCGTTTCCACGGGAAAACTAAAAAACAACGTCGTCACCTTCGTAAAGCTGGTATGGTATCAACTGGTGACTACAAACGTATCCGTAAAATGGTTTACTCTCTTAAATAATAGAGACCTGAATCAAGCATAGACTACATTAAACTAAGATATAATAAGGAGAACTATAAATGGCTCGTGTTAAAGGTGGCGTCGTAAGCCGCAAACGTCGTAAACGTGTACTGAAACTTGCGAAAGGTTACTATGGTGCAAAACATACTTTGTTCCGTACTGCCAAAGAACAGGTCATGAACTCATATAACTATGCGTTCCGTGACCGTCGTCAAAAGAAACGTGATTTCCGTAAATTGTGGATTGCACGTATCAATGCAGCTGCACGTATCAATGGATTGTCATATTCTAAATTGATGCACGGTTTGAAATTAGCTGAAATCGAAGTTAACCGTAAAATGTTAGCTGACCTTGCAGTTAATGATGCAGCAGCTTTCGCAGCTTTGGCTGATGCTTCTAAAAAAGCTTTGGCTAAATAATTAGCGACTCAAAAATCGAGTAAAATGCTCGATTTTTTTATTTTTGCTGAAAAATATCAATATTTTTTTCAATTTATGTCCAAAACCTTTTACTTTTTGTGCTATAATAAATTTATAATCAAATCATTTGTACATTATCTTGAAATCTGTTAGGGACTAAAATTTGAAAGGAATTGAGTGGTCTCTTTTAAAATGAAGGCTACTCAAAAAGACAAATATGATAACTTTAACCAGCTGTCCTCTGAAGCAAACCTATTTTGTTTCAGAAATAAAGGGCGACCCCGATAGTAGAAAGCATCTCCAAAACTTAGGTTTTGTCAAAAATGCCCGTGTTGCCGTGATGAATCGTGACAAGCATAATGGCGTCATTCTCATTCACAATTCCCGCGTTGCGCTAGACAATACCATTTTGGAAAATATCGCCTTATCTAAAAAAATGGTTGGTCATGGTGACTTAGTCAAGTTATCATCCGTCAAACCAGGTCAGATGGCTATGGTCATCAGTATTGCCGTGGCGCATCCGTCAGATCCTGCTGAGGCAGCAATCAAACGCCGCCTGCTGGACATGGGGGTGACACGTGGGACACGTCTCTTTGTTAGAAAAGTCGCACCATTGGGCGACCCGATGGAATTGCACGTCAGAGGATACGAACTGACCCTGCGTAAAAATGAGGCGGAAAAAGTGGAAGTGAGCGTACTAGAAAATGACTGAAAATAAACGATTTGCGCTGGTCGGCAATCCCAACTCGGGTAAGACCTCGACTTTTAATTTATTGACAGGCTCGAATCAGTATGTCGGCAACTGGCCGGGCGTGACCGTCGAGCGAAAATCAGGGAAATACGTCAAAGATAAGTCAATTATCATTCAGGATTTACCGGGGATTTACTCCCTATCGCCTTTCACGCCAGAAGAAAATGTCACCCGAGATTATCTACTGTCTGATGATTACGATGTTGTCATCAACCTCGTGGATGCCACGAATATTGAGCGTAATCTCTATCTGACAACCCAGTTGATTGAGATTGGAAAACCCGTTGTCATCGCCCTCAACATGACCGATTTGCTGGTAAAACAGAACATCTTCATTGACACGGAAAAACTGTCTTATTCACTAGGTGTCCCCGTTGTCAATATCTCTGCCCTTAAAAATCAGGGCTTTGATACCTTGGTTACCCAGAGTCAAAAAGCAAGGGCGCCACAAGTCCAACTCCATTATGATGAACGCTTTGAGGCGAGTTTAACGGAACTTTCTGATGTCACGCACGTCACCAACCGCTTTGAGCTCATTAAGGTCTTTGAAAATGACGAAAAAATACTTGAACGCCTTGCTTTATCAGCAAGACAAGCTGAGGAAGTCTTAGACATTATTGCGATTGCAGAAGATATTTTTTTGGATGACCGACAAAGCATTGTTGTCAATGAGCGCTACCAATATCTGACGACTTTGGCTGATATGGTCGAAAGTCGGACACAAGGCATTCGGCTAAATGTGTCAGATAAGATTGACCAATTTGTGACATCACGCCGTTTTGGGCTACCGTTTTTCCTTTTTGTGATGTGGGCAGTTTACTATGTCAGTATCCAAACGGTTGGGACTATGGGGACAGATTTTGTCAATGAGAAATTATTTGGCGAAATTGTGCCGCAATATGCACAAAATGTGCTTGACTTTTTAAAGATTGCACCGATTGGGCAGAGTTTGATTTTGGATGGGATTATCGCGGGTGTCGGCGCTGTCCTTGGTTTCGTCCCACAAATTTTCGTCCTCTTTATCTGTTTGGGCATTCTGGAAGATTCAGGCTATATGAGTCGGGTGGCCTTCGTCATGGATAGGATTTTCCGGCGCTTTGGTCTATCTGGTAAATCCTTTATTCCGATGCTGATTGCGACTGGGTGTGGGATTCCGGGCGTCATGGCGTCACGGACGATTGAAAATGAACGAGACCGTCGGATTACGATTATGGTGACAACGTTCATGCCGTGTTCCGCTAAGTTACCGATTATCGCCTTGGTCGCTGGCTCGCTATTCCCTAATAATTCCTTGATTGCGCCAAGTGCTTATTTCGTTGGTATCTTTACGATTGTCATTAGCGGGATTATGCTGAAAAAGACCAAACTATTAGGTGGCTCAGTTACCCCCTTTATCATGGAGTTGCCAAACTACCATCTGCCTAAATGGTCAAATGTCTTACGTTATGCCTTGGATAAGGGATTGAGCTTTATCAAGCGTGCGGGCACGATTATCCTTGCCATGACCATCTTGCTGTGGTTCTTAACGACTTTCAATTTCCGTTTGCAGGTTGTGGACACGGAGCAATCTATTTTAGCAGGGATTGGCAAACTGATTATGCCGATTTTTGCACCGCTAGGCTGGACCTCTTGGCAGGCGACGGTTTCAACTTTTACAGGTTTACTTGCCAAAGAAACGCTCGTTTCGACCATGGGCGTGCTGTATCACGCCAAGGGTGGCGCGGCTTTAAATACTGCTATGCAAAGTAATTTTACAGCGCTGTCAGCTTATACGCTACTCTTGTTTAACCTACTCTGTGCGCCGTGTTTTGCAGCAATCGGTGCCATCTATCGTGAAATGGGAACGGCAAAATGGACAGGGATTGCGGTTGGTTTCCAGTGTGCGATTGCCTATATCATCAGTTTTATCGTCTATCAAATTGGTAGGACGATTGCCACAGGTCAAGTCAATATCTCAACTTTTTTAGCCGTTTTATCACTGTTGCTTGCTTGTTACTTTGTCTTTAGAAAACCAGTTTATCAAGCACCTCAACTTTCAGAAAGTGTGACTGCATGAATCTCCAAACTTTAATTATTTTTGCTCTAGCTATCGCAGGTGCGGGCTATGCCTTCTATAAATTCATCAAGTCGCGTGGCGCTTGTGAGGATTGCGGTTGTTCTTGTCCGGTTAAGGAGCAGATGAAATAAAACATATTCAAACTTTCGTTTGAATATGTTTTTTCTTTATGTTAAACTAGAGGTGTTAACAATCAAATCAATGTTTGAATATAGGAGTGGAAAAATGAGTGAAGCGATTTGTGATATCCGATGTTTTGATTCGGAGAAAGTAGAGACTGTGCAGGCAGAATTAGCAGCCCACAATACTTTTGCCATCAGCCAGTTATTTAAAGTCTTGTCAGATGAGCGCCGCTTTAAGATTTTATATGCTTTGACCAAACAAGAACAGCTCTGTGTTTGTGATCTTGCCCTAATTATCGGCGCCAGCGTTGCGACGACTTCGCATCATTTGCGTGCTTTAAGCAAATTATCGATTTTGACCCATGAAAAAGTGGGGAAAATGGTTTATTATCAGCTTGATAATCCTGTCATTGAGCAACTTGTTTTAGACGCGGTGGCACCAGAAAAAGAGGTGGTGACTTATGGTTAATCAAGAAACAAATAGCTATCGGCTGACTGGACTGTCCTGCACAAGTTGTTCAGCAAAGTTTGAGAAAAACGTTCAAGCACTCAAGGGTGTTCGTGAGGCCAAAGTGAATTATGGGGCTGCTAAACTAACGGTTACCGGTCAGGCAAGTATTGCTGAACTTGAACAAGCAGGTGCTTTTGATCATATCAAAGTTGCACCAGAAGAGGAAATGAGTGCCAATGAAAGCCAAGATTCGGTTTCTTTTTGGCGTGAAAATCGGAATCAATTAATTGCGGCAGTTTTGATTGCTTTGGCTTTTATTAGTCAGTTGACCTTGGGAGGAACAGGTTTTCTGACACCTCTTCTGTTGATTGTCGCCATCTTAATCGGTGGCTATGAACTGTTTATAGAAGGCTTCAAAGACCTCATTAAACTCGATTTTTCCATGGCAACCTTGATGACGATTGCCATTATCGGTGCGACCTTGATTGGCGATTTTGCCGAAGGTGCGATCGTCGTCATCCTTTTTGCCATTAGTGAAATGCTGGAAAGCTATGCGAGCGACCGTGCGCGTCAGTCCATTTCAAGTTTGATCAAGGTAGCGCCAAAAGTGGCAACGATTCGGCGTCATGAACTTGAACAAACCATCGCCGTCCAAGATATTCAAATTGGTGATGTCATGCTGATTAAACCCGGTCAAAAAATTGCCATGGATGGCGTCGTCATCAAAGGCAATTCAACAGTCAATCAAGCCGCCATTACAGGGGAAGCCTTGCCTGTTGATAAAAAAATCTCAGATGATGTTTTTGCGGGAACGCTAAACGAGGCTGGCTACCTTGAAGTTCAAGTGACGAAGCGTGCAACAGATACAACCCTTGCGAAAATTATCCAGCTCGTCGAAGCGGCACAAGGCGAACGAGCCCCAGCTCAGGCTTTTGTGGACAAATTTGCGAAAATTTATACCCCATTTATCATTTTACTCGCGACCTTAATCGTCGTGGTGCCACCCCTATTTTTCGGTGGCGACTGGCAAAGATGGCTCTACCAAGGCTTGTCCGTATTAGTCGTCGGCTGCCCTTGCTCCCTAGTGATTTCGACCCCAGTTTCTATTGTATCCGCTATCGGCAACGCTGCGCGTCATGGTGTCTTGGTTAAAGGAGGGATTTATTTAGAAGAAATCGGAAAACTTCAAGCCATTGCCTTTGATAAAACGGGTACTTTAACAGAAGGTCAGCCGACAGTAACTGACTTTGTCGTGGTAGATAATCAACTCGATGAAGCTGATGTCCTTCAAAAAATATCAGCCTTGGAAAGCTATGCCCAACATCCCCTTGCCTCAGCAATCCTAGCAAAAAGCCACAAACGAGGAATTGATGCAACAAAGATTACCATTGAGAATTTTAAATCACTCACTGGACGTGGTGTGCAAGGTGATATGTCAGGTGTGACCTATTTTATCGGTAGCTCGAAATTATTTTCGCTAAGTTCAGAGACAGCTGATACCTATCAAAAATTTCACCAAGAAAGTAAAACAGTCATTTGTTTTGGGACAAGTGAGCAAGTTCTAGCCATGATTGCCATGCGGGACACGGTTCGTCCAACCAGTCGTCAAGCTATAGAGGCGCTACAGTCGCTAGGCATCAAGACAACGGTCATGCTGACAGGAGATAATCAAGCTACGGCAGAACAGATTGGTCGAGAAGTCGGGGTTTCATCGGTCAAGGCGGAGCTCATGCCAGCAGATAAATTACAAGAGATTCAGACCCTCCAAAGAAGATTTGAACATGTTGCCATGGTCGGCGACGGTGTAAATGATGCACCAGCTTTAGCACTGGCAAATGTTGGTATCGCGATGGGTGTGGCAGGGACGGATACTGCTTTGGAGACAGCGGATGTCACGTTAATGGGTGATGATTTGGCTAAACTCCCTTTTATTGTCAGACTGAGCCGCAGGACGCTACGCACGATTAAACAAAATATTACTTTCTCATTGATTTTGAAAGTCATTGCTTTGCTATTGGTTATTCCAGGCTGGTTGACGCTTTGGCTGGCGATTTTAGCCGATATGGGCGCAACGATAATCGTGACCTTGAATGGCATTCGCTTGCTGCGGGTGAAGTAATTTTTCAAAATACTTTGAAAAATAAGTTTTTTCCGCTTGACAACTTGTCAGAATAATCGTAAAATTAAAACAATAGCAGAAGAAGTAGCGGGATATTAGGACTTTCAGGGACTTGTCGGTGATTGCGAGACAAGAGTTCGATCACGTGAATGGGCTGCGATGTGTGAGCTAACTTAGACTTAGTTCAATCTTGATTCGAAACGATAAGAATCACGTGGGTGCCCGATATCGCACAATCCCTTGCTTGAGGGAGACGAGATATAGAGAAAGACTATTTCAGATAGGTTTTTTCGCTACAAATTGAGGTGGCACCGCGTGTGATAACGTCCTCGACGAAATGTTCAATTTCGTCGAGGACTTTTTCTATAGAAAGCGTAAGTTTATGACTTTAAAAAAAACGATTAATGCAGATATTATCACACCGATTTTGGCGTATTTACGCTTGGAGTTGCAACACAAGCTGATTTTGGAATCTATTCCGCGGGAGAAGGAAAATTCGCGGTATTCTATGATTGCCTACAATCCTGTGCATGAAATTAAGTTTGAAAATGGGGTGCTGACGGATAATGGGCAGGTCAAAACGGGTGATCCACTCGATTATCTGGGGAAGCTGACGGTTAAAAATACAGAGGCGTCAAGCCTACCGTTTACGGGTGGCGCTATCGGTTTTGTGAGTTATGACACCATTTCCCTCTATGAAAATATCGGGCAAATTCCTGAGGACGTGATTGGGACGCCAGACTTGCATTTTTTTCTGTATGAGTCTTATTTGATTTTTGACCATAAAAAGGAGCAGATTACCATTGTTGAGGCAGATATTTATAGCGAACGCTCGGCGCTTGATCAGCAATTAGCCATGGATTTGGTGCTGTCAAACTTGACGCGGCCGCATAAACATGAGTTTGAAACGGTCAAACTCAATCCTTTATCGTTCAAAAGTAATACGGCAAAGGCTGATTTTATGGGGATGGTTGAGCAGGCGCAGACCTACATCAAAAATGGCGATATGTTCCAAATCGTTCTCAGCCAGCGCTTGACGAGCCAGATTACGGGTAATCCCTTTGACTATTATCGGAATCTGCGCCTGACTAATCCGTCAAATTACCTGTATTTTCTAGATTTTGGCGATTATCAAATCATGGGGGCGAGTCCTGAGAGCCTTGTATCCGTTAAAAATGGCGTCGTCACGACCAATCCGATTGCGGGCACACGCCCGCGTGGTACTGATGAGGCAGAAGATGATGCCTTATCAAAAGATTTATTAGGTGATGAAAAAGAAGTCGCAGAGCACCGCATGCTGGTCGACCTCGGTCGCAACGATATTGGCAAAATTTCCAAGGTTGGTACGGTCAAAGTGACCAAATACATGGAAGTTGAGTATTTCCGCTACGTCATGCATCTGACGAGCGTCGTTAAGGGCGAGCTCTTGGACACCGTGTCTAGTCTAGACGCCCTCAAATCAACCTTGCCAGCAGGCACCGTATCAGGCGCACCGAAAATCCGTGCCATGCAACGCATTTACGAGTTAGAAAAAACAAAACGCGGCATCTATGCAGGCGCCATCGGCTACTTATCAAGTAACTCGGACATGGATTTCGCCATCGCCCTGAGAACCATGGTGCTCAAAGACGGCAAGGCACACGCACAAGCAGGCGCAGGCATCGTCTTTGACAGCATCCCAGAAAACGAGTATCAGGAAACCCTGAACAAGGTCAAAGCCATGACCAAGATTGGAGAAAGTAATGATTTTATTAGTTGATAACTACGACAGTTTTACCTATAATTTAGCCCAATACATCGGAGAATTCGCCGAAGTCAAGGTTTTGCGAAATGACGACCGAGACCTTTACGACGTCGCCGAGTCGGCAGATAAAATCGTCTTTTCCCCTGGTCCCGGTTGGCCTGCTGACGCTGGCAGAATGGAAGAGATGATTCGTGACTTTGCTGGTAAGAAACCAATTCTAGGCATCTGTCTCGGACACCAAGCCATAGCCGAAGTTTTCGGCGGCAAACTAGATTTAGCCCAACGCATCATGCACGGCAAAACTTCACTGGCTGAAAGGGTACAAGACACGCCATTATTGGCGGGCATTCCGAAAACGCATGAAATCATGCGCTATCATTCGATTGTGATTTCTGATATGCCTGCAGATTTTGATGTCTTGTCAAAAACAACTGACGACCATGAAATTATGGCAATTCAGCACAAAACCCTACCGATTTTTGGGATGCAGTATCACCCAGAGAGTATTGGTACGCCTGAGGGGCTTAAGATGATTGAGAATTTTGTAGTAGGAGAAACGAAATGACAGGAATTATATTTAATAATCCTGGTGAGCTTTCGCCTAAACAAAAAGGTAAAGATAAATTATTGAAAGACTTTAAAAAAGATCAAATCAATAAAAAATTGGATTATCTAATCAATAGAAAAGGTGTTTATCTTATCGATGTAGATGGTAAAAAATATGTCGGTTCTGTTTACGGAATGAAAGGTATATACGGTAGATGGAATCAGTATATTAATTACTTTAACCCAGATAGTGAATCCAAAAGAGATAGTAATAATTCTCAAAGGAGAATAGGCGAAAAATTACGAGATTTTCACCAAGGAAAAAATTTTCAAAAAATTTCCTTTGAAGTGCTTGAATATTTTGAAGAAAGTACATCTGATGAGGAAATTATAGATTTCGAAACTAAAAGTAAAAAAGATTATAAATCTTATCATATTCAAACCGGTAATAAAGATGCATCGGCTAATGGTTTGAATATGAACTAATTTTGAAGTGCATAGAAAGTATATAAATTATGAAAGAAAACCTAGTCAAGCTCATGGACTGTCTCATGTTATGAAATCACTCAAATAAGAATTAACAAGTCCACTAAACATTTTAAAGGAGTAACATGCCATACTACCAAAATAGTTTATACTACAAAGAAATTGGAAAAGGTATTCCTATCATCTTCCTCCATGGTTTTGGTGTTGACCATCGCATTTGGTCAGAAAATATTGAAACTATTGGGGACGCTTTAACGGGCTTTCGTCGCATTTATGTTGATTTAGAGGGTATGGGAAAGTCAAATGTAGGCATGATTTCACGAAATGCTGATGAGATGGTTCATCGTTTGACACGATTTATCAAAGCTACGGTAGCAGATGAACCCTTCATCTTGTGTGGCAATTCCTATGGCGGTTATTTATCATTGGGATTACTAGAACATTTTGAGCATCAGATTATAAAACTGTTTTTACTTTGTCCAGTTGTGACAGCTCAATCAAGTAATCGAATTTTACCTGAAAAAGTGGTTCAGATTGATGAAAAGATAAATGCTGAAAATCCTGAAAGTGAAGCTGAATTCAGAGCATTTGCAACAGTTATAACAGATAAGACTTATGCTTTGTTTCAAAACTCAGTCTTTACAGCCGTCACTCAGGAACAAGAGAAATATTTGGAGAATTTTCAAAAAACAGGCTATACTTTGGCAAATGAACAGGAATTATTGGCAAAAACATTCAATGTGCAAACTGTATTTTGTTTAGGAAAGCAAGATAATGTTGTCGGTTACAAGCAACAGCAACTTTTTGCGAAACAGTTCACGCCTGTTGAGGTAATCATTTCTGATATTGCAGGACATAACTTAATGATAGATGAACATGAACAATTTCAAACGATTTTCAAAGACTTTTTAGCAAATTAGTCAACGACTTAAAATGAATAGAATGGAAAGATAAAATGAAAGAAAACCTAGTCAAACTCATGAATCGTGAGAATCTCTCACGGTATGAAATCAATCAAATGGCAAATGCTATGTTTAATGGTGAGCTGACAGATTCGCAGCTCTCAGCTATTCTTGTTGCGCTTGCCATGAAAGGCGAAACCGTTGATGAAATGGCGGGGATTGTTGATGTTGTCCGTGACAAAGCCTTGCATATTCCAACGACTGTGACGACTGCCATGGATAACTGTGGGACGGGTGGCGATTTGTCCTTTTCTTTTAATGTCTCAACGACGGCGGCTTTTGTTTTAGCTGCGGGTGGTGTGAAAATGGCTAAGCACGGCAATCGCTCGATTTCTTCCAAATCTGGTTCGGCTGATGTGCTGGAAGCGCTCGGTATCAATCTTTATCACACACCAGATGAGCTGGCTGACATTTTTGACAAGACGGGGCTTATCTTTCTCTTTGCGCAACATGTGCACCCCAATATGCGCTATGTCATGCCAGTTCGGCGTGAGCTGGAGGTGCGCACGGTGCTCAATCTCATCGGTCCTTTCACCAATCCAGTCAATCTCGATACCCAGTTACTCGGTACCTCTCGTCCCGACCTTCTAACAACGACGGCTGAAGTCCTGAAATCATTGGGACGGCGACGTGCCGTGGTCGTGAGTGGACCAAATAACATGGATGAGGCGAGTCTGGACGGCGTGAATCGCTATGCGCTGCTGGATGAGACGGGCGAGATTACGGTGCACGAGTTCGACCATGCGAGCCTTGGCATGCCGCGCGTGACCCTGCAGGAGATTCGCGGTGGCGAGGGCAAGGAAAATGCTGCCATTCTCAAATCCGTGCTCAATAACGAGCAAAGTCCGTTTTTGGAAGTGACGGTCTTGAACGCCGGCCTTGGTTTTTTTTCCAATGGTTGTGTGGATTCGATATCGGAAGGCGTTGCCAAAGCGCGTGACGTGATTGCGAGTGGTAGCGCACGAGCTAAGTTAGTCGACATGCAGGAGGTGAAATGATGGTTGGAAGTCTGGCTCAGGTTCGAGCTGAAATTGATAAAATCGATGAAACGCTGATTGCTTTGATTGCAAGGCGTGGTGAGTTTGTCAAGCAAGCTGCGACCTTTAAAAAGACAGCCGCGCAAGTAGCAGCACCAGAACGTATGCAGCAAGTGATTGACAAAGTGACCAAACTCGCAGCTGACAAGGGTGCTGATATAGAACTCGTCGAAAATCTCTATCGCCAAATGATAGCAGATTTTATTAGGATTGAACATTTGGCGCTTAAGGTTAATCTTAAAGATTAGTTTACCGTGCAGTAAAGGAAAGATAAGCAATGGAAAATTTTCTCGAAAAAATATTGGCAGAAAAGCAAGTCGAAGTGACACAAATGGTCATGGAAACACCAAGAAAAGTCAGACAAGTCAAGGGTTTTGTCCAACGTTTACGTGATAATCCTGAAAGGTTACAAGTGATTGGCGAAGTCAAACGTGCTTCACCGTCGCTTGGTGCCATTAATATGGGAGTCGATGTGCTTGCACAAGCGACAAGTTATGCAGCGGCAGGCGTTTCAGCGATTTCAGTTTTAACAGACCCTGTTTTTTTCAAAGGCTCGATTGACGATTTGCGTTTGGTCGCCCAAAATGTTGATGTGCCTGTTCTGAACAAGGATTTTATCATTGATAAAAAGCAGATTGCGCGTGCGGTCAATAGTGGGGCTACGATTATCTTGCTGATTGTTGCTTGCCTGACTGAAAAAGATTTGCAAGACTTGTATGAGTATGCCATTTCGCTCGGTTTAGAAGTCTTAGTAGAGGTGCACAATGCTGAAGAACTGGCGATTGCCCATCGGATCAATGCTGAGTTGATTGGCATTAATAATCGCAATCTCAAGACATTCGAAGTCAGTCTCCAGAACAGTCTGGACTTGGCCGCCTTACAAGAAAACGGTCGCTTTTATATCTCAGAGTCTGGGATTAAGTCACCTGTCGAGGCTGAAATCGTCGCCCGCGATTTCCGTGCAGTCCTCGTTGGCGAAGCCTTGATGAAAGACGGCAATCCGAAAGCAGCAGCGAAAGGGTTACAGGTCAAGCGCCATGTGGATTAAAATTTGTGGCTTGTCAACACAGGCAGCTGTCGATATGGCGGTGGCATCTGGGGCGACGCATATCGGCTTTGTGTTCGCCGAAAGCAAGCGTCAAGTCACGCCAGAATACGCCAAATATTTGGCGAAAAATGTGCCGAAAACCGTCAAAAAAGTTGGCTTATTTGTCGATGAAGACTTGGCAGTTGTTCAGGAAATTGTGGCAAAAGTCGGTCTCGACATGGTGCAACTCCATGGGCAAGAAAGCGCAGACTACGCGGCGCAAGTCAGTGTGCCAGTCATCAAGGCTTTTGGGATTAAAGACGGCAAAATTCCTGATGCTATCGCCGATTTTAAAGCACACACGATTCTACTAGATGCCCCACCAGCTCAATTTGCCGGTGGCAGTGGTCAAGCCTTTGATTGGGACAAGGTTGATTTGACTGCCTTGGACGGCTATCGATTTTTTGTAGCCGGAGGCTTGAATCCCGAGAACGTCGGTCAAGCCATTGCTATTTTTAAACCGACTGGGGTTGATGTGTCGAGTGGGGTTGAGAGTGAGGGAGTGAAGGATTTGGAGAAAATTAAAAAATTTATTCTAAAAGTTAGGAGACAATAGTTTGTGGAAAAATTAAATTTTGTTTCTCAAGTTGTTGAAAATTTAGGAACAATCGTGAAAGTTTTTTCAATTATTTCGACCGTAGCTTTATTTTGTTACAAGGTTTATTCCCATTTTTCAAAATACGATATTGAAAAAATATTAGAAGGTAACTATGAAAAATTTGTACGAATTATAATTAATTTTGTATTTATCTTTTTTATATTTTGTTTATATATAGTTGATGTTTATGCTATTACCAGACCTAATGACAAGGGATATCTTTATACAACTGAAGTTAATAAATCATCACTCGTAATTAATATAAATAAGAAGGATATTGATTTAAGCAAAGACATTTTATATTCTATTTCAGATAGGGAATTAAACAAGGAGGAATTCAAAAAGCTTCCGGAAAGAGAAAAAAAATCAGTAAAAGATTATAAAATAGAATTACCTTATCGATCAAAAAATAAAATTGTAAATTTATATGTGAATAATACTATAGTTGCGATTCAATATCCGACATTAAAAAAGTATTATGAATATGCAAAAAAAGAACAGAAGGTTGCTTTATACCTTTTTGTTTCAATAGTAACTTTAATATTTGTTGTAGTTTATTTTAGAGTGCGTTCTATAGCTGTTAAATACTATACGAGTTATATGGTTTTTAAATTTAATAAAAAAGAATATGTGTTACTAAAAAAAATTGACAATGATGAAATTTTATCAGTAGAGTATTCTCAAATAAAAAACAAAGAGAATAGTATACATATTGACAATATTTATAAATTTAATAATAGTGTATTGAATGATCAACCCCTGCATTTGGAAAAAATGGAAGATAGTAAAAATAGACGTAGCCAAGCTATGATTGCCAATTCATTAGTTTTAAAACGTATTTTTCTTAAGGGAAAAGGGGAGGAGATCATAATAAAAAATAGGAAAGAAATAATATTTGCTTTAATGGTAGTAGCAATAATTACTACAAAGCTAATTGATATTTTTCTATATGTAATATATTGCTTGTTTGAATATATTAAAGACATAAATTTTGATTTAAATAGAGTTAATAATATAAAATTAATATCTTTAAACTTGTGGTGGCAATCTTTACTGGCTATCACTATATGTGTATTATTTATTTATCTGGTATATCTTATTCCAATCCATCGGGGCATAAAGAACATGAATAAATCAATTTCAAAAGTTAAGGAGTAACCATGACCTACCAAAACCCAGACCAAGCCGGTTTTTTCGGCACCTACGGCGGCACCTTCGTACCAGAAACATTGATGTACGCGGTTAAAGAACTCAAAGCTGCCTATGAGGCTAGTAAAACGGATGAAGTCTTCCAAGCCGAATTAGCAGACCTCCTCAAAAACTATGTCGGTCGTGAAAATCCGCTCTATTTCGCAAAAAATTTGACTGAAAAATGCGGTGGCGCTAAAATTTACCTCAAACGAGAAGATCTCAATCACACCGGCGCTCACAAAATTAATAACGCCCTAGCCCAAGTCATGCTTGCCAAAAAAATGGGTAAGAATAAAATCATCGCTGAAACAGGTGCCGGTCAACATGGTGTCGCAACGGCAACCGCTGCCGCGCTTTTTGGTATGGACTGTAAAATCTACATGGGCGCTATCGACGTGCAACGCCAAGAATTAAACGTTTTCCGTATGCAGCTTTTAGGTGCAGAAGTTGTGTCGGTCACAGATGGTTCAAGTGTCCTCAAAGATGCGGTCAATGCTGCCCTCCGTGCTTGGGTTGAAAGTGTTGAAGACACCCACTACATCCTAGGTACAGCTGCCGGCCCTGCTCCATTCCCAGAAATGGTGCGAGATTTTCAAGCTATCATTGGACGAGAAGCGCGGGCGCAAATTCTCG
This sequence comes from Pseudolactococcus reticulitermitis, assembly GCF_002260845.1. GTDB lineage: Bacteria > Bacillota > Bacilli > Lactobacillales > Streptococcaceae > Pseudolactococcus > Pseudolactococcus reticulitermitis. The sequence continues at coordinate 249,588 of NZ_BEDT01000001.1, read as the reverse complement.
AAAAAGAAGGCAAACTCCCCGCCGCTGTTGTCGCCTGTGTCGGTGGTGGTTCAAACGCTGCGGGACTTTTCTATCCCTTTGTCAACGATGAAACGGTTGCCATGATTGGCGTTGAGGCTGCGGGTCGCGGTCTTGATAGCGGTAAAACAGCTGCCTCTATCAATCGTGGTACGGACGGCGTTCTTCATGGTAATATCATGCGTCTGCTCCAAGATGAAAATGGTCAAGTCCAAGAGGCTTACAGCATTTCAGCTGGATTGGACTATCCGGGTCTCGGTCCTGAGCACTGCCACTGGAATGAAACGGGTCGAGCAGAGTACATCTCAGCCACTGACGATGAGGCCTTAGCAGGGTTCAAAATGCTATGCGTCACGGAAGGCATCATCCCCGCACTAGAAAGCTCACACGCCATTTCCAAACTGCCGACATTAGCAAAACGCTACGGCAAAGACGAGAGCATCATCGTTTGCCTCAGCGGTCGCGGCGACAAGGATGTGGCGCAAATTAAAGCGCGTGCTGAAAAAGGAGAATTTTAAGATGAAAACCTTACGACAACACTTGGAAATGCTTAAAGCAGCCAACAAAACCCTCGTCGTACCTTACATCATGGCAGGCGACCACGCAAATGGCATCGCGGGCTTACCCGAAACCCTTGACTTTTTGGTGACAAATGGTGCCAGCGCTATTGAAATCGGGCTTCCCTTTTCAGATCCAGTGGCTGACGGTCCTGTGATTGAATTAGCGGGGATTCGCGCTTTGAAAAACGGGACGACTTTGACAAAGGTCATCGAAACCTTGAAAACGATCAAGACAAATGTGCCTTTGGTCATCATGTCCTATTTTAATCCCATCTATAAATACGGCATTGAAAAATTTGTCAACGACCTCAAAAACACACCGGTCAAAGGCTTGATTTTGCCAGATGTCCCACGCGAACATGAAAATATGATTGCGCCGTTTTTGGTAGATACTGATATTGCTTTGGTACCACTTGTGACGCTGACCAGTACTCCAGAACGCCAAGCTGAATTAGTCAAAGATGCCCAAGGCTTCATCTATGCCGTAACGGTCAATGGTGTGACAGGAGCAGGCCACGATTACCGAGCGGATTTAAATCAACACTTGGCGAAATTGGCTGAGCTTTCTGATGCGCCTGTCCTAGCTGGCTTTGGCGTGTCATCCATCGCTCACGTTGAAAATTTCCGCCAAGCGGTTGACGGTGTCATCGTCGGCTCCTACATTGTTAAGGGATTACACGAAGGCAAAACAGCTGAAATGGCTGAATTTTTACAAAAAGCGAGTCAAATCTAAAATAAAAAGCGATTTCTCGTCAAAAATCGCTTTCTTTTTAGGAAAAATTATGGTAAGATAAATATTAGGACTGTATCTGTCGTAAAAGATGTGTACTAGTCAAATTGTTGGAGGAAACTTTTTAAAAAATGAACGAATTTGAAGAATTATTGAACAGCGTCGGTGACGTTAAAGTCGGTGACGTCGTAAGCGGTGAAATCCTCACTGTCGAAGGCGATCAAGCTACAGTAGCGATCGTTGGTACAGGTGTTGAAGGTGTTTTGACGCTTCGTGAACTCACTAACGAACGTGACGCTGATATAAATGACTTCGTCAAAGCTGGTGAAGTTAAGGAACTTTTGGTTGTCAAGCAAATCGTTGGTAAAGAATCAGAAGGCGCTAACGTTTACTTGCTTTCTGAAAAACGTCTTGCTGCACGTAAAGCTTTTGCTGACCTTGAAGGCAAAGAAGGCGAAGTTGTCACTGTTAAAGTTGTAAAAGACGTCAAAGGTGGCTTGTCCGTAGACTTCAACGGTGTTCGTGGTTTCATCCCAGCATCTATGATTGACACTTACTTTGTACGCGATACTAAGAAATTTGTCGGTGAAGAATTCGACGCTAAAATTATCGAAGTCAACGCTGCTGAAAAACGTTTCATCTTGAGCCGTCGTGCGGTTATTGAAGAAGAATCTAAATCACAACGTGCTGAAGCCTTTGCTAACTTGCACGAAGGGGATATCGTTGAAGGTACTGTTGCACGGACAACTGACTTTGGTGCTTTCATCAATCTTGGTGGTGTTGACGGACTTGTTCACGTGACTGAATTGGCTCATGGACGCGTTAAAAAACCTAGCGATGTAGTTAAAGTTGGCGAAACTGTTCAAGTTAAAGTCTTGAAAGTTGATGAAGAAGCTGGTCGTGTCTCACTTTCTCTTAAAGCAACACAGCCTGGACCATGGGATGACATCGATGAAAAAGCACCAGTTGGTTCTGTTCTCGATGGTACGGTTAAACGTATCACTGACTTCGGTGCTTTCGTTGAAATCTTCCCAGGTGTTGAAGGTTTGGTTCACATTTCTCAAATCTCTTGGGAACGTGTTGAAAACGCGAAAGATGTCTTGTCAGTAGGTCAAGCCGTTCAAGTTAAAGTACTTGACGTGAAACCAGCTGAAGAACGTATCTCATTGTCGATCAAAGCATTGACTGAAGCGCCTGCACGTAAAGAACGTTCAAACGATTCAGGTAACGCTGCACAAGGTGGACAACGTCGTGATGCTAAACCACGTGCACCACGTCGCAATACGAAACCAGAATACACATTACCAGAAACACAAGAAGGCTTCTCACTTGCTGACTTCTTAGGTGATGATTTCGATATCAACAACTTTTAAGAAAGTTCACGAAAACGTCCGAAAGGGCGTTTTTTTGATATAATAGAGATACTATGAATGAGACAATCAAGGCAAAATTAGCGATACTGCCAGATAATCCTGGCTGTTATTTGCATAAAGATAAAAATGGGACGATTATCTATGTCGGCAAGGCGAAGAATCTGAAAAATCGCGTGCGGTCTTATTTTCGTGGGTCTCATGATACCAAGACAGAACTTTTGGTGTCAGAAATCGTTGATTTTGAATTTATTGTCACGGAGTCTAATATCGAGGCTTTACTCTTGGAAATTAATCTCATTCAAGAGAATATGCCCAAGTATAATATCATGCTCAAGGATGATAAATCTTACCCATTTATCAAAATTACCCGTGAGAAATACCCACGCTTGCTAATCACGCGGCAGGTCAAAAAAGACGGTTCCCAATATTTTGGTCCCTATCCAGATGTTGGGGCAGCAAATGAAATTAAACATTTGCTTGATCGTATTTTTCCCTTAAGAAAATGTCATATTTTGCCCAATCAAGTCTGTCTTTATTATCATATGCACCAGTGTTTGGCACCCTGTGTTTTTGATATTAAACCGTCAGAATACACCAGTATGCTAGAGGAAATTACTAAATTTCTCAATGGTGGCGAGGATAAAATCGTCAAGGCACTGGATGCTAAAATGCATGGGGCAGCAGAGAGGTTTGAGTTTGAAAAAGCGGCAGAGTATCGTGATTTGGTCAAGGCAATTGGCACTTTGCGCACCAAGCAACGGGTCATGAATCAGGATTTGCAAGACCGAGATGTATTTGGTTATGCCGTAGATAAAGGCTGGATGTGTGTGCAGGTTTTCTTTGTCCGACAGGGCAAACTCATTCAGCGGGATGTCAATCTTTTTCCCTACTATAACGATGCGGATGAAGATTTTTTGACCTATGTGGGTCAATTTTACAAGGGAACGGATCACTTTATTCCCAAGGAGATTTTTATTCCGTCGGATATTGATTTGGCATCCGTTCAAGCTTTGACGCAGACGAAAGTCATTCAGCCGTCTCGAGGTGAGAAGAAACAATTAGTCAATCTGGCGACGAAGAATGCTCGCGTCAGTCTTCAGCAGAAATTTGAACTGGCTGAAAAAAACATTGAGAAAACCCACGGTGCGATTGAAAATCTAGGCACGCTCATGAATATTCCGACACCGCGTCGGATTGAGAGTTTTGATAACTCCAATATCATGGGAACAAGTCCTGTCAGCGCTATGGTTGTCTTTGTGGACGGTAAGCCCTCTAAGAAAGATTATCGCAAGTTTAAGATTAAAACCGTTGTCGGGCCAGATGATTATGCCAGCATGCGCGAGGTTATTTTACGGCGTTACAGTCGTGCCATCAAAGAAGACGGTATCTTGCCCGACTTGATTATCATGGACGGTGGTGTTGGTCAGATTAATGCAGCCAAGGAAATTCTAGATAATCTGGGACTCGATATTCCAATAGCCGGTTTGGCGAAAAATGATAAGCACCAAACGCAGGAGTTGCTATTTGGCGAACCGTTAGAAGTCGTGCCACTGAGTCGTCAAAGTCAGGAATTTTTCTTATTACAGCGGATTCAAGATGAAGTTCACAGATTTGCCATCACCTTTCATCGACAAGTTCGCTCGAAAAATTCATTTTCTAGCAAATTGGACGGCATTGACGGGCTAGGACCTAAGCGCAAACAGAAATTAATGCGCACGTTTAAGTCCTTAACCAACATTCAGGCGGCAACGCCTTCAGAAATTCATGAGGCGGGCATTCCCTATGATGTCGCTGAGCGAATTAAGGAAACCTTGGCTAAACCTAATCAAGAAAAAATCGAGTAAAAATGTCTTTTCTCTTGCTTTTTTGATAAAATAGGACAGGACGGTAAAGCAAAATGAAAAGAGGTGACAGATGACAGAAAAAGCCCAACTATGGACGGCAGATGAGATGTATCGCTTTGCGCGAGACAATAAACTTGGCTTTAACCTTTGGGGCGCATGGTTGCAGAAATTGCATTTTAAGGTGGTTGCTGAGAGTTTGTTAGATGACGAGTACGCTGTTTCCAGTTTTATCGGTCGACATACAGATTACGATGATGATGAGGGCGAGGAAAATGAACATGCGCAAGCCGAACCGAAATTTTTCAATACCCAAGGCTACTATGCCTATATCATCACCAATGAAAATCGCTTAGTTTATGCCCGTTGGCGACCGTTTTTTCACAAGGTCTCTTCGATTCCGCTCAATGATATTAAAAATATCGAGCCGATTACCCATATCATTTGGGGGCATGTCCGCGTGGAATCTTTAGGCGATAATTTTTCAGTCTTTTGGACGAAAAGTGTCGTCAGAAGAATTGCCAAGCGCATCCAAGAGGGCGTGAGTGACATCAAAAATAATCAGATGTATGGGGGCTATCAGACAAGCGCCCCGATGTCACCCCAGCAGCAACAGCCCATGCCTGAAAAAACGGCAGAGCCAAAAGTTGTCTATGACACATCTACCATGTATGAAAAATTGTCATCTGCTAAACTTTCCATGGAGGAAGGTTTGATTACACCAGAAGAATATGACGAGTATAAAGAAAGGTTATTAGGAAGAAAATGACACAAATTGATTTTAAAGCAGAGGTTGCAGCCCGCAAAGACGACTTATTAGCAGATTTATTTTCACTTTTGAAAATTAATTCTGAACGTGACGATAGCCAAGTCACACCAGAAACGCCGTTCGGCCCTGGTCCAGTTGCAGCACTTCAACAATTTTTGAGTTTGGCTGAGCGTGACGGTTATGCGACAAAAAACGTGGACAACTATGCCGGTCACTTTACATATGGCGACGACTTGCCAGAGGATGCAGAAGTGCTTGGCATTTTCGCCCACATGGACGTTGTACCTGCTGGCACTGGTTGGGCTAGCAACCCTTATGAGCCTGAAATTCGCGACGGTAAGATTTATGCCCGTGGCGCATCAGATGATAAAGGCCCGACTATGGCGTGTTATTATGGTTTGAAAATACTAAAAGAGCTAAATGTGCCACTGACTAAAAAAATCCGCTTTATCGCAGGAACTGACGAAGAATCAGGCTGGGGCGACATGGACTACTACTTTGCGCATGTCGGCTTGCCTGAGCCTGATTTCGGTTTTTCACCAGATGCGGAATTCCCGATTATCAATGGTGAAAAAGGCAATATCACAGAATATCTCCATATTACAGGCGATAACTCAGGCGCTGTTCATCTGCATAGTTTTACAGGTGGTTTGCGTGAAAACATGGTACCAGAATCAGCAACAGCGGTGATTTCAGGCGACCTAGCAGACCTTAACACCAAACTTGAAGCATTTGTCAGTGCACATGCAGATAAAAATCTTAGATTTGAAACGGAAACAGCAGCAAATGGTCAAGTAACGGTTGTGCTTCACGGTCGTTCAGCTCACGGTGCCATGCCAGAAAAAGGGGTCAATGGTGCCACTTACCTTGCCAAGTTCTTAAATGAAATCGGCGTTGTCTCACCATTCACTCAAATCGCTGGGACGATTTTAATTGAAGACCATGCGGGTGATAAAACAGGCGTTGCTTTCGAAGACCCTAAAATGGGTGCTTTGTCAATGAACGCTGGTGTCTTTAACTTTGATGACGCCTCATCAGACAATACCATTGCCCTGAATTTCCGTTACCCACAAGGGACAGATTCTGAAGCGATTTCTAAAGTCTTAGTGGCGCTTGAGGGTGTTGACACTGTAAGCAAATCTACCCATGAGCACACACCGCACTATGTGCCAATGGCAGATGAATTGGTCAGCACCTTGCTTGACGTTTATGAAAAACAAACAGGGCTTAAAGGTCACGAACAAATCATCGGTGGGGGAACTTTTGGTCGTTTGCTTAAACGCGGCGTCGCCTTCGGTGCCATGTTCCCTGGTGACATTGACACCATGCACCAAGCCAATGAATTTATCCCAGTTGATGTTTTGTTGCGCGCAGCAGCCATCTATGCGGAAGCGATTTACGAATTAGCGAAATAAACCAAATGAAGCCAAACAAATAAATCCCAAAGCACGGGATTTTTTTGATATAATGAAATTATGATCTATGGTAATGGTGTTGATAATATTGAACTTTCACGGATTGAGAAGGCTTTAAATCGAAATCCGAAATTTGCGAACCGTGTCCTCACGGCAAGCGAATTGGCGACATTTATGACCTTATCGGGACAGCGCCAAATCGAATTTTTAGGGGGGCGCTGGGCAGCTAAAGAGGCCTATTCAAAAGCCTACGGCACCGGCATCGGTGGTCATGTCTCTTTTCAAGATATGACCATTTTACCCGACGATTTAGGCGCGCCCAAGTTCATCCAACATCCTTTTTCTGATAAAGGCGTGGCGCATTTATCCATCAGTCATAGTCATTTGGAAGCTATTGCTTTCGTTATTTTAGAAAGTCGTGATTAAGACATGAAACCAAGTACACATCGCCCGACGCAAGCGATTATTAATCTCGCAGCGATGCAGGCGAATATCAAAAATTTCAAAACATATATCAATAACAGCACCGAGATTTGGGCGGTTGTGAAAGCTAATGGCTATGGTCACGGGGCAAATGATGTGGCGCTAAGCGCCAATGACTTAGTGTCAGGCTTTTGTGTCTCTAACCTTGATGAGGCGATTGAACTGAGAAGTCATGGGATTGTTAAACCGATTTTAGTTTTGAGTGGGATTGTCCCAGCTGATATTCATATCGCGGTTAATTTGCGCGTGACGGTGACTGTGCCGTCTCTGGATTGGCTGAAACTTGTCATCGAGCATCTGGAAGATGTGGAGACTGAACACTTGAAATACCATATCAAGGTCGATTCTGGTATGGGACGGATTGGGGTGACAACGGCGCAAGAGGCTAATGACATCATCGCACTTGCGGATAATTATGACATGGTCTTTGATGGCGTCTTTACCCATTTTGCGACAGCTGATGAAGCAGCACAAGAAAAATTTGAGGCACAATGGTCGCAGTTTAATGCAATTGTTTCAGCTCTAAGCCGTCGTCCAAAATATGTCCATTCTAGTAATTCTGCCGCAGGTATTTGGCACAAGGATACGATTCAAGATATTGAACGCTTAGGAGACGCCATGTATGGCTTAAATCCAAGTGGTCGCACGCTTGATATGACCTATCAAATAACACCAGCGCTTGAGTTAAAATCAGAATTGACACATATCAAGACCATTGAAAAAGGGGCAACGGTTGGTTATGGGGGAGCATTTGTCGCAGATCAGTCTACCATCGTTGGCACTGTGCCAATCGGCTATGCAGATGGTTGGACACGTGATATGACTGGCTTCTATGTCTTGGTGAATGGTCAAAGATGCCCGATTATTGGTCGGATTTCGATGGATCAAATGACCATTGCCTTACCTGAAATCTTGCCCATCGGGACAAAAGTGACTTTGATTGGCCAAGATGGTGATGAAAAAATAACAGTAGATGATGTGGCAGCACATCGTGGTACGATTAATTATGAAGTAGTTTGTTTATTAAGTGATCGGATAAAACGGATATATCAAAATGGTTAGAGAAATTTTAAGAGGAGATATCTTCTTTGCTGATTTGTCGCCTGTAACAGGGAGCGAACAAGGGGGGGTTAGACCTGTATTAGTGATTCAAAACGATGCAGGCAATACCTTCTCGCCCACAACAATTGTTGCGGCAATTACGGCAAAGAAGACGAAGAAGGCATTACCAACACACGTTTCGATTTGTAAAGAAGTCGCAGGTGTTGGTTCAGATTCAGTTATTCTGTGTGAACAGGTCAGGACGATTGACAAGTGTCGTTTACGGGAAAAAACGGGACATCTCAATGATAAGGTGATGTCGGAAGTCGATATCGCCATCAAAAAAAGTTTATCTTGTTGAAGATAGGCTTTTTTTGTTATATAATTGTAACAAAAAATAACATTAAAATAGATTAATAGGTATTTACAATGACGATTATTTAAGATATAATAATTTTATAAACGAATTAAATAACAAATTAGTTTAAGTTGTAGAGGATTTTTAATATTATTTAAAGATAAGAGGATTATGATTAAGATATACACAGTTGCCTACAGTTCGTCTTGTGATAAGGCTAAGAAGTGGTTGCAAGAACACAATTTAGAATTTGAAGAAATTAATTTAACAAAAGCCCAGTTAACGGATAGCGAAATTTTGCATCTTCTATCATTAACAGAGAATGGGACTGAGGAGATTATTTCTAAACGGGGCAAGGCATACAAAAAATTAAATGTCGATTTGGATGACTTGTCTATGAGTTGTTTGGTTGAAGTGATTGAAAAAAATACAAGTTTGCTGAGACGTCCTTTGATTGTCGATGAGAAAAGGCTTCAAGTTGGCTATAATGAAGACGATATCAGAAAATTTTTACCACGTTCTGTTCGAAAAATTGCCTTTCAAACAGCAGAAGATAGAATAAAAAGTGAGTTATACTTGCAAGGTAGCATTTAATAGCGTACATAGTAATATCGAACATTTTACATATCCAGCGTTAAAAAAGAGGAAAACAGCGGCAATTTCGCTGTTTTTTTGTTAAAATAAAGGTTATACTGTGACATGAAAAAAGAAAACGGAGACGAGCATGACCTTAATCGATGGTAAAGCCTTGGCCGATAAAATGGCGATTGAACTGAAAATAAAAGTGGATGACTTAAAATCTGCCGGTGTCACACCGGGGCTAGTCGTGATTTTAGTGGGCAAAAACCCAGCCAGTCAAGTCTATGTCAAAAATAAAGAACGTCGTGCGACTGCAGCTGGCTTCAACTCAGAAGTGATTCGCCTGCCAGAGGATACGACGGAAGCAGCACTCTTAGAGCTGATTGCCCAATTCAATCAAGATGCCAAATGGCATGGTATTTTGGTGCAACTTCCCTTGCCGGCACATATTTCAGAAGAAAAAATTCTGCTTGCCATTGACCCAGATAAGGACGTCGACGGCTTTCATCCTACCAACATGGGGCGCCTCTGGTCGGGTAACCCTGTTATGATTCCTTCGACACCTGCGGGCATCATGGTCATGCTGGAGACTTACGGCGTTGAGGTGGCAGGCAAGAACGCGCTAGTGATTGGCCGCTCTAATATTGTAGGCAAGCCTATGGCGCAGATGTTGTTAGACCAACACGCGACGGTAACCATCGCCCACTCGAGAACAAAAAATCTACCAACAATAGCCAAACAAGCGGATATTTTAGTCGTTGCCATTGGTCGTGGGAACTTTGTGAGCGCAGACTTTGTCAAATCGGGCGCTGTTGTCGTTGACGTTGGTATGAATCGTGATGCAAATGGCAAGCTGATTGGCGATGTCAAATTTGATGAAGTTGCACCGATTGCCAGTCTCATTACACCAGTCCCAGGTGGTGTTGGTCCCATGACGATTACCATGCTCATGGAACAGACCTATGAAGCAGCGAAACGGACTTTAGACAAATAGGCACTAAATTCAGACGGGGAAAATTTCCCGTTTTTTTGGTACAATGGTAACATGACAGAATATTTGAGTGTGTCAACATTAACGAAATATTTAAAGGCCAAATTTGACCGTGATCCCTATTTGGAGCGGGTTTTTCTGACAGGCGAAATTTCTAATTTCAGACGCCGTCCTAAGCACCAGTATTTCGCCATCAAAGATGAAAAATCTGTAATCCAAGCGACCATGTGGGCAGGCGCTTTTGCTAAACTCAACTTCGAGCTGGAAGAAGGCATGAAAGTTAATCTCGTCGGGCGCGTCCAGCTCTATGAACCGGGTGGTTCTTACTCGATTATCATCGAAAAGATGATGCCAGACGGCATTGGCGCCCTAGCTGTTCAGCTCGAGCAACTCAAGAAAAAATTAACAGCCGAGGGGCTCTTCAACCCCGACTTCAAGCAAGCCATTCCAGCCTTTTCACGAAAAATCGGTGTGGTCACAAGTCCCAGCGGTGCCGTCATTCGCGACATCATCACCACCGTCAACCGCCGTTTTCCGATGACAGAAATCTTGTTATTTCCTGCCAAGGTTCAGGGCAATGGTGCAGCAGAGGAAGTAGCGCGTCGCATTCGCGAAGCCAACGAACGTGCAGACTTAGACGTCCTGATTATTGGTCGAGGGGGTGGCTCTATCGAAGACCTCTGGGCATTTAACGAGGAAATCGTCGTCCGCGCGATTTTTGAATCAAGAATGCCAGTGATTTCTTCAGTCGGGCATGAAACGGATACGACCTTGGCTGACTTTGTGGCGGACAGACGTGCCGCGACACCGACAGCTGCAGCAGAACTCGCGACACCCAATACAAAACTTGATATTTTACAGTACTTGACAAACAGCGAAACGCGATTGAGTACGAGTGTGCAACGCGGTTTAAATCAGCAACAAGAAAGACTGACCAGACTAGAAAATTCTGTGATATTCAGACAACCTGAGCGATTATATGATAGTTATCTTCAAAAATTGGATCAATTAACAGGCATGTTAAACCAACGCTTACAGCAGCATTACCAGAAAAATCAGCAAGCCCAAGCCTTGTTAACCAGTCGCCTGACGAGTTTACGACTTGACCAAAAAGTCGCAGAAGCCAATCGGCAACTGGCACGTGAAACGGCAAGTTTAAAAATGAATATGACTAATTTATTGACCTATCAAAAAACACGAGCTGAAAAAGCTTATGATAGTTTGAGCTTGATTGATCCAGAAAAAATTATCAAGCGTGGTTTCGCGATTGCTCGAACAGCAGAACAAAAAGTCGTTAAGTCTATCCAAGATGTTAAAACAGGTGATTATCTGAGTCTAGAAGTCTCAGACGGTCAAATCAATGTAGAGGTGAAAAATGGTTAAAGCAGTAACTTTTGAAGAAAATTTAGCAGCATTAGAAGACATCGTCAAGCGTTTAGAAAATGGTGATGTCCCCTTGGAAGAGGCCATCGCAGAATTTCAAAAAGGGATGAAGTTGTCTAAAACGCTTCAAAAAACTTTGAAAAATGCCGAGGCAACCTTGGTAAAAGTCATGGCAGACGATGGCACAGAAGAAGTATTTGATGGACAATAAAGCTTTATTGACAGCATTGACGAGCATTTTTGACGATTTTTATAGCTCAGAAAATCTCATCGACCATTTGACGGAGAGTATTCAGTACTCAATTCAGGCGGGTGGCAAGCGAATTAGACCGCTGTTTTTGTTAGAAACCTTGCAGGCTTTTGGTGTGGCTATCACAGCAGAACATGTCAAGGTAGCGGGTGCGGTCGAGCTAATTCACACCAGTTCGCTGATTCACGACGATTTGCCAGCCATGGATAATGACGATTTTCGCCGTGGCAAACCGACTAACCACAAGGTTTTCGGCGAGGCACAGGCGATTTTGGCAGGCGATGCCCTCTTGCTAGATCCCTATCTCTTATTGGCAAATGCTGACTTACCATCAAGCGTCGTTGTGGCTTTGGTGCGTGAGTTGGCGCTAGCCTCTGGTAGTCGTGGGATGGTGGCTGGTCAAGTTCTCGATATGGATGGAGAGACGCAAGCCCTGACTTTTGAGCAGCTGCAACAAATTCACGCCCTCAAAACAGGCAAAATGTTGATGTTTCCTTTCGTTGCCGCAGGCCTTATCGCGCAACAGTCAGATGAGGTCATCTCATCACTCCGCCATCTGGGAGAAAAAGTCGGTCAAGCCTTTCAAATCAGAGATGACATTTTAGATGTGACCGCAACATTTGACCAAATCGGGAAAACGCCCGGTAAAGATGAAGTTGCGGATAAATCAACCTATGTGAAGTTATTAGGTCTGGCAGGCGCAAAGGCAGAATTAAACGCTAATCTAGCCGCAGCTGAAGGGATTTTAGCTGAACTTTCGCGCACAAGCCAGCTACGACCTGACAGTATTTTGAAACAAATTGAAAGATTAAAAATTGACTAAAGAACGAGTAGATGTCCTAGCCTACAATCAAGGACTATTTGACACACGCGAGCAGGCGAAACGCGGTGTGATGGCAGGTATTGTCATCAATGCCCTTAATGGCGAACGCTTTGACAAGCCTGGCGAAAAAGTGTCGGACGATTTGGAGCTGATGATTAAGGGGGAAAAACTCCCTTATGTTAGTCGTGGTGGTCTGAAATTGGCGAGAGCGCTGGAAACGTTTGAGATGTCAGTTTCAGATCAAACCGCCATTGATATTGGTTCCTCAACAGGTGGCTTTACCGATGTCATGCTCCAAAACGGGGCTAAATTGGTCTATGCTGTTGATGTTGGCACCAATCAATTGGCTTGGAAAATTCGTCAAGACAATCGTGTTATTGTCATGGAGCAGTTTAATTTTCGCTATGCTAAGCCTGAAGATTTCAGTCATGATTTGCCGACTTTTGCCTCAATTGATGTCTCATTTATCAGCCTTGCCTTGATTTTACCCGCCTTGTATGATATTTTACTTGAGGGTGGTCAGGTTGTGGCGCTGATTAAGCCACAATTTGAGGCAGGTCGTGAACAAATCGGTAAGAATGGTATCATTAAAGAGGCTAAAATTCATGAAATCGTGATTGAATCCGTTGTGACTATGGCAAATGGTCTCGGCTTTTCAACGCTTGGTTTGACCAGCTCGCCTATTAAAGGTGGTCATGGGAATATTGAATTTTTATTGCATTTGTCTAAAACAACAGACCTGATTGACCAAGTGACGCCACAGATTCAGACAGTCGTCTCAGAGGCGCATGGAGAATTAGATGAAAAAAAGTGAACGGATTGAGTTAATCAAAAAACTATTGGTTGAGCAAGACATTATGACGCAGGACGATTTAGTGTCTGCCCTTTTGGCTTTAGACATTGAAGTCACACAAGCGACTGTTTCACGTGATATGCGGGAATTGCGCTTGGTTAAAGTACCTGCTAAAACAGGTGGTTATCGCTATGCCCTGCCTGAAAGTCAGCGTGCCAATACAGAGACAGATTTATTTAAATCTGCCGTTGAAACGGTAAAAAGACAGGGCAATCAACTCGCGATTAGAACGAGTCCGGGTTCAGCCATGCTCCTTAAAAATCGCCTGTTGACGCGCTTTGAACCACTTGTTTTTACAGTCCTATCAGATGATGATACGATTTTATTAATCGCCACATCAGATGACAATGCTGAAAAAATTGCGTCAGAGTTATCAAATTAATTGACGGGTGGCACAGGAAAGCCTCGGCAGCTTAATGGAGGGAAATTGATGTTACAGGAAATATCGATCAAAAATTTTGCCATTATCGACACGATTGCCATGCAGTTTGATCAAGGTATGTCGATTTTGACGGGTGAAACAGGTGCGGGAAAATCAATTATTATTGATGCCATGAATCTGCTTTTAGGCTCGCGGGCACAGACGTCATTTGTCCGCCATGGTGCTGATAAGGCGGAAATAGAAGGCCTGTTTTTCTATCAACAAGATAGCCCTGAAATCGCCCAGCAACTTGAAGCGCTTGGCTTTGAGAACACGGGCGAGCTGATTTTGCGACGGGAAATTTTTGCTAATGGTCGTTCATCTTGTCGCATTAATGGTGTCTTGACACCCTTGTCAAATCTTCAAGCTATCAGTAGCTTTTTGGTCGATATTCATGGGCAGCATGATCATCAGGAACTGATGAGCCCAGCCCATCACTTGGCTATGCTGGATGAGTTTGGCGACAAAAAATTTCTAAAAATCAAGCAAGACTACGCCCAGAAATTTTCTGATTATAAAACGCTACGCCAAAAATTAGTCACGCTCAAAAAAAATCAAGCAGAATTTGCCCAACGGATTGATATTTTAAAATTTCAAATTGATGAAATCACCTCAGCTGAGATTGACCTCAAGACAGATGAAGACATTTATCACAGACGCGAATTATTAACCCATGCTAATCATATCGCGGAGCATTTGAATGCTGCCTATTATTCATTAGATGATGATGCATCTGATTATTCAAGTCTGTCTATGGTCAGAAATGCCATGAATGAGTTGGAATCAGCTAGCCAGTTTGATGCGGCCAGCTATGCCAAATTGTCTGAAAAAATCGCAGATGCCTACTATTTATTAGAAGATGCTGCGGCAGATTTGGAGAAACGGATTGATGATTTGGAATTCAATCCGTCAGAGTTGGCGATGATTGAAGACCGGATCTCGGTTTTGACGACCCTCAAGAAAAAATACGGTCCTGAGTTGGCAGATGTGCTGGCTTATTTGGCAAATTGCCAAAAAGAATTAGAGGCACTGACAGGTGACGAGAACTCCTCAGAAAATCTGGAAGCAGCATTTAAATCGGCTGAAAAGGCACTCTTGATCAGTGCGCAGGCGCTGTCTGAGGCTAGAGCAACCATTGCCGACAGGCTCGCCAAAGATGTCAAGGGCGAGTTGGCGGATCTCTACATGGCGAAAGCCGATTTCAAGGTGCAGTTTGAACCCGCCAAGTTCTCGGTCAATGGAAATCAGCACGTCGAGTTTTTCATTCAAACCAATCCGGGAGAGGGCTTCAAACCTCTGGCTAAGACCGCATCGGGTGGGGAAATGAGCCGGATTATGCTGGCGATTAAGTCAAGCTTTGCCAGACGTGAAAATAAAACAGCCATTGTTTTTGATGAAGTCGATACAGGCGTTTCAGGACGCGTTGCCCAAGCGATTGCCAATAAAATCTACAAGATTTCTCAAAGTGGGCAGGTCTTGTGTATCTCGCATTTACCGCAAGTTGTGGCGATTGCGGATACCCAATATCATATCGAGAAAATTCAGCTGGACGATAGCACCACTTCAACGGTCAGAAAATTAACGTTTGCAGAACGGGAAATCGAAATTGCTAAGATGCTGGCAGGCGATGATTTAACGCCTGAGGCGCTGGCACAAGCTAAGAAATTACTGGAAAAATAAGAAGATGAATCGAGAAAAACTAAAAACGGTCAAAAGAATCGTGGTTAAAATTGGCACCTCAAGTCTGATTTTGGCGAATGGTCAAATCAATCTGAAAAATATGGACGACTTGGCTTTTACCTTGTCGAGTCTAAGGAACGAAGGCTATGACATTATTTTGGTCACATCAGGCGCGATTGGTGTTGGGCTTAATGTTTTAGGTTTGGACAAACGACCGTCAGAAATCGCACAACAGCAAGCGCTAGCGTCGATTGGTCAGGTGGAATTAATGAGTCTGTACAATCATATGTTTGCCCGCTATCAGCAAAAAGTGTCCCAGCTTTTATTGACCAATGATGTGATTGAATATCCTGAAAGCCGTCAAAATGCGTCCATGTCCCTCCAAGCGATTTTGAGCATGGGGATCATTCCCATCATCAATGAAAATGATGCGGTCAGTGTCGATGAAATGGATCATAAGACCAAGTTTGGCGATAATGACCGATTAGGCGCCATTGTAACGAACTTGGCAGATGCTGATTTGCTGATTATGCTGTCCGATATTGATGGACTTTATGACAAAAATCCTAATATTTTCGATGATGCCAAGCTCATTGACAATGTCTCTGAAATTACAGAGACATTAATGAAGGCGGCAGGTGGTGCAGGCAGTCGCTTTGGGACAGGTGGCATGACTAGCAAATTAGAAGCAGCCAAGCTGATTTTTGATACGGATAAACAAATGGTGCTGACCAATGGTGCTAGAATTCGTGAGATTCGTGATATCATTAACGGCAAGAAGAAAGGAACTTATTTTGGACAGTAGTCAATTTGCAGTCATCACAGCAGCTGAATTTGCAGAATTTGTGGCGACACGTGATGATGTTCATTTCCAACAAACTCAAGCATTTGGTGACTTACAAGCTAGTTTAGGCCACCAGCCATTTTATTTTGCAGTGAAGACAGATAACGCAATCGTGGCTGCTATGCTGGTGACACTGGCTAAAGTTCGGTTTGGCTATCTGGCAGAAGCGCATGGGAATCCTTACTTTTCTGCCATAGCAAGCGATAATCAAGTGCTGATTTCAGGTGCCAAAGCTCTACTCAAAAAACACGGTGGCTTGAAGTTCATCATCCATTCTAATCAAATGATTGAAAAGTATGATGATAACTGGGAAAAAGTAGGTACTTTTAACCAAGAGCTGACTGGTTTTTATGAGACTTTAGGCTTTTCGGAAGCACGGTTGAGCGATTTTGAGAAAAGTTTTAACTATAATTATAGTAAAGAGTTGACGGGGTTTGAAACGCTTGCCCAACTTGAAAAATCTTATAAGAAAAATGGTCTCCAGACCATTAAAAAAGCCCGAAAATTAGGCATTCAGGTCTATGAAGCGAGCTATGATGAATTGGCTGATTTTAAGAAAGTGGTTGATGAGGCAGGCGAGCGCAGAAATTTTTCAACGCGAGACTTGTCTTATTATCAGGCGGTTTATCAAGCCTTTGGCGACCGTGTTAAGTTTGTGTTGGCGAAACTTAATTTCCAAACAGAGTTAGCAGCTAACCAGTCAGAATTGGCTGGTGTTTACCAGGAAATCGAGCAGGCTCAGGCGCAAAATAAGAAAAAAAGTCTCGATACGCTCAATCAACGGGTGTCGCGACTTGAAAAATTCCAAGCAGAACTTCAAACATTGGCAGAAACTTATGGTGACGAAGATGTTATCTTGGCAGCAGCACAATTTTTCATCATGCCCAATGAGATTCTCTATATGTTTAGCGGCATGTATGATGCGTTCAGAGAGTTTTCCGCCCCTTTCTTGATTCAAGATGACATGTTGCAATTTGCTTTTTCGCATCAGATTGAGCATTATAATTTCATGGGGGTCAATGCGCCTGACAATCCAGATCAAGGTGTTTTGAAATTCAAGCAAAACTTTAAGGGCTACATTTGGCAATCATCTGGGAATTATGAGATGACCCTCAAACCTGTCTTGACCAAGCTGACAGCTGTCTTGAAAAAAATAATGGGGCGATAAGGTTTTGATAAAATCAGAGATAGAAATTGTCCAAAGAGCAAGCTGACTGCTCTTTTTTTTGATATAATGGAAACATGTACACAGTAAAAATAGGTCTATCAGCAGCTGAACACGATGCCTTTATCAAGGCATCAAATTTGACGCATTTATTACAATCGTCAAATTGGGCAAACATTAAAGATAATTGGCGACATGAACGCATCGGATTTTACAAAGATGAGGCACTCAAATCAAGTGTGAGTGTCTTGATTAAGCCGTTACCATTAGGGGTGACAATGCTCTATATACCGCGAGGAATCGTCCTTGATTATTCGGATACGGAGTTATTGGCATTTGTTTTGGCAGAGCTGAAAAAATATGGCAAGTCACAACACGCCTTATTTATCAAATTTGATCCAGCGATTTTGGCTGACCAGTCAGAAACGCTGACAAAAAACTTGCAAAATTTAGGCGTTAAATGGTCAGGCTTGACAACTGATATGGCAGATACCATTCAACCACGCTATAATGCCGTCATTCATCGGGATGATTTTTCTGAGGAAACATTGAGCAAAAAAACGCGGCAATTCTTGCGCAAAGCTCGCAAGTCACAGCCTATTTTTGAAATTGGGGGGACTGAGCTTGTCGCTGAGTTTTCTGAACTGATGAAAAAAACAGAATCACGCAAAAATGTGAGTCTGAGAAACGCTGAGTATTACACGAAATTGCTTGAAACCTATGGCGACGATGCCTTTATCAACCTCGTTAAAATGGACTTTGGTAAATTATTATCGGAAGCCAAAGAAAATCGGGAAAAATTGACGGATAATCTGACGAAAGCTAAAAATGACAAGCGTGTCAAAGCTTTGACAAGTGAACTGGAAATTGTTGATAAAAATATTGCTGCTTTAACGAAAACAGTCGCAACGCATGGTGCTGTCATCCCTGTTGCGGGAACCTTGACCTTAAATTTTGGTGGGGCTGCGGAAACGCTATACGCAGGCACGGATACGGCTTTTCAAAAATATTATCCCTCTTATTTGGCTTGGTATGAAGCCATCCAACATGCTTTTGAAAAGGGTGCGGAAACACTCAATATGGGTGGTCTGGAAAACTCCTTGTCTGAAACAGACGGCCTGTTGAAATTTAAAAAACATTTTAATCCGAAAATTGAAGTCTATGTCGGTGAATTTGATATGCCAGTCAACCGATTTTTATTTAACTTGAGCGAGTTTGCTTACAAACTCCGTAAAAAAATGAAATAATGGGAGGAAACCAGATGATTGAGACACTTGGCAAACAGGCTAAAACGGCTGCCTTTGAATTAGCAACATATGCGACCCTTGAAAAAAATCAGTTTTTGCAGACATTGGCGCAAGCCCTTGTTGACAATACGGCTGCCATTATCGCTGAAAACGCCAAAGATTTAGCGCATGCCGAAGCCAATGGCATCAACGCCATTATGCTGGATCGTCTGCGTTTGACACCAGAGCGAATAGCAGATATTGCTGAGGGTGTCAGACAAGTGGCAGCCCTACCAGATCCAGTAGGCCAAGTCATGAGTGGTTATACCAATCTTGACGGTTTGAGAATTCTTCAAAAACGTGTTCCATTAGGCGTGGTTGGCATGATTTTTGAGAGCCGACCAAATGTTGGGGTGGATGCTTTTGCCCTGTGTTTCAAGACCAATAATGCGGTCATTTTACGTGGTGGTAAAGACGCCATTCATTCCAATCAAGCGCTTGTTCAAGTCATCAAAAGGGCGTTGAGAGATGCGGGCATCACAGAAGATGCAGTAGGGCTCGTGACAGATACCAGTCATGACGTTGCCAGAAAAATGATGCAGGCGACTGATTACTTAGACGTGCTGATTCCACGTGGTGGTGCGGGGCTGATCAAGACGGTTAAAGAGCAGTCGCGTGTGCCGATTATCGAAACGGGAACGGGCAACGTCAGCATTTATGTGGATGAATTTGCTGATTTGGAGATGGCGATAAAAATTGTCATCAATGCTAAAACACAACGTCCAAGTGTCTGCAATGCGGCTGAAAGTTTGGTCGTTCATGAAAAAATCGCTGCTACATTTTTACCAAAATTGCAAACAGCGATTAATGCTGTGCAACAGATTGACTTTAAGGTTGATACGTTAGCAGCAGCTTTGATGACAGGAGAACTGGCGACTGAGGCAGACTTTGGTGCTGAGTACTTAGACTATGAGATGTCAGTCAAGGTTGTCTCAAGCATTGATCAAGCCATCACACACATCAATCGTTACAGCACCAAACATTCAGAGAGTATTATCACGGATAATTTAGCACATGCGGAGCAATTTCAAGCACAAATTGATTCTGCGGCGGTTTATGTTAATGCGTCAACGAGATTTACAGACGGTTTTGTCTTTGGCTTAGGGGCTGAAATTGGCATTTCAACCCAAAAATTACACGCCAGAGGTCCAATGGGGCTTGAAGCACTCACGTCCTACAAATATTTGATTAATGGTAATGGTCAAACAAGAGGTTAATTGAGTAGAGGTCAGTGTTGTCAGATAGCGTGGATCGTCACGATTTTATGACTAAAAGATGACAATTCAGTAAAAATCTAGATATTGCTAGATTTTTTTGGTATAATAAGATTTGTTTAGGTGATGCGTTCCTGTCTCAATTATTTTTGATGCTTGAATATTGAAATCAGCCCTAAACCTAAGAAAGTGAGTACACATGTCAGACCAGACAACTTTTAAGCACGATACCGTTCTGCTTCATGAAACCGTTGATATGCTTGAAGTCAAGCCTGATGGCATTTATATTGACGCCACACTTGGTGGTGCTGGTCATAGTGAATATTTGCTGAGCCAACTCACAACTGGGCACCTGTATGCGTTTGATCAGGATGAAACAGCCCATGAAAATGCTAAAGTAAAATTAAAAACACAACTTGAAGCTGGTAAAGTAACCCTCATCAAGAATAATTTTCGACATCTTGAGGCAGCGTTAGCAGCATATGGCATCACAGAATTTGACGGGATTCTCTATGATTTAGGGGTCTCGAGTCCTCAGTTTGATGACAGCCAGCGTGGTTTCTCCTATAAAAAAGAAGCTAGATTAGACATGCGCATGGATCAATCACAGGCATTGACTGCGCATGAGGTCGTCAATACTTATGCCTTTAACAATTTGATGCGAATTTTCAGTCGGTATGGTGAAGAAAAATTCTCTAAACAGATTGCGCGTAAGATTGAAAAAGCGCGGGAAATGGCGCCGATTGATACGACTTTACAGCTGGCAGAGATTATCAAGTCTGCTCTACCTCAAAAAGAATTGAAGAAAAAAGGGCATCCTGCGAAACGGATTTTTCAAGCCATTCGCATTGAAGTCAACGATGAACTGGGTGCTGCTGCGGAATCAATCGAAGCAGCCATCCACATGCTGAAAAAAGACGGTAGAATATCCGTCATTACCTTCCATTCTTTGGAAGATAAGCTGACAAAGTCTCTTTTCAAAGAATATGCAACTGTTGATGTGCCACGTGGCTTACCCATGCTACCAGAGGAGATGAAACCTCTCTTGACGGTGGTCAATCGGAAGCCGATTTTGGCGTCAGAAGAAGAATTAGCTTACAATAATCGCGCGCACTCCGCTAAATTAAGGGTCGCACAAAAAAATTAATGACAGCTAGTCAACAAGTAAAATTAGAAAGGTAAAAATATGGCAGCTAAACCAAAAGAATATTTTGATATTAAAACAGCTAACCAAAATGGTAGTTATAATATTTCTGCGGATTCAATTGCGCCGGAACTTTTGAGGCGGAAATTTAAGAAATTGTCAAACGTTGAAAAAGTCTTTTACCTTTCAGTGACTGTGACAGCCATTATCCTTGCGATTGGGATGGTATTCGTTCGAACTAAAATTATTGAAGTTGAGCAAAATACGTTGACAATTCAAGCGGAAGTTGCAACAAAAGAAGACCAACTTAAGGCTTATGATCAGCAAATCAATGAGTTGATGACAGATGATCGTGTTGCGAATCAAGCCAAAGATAATGGTCTTAAACAGAACAATGATAACGTGATAAAGGCAACGAAATAAATGATAAATTTTTTAAAAAAACTTGTAAGCTTTCCTTTTAGAAAAGTAGCGAAAAATGCCAATAAAACGCATTTAAGCCCACAAGCCAACCGTAAACGGATTGCGCAGGATATCTTAATTCTCGCTATCTTTGTGTTTACGGTTTTTATCGTTAGATTTTCTTGGCTTGTCGTGACGGATTCCAGCAATGGTGTCAAACTCTCGACACTTGCGAAAGCGAATTATTCTGAAACGACGACGATTTATGCCAAACGTGGGACGATTTTTGACCGAAATGGGACACCGATTGCCATGGATTCTAGCGATTACGCCATTTATGTCATCCTTGATACGGCTTATGTGTCGGCTGAGGGTAAGAAACTTTATGCCGCAGCAAAAGATTTTCCAGCGATTGCTCAACTTTTCAAGGAAAAATTAAACATAGATGACAAATATACCATGGAACAGCTTCAGCGTAAAGGCGCTAGTCAAGTTGAGTTTGGGACATTGGGCAAGCACATTTCATTTACAAAAAAAGAAGAGATTGAAAAGGCGGCTAAAGAAAAAGGACTTGCTGGGATTGGCTTTACATCCCATTTGGCACGTTCTTACCCGAATGGTAATTTCGCTTCAAACTTTATTGGACTTGCTGGTCTGATAGATGGTGATGATGATACCAAAGGTCTAGGCGGTCAATTTGGGCTAGAAGCCTCATTGGACGGTATTTTATCAGGGAAAAATGGTGTTGAAACCCTAGAGAAGGACAAAAATGGACAAGCCCTTCAAGGTGTTGCCAAATCTGTTACGCCAGCAAAAGATGGCGAAGATGTTTATACGACGTTTGATGCGACATTGCAGGCCTATCTGGAAAACCTGATGGATACAACCGGTGTGAAAGATGCCGGTGCTAAAAATATCGTCGCAACGCTTGTCAAAGCAGATACAGGAGAAATTTTAGCGACGACCCAACGTCCGACATTCAATCCGACAACGCAAACCGTTATTGGGCGAAAAGACGATAAGAAATCAGATAAAGCAAATATAGCTGAACAGTCTAATTTACTCTATCAAGCGCAGTATGAGCCGGGCTCAACCTTTAAACTTTTCACGGTAGCAGCAGCGATTGAGACTAAAAAATTTAATCCGAATGCAATTTATACGTCAACACCTTTTAAGATAGCTGGCGAAGCGCCTGTCGCTGACTGGGATGTTGAAGATGGCTTCCCAAATGGTCGAACGATGACCTATGCCCAAGGCTTTTCCCATTCTTCCAATGTCGGGATGTCAAATCTCCAAATGGCCATGGGGGATAAAGTTTGGGATGACTACTTAGAACGTTTTAGAATTGGTGTCCCAACCCGTATGGGTGTTGGCGGAGAACTTTTTGGTAAACTCCCCGATAAGAACGTCGTGTCTCAGGTCAATTCAGCATTTGGTCAAGGGGTTAGTGTGACGGAAGTGCAAATGCTCCGTGGTTATACTGCCTTTGCCAATGGTGGCAAGATGTTAGAACCACATTTTATTTCTAAACTGGCGAATATTGACGCGGGAACAGAGCGCGTGAGCCGACCAGAAGTGATAGGCAAACCGATTGAGAAATCAACCGCAGATGATGTCCTCAAGTATATGGTGAATGTCGGGACGGATGTTGATTTTGGGACTGCCTATGACTGGACGAATCATCATCCATATTTCCAGGTCGATGGGAAAGATGTCTCAGTTAAGACAGGAACTGCCCAAGTCTCTAAACCGACAGGTGGTTATTATGACGAGGGACCGACACCCTATCTCTATTCAGCTGTTGCCATGGTGCCATCAGAAAATCCAGATTATATATTTTATATGACAGTTGAGCTACCAGAACATTGGACTTTAAACTATATCTCAGATGTTGCTAACCCATTATTGGCGCGTGCCTATGAGCTTAAACCCACGATTGATGCGGTATCAGAAGCAACGAGCGGTGAGAATATCAAGGAAGCTGAAGTCACTTTGAAAGATTACAAGGGTAAAGTTTCTGGTAATGTGCTAGTTGACTTACGTCAACAGATTTTACACCCCGTCGTTGTGGGTAGTGGCAAAAAGGTTATCAAGCAATCACTTGAAGCTGGCACAAAACTTGGTGCCAATGCGCGTGTCTTATTATTGACAGATGGTGATGTTAATATGCCAGATATCTATGATTGGTCTAAAGATGATGTTGAAACCTTAGCCAAATGGACTGGGATTCAAGTCACTTATAAAGGTTCTGAAACTGGCAAAGTGACAGAACAAAGTATCCAGATGAATGCAAAATTGAAAAAAGATCAAAAATTAACAGTGACGCTTAATTAATAACTGACAAAATGATTGCACTAGAGATGAAATGAATAGACTTCCTTTCATCGCAAGGCTTTTGTTTTGTGCAAATTTGAATAAGCGTGTATGCATGTTAAGCAGCGTCTGATGCTCTAGAAATTAACGGAAATGAACATGATATTAAATTCTCTTATTACTGGACTTGTGGCTTTTATCGTCACAGTCCTCACAATCCCCGCCTTTATCCGCTTTTACCATAAAGCCAGAATTGGTGGGCAACAAATGCATGAAGATGTCAAACAACACGCTGCAAAAGCGGGTACCCCGACCATGGGTGGCTTTGTTTTTGTCGTCGTGAGTTTGCTTGCTTCGCTCTTGTTTGCCTTTATCTTTGGCAAACTGACAGCAGCTTTCATCGTCATTTGGTTTGTTTTTGCGATTTATGCCGTTGTTGGTTTCTTGGATGATTTCTTGAAAATTTTCAAACAAATCAACCAAGGTTTGACGAGCTGGCAAAAATTGGTCGCACAGATTGCGACAGGAATTGTCGCCTACCTCGTTTACACACATGAAACGGCAGCTAATTATTTAAATATCTTTGGTTTTCGGCTCAATCTTGGTGTTTTCTTCGTTATCTTCCTCGTTTTTTGGTTAGTTGGCTTTTCAAATGCGGTTAATCTGACCGATGGGATTGATGGCTTGGCGTCAATTTCAGTTGTGATTTCTCTTCTGGCTTATGCCATCATTGCCGTTCACCAAAGTCGTTTTGATGTCTTGGTGATCATCGTTACTGTCATTGGCAGCTTACTTGGCTTCTTCATCTTTAACCATAAACCGGCTAAAATCTTCATGGGAGATGTCGGGAGTTTGGCGCTTGGTGGGTTATTAGGGATTATCTCAATCGTCTTAAATGTTGAGTGGACCTTGCTTTTGATAGGTATCGTTTATGTCTTTGAAACGGTGAGTGTGATGATGCAAGTGACCTACTTTAAACTCACGCATGGGAAACGGATTTTTAGGATGACGCCGGTGCATCACCATTTTGAACTCGGTGGGATTTCAGGACATGGTAAACCTTGGTCAGAATGGCGTGTTGATTTCTTCTTCTGGAGCATTTCTTTGCTTGGGTCAATCTTGGCACTGGTCATCTATTTTATTCAAAATTAAGGATTAGAAAAAGGTGTCGATTTTCGAACCTTTTTTCTTTATCTCATAAAAACTAAAGTGTATAATGAAAGTAGAGTTAAGCGCTTCCAAATGGTAAGATGCCCTATTTGGAGGAGTGGTTGTTAGTTGGTGTCATAGATGAGTTACCCCACATAAAGGAGCAGGAAAAATGGATAAAATTAATGCAGGTGTTGCAGCGGTCAAAGTCTTGGAAGAATGGGGTGTGAAACACATCTACGGGATTCCTGGCGGCTCGATCAATTCTTTGATGGATGCGCTATTGCATGAAAAAGATCAGATTGACTATATCCAAGTACGCCATGAAGAAGTGGGCGCTTTGGCAGCTGCCATGCACGCTAAATACACCGGTCATATCGGTGTCGCTTTTGGCTCAGCTGGGCCTGGTGGTACGCACTTGCTCAATGGTTTATATGATGCGCGCGAAGATCATGTGCCTGTCCTAGCCATCGTCGGACAATTTGCGACGACTGGGATGAATATGGATACTTTCCAAGAAATGAACGAAAATCCGATTTATGCGGACGTTGCGATTTATAATCGGACGATTACAACAGCGGAACAAATTCCGCATGTCATTGATGAAGCTATTCGGCAGGCTTACGCAAAAAGTGGTGTCGCTGTTGTGCAATTACCCGTTAATCTTGGTACCTTTGATATTCCAGCCAAACCTTTCTACTCTGCCGCGAATGCGCACCGGAAGTTTCCAAATCCTACCCTCCATTATGGCGACATCGAAGCTGCTGTCAAAATTTTAGATGCGTCCGAGAAAACGATTATTTATGCAGGGATTGGCACACGCGGCGCAGGCCAAGATGTGGTCGACTTATCTCGTAAAATCAAAGCACCAGTTGCAGTGACTGGCATCAATTTTGACGAATTTGATGCGGACTTCGAAGCCTTGCTCGGCTCTGCCAATCGTGTCGCGAACAAACCGGCCAATGAAGCCTTTCCAAATGCGGATACAGTCGTCTTTGTTGGGAATAACTATCCTTTTGCAGAAGTCACTAATCTTTTTGAAAATGTGAAAAATTTCATTCAGATTGACATCAATCCTGCTAATCTCGGCAAACGGAACTACAATGATGTGACGATTTTAGGTGATGCAGGCGAAGCCATTCGTGAGTTGACCAAACTTGTCCAAGAAAAAACAGAAACGGGTTGGTGGCGTGCCAATCTTGCCAATGTTAAAAATTGGAATGACTACGTTCATAAACTTGAAACCAAAACAGAGGGCGACTTGCAACTTTACCAAGTCTACCATCAAATCAACACCCACGCCGAAGGGGATGCCATCTTCTCCATTGATGTCGGCGATGTGACCCAAACGTCAGTCCGCCATCTCCACCTCAATCCTAAACAAATGTGGCGGACCTCTAATCTTTTTGCAACCATGGGTATTGGCATTCCAGGTGCGCTGACGGCAAAACTTGACTTTCCAGATCGTCAAGTCTGGAATTTAGCGGGCGACGGTGGCTTTAACATGGTCATGCAGGACTTGGCGACTGAGGTTCAGTACAAACTGCCGATTATCAATGTCGTTTTCAGCAACAACCAATTCGGCTTTATCAAGGATGAGCAGGAAGAAACCAATTCTGGCTACATCGGTGTCGAGTTTATGGGCGTTGATTTCGCGAAAATTGCGGCAGGTATGGGGGCGAAAGGTTATACATTAACAAGTATCGCGGACGCAAAATCTGTCTTTGATGCAGCCTTAGCGGATGTTGCAAAAGGTGAGACAGTCTTGATAGATGCGAAAATCTCTGGCGATAGACCAATCCCAGTCGAAGCGCTCGTTTTAGACGAAAAAATCCATGACAAAGCAGCGATTGCAGCTTATCGGGAGCGTTATGAAGCTGAAGACTTGGTGCCTTTGGCTGACTACTTAAAAGCAGAAGGCATTGCGCCTGAATATAAGGCAGTAGACCTAGGTGGCTTCTGATAAAAGGACAAGTTTTATGATATAATAATCTCATTGGTAACAATGAGGTTATTTTTGTTTAAGAGGAAAAAAGGA
This sequence comes from Pseudolactococcus reticulitermitis, assembly GCF_002260845.1. Taxonomy (GTDB): domain Bacteria; phylum Bacillota; class Bacilli; order Lactobacillales; family Streptococcaceae; genus Pseudolactococcus; species Pseudolactococcus reticulitermitis. Next base: position 222,465 of record NZ_BEDT01000001.1, on the reverse strand, counting down.
CATATGAAGAGAAAAAGTTTTATTTATCAAACTTGGTGGATTGGTTTGATTCCACTACTTGTTGGCTGTGTTTTTATGAGTGTGGCGGTGGTGATGCAACTTGTTCCCATGGACGGTGTTGACCTTAATGGTGTTTATACCGAAAGCACATCAGCAATCCATAACTTCCGCTTGATTTTTCTAGCTGCTTTTGGTGGAAGTGGTTTGATGACGTTTTTGATAGGACTGTGTCTTGTCGCGTATCCTAAATATCAAAAAAATAAAAATCAGAACTTGAAAGCACAAGGCATAAAAGTCAGTGCTGAGATCATAGATTTTCAGGCGACGGCGATCAATGTCAATAATCGTAGTCTATCAAAACTAACGTGCACAGCCAAAATCAATGGCACAGACTACATTTTCAAAAGTCAGCCCCTAGGCTTAAATCCTCTACCATTTTTGAAAAATGAACGGGTTGATGTTTATTATGATTTGGGGAATATGAAGCGCTATTTTGTCGATATAGATGGTAGCGCGCGTGATGTGATAGAACTTTAAAGCAGTTTACCGGAGGAAAGATGACAGTCAAGACAATTTTTTTAGATTTGGATGACACTTTGTTGTCAGATGAGCAGGCGGTTCAATCAGCGCTTGATCGGACGACTGCTTTTTTGGTCAGTAAATATCCACACGTTAAGGCAGAAGACTTTGACACAGCCCTTAAAAATCGCGCTGTGACGCTTTTGGATACTTATGCCATCTATGATTTTACAGTACAAATCGGCATCAGTCCTTTTGAAGTCTTATGGGGCGAATTTTCAGATGGCACTTTACGATTTCCTGAGTTGGCTAAGTCGGCCAAGGCTTATCGGCAGCAAGTCTGGATCATGGCATTGGCAGATGTTGGCATTTTGGATCACCGATTAGCTAAGTTAATCAGTCTCATGTTTGTCGTGATTAGAACCGAAAATGCCGTGCCTTATGACGATACCTATACCGCGCTGAATGCCTTATATGAACGCTATGAGTTGGTGCTTTTGACCAATGGTGCGCCCTCTTTGCAACAGCTGAAACTCGAGAAAGCACCAGAATTACGAAAATACTTCAAAAAAATCATCATCTCTGGCGATTTTGGTCAGGGGAAGCCATCGCCAGAACTGTTTGACTTTGCCCTATCTCGTGCAAAAGCAGATAAAGCAACAAGTCTCATGGTCGGTGATCAATTGTTTACTGATATATTGGGCGCGAATGCGGTTGGTATGCGGTCTGTCTGGTTAAATCGTAAGGGAGTGGCTCAAAGTGAGCTGGCAACGCCAGATTATACGGTCAACAGCTTGACAGAAGTTGTTGCCTTGCTTGATAAAATTGATAAAGTAGAGGGGATGTAATGGAGATTTCGGAAAACTACTTGACCAATCGCGTGACAGGAGAAATCGGTCAGGCTACTGCGATTTATTTTCCAAGGTCGCAAGCAGACGTCGTCGCAATCGTACAAGCAGTTAGAAAAAAGCAGCAGAAATTAATCACGATTGGTGGGCAGACAGGACTTTCGGGGGCGACCTTTCCTGATGACAATCAAGTCTTGATGAGTCTTGAAAAGATGCATCAGATTATTAACCTAGATGTTGAAACGATGACATTAACCGTTGAAGCAGGTGTGACCATTGCTGAAATCTCAGAGTTTCTAGCAGCGACACCCTATTTTTATGCACCAGACCCCGGTAGCAAAGAAGCCAGTATTGGTGGGAACGCTGCGACCAATGCGGGTGGTATGCGGGCGGTCAAATATGGCGTGACGCGCGATAATATCCGAGCCATGCGCGTGATTTTGGCGGATGGTCGTGAACTCAAAGTCGGCTCTATCAACCGCAAAGATAGCTCTGGCTATGATCTCAAAGATATTTTTATCGGGAGCGAAGGCACACTTGGTGTCATCACTGAGCTTGACTTAAAAATTCAGCCCAAGCCGAAATTCAGTCGTGATATTTTACTAGGCTTTGAGAGCTTGACACAGTTATCGCCTAAAGTTTTTGAAATTCTGGCATCAGGTCTCGTGCCTGCAGCCTTGGAATTTTTCGAGCGAGACAGCATGGCTTATTCTGAGCGTGCCTTGCAGTTAGCCTTTCCTGATATTTCTGGGCAAGCTTTCCTACTTATGACTTTGGATGGCAATGCGGTAGAACAACTAGAAACCGAGCTGACCTATTTAGCAAGTCTGAGTGACGCCTCTCTGATTTTGACGGATGCGCAGACACGCGATGCTGTCTGGCAACTTCGGGGGGCAATCGTCTCCTCAGTTGAACTTGAAAGTATTCAAGAACCGCTTGACGTGGTCGTTCCCGTCAATAAAATCGCACCGACGATTATCGCGTTGAAACAAATGGCAATAGATGAGGGATTATCTGCTATCTTTTTCGGTCATGCAGGCGATGGCAATATCCATGCCAACATTATCAAAAATGATTTGACGGATGAGGCATGGGCAGAAAAACTTGAGCGCTATCTGGATAAGCTCTATGCCTATGTCGCTGAGGTCGGTGGCAAGCCTTCTGCGGAACACGGGATTGGTCTGCTGAAAAAAACTTATTTCCAGAAATATATCGGAACCAGCGAGTTGGTCGCCATGAAGGCGCTGAAACGGGCTTTTGATCCAGAAAATATCCTGAATCCGGGAAAAATTTTTGATTTGTGAGCACTAGAGATATTTCTGTTTTGTGGCAGAAGCATTTTTTTATCTACTAATTCTAATATAATGGGTTTTGGATTGTAAAATATATTTCTAAAATTATTAAAAATGTCATATCGGAAACCTCAGTTTACGTCGGTTTCATTTCATTTTGAATACTTTTTTGTTCGATATTTTATACATAAAAAGTAATTATTTCCTAACAGTTAGGAAGAAAATATGCTTTAAATGAGTAAAAAACTTGTTTATACTAATAGTAGTGGAAGGGGTGAGGCAAGTATGTTGACGACACGACAGGAAAAATTAATGGCCTATCTTAGAGAGGATGGTTCCTGGCTAACAGGGAAGGCATTAGCTTACCTGATGTCTGTTTCAGATAGAACGATCCGATCAGATATAGGCAAAATTAATGACTTTTATGGCTTCACTTTGATTCAATCCAATCGAAGAGAGGGCTATCGTCTATCTAAGCGTAAGAAGACGATAAAAGTTGTTGAAGCATCACAATCAATGGCGCTACCACAAAATGCTAATGAGCGTGCCTTGTTTTTGCTGAAACATCTATTGGTGAGTAAAAAGGAAATCAACCTGATTAGCTTTCAGCAGCAGGTATTCATTAGTGAGTCGACACTTGAAAATGATTTGAAAAAGGTGCGTCAAATTTTACAGGATTATCCGTCGCTCAAATTGGCACGCTCCAAAAATATTCTTTCTTTGAAAGGAAGCGAGGGTGAAAAACGCCATCTGTATAAAACGCTTTTGGCTAAGGAAACGAAAGGAAATTTCCTGAATCTAACGACAATTTCAACCCTTTTTTCAAAACTAGACTTGATGACCATTAAAGCACAATTTGATTGGATCTGTAGTCGTTATCAATATCGGGTTCGAGAAATTGATATTCCAATGATGATGTTGCATATTGGGATTGGCATTGAGCGTATGTTAAATCGAAATTTTGTGAGTTTACCTTATCATGATGGTGCATTACAAGAAAGTATCGAGTATCAAATTGCTGAAAACTTTTATCAACAAATTTCAAAGAGCTTACCGATTGAGCTGAAAGAAGAAGAAATTGTTTTGCTAGCAATCTTACTAGGAAATCGAAATGCTAATTTTAAGAAATTAAGGGTTGAACAGAGTGATGATAAATCCATTAAGGCATTAGTCAATGAAATATTGACCGTACTGGCGTCTCAATATGTTATCAATTTTTATAAAGATGAACATCTGAGAAGCGGTTTAGAGCGTCATATGCGAGGGTTAATCAATCGTCAAGAAAATCAACTGACGGTGCAAAACCCTTATCGGCAAGAATTGAAGCGTCACTATCCTTTGATTTTTGATATGGCAGTTAGACTTGGCGAAATTATTGAAGATAAGATGCACTTTACAATCTCTGAAAATGAAATCGCTTTCTTAGCGATTCATCTCGGTGCCTCTTATGATACAAGTCGAAATGCTAACAAATATCGAACGGTCATCATTCATCCCGATGAGAAAGGGCTTGCCAGTCAATTTGTGTCCAAGCTTGAATCACGATTTCAAGGCGATATCGAGATAATCGCGCATCTAAGTTATTTTGAAGAAGGCCTCGTTCGCGACTTGAATCCAGATTTAATTTTGACCTCACTGCCACTAAGACATCCCTTGCCTATTACGACAGTTCAATTGACACTATTTGTCACACACGCTGATGAAGGGCTGGTAATTGATGCTCTGACCCAATTAGATCATCAAAAACTTCATGGTAAGTTTGAGCAAAAGGTGGTTGAGCTGATTCGACCAGATGTCTTTTATCGCAACAAAGTCACGGGTTCTGAGACAGTAGAAAATATCTTGTCATTCATGCTAAATGCTCTTTATGAAAAAGGTTACACGCCAGAAGACTTTAAGGCAGATGTTTTTAAAAGAGAATTTTTTTCAGCCACCTCTTTTGCCTATGGTTTTGCCATGCCACATAGTTTGAAAGTGATGGCAAATGAGTCCTGTCTATCAGTGATGCAACTGGATCAACCCATCATGTGGGGGGAATATGAAGTTCGTCTGGTGCTGCTAATTGCCATCAGTCAGGCAGACAGGAACTATATGAACCTGTTCTTTGAATGGTTTAATGATGTTGTGAACGATCCCAAACGCTATAGTGAGCTTTTAAATGCGAAAGATCATGCCGCATTTGTCAACTGTATCGTTGGAAATAATAATTAATAGAAAGAAGATTTAAAAATGAACATTGAGTTTTTAGAAAAACTATCCAACGCTGATGCGATTGCGAGTAACGAGCAGGAAGTTCGTGATGTCATGTTACAGGAGCTTGAAGGTAAGTATTCAAGTGTTGAGACTGATGGTTTAGGAAGTATTATTTTCACGAAAAAAGGGAAATCTGATAAAAGTATCATGATTTGTGCCCATATGGACGAGGTCGGTTTTATGGTGCGCAGTGTCAGCGATTTTGGTTTGATTCGCTTGATGGTTGTCGGTGGTGTTAAACCTTTGGCGCAGCATTTACAGAAGGTCCGCATTACAACTTTGAAGGGGGAGAAAATCAGCGGTGTCATCAATGGGACTTATCAAGATGGTCTGACGGAGGGTCTCTATTGTGATATTGGTGCGACAACAGCACGGGAAGTCTATGATTTAGGGATTGATGTTGGCGATATGGTGACCTATGCAACAGAGTTTGAAAAATTTGCGGTTGATCATATCTATGCAGGAAAAGCTTTCGATGATCGTTTAGGCTGTTTTGTGATTGGCGAGTTGTTGAAGCAGTTAGAAGGTGTGACTTTAGACTATACCTTGCATTTGGTTGGTACAAGTAGTGAAGAAGTGGGCATTCGCGGTGCTAAAACAGCGGTTCAAAAAATGAATCCAGATATTGTTTTGGTCGTAGATGTCGCAACATTTAGCACAGAATTTGTTCGTGATGATACCAATCAGCGTCAAATTGGCAAAGGACCAATCTTAACACACTATGATCGCACCTTGCTGCCGAATAGAAATCTGCAACTTTATGTGAAAGAAAGTGCTAAAAATGCTACGATTCCGCTTCAACTAGATATGTTCAAAACAGGGGGAACAGATGGCGGTGAAGCACATTTGGTCAATGAAGGTAAACCAACAGTTGTTAATATTGTGCCTGTTCGTTATGGTCATTGTGCTTATTCGATTGTGAATATCAAAGATATTGAACAAATGGTTGCCTTATATCAAGAAATGTTGATTAATTTTGATCAAGATGTCTTGCAACGTGTTCAAAAGTTTATTTAATGATAGAGGGAAAATAGAATGAATGAAAATGAATTAGCCATTGTCAAAATTATTTCGAGCTCAGGTGAAAGTAAAGCCAAAGCCTTTGAAGCCTTGAAATGTGTGAAAACAAAGGAATTCGATAAGGCAAGAGCCTTAATCAAAGAATCACGGCATCTGGATTTAGAAGCGCATAATATGCAGACACAATGGATTCAACAGGAGATGAGTCAAGAAGGTGAATCGGTCGTGGGGATGCTGATGGTACATGCGCAGGATCACTATATGACGAGTCAGCTTGCGAGAGACTTGATTGAAGAATTGGTTGAAGTCTTTGACCATCTGTATTCAAAGGTTAATGATGCAAAAAATTAATATAAAAAGTCGTTTAAGATGTAAATTTAGGTTATAAAATATAGAGCAATTCAAAAAGAGGAGAAGTAGAAATGAAAATTTTATTATGTTGTGCAGGTGGTTTTTCTACCAATATGTTGATGCAAAATATGAAAAAAGTCATTCAGGCGAGTGCCAAAATGAATATAGAAGATTTTGATTTTACGGCGATTCCAGCAGATTCCCTAGAAGATCAAGTCGATGGCTGGGATGTCGTGCTGGTTGGACCACAAATTACACACAAAGTTGAGTTTATTGCGTCAATTTTGAAACCTCGAAATATCCCTTATGCTGTTATTGACAAAGATGTTTATGGTCAGATGGATGGGGCAACCGTGATGAAGTTAGCTTTAATTACACACAAAAAACATCAGTTGCAACAAGGGACTTAAATAGAAAAATGAGGTAAACAAAATGACTCGTAACGCTGGATTATTCTCTCGATTTGAAGCGATGATGAATCGAATCTTTCTACCGATTGCACATAAGGTTGATAATCAGCCTCACTTGAGTGCGATTAAGGCTGGTATGGTTGCAATGACACCCTTTACCATTTTAGGGAGTTTCTTCGCAATTTTGCCTGCCCTACCTAATATGTTAGGCGAAAACAATCCTATTAGTCAATTCATTTTGAACAACGATGAAATTGTCAACTTGCCTGTTACACTATCAATCGGCATGATTGGTCTATATTCCTGTATGGCCATCTCCTATAATCTAGGAAATCACTATAAACTTTACATTCCAGGGTGTATCACACTCTCAACCTTTGCCTTTTTATTCATGGTTGCTACCTTTGGGGAAGATGGTAATCTACAACTTGCCAGTTTAGGTGCAAAAGGCTTATTTACTTCTATGATTTGTGCCTTATTGACGGTTGAACTTTATCATTTTTGTAAGGAAAGAAATATCACAATCAACATGCCAGAAGGTGTTCCTGATTTCGTTTCTCGATCATTTGAACTCATACCGGTTACTTTGATAGTTGGTGGGACGTTCATCGTGCTTCGATTTGTTTTAATGGCGACAATTGGTGAGTTACCACCAACGATTTTAACCAAGGTTTTAGCACCACTTGTAGGGAGCATGGATAATCCTTGGGCAGTATTGGTACTCCACTTTATGATGTGTCTGATTTTCTTCTTTGGGATTCACACCTCTGTTTTCAGTCCAATTACTGGTCCAATTCGCGTGGCTTTTATCGCTGAGAATATTGCAGCACTTCAAGCGGGCAAAGCCCTACCTCATTTTTATACAGCTGGGACAAGTAGCGCCTTCTTTGGTTTCACAGGTTGTGGTATCAGTATTGGTTGTATCATTGCTTGTATGCTCTCTAAAAGTATTCGCTATAAAAAAATCGGGAAAGTTGCTTTATTTCCAGCGCTTTTTGGTATCAATGAACCGATTTTATTTGGTGCCCCCATCATTTTAAATCCAGTCATGTTTATTCCACACGTTTTCGGTGGTGCGATTATCGGCACGCTCCCGATGTTCTTCATGCATTGGGGCTGGCTCAAGAAACCAGTTTTTGATCCCCCTTATGTTGGGGTATTCTTAGAAGGCTTTTTGACCAATGGAGACTGGCGTACGATTTTGGTTTGCGCGCTTCAACTCGTCTTAGCAGTTGCGATTTACTGGCCATTCTTCAAAATTATGGAACGTGAAGAATTAAGTCAAGAATCTGAAAAAACGAACAAAGCGATTGAAGATATCGTAGCAGACGAAGATTTGGATATTTTAGCAGGTTTAGAACTGGATTTTTAAAAAGTCAATAGCATAGCACATTAGGATACCTCTAAAAATCATTTTTAGAGGTATCCTTTATAGAAAGACTTTGAGCGGACGTGTTCGCAAATGCCCCCGCTTGGGTGAGACATCAGCACAGAAAGGGAAAGAAAATGAACGAAATAGGGATTGAAAAGGTTAGACATCTTTTGGCGAAAAGAAAGTTGGAAGCTGTTTTAGTTCATTCAAATGTCAACAAAAAATATTTTGGTGCTTTGAGTGGTAGCGGTGTCTATTTATTAATTTCACAGGAAGCAGCATGGATGATTTTAGATGGTCGTTATGAGGGTGAAGCCATTGAGACGACTTCTGGTTTCCAGATAAATGTTGTCCCTAAAGGCAGCTATATTGCTGGTCTTGTGTCAATTTTGCGAGAAAAACATATCACACAATTGGCTGTTGAGAGCTCAGCACTTACCATTAGTGAATACGATGAATTGAAGACGCAATCATTGAACATTAATTTATGGGAAAATGAACTTGCTGAAATTCGCAGTATCAAGTTGCCTTGTGAAATTGAGAAAATCAAAGCAGCTTGTGCTTTGACAGACGAGGTCTTTACTGAAATTTTGCCAAAAATTCATGTCGGAATGAAAGAATATGAACTGTCCGCTTTGATTACCTATCTTTGTTTGAACAAAGGGGCGAGTAGCATGGCTTTTGATAGCATTATTACCAGTGGTAATCGCACAGCCTATCCACATGGTCGACCAACAAGTAAAACCATGCAATCGGGAGAATTTGTGATGATTGATTTTGGTGTCACCCTAGACGATTATCAATCAGATATGACCAGAACCATTGTCCTGGGTAGCGCAACAGCTGAAATGAAAACGATTTATGAAACGGTTCTCGCTGCGCAATTGGCAGGAATTGAACATGTTAAGGTAGGTAAGACTGGACAAGAAGTGGATGCTGCCGCTCGTCGTATCATTGAGCAGGCAGGGTATGGGGAGTATTTTTCGCATGGCTTAGGACATGGGATTGGTCGCGGTGGCGATTTGCCGATTTTGAATCCAACAGGCAAGATGATGCTTGAAAATTACATGGTCATGAGTTGTGAACCGGGGATTTATGTACCAAATTTAGGCGGTGTCCGGATTGAGGATGATGTGGCGCTGATTGATAATGTGGGAACACCACTCAACAAGTCTAGTAAGAAGCTGCTAGTATTAGAGGGATAAAACTATGTATGATTTTGATAAAGTAAGAGATCGGAGACAGACAAATTGCCGAAAATGGAGTCCGAAAATGATTAAGGAAAAATTCCATCTAGGACAAGATGCTATTCCTTTAGATTTGGCAGATATTGATTTTGAATGCCTGCCAGAAATAAAAGAAGCGATGCTTGCGCGTGCAGAAATGGGCGAGTATAGCTATACATCCGTAACCGATGATTTTTACGAGGCAGTGATTGCTTGGAATAAACGCCGATTTAATCTTGAATTGGAAAAAGACTGGATTCGATTGACCTTTGGGACGGTTTCGACGCTGCATTATATCGTTCAAGCCTTTACGAAAGAAAATGAGAGTGTTTTGATTAACACACCAGCTTACGCACCATTTGCTGAAGCTATCGAAAATAACAATCGGCAACTCTGTTGTAGCCCATTGATTCGCAAAGACAATCGCTATGACTTAGACTTTGAAAATATCGAGCATCAGATGCAGACAAAATCTGTCAAAGTTTTCATCTTTTGCAGTCCGCAAAATCCATCAGGTCGCGTGTGGTCGAAAGTAGAATTAGAAAAAATAGCAGAACTTTGCTTAAAATATGATGTCTTGCTGGTTTGTGATGAAATTCATCGGGATATTTTGTTTGAGCGGGAGAGTTTTTCAAGCATTTTTAATGCTCACGCTGATATTGCGCAAAACTGTATTCTATGTTTATCACCGAACAAAGCCTTTAATCTAGGCGGTTTGAAGGTTTCTTACGTTGCGATTCCAAATGAGAAGATTAGAGAAACCCTCTACCAGCAACTCACGAAAAATGCGATTACTTCGCCTCATGTTTTTGCTGTGCCAGCAGTGATTTCAGCCTATCAGCATGGGGAACAATGGCTAGATGAGTTGACCGCATACATGCAGAGTAATTTTGAAATTTTCTATGATTTTGTCGAAAAAAATATGCCCAAGATAAAAGTAATGGAAGCAGATTCTTCTTTTCTGGCTTGGCTAGATATTTCTGAACTTTTCAGCGATGAAGTAGACATGACAGCATTTTTCACACAGGCACGGTTGACCACAGTACCCGGAAGTTATTTTGTGCAAGATGGTGAAGGCTTTGTGCGATTAAATCTTGCGATTACCAAAAACATGTTACAGGAAGTGCTGAATCGCATGAGAGAGAGTTATGAGCAATGGGAGAGGTCATGAAAAAAACTAAACATAAAGCAGATAAAATCATCATCATTGGAGATGGTGCTGTTGGGTCAACCTTTGCTTATACGCTATTACGTGAAAACGTTTCTGCTTCAATTGGCATCATTGATCTCAATCAAAAGAAAGTGGCGGCAGATGTTGAAGACTTAAATCATACGCTACCCTTTACTAAATGCAGTGGTGAGCGAGTTTACATTGCCAATTACAGCGATGTGCGAGATGCTGATCTCGTGGTGATTACGGCAAATGCCCCCCAAGCAAAATTTGGCGAGGATAAGGATCGGTTAGGGCTTCTTCAGCAGAATGTACGAATGATGACCTCAATTACGACTGAAATCATGGCGAATGGTTTTGCTGGTGTGATACTTGTAGTGAGTAATCCAGTAGATGCCTTGACCCAAGTCGTCCAGCGTGTTTCTGCCTTGCCCAGGCGTCAGGTCATTGGCACTGGGACACTACTGGATACAGCCCGTTTACATGCAGTTATAGCAGATAAATTAAATGTCAATTCTAACGATATTAAAGGGTTTATACTTGGAGAACATGGCAATTCAGGATTTATAAACTGGTCTCATTTGACGATTGGCAGCATACCGATTTTGACTTGGCTCGAAAAATATACAACCTATGACTGTCATCACCAATTTTTTGAAACATTGGAAGACTATGTTAGAAAAATAGGTGTGGATATTTTTGCAGATAAGGGGAATACGTCATACGGTATCGCCTCATGTCTGGTCATGATTACGGAAACCATTCTAAGCGAAAATAATCGAATTTTACCCATTTCAGCCTATTTAACTGGCGAGTATGGCGTTGAAGATGTTTATATCGGTGCACCTGCCATTTTAAATCGCCAAGGCATTGATCAAATTATCGAAATTGATTTGACAGAGGCAGAATTAGCCGCTTATCAACAATCTGCAGAGGTTTTGAAAGCCAATATTGTTGAGCTGGAAGAAAAAGGATTGATAAAAGATTGCTAATCTTTAAATTTTATCAATGCTAGCTTGCTCATTAAATAAAAATCTCGTTATCAATTTAAGATAATTTAAGATATAGAGATTTTTAATTATCATGATTTGAAAACCGAAAAATAAGAGAGTCTTTTATTGATCATAAAATTATGATATCAATTAAAAAGTCTTTAAACGGGGTTTTGATCCGGATAATCTCTTAAATCTGGGGAAGATTTTTGATTTGTGAGCGGATGATAAAATAATTTAGCAAAAAGCTTGAATAATCAAGGTATTCTGGTATAATAGATAGGTGCGTAATGGACGCATACAAACCGCTTATCCGCTGAGGCGTGTGCCAAGGGCACGAATACTGAGGTAAGTCTTAAGATGAGTAGAAGAGGAGAAAAATAATGAATCCATTAATCGAAGCTATCAACGAAGGTCAACTTCGCAGCGACATCCCTGCTTTCCGTCCTGGTGACACTGTGCGCGTTCACGCTAAAGTTGTCGAAGGCACTCGTGAACGTATCCAGCTTTTTGAAGGTGTTGTCATTGCGCGTAAAGGCCAAGGCATCTCAGAAACTTATACAGTTCGTAAAATTTCAAACGGTGTTGGTGTCGAACGTATCTTCCCAATCCACACACCACGTGTGGAACAAATCGAAGTCGTACGCTACGGTAAAGTCCGTCGTGCGAAACTTTACTACTTGCGCGCCCTTCAAGGTAAGGCAGCTCGTATTAAAGAAATCCGTCGTTAAGATGGAGGTGGGAAACCCTTATTGGATAAGGGTTTTTTTGATATCTGGTATTTTGATTCTAGGACACTTAGAAAGTGCAATTTATCAAAAGGGACAAAAAAGGTCAGTTTTTCACCAATTTGTTAGCACTATCTAAAATAATGAATTTTCTGAAAATTCAACTTGTCATTTTCAATCTTTTTTGGTAGAATAATGCTATATCTTTTGTCAGACAACCTCATGAAAAGTAAAGAGTGTTTGACATTATCTGCGAGAGGATGAAGGAATGGATAAATTACAAGCTAGGCAGCAAACGCTGTGGGATCAGTCTTTTGAGTCTGACGCCTGCGGGATGGGCTTCATTGCCCAAATAGATGGTAAGCCGACCCATGAGCTGGTGGATTATGCGATGACAATCTTGGAACGCATGAATCATCGTGGCGGGACAGGAGCAGAACCTGATACGGGCGATGGTGCGGGCGCACTTTTTGCCATGCCACATGACTTTTTTACAAAAATTGCAACAGAAAATAGCATCACGTTACCAAACTCAGGCGATTATGCCGTGGGTCAGTTTTTTCTACCTAAAGCAGCGGACAAAAAAGCTGCCCTTTGTCAATCCATCAGCAACGAAATGCAAGCTGATGGTTACCAGATTTTAATGACACGTGACGTGCCTTTTAATTTTGACAACTGTGGTCCCGGTGCGCAAGCCATCATGCCAGCTTTTGTCCAATTTATCGTGTCGAAACCTAGCGACAGCAAAAGCGGTCGCGATTTTGAAGACAGACTTTATCGTCTCCGTCGTAAACTGGAGAAAACCTTTGCGACGTCTGAGATGTTCATCTGCTCACTTTCAAGTAAAACCATCGTTTATAAAGGTATGCTCCATGCTTTTCAAGTCCGGACATTCTACCCTGACCTGTCAGATCCTGCCTTTAAGTCGACCATTGCCCTGACCCACTCTCGTTTCTCGACCAATACCTTCCCATCATGGGATCGTGCGCAGCCTTTCCGTTTCCTTGCCCACAACGGCGAAATCAACACCCTGCGTGGCGCTGAAAACTGGATGACCTCGCACAAAATCGAGATTTATAATGAAGAAAACTCCGATTCGGCCAAACTCGAAAACTGCATGGAGTACCTCTACCGCAACGGTCGCGATATGCCACATGCCCTTTTGATGATGATACCAGAGGCTTGGGGCAAAGAGGCTGGCTTGTCGCCAGAATTAACATCGTTTTATGAGTACACCTCATCCTTTATGGCACCGTGGGACGGTCCAGCGGCCTTAGTCTTTACAGATGGAGATACCGTAGGTGCCCGTCTTGACCGAAATGGTCTGCGTCCAAGCCGTTACAGCATTACCAAAGATAATTTCATCGTCTGCTCATCAGAATCTGGTGTCGTAGATTTTGAACCAAGTCGTGTTGTCGAAAAAGGCGTGCTTGGGCCGGGGAATATGATGCTTGTTGATACAGTCAATGGTAAAATTCTCCGCAATGAAGAAGTCAAAAAACATTATGCAGCCCAGTTTCCTTATGAAAAATGGTTAGAGCATAATTTGCTCCATATTAATGACCTAACAGCGCAAGCAGCCTTTGAAGACATCTCAGAAGACGACCGTCAAACCATGCACAAACTCTTTGGCTACACAGAAGAAGTCATCAGAACGGTCATCGTGCCTATGGCAGAAAATGGTCAAGAGCCAGTTATCGCCATGGGGTATGACAGCCCACTCGCGGTTTTATCACAAAAAAATCAATCTCTTTTTACTTATTTCAAACAACAGTTTGCCCAAGTGACCAATCCGCCGATTGATGCCATTCGGGAGAAAATTGTCGTTGGGACAGAAGTCTATCTGGGTCGTGATGGCGATTTGCGCGTGGATAGCGACGAAAACTGTGTCAAGCTCAAACTGGATAGTCCAGTTTTAAGGACTGAAGACTTTGAAAAAATAGCGGCGCTCTCAGACAAGAAACACCAAGCCCAAACAATTTCGACCTTATATGACGTGACCAAAGACACGCCAAACCGTTTGGAACATGCCTTAGTCGACATGTTTAAAGTGGTCGAAGCAGCAGTTGACAAGGGTGCTAGCATCATTATCCTGAGTGATCGTGACCAAAAAGAAGGTCTCATGCCGATGCCGATTTTACTTGCGACATCTGGCTTGTATAACTACATGGTCGAAAAAGGAAAAGGCAGCCAGTTCTCAATCGTTGTCGATACAGCAGAAGTCAATGAAGTCCATCATTTTGCGACGATTGTAGGTTATGGCGCGAGTGCCATCCATCCTTACGGTGCTTATGAAACCCTGAAAGATTACAACTTGTCTGACAAGGCGGAGTCATTCCGTCAAGCGGCTGAAAAAGGCATTATCAAAGTCATGAGCCGGATGGGAATTTCGACTGTTTCAGGCTATAAGGGCGCGCAGCTCTTTGAGGCAGTCGGGCTTTCCGATGCCGTTGTTGACAAATATTTCCGTGGAACAGTGACGCGGATTGGTGGTTTGACACTGAATCAAATCGAAGCAGAATACCTAGAGCGTTATGACTTTGCTTATGGTCACCGCAGTCACGAAATTTTGCCATCAGGCGGGTCATTCCAGTTTAAAGCGGACGGTGAGCACCATATTTTCAACCCGTTGACGATTTATAATTTCCAAAAAGCGGTGCGTCAAGGTGATTATGACTTGTATAAGGCGTATTCAGCTGAGCTTGATTTGGAGGCTGACGAAACACCGTCAAACCTCCGTCATATTTGGGAATTTAAAGGCGAGCGGACACCCGTTGCTTTGTCAGAAGTTGAACCGGTTGAAAATATCGTCAAGCGTTTCAAAGTGGGTGCCATGAGTTTTGGCTCACTTTCAAAAGAAGCCCATGAAACGATTGCTGCTGCCATGAACTCGATTGGTGCGAAATCTAACTCTGGTGAGGGTGGCGAAAATCGGGCGCGGTTCCACAAACAAGCAGACGGCACGAACCTCAATTCTAAGATTAAACAAGTTGCCTCAGGTCGTTTTGGTGTCAATGCTGAATACCTGATGAGTGCTGAAGAGTTACAAATCAAATTAGCCCAGGGTGCGAAACCAGGCGAGGGTGGGCAGTTACCAGGCGGGAAAGCCTTTCCTTGGGTGGCGGAAATCCGTGGCTCAACGCCAGGTGTGACCTTGATTTCTCCACCACCACATCATGATATTTACTCAATCGAAGATTTGGCACAATTGATTTATGACCTTAAAGCCATCAATCCATATGCGAAAATTAATGTGAAACTTGTTTCATCAACTGGTGTTGGAACAATTGCGACAGGTTGTGTCAAGGCTGGTGCAGATAAAGTCGTGATTTCAGGTTACGATGGCGGAACGGGTGCCTCGCCACGGAACTCAGCGCGTGATGCTGGTTTACCGTGGGAGATGGGACTTGCTGAAGCCCATCAAACCTTGACGATGAATCATTTGCGTCAGCGGATGACCCTTGAAACGGATGGGAAGTTGATGACAGGCCGTGATGTTGCAGTTGCTGCCCTGCTAGGCGCTGAGGAATATTCATTTGCTTCACTTGCCTTGGTAGCTGTGGGCTGTGTCATGATGCGGGTTTGTTCATTGAATACCTGTCCAGTCGGTGTGGCAACGCAAAATCCTGAGCTTCGTGCCCATTTCGCTGGTAAGCCAGAACACGTTGTCAACGGCATGAAATTCCTTGCCCAAGAACTCCGTGAAATCATGGCAGACCTTGGTTTCCGTTCAGTAGATGACATGATTGGTCATGCGGAAGTCTTGAAACCTAAGTTTATCGCGAAAGGTAAAGCTAAGTCGCTTGATTTCAGTCGCATTATCGGGACAACCATGCCGATTGATCGTAAAGTCGTTGATCCTTTTATCGAAGAACGCCAGTGGCGCGAACTTGATGGTTTTGCTAAAGCTGCGATTGACAGTGGCACGGGTGTGACCGTTAAAGAATCGATTAACAATGTCACACGAACAGCGGGTGCTCGTATGGCTGGTTGGATTGCTGAACGCTATGGTAATTATGAACTTGAACCAGGCTTGCTCAAATATGAGTACACGGGTATTGCCGGTCAGTCCTTCGCTTCTTTTGCCACACAAGGAATGGAAATTACTCTGATTGGCGAGGCCAATGACTACATCGCTAAATCGTTATCAGGTGGTCGTGTCATTGTCAAACCACCAGTTGATGCAGGCTTTAACGTCGAAGCCTCACCGATTGTCGGCAATGTCTCGCTGTTTGGTGCGGTTCGTGGGGAAGCCTACTTCCGTGGTCGCGCAGGTGAGCGTTTCTGCGTTCGGAATTCTGGTGCGAAAGTCGTTGTCGAAGGCGTCGGCGAACATGGTTGTGAATACATGACCGGTGGGGTAGCCGTGATTC
Organism: Pseudolactococcus reticulitermitis; assembly: GCF_002260845.1. Classification (GTDB taxonomy): domain Bacteria; phylum Bacillota; class Bacilli; order Lactobacillales; family Streptococcaceae; genus Pseudolactococcus; species Pseudolactococcus reticulitermitis. Next base: position 205,910 of record NZ_BEDT01000001.1, on the reverse strand, counting down.
TTGGCAGCACAGGTCAGAACTTCGCTGCTGGTATGAGTGGCGGTGTTGCCTACGTTTATGATGCGAAAGGCGATTTTGCAGATAAGGTCAACATGGAAATGGTTGATTTATACAAAGTTGGTCAGACACGTGGCGACGACGTCTTGAAAGAAATGGTTGAAAATCATGCGACCTATACGGCGTCTGAAAAAGCAAAAGCCTTGCTAGCAGATTGGGACAATGTTGTTGATAAATTTGTCAAAGTTTATCCGAGAGAGTTCCATGAAATTAAGGAAATTGAGTACCATTTATCACGAACAGGGTTGGCTGGTAGCGAACTTGAAATGGCAACATTTGAGAAAGCCATGCGGACACCTGCAGCTGAAAAAGCTGAATTAATTAAAGTAGGGGGCAAATAAGATGGCAGATCCATTTGGCTTTATGAAATATAAACGTAAGGATAACCCTTACCGTCCTGTCGCTGAGCGCGTCTTGGACTTTGAAGAATTACAAGTGCCACTTGACGTTGATGAACGACAAGAACAAGCAGCTCGCTGCATGGGATGTGGGATACCTTTCTGTCACGCTGGCGAATTTTACGGTGGCGGTCGCGCTGTCTCAGGTTGTCCGAATGACAACTTAATTCCTGAATGGAATGACCTCGTCTATCGTGGGGAGTTCAAGAAAGCTTTTGACCGTTTGTCACGAACTAATCCTTTGCCAGAGATGACCGGTCGTGTCTGCCCGGCACCCTGTGAAAAAGGCTGTACTGAAAACCTCAACGGCGATGGTGTTGCCATTCATGATAATGAGCGCTTCATCATTGATAATGCCTTTGAACAAGGTTGGGTAGCAGATAGCGGTCGTCCAAAAGAACGGACTGACTTTAGAATTGCCGTTGTTGGCTCTGGCCCTGCGGGACTTTCGGCAGCTTGGCGATTGAACCAACTGGGACATAACGTGACAGTCTTCGAACGCTCTGACCGCTTTGGTGGCTTGCTCATGTATGGCATTCCGAACATGAAACTTGACAAGGATATCGTCCAACGTCGCATTGATATCATGGCAGAAATCGGGATTGAATTTGTTGCCAATACAGAAATTGGTCGTGACATCTCATTTGAAGTTTTGGAAGCAGACTTTGATCGTGTGATTTTGGCGACAGGTGCCAGCGTGCCACGTGACTTACCAGTTCCAGGACGTGAACTCAATGGCGTTAAATTTGCGGTTGATTTCCTAACAGATATTACAAAAATCGTCCTTGCCAATGGCGACAAAAAAATGCGTCAATCTCTTGAAGGTCAAAATGTTGTCGTGATCGGTGGTGGGGATACAGGTAATGACTGTATCGGCACAGCGATTCGTCTCGGCGCTGCCAGTGTGACCCAGCTTGAGATTACACCTCAGCTACCGAGTCAACGAACTGACGCCAATCCATGGCCTGAATATCCCATGGTTGACCGTAAAGGTTATGGTCAGGAAGAAGCTATTGCCGCTGGTAATCTCAATTTGACCCACTATGCAACGTCAACAACGGAGTTTATCGGAGCAGAACGTGGGCAATTAATTGCGATTAATACAGTCCAAGTCGGTCCAGACTTCAAGCCAGTTGCAGGCACAGAAGAAACCTTGAAAGCTGATTTAGTCCTTCTTGCCATGGGCTTCACTGGTGCAGAACAATCTATCTTTCAAGGCTTCGGCATCACGCAAATCTTCGATGACAATACGACAAATAACGAAAAAGTCTATGTATCAGGTGATGCCAAACGTGGTCCTTCCCTCGTGATTTGGGGCATTCGTGAAGGCCGTAAAACAGCTGAAAAAATCGATGAAACCCTGCGTGTCATGGTGACACAATAAACATAATGAAAATGGTATCAGAATTCTGGTACCATTTTTTGATAGTAGTTCGGTCATTTAGTCAAATAAGTTTGTCAAAATGAACAAATTCTGTTAGAATAAAGCTACTAAGTGTAAGGAAAGGTTTGTGACCGAAAATGGCAAATTATACCCCAGAAGAAGTAGAAAAAATTAAAGATAGAATTCTCTCAGCGCTAGAAAGCGTGATTGACCCCGAGCTAGGCGTTGATATTATCAACCTTGGTCTAGTTTACGCCATCGAATTTGAAGATAGCGGTCGAACTGAAATTCAAATGACCCTGACAACAATGGGTTGTCCACTGGCAGATTTATTGACAGATCAAATTCACGATGCCATGAAAGAAGTGCCAGAAGTCACTGAAACAGAAGTGAAACTGGTTTGGTATCCGGCGTGGAGTGTTGATAAAATGTCTCGCTATGCACGAATTGCTTTGGGCATTCGTTAAGTGTCTCTAACTTTACAGATGAAAAGTCCTGTTTGTATCATTGCCGATGCAAGCAGGACTTTTTTGAGTGCTGAATATGTCTTTATATTTTTGACAGCAGTGTCATAGCAGAGTATAATAAAGGATATAAAACGCTTAGAATAAAGGGGATGTTCAGTTAAAAAGGATTAATTATGTTAGATAAAATCTCGTTGATACTGCAAATTGCACTAGCTGGGAAGTGTTTCTATGTGGGTATCAGCAATCGCACAACTGACCTAGATAAAAAATGTTTAAACATCCAAGAATGGTTTATACAGTACTTGGCATTGTGATACTTGCATTGGCTGTCCGTCAATTTATAAGATATGGCTTCTAAAAAATAAATCTTCTCAAATCAGTCCTATGGCTGATTTTTTTAGCACTTAAAATGGTAAAATGGAAGTATGAATAAATTTAAGCTTTTCATCATCATAGAACTTGTATTGCTCGTACTGTTAGGTATTTCCCTGATTAGAAACCCCTTCTTTTTGGCTGTCCTCGGTCTGGGGCTATTCTTTGCCTATCTCTCTAGTCGGGTTGCGACTTGGACAGCCCAGCAAGTTTTGCGGCAAATTGCTATTGCCTTTGGCGTTATCGCCTTGATTATGTTTGTGGCAGATGGCTATACTTGGCTAGCCTTGCTTTTCCCAGTGATTGCGGGGATTATTTTTTGGAAATCGTCTGGCACGACCTACACGTCTGTGAATGACCCAAGGTTTCACAAGTCAGAAGAGGCGGGGTTTGAACGCCGTGGTATTTTTGACAACCAGTCTGAAAATGCGGTTTCTCGCTTGTCTGGTAATGACGTTATCGACTTAGGTTGCACGACTTTTCAACCGACGGGCAACGACTTGACCATTAAAAAAGCTTCAGGGAATACGAAGATTATCGTGCCTGAAGATGTGGCGGTCATGCTGGATGTCACGGCGCTTTCAGGCGTTGTCAAGATTTTCGATGACATCACGAAAGTGAATGCAGAACACGTTAGATACATGACAGATGAGTTCGGAACGTCTGACAAGCGTATTCGGATTACCGTCCATGTCGGTCGTGGCAACGTTGAAGTGGTTAAGGGCTAGGCGGTCAGGATGATTTTAAAACGCAATATTGTCGCGAGTTTTATCACCTGGTTTCTCATCACTATGGGGGCTGTTGTCGCCTTGCTGAGCTTACTGCATATCAACTTGCTCGATGTCAAAACGACTTGGCTGACATTGACCGTATCGGCAGTTTTAACGCTTATCTATGCTAGCTTTTTTATGTTGCAACATGGTGAGCAGCAGTCATGTTTGACGCAGGATATTGATAAAATCCTCAATAATGAAACCCCAGAACTCGAGATGCTACAGGCGCTTTCCAAACGGATGCAGGAGATGTCTGTGGAGCTGCAAAGCCTCTCTGTGACCCAAAATATTGAGCAGGCGGCGATTGTTGAAGCTGAACGGATTCGGATTTCACGAGAACTACATGATTCAGTCAGTCAGGAATTATTTGCAGCGACGATGATTTTATCTTCTGTCGTTGATAACCCGAACCTGACGTCGAAACAAATTACCAGTCAAGCGACTTTGACGCTGAAAATTTTGCATGAGGCACAAGATGAGATGCGGGCTTTATTGTTGCATCTGCGTCCATCAGAGTTAGCGGACAAGACCTTGACTGAGGGACTGAATGCGCTCATAGATGAACTCCAAGCCAAAATTTCAGCGAAAATCTCAGCGAACGTCGCTGAAATCAAAGCCGATAAAAATATCGAGAACAACATTTTCCGAATGACGCAAGAGTTGTTATCCAATACGCTCCGTCATGCAAAAGCGCAAAATATCTATATTTCTTTTAGTCAAACGGCGGGAACTTTGGTGCTTGTAGTTAAGGATGATGGGGTTGGGTTTGATCCAACGGTTGGAAAAACCGCCAGTCAAGGTTTGAAAAATATCAGGGAGCGGACGCTATCTCTGGGTGGTACAGTGGAGTTGAACTCTGCGCCAGGAGCTGGAACGGTTGTTAAAATCGTTATTCCCAAGGTCAAATAAGTTAGGAATGAAAATGGAAAAAATAACAGTCATGCTTGTAGACGATCATCAGATGGTACGTCTAGGACTTTCAAGCTATCTCAACATGCAGGACGACTTGATAGTCGTGGCAGAGGCAGTCAACGGTTTAGATGGTGTTCAGAAAGCCAAGCAACATCGCCCAGATGTGATTTTGATGGACTTGGTCATGGATGAAATGGATGGTATCGAAGCTTCCAAAGCCATTTTACTTGAAAATCCAGAGGCAAAAATTTTGATTTTAACCAGCTTTTTGGATGATGAGAAAATTTTTCCAGCCTTGGAAGCAGGTGTCAAAGGTTATATTCTGAAAACATCTCAAGCCCATGAAATTGCAGCCTCAGTTCGTAGGATTGCACAAGGTCAGGATGTGATTTCGGACAGCGTGCGGACTAAGATTTATGAAAAAAAACATGCCCAGCCAGAGTTACATGAAGAGTTGACTGCGCGTGAAGCTGAAGTGTTAAAAGAAATCGCCAAGGGTTTGTCCAATCAAGAAATTGCTGATGAACTCTATATCTCCTTAAAAACCGTGAAAACGCATGTGTCTAATATTTTGTCCAAGTTACAGGTAGAAGATCGCACACAAGCAGCCATATACGCCATTAAGCACAAAATTGCCTGAAAATGCTATAATAGATCTATGGAAAAATTACTAAATAGAGCAAAAGAGATTCAAATTATTTTTTTTGATATTGATGATACGCTACGTGTGAAAGATACCGGTTTTATGCCAGCATCTATGCCACAAATCTTTGCTGCTCTCCGTGAAAAAGGGATTTTGACAGGGATTGCCACAGGTCGCAATTTGTTTGGTGTTGTCCCTGAAATTCGCGCGCTTAATCCGGACTTCTTTGTCACAGCCAATGGCGCTTATGTTGTCGATAAGTTGGATCAAATCATTTATCAGCATGCACTCCCCACAACAGTCGTTTCAGAGCTTGTGGCTTGGTTAGAGGCTTCTTCATCCGAATATGCCTTCTATGGTGCTGATGAAGTTGTTGCTTCGGCATGGTCTGATACGATGCGAGCAGCGATTGCACCAATCTACGGTCAATTACCAGTTAATCCAGATTATTATCTGACACACGATATTTATCAGATGGAATCCCTATCAGAGCATGATGATCAGCTTGTCTTACCTGAAAAGCTGGCTGACAAGGTTCGAATGGTTCGCTGGCATCCACATTCATCCGACATTGTCCCGATGACAGGCAGTAAGGCAGAAGGCGTGCGCCAAGTCTTAGATAAACTAGGCTTAAGTGCCGCTAACGTGATGAACTTTGGTGATGAGCTGAACGATGTCGAACTTTTTGACCTCGGTGGGCTTTCGGTAGCCATGAAAGTTTCCCATCCCAAAATTTTGGAAATGGCGGACTACATCACGGACACCGTTGAAAACGACGGGATAGAAAAGGCTTTGAAAGCTCTGAATATCTTATAAACGGAAATATAGATAAAAAAGAAGACTTTGAGCGCATGCTCAGGTCAAGATTTCACATATTGAAGTGAAATCGCAGAAAGACTTTGAGCGGACGATAGGTCGCGAATGACCCTGCTTGGCTTGAGCGTATGCTCAGGTCAAGTTTCAAGATTTCACATATTGAAGTGAAATCGCAGAAAGGAAAAATAACATGACAATCACATATCCACAAACAGATTTAGAAAACTACGCTGGTACAGTTGCGACAATTCACACGAACCTTGGCGATTTAACCGTTAAATTATTTGATGATGTTGCCCCTAAAACGGTCAAAAACTTCGTTGAATTAACTGAAAAAGGTTATTACAATGGTGTGATTTTCCACCGTATCATTCGTGATTTCATGATTCAGGGTGGCGACCCAACGGGTACAGGCATGGGTGGCGAATCGATCTATGGCGAAAAATTTGAAGATGAATTTTCAGAAAATGTTTTCAATATTCGTGGCGCTTTGTCAATGGCTAATGCTGGACCTAACACAAATGGCAGCCAATTTTTCATCGTTCAAAATGAAAACCTGCCTTATGATAAATCAGCGCTTGTCAAAGGTGGCTGGCCAGAAGAAATTGCTGAAATCTATACAGCTGGGGGCACACCGCATTTGGATGGTCGCCATACTGTTTTCGGTCAATTAGCCAATGCTGAAAGTTTTGAAACGCTTGACCGCATCGCCAAAGAACCAACAGGTTTCCAAGACAAACCAGAAAATGATGTTGCAATCATCAGCATTGATTTAGAGAAAAAATAAGCACATGACGAATCAATCTATTAAAATTGGGGATATTGTCAAAGTTGACATCACAGGCTTACAAAAATACGGTGCCTTTGTCAAATTTGGGAAACAGCGTGGTTTGATTCATATCTCAGAAATCAAATCAGGTTATGTCGCAGACATTCACGATGTAATTGAAGTCGGTCAAGTGTGTCAGGCGCAGGTGATTGATGTTGATGAATTTAACGGCAAAATTTCACTCAGCTTGAGAACGCTAGAAAAACAGCCGCAAACGCATCATGTGCAACGCAGATTTCACTTTAATAATCCAGCCAATAAAATCGGTTTTCAGCCCTTTAAAGAGCAGTTAGCCGATTGGACAAAAGAGCAGATGACCTACTTAAAAGGTCGTAAGGAAGAGATATAGTATCAAGGACTTTCTGACAAGGTAAATAGAATGGGAAAAGAAGGATATGAATGAAAAGGTTTTAAAAGTCGTTCAGAAGATTTTTAATGTCATCTCAATTCTTGGGATTATTGGTTGTTTGATTGGCGGTTATTACCTTTATCGTATTGATATTTTACGTGATCCTCAGGCACTGTCGCAGTTGGTCATGGCGCATTATATCCTTGGTCCGTTTATCTTCATTGGTCTGCAAATTATACAGGTTGTCATTCCGATAATTCCTGGTGGGATTACAACGGCAGCGGGCGTCATGATGTTTGGCCCTTATGTCGGCTTTCTCTATAATTATGTTGGGATTGTCATCGGCTCGATTATCCTTTTTCACATGGGGCGTGTCTATGGCTCTGCTCTAGCTAAAACCTTTATCAAAGAAAAACACTACAATAAATACATGGGGTGGGTCGATAAAGGTCAGAAGAAATACGATATTTTGTTTTTTATCGCCATTCTTTTTCCTGTCGCACCAGACGATGCCTTGGTGTTAATCTCCAGTCAGACTAAAATGACTTGGAAATACTTTCTATTCACAATGTTTGTCGCGAAACCCTTGCCGATATACCTCTATTCCTATATCCTTGTCCATGGTGGAGGCTTTCTTGCCAAACTCATTAGTTAAACAAAAACACATCAGTCAGGCTCAACTTGACTGATGTGTTTTTTCATGTAACGGTTATAGCAGATAAAGGTCAATAAAGCTAGGACAAAGCAAAGACTACCAAGTTTAAAACCTTGTGGGGTAAACTTGAGTTTGACCGTATGCGTGCCCTTGGTCATCGGAATGGTCATGAAACCAGTCTGAGCCTGCTTGATTTTGACTGGCTTGCCATCGACTTTGGCAGACCAGCCTTTGTCGTATGGGAGTGTCAGAAATAAATCGCCGTTGTGGTTAGCAGAGACGGTGGCTTCTAGTCCATTCTTAATGGCTTTTGCTGTGACTTGATTGGTCTTGAGCTTATGAATTGTCTCTGTATAAGTGCTAACTGGCATGGTCCAAAATTCTGTCGTGTCAAAGTTAACATAACGATTTTCTGGAAAAGTCAGCGTGATGGCAACTTGTGTCGCTTGCTCGAAATAGCCTAGGTTGATAAAAGCACCTGTGTCATTGGTGTTGATAAAGGTGGTGCGACCATTGATGGTGACTTTGACATATTCAGCCTCGGTGTTTTGATAAGTCACATCGGCCAGTTTAAGGTAAGCTTGTCCACCTGCTGGTGCTGTTACCGTGTAGGAAAGCGACATATCCTCGCTGCCTTTTTGGGTCAGCGTGACACGTCCTTTACCGCCTGTAATCATCGCTGATGTTGTTTCTTGATCGACATAAAATTGCTTAAAAAAGGTTTCCTGTGTGCCTGCTAATTGATTGACGAATTTGGTTTGATTGGCCAAGATATTTTTATCTGATAATTTGACATCGGTATAACCTTTTTCGACAAAAATAGCGGGTGGCAAGGCGTAGGAATTTTGGGTCAGATTAGGAACGGTCGCATTGGCAGGATTAAAGCCATATTTATCAGGCTGGGTCGTATTGATGTTGTAGCGGATATTGAAAATAGCATCCATCAGCAGGGTATTGAGTGGATAGCGGAGGTTAAGATTGGTGCCTGTGGAGCGAAAACCGAGGAGATTGAGGGTGGCTGAGGACTTGCGATTTCTCACAGAGGAAAATTGACTAAGCGATTTGTAGCCGTATTTCATGCCATCATTGGCTGTATCTGGCTTGGTCTCATCCATGCGATAAAAATTGGTATCGGATGCGATAGCCTTAGCTGCGGGAAGCATTTTCTTAGTCTGTTCATCATAGGCAGTCCGAGCTGCGTAGTGCCATTCTTCAGAGACACCGTTGAGCTGATAGTAGCCGTTAATGCCTAATTCAAAAATCATGAAAATGGCGATGAAAATCGGGAAAGTGTTGGGCAGTAGCCATTTCTTGCGCTTGGCGATGAGGATAATCAAGTAAGCTAGGACAAATAGTAGGGTCAAGGAGAGATTAAGGCTTTTAACATAGGGATAATGGCGACTGACAACTGTCGCTGTAAAGCCTGCTGTTAAGACAAAGACAGTGATGCCAAGCCAACGGAGCTTAATCTCAGATAGTCGTGTTAAAGTTTCAGCAGCCATTAGGATGACTAAAAGGCTGAAGACGAAACTATAACGGTGGAGGAACATGTTGGGCGTGTGCATGCCCTGCCAGAAGAGGTCGAGGGGGCGCAGGTAGAAAGAGGCGGTGATGAAGCCGAGGAGCGCGAGGTAGGCAAGTTTGGTGCGCAGGCGGATAGAGGTGGTCGCAAAGAGGAGACAGGCGAGTAGGAGCGGCAGAAGTCCAATATAAATGGTTGGTACGGCACCGTACTGGGTCGTGTCATAGCTGGCAACGAAGTTTTTAGCGAAAATATCGAAGTACCAAGATTTGTCTGTGAAAAGTTCGGTGATTTTGGTGAAACTCTCGCCGTTGGCCTTTAAATCGAGATACATGGGGAGAATCATGATCAAGCTGGTGCAGGCAGCGAGAAGTGATGTGATAGCAAAATCTAGTGTTTTGCGCCAAGACCAGCCGTCAAAGGTCAGTCTGACTAAGAAATAGCCGATGAGAAAGAGCGCCATCATGAAGCCAAAATAGTAATTTTGGATGAAGAGGAGAGTCAGGCTGACGTAGTAAAGTCGGCGTTTGCCGTGTGCCATCATACTGTGGAGACCGCAGATGATGAGGGGGAGCCAGATGAAGACATCGAGCCACATGATGATTTCGGATTGATTAACGATGAAACTCATAAGGGCGTAGGCGCTGGATAAGCTGATGATGAGCCAATTTGATAGGGAGCGGTACATATTTTTGAAGGCGACAAAGCTCGATAAGCCGATCAAGCCAAATTTAAGCAAGGTCAGGAGATAGAGACCATCCGGCATGTTTGCGGCATTAAAAAAATAAGTCAGTGGCATGAGCAAGCTGCCTAAATAGTAGGATGAAAAACTGAAGAAATTCAGTCCTAGACCGCTGGTAAAGGTATAAAAGAAGCCAGAACCATGGTGTAAAATATCTGAAAAAAGCGCATGAAAGGCAACGTATTGGTGGTAGGCGTCGCCCGCCAATACGGTTTTAGCACTGCCCCAATAAATTCCAAGCAGGGCAAAGTTGATGGCGATGATAAGGAGGGGAATAAGAAAACTGATGACAAGTGCTAATTTATTTTTCTTGATAAATGCGAACATAAGTTTATTGTACCATCTTTTAAAAAAATATAGGGCGATAGCTTGTAAGAAAAAATGTGCAAGCAATCTTGTTATTTGTTCTAAATTTTGATAGAATGAACCTAATATGAGAAATTCAAAATCGACGCAAAATCAACCCGTTAGTAAGGCCGCTGTCGCTGGTCTTATTTTGGCGATTATTCCAATCACAGCCCTGCCAGGACTGATTTTTAGCTTGACTGCTTTTGAACATATTGATGCGCATGACTTGAAAGGTCATCAATTTGCCAAACTTGGAACGATTATCTCAATCCTTTGGATGCTTGTTTTTATCGTTACAGGTTTTTTCCTTTTCAGGTATTTTGGCTAAAAATCAGTCAATCCCAAAAATAAGACAAGCCATTTAGCATTCGGCTAAATCAAATATTTGATACCTTAAATAATTGGCATAGACCAATTTTTTTGTTATAATGACAGTATAAAACGTTTTCATTTTGATGGAGTGTTTTAAATGATAGTTGATGAAGATAATTAAACAAAGGCGCTAGGCGCCAAATGGAGGGAACACATGGGAAAACTTGGCATTTCGATTTATCCTGAACGTAGCACATTTGAAAAGGATAGGGCTTATCTTGATTTAGCACATCAATATGGCTTCAAACGCGTCTTTACAAGTCTGCTTGAGATCAATGGTGACAAAGATGAAGTCTTGGCAGGGTTCAAGAAACCTGTCGATTATGCTAATTCACTCGGCATGGAAGTCATGGTCGACATTAACCCTGCGCTTTTTGAACAACTTGGCGTGTCTTATGATGATTTATCGTTTTTCCATGAGATGGGGGCTGATGGTGTCCGTCTTGACCTTGGGTTTACAGGCGCTGAAGAGGCTAAAATGACTCGTAACCCTTACGGCATCAAGGTTGAAATCAACATGAGCCAAGGGACAAACTATGTGGATAACATCATGAGCTATTCGCCAAATCCTGAATTGTTATTAGGTAGCCACAACTTCTACCCAATGCGTTATTCTGGTTTGGCGTTGGATCATTTTATCTATTGCACCAAGAAATTTAACCAATATAACTTGAATACCATGGCATTTGTCAATTCACACGATGCGACATTTGGCCCATGGCCTTTCAGCGACGGTCTTGTCAGCCTTGAGCACCACCGTGATTTGGATCTTGCGACACAAGTCAAGCATATGAAATTATTGGGCGGGATTAATGATATCACCATTGCCAATGCCTATGCCAGTGAGGCAGAAATCAAAGCCATGAGTGAGGCTTTCTTTGCGGCTGAGCCTGCTTTGAAAATCGTGCCAAGTGCGTCAATCACAGACAATGAACGCATTGTTTTATTTGAAAGTGAACACAGCTACCGTGGCGACCGTAGCGAATACATCTTGCGCTCAACAATGACACGTGTTTGGCATAAGGATAAAGAATTTCCTGCGCATGATACAAAAGACATCAAACGCGGTGACATCTTAATCGGCAATGTCGCATTTGGTCAATACAAGGGTGAAACACAAATCGCGCTTAAAGATATGCCAAACCAAGGTCAAATCAATGTCGTTGGTCGCATTTCTGATGATGAATTGTTCTTGCTTGATTATATCAAGCCTTGGAGCGGTTTTACGTTTGAAGAGGTTAAGTAAGTCAATATTGAAAAAAGAGGTTGGGACAAAAGTCCTTTAAAAAAATAGGCTATGAACCATTTCCGATGTTAAACGGAAACGTTCATAGCCTATTTTGTGTGAAATTGGTATTCTTTTGTCAAAACAATACGAAATTAGCAAGAAAAGTGCTACTATCATTGAAAAAATCAAGAACCTGTGAAAAATCGAAAGTTAGCATCATTTTAGTCTATCCATTTTTGAAGCCTTTTATCCCAATCTTTTTTTTCAAAAATAAAGGTGTTTAATATTTAGAATAAAATTATTATGTAGCTATTGTCTTATTCATAAGTTATTTATTTTTAATTAAAAATATGATATAATTTTTTAGGAGGTGTTTTATGGACAATAAAGGTAATGTACTCTTTAAATCAAAAACTGATAGTTTAAAAGGTGGGATTGTTTTTCTATTACTTGGGTTTTTTATGATTGTTGGTTCTAATTTTATTTACGAAAAAATGATGGTCGTCATCTTGGGATCAATTGTTTTGTTAATCGGCTTATATTTACTTGTTTTCAAAGGAGCTGATAACATTATTATTTATGAAAATGGAATTGTTCTTTCTGGCAAAAAAAACCAAGTAATTGATAAAAATGACATCAAATCAATAGCATATAAAAAGCTCAAACCTAAACGAGCCTTTATTCCATCCTATTACGCAGTTCTGTTATTGAATAACGGCTCAGAACAATTTATAAATATTGCTTTTAATTCAGTGATTAATAAAGATTACGAAAAAATAATTAAATCATATTTAGATTAAAACCGTGTAATTGCTTTCAGTCTGAAGACAAACTCCAAAACTATTTGCAGTTTGTTTTTTTGTTTACGCTAAACATTATTTTTCGTTTTCAGATAAAAAATAGCCAATTGTGTGCGGTCACGCAAATTTAATTTGTCAAGGATGGTACTGAGATAATTGCGGATGGTGCCTTCACTTAGAAAGATTTGATCAGAGATTTCCTTATTACTGAGACCGTCGGCGACGAGACCAATTAAGTCATATTCCTTAGCGGTCAGACCGTAATCTGCATAATGAAACTTGACTTGGGAATCAGGCTGTTCGGTGTGTAAGAGTCCCGGAATTTTAGCCATAATCTCTGTTCCAAAGACGGTTTGACCATTGTTGACAGCATTGAGCGCGGGGACAATGCTACTGTAATCTTGTTTGATGAGATAACCTTTGACGCCATATTTAAGCGCCTGAATGATGTAGTCATCATCCGAAAAAGTGGTTAAGAGTAAAATTTTAGCATCGGGATACTGCGCAAGAATGACTTTAGCAGCAGCAAGTCCAGTCATTTCAGCCATTCGAATATCCATGAGCAGGATGTCGGGTTTGAGGGTTTCAAAGAGTTGGATGGCTTCTTTGCCATCATGGCCAATCCCGACAACTTCAATCTGGTCGACCTCTAAAATCATTTTTAAAGCGCTAGTAATGAGGGCATCGTCGTCTATGATTAAGACACGCATAGTTGTGGCTCCTTTTGTGTTCATTTTGTCACTGTTTGGGAATTTTGATATAAATGATAAAACCATTTTGACTGTAGAAAGTGATGGTGCCGTGTAATTTTTTCACGCGCTCCGTCATGTTTATCAGACCAATGCCACGTGTTTCGATATTGAGCGAACGAGTTGGTGTGTCTGGCGTGATCGTCGTGCCGTTATCTTCGATGATGAGTTGGTAAAGCGCTTGAGACTCAGAGATGGTTAAGCGAACAAGCGTGGCATTACTATGTTTGATAACATTATTGAGCGCCTCCTTGACAATGGCGATGACATTATATTTGACCTCACGCGGCATTGTGTGCGACAGATGATAAGAAAAATCAATGGGACAAAAACTAAAATCAGCAACCAGTTCTTCAAGCGCTTTTTTAAGGTCGACCGCATCATCATGCAAATCATGGACACTTTTCCGAATGCTATCCATGGCCTCACCAAGGGAAGTATCCAGATTCTCAAAGGGCTCACGGAGACTGCTATTTTGAGTTGTCATCTTCATCGCACCCGTGATTAAAATGGCGCGAGATAAGAGATGACCGACATTATCATGAATCTCACGTGCGATACGATTCCGTTCTTTGAGCGTCGCGGCATAAATCTCATAGTCTTGCTTGTCTCTCAAGGAGCGGTTTTTCTCCTGCAATAAAAGCGTCAGCTCTGTGCTGTCATCTCGCGTTTTTTGGAGGCTGGTTGCAAGCGTGTTGATTTGCTGGGTTTTATTGTCTGCATAGGCTGCGAAAATCAGCCCTATCACAAGAAAAGTACCGATTGGGAAAAGTGGGATGACCTCGCTATGGTAAGCTAAAGCAAGCACTAGCACTAAACTGACCCCAAGCACCAGCTTATTTTGGCGTGAGATCATATGATAAACGACAAGCGGTGAAAAGAGCAGACACAGGGGATAAAAGACGGAAAAGGCGAAGAATAGACCAGTGAAGCACAAAAGTCGCCATAGCTGATTTGATTCAGTTAGGGTCATGAAAGCGGAATAGCTAGTGGCAAGGAGCAGCGCAATAACAAGCGACGCATCTATTTTGATGGTGCAAGCCAAAGCCAGACCGTAAATGATCAAGACGACTTGGTCGTTAACGCGTCGCATGTTTATCCCTCCATTTGATTTCTGTTAGTGTCTCTATTTTACACTGTATCTGCTCTAAAATCTAGTTGTTTCAAAGTTTATGACATTTGTCACGTCAGTTACTGACATCTAACACTTACTTTGAGTGGTAAGATTAGCTATAATAAACCTATCAACCAATGATTTTTTAGGAGGTAAGGCTCATGATTCATATTGAAAATTTAGTCAAACGATACGGCAATGTTTTAGCGCTTGACCATCTGAATTTGGACATTCAGGAGGGGGAGATATTTGGTTTGTTGGGTCCCAACGGCTCAGGCAAAACAACAGCCATTAACTGTCTCTTAGCCTTATTAAAATACGATAAAGGTGACATCACCATTTTTGGGAAGCCGATGACGGTTGACAGCTATGATATTAAACAAGAGATTGGGATTGTCATGCAAAATGTTGCTGTTTTTGAGCAAATGACCGTTTATGAAAATATTGACTATTTTTGTGGTCTGTACGTGAAAGATAAGGCAACACGGCAAAAGTTGGTCAAAGAGGCGATTGATTTTGTAGGTCTGGCAGACTATGTCAAAATCTTCCCTAAAAAATTATCGGGGGGTCTCTTGCGCCGTTTGAATATTGCCTGTGGGATTGCCCACAAACCCAAACTGATCATTTTGGATGAGCCGACGGTCGCAGTCGACCCGCAAAGCCGCAATAATATTTTAGAAGGTATTCAAGAGCTGAATCGTCAAGGGTCAACAGTGATTTACACCTCTCACTATATGGAGGAGGTTGAGCAAATCTGTACGCGGATTGCCATTATTGACCATGGTCGTGTAATGGCGCAAGGGTCAAGCGAGGAGTTGAAAGGCTTGCTCAAGGTCGGTGAAACGATTCGCATTGATGACATTGTGTTAGAAGAAGCAGATTTAGCAGCGATTCACAGCCTACCGCATGTCTTAGAGTTGACCTATCAAGGGCGGACTTTAATGATTCGCTGTACAGGCTCTCAACACAATCTGGTGCGAATTCTCGCGCATTTGCAAGCACAGGAGCTGGCATTTGGTCGCGTCTTGTCGGAACTGCCAACATTGAACGATGTCTTTTTAGAAATCACAGGTAAGCAACTTCGAGATTGATACAAGATTTAGAGTGTGAGATTGGACAATAATGCTCTTTAAACAAAAAAGAAAGGAGAACATATGCGCCATTTATTGATTTATCGTTTGAAACAGACGCTGAGAGATCGCTCGATTCTCTTTTGGACACTTGCCTTTCCTATGATTTTAGGGACATTTTTCTTCATGGCTTTTGGTGATTTGGCGAAACATGATGAAATGGCAACTGAGATTCCGATTGCCATGGTCGTGCGGCATCAGTCGGCTCAGACTGAGACGCAAAAAGCTTTCCTAAATGAGATGCAAAAGGAAAAGTTGATTAGGCTTAAAGTCTATCCAACCGAAAAAATAGCCAAGGCAAAATTAGCGGATGGCAAAATCAGCGGTTTATTTTATCTTGGACAAGATTTAAGTCTGACGGTGACCAAGTCTAATTTGAATACCAGTATTTTAAAGGCGGTTTTGGATGGCTACACTAAAAATGTTGCCCTGCTTTCCGATATGGCTCAAGCACATCCTGATAAGTTACCTGCCGCCATTTCCGCCATGTCCGATTTGAAACCGGCTGTCAAGGCTGTGGCGCCTAATGGTAAAACAACCTCGAGTTTCCTGCAATATTTCTTTGCGCTGATTGCTTATGCTTGTTTATCTGGTGTCTTTTTAGGGGGTAATAATAGCTTTGAAACCCAAGCTAATCTGTCTGCCTTGGGTGCGAGACGGAGTATTTCACCGACGCCAAAACTTGCCCTGATTTTAGTTGATTTCATCACGATCACCATGGTTGATTTTATCAGTGTCCTGTTACTCACACTTTATATCACCAAGGGATTCGGCATGAGTCTGGGCGATAATCTAGTTGGAATTGTTGCGACAGTGTTCATGGGCTGTGTGATTGGTGTCTCCATAGGCATCATGCTTGGTGCGTCTAATCATGCCTCAATGACTCTGAAAACGGGATTTGCCGTCGCTTTGACGCTAGTGCCGTCATTTTTCGCAGGTCTGATGTTCCAAAATATGGGCATTATTGTCGAAAAATATTGTCCGATTTTTAATCGGATTAATCCCGCAGCCGTTCTGGCAGATGCTTTTTATTGCCTAGGTGTTTATGATAATCCCGCACGCTATGCTAGAGACATGTGGACCTTGGCGGTGATGAGTGTGGTCTGTATTGCCGTCGCCTTTAGTTTATTGAGGAGGGAACGCTATGACAGTATTTAAAGGATTTCTACTTTTACTCAAACGAGATGCCAAGTCTGTGAGCCTTTACCTCATCATTTTTATTGCCATGGCAGTTTTGACCCAGTTATCCATGGGTGACAATCAGCCAACAGCAGTCTTTAAAAGCACGACCACACGGATTGCCATAGAAGATCAAGACCAGAGTGCGCTTTCTAAAAGTCTGGTAAGCTACCTGAACAAAACGCAAAGTGTTAAACATGATTTGGATATTAGCACACCTGATAAGATTCAGGAAAATCTCTATTATGACAATGTTTATAGCGTTATCAAAATCCCCAAAGGCTTTGAAAAAGAATATTTTGACAAGCAAACGCCTTTAACGCTGATTAATAAACCCGGATTTGATGGTGCCTATGTGACGAACCAAGTCGACCAATTCTTGAGACGGGTTAGAGTCCTCCATGAAAGTGGCGATACCGTGGCGCAAGCGGTGCAAAAAGTGCAGCACTATGATAGCCAAAAGTCTCAAGTCACGCTGATTGCCCAAAATAAAAGCGGTGGAGAAATGCCTTTTCATAGCTATCTCTTTCGCTACATGCCCTATATCCTGATTTCCATGATTAGCTACTCGCTCGGGATGATTTTACTCATCTATGCAGACCCAGATAAGAAAAGAAGAATGCTTTGCGCCCCAGTTTCCTATCGGGCGATGAATTTACAGCTCATGCTAGGCGCAGCGGTTATCGGTAGTGGGCTATGGTTGATTTGTGGGGTTGCTCTACCACTTACTATGAGCGGCAAAGCATTTTTGGCAGACCCTAATCTGCCCTATTATTTGCTCAATGTCGGCTTGATGATTTTGGTTTCGCTGGCACTTTCCTTCTTGATGAGTAAATTCATTCAAAGGGGAGATATTATCTCCAGCGTCACCAATGTCCTTGGACTGGGGATGAGTTTCCTCTGTGGCGTCTTCGTCCCCCTATCTATGCTAAGTCCAGCCATCAAAAAAATCACCCAATTTTTACCAGTTTACTGGTATGAAGTCACCAACGACTTAATCGGCTATCAGTCAACTTTTAATGCCACACAAAAATTAGAACTCTACAAGGGCTTTGGCATTCAGCTACTCTTTGTCATCGCCCTCCTAAGCGTCGGCATGCTAATCGGTAAGCTGAGAGAGCAGAAGATTTAGTTGAAACGCATCCTAGATTGATATTGAAATAAAATCCCTTGGGGTTTTATTTTTTTTATGGCGGTCATAATCTTTCATGATGATGATGTCAAATGAAGTATGATAAAATAAAAATATCTTAGATAGATAATAGAAAAAAGGGGATTTTTTGATGAAAACATATAAAAAAATGATACTATCAGGTTTAATTTTAGGTGCAGCAGTGGCTTTAGTCGCTTGCGGGAAATCGTCGTCAAATGCGACATCTGATGCCTCTAAAAACGATAAAGTCACGACGATAACTGTCGCGACCGATGCAGATACGAAACCTTTCACTTACTCTGAAAATGATCAAGCGACTGGCTATGATATTGAAGTGGCGCGTGCGGTTTTCAAGGAATTACCAGAATATAAACTCAAGGTAGAAATAACAGATTTTGATAGTGTGATTGCAGGAGTAGATTCAGGTCGCTACCAGTTTGCGGCGAATGATATCGGTTGGCGTGAGGAGCGCGCTGAAAAATATTACTTCTCAGCACCTTTGTCTAAATCGAATAATGCGGTTGCGGTGAAATCTGATGTCAAAGTCAAAACCTTGGCTGACTTGGCTGGAAAATCGACAGAAGTCCTGCCGTCTGCTAATTTTACGAACATTTTGTCAAAATACAATGAAGCCAATCCGAAGCAACAAGTTAAACTCAACTATATCGATGGAAGTTATCCAACGGCTAGTCGGTTAGCAGATGTCGACTCAGGAAAAATCGATTTCCTATTGTATGATGCCATTTCGCTTAAAACGATTATCAAGGACAAGGGATTGGCCGATTTGAAAGTGGTCAATATCGCCTCTGAAACGACAGATCCTCACGATGGCTTGGAGTATTTCTTATTTACCAAGGATGCACAAGGCAAGGAACTGCAAACGAAGGTTGACAAGGTCTTGAAAAAGCTACAGGCAAATGGTACACTCAAGGAGTTATCAGAAAAATATTTCGGCGGAGATTTTGTGCCGTCAGCTGATGCTGACAAGTAACCTGAAATTTAGCAGCAGTCAGCCTCATTATCAGGTGAGCAACCGATAGAAAGTTTTGATACACCATGAAAAAAGCAAGTAAAATAGCCCTCGGGATATTGGCAATTCTTGTCTTAGCGATTTTGATGATTAGTGTTACAGTCAAGGGACAGTACACGTTCGCTGAGTTTTGGCGCATGTTTTTTGACAAGATTTTTAACTGGGACGCTTTTGTTAGTGCTTTTAGCCCAATCATCAGTCGCGTGCCAACGTCCTTTATTATTACCTTGATTGCCATGGCGCTAGGTCTTGTTTTAGGTTTGCTCTTAGCCTTAATCAAACTTAATCGCATCCCCGTTTTAGATCAAATTCGGGCGCTCGTCGTCAGCTTTATTCGCGGGACGCCGATTTATGTGCAACTTTTATTGACTTATACTGGTATTCCTTTGATTCTCAAAGCGATTAACCTCAATTACGGCACGGCTTATAATATCAATGATATTTCGCCGATGCTTTTTGTCATTTTAACCTTCGCTTTTAATGAAGCGGCTTATAATTCTGAAACCATTCGGTCAGCGATTGAGTCTGTTGATGTCGGGCAGATTGAGGCAGCCAAATCACTTGGCATGACTAATTTTCAAGTCTTTAAGCGTGTGACCCTGCCTGAAGCAGCGACTGTTGCTGTCGCACCGCTTGGCAATGCGCTCATGGGCTTGCTCAAAGGCACATCACTTGCCTTTGTTGCGGGTGTTATTGAGATGACAGCCGAAGCTAAAATCATCGGCGGCAGTAACTTCCGCGTTTTTGAAAGCTATCTCGCTGTGGCGCTCGTCTATTGGGCGATTAACCTTGTCTTTGAAAACTTGATTCGACTTTTGGAACGCAACTTACAGATTACAGCAAAACACAAAAATAAACGCCGTTTCATCCCGACAGGAAATCCTTTTGATCAAGGCACGGTGGGCAATGGCGGAGGAGATGTCGCATGACCATCAAACTTTCAAATCTATCTAAAAAATTTGGTGACACTGTCGTTTTGGATGATGTGTCATTAGACATTGAGCCCGGTGATGTGATTGCGCTGATTGGGGCATCTGGTGCAGGAAAATCGACATTTTTGCGGTCAATTAATTATCTGGAAGCACCCGATTCAGGTCAGGTCGATATTGGTAACCTGCATCTCGATTTTGCGACCATCAGTCAAGCTGATATTCTGAGTCTGCGTCGTCAAACAGCCATGGTTTTTCAACAATTCAATCTATTTGAACGTCGGACAGCACTTGAAAATGTCATGGAAGGCTTAATTCAAGTTAAAAAACTGGATAAGGCAACCGCACTGGCACAAGCCACGCAAGCATTAGCCGATGTTGGGCTGTCAGATCGTGTCGATTATTATCCGAAATTTTTATCGGGTGGTCAAAAACAACGGGTTGGTATTGCGAGAGCACTTGCCATGAAACCAGAACTATTGCTCCTAGATGAGCCGACATCAGCGCTTGACCCAGAGCTAGTCAGTGAAGTTCAAGCGTCCATTATTCAAGCTGCAAAATCAGGTCAAACGATGATTATTGTCAGCCATGAGATGGATTTTGTCTATTATGTGGCGACCAAGGTGATTTTTTTAGAACAGGGGAAAATCATCGAATCTGGCAGACCAGAAGACGTTTTTTATGCACCCAAACATCCAAGAACAAAAGCTTTTCTCGCACGTCACACTAAAAATTTCGAAACGGGGAGTTTTCTCTAATGCAAGCTATTTTAGCTATTTATCTTAAATCTTTATTTATTTCAGCAGTCCTTGTCTTAATTGTCAGTGGTCTCTATATGTTAGGCACCATTTCACGGAATTATGATAAGCCCATCAATGTTCGCCAAAATAAAATTTTTGACGTTTTGTTGATTGATATTTTAACCATTCCAATTTTGAGCTTTGCTGTTTTGGCAGTCTTGATTATCTTGAAGTCGAGATGAGTGGTTATTTTGACAATTTTATAATGCCATATACTTGCATATTCAAGGCTAGAAATATAGAATATAATTACTATGATATTCTTGAGCTAATGATTTAAGGCATATCAAAAAAGGGGAGGGAAACATGACTTTATATGATACAGTTGTCATCGGTGCTGGGCCTGGTGGCATGACCGCAGCGATGTATGCAGCACGTAGTGAACTCAAAGTATTACTGCTTGAACGTGGCGCGCCCGGTGGCCAAATGAACAATACTGCTGAAATTGAAAATTACCCAGGCTATGAAACCATCATGGGGCCTGAATTATCGATGAAAATGTATGAACCGCTTGAAGGACTTGGCGTCGAAAATGCTTACGGCATTGTCCAAAATGTGACGGTCAATGCTGACGGTATCAAGCAAGTTATCACGGAAGATGACGTTTTCGAGGCTAAAACCGTGATTATTGCGACAGGAGCGCAACATCGACATCTCAATGTCCCCGGCGAAGAAGCGTATGGTGCACGTGGTGTCTCTTACTGTGCGGTTTGTGATGGGGCTTTCTTCCGTAATCAAGAGATCTTGGTTGTCGGCGGTGGCGATTCAGCTGTTGAAGAAGCGCTCTTTCTCACACGTTTCGGTAGCTCTGTGACCATTTTACACCGTCGTGATGAACTCCGCGCTCAAAAAATCATCCAAGAACGTGCTTTTTCAAATGATAAAATTTCATTTATCTGGGATTCCGCCGTTGAGGAAGTTTTGGGCAATGACATGAAGATTACAGGCGTTCGGATTAAAAATCTCAAGACGGGTGAGCTAACAGAAAAAGCATTTGGTGGTCTCTTTGTCTATATCGGCATTGATCCGATGACAGAGACGGTCAAAAATCTTGGGATTACGGATGAGATTGGCTGGATTATTACGGATCAAGGCATGCAAACGAAAGTGCCAGGTATTTTCGCAGTCGGAGATGTTCGCCAAAAAGACCTCCGTCAAATCACGACAGCAGTCGGTGAAGGTGCACTTGCTGGTCAAGGCGTTTATAAATATATTACTGAAAATGCTTAAAATGAAAAAGAATTGAGAAGTTCTTTTTTTATTTTGAGCAAAGATATGTTTTTTATGTTATAATAGTTACATAATGGCTATTTCTAGCATATAGAAATAACTAAATGTTGTAAGAAGAAAGTCGGAGAAGATGATAAAAGTTATTTACGATATATTAATTGCAGTCTTACTTATATTGTCAGCAATTTTGATTGTGTCAATTATGATTCAACCCTCTAAACAAGACAGTGCTGCGAGTGCCTTTACAGGTGGTGGCGATGAATTGTTTGAACGCCGTAAAGCACGTGGTTTTGAAGCCGTGATGCAACGCTTTACTGGTGTGATGATTGGACTTTGGCTGCTTGTCGGTTTTGCACTAGTTGTTTTATCTACCAGATAATGACGGGTTGAGCAGTAAAGTAATCGGTGACCCGAAAGAAAGGCTGGGATAAACTCTCGGCTTTTTGTGTTGTGATAGGCCACATCTTTAAAAACATAGAAAGAAGATATGAAATTAAGTAAAAAAATAACGGATTTTTTGGCAAATATGCCATCAAAATCAATCTCACCAAAAATGTTAGCCAGCAATCTAGGAATGGCTGATGATGCTAGCGATTATAAGCATTTGATCAAAACAATTGCCCAATTAGAAGAAAGCAAAGCCATTGAAGTAACAGCTGGTGGCAATCTTGCCCTCCCGCAGCCAGAAGCAGAAGTCCTAGAAGGCACTTTCTCTGCCAACCCACGTGGTTTTGGTTTCGTCAGAATTGGCGAAAATGAACCTGATGTCTTTGTCAAACGTGGCAATACCAAATTTGCCATGAATGAAGATGTTGTCGAGGTCAAAATTACGTCGCCAGCGAATCCCCTCAAAGGCAATGAGGCTGAAGGGAAAGTCGTTGCCATCAAATCTCGCGCGGTGACAAGTCTCGTCGGTGAGTTTTATGCTTTTGATGAAGATGAGAAAAAAAATAGCGGCTCGCTTTTAGGCTACGTTATCAATAAGAATAAGAAAATTCCCTTTAGAACCAATATTTCTAAAAAAGGCTTGCACCCAGAAGTTGGCGATATTGTCCGTGTCGATGTTACCCATTATCCTGACCGTGATTTTCCAGAAGTCCTCCAAGGTCTTGTCACTGAGATTATCGGTAAAGCAACGGATACAGGGATTGACGTCCTAGAAGTCTTGGAATCAATGGGGATTCCATCGCCATTCCCAGAAGACGTCCTCGCTGAAGCCAACGCTGTGCCAGATGAAATCGAAGAAAAAGACATCATCGGTCGTGTCGATTACCGTAACGAAATCGCCTTTACCATTGACGGTGCAGATGCCAAAGACCTTGACGATGCTGTCCATATCAAAGCACTAGATAACGGTAACATTGAGCTTGGCGTGCATATCGCCGATGTCAGCTACTATGTGACCGAAGGCTCTGCCCTTGACCGTGAAGCTCTCAACCGTGGGACGTCGACTTACGTGACAGACCGCGTTGTTCCGATGCTGCCTGAACGCTTGTCAAATGGCATCTGTTCACTGAATCCTCGTGTGAATCGCTTCACGCAGTCATGTGTCATGGAAATTAACCCTGACGGCTATGTTGTCAACTACCAAATTTCTCAGTCTGTGATTAAAACAACGGAACGCATGACCTACTCGGATGTCAATGAAATGCTGGCTGGCAATCAAGAATATCTAGAAAAATTTGCGGCGATTGCAGCATCAGTTGAACAAATGGCGAAACTTCATGCCATTTTGCTAGCCATGCGTGCGCGTCGTGGGTCAATCGACTTTGAAACCCAAGAAGCGAAAATCATCGTTGATAAACTCGGTAAACCCATCGAGATTCAAGTCCGCAAACGTGGGATAGCTGAGATGATGATTGAGTCCTTCATGCTGATTGCCAATGAAACGGTTGCGCGTAGCTTTGCGACACGTGAACTGCCATTTATCTATCGGGTGCATGAGCATCCCAAAGCCGATAAATTAACCCGTTTTATTGATTTCGCCTCAGTTTTTGGTATTCCTTTGAAAGGCACACCTGAAAACATGCAGTCAAAAGACTTGCAAGATTTCATGCTGAAAATCAAGGATCAACCGGGTGAAATGGTGCTGTCAACCATGCTCTTACGCTCCATGCAACAAGCCCGTTATGATGAAGATAACCTCGGACATTTCGGTCTGGCTGCGGAGTACTACACGCATTTCACATCACCGATTCGCCGTTACCCAGATTTACTGGTGCATCGCTTGATTCGTGCTGAAAGCCACCCGACGACGGAAGTTATCGAGCATTTCGAAGCAATTATCCCTGAAATTGCTCAGCTCACATCGTCTCGCGAACGCCGAGCCATCGATGCGGAACGTGCCGTCGAGGCCATGAAAAAAGCAGAGTACATGGCAAGTTATGTCGACACTGAGTACGACGTGACAATCTCATCTGTAACCCGCTTCGGTTTCTTCGTCTCGCTCCCAAATACCATCGAGGGCTTGGTCCACATGTCAACGCTGGGCGATGATTTTTACAACTTCAACGAGCGCGATTTGACTCTTAAAGGCGAGCGCACCGGCAAGGTGTTCCGCATGGGACAGCCGGTTAAAGTCAAGTTAGTGAAAGCTGATAAAGTCACTGGCGACATCGACTTTGAACATGTCGACAGCGATTTAGACGTCGTTGAAGCGGTTGAAAAGCGCAGTAGAGAGAGCCATGGCGGACGTGATTCCCGTGATAAACGCCCCGACTGGAAGAAAAATAAAGATAAAGACAAGAAACCTTTTCATAAAAAAGGCGGCAAACCTGCTAGAAAAAAATAGGAGGTCGTGTGTAAATGGCAAAAGATAAAGTCAAGGATAATGTGGTCGCCCAAAATAAAAAGGCGCATTATGACTATGAGATTACCGAAACATTTGAGGCGGGGATCGTGCTGACCGGCACAGAAATCAAGTCAGTCAGACAAGCTCGGATTAATATTAGAGATGGTTTTGCCCGTGTGCGAAATGGCGAAGTTTGGCTGAGTAATGTTCACATTTCACCTTTCGACGAAGGTAATATATGGAATGTTGACCCGACGCGCAGTCGCAAACTGTTACTGCATAAAAAGCAAATCGCTAAAATTGAAGCTGAAATTTCACAGGCCGGCATGAGTTTTGTCCCTTTACGTGTCTACATCAAAGATGGTTTTGCCAAAGTTTTGATGGGACTTGCCAAAGGTAAGAAGAATTACGATAAACGTGAAACGATTAAGCGTAAAGAACAAAATCGTGATATTGCGAAGCAATTGAAAGCTTTTAACCGTTGAGTCAAGAAGAAAAACGTATTTGAAGACTAGTTCAAATGCGTTTTTTTGTCTTTTAAATGATAGAGATTACACTATCATTAGAGTACGGAAAAAATTTAGAAAAGGTTAAAATTCAGAGTGCTTTTTGAAAGCCTTTACAGTAGTTTATGAAAGCTTTTTTTCTATCTAAAAAAGAGACAACATGTCCTCCAATTTCCCTATTATTAGGATAAAACTTCCTATTAATTCAATATTTATAAGTATCGAAAAGTGACACCATGTCATGTATCAAAACTTGAAGCTTATGTTTTTGACATGTTAAAATGAAGCTGTAAGATAGAGGGATGTTTTTAAGAACCTTGAAATAAAAAATGCCATGACGATGGCAAGAGACCAATCAACTTATTTCCTGACTATAAACATTTTCTTTCTCTTACATTTGTAGTAATCAAGTAAATATTTTACTTATTTTCATTACTTTAGGTACCGTGATTACTCTTATTAGCAGTGTGTCCGCTTCAGTATTAGGGGGGCATAATATAAGGGAGACATTCCCAATTCAGAAAATGAAAAAAACTAGACAAGGATGTGATTGTTCAAAATAATCAATTTATTTTGAACTTATCTCAAGATAGTGATATCTCAGATGAACAAGTAAAAAATTTACAAACTATTATTTCCAAAACAAACAATTATATTAAAACTAATATTTTTAGAGTCAAGAGGGTAGATAATGTTTGTAGATTCTTTATTTTTACTTAATTCAGGGTGAAAATAGAGGAACTAAGTTGTTTGAAATATATTATAATAATGAATGTTCTGTATTTTTGTATACATGTAAAAGAAATAGAACAACAGATGAGGAAATTATGAAAAAAGACTGGGAGAATGAGAGCAAAAATGCGAATATCAGTATTTGGGCTAGGGTATGTTGGACTGGCCAATTCATTATTGTTAGGGCAGCATGAAGAGGTGATTAGCTATGATATTGATGCCCATAAAATTAGTTTGTTAAATGATGACCACTCCCCTTTAGTAGATGATTACATTGAAACATTTATTAAAGAAAAGCGTTCAAATGTGGTCTATACGACAGATTTTGAGCGAACGGTTTTATGGGGTGATTATCTATTAATTGCCACACCGACCGATTATGACGAAGAAACGGGTTACTTTGATACGTCAACCATTGAGGCGGTGATAGAAAAAGCCATTCAGCTCAAAGCTGATGCCAAATTTATCATCAAATCAACGATTCCAATCGGCTATGTTGCAAACTTAAAAGAAAAGTATCCAAGCGTTCAAACGATTATTTTTTGTCCTGAGTTTTTGCGCGAAGGAACAGCACTGTATGATAATTTATATCCTTCTCGGATTGTCATTGGCGATACCAGTAATGCCGCAAGAGAAATCGGTGATATGTTTTTGCGAAATACTTGGGATAAGGACGTATCTGTGCTCTATACTGGCGAAACAGAGGCGGAAGCAGTCAAGTTATTTTCCAATACCTATCTAGCCCTCCGTGTCGCTTATTTCAATGAATTGGATACTTTTGCTCAGATAAATGGTCTAAAATCGAAGCAAATCATTGAAGCAATGGGAATGGATGAACGGATTGGTTCTCACTATAATAATCCAAGTTTTGGCTATGGCGGTTACTGTCTGCCCAAGGATACTAAGCAATTGAAACAAAACTATCATCAAGTACCGGAACGCTTGATTTCAGCAATCGTTGCCTCCAATGATGTTCGAAAAGACTTTGTTGCTGATAATATCATGGCAAAAAATCCTAAGGTAGTAGGCATTTACCGTTTAACCATGAAACATGGTAGTGACAATTTTAGGTACAGTGCGATTCAGGATGTGATGGCGAGACTAAAATCTAAAGGTGTTGAAATTGTTATTTACGAACCAACTTTGAGCGTCCCACATTTTAAGGAAAATCAACTTGTGCATAGTTTAGAAGCCTTTAAAAAAGTGGCTGATATTATCGTCGCCAATCGTTGGGATGAAAGTCTGTGCGATGTCGCACATAAGGTGCATACGCACGATGTTTTTGTGAGAGATTAGGGGGAGAGAAAGTTTGAAAAAATCACTTATGATTGTATTGGAGTTTTTGGTAGTTATATCGGTATTTAGTTTACCTGTTATTATTTTGGGACATACGACTTATCAAGAAATCAATCACTTTTTCCATGAGAATATTGTTGACTTGATGCTTTCAGGGAAATTGCCATTATTGGTAGCAGTTTTAGTTGTGCTTATCAGTTTAATTGTACATTTTCGGTTTAAACCTGAATTAAAGCAGATTGCTAAATCGCGTCACTGTAATTTTCATAAGCGAAAATATGTTTTGGGTCACTGGGGAAGTACAGTATCGACGAGTCAAAAGCATCATCATTTTCATCGTCATGGTTTAACTTTGGCATTTTTATTTATATTGACATGCTCACTTATTACTGCTTATATTTATCATCGGGTTGCAATATCTAGCAGCCATGCTTTAGTCAATTTGATTCCTTTCTTTGTACTTTGTGGTGGTTTAGCCATTTTCCATTTTTTAATTTCTTTGTTTTACACGCCTTATGTTTCAAAAGAGGGAAATCAAGTCAATCTGAAAGTTCATGCTTTGATTCCAGCTTATAATGAACCAGTAGAGAATTTAGAAAAGACTTTTGACTCACTTCTACAACAAGAAATGCTACCGAATTCAGTTGTTTTGGTCAATGATGGGAGTACATTATTTAACTATAATCAATTAGCTGAGAGATTTGAAAGACTTTTTCGACAAAAAGGTGTTGTCTTCAAGTTAATTAATCAAGAAAATAGTGGTAAACGCGCTTCTTTGATAAAAGCCTATGATTATTTAGAACTTGAAGAAAGTCCAGAAAATATTATCTTTACGATTGATTCCGATACAACACTTGATAAATATGCTATCGCCGAAGGCGTGATTCCTTTTCAAGATGCACAAGTTTATTCAGTAGCAGGTGTTATTGCTGGTAGAAATATGAGTGATAACCTGATGACCGGTATAATGGAATTGATACTTGTGGGTCACCAACAATTGATTGAACGTGCTACGGCGAGCTTTTTTGGCAGTGTTCCTGTCAATAATGGACCGATTGCTTTTTATCGGATGGCAGTTTTTAATCTTGCAAAAGAAATGAAATTCACAAGTGAGACATTCAGAGGACAACGGATTGAGTTTTCCGATGATAGTTTTTTAACTGCTTGTGGCTTGATGTTAGGGCGCTGTGTCGCACAATTTTCATCAGTTGGCTATACAGACTTCCCAAATAAATTTAGCCATTTATTGAGACAGCAACTTCGGTGGATGAGAGGAAGTTTTATTCGAGGATTTTGGAGAATTGCATTTTTCAACTTGACGAGTTTTGTTTTCTGGCGCCAACTTTTGACATGGTTGACATTTGCAATCACAACTGTTCTGAGTTTGCAAATTATCATTTTCTTTGTGACACAAGGGACACTTTTGACGTTACTCTTTATGCTTGTCATCCCTTTGATACTTAATATGGTATTATCGCTTTCTTATTTTGCGATTCACCGGGAAGATATGGGGGTCAAGCAGAAGTTTAAGATTTTTGCACTTTTCCCTTTAGCGATGGTTTGGAATTTCTTTGTCTTAAGAACAATTCGTCTGATTGGCTATTTTACGCATAAGCAGACTGGTTGGGGAACACGAGAAAAAGTTGAACTCTGATGTTTTAAATTAGAATGTGCCAATAAAAGTCAAAAATTAGCAGAATTTAGCTAACTATAAAATAGATAAACCGCATGAAATCAACGTTTTTAAAACGAATTTCATGCGATTTATCTATTTTTTACAGTTTGTCCCAGTTTCTTTTTTGTTAGTAAATACCTAGAATTGACAAAATAGTCTGACACCAAATGTAAAAAAGTATTTACATTTTATCGAAAGTCGGCTATACTGAAATAGTTACAAAAATAATAATACGAAAAAAGCGATGCGACTTAGTCGTGAACTTCAGTAGAAGTTGGCTTGACGTTTTGTATATAAAGGGGGAACACATGCTTACTAGCAACAGGAAACGGCAGACCCCGATGCTTGTGTGGGTTGGACTTTTTCTGATGATGATTACTCTATCTGTTATCGTTTCGGTCAGCAATGGTCAGGCTGATATTTCCTTTTGGGATGTGGGGCGTATTTTGGTCAACAAGATGAGTCAAGGTACGATTGGCGAGATTAAGGACTTACCAGTTTCATCTGTTAATATTATCTGGTTCATCCGGATGCCCAGGATTTTACTGGCGATTTTTGTAGGCTTAGGTTTAGCGCTTTGTGGCACGGTCATGCAAGCTGTCGTTCAAAATCCGCTGGCTGATCCTTATATCTTAGGGATTTCATCAGGGTCATCTTTAGGGGCAACTTTTGCTATTTTGATTGGCTTTGGCTCAGGTTCGTTTTTATCTCAGTTTGGCATTGGCTTAGGTGCTTTTGCGGGCGCTATGATTGCGACCTTATCGGTCTTGATGTTGTCAAATATCGGTGGTCGGATGACCAGTGTCAAGCTGATTTTATCAGGCTCAGTCATCAGTAGCTTATTTGGTTCTGTTTCGAACCTCATCGTTTATCTGGCTGGCAATTCAGAAGGAATCAAAACGATTCAGTTTTGGCTGATGGGGAGTTTGGCATCAGCCACTTGGTCTAAACTAGGCATGCTGATTGTGCCCGTTTTACTCGTTTTTGGCTTCTTTTTAACGCAGTCAAGGCTATTAAATGTCATGCTTTTGGGGGATGAAGCAGCGGTGACACTCGGCGTGTCACTCAGCAGATATCGCCGACTCTACATGGCGATGACCTCGTTGACAACAGGGCTCATCGTCGCCAATTCAGGTATGATTGGCTTTGTCGGTCTCATCGTGCCGCATATTGTTCGTGGGTTGTTCGGGAGTGACCACAAGGTGACGCTCCCCTTGACAGCTGTCTGTGGTGCTTTATTCATGATTTGGGCGGACTTAATTTCTCGGATTTTAATCCATAATGTGGAACTCCCGATTGGGATTATCACAGCGATGATTGGCGCACCCTTATTTATCTACATTATCATCAAAAAAGGGTACAGTTTTGGGGGCTAAAGATGAAATTATCCATTCAAAATCTTGAGATAGAAGTGGCACATCAGTCGATTGTGCGTCAGGTTTCCTTAGAAGTACCAGCTCAAAAAACGGTTGGTCTGATTGGTGCCAATGGGTCAGGCAAATCGACGTTATTAAGAAGTATTTATAAGAGTATCGCTCCCAAAAAAGGGACGATTTATATCGATGACATCGATGTTTTGACCTCGCCGAATAAAAAGGTGGCGAAACATCTAGGTGTTGTTGGTCAGTTTAATGAACTGAATTTTGATTTGACAGTCGAGCAGATGGTTCTGTTAGGCAGAACACCGCATAAAAAGATGATGGAAGCTGATAATCTTTACGATTTTCAACGCGTTCAGGAAGCGCTGCTCAGAACGAATCTGATGCATGATAAGGACAGGAGTTACCTCTCCTTGTCTGGTGGCGAAAAACAGCGGGTGATTCTAGCCAGAACCATTGCTCAAGAGCCGAAAGTCATGATTTTGGACGAGCCGACCAACCATCTGGATATTCGCTATCAGTTGGAGATTTTGACGGCGGTTAAAGATCTCGACATCACGACCTTTGTTGCCCTGCATGATTTGGAGCTGACAGCATCTTATTGTGATTACATCTATGCGCTGAAAAATGGGGAAGTCATCGCGCAAGGGACGCCTGAGGCGGTCTTGACAGAGGAGTTAATCGCTGAGATTTATCAGGTCAAGTGTCAAATTTATCAAAATCCGATTACGCAGCAACTGGGATTTCATTATTCAATATAATATAGCGTTAGTATAAGGGAAAGAAAATGAAAAAAATTATAATCGCAACCATTTTAGGCTTGTCAGCTTTAGCATTAGCTGCCTGTGGTCAAAAGCCAGTAGAAAAGTCAGCAACAGCATCAAACCAGTCGGGTGAAACGACTTATCCACTGACGATTAAGAACTACAAAAAAGGCGTTGGCAGTGATTCCAAATCAGAGCCAACTTGGCCTGAAAGCACGCAAACGTTCACCCATGCACCTAAAAAAGTGTTGGCCAATACCCGCCCGATGGCAGAACTTTTACTGCATCTCGGACTTGAAACATCAATCGCTGGGGTCGGTGCTGTCTTTGGCGAGAAAGATGCGAGTGTTGAAGCAGAGTTTAACAAGCTTAAAAATTTAGGCACTACCTATATTCCACAGGAAACAGCTTTGTCTGTTGCCCCTGACATGGTCTTTGGTCGTGGGAATTTATTTGAAAAATCAGAGTGGGGCGTTGGGACAGTTGAGTCCTTAAATGAGATGCATATCCCGACGTATATCATGAAAACTTCAATCAAAGGTGGCACCTTTAACTCCATTTATGGCGATATTGACAATCTCGGGAAGATTTTTAATGTCAAACCTGTTGCAGACAAGTTTAAGACTGAGTTAAAAGCGCGTGAAGCAGCGCTGAAAGACAGTCTGAAAGATGTCAAGAAAACGCAGACTTTTGCCTATATCCATTCCAATGATCCTGGGGACATCAGTGGCTATTCATTAACGGGTGACACCTTTTCAGTGAGCTTGTTTAAAATGCTGAAACTCAAACAAGCTTACGATGTCCCAACAGGAACAGTTAGTATCGAAAAAATCATCGAAACTGATCCAGATATGATTATCATTCCAAAATGGGACGAGACAAATAATGCTGAGAAGATGGTTAAAAGCCTCTATAGCAATGACAAGGTATCAAACTTAAGGGCCATTCAAAATAAAAAAGTTTATATTTTGAATTATAACTATATGTTTGGTTACAGCTATCAATCCCTTGCTGGATTTGAAGCATTTGCCAAAGCCGTCTATCCTGAATTGGCCAAAAAATAGACGTGAAGCTAATTAAAAAGGACGCGGATAAAGCGTCCTTTTACCATTCTTTTACCTATTTTTTACAAAAAATCGTCGGAACTTTTACACAAGATTTAAGAGTTCAGCGGTATAATAATTTTGTAAGGCAATGGTGCCTACAATAAATCAAAAAATGACAAACACTAAAAACGCTTCTGATTTTTAGTGGACGTTGGTCTTGTAAAGGGAAAAATCATGAAAAAATCAGTTTTGATCGCAGCAGCAGCCGTATCACTTTTAGCACTCGCAGCTTGCGGACAAAAATCTTCTGGCACATCTTCATCTTCAACAGCTAAGGCAGAAAAAATCACGGTCGCAGGCTCAACTGCCTTACAACCGTTGGTCGAAGCCAATGTTGAAAGCTTTATACAAGAGAACACTAATTTGCAAATCACTGTTCAAGGTGGTGGCTCAGGTTTAGGCTTGTCACAAGTGTCAAGTGGCGCAATTCAGATTGGGAATTCTGACCTTTTCGCAGAAGAAAAAGATGCCAGTTTAGCAGAAAAAGTGAAAGATCATAAAGTCGCAGTCGTTGGCTTTGCACCGATTGTCAATAAAGATATTAAAGTTGACGGCTTGACATCAGCACAGCTGAAAGACATCTTCACTGGCAAAGTGACCAACTGGAAAGAAGTTGGCGGGCAAGATCAGGCAATTACAGTGATTAACCGTGCAGAAGGTTCAGGGACACGTTTCAACTTCGAAAAGTATGGTCTGGATAATGCCAAGGTTGTCAAAGCAAGCGAACAAGATTCATCAGGTGCAGTCGTTCAAATGGTCTCACAAACACCAGGTGCGATTAGCTATGTGGCTTTCTCAAATATCAAAGACACCGTTAAAGCACTTGAACTTGACGGCGTGAAGCCAACTGAAAAAAATGTTGCAACAAACGACTGGAAAATCTGGTCTTACGAGCATATGTATACAGAAAAAGGCAACACAACAGATGGTCAAGAAAAATTCATCACTACTGTGACCAAAAACAAAACACTCCTTGAAAAATTAGGTTACCTTTCTGTTGAAGAGATGAAAGTCACTCGCGATCAAGAAGGCAATATCAAGTAAAACCACAGATTAACACTTCAAATCGTTCAATCTTACTAATCAATCATGGATTAACAAAGCAAATTTGACCTGTCAAATTTGTGGTACATAGTTTACTCTCCCAAATTTTTACACAAAATTTACATTTATCCGTGGCATAAATGTTAAAATAGAAGTATTGAACGATTTGGAGGAGTTATGAGGAGAAAGATAGTGCTTTTGGCCTCAGCCATGGTAGTCCTTGCGACATTATCAGGTTGTGCCAAGTGGATAGACAAAGGTGAATCAATAACGGCTGTAGGATCGAGTGCCTTACAGCCTTTAGTTGAGTCCGCAGCTGAAACATTTGCCCAAGAAAAACCCGGAAAATTTATTAATGTCCAAGGTGGTGGCTCGGGAACTGGCTTGTCACAAGTCCAGTCAGGTGCTGTTCAAATCGGGAACTCGGATTTATTCGCTGAAGAAAAAGACGGGATTGATGCTAAAAAATTAGTCGATCATAAGGTTGCAGTTGTCGGTATTGCACCGATTGTTAATAAAAAAGTTGGCATCAAAGCCTTGACAACTGAACAGCTCCGTCAAATTTTCACGGGTAACATCACGAACTGGAAAGCAGTTGGTGGTAAGGATTTGAAAATTGTCTTAATCAATAGAGCTGCTGGTTCTGGCACACGTTCAACATTTGAACGCTGGATTATGGATGGCAAACAAGCCAAAAATTCTCAGGAACAGGATTCATCTGGGATGGTTAAATCAATCGTGGCGCAAACTCCTGGAGCGATTAGCTATCTTGCTTTTTCAAATATTGATACATCCGTGACGAAAGTTTCACTTGATGGTTTTGATCCAACAACGGCTAATGTGGCGGATAACCATTGGCCGATTTGGGCGTATGAGCATATGTACACCAAAGGGCAACCTCAAAGCCTGACGAAAGCATTTTTAGATTATATGCTATCTGATGCCGTTCAAGGCAATCTTGTCCAAAAAATGGGGTATATCTCCGTGAATCAGATGCACGTTGAACGTGATGCTGAGGGGCATGTCACCCAAAAATAATCCTGTAACCTACTTAAATGAGATGGCTTATCTAGATGTCTCAACACTTAATTATAGAAATTAAATCGAATGAAAAAAGAAACTGTTCAAGAAAAATTACTTTCTAAATCAAAAAATTCCCAACTCGAGAAGTTTGGCAAGACGATTACCTTCTGTTGTATTGCTGTGATTGTCTTCGTCGTTGCCATGATTTTCTTCTTTGTCGCACAAAAAGGGTTCTCAACCTTTTTTGTCGACAAAATCAATCCTTTCAAATTCTTGTTTGGCACGACTTGGAATCCGTCAGAGCTTGGCCCTGATGGTAAACCTTTAGTTGGTGCGCTACCGATGATTACAGGATCGCTGATTGTGACCGTTTTGTCAGCGATTTTGGCGACACCATTTGCTATTGGTGCAGCGGTTTTCATGACAGAAATTTCACCTAATCGTGGTGCGAAACTCTTGCAACCGGTTATCGAATTATTGGTCGGCATTCCGTCCGTTGTCTATGGTTTCATCGGCTTGACCGTTGTGGTACCTGCCATTCGCGGCGTTTTTGGTGGGACTGGTTTTGGTCTCTTGTCTGGTATCTTCGTCCTCTTTGTGATGATTTTACCGACCGTCACGTCCATGACCGTTGATGCCATGAAAGCTGTGCCTAGCTTTTATAAAGAAGCTTCGCTCGGCTTAGGTGCGACACGGTGGCAGACAATTTGGCGTGTCCTGTTACGTGCAGCAACACCTGGTATTTTAACCGCTGTCGTATTCGGCATGGCGAGAGCTTTTGGTGAAGCTTTAGCCATTCAGATGGTTGTCGGTAATGCCGCCATTTTACCAACAAGTTTGACATCCCCTGCGTCAACATTGACTTCTGTCTTGACCCAAGGTATCGGCAATACAATCATGGGCACTGTCCAAAATAACGTTTTATGGTCACTCGCGCTCATTTTATTACTCATGTCTTTATTATTTAATATCGGCATGCGCGCGATTGCGAAGAGAGGAAGCCTATAATGAATCCTAAAAAAGTTGATAAACTGGCAACGAATGTCCTCTATGTGATTTCAGGTATTATCGTTGTCATTCTGGCATCGTTACTCCTGTATATCCTCGTTCGTGGCCTGCCACACATTTCGTGGCATTTCTTGACAAGTCCGTCAAAAGCTTATGAAGTCGGTGGTGGGATTGGCATTCAGCTCTTTAACAGTATTTTCCTCCTCGTGATTACGATGATTATTTCATTTCCATTATCACTTGGTGCGGGCATTTATCTATCTGAGTATGCCAACCAAAATTCATGGGTAACTAATTTAGTTAGAACGTCGATTGAAATCTTGAGTTCACTCCCTTCAGTCGTCGTTGGTTTGTTCGGTTTCCTGATTTTCGTTGTTCAGTTCGGCTACGGTTTCTCGATTATCTCGGGTGCCTTGGCTTTGACTGTCTTTAACCTGCCTTTGATGACGCGTAATGTCGAAGAATCGCTAAAAGCGGTGCATCATACGCAACGTGAGGGGGGCTTAGCTCTGGGCTTGTCGCGGTGGGAAACAGTTTTACACGTGATAGTACCAGAAGCCTTGCCAGGTATCGTCACAGGCGTTGTCTTGTCATCTGGTCGTATCTTCGGGGAAGCCGCAGCGCTTATCTATACAGCAGGTCAATCAGCCCCAGCACTTGACTGGTCAAACTGGAATCCCATGTCAGTCAGCTCACCGATTTCGATTTTCCGTCAGGCAGAAACGTTGGCTGTCCACATCTGGAAAGTCAACGGTGAAGGCACTGTCCCAGATGGTGCAGCCGTCTCTGCCGGTGCCAGTGCAGTCCTGATTATCTTTGTGCTTTTGTTTAATTTCGGCGCTCGATTTATCGGCAAGAAAATTCATAGCAAATTGACAGCATCGTAAAACAGGAAGAAAGACTTTGAGCGGACAAAGTTCGCGAATGACCCTGCTTGGCAGGAGCGTAAGCGGAGGTCAAGTTTCAAGATTTCTCGTTGTGAAATCGAAGAAAGGAACAACACTAGTATGGCAACTTATGATTGGCAAGAACGTCATATCATTGGTCTTGATGGCCGTGAAATCGCCCTTGAAACAAAAGATTTACACGTCTACTACGGTAGCAACGAATCAATCAAGGGAATTGATATGAAGTTTGAAAAAAATAAAATTACGGCTTTGATTGGCCCTTCTGGCTCTGGTAAATCAACTTATCTCCGTAGTCTCAACCGGATGAATGATACGATTGCCATTGCAAAAGTCACAGGCGAGATTAATTATCAAGGCGTTGATGTGAATAAACAAAATGTCAACGTTTATGAAATGCGCAAGCATATTGGCATGGTTTTCCAACGCCCCAACCCGTTTTCAAAATCAATTTACCGCAATATCACCTTTGCGCTTGAACGTCAAGGGATTAAGGATAAGAAAACCTTAGATGAAGCTGTCGAAACGTCTCTTAGACAAGCAGCGTTATGGGATCAAGTTAAAGATGACCTAGATAAATCAGCTTTGGCGCTTTCAGGTGGACAGCAACAGCGTTTGTGTATCGCCCGTGCGATTGCCGTTAAGCCAGATATTTTATTGATGGATGAACCAGCGTCAGCGCTAGACCCGATTTCTACGATGCAACTTGAAGAAACGATGATGGCACTCAAGGAAAATTATACGATCATTATCGTCACGCATAATATGCAACAAGCGGCGCGGGCGAGTGATTATACTGGATTTTTCTATTCAGGCGACCTCATCGAGTATGATAAGACTTCGAAAATCTTCACGCGCCCTGAGCTTAAATCTACTGGGGATTATGTATCAGGACATTTCGGTTAAAATGTTGGGTCGCATGGTTGAAGGCTTTAAGATGTCGAGATACGATCAGTGCGTCTGACTAAAAAGATTAAGGAAACATTATGACAGAACCTATTTTACAAGTGCAAGATTTATCGCTTTTCTATGGCAAGAAACAATCACTCTTTGATATTAATATGGCTTTTTATCCGGGCGAGATTACTGCCTTGATTGGGCCATCAGGCTCAGGGAAATCGACGCTTTTGCGCTCGATTAACCGGATGAATGATTTGGTGCCGTCAGCTAAGGTGACAGGCAAAATCATGTATAAGGATGGCGATATTTACAGTTCGAAAACAGACATGGTTGAGCTGCGTAAGGAAATCGGCATGGTTTTCCAACAGCCCAATCCTTTTCCCTTTTCTATCTATGAAAATGTGATTTATGGCTTGCGGCTCAAAGGTGTGAAGGACAAGGCGATTTTAGACGAAGCAGTGGAAGAATCGCTTAAAGCTGCCAATATCTGGGATGAGGTTAAGGACAAACTCCATAGCTCAGCGCTTGGTCTCTCAGGTGGGCAGCAGCAGCGTGTGTGTATCGCGCGCGTTCTAGCGGTCAATCCTGACATTCTCTTACTGGATGAGCCGACATCAGCACTCGATCCAATTTCCGCTGGTAAAATCGAGACCATGCTCTTAGACTTAAAAGAAAAATATACGATTTTAATCGTGACCCACTCGATGCAACAAGCCAGCCGAATTTCTGATCGAACAGCCTTTTTCCTAAATGGTGAGCTGATTGAATATGATAAAACGAAGAAAATCTTCTTGGATCCAAAAGAACAGTCAACATCAGACTATGTGACGGGTAAATTTGGTTAAGCGTAATTTGAATAATCGTCATATGATACGCCGCCGGAACCGTTTGAAAGACCTAATATGGAAGGAATGATATGTTAAGAACACAATTTGAAGAAGAACTCAATAAACTGCACAACCAATTTTATTCGATGGGGACGCAAGTATCCGCTCAGGTCAATCGCGCTGTCCGTGCCTTCGTCAGTCACGATCGTGATTTGGCAGAGGATGTGATAGAGGCAGACCAACAAATCAATGATCAAGAAACAAAGTTGGAAACCAAATCACTCGAAATGATTGCTTTACAGCAGCCTGTTTCACATGATTTGCGGACGATTATCACCGTTTTGAAAGCCTCATCAGACTTGGAACGCATGGGGGACCACGCCGTTTCCATCGCCAAAGCAACGATTAGCCTCAAAGGTGAAGAACGGATTCATATCGTCGAGGCAGATATTTCACTCATGGGCGAACGGGTGAAATCTATCGTTGATGCGTCACTCAACGCCTATATCCAAGGCGATGCTGAACGTGCGCGGGAAATTGCCAGCTGGGATGATACAGTTGACCAAATGTACGGGGAAATTCAAACCAAGACCCTAGCCGCCATGGAAGAAAATCAAGAAACGATTACGACAGGTAAAGATTACTTGTTGACAACCATGTACTTGAAACGGATTAGCGACTATGCGAAAAATCTCTGTGAGTGGATTGTTTATCTGAAAACGGGTAAGATTGTTGAATTGTAAAATCTGAAAGCACTTCGGTGCTTTTTTGATTCCCGCAATTTCTTCCGATTTATGGTAGAATATGAAAAAAGGTTGAACGAGCGCAGATGACTGCTCAAAAGAGGAGACAGGTAAAAATGGAAAGTTTAGACAGATACGTCGCATTTGATTTGGAGTTTAACACGGTAGATGATGTCGAACATCTGATTCAGGTGTCGGCTGTTCGGTTTGAAAATGGCGCAGAAACGGCAGATTTCGATGCTTTTGTTTACTCGGATGTGCCACTGAACTCTTTTGTTGTCGGCTTGACAGGTATCACGCAAGAAAAGGTTTTGACAGCGGCTAAAGCAGAAACCGTCTTGAAAGAGTTGCAAGCTTTCATTGGCGACTTGCCCGTTATCGGCTATAATGCCAATAAATCTGACCTGCCGATATTACTCGCGAATGGTCTCGATTTAACCGATGCTTATGCTTTAGACGTCTATGAAATCGCTGATACCATGCGGGATAATAAACTGCATGGTATGAAGAACTTCCAGTTAAAATCTTTAGCGGAATTTTTCCATGTCGCAGAGAAAAATGCCCATAATGCCTTGGCGGATGCCAGGATGACGGCGCGTGTCTATGAAGCGATGAAAGACACGCAGGAGGCGGAAAAACTGCTGGGCAAGCAAAATGAAAAAGAGATTAACGCTGATGATAATCCCTTTGCTGGTCTGGCTGGTTTATTTTAAAGACTTAGAAATGTCCAACAATCGCAAGCAAGGTGTCCGTGATTTCTCGCGGACTTTCTTTTTTCCCACGCTTGATCCAGAGCTGCACCATACCAAAAATCGCATGAGCTGAATAAGTGGTTTGATAGTCAATCCTAACTTTATCAAGGGTTTGACGCCCTAAATGTGGAGAAATAACGGTTTTGAGCAAGGCTTTAAATTTTTGTCGCAGGTAGATATGGATCTCCCGAGTGCCATTTTCAGAAAGCAAAGCTGATAAGACCGAATCTTGATAGAGGAAATCGAAAATTTCAAAAATCGCATTGTGAATATCCGTGCCATTTTCGTCAAAAATTGCCTCGATTTTGGCGAAAAAGACGCGTTGATATTGGTCGATCATTTCATATTTATCTTGGTAATGGGTGTAAAAGCTGGAGCGACTGATGCCCGCACGTTTGACTAATTCTGTCGTTGTGATTTGGTCAAACGTTTTTTCTTTGAGTAAGTCGCTCATCGCCATCTCAATGGCACAGCGCGTTTTGGTAATGCGTCTATCAGTCATATTGAAACCCTTTTTTCTATTTTTAGAACAATCTTGTACATAGTGTCCATTTTTTGGGATTAGATACTTGCTATCTCATCTA
This sequence comes from Pseudolactococcus reticulitermitis, assembly GCF_002260845.1. Taxonomy (GTDB): domain Bacteria; phylum Bacillota; class Bacilli; order Lactobacillales; family Streptococcaceae; genus Pseudolactococcus; species Pseudolactococcus reticulitermitis. The sequence continues at coordinate 165,894 of NZ_BEDT01000001.1, read as the reverse complement.
CAAGTATTATAATAAAAAAGGTAAAGAAAGACAAGGTGTCCAAAAAATCAAGATACTGAAAGCGGTACGACCTAGTCGTAAACTTCTGTAGAAAAATAGGATTTTTCGAAACGCCTGCGCTTGCGCAGGTTCGGAAAATGTCTTTTTGCCTAAGAAGTTAGCTAGAAGTCCAATTAAGATAAAAAACGAAACTCATTAAAGGAGATAGACATGATCAAAAAAGAATGGCAGGCAATTTTAAAAAATAAATTTTTCATTGTCGTTATTGTTGCACTGGCAACGATACCGGCACTCTATAACCTGATATTCCTCAGTTCCATGTGGGATCCCTACGGTAAAATCGCAGATTTGCCCGTTGCCGTCGTTAATAAAGATAAGTCAGCGACCATTAACGGCAAATCGGTTAATCTGGGCGACGACCTAGTTGATGAATTAGGCAAAAGTCATGATTTAGATTACCACTTTGTCAGCGATGCCACTGCCGAAAAAGGCCTGAAAGATGACAAGTATTATATGACGATTACGATTCCCAGTGATTTCTCAAAAAATGCGGGTAGTCTTGTGAGTAACAATCCGACCAATGCTATCATTCACTATCAAACCTCAGTCGGTCATAACTTTATCGCCAGCAAAATGAGCGATTCCGCCATGGAAAAGCTCAAAGCAAAAGTTTCCGAAAATATCACGAAAACTTACACCCAAACAATTTTTGAAAATCTGACACAGCTGTCAGATGGTGTGAGACAAGCAGCAGATGGCAGCGATAAGTTGGTCAATGGGAGTGGCGATTTAAAATCGGGTGCGAACCAAATCGCGACCAACTTAGACAAACTCGCATCATCAAGTCTGACCTTTAAAGACGGAGCAGACACCTTGAAAGTCGGTCTCGGTCAATACACAGCAGGTGTAGCAACTCTAGCCAACGGTGCTAATGAGCTGTCACAAGCTGTTACTAGCTACACTGATGGTGCGACACAAGTTGCGAATGGTAGCACTCAGCTGAATGGCGCAACGGCTCAGTTGTCTGAAAAACTGACTGATATTGACCAATTAGTCAACGGCACTGCAGCCTTGAACAATGGCGTGAGTGAGCTGTCTAAAGGGATGACGATAGCTCCTGAAAAACAAGAAAAAATAGATGAGCTATTAAAAGGATTAGTACCGCTTAATAATGGGATTCAAGCCTACAATCAAAGTGTTCAAAATGCAGCCATTCCAGCGAGTCTCACACAAGACTTAGTCAATATTGGAACGGCGCTTCAAAATATACAGACAGCACAAGCAACGAAACTGACGACACTTCAAGGAACAGTTGCCTATCAAAATGCTACTCCTGCTGATCAACAAACGCTTGAAAGTTTAATAACGGTTGACCCGACTGAGTTGCGTGCTCTATCAACTGCTGCGGCTGATTTACAAACACAACTGACAGCCTTGAAAAATGCACAAGATACAAGCAAAGCAATGCTTGCACTACTTGCTACCAAAAGTGATCAAGCCCTACCAGGCGCCAGTCAAGCCATCACTGATTTATCGTCAGGTTTAGCAACCGCCAAAACAGCTGTGGAGACACAACTTTTACCAGCTGCGCAACAAATCAGCGCTGGGACTGCCTTGCTCAAAGATCAATTAACATCAGGTGTCTCACAATTTAGCGCAGCGACAGCCCAATTAGACACAGGTGCGCAAACCTTAGTTAGCAATAACGCACAGCTGACAGCTGGTGCTGCCAAACTTGCGACTGGTGCCAACCAATTGAACCAAAATTCAGGTCAATTACTCAGCGGCACAGCGCAGTTATCAGATGGGTCTGGTCAGATTTCAGATGGGTCAACACAACTAGCAACAGGTGCTAATACTTTAACGACTGGTATCGGTACACTGCAAAATGGTGCCGGGACATTAGCGACAGGTCTTGGCGAAGCGAAAACAGAACTCGCTGCCAATCAGACCAAACAAGCCAATGCTGAAAAAATCGCAAGTCCGCTGAATATTACCCATTCAGACCAAGATAATTCTCCTAAAAACGGCGTTGGGATGACACCTTACATGATGTCTGTTGCCCTTTTTGTCGGTGCTGTTGCGACAAATATGATTATTGCGGGCTCAATATCAGGTGAAAAGGCGAAAAATCGTCGTGATTACATTCTTGGTAAATTGGCTGTCAATGGTGTGATTGCAGTAGGAGAGGGGGTGCTTGTCTACCTTGCTGTCCATGTCCTTGGCTTATCTGCCAATCATGAATTGGCCATGTTTGGCTTCACACTTTTGGTTGCCTTTACCTTTATGTTTATCGTGACACTCTTTAATACGTGGTTAGGGAAACCAGGTGCCTTCCTCATGCTAATTTTACTCTTGCTACAATTAGCAGCCAGCGCAGGCACTTATCCCCTTGCTTTGACCAGTCACTTCTTCCAAAAAATCAATCCTTGGATGCCAATGACTTACGCTGTCACAGGGTTCAGACAAGTGATTTCGTTAACAGGGCATATTGGCCAAGAAACAGGTATTCTCCTCGTTTTATCAGCTGTGTCAGTAGTCCTCTTAGCCTTTGTTGGCAATAAAAAAGCAAAATCTTAAGCAGATTTTGCTTTTTTTATAGGAATAGACTTTCGAGTGTTCTTGCGACGCCATCTTGGTCATTGGTGTAAGGAATCTGCTGATCAGCATGGGCAAGGAGTGTGTCGCTGGCATTAGCCATGGCATACCCAGTGCCAGCGAGTTTGAGCATTTCGATATCGTTATGCTCGTCGCCAAAGGCAATGAGGTCTGAGGTGTCTTGACCGTTGAGTTTGAGTAAATGTTTAAGTGCTGAGGCTTTGCTGACACCTTTAGGCACGACTTCTAAAATACCATTTTGACCGCCCCAAGCGCTAACGCTGACCTGATTGCTGAAATAATCGTCGATGTGCTGCGCTAACTGCAATTTATCAGCAAAGCGCGTCTGAAGTAGGATGGCATTGGGATCGTCATCCAGTTTTTCCATTCGCATCTGATGATAGGGTTCAAAGTTGCTGATACCAAACAGGCTAGGACTCGCATGTTTAAAAGAATTGATAAAGAATTTGCGACGAAATTCTGCGGCTAGAAAATCCAGTTTAAAAGCCTGTTGCTTTTTAATCAAGTCAAAAACGAGGGATTTATCGATGTGCTTAGAGACTGCGTGCTCCCAGTGTTGCCCGGGAATGGTGGTCATGGCTCCATTGAAATTAATCATCGGTGTTTCGAGGTGCAAGTCGTTGTAGATTTGAATTGCCATACGATAAGGACGTCCTGTCGCAATGACGATTTGATGGCCCTCTTTTCGGACGGATTGGAAGATATTTTTGGTGTAATCTGAGATAGACACACCGTCGGATTGCAAGGTTGTCCCATCGAGGTCAATCGCAATCATTTTTTTGTTTGTCATGTGTTGATTTTGCGTGTGTTTGTCTTAAACTGAACGCAAGCCTTTCTAGTGTTGGTTTAACTATTCTATATTTAGTATAACATTTTTCGGAATGAACGCGAATTTTTACGAACCTTTTTCAGAAATCAGTCCCATGCTTAAAGATATCTCTAAAAATCCGAACATTCCATGAGGAAAGTCGGTTAATTCTGTCACTATCTCTTGAAAGTAGGTATCTCATCCATTAGAATAGGTAAGTATTGATCATTTATTATTTATTTATGGAAGAAGGATATTATGGATAAGTTTTTTAAACTTACAGAGAGCGGCACAACAGTCAGTCGCGAGATTATGGCAGGTTTGACAACATTTTTTGCCATGAGTTATATTTTGTTTGTCAATCCAGACATGCTATCGAAAACAGGCATGCCTTATCAAGCTGTTTTCCTAGCGACAATCATTGCCTCAGTCATTGGGACATTGATTATGGGACTTTTTGCCAATGTGCCCTACGCACAAGCGCCCGGTATGGGGCTGAACGCTTTCTTTACGTTTACAGTCGTTTTTGGCCTTGGTTACTCTTGGCAAGAAGCGCTTGCCATGGTTTTCATTTGTGGGATTATTAATATCCTGATTACGGTGACGAAAATCCGTAAAATGATTATCAAAGCCATTCCTGAAAGTATTCAACATGCAATCGGTGGCGGTATCGGAATTTTCATTGCTTATATCGGGATTAAAAATGCGGGTCTTTTGAAATTTACACTTGACCCAGGGACGTATACAGTCCTTGGTAAAGGTGCAGATAAAGGCACAGCAACGATTGAAGGTGCGGCATCTGCTGTGCCAGCCTTGGTCAATTTTACGCAACCAGCCGTTTTGGTTGCCCTAGTTGGGATTGTTATCACGGCGATTTTAGTTGTCAAAAATGTCAAAGGTGCGATTTTGATTTCAATCGTCGCAACAACCATTATCGCAATTTTTGCAGGTGTGGTTGACTTGAGTGCGATTGACTTCAAAGGGAATTCACTGGGTTCAGCTTTTAAAGAATTAGGTCAAACTTTCGGTGCTGCTTTTAGCCAGAAAGGTATGGGATCACTGTTTACAGATTCAGCTAAAATTCCACAGGTTTTGATGACAATTTTAGCTTTCTCATTGTCAGATACTTTTGATACGATTGGGACATTTATCGGAACAGGTCGTCGTTCAGGCATCTTCTCAGCAGAAGACGAAAAATCACTCGAAGAAGGGTCTGGTTTCTCATCTAAAATGGATAAAGCTTTGTTTGCGGATGCGACAGCAACCTCTATCGGTGCGATTTTCGGAACGTCTAACACAACGACTTATGTGGAATCAGCAGCAGGTATTGGTGCTGGTGGTCGGACTGGTCTGACATCTGTTGTCACAGCCATCTGTTTCCTCTTGTCATCAGTCTTACTCCCATTCATCTCAATCGTGCCGAGTGCCGCAACAGCACCTGTCTTAATCATTGTCGGTGTGATGATGCTTGGCTCATTTAAAGACATCAACTGGACAGATTTGGAAGAAGCGATTCCAGCTTTCTTTGCGTCAATTTTTATGGGATTTGCTTACAGCATTTCTTACGGTATCGCCGCAGGTTTCATTTTCTTCGCCATCACAAAAGTTGTGACAGGTAAAGCCAAAGAAGTTAGCCCAATCATCTGGGTGGTCAACTTCTTGTTCATTCTTAATTTTATTATCTTAGCAGTCATCTAATGTCGTTTAGGTAGAGTTGCGCATTTCGCAAAGTCTTACTAGATTGTGACAAAAACTTAAAGCGTTCGTAAACTATTACGGCGTTTTTTTGATATAATTTATAGGGTAAGAATGTTATACTTGAACGTGTATTAAGAAAGAAAGTAGGTCAGATTTTGACTTTAACACATAGAAGAAAGACCCGCGCTGTCAAGGTTGGTGATGGACCAAATGCTGTCATCATTGGCGGGCGCAACAAAGTGATTTTACAGTCCATGTGTACGACAAAAACGCAGGATGTCGCAGCGACGGTTGAGCAGATTAATCAGCTGGAAGAAGCGGGCTGTCAATTAGTCCGTGTGGCTGTGCCGGATATGGCGGCAGCGCTTGCGATTAAAGAGATTAAAGCTCAGATTAATATTCCTTTGGTCGCTGATATTCATTTTGATTACCGTTTGGCTTTGCAGGCAATCGAGTCAGGTGTCGATAAAATTCGGATTAATCCGGGAAATATCGGGCGTAAAGACCGTGTAGCCAAGGTTGTTGAGGCTTGTAAGGCGCACAATATTCCGATTCGTATCGGGGTCAATGCTGGCTCGCTCGAAAAGAAATTTTTGCAAAAATATGGCTATCCAACTGCCCAAGGCATGTTGGAGTCAGCGATTGAACATGTCGAAATCCTAGAAGAATTGGATTTCCATGACATCATCATCTCGATGAAAGCGTCTAACGTTGAATTGGCACTTGATGCCTATAAATTAGCAGCTGAGCGTTTTGATTACCCCCTTCATCTCGGCATTACAGAGGCAGGACCATTATTTTCTGGTTCGGTTAAATCAGCAGCGGGTATGGGCGCACTCTTGTCTCTCGGAATTGGTGATACGATGCGGATTTCTCTGTCAGCTGACCCACGTGAGGAGATTAAGGTTGGTCGTGAAGTCATCAAGTCATTTGGTTTGATTGACAATGCCGCGACGCTTGTCTCATGTCCAACTTGTGGTCGGATTGAGATTGATTTAATTCCGATTGCCCAAGAGCTGGAAGCCTATATCGCTAACATCAAGGCACCGATTACGGTTGCCATTCTTGGCTGTGGGGTCAATGGGCCTGGTGAAGCGCGTGAAGCGGACATCGGTCTTGCAGGCGGTGCAGGGAAAGGCATGCTCTTTAAAAAAGGGAAAATCATCAAGACAGTCGATGAAGCAGTCATGCTAGAAGAATTTAAAGCTGAGATTGATGCCATGTACAAACTTTATCAAGAAACTGGTAAATTGCATGCCGATGCAATAGAAGATTAATCAATCAAAACTAATGTCAAATGCTAGGCATTAGTTTTTTTGTGCCATTTGCAACACTCGAAACAAAAAAATGAGTAAAAACCGAACGATTAATCAGGGTTTTCTCCTAAATCAAAGGAATTTACTATATTTTGCCGTGTAATCAGTGTAAAATAAAGGTCATGAGAGGTTTCTAAAGTCGTGTTGCGTCACTTAACAGACAGCTAGAAATCACAGAAAAATTTAAAGAATGGTGCAAAATGACTTACGACGTAAAATCACTTAACGAAGAATGTGGGCTATTTGGTGTTTGGGGGCATCCTGAAGCTGCCAGGCTAACTTATTTTGGCTTACACGCCCTGCAACATCGGGGGCAAGAAGGCGCTGGCATCGTGTCAAATGACAAAGGGAAACTTAAAGGTCACCGTGATTTAGGGCTTTTGTCAGAAGTTTTCAGAGATGAAAAGCATCTCGAGAAATTAACAGGTCAAGCAGCCATTGGTCATGTCCGCTATGCGACAGCAGGTTCGGCATCGATTGATAATGTGCAACCGTTTCTTTTTAATTTCTATGATGGTCAGCTTGGCCTTTGTCATAATGGCAATCTGACCAATACCCGAACATTAAAACATGAACTGGAATCAAAAGGGGCGATTTTCCATAGTAACTCAGACACGGAAATTCTCATGCATCTCATTCGCCGTGGCTACTCGACTAATCTCATGGATAATGTCAAATCTGCGCTTAACACGGTCAAAGGTGGTTTTGCTTATCTCTTGATGACAGACGATAAAATCATCGCCGCCCTTGATCCTAATGGCTTTCGGCCGCTTTCAATCGGTCAGCTGACCCATGGCGCCTACGTCATTGCCAGTGAAACTTGCGCCTTGGACGTCGTTGGCGCAACCTTTGTTCAGGATGTCCTGCCGGGTCAAGTCGTGACGATTGACGATAAAGGCGTGCATGTCGATACCTATACGACTGATGTTGACATGAAAATTTGTAGCATGGAGTTTATCTATTTTGCGCGTCCTGATAGTAATATCAATGGTGTCAACATTCACACAGCGAGAAAAAATATGGGGCGTCTCTTAGCCAAAGAAAATCCACAGATTGAAGCGGATATTGTCGTAGGTGTGCCCAATTCTTCTTTATCAGCCGCCTCAGGTTTTGCGGAAGAATCTGGACTGCCTTACGAAATGGGCTTGGTCAAAAATCAGTATATTCAACGGACATTTATCCAACCGACACAAGAATTGCGAGAGCAAGGCGTGCGAATGAAACTCTCAGGCGTTCGCAGTGTCGTTGCTGGCAAACGTGTCGTCATGGTCGATGACTCCATCGTGCGTGGCACGACATCTAAACGGATTGTTAAGCTCCTCAAAGAGGCGGGCGCAGCAGAAGTCCATGTTGTCATCGCCAGTCCGCCCCTTGCCTATCCGTGTTTCTATGGCATTGACATCCAAACTCGCAAGGAATTGATAGCAGCCAACCATTCAGTTGAAGAAATCAATGAAATCATCGGTTCAGATAGTCTTCATTTCTTATCGATAGATGGCTTGAAAGCCGCTATCGGTCTAGGCGACCAAATCTGCACCTCTTATTTTGATGGCATCTATCCGACCCCGCTTTATGATTATGAGGATGATTATAACCTCGGGTTGAAAGAAAAAGTCTCCTTTTATTAAGCTGGGAAATGCAGTCTGACACCACGTTCGGACTGCATTTTTAGTATCTAGAGACTTGTAGACCTAGAAAGCCATCGCCGAGTGCAATTTGAACAAGTCGTGAAAAGGGTTGTGTTATAATAAGCTATGAAGATTTTACCAAAAGGCTTTAAGATTGGGGCACGGACAGTTAAGACAGTCATTGCGGCTAGTCTAGCCATTATCATCGCCAATTTACTCCATCTGGAATACGCCACAGCGGCTGGTATCATTGCGATTTTGAGCGTTGGTAATACTAAAAAATCAACCTTTAAAAGTGGCAAAAATCGCCTGCTCAATTTTTTAGTTGCTATGGTTTTGTCAGTGATTTTGTTTTCGATTTTTGGACACTCTGTCTGGGTATTTGGTGTTTTCTTGTTGCTGTTTATCCCTTATTCAGCAGCTTGCGGCATGTCAGAAGGGATTGCGCCCAATGCCGTTCTCGTCACGCATCTTTTGATTGCCACGCAACTCACACCACAGCTTTTGCTCAATGAATTTCTCCTAAATTTTATCGCTATTTCACTGGCTTTTATCGTCAACCTCAAGATGCCCAATTTTCAGGCAGAATTGTCAGAACGAGAGAAGCGCGTGGAGCACCATTTTCGAGATTTGTTCAAGCGCTTGAGTTTTATCATGGCCAAACAATCTGAGCAGGCGCATTTTTTACACAAGGTAGAAGATTTGGAGCAGTATATTTCGGAGAGTTTAGCCTTAGCGAGAACGCACATGGATAACCGATTTGGCGATGGGGCGGGGGCAAGTTATGACTACTTTGCCATGCGTGCCACGCAAGTCGAAATTTTCCATGAAATCGCAGAGATTTTATTACAGATTGAAATCACTGTTCAAAAAGACCAATTGACCGCTTTAGCTCAACTCTTTAAAACAATTGGCAAAAATTACGCCAAAGAAAATGACGGGCAAGCCCTCATGCAACAAGTCAAGGAGACGTTAGAAACTTATCGGGCGAGTGAATTGCCTAAAACGAGAGAAGAGTTTGAAGCGCGGGCTAGACTTTTCCAAATTTTACAGCTCATTCAGACCTTTATCCAAATCAAACGCGATTATGTGCTAGAAAGCGAAAGCTGAGTACCATGACTAAAAAACAACTTGAATCTTGTTTGCTGCTAATGTTGACAGCATTCATTTGGGGCATTGCCTTTGTCGCCCAAAAGGTTGGTACGACTGATGTCGGGCCGTTGACCTTTAGTGCTAGCCGCTATTTTTTAGGCGGTCTTGCCGTCTTACCTTGTGCTTATTTTTTCGCAGATAAAAAGCTGACCAAGGCAAAGCTAAAAACGACGCTAGTAGCTGGTGCTTTTTGCGGCGTCCTCTTATTTGTTGCCAGTTTCCTCCAGCAAATCGGCATTCAGTACACGACCGTTGGGAAGGCTGGTTTCATCACCACACTTTACATCATCATCATTCCCTTGATTGGCTTAGGCTTTAAGAAGAAAGTCAGCGCACGCATTTGGCTGAGCGTGGGCGTTGCCCTTCTCGGCATGTACTTGCTCTGTCTGACAGGTGGCAACTTTACCCTACAAAGCGGTGATTTCTATGTCTTCTTTTGCGCCATTGGCTTTGCTTGTCAAATCCTCTTCATCGACTATTATCTACCGAAAGTCGAGCCGATTTATTTCGCCATGACCCAGTTTTTTGCGGCAGCGCTGATTTCGCTTATCCTGTTGCCCTTTTTTGAACCGCTTGCGTTGACTGGAATTATCTCAGCTAGGGTTTCCATCTTATATGCAGGCTTGGTCTCAGCAGGTATCGGCTATACACTGCAGATTATTGCCCAGAAGCACGTTAAACCCGTCGTCGCCTCCATGATTATGAGTCTAGAAGCTGTCTTTTCACTTCTCGCGGGCTTTGTCATCCTCGGCGATCGCTTGTCTAGTCGGGAACTCATCGGCTGTGCCCTCGTTTTTGTGGCGATTATCCTAGCCCAGCTGCCGACCAAGTCGGCCAATGCCCAGGCAGACATCAAATCAGAGCTATCTTGATAGCAAGGATAGAAAAAAACACCGCTATCCAAGCTAGCGTAATCGCAGAACTGAGATAGAGGTGTTTATAGTTAGTGGAAAAATTGACTTATTTGACAAACATGGCATCACCAAAGCTAAAGAAGCGATAGTGTTCATCAATGGCGTGTTGGTAAGCTGCTAGGACAAAGTCACGACCAGCAAAAGCAGAAACGAGCATGACTAAAGTCGACTTAGGCAAGTGGAAATTAGTCGAAAAAGCGTCAACAACTTGGAATTTGTAGCCAGGTTTGATGAAAATAGTCGTCCAGTCGCTATCGGCTTGCACTTTGCCACCAAATTTTTGGGCAACGGATTCAAGCGTTCGAATTGATGTCGTCCCAACGGCAATCACACGTTTCCCCGCAGCTTTTGTGGCAGTGATAACATCAGCGGTTTCCTCAGGCAGGATATAAAATTCGCTGTGCATCTCATGTTCTTCAATGTTATCAACGCTGACAGGACGAAAAGTACCAAGCCCAACATGTAAAGTCACCCAAGCAATGTTCACGCCTTTTGCCTTGATCTGAGCCAAGAGGTCATCGGTAAAATGAAGACCAGCTGTTGGTGCAGCTGCTGAACCATTTTCTTTAGCGTAAACGGTCTGATAGCGCCCTTGATCCTTGAGTTTCTCATGGATATAAGGCGGAAGCGGCATTTCGCCCAGACTTTCGAGGACTTCGAGGAAAATCCCCTCGTAATTAAACGTCACAATCCGACCACCGTGATCTAGGCTATCGTCAACTACCCTTGCTGTCAAACGACCATCGCCAAATGAAATGACAGTCCCATTTTTCAGCTTCTTAGCGGGTTTCGCAAGCACTTCCCAAGTATCATCGACGGTATTTTTCAGGAGGAGAAGCTCGATATGACCGCCTGTGTCGGCCTTTTGCCCATGGAGGCGGGCGGGGAGGACGCGTGTATTATTGAGTACCAGTGTATCACCGGCCTCTAACTCGTCGATAATGTCATAAAAATGTTGATCGGTCATCGTTTGTGTCGCTTTGTCAATGACGAGCAAGCGACTTTCAGAGCGCTTTTCAAGAGGTGTTTGGGCAATCAGTGCTTCGGGTAAGTCAAAATTAAAATCTTCTATATTCATAAAATAAATTATATCACTTTTAAGATGTAAATGCTTGACAAATTAAGGCAATCGGTATATAATTGGTCTATACCAATAAAATAATTTATCTAACTGAGTTTCGGCTCCTTGAGACTAGGAAAAAAGATAAAAGTGCGCAGGACCTTCGTTCGCTTACGCCTTTTCCTATTTTTCATCGTCTCAAAGCAGTCGCCTCAACATCTTATAGGAGAAGACCATGAAAATCATTAAAGTTAAAGATCAACTTGAAGGGGCTAAAGTCGGCCTTGACATCTTGAAAGAACAAATCGCAGCAGGTGCGCAAACATTTGGCTTGGCAACAGGTTCAACACCCGTTGAATTCTACAACCAAATCGTCAACAGCGACCTTGATTTTTCAGATAAAACATCCATTAACCTTGATGAATATGTCGGCCTTGATGGTTCTGATGAACAATCTTACCGTTACTTCATGAGCCAACATTTGTTCAATGAAAAACCATTTAAAGAAAACTTCTTACCTGATGGTAAAGCAGCAGACTTGGAAGCTGAAGCCAAACACTACGATGCCATCATCGATGCACACCCAATTGATTTCCAAATTTTGGGTATCGGTCACAACGGTCATATCGGTTTCAATGAACCAGGGACACCATTTGACAGCACCACACACGTTGTCGGCTTGACTGAAAGTACCATCAATGCTAATGCCCGTTACTTCGAGTGCGAAGCAGATGTGCCTAAAAAAGCGGTGTCTATGGGTATCGCAAGCATCATGAAAGCTAAAACAATCGTTCTCATGGCTTGGGGCGAAGGCAAATCTGAAGCCATTCAAGCCATGGTAGAAGGTGACATCACTGAAAGTATGCCAGCATCAATTCTTCAAAAACATGATGACGTTATCGTTATCGTGGACGAAGCAGCTGCTAAATTGTTGAAATAAACGAGATAAAAAATTCTGATGTTTGGTCATCAGGATTTTTTTGTATTTAACTGAGCGCAACTAAAAAATCTCCTAGCCATTTTAAATCACTAGGAAATTTTTTAAATTTAAACATTCAAAACTTTATTCAAAAAGTCTTTCAAACGTGGGTGTTGTGGCTTGTCAAAGACTTGGTCAGGTGTGCTGTCCTCTAAGATTTCACCGCCGTCGGTGAAGATGACACGGTTGGCAACCTTACGGGCAAAGCCCATTTCATGCGTGACAATCAGCATGGTCATGCCTTCCTTGGCAAGTTCCTGCATAACTTCAAGGACATCTCCCACCATTTCTGGATCGAGCGCTGAGGTTGGCTCATCAAAGAGCATGAGATCAGGATCCATGGCCAATGCGCGAGCAATTGCAACACGTTGTTTTTGACCACCAGATAGGCTTTCTGGCATGGCATCAGCCTTATCTGATAAGCCAACTTTTTCAAGCAAGTCAAGGGCTTTGGTGTGCGCTTCATCCTTGCTCATTTTCTTGAGTTCAAGTGGCGCATAGGTAATGTTATCTAGCACCGTCATATTTGGGAAAAGGTTAAACTGTTGGAAAACCATGCCGACTTCTTGGCGGACTTGGTTGAGGTCAGTTTTTTTATTGGATAAATCATAGCCATCGACGATGACTGTCCCTGATGTAATTTCTTCTAACCCGTTCAAGGTTCTCAGAAAAGTTGACTTACCAGAACCAGAAGGGCCGATGATACAGACGACATCGCCCTCATTAAAGCGCGTGGTAATGCCTTTTAAAACTTCATTATTGCCAAAAGATTTATGCAAATCAGTGACATCAATTTTTAATTTTGCCATTATTTCATATTCCTTTCAAGTCGACGTGCAAAGATGGTTAATGCGAGAATGACGACGAGATAAATCATCGCGATTAAGCCGTAAACTTTAAAGGATTGGAAGTTACGTGCCACGATAATTTTACCTGTTTGGAGCAATTCAATCAAACCGATGGCTGAGATAATCGTTGTATCTTTCAGTGAGATGATGAATTGGTTGACCAAACTAGGAATGGTAATCTTAACTGCTTGTGGAAGAATGACGCGACGCATCGTTTTAATATAAGAAATCCCGAGCGAGCGTGAGGCCTCCATTTGACCGATAGGGACAGAGTTGACACCACCACGGACGATTTCAGCGATATAGGCTGAAGCGTTGAGCGTGAGGGCGATGACACCTGCGACATAGTCGTTAAGTGGACTAGCGTGACCTGTAATTGATTCGATTAAGTTTGGGACACCATAGAAGATGAAGATAGCGAGCACCATAAGTGGGACACCACGAACAAGATCGACATAAACGCGGGTAAAGCCTTTCAGGAACTTGCTAGGCGAAACGCTAAAGAGACCGAAGACGACACCGATGAGTAAAGCTAAAACAAAGGAGACAATCGTTAAGGACAGTGTGTAGCCAAGCCCTTTAGCCAACTGTTGCCAGTTGTTTTTGATAATCCCAATCATCGTTGATTCGTCGACTTTATTATCATCAGAATCGGTATTCCCCATATATTTTTCAACGATTTTGTCATAGTCGCCGTTTGCTTTGAGTTTGGCAAGACCGGCATTGAACATGGCAAGGAGCTCAGGGTTAGTCCCTTTTTTAACGGCAAAGCCATATTCCCCGATTTTTTCAGGCGCGATAGGCGTTGCAAATTTCTTGCCTTGTAAAATCGCATATTTGACGACAGGTTCGTCGTCCATGAAAGCATCAATGGAACCCGTATTTAAACTTTCGTACATGGTATCCGCAGCATCAAAGACTTTAACCTTGTAACCATATTTGTCTTTATTTTTATCAATAAAGGCTTGAGATGCCGTGCCATTTTTGATGCCGACCGTTTTACCTTTTAAATCCTTGTAAGATTTGATGTCAGTCGTCGTGCTTTTGACGGCAAGGGTGGCATTAGCCGTGAAATAAGGATCAGAGAAATCGAAAACATTTTTACGTTCATCGGTGATTGACATGCCCGCAATCATGCCATCTGCATGACCAGCTTGGGTTTGGTCAACGGCAGTTTGGAAGCCAACGAAGTCCATACTAATGTTGAATTTCTGACTTTTAGCGATTGCCTGTAGTAAATCAACGTCAATCCCAACATATTTTTTAGATGAGTTTTGGAATTCAAATGGCGCAAAAAGCGAATCAGACGCGATGCGATAGTCAGACTTGACTGGTTTAATATCGGTATCAGCAGTTGTTGCGGTGTACTTGTCAAGAATGGCATCATAGCCACCATTGGCTTTGAGCTCTTTCAAGGCTTTGTTAAAGCCTTTGATGAGTTCTGGATGGGTGCCTTTTTTGACCGCAAAACCGTAGTCGCCAATTTTTTCGCCGGTCATATTGATTTCAAAATTTTGCCCTTGATTGATGGCATATTTGAGGACAGGTTCATCATCCATGATGGCATCAACAGCGCCAACTTTTAAACTTTCGTATAACTGAGCGCCTTCATCGTAGGTCTTAATCGTATAGCCGTATTTAGCTTTGTTTTTTGTCAGAAAATCTTGTGAGGCAGTGCCATTTTTGACGCCAACTGTTTTGCCATTGAGTTGCTTGTAGGCGGTGATTTGATTGCCTTGTTTGGTGGCAATGACGACTGATGACGCATAGTAAGAATCAGAAAAATCAAAGACTTTTTTGCGTTCGTCTGTGATTGACATCCCAGCGATTACGCCGTCTGTCTGTCCCGCATTGAGCTGATCGAGCGCTGCTTGGAAACCTGGGAAGGATTGGTCAAGTTGCCAACCATTCATCTCAGAAATTTTTTGCATCAAATCAACATCAATGCCGACGTATTTTTTATTAGCATCTTGGAACTCGAAGGGTGCATAGGTCGAGTCACTGGCTATTTTTACCACTTTTTCTTCAGCTTTGACGGCAGTAGCCGAAAACAAAGTGATGAAAACCGTGAGTAATATCAATAAATTCTTTTTCATGTTAGGTTCCCTTTCAAAATATATGCTATTTCATTTTATCATAAAAATGCGTGAAAATAAAGAACACTTTTGAGCAGATGTCAGGAAAACTGACATCTGCTGTGAATTTTATGATGGTATAAAGTTACGTCGGTGTTGCTACCATTGCCTAAAAGGGGAAAGAAAAAGCACCTTTTTGGGGTGCTTGATGTTATTTTAAAAAATTAACAAGTCTTTTGAAGTTTGCGTGAAACTTTCAGCGCCAGTTTCAGTGACATAGAGACAGTCCTCGATGCGTACGCCGACTTGATTTGGGATGTAAATACCGGGTTCAATCGAGAAGCACATGCCTTTTTCAATGGTAATATCTTCGCTACCGCCGATAGAAGGAAATTCATGCACATCCATGCCGATACCATGGCCAGTTCGGTGTGTGAAATACTCGCCATAGCCAGCTTTCGTGATGACATCGCGCGCCACCTTATCAACCTCAAAGGCAGTCACACCGGGCTTGACAAAGTCAAAAGCTGCTTGCTGTGCTTCGCGTGTTATCTCATAAATTTTCCGGTCAAAATCACTCGGTTGACCGATGGCAATCGTCCGACTGGCGTCAGAAGCATAGCCATTAGCCATGACACCCAAGTCAAAAAGCAGCAGTTTATTTTGTTGAATGGCTATCGCTTCAGGCACACCGTGAGGATTAGCCGCTCGCCCACCAGTTAATACCATGGTCTCAAAACTCATCTCAGAAATGCCCTGACGCTTCATCTCAAACTCAATTTTTGCGACCACATCCATCTCCGTCAGGTCCGGCTCAGACGCCGCAAACCGAAAACCGATGTCAAAACATCTATCCGCATACTCACCTGCGACGATCATTTTTTTGATTTCATCGTCAGATTTAATCAGGCGCATGCGGTTGATGAATGGTGTCAGATTGGCGAAAGAGAGGCCGTCAAAGACGGATTTGAGACCGTCAGATTTACTGAGAATCAGATGATCGTACTCGACTGCGATTGTTTTGATTTGGCGTCCCGCCAAATGAGCCTTGATTTTAGCCCAAGGATTCTCACTATCTGCATAACCGATGACATCAAAATTAACATGAGTCTTGGCTTTTTCAACTTCAAGCTCAGGTGTGAAAAGCAGCGGCTCCTGGTCAGGGAAAATCATCAAGCCCAAAATCCGTTCATGCGGATCCATCGCAAAACCTGTCAAATACTGAACAGTCGTTGGATTCGTGATAAAGGTCATATCCCAATTTTCTTTGCCGAGATAGGTGGCAATTTGTGTTAGTTTTGTCATATCTCTATTTTGCCACTTTGTGATAAAAATTACCAAGAAAAAATGATATAACGGTTCAAAAAATCTGATAAAGATTGAAAAAAGTTTCTGAAATACTGTTAGCGCAAGTTGTTTTTCAAGTGACAGCTACCATATATAAAGAAGACAACTTTTCATGCCGGCTGTTTTAATTAAAAATGTCTTTTTTTTTGAAAAAAAAGCTGTAAAAGTTATTGAAAACCTTTTCATAAAGTGATAGAATAGATAGGAATGAAATGAAAATATTATTTTCATGAAAAGAGACACATCAGAAGGAGTATGTAAAAATGGAAAGCGATACAATTACAATATACGACGTCGCGCGTGAAGCAGGCGTCTCGATGGCAACGGTCAGCCGTGTTGTCAATGGCAATCAAAATGTCAAAGAAACAACACGCCGTAAGGTGTTGGACGTGATCGAACGTTTGGACTACCGACCAAATGCAGTGGCTCGTGGTCTGGCTTCTAAAAAAACAACAACGGTTGGCGTGGTGATACCCGACATTGCCAACAGTTATTTTGCGAGTTTGGCGCGTGGGATTGATGATATCGCGACCATGTATAAATATAATATCGTCATCGCGAACTCGGATGGCGAAAATGGTAAGGAAATTAACGTGGTCAACACGTTGCTAGCGAAGCAAGTCGACGGTCTGGTCTTTCTCGCACATAATCTGTCTGATAAAATCCGTGCTGAATTTTCACGGACACGTACACCAATCGTCTTGGCAGGTGCGGTTGATCCTGAAGATCAAATTCCATCTGTGAATATCGACTACACACAAGCGACTAAGGAAGTGACGCTAGAGCTTGCCAAGCACAATCAAAAAATTGCGTTGGTTGCGGGTCCAATGGTCAATGCCGTTAATGGTAAGGAACGTTTGGTCGGCTATCAAGCAGGTCTGGCTGAGGCTGGACTGACTTTCTCAGAAGGTCTTGTGTTCGAAACGACTTATAGCTACACGGCTGGGTTGAAATTGGCGGAACGGGTCAAAGCATCTGGCGCGACTGCCGCTGTCGTAACGGATGATGAAGTCGCTGTTGGCTTGCTAAATGGCTTGGTTAACAGTGGTGTCAGTGTACCAGAAGAGTTTGAAATCATTACAGCCAATAACTCAGTCATCACAGAATTTACACGTCCGACACTTTCATCTATCGAGCAACCCCTCTATGACTTGGGTGCTGTGTCAATGCGTCTCTTGACTAAAATGATGAACAAAGAAGAGGTCGAAGGCAAGCGCGTGATTTTACCACACGGCTTTGTCAAACGTGGTTCTAGCAAATAATGTAAGAAGAAGTTGTAGGCGAAGGTCTACAACTTTTTTTATATCTTTCTTGAAAGAAGAATAAGGCCGGCTCATGTTATAATGAGGAAAGGTATTCATAAACATTAGATTGACAGAGGTTACGATGTCTAAAAAAGTCACACTTTCGACACTGGTCGTTTTAAATTTTATTATCTATATTTCTCTAGGGTTGCCAGATTCTATTCTCGGAAGTGCTTGGCCAAGCATGCGCCAGAGCTATGCTATGGGCGCTAGTCAAGTCAGCTATCTGACAACGATGATGCTGCTCTTTTCCTTTTTGTCCAGCATGCTCTATACCAAAATCGCCAACTATGTAACGGTCGCACAAGTCATTTTGATGAGTATGGTTTGTGTCATTATCGGCCTAATTTTAATGGTCGTGACATCCAATCCGATTGTTCTTTTCTTATCCACACCCTTTATGGGCATCGGACAAGGTGCGATTGATGTGACGGTCAATCACTTTGCCGCCAAACATTTACCCAGCTCACTCATGAGCCTGCTACATGGTTGTTATGGCGTCGGTGTCAGTCTGAGCGCTGCGATTTTAACGTTTTTTCTTTCGAGTTTTGCAAGTTGGCAATTTGCGATTGGCACTATTGCGATACTTGAAATTTTGATTTTGCTGCTGATTTTTGCTTATCGCAGTCACTTTGCTGAACGAGATAATACTGGCTCTGATGGTAAGGAAAAGTCTGATTCTGTTTCAAATCAGACATTTAAACTCAGTCATCTGATTAATCCCATCTTTTATTTCTTTTATGCCCTAGAAGCGGTCATGGGGATTTTTTTAGCGACCTACTATGTCGAAAATTTTCAGGTCAGGAGTGCGCAGGCGGCATTTTATACGACACTATTTTGGTTAGGACTGATGGTTGGCCGATTTGTGACAGGCGCACTCACGCGCTTTATGGCAGATAAAACGATTATCTACAGCCACTTGGGGCTATTGTTGTTGACGAGTTTGACACTCTTTTTACCACCCGGTTTTTATACCATGGCAACAGTCTTTTTGATAGGGCTTGCGATGGCGCCACTTTATCCGCTGATGATGATGTTACCCAATCAAATGTACCCAGAGCCGATTGCTAAAAAGGTGATTTCATATAATGTCGGATTTTGTCTGCTCGGTATTCTCGTTTTCCCCTTACTATTTGGTATCCTATTTAAAATCATGAGTTTTAGCATTTTTCCAAGTTTAATTCTTGTGATGACAGGCATGCTATCTGGTTTAGTTCTCTGGATTTTTAAACAAATTTAAAAATAGCCTTGGCTGGCTATTTTTTTTGACAACCTATTTTGTTTTTTATCTCAATAGTGCTATAATCTATTTAGAGTTAAAACGAAATAGAAAGGAAGTGTTCAAATGAGTTTGCAAGTGACCCTCAAGGCGATTTCAAATCCAGTTCGCAGAGACATCTTGACGCTGTTAAAATCAGGTCAATTATCCGCTGGTGAAATCAGTGACCAATTTGCCTTGAGCGGTGCCACGATTTCAAATCACTTGAAACAGCTCAAGACCGCCGATTTGATTCGTGAAAGCAAATATAAAAATTTTATCTATTATGAGTTGAATCTCAGTGTGTTTGAAGAAACCCTGTTGTGGTTGAAAGGTTTTACAGGAGAGACAAATGAAATTTAAAAAATTATTATGGCCAACAGTGGTTGGCTTACTGCCTATTTTGATAGGCTTAATACTCTATTCAAAATTACCAGAAAAAATGCCCATTCATTGGGGATTAGATGGTGAGCCTGATGGCTATGGTACAAAATGGATGGGGATATTATTTGTTCCCATCTTTATGGCTGTGATGAATCTCATCGTTCAATTCAGCCTACAAATTGCGCCCACAAAAAATGTCAAATT
Source organism: Pseudolactococcus reticulitermitis (assembly GCF_002260845.1). GTDB lineage: Bacteria > Bacillota > Bacilli > Lactobacillales > Streptococcaceae > Pseudolactococcus > Pseudolactococcus reticulitermitis. Next base: position 146,300 of record NZ_BEDT01000001.1, on the reverse strand, counting down.
GGTAAACCTGATGAACTGGTTATTACCGATTCTTTCGCTAATGGTTCAATCTTTAATCCTGAGTGAATCGCTCGGTTATCACATGCCTATTGGTTTAATGACCATGATGATTGTGGGGATCATCTTTATCCTCTTAGGTAATGTTATCCCCAAAACCTCTCAAAATAATGTTGCTGGCTTTCGTTTTCCTACGACGCGACGTAATTCAGATAATTGGCAAAAAACCAACCGTTTAGGTGGCATCATGTTAGTGATTTCAGGCATTTTGCTGCTGATAGGTGGGATTATCAGTATGTGGTATCCCATGGTTGTTATCCTAATCTTTATCGTCATTTCAGTTTTAATTATCCTAGTACCCTTATGCTATTCGATTAGATTAGCTCGAAAATGACGGTTTATCACGTCGTCAACTTAAAAATAGTTCAAATAATTGATTTTGAACTGTTTTTTTTACTTTCAGTCATGTTAATGCTTGACAAGATACTATTTATAATATAGTATAATGGTATATCATAAATAGTATAGAAAGGTATATCATATGACGATTCAAATACCAACAGGTTTATTGGATGCTAGTGTGCTTGCGATGCTGGACACCCAAGATATGTATGGCTATCTCTTGACCAAAGAGATTCAAAAACACGTCAATGTGTCTGAATCCACCATGTACCCAGTTCTGCGCCGTCTACAAAAAAATGGTGATTTAATCACCTACGATGAAGCCTTTGAGGGACGTATGCGGCGATATTATCAAATCACACCCTTGGGCAAAAAGCATTTAGCGGAGATTAAGCAGGAGTGGCAAGCCTTTTCGGCAGGCATCAATGAGATTTTAGGAGGAGCGCTATGAGTTATTTACAGGATTTGGCGGTTAATTTGAAGGCCTTACCCGAGGCTGAAATCAGGGATGCCATGCTCTATTATGAGCAGTATTTGGAGGATGGTCAGTTGACGGATGGTCAGGCGGTGTCGGAGTTTGGGACGCCTAAAAATCTGGCACGTCGTTTAGTCGCGGATTATTACATGGACGAGGCGCGTGATGTGCCAGTAGAAAATCAGAAATCACCGCTTGGTTTGGCTAAAATCATCATTCTAGCCTTGCTGGCTTCGCCGATTTTAATTCCTGTTGCGATGACGGTTATCGCGCTCATTTTCGCCATCGTTGTGACCTTTGCGACACTCGCCTTTTCACTCATCGTAACCCTTGGGGCGCTTGGCGTTGGGGCTATTATCAGTATCATCGGTGGGCTTATTATCTTGACCCAGTCAGTCCTAGGGGGTCTATTTTACATCGCAGTTGGGCTCGCGATTGCAGGTGGTGTTATGCTCCTTTGGCCCGCCGTTGCGGCAATGGTAAAAGGCTTAAAGCAAGGTGTGTTCGTGATGATTCGTTGGATTGGCAAGAAAACGGTGGGCAGAAAAGGGGTACAGCATGACGCATAAAAGAAAGATGATGATTGGGGCGCTCTTGCTCATCTTGGGGACGCTAGCAGCCCTTGTGATTTGGCAGTTTGAAAAGCCAGGGAGCCTAGTTTGGGAAAATGGCTTTCAATATCAGATGCAACAAACCATGATGGGCAAGACCTATACGCATGACCTGCCTGCAGATGCTTCAAAAATAACAGCCCTTGAGATTAATGTTAAAGATACGGCGGTTAAAGTCATCCAAGGTGACAAATTTGAAGTGACAACACACAGCCTATCGTCCAAAAATAGCAGTAAAGTTAGCTTTGATCAGGGTCGATTAACAGTTCAAGATAGCGGGAGTGAACATACTATCCTAAATTTTGGCTTAGGATTTGTCACCAACCCCACCCAAATGATCATTCGCATACCGAAGACACAGGATTTGGTCACTCTCGTTGTTAAAAGTCGCAATGGAGAGTTAGAGTTTGACCATATTGCCAGTCAAACAGCAGAAATCACGGCAGGAAATGGGGAGATGACCTTTGAACATTCTGAGTTTGACACTTTAAGGGCGACCAGCGTCAATGGTGATATTCAGCTAAAACAGACAGAGATTGCCCATGGTGGAAAAATTACCAACCAAAATGGCGATATTGCAATCAAAGCCAGTCGTCTGCCAGCATTTTATGCCAAAACAAGATGGGGAGATAAAGAGCTTGATACACCTCATCAATTAAGCCAAACCAGTCAAAGTGAGGCTAAATTAATCATCATCAATCAGAACGGAGATCTTGAAATTGAATAATTAACGTTAAAAGTTTGAATTGCTGTTGCGTGATTCAAACTTTTTAAGTTTAGCCCGGTCTGTTTTGATGCGGTGCTGATGTCGGGAAGTCACATATCCTAGCCTTTTGTGGTATAATAATGCTATGATTATCACGATTTTAATTTTAGCGCTTTTAGTCTGGGCTTTTATGGTTGGGCACTCGCGTGGTCTTGCACTGCAAGGCTTCTACACGCTAGGCTCATGGGTGGCGATTTTTATCGCCCTCACAAATTATCAAGCCTTAGGCAAAAAAATAACGTTGTGGGTGCCATTTGCTTCCGCCACTTCTGATAGCAAGCTCGCTTTCTATTCTTCAAAACTGCTCTTTGAAGTCGACCATGTTTTTTATGCCGTGCTGGCATTTATGGTCATTTTTCTTGCAGTCTATGGGATTATGCGCCTAATCGGTATCTTCCTCGGCGCCCTTGAAAATAAAATCATCCTCGGTCAAACAGGTAATGTCATAGCAGGTGCTTTGGCGGTTTGCTGCGTTTATCTTGTGTTGTCACTCGTCTTGATGGTCTTGTCGACAATGCCCATTCCCATGGTGCAAAATCACTTGTCGGCAAGCGGGCTAGCCCGCTTCATGCTAATGCACACACCATTTTTCTCTGCTTGGTTACGAGAAACCTTTATCACACAGATCACACACATTAAAATATAGAAATCACGATGAATAAAAAAATACTAGACATTTTAGAGTTTGATCAGATTAAAGCGCAAGTTGCGCAGTCCTTATCGACATCACAAGGTCAGACTGAAATGGCACATCTATCGCCCATTTCTGACAAAGTGCGCATCCAGAAATGGTTTGACGAACTGTCAGAATTTGGTGCGATTGTTCAAGAAAATGGTCCAGTCCCCTTGTCCAATACAGCAGATTTGACGGAAATTCTCCGCCGAATTGAGTTGGATGCCAGTCTCGCCAGTCAAGAATTTGCGAAAATCAAAAAAGTTCTGCGTTTAGCCAATGAAACGCGGCGTTTTTTTGAGCAAGCCGTTAATGTCAGCTTTCCAGTTCTAGGTCAGACCCTTGATAAATTTGTAGATGTTGCTTATCTTTTAGGCATTTTACAAGTCATTGATGCTGCCGGCGCGCTTTCCGATACCGCATCAGATAAACTCTATACCTTGCGCCAAAATATCAAAAAAGGTGATGCGGAAGTCAAGAAAATTCTGGCTGAACTCCTCTCCAAATCTCAGGCTAACTTGACTGAAAGTATTATTACCATTCGCCAAGGCAGGCCTGTTTTGGCTGTCAGAAGTGATAGTAAAAATAAAGTACCCGGGATTGTCCATGATATGAGCGCCTCAGGTCAGACTTTTTATATCGAACCCAATCGTGTTGTCCAGCTCAATAACGACATCGCCCAAAAGAAGATTGAAGAGAAAAATGAAGTCGCGCGTATCTTGCGGGAACTAGCTGAAGCAATTAAGCCACATCTTAACGATATTCGCCAGAATACTTGGCTAATCGGACAGATTGATCTCATCAATGCCAAGTATCGTTATCAGGTTGCCCAAAAAGCGACAGTGCCGCTTATTTCTGACCATAAAGCCATTAAGCTTTATGCCGCAAGACACCCCTTGATTGATCCCAAAGTCGTTGTCGCCAATGACCTCTTTTTCGACCAGACACTTGAAACGATTGTCATCACTGGCCCCAATACCGGTGGTAAAACGATCACCCTGAAAACACTGGGTGTCGCACAGTTGATGGCGCAGTCTGGCCTGCCGATTCTGGCTGATCTGGGCAGTCAAGTCGGGATCTTCACTGAAATCTTCGCTGACATCGGCGACGAGCAGTCGATTGCCCAAAGCCTGTCGACCTTCTCAAGTCACATGACCAATATCGTTAAGATTTTGGATCAGGTGGATGCCAAGAGCCTTGTCCTCTTCGACGAACTCGGTGCAGGAACCGACCCTAAAGAGGGCGCAGCCCTAGCGATTTCAATCCTAGACTTTCTCAAAAGCAAACACGCGAAAACGCTAGCCACCACCCATTATCCCGAGTTAAAAGCCTATGGGGTCGAATCAGACGGTGTGGAGAATGCCTCAATGGCCTTCGATTTGGATAACTTCCGCCCAACCTATCGTTTGGTTCAAGGTGTACCTGGACGCTCGAATGCGCTGGAAATTTCGCGGCGGTTAGGCTTGCCAACTCAGATTTTGGCGGAAGCAGCAGGCTTTTTGACCGAGGACGAACACGATGTCAACGTCATGATCGCCTCGTTAGAACAAAAAAATCAAGAGATGACCGAGTCAGCGAGACAGATTAAGGTGCTGGAAAAAGACAATGAGCTTCTGCACCACGATTTAACGCGGGCACTCGAGACCTTTAACCGCGACCGCGAAAAAGAGCTCAATAAAGCGCGCCAAGAAGCGCAAGATATTGTTAAAGTGGCGGTTGAAGAGGCGGACAATATCCTGAAAAATTTACAGGAAAAATCGCTTTTAAAACCGCATGAAATCATCGATGCCAAGCACCAATTAGGCGAGTTAGCACCTGAAATTGTCGACTTATCGAAAAATAAAGTCCTCAAAAAAGCCAAGGCCAAACGTGGGCTTAAACCCGGTGTTGAAGTCTTGGTGCTGTCCTATAATCAACGTGGCAATCTGGTCAGACTGGCAAAAGACGGTCGCTGGGAAGTTCAAATGGGCTTGATTACAACCAAGCTCTCAGAAGCCGAGTTTGAGCCGATTGAACCAGAAGAAATCGTTAAGAAAACAAAAACCAAGACGGTCAAAAAGACGGTTACTTCTAATATCAAAGCCCAGCTTGATCTGCGTGGCGTCCGCTACGAGGAAGCCCAAAAAATGTTGGATGACTATATGGATCAGGCGCTGCTTGCCAATCTTCATCAGATTACGATTGTCCATGGGATTGGGACGGGTGTGATTCGGGATATGGTAAGAGAGTACCTGCAACGGTCGCGTCATGTCAAGTCTTATACCTATGCGCCGCAGAATGCTGGGGGGAGTGGGGCTAGTATTGTGACCTTGAAATAGAGCGTATTGAAAATGCTGAGGAATCAGTGTTTTTTTATTTGACCAATTATTAAATGTTTTACTTTTTTGAAAAATTGTATTTATATAACACTTTTTAAATTTAAAATGTTATAATTGTGGTAAAAATAACTAGTGTCTATCTGTATATTAAACAGTTTATCAAATAGCTTTTTTGAGAATTATATTAAGGGGATTTGCTTTGTATGAATCATTTATGGGCAAAGAAGGTTGAAAAAGATGGTGACTTATATTGGTTACCACTTGCTCAACATCTCAATGATACGGCAGCAGTCATTGGTTTGTTGTGGGAACACTGGTTAAGTAAAGGGCAAAAAAATTTAGTCATTTCTAGTGTTGGTGACGAGGAAAAGGCTAAGAATGTGACACAACTATTGGGCTATCTTCACGATCAGGCCAAGTGTACACCAGCTTTCCAGACTAAAAAAAGTTATAGCAGATCAGATGACTTAGATAAACAATTACTAGAAAAATTGGAAAAAGAAGGTTTTATTGGTATCTCAACACTATCTTTAACCAATCCGACTAAATCAGTTCATGCTCTAGCGGGACAAGCTTTACTTGAATCTTATGGTGTCAACCAAAGCTTTTCATCTATTATCGGCGGGCATCATGGCAAACCAGTTGAAAGTAGCCATGATGTCAGTGTTCAGCTAGAAAGCTATGAAGCTAATTATTTTCAAAATGAAAAAGAAGCAGACCCTATTCACCAAAAATGGAAAGTGCTTCAAAAAGAAATCTTTAATGAAGGTCTAGCCAAATTTGATTTCAAAGATTCTAGAGCTATACCCGAATTATCTCAAAGTGCTTGTGTTATTTTAGAAGGTTTGCTTATCATGGCTGACTGGATTGCTAGTAATGAGGCGTACTTCCCGTTAATTGGTATTGACGAAGATGATAGCGCTATCAGTCAAGAAGAACGGATTCAAACAGGATTTAAGAAATGGTTTAAAACATGTATATGGCAGCCTGAAGATTTTGATGATGTTGTTACATTATATAAAGATAGATTTGGATTTGAACCCAGAGATGTGCAAGCAAAATTATCGGAATCAATCCAACAAGCTAGTGAACCAGGTATTTTTATCTTAGAAGCGCCTATGGGAGTGGGTAAAACTGAAGCAGCCTTAGTCGCGATTGAGCAGCTAGCTCTAAAAACTGGTCGTTCGGGTATGTTTTTTGGATTACCGACGCAAGCAACTTCAAATGGTATATTTCCAAGGATAAAAGAGTGGTTAGCCAATATAACTGAAGATGCAAAACAAAATCAATCTTTAGAGCTGTTGCATGGCAAGGCAGCGCTTAATGATGAATTTGATAAAATTCCTAAGGCTCAAGGAATTGATATTGATGGTGAAGAGAATGGAACGATTGTCACTAATGAATGGTTTCATGGTAGAAAAACGGGTATTTTAGATGATTTTATTGTCGGGACAGTTGATCAATTTTTATTAAGCGCTTTAAAGCAAAAACACTTGGCTTTACGGCATCTTGGGCTGAGTAAAAAAGTAGTTGTGATTGATGAAGTGCATGCTTATGATGCCTACATGGGGCAATTTTTGTATCAAGCCATCCGATGGATGGGAGCTTATGGCGTGCCAGTAGTCATTTTATCGGCAACTTTACCAGGTGAGCGTCGGGAAGAATTAGTTAAAAATTATTATCTTGGAACTGGTAAAAAATGGAAAGATGCAGTTAAACCAGATAATTTAGCTATACAAAATGCCTATCCTTTAATTACTTATAGCGATGGTAATAAAATTGAACAGGTCACCCAATTTGAAAAACAAGAGGGTTATCAAGTTGAAATCCATAGACTAGACGATAATGAACTATTAGGCACATTGGAAGGCTGTTTATCTGGTGGTGGAATTGCGGGTATCATTGTTAACACGGTTAGGCGCGCACAAGAACTCTATCATTTAATCAGCAATCAATTTGGTCTGGAGAATGTCGAGTTGCTTCATTCGAGTTTTATAGCGACCCAACGCGTTAATAAAGAGACAAATCTCATGTCTAAAATTGGAAAAAATGCCATAAGACCTGATAAAAAGATAATCATTGGCACACAGGTGATTGAGCAATCTTTAGATATTGATTTTGATATATTATTTAGTGATTTAGCGCCTATGGATTTACTCATTCAGAGGATTGGGCGTTTACATCGACATGAGATTAAACGACCCGAGAAGCTGACTATTCCGAAGTTTTATGTACTTGGAACAAGTCAAACATTTGAATTTAATTCTGGCTCAAAAGCAGTGTATGGTGATTATTTGTTAATGAGAACGCAACACTTTTTACCAGAGCAAATTCGCATTCCTTCTGATATTTCGGTACTCGTTCAAGAAACATATGCGAAAGATGAAATAGATTTAGGTGAGGACTATCTAAAAGCAAAGAATGATCAAGAAGTCTTCTTAGATTGTAAAGAACAAAGAGCTAAAACATTTAGACTTAGTAACCCGAACAAACCTAATAAAGGTAATTTAATTGGTTGGTTAAATAATCCTAATCCGGATGATAGAGAAGAAAGAGGCAGTGCTCAGGTTAGGGATTCTTCAGATAGTATTGAAGTAATTGTAGTTAAGAAAACAAAAACGGGTATTTCTTTAGTTGACGAGGATAATGATCTTGATCTTTCAATTGATGCGAAAAGGCTGGCAACAAATACGATTCGTTTGCCACAAGCTTTGTCTACTATTCGGATGATTGATAAGACCATATCCGAACTTGAAATATATAATAAAAAGAAACTTTTTGATTGGCAAATACAGTCTTGGTTAAAAGGTTCATTGGGGATTATTCTGGATGAAAATAATCAATTTTTACTCAATGGTTATAGATTGACTTATGATTTACAACTTGGATTAACCTATGAAAAGGAGGAAGTGAATGGCTGAATTTAATTTATTAGACGAACCTTGGATAAGTGTGATGACGGATGATAAAGGAACCACCGAGGAAGTCTCGTTAAAAGAACTGTTTGAGCATGCTCATGACTATAAAAGTTTAGCAGGAGAAACGCCAACGCAGGATTTTGCAATATTACGCTTATTGCTAGCGGTTTTGCATACTGTGTTTTCACGCTTTGATGCAGATGGTGAGCAATATGAATGGGTGGCACTTGATGATAACTATAGGCAGACTAAAACCGTAGATAAAGATGATGACGGTGATGATTATCAAGATGCTTTGCTAGATACTTGGCGAAAATTATGGGAAGCAAAAGCATTTCCCGAAATCGTTGGTGAATATCTTGAAAAATGGCGAGATCGATTTTATTTGTTTGATAGTGATTATCCGTTTTATCAAGTGACAGAAGATACGTTGAAGTTACCCGGAAATAAAGCTAAAGTTAATCACATTTCTGGAAAGACAATCAAACGAACACTTTCTGAAAGCGAAAATAAAATCATTCTTTTTTCGCCAGAACATGACGATGTAAAAAACAAGTTAAGTAAAAGTGAAGTAGCAAGATGGCTCGTTTTATACCAAGGTATTACAGGGACGGGAGATAAAGTAAAATTTGCTAATCAAGATAAAAATCAAAAACTTTCCAAAGGTTGGCTTTATGATCTAGGTGGTGTATATGTATCAGGTGAAAATTTATTTGATACTTTATTGCTAAATTTAGCATTAATTCATCCTGAAGAACAATATATTCAGGTACAAAAACCAATTTGGGAAGAAGATAGCAATGAGAAGATGCTATATCGTTTTAGAGAAGGGAGAAAGCTTGATAATCTTGCGGCACTCTATACTAATTGGAGTCGTGCAGTAACAATTCCTAACGATTTTAAAGAAAATCAAGATTTTAGTGTTTCCATTATAAAGTTACCGGAAATCGATCACCAAAATAATTTTTTAGAGTTAATGACTGAATGGCGTTTTAATAAAACTGGGGACAATAAAGACACGTTTACGCCTAAAAAGCATAGTTTAAATGAGCAGTTTTGGCGGTCATTTGGTATTACTTTCACACCTAACAATTCAGCTCAAAGACGACCTGGGATAATTGAGTGGCTGATTTACTTGGAAGATAAAAAAATCTCATTAAAACATCAGAAGTTTAATGCAGTTAGCATGGAAGATGACGGGAATGCAACTTCTTGGAATCCAATAAATGAGATTTTTGATAACGTTAGCTTTGGCAATATTATATCGGATGCAACTGATGGATGGCTAAATTCTATTTCAAATGAAGTAGATAAAATAAAAAATGTGATGGATGGGGTTCTCTGGACATTTGCTAATGATATTAAAGCGATTAGAAATCTCAATTCGAATGAATTTGCTAATCGCGTCAAGCAAGAAGCTTATTTTCAAGTTGATATGCCATTTCGAGATTGGCTTTCAAGTATCCAACCTGATGATAGTAAAGAAGAAAAAATTAAAGAATGGCGTGCTACATTACGAACGATAATTAAAAAGGAAGCACAGAAATTAGTTAATTCAGCTGGGAATCGTGATTTTATTGGCATAGAAGATGGTGCACATGTAAAAAATATTTTTACAGTTTATAATCGATTTAATTGGAAATTAAATGAGCATCTACCTAAAGAAAAGGAGGAAGAAAGCAGATGATAGACACGGTTTTTAATGTCACTGGTCGCATTATAATGCGATTAGTAAATACAACTCAGACGAATTCGGGTAAAGCGACTTTAGCTCGATTACGTCAGTCCATTGGCAAAAATTTAGCTCAAACAGTAGAGGTTTGGCCGGAAGTCTTTGCTGAATTACCAGAAGCATTTTTAAGTCGTACAGGGGAACCAACCAGAGAAGAAAAGGCGATTTTTACAAGTTTACAATTCTATGCCTTGCATCAGCAAGGTAAAAGTGAGAGTGTTAATTTTCCGGATAGCAAGGACAACATCGGACAGTCATTAAAATCTTTACGGAGTAAAGATGATTCAAAAGCAATTGACCGAAGGTTTAATGCTATGATTGCATCAAGTACATTTGAAGAACTAAGTAATCATCTCAGACACTTGATTAAGTTATTGAAAAAAGGTAATGCAAAAATTTCTTACGCACAATTAGCCGATGATTTGTTTTGGTATCAAAATGGATCTGAGGATAGGGTAAAATTGCGTTGGGGTCAAAGTTACTATTCAAATATAAAAAAAGAAAAATAAACAAATAATAAGGAGAAAATCATGACAAATCATAACCTATTTTTAGACATTCACGTAATTCAAGCCGTTCCTCCCTCAAATATCAATCGAGATGATACGGGAAGTCCCAAAACTGCACAATATGGTGGTGTGACACGTGCACGAGTGAGTTCTCAAAGTTGGAAAAAAGCGATGAGAGATTATTTCAATGCAAATGGTACGGATGCGAATGTTGGTATTCGGTCACTAGATATTATTAAGTATATCGCAAATAAAATTCAAGATAAAGATTCGAATAAAAAGGATGATGATGCAATTAAACTGGCAAGCGAGATTTTGGATAAAGCGGGTGTAAAATCAAAAGATAATCGTTTGAAGGCACTTTTCTTTATGGGATCAGATCAAGCAGAGAAATTGGCTCAAGCTGCTATTGATGGCATCGTTGATAAAAAAGAATTACATGCTATTTTGAAAAACAATCCGGCTATTGATATCGCTTTATTTGGTCGTATGGTTGCTGATGATAAATCTCTAAACGAAGACGCATCTGCTCAAGTAGCACACGCTATTTCAACACATGCTGTCCAAACGGAGTTTGATTATTTTACTGCGACTGATGATTTGTCTCCTGCAGATAATGCAGGAGCTGGTCATTTAGGAATAATTGAATATAATTCATCTACACTATATCGTTATGCTAATGTTGCTGCCCATGAATTAATTAAACAACTCGAAAATAAAGAAGCGACTGTAAATGCTTTGATATTATTTGTTGAATCATTTGTAAAATCAATGCCGACTGGCAAAGTCAATACCTTTGCCAATCAAACACTGCCAAGTGCAGTTGTTGTGACTTTGCGCGGCGATAGACCCGTAAATTTAGTAACTGCTTTTGAAACGCCAGTTAAAAATGATGATGGTTATATTAATCGTTCAATTGAGCAACTGGAAAAAGGATTAAAAGATGCTCAAACATTTGTGGATACACCGTTATCGACGTTATCAATTGGTTTAAAAGAAAATAACCAAACTGATTTTAATGCTTTATTGGGACAATTAGGTAAAATTTTAGACGAAAATTTGAAATAGGGAGGTTGAAAAATGACAACCATCTTATTAAAGTTAGCTGGTCCCTTACAGGCATATGGCATTGATTCACACTTTGAAACTCGTCAAACACAGCGTTATCCATCTAAAAGTGCCATAATTGGTATAATAGCAGCTAGTCTTGGTTTTCGACGCAATCAAGATGATGAAATTCAAATGCTTAATCAGTTGGATTTTGTGGTTAGAGTCGATCAACCAGGTGAACTCTTACGTGATTTTCATACAGCACATGCCATAAAAAAAGACGGGAGTCCTAATCGTACCTATGTAAGTCATCGATATTATCTACAAGATGCTGTGTTTATTATTGCGATTAGTGGAGAAGAAACAGTGATACAAAAAGTTGCTAAAGCGCTGAAATCGCCTTACTTTCAACCATTTATGGGGCGACGTTCTTTACCGTTGAACAGTGATTTTTTCATGTGTGAAGTTGATGAAACACCAATTACAGTATTGAAAAATTTAGAGTGGCAAGCGGCAAAATGGTATCAAAAAAAGAACAAAAATGTTTCTCAACTTGACCTATATGCAGATGCGAATTTGTTAGATAGCGGAGAAATTCTAATGCCACGAGATCGTGTCATCTCATTTTCTCAAGAAAAAAGACAGCACGGTTTTAGGCCTATCAAACATATCCGTATTTCAGTGATAAAAAAAGAAATAGCAACGACGCATGATGTGTTTTCAGCTATTGAAGGAGGTTTGTGATGTATTTATCGCGAGTAGAAATTGATACTAAAAACCGCCAAAAAATGCGTGATTTAACACATGTAGGTGCTTATCATGCATGGGTAGAGGACAGTTTTCCAAATCAAATTTTTAACGAAAATGGTCATTTTCCACGTAAGCTATGGCGTATTGACAAAATCAATCAAAAGCAATATTTGCTTTTAGTTAGTGAAGAAAAACCTGAACTTGAAAAGTTAGAAAAGTATGGCGTTAATCAAACAGGTCAAAGCAAAAATTATCAGCCTTTTATTGATAAGCTAAAAGTTGGAGAAAAAGTTCGTTTTAGACTTGTTGCAAATCCAGTTATTTCTAAATTTATACCAGGTCAACGTGGTCGTGTCATGCCACACGTGACAATTGAACAGCAGGAACAGTTTTTAATTGCGAGATCTAAAAAGAATGGCTTTATGCTTAAGGAAGGTGAGTTTTCAGTAGTAAATCATGAATTTGTCAATTTTAAGCACAAATCTGGAAAAACACCTAGATTAAGTAAAACAACTTATGAAGGTAATCTTACAATTACGGACATCGATAAATTTAAAACATTATTAGTCAAGGGATTGGGTAAGAAAAAAGCATATGGATTTGGATTAATGACTGTTATTCCCATAGGTGATTAAATGAAAAAACAGATTGGTGCAAAGAAGACGGAGCTACAAGAGCTACCGCGTGTTAGCGATCGGGTTACTTTTATTTATATTGAGCATGCAAAAGTGAATAAACAAGATTCTGCGATAACTGTTTTAGATTCACGTGGCACCGTAAGAATTCCAGCTGCTATGACGAGTGTCTTACTGTTTGGTCCAGGAACTGATGTCACGCATCGCGCAATGGAATTAATAGGAGATACGGGTACAAGTGTAGTGTGGGTAGGTGAACGAGGCGTTCGTCAGTACGCTCACGGTCGGGCACTATCACATTCGAGTCGCTTTTTGGAAAAACAAGCGAAATTAGTTAGTAACACGCGTACAAAACTTAACATAGCTAAAAAAATGTATCAAATGCGTTTTCCAGATGAAGATGTTTCAAGTCTAACCCTTCAGCAACTACGTGGTAGAGAAGGTGCGAGAATTAGAAGTATTTATAGAAAACAGTCGAAAAAATATCAGGTAGAATGGTCTGGTCGTGACTATAATCCTGATAACTTTGAAGACGGAACGGTTATTAATCAAGCGCTTAGTGCTGCTCATGTTGCATTGTACGGTGTATGTTATAGCGTTATGGTTGCATTGGGAATTTCTCCAGGTCTTGGATTTGTTCACGTTGGGCACGATCTGTCTTTTGTTTATGACATCGCTGACCTCTATAAGGCACAAACGACTATTCCAATCGCTTTTGAAGTAGCATATGAATTTGATAAAGAAGATGATATTGGTGGGATTACAAGGCGACGTGTAAGGGATGCGTTCGTTGATGGTAAAATCATGCAACAAATTGTAAAAGATTTACAATATCTACTGGAAATTCCTGAAATGGAAACAATAGAAGCAGATATTATCAATCTTTGGGATGATAAAGAAGCACATGTTAAACATGGTATCAATTACAGTGAGGGGTGATACATTATGCCAATGACTGTTATTACTGTGACAAATGCTCCGCCAAAACTTCGTGGAGATTTAACTAAATGGATGCAAGAAATTTCAACAGGCGTTTATATAGGTAATTTTAATTCGCGCGTGAGGGAAAAGCTATGGAAGCGTGTCACAGAAAGTGTTGTAAGTGGTCAAGTGACAATGAGTTATTCAAGTCGAAATGAACTAGGTTATGATTTTGACACATTTCAAACTAACCGAGTAAATATTGATTACGATGGCTTACCATTGGTATTATCTCCAAATTTACATCATGATGATAATCATTTGAAGTTCGGATATAGTAATGCCTCAAAATATCATCAAATTAAGAAGTTTGCTAAACAAAAGCCTTCTTTAACCAATACATCATTAAGTTATGTTGTATTTGATTTGGAAACAACGGGTCTTAATTCAAAGAGTGATCAAATTATTGAGATTGGTGCTGTTAAAGTTGAAGGGGAAATGAGAACAGAGTTTCAAATTTTGATATCATATGAAAAACAGTTACCGAAATATATTGAAGAACTTACTGGTATAACTGATGAGTTGCTTTTGAAAGAAGGTCAGGAAATAGGAAAAGCAATGAAGGAATTTGCCAAATTTGTCAGGGATAGTCCACTAGTTGGCTATAATGTTGATTTTGACAAGAGTTTTATTCAAAGCGCAAATAAGAAATATGATATTTCAAATTTTGATCATCATCAGTTTATAGATTTGATGAAATTTGTCAAGAAAGAAAAGATGTTTCTTGGGAATTATAAACTTCAAACAGCACTAAAAGCTTATGAGATTTTTGAAGATGTGCCACATCGAGCATTAGAGGATTCAAAGTTGATGGCTGAATTAGCAACAAAAGTGAATGGATTTCAAAATTTTTTGAAAAAAGACGTTGAAAAGTAAGGGATCGATTAGTATATTACCCGCACATGCGGGGATGATCCTATGACAATCGGAAAACCTTTTACTATATCGCCATATTACCCGCACATGCGGGGATGATCCTACAAGATACTATCCAAATATTGTACTCTGACCATATTACCCGCACATGCGGGGATGATCCTATTATTGTTAGACACAAAGAGAGATTAGTATAATATTACCCGCACATGCGGGGATGATCCTATCTGGTTTATCCTTTCGATCATATACTGCAAATATTACCCGCACATGCGGGGATGATCCTGGTGACGCAAACTTTAAATTTGATAAAGTTACATATTACCCGCACATGCGGGGATGATCCTGATGATGGAACTGTTATGAAAGAGTACATCAGATATTACCCGCACATGCGGGGATGATCCTGGCACGTATGATAAACGAAACTGGTGTCATGGATATTACCCGCACATGCGGGGATGATCCTAAAAGGAGTGGTATCCTCTTATTTGGGTATTTATATTACCCGCACATGCGGGGATGATCCTGGCACTCGCTTAAACCAACTGAGGTAGTCAACATATTACCCGCACATGCGGGGATGATCCTATATTGACAACTACACAAAAAGGGGGGGAGCCATATTACCCGCACATGCGGGGATGATCCCACGATACAATGCCTTCTGTTTCGATACATACTATATTACCCGCACATGCGGGGATGATCCTATATGGTCGCCAAATTTAAGCTCTCCAGAGCTATATTACCCGCACATGCGGGGATGATCCTTCATTGCGGTTGAAAAATTGATTTCTGTATAAATATTACCCGCACATGCGGGGATGATCCTTGATAGAGAAGTATTTAAGTCAGAATCCTCAAATATTACCCGCACATGCGGGGATGATCCTATCATCTGTCATTGATGAAGATAAAATATCAGATATTACCCGCACATGCGGGGATGATCCCGATTTCTCATTTGATAGTGTTTCTGGCTTTGAATATTACCCGCACATGCGGGGATGATCCTGCTGGTTCTGTAATTGTTGGAAGTTTAATAGAATATTACCCGCACATGCGGGGATGATCCTCAACGTCAAGTCGATTATGTGCAGTTTGAAACATATTACCCGCACATGCGGGGATGATCCTGGCGCAGCAGTCGTTGTTGATCATGGATTTGAATATTACCCGCACATGCGGGGATGATCCTATCTGATTTTAATGAAATTTTGGTCATATCAAATATTACCCGCACATGCGGGGATGATCCTGATTGGCAACATTGTATAAATAACGTTTATAAATATTACCCGCACATGCGGGGATGATCCTACAAGTGTGTCATCTAGCTTAAAATCTCTGTCATATTACCCGCACATGCGGGGATGATCCTGATGAACTTCTCGTCGCCATGAAAGTGTCCGAATATTACCCGCACATGCGGGGATGATCCTAGTCTTAATAATGCTATGTTTGTTATAAAAACATATTACCCGCACATGCGGGGATGATCCCGGGTAGGCTTACTGTCGTTATTATCACGATCAATATTACCCGCACATGCGGGGATGATCCTCGCAAAGGAGTTATATTGAGACAATTATATCAATATTACCCGCACATGCGGGGATCTTCTATTTGTTTCTTGTGAAAATTACAATAGACATTATGTCTGTTGTAAACTATCTATAAGAGTTTTCCGTACTCATTTTCTTTTATAGATGGTTTAGAGCAGATAATTTTTAATTTAAATTGAAAACATTTACTAACATATAACCACAATTTGTGATATAATAAAGTTAGTTAAGGAGGATATGTTATGACTACTATACAAATTTCTACAAGAGTTGATGATAAAATAAAAGATATGGCTCAAAAAGTTTTCGAGCGCCAAGGTCTTGATGTTTCAACTGCTCTTAAAATGTTTATTACTAAAACAGCATACGAACAAGAAGTGCCGTTGTCTTTAAAAAATAGTGAGACTACTATTCCTTATCCTGCTGATTGGTTTACTGAGGGTAGAATAGAGACTAGAAAAAATATTACTGATTTAGCTTTCCAAAATTCTCAAATTCAAAAACTAGATTTATCTAAAAAAGAGGATATAAAGGATTTTTTTGATGACTAAAGATATTAGAGAGCATAGTATTATGATTGCTAATCTAGCGTATAACGAAGGCAGGGAGTTTGGTTCAAAGACCAGACCTGCCTTTGTTTTGAAGTTTGATGACCAGATTATTAGTTACTTTAACATTACAAGTCAATACAGTTCGAAATCTGAATATTATCAATCTAAATATTTTGAAATTAAAGATTGGGCTTATTCAGGTTTAGATAAGCCATCCTGGATTGATACTTTTAAAATTAGACAGGTTGAAGAAGAATATGTTGTGATAAATTTTGTAAGCTATCTTTCTGCTAAAGATGAAGCTAGATTTATGGATTTTTTGGCAAATATAAAGTGATCATCACTAACTAGAGAAATCTAGTCTTTTTTATTTGAAACCAGATAACAAATTCGTTATCTGAAAACAGCTAATTTAGTAAGTCGGTGTAGAGTGTCTGACACCCTGTCCGATTACGCATGGTATAATATTACCCGCACATGTGGGGATGATGACGAAGACCAAAAGGCTAAGTAACGGTTGGTGAGGTTAAAAAGAAAATCTTATCTTTCTTTAAATCGCTTATGACCATGCAGTAGCCTTCAATTTAATGGGCTGACGGATTCGAGCGGTGAAAGTTTTGGATGCTGATAGCAAAATCGAAACGGATGCGCGTGAGGCTGTTGTCGATTTAGCTGACTTTATTAATGCGTTATAAGGAAATATCACAGAAATGTGATGTTTTTTATATTTACACGCATTTTTTACGTGCAAACACTTGACTACGTGATTAATACGTGATATAATGATGACATAAGGTAAGGAAAGGCAGAGCATGAAGAAAAGAGATGTAGAGAAAAAGTTTAAAAAAGGTGGTTGGTGGCTCAAACGTCACGGTGGCAATCATGATGTCTGGACTAACGGCGAAAGGGAAGAACAAATCCCGCGCCATCCTGAAATTAACGAACGGCTTGCAAAAGCTATACTCAAACGCAACGGGCTGTAAGTAGCCCATGACCTGAAAGGAGGTCTTTTGATGTCTCATTCAATCGCATTCCCAACGGTCATCAGTTTTGATGACCAAGAAAAATCTGATTATAAATATCTTGTTTATATTCCTGACCTTGACGGCTATACGCAAGGTGTCAGTCTTGCTGATGCCATTGTGATGGCAAGAGATTACATCGGTACTTTCTCATTGGATCATCCTTTGCCGGAGGCAGGACAAGTCAGCTTTAAGGCTGAGGATTCTGATGTTGTCACTTTGGTTGATATTGACCCTGACAGATATAGACGAGAGCTAGATAAAACGCCAGTCAAGAAAACTTTAACAATTCCTTCGTACCTCAATGATGCAGGTATTAATGAAGGGCTGAATTTTTCTCAAACACTTGCGGATGCCATCAGAGATAAGCTACACTTAGCTTAACTATCGTTAAATAAAGAAGCGTGATAATATATTTCGAAATCACGGAAGGAGGTAAGCAATGTCTAAAAAACAAGCTGCATGGCTCAGAGTTTTAGTGTTGGTTGCAATAATTGCTATCTATATTTTAGCAACTATTAAACTTTATAATACGTACGGCGATTTGATAATTGGCATGATATTTGCAGCATGGTTATTTTTCCCAGCTTTACCTGTTATAGGTTGGTTGATAGTAGGTGTTATGTTATATGTGTTGATAAAAGTAGCAATTACGAGTTTAATTAAGACATATGACACCTACAATGTATTTGATATGTAGTAGTTTTAAAAAGTCCTATTTTTAGGGCTTTTTTGTTTTACACTAAAGTTATAAATAACCAACTAGCAATTCGGTAACTATATATACTTAAATTAGCCTGAAGTCAGTATTAATCTCCCAAAATTTCTCCATATCTTCCCCATTCCAAAAAATTCTGTTAAAATAGAGAAAGCAAACTTGGAAACAGATGGAGAAACAAAAGCAAAGATGAGTATATTAACCGTTCAAAAACTGAGCCATGGCTTTGGCGATCGTGCGATTTTTGATGATGTCAATTTTCGCCTATTAAAGGGCGAACATATCGGCTTTGTCGGGGCAAATGGTGAGGGTAAGTCAACCTTCATGAATATCATTACTGGCAACTTGCAGCCAGACGAAGGCAAAATCACTTGGTCAAGCAAACACCGGGTCGGTTATATGGATCAGCACGCGGCGCTTGGTAAAGGGAAAACGACGCGTCAAGCCTTATCAGAAGCCTTCCAGTATCTCTTGGACGCTGAAAGCGAGATGAACGACATCTATGCACGTATGGGTGACATGTCTGATGATGAGATGACCACAGCTCTTGAAAAAGCAGCGGACTTGCAAGATACTTTAGACAATTCAGATTTTTATCTGATTGATGCTAAGGTTGATGAAATCGCGCGTGGTTTGGGTCTTGGTGACTTACTCGATAAAGATGTGGCGGATCTCTCAGGTGGTCAACGCACTAAAATCCTGCTCGGTAAACTCTTACTTGAAAAACCAGACATTCTGCTCCTAGACGAGCCGACCAACTACCTCGACGAAGAACACATTACCTGGCTGAAAAATTACTTGCAAACCTATGAAAATGCCTTTGTCTTGATTTCTCACGATGTTGACTTCATGAACGACGTCATCAATATCGTCTACCATGTCAACCAGCAGAAAATCGACCGTTATGTGGGCGATTACCACAATTTCGAGCGCCTCTTCGAGGAGAAGAAAAAACAGCTGGCTTCACTGGCGGATGCCCAACAAGCTGAGGCGGCGAAACTCAAAGAGTTCATCGCCAAGAAAAAAGCCAATGTCGCAACATCTGGTCAGGCTAAGGCGCGCCAGAAGAAGTTGGACAAGATGACCTTTGTCGAGACCATTCAGGAAAAGGCCAAGCCGAGTTTTGACTTCAAATTAGGCCGCACATCTGGCAAGTTGATTTTTGAAGCCAAGGATTTAGTTTTGGGCTATGACGCGTCAGAACCGCTTTCTAGCCCGATTAATATGCTAGTGGAACGTGGTCAGAAAGTCGCCTTCACAGGCTCGAACGGTATCGGAAAATCAACTTTACTCAAATCTTTATTGGGGGAAATTCAACCCTTATCAGGCGAAGTCATACAGGGCGAGTTCCAAATCATTGGCTATTTTGCGCAGGAAGACAAAACGCCGAGCCAAAAAACAGTTTTGGACGACTACTGGGATGAGTTTTCAACGCTCAATCAAGCCGAAGTGCGTGCAGCCCTAGCTAGATGTGGCCTTGGCACCAAGCAAATCGAGAGTCGCGTCTACGTCTTATCTGGTGGTGAGCAGTCTAAACTTCGCCTCGGTAAAATCATGAACCATGAGTCTAACATCCTGGTCATGGACGAGCCGACCAATCACCTGGATGTGGATGCTAAAGACGAGCTCACACGCGCCCTTCAGGCCTATAAAGGCACCATCCTCATGGTCAGCCACGAACCCGAATTTTACCAAGACATCGCAACCGACATTATCAACTGTGAAGACTGGACGACCAAGGTTGTCTAATGAAGTAAGACGCAAGTCTTATTTTTTGTCTCAAAAACGCCTCCTGCCTGAAATGGTTGACAAATAGCCATAATGCCCTATAATTTAAAGTAAGTCATATGAATGAAAACGGTTTAGATGAAGATAGAGGTTAAAAATGGCATATATAGCATTTAACGATATTGTAAAAACTTACCAAATGGGAGAGATCAGTATTCAAGCCCTAGACCATGCCCAGTTTGAGATTGCGCAAGGCGAGTTGGTCTGTATTTTAGGGCCTTCGGGTGCTGGTAAAACCACAGCACTGAATATCTTGGGTGGTATGGATACCGCCACCAGTGGTCAAGTTTTGGTCGATGGTGTTGACATCACACAGCTGAAAAATAAAGCGCTGATTAACTACCGCCGAAATGATATCGGTTTTGTTTTCCAATTTTATAACCTAATTCAAAATCTAACTGCACTTGAAAATGTAGAAATGGCAGTTCAATTAACCAAAGATTCCTTTTCACCAGCAGAAACACTTGAAAAAGTCGGCTTAGCTGCGCGTCAAAAT
Source organism: Pseudolactococcus reticulitermitis (assembly GCF_002260845.1). Taxonomy (GTDB): domain Bacteria; phylum Bacillota; class Bacilli; order Lactobacillales; family Streptococcaceae; genus Pseudolactococcus; species Pseudolactococcus reticulitermitis. Next base: position 125,464 of record NZ_BEDT01000001.1, on the reverse strand, counting down.
AATTTTCCAGCCCAACTCTCAGGTGGTGAGCAACAACGGGTCGCCATTGCGCGAGCGCTGGCAAAAAATCCCAAATTGCTCTTATGTGACGAACCGACTGGTGCGCTAGATTATCATACGGGCAAACAAATTCTGTCTTTACTTGTGGACACCTGTCGACAGGAAAAAATCACCGTCATCATCATCACGCATAATAGTGCCATCGGTCAAATCGCTGATAAGGTTATCAAATTTAAAAATGGTCGCGTTGAGGCCATCCAAAAAAATGATCAGCCTCTAGCAGTTGAAGCAATAGAGTGGTAAGCCGATGAAAAATAAATCTCTCATCATCAGTAGTTGCCGTAAGATGACCCAGTCGTCTAAACGTTTTATTTCTTTGCTTTGTATGGCGCTGTTGGGTGTCGGTTTTTATGCGGGCATTAGCTCGACTTCTCAGGATATGCTGTCGACTTTAGACACTTATTTAGATCAAACCCAGGCTTATGACTTGCAAATTCAGTCTACGCTGGGGTTGAGCAAGTCAGATGTTGCAAGTCTTGAAAAATTAGCGGACATCGACAGTGTTCAAGGGATATACGCAAAAGATGCGCTCATTGAGCCAGCCGTTCCCCAAAAAACAGCGACTAAAAATGATGAGACCGCCATTGCCAAAGTCATGGGTCTGCCCCAGAAGCGCAATCAACTCACGCTAGTCAAAGGTCGTTTGCCCCAAAAAGACAGTGAAATTGTCGTCGAGGCAGGCTATTTAACGAAAAATAAGGTCAAGATTGGCGAGTCAATCAAAATGACTGATCCAGAGTTGACCCAATCAACTTTCAAAATCGTGGGCACGGTTAAAAGTCCGCTTTATTTTTCTAAGGTTCATCGGGGTACGACGACGCTTGGAGATGGTAAAATCGACTACTTTATGTATGTCAAATCCAGCGTGTTTAAGCAGGAGGTCTATAGTGCGATTGCGCTGACGGTCAAAGGTGCCAAGCAAGAGATGACAAGCCAGACGGTTTATTTGGACAAAATTTCAGCAGCTAAAAAAGAAGTTGAGCGCATTAAAAGGGCGCAAGAAAAGCAGCGGTTTGAAACTGTCTATGCAGACGACCTGACGCCAGCTGCCTTAGCGTCGGGACAGGTCAAGCGCGATAGCTTGCCACCTGCCAAATGGTACATCACTGACCGCCAAGATGATGCGGGCTATAAGGATTTCATTGATGCAACCAAAAGTATCGCCAAAGTCGGGCGTGTTTTCCCAGTCGTCTTTTATGTGATTGCAGTCTTGATTAGCCTTGTCTCCATGGCGCGAATGGTGGAAGAAGATCGAAGTGAGATTGGCACGCTAAAAGCTCTAGGCTTTTCAAATGCTGCGATTGCCTTGAAATATGTCCTCTTTTCACTTGTCGCAACCTTGGTTGGTGGCGTGATTGGCATGGTCATCGGGCTGAACCTCATTCCCCGCCTCATCTGGAATATCTACACGACGCTTTTTGCCATACCGAAATTCATCGTGCTTTTCCAGCCTGGCTATTGTCTCACAGGACTTGCGATTGCGCTGATTTGCATTTGTGGTGGCGCCCTAATCGCTGTTTACCGTGAACTCATTTACACGCCTAGCATTCTGATGCGCCCCAAAGCGCCCAAGGCTGGCAAGCGCATTTTGCTTGAGTACGTGCCTATCATGTGGAACAGGTTCAGTTTTTCAAATAAAATCGTCATGCGTAACCTCTTTCGCTATAAAACACGAGCGACCGTGACGATTTTAGGCATTGCAGGTTGTACCGCCCTGATACTCGCAGGATTTGGACTCAAAGACGCCATCACAGATATTGTAAATTATCAGTATGACCATGTGTTCAGATACGATAAACTCGTGGCCCTAAAAGCAAGTACAGATGACAAGACACTGCTAAATGCTTTATCGCAAGATGAACAAATCGCCCACATAGCCAATATATCGATGGCAACAAAAGAAGTGTCAAGCCACGGTAAAGCCTATGATGTCACAGTCGTCGTCCCAGATGATAGGACAACTTTCAAACAAGTCATCAGCCTAAACGACATTAACCAAGATAAACAAGTCGTTCCCTTGACAGGGAACCAAGCCATTGTCAGCCAAAAACTCGCCAAGCTATTAAAGGTTAAAGAAAAGGATACGATTACCTTCAAAGATAATCGAGACCAGACACATCAGATAAAAGTCGGCAAGATTGTGGAAAATTATATCCAAAATTATGTTTACTTGCCTAAAAGCGTTTCTCAAGATATTTTTGGTACTTATGAGACCAATATCATCGCGATTAAACTGAAAGACAAATTATCGGCGCAAGCTGACCAAAAGTTTGATGCTGCGCTTATGACCCATCCGTCAGTCGCAAATGTCATTAATTCTAAAACAACAGTAACCATGATTAATGACACCATGACCTCACTCAATCTTGTCGTCTTGATTTTAATTGTCTCCTCAGCGATTCTGGCTTTTGTCGTCATGTATAATCTGGCAACGATTAATATCAGCGAGCGCAAACGTGAGATTGCCACGCTGAAAGTCCTCGGCTTTTATCATCAGGAGACAGATGCTTATATTACCAAAGAAAATACGATTTTCACCCTCGTCGGGATTATTCTCGGCTTGATTAGCGGTGTTTATCTGTGTCATTTCATCATCAGCACCTGTGAAACAGACACCTTGATGTTTGTTTCACATGTCAATACCATTAGTTTTGTTTTTGCGACATCCTTGACGGTTTCGTTCACGCTGATTGTCAATATCATCACGCATTTTAGCCTGAAGAAGATTGATATGATTGACGCTTTGAAGAATATAGAATAATAGTTTTGCGCTGCCACACAATTTATATGCAAATTTCAAGACAAAGCTTAAAAATTAAGGTAAAATAGAGCTAATCAAACAAATAGAGGTGATCATAATGGCAGTAGAAGTAACAGATGCAACTTTTCAAGAAGAAACAAAAGATGGCATCGTACTTGTAGATTTCTGGGCGACATGGTGTGGACCTTGTCGCATGCAAGCACCGATTCTTGACCAACTTTCAGAAGAACTGGACGAAAGCGAACTCAAAATCGTGAAAATGGATGTGGACGAAAACCCAGCAACACCACAATCTTTTGGTGTGATGAGTATTCCAACCCTTCTTTTCAAAAAAGATGGCGAAGTGGTCAAACAAGTTGCAGGTGTGCATACTAAAGAACAAATCAAAGGGATTTTGGCAGAACTTAATGCCTAATCCATTAAAGTCTAAGTGCGTATCGCTTAGGCTTTTTTGATGGCAATTTTAGCCGGATGCCACCTCTCCAGACGCATGGCTGAGAGAAATAGAAGTAAAAAACAGAGAAGCCTAACAGTCAAAACCCACCTGACTTGAAAAAAACGACATTTTCAGATATAATGGGGAACATGAGTAAGAAAAAAGAAACAGAAATTCAAATTTCTGATAGTAAAGATGGCGTCCTTTTAACGGTTGGTAAAAAAACGGTCGCTGAGATTAAAAATACTGCTGATGATAGCTTTGATGTGCTTGTCAATGGCAAACATATCAAGACTTTCAAAGCCTATCCAGAAGCTTTGGAAGAAGCTATCAAAAGCTATAATCTGGCTTTATAAGCCGATTTCCCAAAAAATCACAAGGAAATAAGTGTGACGCAGTCGCTTTTATTTTAGAAAGTTTGAGTTAAATGGTTAAGAGAGACTTATATCGAAATATTTTGATTGGCGTCATCATTGTCGCAGTGTTGACCGTTTTGCGACTTTTTGTTCTGGAGCCAATTCGCATTCATAATAACAATATGGCGCCTATCCTGCCCAAGAAAACGCAAGTGTTTGCCATCAAACGCACGCAACTTGACAATCTTGATTTAGTTGCCTACCGTCATAATGGCAAAAAATATGTCGGGCGGATTATTGGCACGCCCGGTCAAAGTGTCGTTGCCATGGATAATATCGTCTATGTCAATCAGAAAATCCTGAAAGAACCCTACATTAAACAGAATCAAACCGCTTATATAAAAACGCATGATGAAGATTTTACAACAGATTTTCGTGTGGATGAACTGGGCAAAAACAGCTACTGGATTTTAAATGACGCCAGAGATGTTCAAGATGACAGCCGAAAATTCGGTGCCATTCCTAAAAAAGACATCCTAGGCGAACTGAAGTTCAAATATGCCCCAATCAGTGATTTTGGTTTTGTTGAAAATGACGAAGCTAAAATCGAAAATGGTTTTGACAATCAATAAGGTCTGATGACCAAAACTCAAGCAAGTCTATCTTATCATGGACTTGTTTTTTTATTTTATAACAATCAATTACTAGTTATCACCTCCATTTTCCAGAAAAATATGATAAAATAAAGCCTGACGAGTCATAAAAAAAGCAGACAAAATGGATTGATTTCACGAGAAACTGCTAGAGATAAATGAAGTGAGGTGGCGTGATGAGAATGATTGACATCATTCAGAAAAAACGAGATGGTTTGGCACTGACCAAGGCTGAAACGACTTGGTTGATTGACCAGTATGCAACAGGGGAGATTCCAGATTATCAAATGTCAGCTTGGGCGATGGCGGTTTACTTCCAAGGCATGACCAAAGCTGAAATCGCAGATTTAACCATGGCGATGGTGGCGACAGGCGAGCAAATCGACTTATCTGAAATTCCTGGCATCAAAGTCGATAAACATTCAACGGGTGGTGTTGGCGATAAAGTCACGCTGATTTTAGCGCCACTCGTTGCCAGTTTTGGCGTTGCCGTTGCCAAGATGAGTGGGCGTGGCTTGGGGCATACGGGTGGGACGATTGACAAGCTCGAAAGTATCCACGGTTTCCAAGTCGAGCGCACGCAAGCCGATTTTGTCCAGCAAGTCAAGGCCATCGGCATTTCGGTGATTGGTCAGTCGGATGACTTGGTCAAAGCCGACAAACTGCTTTACGCTCTACGTGACGTGACTGCGACCGTCGACATCATTCCCTTGATTGCCAGCTCGATTATGTCGAAAAAAATCGCCGCAGGGAGCGATGCGATTCTGCTTGATGTGACGGTTGGCAGTGGTGCTTTCATGAAAAATATGACAGATGCCCGCCTACTTGCGCAAACCATGGTAGATTTGGGCAATGCCGTAGGACGCAAGACCGTCGCTGTGATTACAGACATGCGGCAACCGCTAGGCACGACCATTGGCAATCGCCTAGAAATTGCAGAAAGCCTGTCCGTCTTGCAAGGGGGTGGTAGCCCAGAACTCAGACAGTTTATCGCTGAACTGGCACAAATCATGCTCAGTTTAGCTGGCGTTGAAAAATCGCTAGCTGCTATTTTAGAAAATCTGTCTAATGGTGCAGCCTTGGCTAAATTCAAGCAAATGATTACCGCGCAAGGTGGTGATGTCAATGAATTACTAACATCGCCAGAGCATGACACGCGCTTTTCCAAAACGGTGGTCAGCACGCAGGCGGGGTATATCACCAGTTTTGATGCCCTGAGCGCTGGTCTCCTTGCCATGCGAGCAGGTGCAGGTCGTGCCGTTAAGTCAGACGCCTTGGACCTCGACGCCGGACTTAGAATTTTCAAGAAAATTGGAGAACCCGTCGAAATCGGCGAGCCGCTTTTCGAGATTTTGTATAATAAAGCCGATTTTGATGCCGACAAGGAAAGTCAAGTGTTACGAGATGCCATCAGCATTTCAGATGACAAAATAGAGATTAAAGAAATTGTGGAGATTATCAAATGAATTTAAATAAATACATCGATCATACCGTTTTAAAAGCTGAGACACCGAAAGCGACGGTTCAAAAAATCATCGATGAAGCCATTCAATATGACTTCATGAGTGTCTGTATCAACCCGACCTGGGTCAGTTTTGCGGCTGAAAAACTAGCGGCGACAGATGTGAAAGTCTGCACGGTTATCGGTTTTCCTTTGGGTGCCAATACGTCTGCGGTGAAAGCTTTTGAAGCGGCTGAGGCTATAAAAAATGGGGCAGATGAAGTCGACATGGTCATCAATATCGGCGCTGCAAAAGACGGCGACTGGGACTTAGTTGAATCAGACATCCAAGCCGTTGTCGACGCATCGAAAACTGTGACAACAAAAGTCATTATCGAAACAGCTTTATTGACAGATTCAGAAAAAGTCAAAGCTTGTCAAGCCGCTGTTCGTGCGGGGGCAGACTTTGTTAAAACCTCTACTGGCTTCTCAACAGCTGGCGCAACGGTGGCAGATATTGCGCTCATGCGTCAAACAGTTGGTCCTGATATGGGCGTTAAAGCATCAGGTGGTGTGCGCTCGATTGCGGATGCCGAAGCCATGATTGCAGCAGGTGCGACGCGCCTCGGGACGTCAAATGGTGTTGAGATTATGAAAGGAAATGTTGCTGATGGTAATGGATACTGAGCTTTTTAGACAGGCAAGAGAAGCAGCAAGTGTGGCTTATGTGCCTTACTCCCACTTTCCAGTGGGTGCTGCCTTAGTGGCGAAAAATGGTCTGGTCTTTCAAGGCTGCAATATCGAAAATGCCAGTTTTGGCTTGACCAATTGTGCAGAGCGAACGGCAATTTTTAAAGCTGTTTCAAGTGGTGTCCGTGAATTTGAGATGATTGGCATTTATGGCGAGACTGATGAACCGATTTCGCCGTGTGGTGCATGCCGGCAAGTTTTGACCGAATTTTGCTCGGATGAGATGCCAGTTTGGCTCTTTTCAAAAGCAGGTGAGGTCAAAAAAACGACGGTTGGCGACTTGTTACCTTATCATTTTAAAAATTTGGATTAAAAATCTGATAATTAGAGTTTTATTAGCAAAAAAAAGCGACAAATAGTTGTCAATTTTCGCGAGTTACGTTAAAATTAAAGTAGAGTTTCAAAAAACACACTGTTGCCTAGCTGACGCATGTGTCAGCCAAAATTTGAAGGAGTTCATTTTAATGAATAAAAAAGTAATTGGTGTTAGTTTAGCTGCTGTTGCAGCCTTGTCTCTTGCCGCTTGTGGTAGTCGTGACAAAAGTACAGGTTCAGCTAAAGCTAAAACTGACTTAAAAGTTGCGATTATTACAGACACGGGTGGTGTCGACGATAAGTCTTTTAACCAATCATCTTGGGAAGGGTTACAAGCTTGGGGAAAAGCCAACAATTTATCTAAAGATAAAGGCTACACGTATTTCCAATCGGCTAGTGAATCTGATTATACGACAAATCTTGACAGTGCCGTATCTGGTGGCTACAAATTGATCTATGGTATCGGTTTTGCCCTTCACAATGCGATTGATGAAGCTGCTAAAAACAATCCTGAAGTCAATTACGTTTTGATTGATGATGTCATTGAAGGTCAAAAAAATGTCGCTTCAGCAACATTTAGAGACCAAGAAGCAGCTTACCTTGCAGGTGTTGCGGCTGCCAAAACAACTAAAACGAAAATCGTTGGTTTTGTCGGTGGTATGGAAGGTGAAGTGATTTCACGTTTCGAAAAAGGTTTTGAGGCAGGTGTGAAATCTGTTGATAAATCAATCAAAGTACAAGTTGACTACGCAGGTTCATTCGCTGATCCTGCCAAAGGTAAAACAATCGCTGCGACACAATATGCTGGTGGTGCGGATATCATCTATCAAGCAGCTGGCGGAACTGGTGCAGGTGTCTTCTCTGAAGCCAAATCATTGAACGAAGAGAAAAAAGAAGCGGACAAGGTTTGGGTTCTCGGTGTTGACCGTGACCAAAAAGATGAGGGGAATTATACCTCTAAAGATGGTAAAAAAGCCAACTTCGTCCTTGCTTCATCAACTAAAGGTGTTGGCGAAGCCGTTCAAAACATCAGTAAAGAAACAGCAGCCGGTAAATTCCCAGGCGGGAAACACGTTGTTTATGGGATCAAAGAAGGTGCTGTTGGTCTAGCTGATGATAACTTGACTTCTGATGCTAAAAAAGCAGTTGATGCAGCTTACGATGACATTAAATCAGGTAAAATTACTGTCCCTGAAAAATAAGATTTAGCAATATAAGAGACAGTGCTAGTTTTCAAGCACTGTTTTTTAGATATTAGAAAAGAGGCTCATATGTCAAAATTTAATCGGATTCATTTAGTCGTGATGGATTCAGTTGGAATCGGTGCTGCACCAGATGCAGCTGAATTCTTCAACCATGATGCCAATGATACGCAGTCAGATACACTCGGTCACATTTCAGAGCACTTTGCGCTCAACGTGCCAAACATGGCAAAACTTGGCTTAGGTCGTATTCCACGCGACAAAGCCCTTGTTGGTGTTGAGCAAGTTGCCACAGACCAGTTGACGGGTTATGCGACAAAACTTGAAGAAGTGTCACGCGGTAAAGATACGATGACAGGTCACTGGGAAATCATGGGCTTGAACATTCAAGTTCCCTTCCGTGTCTTCCCTGAAGGCTACCCTGAAGATTTACTTGAAAAAATCGAAGCTTTTTCAGGTCGTAAAATCATCCGTGAAGCCAATATCCCTTATTCTGGTACTGCAGTCATCGATGACTTCGGTGCGCGCCAAATGGCAACGGGAGAGTTGATTATTTATACGTCAGCCGATCCAGTTTTGCAAATCGCAGCGCATGAAGATATTATTCCCTTAGAAGAACTCTATAAAATCTGTGAATACGTCCGTTCGATTACTTTGGACGACCCTTACATGATTGGCCGGATTATTGCCCGTCCTTATGTTGGCACACCGGGTAACTTCACGCGGACGCCTAATCGTCACGACTATGCCCTGTCACCTTTCGGTCATACTGTTTTAGACAGCCTTAATGAAGCAGGCGTTGGGGTCTACTCTGTTGGGAAAATTAATGACATCTTCAATGGTGTTGGCATTAACCATGATATGGGGCACACGGCAAGCAATATGGCGGGTGTTGATCGTTTGATTGAAACGCTGAAACTGCCAGATTTTGAAACTGGTTTCTCATTCACGAACTTAGTTGACTTTGATGCGCTTTTCGGTCACCGCCGTGATGTCGCAGGCTACGGCAATGCCATCAATGAATTTGATGCCAGATTGCCTGAAATCTATGATGCAATGGGTGATAAGGATTTGTTGCTGATTACAGCTGACCATGGCAATGACCCAACTTATGTTGGCACAGACCACACGCGTGAGTATGTCCCATTGCTGGCTTACAGCAAAGCCTTTACAGGTCAAGGTGTTTTAAAGGTTGGGCATTATGCGGATATTTCAGCAACGGTTGCTGAAAACTTTGGCGTCGCTGCGACTGAAAACGGACAATCATTCTTAGGAGACTTAAAATAATCATGACTATGATGGCAAAAATAAAGGAAACTGTTGTTTTCCTACAAAAACAAGGTGTTGAAAATGTTGACTTTGGCTTGATTTTAGGATCAGGCTTAGGAGAGCTGGCAGATGAGATTTCAAATCCAGTGGTCATTGACTATGCGGATATTCCCAACTGGGGCAAATCGACCGTTGCTGGTCACGCTGGCAAGTTGGTCTACGGCACCCTTTCAGGTAAAAAAGTACTCGCACTTCAAGGGCGTTTCCACTTTTATGAGGGCAACCCTTTGGATGTGGTGACTTTCCCTGTGCGCGTCATGGCTGAGCTGGATGCGACAGGTATCGTCGTGACCAATGCTGCAGGTGGGGTCACTCATGGCCCTGGTACCTTGATGTTGATTAATGATCACATTAACTTTACAGGTCAAAACCCACTCATCGGTGAAAACTTGGCCGCTTACGGCCCTCGCTTCCCAGATATGTCGAGTGCTTATGATAAGGCTTATCAAGCGACAGCAAAACTCGTGGCTGCCCGTGCAGGCATTGACCTTCAAGAAGGCGTTTATATGGGCTTCACTGGGCCAACTTATGAAACACCGGCTGAAATTCGTTTTGCTGAAACAATCGGTGCGGATGCTGTTGGGATGTCAACTGTACCAGAAGTAATCATCGCAGTCCATTCAGGTTTGCGCGTCCTTGGTATTTCTGCGATTACGAACCATGCAGCTGGTAAACAAGCTGAGCTCAACCATGAAGAAGTCGTCGAAGTGACAACACGGATTAAAGAAACTTTTAAAACATTGATCAAGGAAATCTTGGAGGAACTCTAATGTCAATCCATATTGCTGCTCAAAAGGGCGACATTGCTGATAAAATTTTATTGCCAGGGGATCCTTTGCGTGCGAAATTTATCGCTGAGAACTTCCTAGAAAATCCTGTTTTGTTCAATGAGATTCGGAACATGTTTGGCTATACTGGTACCTATAAAGGCGAACGTGTGTCAGTCATGGGGACTGGGATGGGGATGCCCTCTATCTCCATTTATGCCCATGAATTGATAACAGCATATGATGTTAAGAAATTGATTCGTGTCGGCACGGCTGGCTCGCTGTCAAAAGACGTCCACGTTCGTGAATTAGTCCTGGCTCAAGCGGCTGCGACAACTTCTCGCATGGTCAGAAATGATTGGCCTGAGTATGATCTGCCCCAAATCGCTGATTTTGCCTTGCTAGATACGGCTTACCACATCGCCAAAGACATGGGTGTCATCACGCACGTTGGGAATGTTTTATCTGCTGATTTATTTTATTCAGACCTATTTGACAAAAATATTAAGCTCGGTACCATGGGGGTGAAAGCTGTTGAAATGGAAGCCGCTGCGCTCTATTATTTGGCTGCTAAACACCAAGTCCAAGCGCTGAGTTTGATGACGATTTCGGATAGTCTGGTGTTGGAAGAAGATACAACCGCTGAGGAGCGTGAAACAACCTTTACCGATATGATGAAAGTCGGTCTTGAAACACTTATCGCTTAACAAGTCTTAAATAACTTTAAAACTGATTAACTTGAATTTTAACTTGAAAATTCTAGGGAATGCCTAGAATTTTTTGAGTTTTAATGAAATCGGATACATCAACGATAAATATGATATAATAAAATAGAATGGACAAAATATTAGAACGGAGTTTTTATGACAGGACAACATGTTATAGAAATGCGCAAAGTCACTAAAATTTTTGGAGAATTTGTTGCGAATGATCAGATTGATTTGCAAGTTAAAAAAGGTGAAATTCATGCCCTGCTAGGCGAGAATGGTGCTGGCAAATCAACCCTGATGAATATGCTCTCTGGCTTGCTTGAACCAACTTCTGGCGAGATTTTGGTCAATGGTGAGCTACAAAAAATAGATTCGCCGTCGAAAGCGAGTAAACTTGGGATTGGGATGGTTCACCAACATTTTATGTTAGTGGACGCTTTCACGGTCACTGAAAATATCATTTTGGGCAATGAGACAGTCCACGGCGGGAAATTAGACATTAAGAAAGCCGAGAAAGAAATTCTCGAGCTCTCTCAAAGATATGGGCTTGAAGTGAAGCCGGATGCCTTAGTCAGAGACATCAATGTCGGTCAACAACAACGGGTTGAAATCTTGAAAACCCTCTATCGGGGTGCGGATATCCTCATTTTTGATGAGCCAACAGCGGTGTTGACACCCGCTGAAATTTTAGAGTTACTTGAGATTATGCGAAATCTTGTCAAAGAAGGAAAATCAATCATTTTGATTACCCATAAACTTGATGAAATTCGTGCGGTCGCAGACCGCGTAACGGTGATTCGTCGCGGTAAGTCAATCCAAACCGTCAACGTTGCCGGACGTTCAAGTAAAGAACTTGCTGAGATGATGGTTGGGCACAGCGTATCCTTTGTGACAGAGAAAAAAGCCGCCAATCCTGGCAAAGTTGTCTTAGACATTAAAGATTTGGTCGTCAATGAAAGTCGTGGCGCCCAAGCTGTTAAGTCATTGTCTTTGCAGGTCCATGCGGGTGAAATTGTCGGGATTGCTGGGATTGATGGGAATGGACAGAGTGAGCTAGTCCGTGCCATTACAGGACTGCAGCACGTCGAAAGCGGGCAAATTGACATTAAAGGTCAAAATGTTGCTAATGACAGACCTCGTCAAATCACAGAAATGTCAGTCGCGCATATTCCAGAAGACCGTCATCGTGATGGTTTGATTCTAGCCATGACAGTGGCTGAAAATATCAGTCTACAAACCTATTATCAGCCACCATTGAGCCATCATGGGGTGCTGAATTATAAAGCAATCAACCGTCATGCACGCGAGTTAATGACTGAATTTGACGTTCGTGGGGCCAGTGAGCTCGTCCCAGCTGCATCTCTTTCAGGCGGCAATCAGCAAAAGGCAGTTATCGCGCGGGAAATTGATCGCAATCCAGATTTAATGATTGTCAGTCAACCGACGCGTGGCTTGGATGTTGGGGCGATTGAATATATCCACAAACGTTTGATTCGTGCCAGAGATGAGGGCAAGGCTGTCTTAGTCGTGTCCTATGAACTGGATGAAATATTGAATGTCTCAGACCGGATTGCAGTGATTCATGATGGTCAAATTCAGGGCATTGTTGATCCTCGAGAAACATCAAAACAAGCACTTGGTGTGATGATGGTAGGAGGCAAAGGGTAAACATGAAAAATTTATCAATTCGAAAAGGTCTAATACCAGTTATCGCTGTTGTTGCCGGTTTTTTACTGGGTGCGATTATTATGCTGATTTTTGGCTACAATCCACTCTGGGGTTATGAAGACTTGCTCAGTCAAGCTTTCGGTAATAGTAAGTCCATCGGCGAAATTTTCCGGAGCATGGGGCCACTGATTTTGACGGCGCTCTCTTTTGCGGTCGCCATGAAAGCTGGTATGATTAATATCGGGATGTCTGGTCAAGCCTTGGCTGGTTGGCTTTCTTCTGTCTGGTTTGCCCTCAGCTTTCCAGATTTGCCACGTGTGATTATGATTCCCCTTGTGATTATCATTGGTGCTGCTTGGGGTGCAATGATGGCAGCAATTCCAGGTATTCTCAAAGCATTTTTGGGGACAAGTGAAGTGATCGTCACGATTATGATGAACTATATTATTTTGTTAGTTTCAACTTATCTGGTGCATTACGGCTTTAATCAAAAATTGATGGCCTCCAAAGATTCGACGATTCAAGTCGGTGCCAACGCAACGTTTAGAAATTCATTTTTATCATCAATTACGGATAACTCTCGCCTTAATATCGGTATTTTTATTGCAATCATTGCGATTATCATTATTGCGATTATTTTTAAACGCACAACGCTTGGTTTTGAAATTCGTGCAGTTGGTCTCAATCCCAATGCGTCTGAATCTGCCGGTATTTCATCTAAACGGACGATTATCATTTCCATGTTAATGGCAGGTGGTCTTGCTGGTTTAGGGGGTGTTGTGGAAGGTTTAGGCACATTCCAGAATTTCTTCGTTCAATATTCAAGTCTATCTATCGGGTTCGATGGCATGGCCGTTGCCCTGTTGGGTGAAAATTCTCCTATCGGTATTCTATTGGCAGCCTTTCTCTTTTCAATCTTGAAAGTTGGCGCACCAGGTATGAATACGACAGGTATTCCACCAGAAATTGTCAATGTCGTGATTGCAAGTATTATTTTCTTCGTTGGGATTAAGTTTGTCATTGAGAAAATTTTACCGAAGTTACCTAAAAAAGAGACGAAGAAGGAAGGTGAGCGCTGATGACAGTCACAACGATTTTTCAAATTTTAATCTCTTCTATGCTGATTTATGCCACACCTCTGATTTTTACAAGTTTAGGTGGCACATTTTCAGAGCGTAGTGGGATTGTCAATGTCGGTCTTGAAGGCATTATGATTATGGGTGCCTTCTCATCTGTCGTCTTTAACTTGACTTTCGCAGATACCTTTGGCAAAGCAACACCTTGGATTGCGCTCCTTTTTGCGGGTGTCATTGGGCTGATTTTCTCTTTACTCCATGCTGTGGCAACGATTAATTTTCGGGCTGACCATATTATTTCGGGGACAGTGATTAACCTCATGGCGCCAGCACTTGCTGTCTTTCTAGTCAAGGTGTTCTATGGCAAAGGGCAAACAGATAACATCCAACAGAGTTTTGGCTACTGGGATTTCCCCCTTTTAAACAAGATTCCCGTCATTGGCAAGATCTTCTTTAAACAAACATCTTTGATTGGTTATGTTGCCATTGTCGTGTCCTTGATTGCTTGGTTTATCTTGTTCAAGACACGTTTTGGTCTCCGTCTTCGGTCAGTCGGCGAACATCCGCAAGCAGCTGATACGCTTGGGATTAACGTCTATTTGATGCGTTACTCAGGTGTCATGATTTCAGGTGTGCTGGGTGGTTTCGGTGGGGCAGTTTTTGCCCAACAAATCTCCGTTAATTTTAGCGGCTCGACCATTGCTGGTCAAGGGTTTATCGCCATGGCAGCCATGATTTTTGGTAAATGGAACCCGATTGGCGCCATGCTTGCGAGTCTTTTCTTTGGCTTGTCACAAAGTCTTTCAGTTGTCGGCACGCAAATTCCAGTCATTCAAAACATTCCAAGTGTTTACTTGCAAATTGCGCCTTACGTCTTGACAATTGCTGTTCTTGCCATCTTCCTAGGCAAATCAACAGGGCCTAAGGCTAATGGTGTCAACTATATTAAATCGAAATAAGTTGATAAAAGAAAAAAGTTGCGAACAATCGCAGCTTTTTTTCGTATAAGGTATTGAAAGGACTATTTTATGATTAATTTCGATATCTATCGTTTAAAAAAAGCTGGGATGTCAAATTTGATGATTAACCAGTTTTTAACCTTAACCAGAGACAGTCAAGAAAAAAATCCTCTGGTTTATTTGCCGGCTTTTGTCCGACAAACCAGAATGAAACAGCCAGCCCTTTTCTGGGAAAAATTTCGATCGTTTGATTTAAAAGTCTTACGACAGGAATTTCAGAAATTTCCGTCATTTTCAATACAGGATAGTGCCTATCCTGAACGCTTACGAGAAATGTATAATCCGCCAGTTTTGCTCTTTTATCAAGGCGATTTAAGTTTGTTGCATCAAGCCAAACTAGGATTTGTTGGCAGTCGTAATTGTAGTCAACAAGGCATTGCCAGTGTCCAAAAAATCATCAAGGAACTGCAAAATCAGTTTGTCATTGTCAGCGGTTTAGCACGTGGGATTGACACTGCTAGCCATATTGCCGCCCTGAAGAATGGTGGTAAGACAATCGCTGTGATTGGCACAGGTCTTGATGTCAGTTATCCCCGAGAAAATTATCAATTACAGACTTACATTGCGAAAAATCAGCTTCTTTTGACAGAATATGGCCCTGGCGAAAAGCCCTTGAAATATCATTTCCCAGAGCGTAATCGGATTATAGCAGGCTTGTCACGAGGTGTCTTGGTCACGGAAGCTAAACGCCGTTCGGGCAGTTTGATTACCTGTGAAAGAGCTATGGAAGAAGGCAGAGATGTTTTTGCTATTCCAGGTAATATCGTTGATGGGTTATCAGATGGCTGTCATCATCTCATCCAAGAAGGCGCCAAGTTAATTTGGCATGGTCGTGATATTTTAAGCGAATATGACTTATAATTAGCAGATAATAAAAACCGAACGTTTTAACGTGATTTTCGGTTTTTTGTCCTGTTTTAACTATTTTTGGCTCATAAACATGGTAAAATGAAGCAAAATAGTGTAGAGAGCGTATTTAGAGAACGTATAAAGAGGAAAATAATCTTGAAATTACTTGTTATTGGCTCAGGTGGGCGGGAACACGCGATTGCTAAAAAATTACTGGCTAGTCCTGAAGTGACAGCGGTTTATGCTGCACCAGGTAATGCCGGTATGGTCTTGGATGGGATTGAAACAGTCGCCATTCATATCAACCAACATGCTGAATTGATTGAGTTTGCTCAGTCAAACGACATTACCTTTACTTTTGTAGGACCAGATGATGCTTTGGCGGCTGGCATTGTGGACGACTTTGAGGCGGCGGGTTTATCTGTATTTGGGCCGACTAAACGTGCCGCAGAACTCGAGTGGTCAAAAGATTTCGCCAAGCAAATCATGAATCAATACGATGTGCCAACCGCTGGCCACAAGACTTTTAGTGAGTTCAGCCAAGCCGCTACCTATATTGCATCAAAGGGTGCGCCGATTGTCATAAAAGCTGACGGTTTAGCGCTCGGTAAAGGTGTAGTTGTCGCTGAAACAGTCGCTCAAGCTCTGGATTTCACACGTGATGTCCTTGAAAATAATAAATTTGGTAAGTCACGGGTCATCGTCGAAGAATTTCTTGACGGCGAAGAATTTTCACTCTTTGCTTTTGTTAAAAACGACAAATACTATATGATGCCGACAGCACAAGACCATAAACGTGCCTACGACCACGATAAAGGCCCAAATACAGGTGGCATGGGTGCTTATTCGCCGGTACCCCACTTGCCCCAGTCAGTTGTTGACACGGCGGTTGAGACGATTATTAAACCCGTTGTCAACGGCATGATTGCTGAGGGGCGTCCTTACACCGGTATTCTGTATGCGGGTCTGATTTTGACAGCTGACGGTCCTAAAGTCATTGAGTTCAATGCCCGCTTTGGCGACCCTGAGACACAAGTCATTTTACCGCGTTTGACTTCAGACTTCGCGGTCAATATGCGGGATTTACTAGCCGATAAAACGCCTGACTTCACTTGGGTCAATGGCGGTGTCACACTAGGTGTTGTTGTCGCTTCTGAAGGCTACCCAGGTGATTATATCAAAGGCGTTAAAATTCCTGAGAAAACGACGGGGAACATTACCACTTACTACGCAGGTGTGATGGCTGATGCGACGGGACAACTTGTGACAAATGGTGGTCGTGTTTACCTCTTAGAAACATCAGCGGATACGGTGTCTGATGCACAAGCTATCCTCTACAAACACTTAAAAGCACAAGATACAACAGGACTTTTTTATAGAAATGATATTGGAGATAAAGCAAATGTTTAATCAACCTAGAATCGCCATCATCATGGGGAGTAAGTCTGATTGGGCGACCATGAAACAAGCAGCAGATGTACTTGATTTATTTGGCGTCGCCTATGAAAAAAAGGTCGTGTCTGCCCACAGAACACCAGATTTGATGTTTGACTTTGCGGAAAAAGCACGTGACCGTGGCATCCAAATCATCATCGCAGGGGCTGGTGGCGCAGCCCATTTACCGGGGATGGTCGCAGCTAAAACAACATTGCCAGTCATTGGTGTGCCAGTCAAATCACGTGCCTTGAACGGCTTAGATTCCCTTTTGTCCATTGCGCAAATGCCGGGTGGTGTACCTGTTGCGACGATGTCAATCGGTGAGTCTGGCGCACAAAATGCGGGATTATATGCCTTGCAAACCTTGTCAATCTCTGACGAAGATTTGGCTGCTCGCTTGGCTAAGTTCCGTGAAGATCAAAAACAAGCTGTGATAGAAAGTAGTGATGACCTTGACTGATATGAAAACGATTGGCATTATCGGTGGTGGTCAACTCGGTCAAATGATGGCGATTGCTGCGACTTATATGGGGCACAAAGTCGTCACACTTGACCCAGACCCGCATTGTCCTGCCTCACTTGTGGCGGAACAAATTGTCGCCAAATATGATGATACAGCTGCGATTGCGCAATTAGCCGCGCGAGCAGATGTCCTGACCTATGAGTTTGAAAATGTTTCAGCTGATGCCTTGGCACCCTATGAAGATAAAATCCCGCAAGGTCTGGACTTGCTCCGCATTTCCCAAAACCGAATTTTTGAAAAAGATTTTTTGACCAAAGCTGGTGTTAAAGTTGCGCCTTATCAAGTCATCAATACCTTGGCTGACTTAAATGATTTGGATTTATCTAAAAAACATGTCGTCAAAACGGCGACGGGGGGTTATGACGGTCATGGGCAAGTTGTGGTTGAAAATGTCGTGGACTGGGAAGCAGCGCGTGATTTGGCGGATGTGCAACCCTGTGTCAGTGAAGCATTTGTCGATTATTTGAAAGAAATTTCTGTCATCATTTCTGGCAATGGGACTGAGTTTTCAGTCTTTCCAGTTTGTGAAAATCTCCATCGCAATAATATTTTAGATAAAACAATTATGCCTGCGAGAATTTCAAAATATCTAGCAGAAGAAGCGAGAAGTATGGCGCTGAAAATTGCTCAGGCTTTGAAATTATCAGGCACTTTATGCGTTGAAATGTTTGTGACTCACCATGATATTTTGGTTAATGAAATTGCACCGCGGCCGCATAATTCTGGCCACGCGACGATTGAAGCGTGTGATTTTTCACAGTTTGATTTGCATATCCGTGGTATTTTAGCTGAACCCTTACCAAAGGTAGCGCAATTGTCACCTGCTGTCATGCTACAAGTTTTGGGACAAGATATGTCAGCTGCCCAACATTTTGCGACAGAAAATCCAAGCGCACATTTGCATTTGTATGGTAAAATTGAAGCAAAGGAAAATCGCAAAATGGGTCATGTGACGATTTTGACGGATGACTGTGCGATAAGTTTATAAGAGATTGTAATAGAAAAGGAACCTAAATCATGTTAGAACGTTATTCCCGCCCTGAAATGTCAGCCATTTGGACTGAAGAGAACAAATATCAAGCTTGGCTTGAAGTTGAGATTTTAGCCGATGAAGCATGGGCAGAACTCGGTGAAATCCCCAAAGAAGATGTGGCGAAAATTCGTGACAAGGCAACCTTTGATGTGGCTCGCATTCTTGAGATTGAACAAGAAACGCGTCATGATGTGGTCGCTTTCACACGTGCTGTCTCTGAAAGTTTGGGCGAGGAACGCAAGTGGGTGCATTATGGCTTGACGTCAACAGATGTCGTGGACACGGCTTATGGCTATCTTTTCAAACAAGCGAATGATGTGTTGCGTGCAGACCTTGACCGCTTTACGGCGATTATTGCGGATAAGGCGCGTGAGCATAAATTTACGATTATGATGGGGCGGACACATGGTGTCCATGCGGAGCCAACGACTTTTGGTTTGAAATTGGCGACTTGGTATTCTGAGATGAAACGCAATATTGAGCGTTTTGAGCACGCTGCGCGTGGCGTTGAAGCGGGTAAGATTTCAGGTGCTGTCGGTAACTTTGCCAATATTCCGCCATTTGTGGAACGCTATGTCTGTGATAAACTTGGGATCACAGCTCAAGAAATTTCGACACAAGTGTTGCCACGTGATTTGCACGCAGAGTATTTCAGTACTTTAGCGATTATCGCATCATCGATTGAACGCATGGCGACTGAAATCCGTGGTCTGCAGAAATCTGAGCAACGGGAAGTAGAAGAATTCTTTGCCAAAGGTCAAAAAGGCAGCTCAGCTATGCCCCACAAACGTAATCCAATCGGTTCTGAAAACATGACAGGTCTTGCGCGCGTGATTCGTGGGCATGCCGTGACAGCCTATGAAAATATTGCCTTATGGCATGAACGTGACATCTCACATAGCTCAGCTGAACGGATTATCACACCAGATACGACGATTCTCATGGACTACATGCTCAATCGTTTTGGTAATATCGTTAAAAATCTGACCGTCTTCCCAGAAAATATGATTCGTAACATGAACAGCACCTTTGGGTTGATTTATAGCCAACGAGTCATGCTCAAACTCATCGAAAAAGGGATGACACGTGAGGCGGCTTATGATTTGGTTCAGCCAAAAACCGCTTACTCCTGGGATAATCAAGTCGATTTTAAACCACAACTTTTGTCTGACGAACAAGTCATGTCAGTCTTGACAGAAGCTGAAATTGATGACTTATTTGATCCAACTTATTATGCCAGTCGGGTGGATGACATTTTTGATCGGATTGGCTTGTAATCTCAGTAAAAATAATTTGATATATCTAGTGTTATTTCTTGACACTAACGGACTATCCTGTTAGAATAACTCTATTGACTTAAGGGAGTAGCAGGTCGAATTCGACTGGATAAATCAACAACACTGTGGTGGATGATCATCACTGGTTTATTCTTAAATAGCAAGACTTAGGTGTTCTATATTTCAACAGAAATGATCAGGACATTTAGGTCTTTTTTGTACCTAAAATTTCTGAGAAAGGTATTTTAAAATGAAGAAGTTAAATAAGAAGTGGTCAACTGCTGGCCTCTTGATTGCCATGGGGATTGTCTATGGTGATATCGGAACCAGTCCGCTCTATGTCATGAAGGGCTTGATTGCGGGCAATCAAGGCAAAATCACTGAAGAGTTTTTAATCGGCAGCGTCTCCCTGATTGTTTGGACGATTACCCTTTTGACAACCGTCAAATATGTCCTGATTGCGCTCAATGCCGATAATAAAGGCGAGGGCGGTATCTTTTCACTTTACACGCTCGTTCGACCTATGGGGAAATTTCTGATTATTCCTGCGATTATTGGCGGTGCGGCGCTCCTTGCGGATGGGGTCTTAACGCCTGCGGTGACGGTTACCAGTGCGATAGAGGGCTTGCGAACCCTGCCGATTTTTACAGAGATTTTTGGCTATTCACAGGACGTCATTGTCGTGATTACCCTCGTGATTTTGCTCGTTCTCTTTAGTTTTCAGCGTTTTGGAACGGATACAGTCGGTAAATTATTTGGCCCCATCATGTTCCTCTGGTTTACCTTCCTTTTGGTCTCAGGATTTGCCAACTTGCTCCAAGATTTAAGCGTTTTGAAAGCCTTAAATCCAATCTATGGTATCAGGCTATTATTTAGTCCTGATAATCATTTGGGGCTCTTTATTCTAGGCAATGTCTTTCTGGCGACAACAGGGGCGGAAGCTCTTTACAGTGATTTAGGTCATGTCGGTAAAGGCAATATCCATCTGAGTTGGCCCTATGTCAAAATCAGTCTGATTATCAATTATTTTGGTCAAGTGGCCTACCTCTTATCGACTGACATTCATCAGTTTAAAGAAATGAATCCATTTTTCCAAATGATTGCGGATCCTTTGATGCCAATGGCTGTTCTTTTTGCGACTTTGGCTGCGATTATCGCCTCTCAAGCTTTAATTACAGGTTCTTTCACACTTGTCAGCGAAGCCATGCGTTTGAAAATTTTGCCACGCTTGCACGTCCTTTATCCTGGTAAGAGCCGTAATCAACAATATATTCCAGTTGTCAATTTCTTACTATGGGTCACGACGTCTATCGTTGTCCTTACTTTCCAATCATCGACTAAAATGGAAGCAGCCTATGGCCTGTCAATCACGGTGACCATGCTCATGACGACATTCCTCCTGCATTTTTATCTGAAAACGCGTGCCAAAGCTTTCTTTTCGATTGCTGTGCCGCTATTCTTTGCTGGCATCGAGACCATTTTCTTGCTGTCAAGTTTGGATAAGTTCGTGCATGGAGGCTATGTCGCTGTCCTGATTGCCCTCATTATCATTGTCATCATGTATATTTGGTACAAGGGCAGTCAGATTACAGATGGTTTGGTTGAGCATTTACCTGTGAAGAATTACTTGTCTCAGCTGGAACATCTGCGACATGACCATTCTTTGCCGATTTTACAGACCAATGTCGTTTATTTGACCAAGTACATGGAAGATGATGAAATTGATGCACCGATTTTATATTCTATCTTGGATAGAAATCCGAAGCGTGCAGATGTTTATTGGTTTGTCAATGTTTCGGTCACAGACGAACCCTTTACCAAACAGTATGAAATCGACACCCTCGGCACTGATTATGTCGTGCTTGTGAAGTTGCACCTAGGCTTTAGAGTCAGTCAGGAAGTCAATGTTTATCTGCGCCAAATTGTCGCAGAACTGATGACAACGGGTGAAATTAAAAAGCAAGTACAGACTTACTCCGTCTCTGAGCACCGTGAAGTCGGTGATTTCAGATTTGTCTTGCTCAATGAAGAACTTTCTCATGCCGGCGAACTCTCAAACTGGTCACGTCTGATTATGCAAACTAAATTTGCCATTCGTCAGATTACGGTAACGCCTGCGAGATGGTTTGGTTTGGAATTCAGTGAAGTCCTGATTGAGCGGACACCGTTGATTATTGGGAAACATCGCAAACCTAATTTAGAGAGAATTGACTGAAAAGCATGAGAAAGACTAGATGATTGACCAAGAAATTAGTTTAAGAAAATTAAATAGCGATGACCTTTTGCCCTTATGGCAAGTAGCTTATGGTAAGGAAAATCTAGAATGGATGAAGTGGAATGGGCCATATTTCAAAGATTCCGTTTATACATGGGATGAATTTCAGGCATTATCCAGTGATTATCTCAACAATGAGTTGCGTTATGGTATTTTTGAACACGCGCAATTGATTGGTGTGGTTTCGGCTTACTACGAAGATGGTGACTTACAAAAGTGGTTGGAAGTTGGCATCGTTTTATACGAGGAACGTGTTTGGGGTAAAGACATCGGGACACGTGTCATGAAACTTTGGCTGACTCATTTATTTGAAATGACCGACCTCCCCCATATCGGGTTTACAACGTGGTCTGGAAATTTAGGCATGATTCGACTGGGTCAAAAAATTGGCATGACGGAAGAAGGCAGAATACGCAAGGTTCGTTTTTGGCAAAATCAATACTGGGATTCTGTGAAGTTTGGTATCTTGAGAGAAGAATGGCAGGTATTGGATTGGTGAGATTAATCTTTCATGTCTAAATCGTTAAACATCTAAGTCAAGAGAAATCTTTTACGGTTTCTCTTTTTTATATCTCTAAAATAATTTTTTTGGAAATATAGCTTGAAAATGTTTTAAAATAAGTATATAATGTTGGTTGTATAAAGTTATAATTTATATAAAAATAGATAATAATAATAAATGAATATAAAATCTGTCAATTTCTTAGTTGAAATGTGAAAGTTTGTATGTACTAGCAAAGGGTTAAAACTGTCAAGTTAGCATTAAGTGGAGGGGAAAAATGAATAAGATTTTAAAAGGATTAATGGTATTTTTAATCATTTTTCTTTGTCGGTCTAATTTTGTTTGTGCAGATGACACATCGGCAACAACAAGCGGTGATATGCAAACATCAGAACAAGTTTTGGCTATCACACCGCTTGCTATCTCAGGTGGGACAGGCAGAGAAAGTGATCCTTTTTTGGTTGCAACGATTGCTGATTTAAAAAGTGCTTTAAGTCAGAGTATACCGCCTGGAGAATCAGCACTTTATATTAAACTAACGGCAGATATTATTTATGCCTATTCTGATCGGACAATATCCATCAACAAAAATACCGTATTAGATGGCGATGGGCATTACATTTTATACAGTGGTACAAATTATGATTATGATCATTTTATAACAGGTGCTGATAATTTAGCGATTACATTTAAAAATATTAAGTATGGCAATGCGACCTATCCCAACAGTAACTGGTATGGTATTTTACATGTGACTCATACCAACACTAATTTCGTTGTTGAAAATATTGACTATGACATCCAAAAAGGTGGTCAGCCGTTTTATGCGAATACGAATGTTAATACGCTAACTTTCAAAGGAAAAAATAACTTCAAAGCTGGCACTTCTAGTGGTGGCTACGATGGTGAGTTTGCGCAAGGCTTCACGAGTATTAATTTTGCTGAAGATAGTCAAACCACGATTTACCATGATGCTTATAACGAGTCAGCATTCTTATACGCAGGGACTAGTCAAACCATCACGGTTGGCAAAAATGCTTTAGTGGATATTACGACAAATAAACAGTATCTTTCTTGGGATGGCAACCTGACGCTTAAAGTGCTAGAAAAAGGTCAATTCAAGTTCAAAGCCATATCTGGTATTAATAAACCTACCCTGGATATAGCCTTTAAAGCACTTGGCACGATTACCATGGAGTTTGCCAAAGATGCTATCGGTCGCTTTACGACAGAAAAAGCTGGCTTTTCAGGTGAGAGCCCGACGATTAATGCCACCTCACCTAATTACATCTTGTTTGATTCGCCATCAGGCAAGGCAGCGCTCAACGGGGCAACCCTTAAATTCAGTAGAAAAGATGCAGACGGCTATGCTTATCCTATCAAGTATTTCAAAGGTGGTTTAAAGGAGATAACCCCAAATGTCACGGGCAATAAAAGTGTGACGGCATCAGATATTGGCAACGGTGAGTCAGTCGTTTATGCGCGGGCACCAAAAATTACAGGACTCAGTGCAGATCCGATGGTGGGAACTGATCTCAGTCAAATCAGGGTGCAAATTACGCAATGGACACCAGAGAGTTTAGTAAATATTAGTAAGGTTAGCTATAAGTTAGCGACAAAACGACTTTATTCTGGAAATGATATCACGGTAGCGGTAGCGCAAACGAGTATTACTAATGCCACACCATCTCAGGGTGTCTTTTCTATACGAGAGGTCTGGGCAACAAATAATATCGCAACAGATTCAATTTATGAGTTCCAAGATTTATCCCCCAAAACCTATTATCTGTATACTAAGCTAGAAGTGGCATGTATACCAGGTTACAACCCTCTGTCGAGCCTTTGGATTGAGCAGATAGTAGAGGTACCGTCATATATCGAGGTCACTTTACCGGATACTTTGGAATTTCTGACACCAAAAGCAGGTGAGATTGTGAAAGACCACCATTTGGCAAATTATACTGCGATTAATCATGGTAATGTACCAGTTAATCTAGATTTGAAGGCTTTAAGCGTTAATCCTGGCAGTTCATCAGCGGTGTCGCTTGTCGACGATTGTCAAGGGAAAAAACAAGTTCATTTAAAACTGGTTGCTGAGCACCCGTCGGGATCTGACAATAGTATCTGGGAACGATTGCTACCAGGTCCTATCACGGGGCAAACAAATACTTTGCAGCCTTATTGGAGCAGTGGCGATCACGAGGCTGACCTCTATCTTAGAGGGGAACATTCTATTTCAGTATTAGATGGTGGACCGTATCAGGTCAATTATAATTTGACTATTGCGGTTAGCCAAGCATTATAAAGGTTAGGAGTGAGGGATGGCAACACAAAATATTGAACAGGAAAAACAAGAAGAACAGAAAAAGAAACGTAAAAAAGGGCTATTAATCCTCTTGTTGTTACTTTTATTATCAGGCACTGGTTATAGTCTCTACCATGTCTTTAGGCCTAAGCCTAGAGAAAATGTGTCCATCATCAGTGGTGATTTTTTGCCCGATGGTAAGGACGCTAAGAAGATGTCTGACAAAGAATTGGCTGATACTGCTCAAAAAAAGGTAGATGATAGTCGGTTTAACATGATGATTGCCTCAACTGCTAAGATTGATACTCAAACCCAACAAGGGACGCTAAATATTAAAAATCCCCAGACCAATCGCTATCCGATCAATGTCGTCATCACTGATGATCAAAACGGAGATGTGATTTATACGTCTGGCGCTATTGAACCGGGAGAGGAGGTGAATCATGTCCAGCTTGAAAAAACATTAGCTAAGGGAACGCATCAGGCAACTGCTCGTTTTAGTTTGTACGATCCAAAAACAAAAGCTAAAAAAGGTGAGGTTGCTGCTGGCGTTAGTGTCATTGTCGACTAACGATGAACTATTTAAAAATTATTGATACGAGGGAGAAAAATTATGAAAAAATTACTATCAACTTTATTGATTTCAACAGTTGTATTCGGTGGTGTGTCAGCTGTTTCCGCTGATCAAACCATTACTGGGGAAACAACTGCTGATATCGCTGTCAAGGGGACATTGGGTGCAGATAATACAGATCCAGATACAACGATTCCTGAAACTGACAAAGAATGGATCAATGTGACAGTACCGACGGAGACTATTTTTTACAATAAAAAAGACGTTGCAACAATTGTCTCACCAGAGTATTCAATCGTGAACAACTCAGGACGTCCAGTCAAAGTTAGTATTAATTCTTTTTCTGCCAATTCAACTAATCCAACGGGATTACCTGGGGACTACAACTTAAATCTTTTGGTAACAGGCCCAGCAACTGGTAATCCTGCGACGACAGCAAGTACATCACTCATTAGTGGTGGTATACTCAATGCCCCAACGAATGAATTAATTACCTTGGCCAATAGCGCTGATCAATACGCTAAAAATGATCCTTTAGCACCAGCAGGCTATGCAGTGAAAAACAAAGCAATCTTTAAATATGACGGTTCTGCAACAGCAACAACTGCTCTGAAATTGAACTATACGTTGAGCCTGAAATTTGATTCTATTGGCTTTTAAGCGATAAAATCTAGAATATCAGGGAGGTGATTTCATGGAGAGTGAAATAACCGTCTCAGGTCAATTAGGGATAACAGACACCCAAGATCCAATTGAAGAACCAGAGTTGCCTAGAACAAGTGGCGATCAAACGATTTATACTGTCCATCAGCAAGGTATTTTACCTGATACGGGAGAATTACAAACATCAGGCAGTGTCCTATTTATCGGTTTGCTTTGCCTAATTGTTGTTCTTATTTTCAGAATAAGATCAACATCTAAGTCACTGGCTTAATACTTCTTAAAATTGGTGAACTGAGATTGTATCATACAAAAACCTTTACTATGATTGAGATGGTAAAGGTTTTTTTGGATGTAAAAAACAAGACACTTGTTTAGGGGTGTTATGATACTCATCTGGCTATTGAAATGGTATAGATGCGTCATCTTTTTCTTGGCCAGCAAGATTAATGAACTTTTTCTAAAAGTACTGAGATGAGTATCGATAATCTGACGATAGAGAAGTGAAAAAATTTGATATTTTAGGAGATTTGGTATAAAATATGAATATAGGTTATTTAAGATTATAATGTTATAACCAATAAATTGAGATGCAGTTTTAAAATTTACAGTGTATCAAGAAAGAAATTTGAGCAGGTTGTCAACACTATTATGAAGGACGATGAATCCTTCAAACATTTACCAAGGTAACAATAAAAAATCTTAATAATTTTAAGGGAGGTGAACAAATGAAAATTAAATGACTTATCAGTATCCATTAACAAAAAACATGCTATGTTTGTTAATGGACATTTAAAGGGTAAAGGAGGGGATTATTTTGAAAAAAATAACTTTACTCATGCTTTATACAGTCGTTGTATCAATTTTTACAGTACTTTTGGTTGAGAACATCACAAGTATCAAAGTAAAGGAGGTCAAAAATTCAAAAATAAAAAAACTTCAGACCAGGCCACCAGAATTATCACAGTCATGTGAATCAAAAGAAGTTGTGCCATCGACTTCTGAGGAACCTACTGAACCATTGCTTTCAAGCGATAATAGGTCAAGTGATGATGTGCCACTTGATAATCT
This sequence comes from Pseudolactococcus reticulitermitis, assembly GCF_002260845.1. Classification (GTDB taxonomy): domain Bacteria; phylum Bacillota; class Bacilli; order Lactobacillales; family Streptococcaceae; genus Pseudolactococcus; species Pseudolactococcus reticulitermitis. The sequence goes on along the minus strand of NZ_BEDT01000001.1, from coordinate 98,415 downwards.
AGCACCTTTTGAAAACGCTTTAGAATCTGCCGAGCAAGTAGAGGTTACGACTGAACCTTTGAAGCAAGTGATTGTTGTTGGCGGGGTACACTATTATTATAAGGATACAGGTCAAGCAACAGGACAGGATTGGATTGATCAAGATCCGACAGCTAATGTCGGAACATGGGGAGGTCAAGCCGTTAACAGTGTGTCTGATAATCTATCAACGCATTTTATCGGACACAATCCAACAGTGTTTTACTTCGTCACGCAACTGTTAGTTGGTCATCAGTTTGAGGTTTATGATGCGACGGGGCAAGGCAAGGTCTATACTGTCATGCGTCTTTTAGATGTTGATATTAATGCGATTTCAAAAGACGGTCAAAATCATTGGTCAGCCATAACAGGAGCTGGTAATAAGGAACAAGTTGTTTTACAAACTTGTTTAGAGAATGGTTATAATCGCATCGTATTTGCAGAGTGAAAAATAGGGGGATAATAAGGGGGAATTTAAATAATGAAGAAGATGATTCAGATGTTGTTAACATCTGTCATACTAATCGGTTTTTTTAGCATGATTGTAGGAGCAGATGAACGCGCATCACCAATCCAAAGTAGTGTAGAACCGACTGATGGCATACAAAAAGATTTGAAAGAAAACATTACGGCGCGTGCGTCATATGCTGGAGATGGTACAGAAAATAATCCGTATCAGGTATCAAATATTTCCGATTTAAAATCAGCATTGAAGGCGAACGCCGCTTCTGGTAATACACTCTATATTCAATTAACGGCTGATATCGCTTATACAGATTCGGATCTTACGATAGCCGTTAGCAAAAATACGGTATTAGATGGTGCGAACCACTATATTCTATACAAAGCCCCAAGTAGCTGGCCGTCCTATGATGCTTCACATTTTGTGACTGCTGCTAACAATCTCAATATTACCTTTAAAAATTTGAAATACGGCAATGCAACCTATCCAAACAGTAGTTATTACGGCATTCTCCGTGTCTTAAATAGTAATATTAATTTTGTTTTAGAAAATATTGACTATAATACGGTAAAGGGAAGCCAACCGTTTTGGGGGAATAGTAATCCGTCAAATACATTGACATTTAAAGGGACAAACAGCTTTAGAACAGATGGTGATGTAGACGGCGGAGAATTTGTTGAGGGCTTTACAACGCTTAACTTTGCAGATGACAGCAAAACAACAGTTTATAATGATTCAACAAATTCTGATGCTGTGTTTTGGTGTGCCAAGCAGAAGGTTAACATAGGTAAAAATGCAACGTTAGAGATTACGACAAGTAAGGAATATCTTTTCTATAATGATGACGATGTTACGATTAATGTTCAAGAAAAAGGTCAGTTTACTTGCAAGTTTATTAAGGGGAAAAATTATACAGCTTCAAAAGCAGAGTTGAGGAGTGATGGATCATGGGGGAATGGGACGATCACGATGAATTTTGCTAAGGATAGTATCGGCTGCTTTAGGACAGAGAAGGACGCTTTTACTGGCACTAGTCGTAACTATCCAACGATTAATGCGACATCACCAAACTATATTTTGTTTGAAGCAACACCAACTAATAAGTCGGTCATCAGTGGGATAACGCCGAAGTTTGTCAGAAAAGACACGGATGGGTATAATTACCCGATTGACTATCTGACAACAAGTGGTCAAAAGCATTTTGTTACAAATGTGTCGGGAACACAAAACGTTTCTGCTTCAAATATTCAAAATGGTTACTCTCTTGTGTATGCGCGTGCGTCACAAATGACAGGACTGGCTGCAACACCAAAAGTAGGAGTAGATCTCAGTGAAATTGACGCACAGGTTAAGAAAGGGGCATCAAGCAGTTTTAGCAGTGGTCGGGTCTCTTATAAATTGGCTAAAAATAAGCTGTATTCAGGAAATGATGTCACGCTTGGGGAGGCTCAAAACAGTATTGACAAGGCAACATCAGCAGAAGGTGTCCTTGAGTCGCCCGTCATTAATATCACAAGTGATGTTTCAAAAGAATCAACATATGTTTTTCAAAATTTACTAGCACAGACCTACTATCTTTATAGTAAAATAGGTGAGCAACGGGCGTCAGCTTCGGGGTATATTTTTGATAGTCCTTGGGTCGAAGAAGTCGTTGCTGTCCAACCATTGATTGCTGTAACCTTGCCAGATAGTATCGATTTTACGAGTAGCTTAGCAGGAGAATTTGGTAAATCCAATAACCTGCAAAATTATGTCGCCGTTAATCATGGTAATGTCCCTGTTAATGTTGATTTGAAAACGATTGCAAGTAATACGGGATGTTCTCCTGATGTGTCGCTTGTCGATCAATTTGATAATGAAACAGAGAAGTTGGTCTTAAAATTGACTGCTGAAAATACGGCAAGTGGTGAAGATGTGACTTGGAGTCCTTTACTAGAAGGTAAACCAATACCTAGCAATCCAATTAAACTAGATCCGTTTTGGGAAACAAGTCACCAAGCATCACTTTATGTTAATGGTAAGCAATCAGTACCATTGGGGGCTGGACTCAAGGCTGTAAGTTATAAACTTGCGGTGGAAGTCAAACAAGTTACAAGATGATAAAAACTGGGGGAATAGGATATGAACTATGGAGACGATAATCAAAAGAAGCGGAAAAAAGGACTAGTCATTCTATTGCTCTGTCTTTTATTAGTATGTGGTGGTTATGGCATCTATCATTTCTTTTGGAATAGACCAAAAGAAAATATTTCTATCATCAGTGGAGATTTCATGCCCAAAGGAAAAGATGCTAAGAAAATGTCTGATAAAGAGCTGGCTGAATTTGCACAAAAAAAGGCTGATGCAAGTCATTTCAACATGATGATTAGCTCAAAAGTGGATATTGCTAGTCAGACACAAGAGGGGACACTGCATATCCGAAATCCTAAGAACAATACTTATCCAGTCAATGTTGTCATCATTGAAGATCAAACAGGCGACATCATCTATACATCGGGTGCAATCGAGCCGGGAGAGGAGGTGAGCCATGTAAGATTAGAGAAAAAATTATCTAAGGGGACCTATCAGACAACGGCACATTTTAGCTTATATGATCCAGTCACTAAAGCTAAAAAGGGTGAAGTTGCTGCTGGGGTTAATGTTATTGTCGACTAACAATTTATCGCTACCTCACTATCAATCGTGATAATGGTGGAAACGGGAAAACAAACAAGAAAAAAGGAAAAAGGGAAAATGAAAAAAATACTTGCAACACTACTAATCTCAACTGCTGTATTTGCAGGCGCTCAAGCTGTTTCAGCAGATCAAACTATCGATGGACAATCAGCTGGAGATATTACGGTCAACGGCACATTAGGTGCTGATAATACTGATCCGGGATCATCGATTCCGGAAACAGATCCAGCTTGGATTAATGTGACGATACCAACTAATACCATCTTCTATAATAAAACGAATGATGCGACGATTAAGGCACCAACTTATACAATTGTCAACCATTCAGGACGACCTGTAAAAGTAACAGCTGCTAGCTTTACTGCTGATGCTAACAATGGTGCATTGCCAACAGATTTTGATTTGAATCTTAAAGTGACAGGAACCACTGCCAATCCTGCAACAACGCCGAGCACAGAATTGATTAAAGATGGTTCAGTTACAGCGGCTCCTTCTGAGTTAATTACTTTGGCAAATAGTGCTAATCAATTCAAGGCATCTGACACAGTAGCAACAGCAGTTGATAATCAAGCAACCTTCACATATGGCGGTACAGCAACATCTACAACGCCTTTGAAATTAAGCTATACTTTGGGCTTGAAGTTTGATTCTGTTGCATTTTAATGAATGAAGGTGATTTTCATGGAAAATGAAATAATCGTCTCAGGTCAATTAGGCATAAAAGACGAAAATCATTCAAGTGATCAAAAGCCACCTCAAGAAACACCAAACTATACAGTTCGGCAGCAAGAGGATTTGCCTAATATGGGTGAATCACAACTAGCAGGATTTGTCATTCTAGGCTTGATCTGTCTGGCTTTAATACTTCTTCTCAAATATCTTCAAAAATTAAGGGCTTCTCATCTTAAACATTGCGTTTAAGGTGAAAAGCCCAACATAATAGGATCTCTCTTCTGTTTTATTTGGAAAAGAGGTCTTTTTGGTTAATCATAATAATTTTTAACGTTTATCTGAGTTGATTCTTCTGATCTGATAAATCATAAATAAACTGAGTTAAATCATCTCGACTCCAATCTGAGTAGAATAAAGAAGTAGAGAAGAAGGGAATATCCTGATATTTTTTATCAGGTAGCCAGTTAGAGATGATGCCATCAGGCTTCTCACCTTTTAGTTGTGAAGCAGTATAAATTTGAACAGGAAAGGGTGCCCCTTTTATGATTTTCTGGATGAGAAATTCTCGGTGGAGCGTTGAAATACTACTTTGCACGAGCAGTTTAATCGGTTGATGATGCTTTTCGACAATCGCTGTCATAATCATCGCATAATAGTAGTATAGCGTGGGAAACCGCTCCATTAAGGTGTTAATCTGTGGGCACTTCTCACGGATGTCCATCAGAAATTCTTTGATAAAAGTAGCTGTGTTGCCTTTCGTTTCATTAAATGTCAGCACCATATTTTTTAAATCAAACACTTTACTTTTACCTTTGAAAACAGTCGCCTCACGGTTTAAAATCGTTAAGTTATAATGCAGATATTTGAGCTCATGTGTTTGAAAGGTTAAGTTTGATTTTGTCTGAAATTTGGCAATAAAACAGGCAATTTCAGGCGCATCTGTCCCATTGATTTCAAAGGCGTCGTTCTGACACTCTTCAAGCGTGACTAAATTGAAACGAGAAAATAAAAAATATAAGTAGCGACATTCTCGCCGTTTGGTTTCTAAATCAGGGCAATCCATGAGCAGGTTAAGGCAATCTAGCTTTGTGAAAAAATCATCAAAACTGATATAGGGCGAGTCTGGTAGGCTATAATTTTCTTCTGAGTCTATAAAATAACCATGTTTTCTCCTGATGTAGGTCACATAGAAAAGTAATTTGATTTTTGATAAGGTCGGGTAGGAAATGTGTGGGATAAGTTCCAGTGTTAAATCTGTGATGGTCTCAAGGCCCGGAAAATCAGGGATCATCGTATCAGGATGTAAGCCCCAAAACAAATTGTAGTACAAAAATCTAATCTGTCTTTCTTTTCCTTGAAGTGGCGTTTTATGAAGAAAATTAATCTGGCAGCGATAGGATTTTAAAAAGTTATTTAACTGTTTCAGATGAACAGAAAAATTACTCTTACTCAGTGCCAAATCAAGGTATAACTTGACAGAAGAGACCTGTGGCTCTAACAGAACCCGTGTCATAATTTGATATTTGATCGCATGTTGCGTCATATAAGAATATAGATCCAAAACATTAAAATTAGATTTTGCTGATAATCTAATTTTTTGATTATCAATTATAAAGGGGTTAATGTTATTTTCTTTACAATAGCCTTCTAAAGTGCCGATATAGGTGATGATGGTCTTTTTCGTGAGACCAATGCGATTTTCGAGTTTTTTAAAAGAGATTGATTTTGTCGGTGACATGCTCAATTCTCCGATGATTTTTAAAATATACTTAGATTCTTTATCCAATAAAAAAGTTTCCATAATATCCCCTCATCCTTAAAATATATCTGTAATTACATATCTTACTCCAAAATCAACAAACATTCAAGAAAAATAAAAGATAGAATATTTATAAAAACCTTATAGGATATAAGAGAAAAGCGGAAAAAATCTTACTTTTTTTTTTTTTTCATTATTCGAACAAAAACAAGACACCATTTTATGATAAATGTTATAAACTTAAAGTGCAGTCAATCTGACATGAACGATATGCTGAAAATTTTAGCATAACGCTTATCGTCAGAAAACTAAAGAGTAAGTACTAGAAAGGAGATATGAGTCGTGAAAAATTCTAAACATGACACTAAACAAACAAATTATCGGTCATGGAAATCGGGCAAAAAATGGCTGTATGCGAGTGGTGTTTTAGCGACCTTAGTAGTCGGCACAGGCATCACACCAAAAATTTTAAATTATGTTCACGAAGGCCTAGGCGATACCGTTGCACATGCGATGTCAAATACTGCGTCAGTTTTGTTGCGTGGTGTCGTGCTACCGACAGACTTTTATGCCTCTGTTTCAGACTTTACCGTACCGGCAACAGTCGTAAAAGATTTTCCTAATAATGCGACAATATCGAGTACAGGGGGGATTAACCCGTATTGGAGTGGCTCTACTTTTGTCATTCCCGCAGCACCTGCTGCCAATGCCATCGCCAACTTCAACCAACCACTAGACCCGTCGAAAGACTTTTCTATTTCAGGAAGTGTGACAGTCCCAGATGGTCGGATTCCGGCAGCTGGCTTTTATATCTCAGATATTCCATCTTCTGAGATTATTGACAAATTAGGAACTGGTGTTGGGAACTGGCCGGGGTCATCTGGTTCATTAAAGGACGAGAGCCAAGCTTATAAAGGGCATTATATGTTGTTTTCTGGTTTCCATAATGACGGTGGCTGGATTGCAACCCTATCAAGTGGTACGGCTTACAGTCGGATAACTGCTGGTGGGTCAGCGTTTGGCGCCTCTGAATATATGGATGATGATTATGTTGGACTTTATGCGGGTTGGGAAAATGTTGTCGTCGATGTGAGTATCAACTATGCAGCCTCTACTGGTATTGTATCGGTCACCTACAAACATAATTCATCGACAACGGATTGGGGTGTGGGTGCCTACGATAGCAAAACGAAATCAGCAACCATTCAGTACCGTATTCCGAAAGACAAACCAGTTTATCTAGGTATCGTTGGGAATGGTAACAAAAATGATTCTAAATACACGAGTCGTTCTGTTGTGACCGGTATAACGGGAACCTATCTGACAACCAATAGAACGGTGCGTTTCATAGATGAGGCGGGCAATAAACTAGCCTTAGATTCAAAAATCCTCATGCCCCGAGGAGGGAGATTAGGGATTGGTAATGAAGATGACGAAGCCCCTTATTACTTTGATAAGCCAGGCATGCCTTCAGGTTACACCTACTTGTCAAGTTTAAATCCGACAGCCTATGTTGGGGAGTCAACGTTTTCACTTGGTGCGGTTGTCTACCAACGTGACACCCAACAATGGACAGTTAAACATATCAATCAGTTGACCGGTAAAAATATCGGGACAGATGAGTGGACGGCTAAAACAAATGAAACAATCAATCAGACGACCAATGCCTTATCCGGTTATTACATCGTTGATAAAGATGCGGTTGTCGGTTCTGATGTTTCAAATCCTGCAACGAGTTCAGATGGATCGAAAGTGACCTGGACTGCCCAAGTGGATGACACATCAAATGGGACATCAACAACGGATAGCACGCCACAAGAGGCCAATCTCTACGCCTTGCCATCTGTTCAAGAACGGATCCTAACGATTCATATGCCAGATGGCTCGCAAAAAACAGAAACACAGCGTACAACGACTGATACAGATTTCCCTGAGCTAGGTGGACAGTATGCCATTCCAGGTTATCGAGCAGTCATTGATGACGTGCCCGTAACAGATGCTGAGGTAAATCTAGGTATTCCGAGTGAAGCGACCGATAAAACGCCGAACTTAAAAGCAACAACGGATAGTGTGCCACAGCGTCATACCATCACGTATCAGGCAGAAATCCAAACAGCGAACATCGTCTATAAAGATGCGACGACGGGAACAATTCTTAGAGAGGAGGGCATCCAAGGGGTAGGGGGGACATTGCTGCCCTATGATACAGCCTATACGGTTGAGTATTATAGACAGCAAGGCTATATCCTTAAAAGCACTAACTTTACAGATAATGCTGAAAAATTTGATTTTGACTCAAGCGTTGACCAGGAATATCTGATTGAATTTGTTCATGATTCACAAAAAAAATCAGAAAGTAAAACCGTCCATCATGACGTCAAATATACTGTAAGAGGTGGGCAAGGTCAAGCACCTCCGGATTACAGATTGACTGAGACAGCGCAATATGAGTATTTTGAGGATCAAATGACAGGGGATAAGATTACCACTAACTTTGCCAATTATGCGGTTAATGGTGATATCACCCTCGATCCTAGCAAACCTCGGTATTTATCAGGTGCGCCAGGAGGTCAAACGGGCTACTCTCGTGTAGAGTCAGATGGTACCATTACCTTTGACTCACCTGAGGTGCCTAGTCTATCAGGCTATCTGCCTACCGTAACAGAAAATACGAGTGTCCACTACAATAATGTTCATCCTACAGCAGGTCATACCTTGACAAGTACGGTTGTCTATGAACTAGATGCGACGATTAATGTGACGATACCGACAAGTACCATCTTTTACAATAAAACAGATGATGTGACGATTAAATCTCCGATTTATACGATTAAAAATAACTCGGGTGTGCCGATGAAAGTAAGCCTTGCTGGCTTTACACCAAATGCGGCGAATCCAGCCATGCCAGCAGACTTTGCTTTAAGTCTCAATCCGACAGGGAAAAAAGTCACGACAGCCAGCGCCAAATTAGTCGAGAATGGTCTACCGCAGACATCATCGAATCAGTTGATGACCTTGGCAAACTGTTTCAATCAATATGATGAGGTCGATCCGGCAGTTGACAAAGGAGTAGCAAGTGATAACATTGCGACGTTCACTTTTGGTGGCTCAGCGACAACTACAGACATGCGGAAATTAGGCTATATTCTAAACTTGAAATTTGATAGTACGCCATTTTAAGCTAGCCGATTCCTATCTCAACTCACGATTATTTAATTTGTGATAGGAGTTTGGAGTGACGAGACAGCATCACAGTAAGATGTTAGGTCAAAAAACAAGAATGCTCCCCCCTCATTGCAGTTTGTTTTTACTTCCGCTGGAGGTGCTGTTTCTTCACTCCAAACTCTTGCAACTTGAAATAGTGTCAGGAGTGTAGGCGTGTCCTATCAAATATTTAACCTAAGGAGTTACAGATGACCCACGAGAATCATGACAAGAACAAGTTAAAAAAAGTTCTGATTCCATTGCTTTGTCTTTTATTAATCGGGTGTAGCTATGGCGTTTATCATTTCTTTTGGAATAAACCCAAAGAAAACGTCTCTGTTATCAGTGGTGATTTCTTGCCTGAGGGCAAGGACGCCAAGAAAATGTCTGATAAGGAGATTGCCAAAGCTGCACAGCAAAAAGTCGATGCCAGTCAATTTAACATGGTCATCGGCTCGAAAGCAGAGATTGATGAGCAGACTAAAAAAGGCAAACTGAATATTAAAAATCCTAAGACGAATGCCTATCCTGTGAATGTCGTCATCACGGACGATGCAACAGGTGATGTCATTTATACGTCTGGTGCCATTGAGCCAGGAGAGGAGGTGAGGGATGTCGAGCTAGAGAAATCATTAGCTAAGGGAACCTATAAAGCAACCGCTCGTTTCAGTTTATATGATCCGAAAACGAAGTCTAAAAAGGGCGAGGTTGCTGCTGGGGTCAATTTTATTGTTAGCTAACGTTTAGATGTTAGCGTGTTGCTTATAACTATTTTATATTTCATAATTGGAGGAAAACCATGAAAAAATTACTATCTACTTTACTTATTTCAACTGCTGTACTTGCTGGTGGCGCTCAAGCCGTTCTAGCTGATCAAGATGTTGTTGCCAAAACAGATGCAGACATCGCGGTTAGCGGGACACTCGGTGCTGATAATACAGACCCAGGGTCAACAATTCCTGAAGGCGACAAAGACTGGATTAACGTGACATTGCCAACTGACGTGATTTTCTATAACAAAGCAACTGATGCCGCAATCAAATCACCAACTTACGACTTGACAAACAACTCAGGTCGTCCGGTCACAGTTAGCGTTGCTAGCTTTAAAGCGGGAACATCAAACCCAACATTGCCAGCTGACTTTGCTTTGAACTTGGATGTGACAGGTAACAACGTGACAACAGCCAGCACAAAATTAGTTGAAAACGGGGCGCTTAACACACCAACAAACGCACTCATCACTTTGGCAAATAATCTTGGTCATTACACTGCGACTGATACAGCAGTAGCAGATGCTAACAAAGCGACATTTGGCTTTAGTGGTACAGCAACAGCAGCAACAGCTTTGAAATTAAACTACACTTTAAGCTTGAAATTTGATGTTGTTAACTTTTAAGCAATGACACCTCAATCATTAGGGAGGTGATGTCATGGAGAGTGAATTAACCGTCTCAGGTCAATTAGGAATGGTAGATCCAGTAACGCCGCCAGACTTACCCAAAACAAGTGCACCACGCTATACTGTCCAACAGAAAAGCGTGGCAGCGCCGACGGGACTGCTGCCCAGTACGGGCGAGTTACAAGCGGCGGGAGGTCTGATGTTGATTGGTTTGGTCTGTCTGATTCTAGTCCTGATGATTAGAAGAACTCAGCCGAAATCTAAACTGTCTGCCTAGCATTGACTGGGAGTAAATCAAGAACTTTTTTCCAAGATAATGGAAGAAAGTTCTTTTTTTGCGTTCAAACGGGAGATATTTTGATATAAAAAAATAAGACATCAGTTACCTGAGGTCTTATTTTAATTGGTGATAACGGTCGTACCAAATGGCAACGTATTCCTTAGAAAATGGTCCCTTACCTGCATTAATCCAGTCGACTAAAATCTTGACATTTTCTTTTAAGATGTAATCAATATCTTCTGGGTACTGCATTTGACGTTTGTGACGCTCATATTCTTCGACATCCAACAATTTCTTCTCACCGTCAGCGAAGACCTTGACATCAAGGTCATAGTCGATATATTTCAGGGCTTCATTGTCAAGCGTGTAAGGACTGGCCAAGTTACAGTAGTAGCTCACACCATTTTCGCGAATCATGGCAATAATGTTGAACCAAAACTTCTTGTGGAAGTAAACGATAGCAGGCTCGCGGGTCACCCAGCGTCTGCCGTCGCTCTCCGTCACAAGCGTATGGTCATTCACACCAATAATCGAGTTCTCGTTAGTCTTCAGCACCATCGTATCACGCCACGTACGATGCAAGCTTCCGTCATGTTTATAGCTTTGAATCGTAATAAAGTCGCCTTCTTTGGGGATTTTCATCATCCTACCAACTTTCTAACATTCAAAGTTCTCAACAAAAATTATACCATTTTTTTCGTTATTTGTCAGATTTAAACCTCGAAAACAACCAAAGACTTTTTGACCTCCTCGGGAAAATGCGTGAGGAGATAAGCGTCGAATTCTTTTGTTTTTTTGACTAGGTTATAACGCTTATGGAGATTGTAGGAGTTGAGCGATTGATAGGCTGGATAGGCTTTGAAGTAATCGCTGACCAACTGCCATTCTCTCTTATAGCCCAGTGGCTTAGCTTGATAGTGGACGCCATCAATCACTTGGTCATAGGACCGATGGTTGTGACCAAAGACAACATCTCTGATACCATGTTTGACGAAAAGGGAATGGAATTTATTAGAGCCTAAAAAAGCATTGAATTTAACAAATTTCGGATGGGTCATCACAAAAGAGTGTTCAGGCACAAAATGCATGGCAATGATTAGACTAGCTTTATCAGCAGGTGTCATGTCAGTCAAAACCGTGTCAAGTTTAGCTAAGATACGGTTGGTTATCGTGATATCATCAGCATCCCGCATGATTTTTCGGTCAAACCAAAAGGTATTTTTAGTCCGGAGATGTTGCTCGAGATTAATCTCAGGACAAAAAGAATAGTCATACCAGCCGGCAAAACTCAGTAATTTTCTCTGACCAATGGCCCGAAGTTGAAAGTCATCTGCCGTGATGTCGGACTCTGCCATGCCCAACATATCATGGTTACCGAGGTTATAAGAAACAGCAAAATCCTGCGAAAGGCGTGCTAAAAAAGGCTTTGATAGGGTCTCAAAGTCATTAGACATATCGCCCGCTAGATGGACATCTGTGATGTTTTGCTCTCGTAAGGTTTGAATCAGAATGTGTTCGTATGTTGCATCAAATTGATTGACATCTAAATGTAAATCAGAGAGCAGTGCTAACTTTTTCGTCGTCATGCTTATAGTGTAACATATTTTAAAAAGTAAGAAGGAGCATTAAGATTTGATGATAGATTTAGCATTTTATTTGATAAAATGTTATCTATAAAATCACATTTCTAGTAGTAATCGGCTTATATAGTTTTAAATTAAAATAATCGTGTTATAAAACTCCAAACTCTAATTAAATCTGTTTGATTTTCTAATATTTGTTGTGCAACAGATGTCACGTGAGATTAGGTAAAAAAGTTAGCTATTTTAATATTATAGCAGTATAATGACATTTGTTAAATAAATGATGCTGTTAAAAAGTACTATGAAAAGACGATACAGGAGGAAAAAATGAAGATTAAAACAGGCGTTGCGATCGTATTAAGTGCCGCAACCTTAGGTGTTGAGGCACATGAGATGACAACAGATGTTGTTGCAGATACTCAAGAGGAAAAATCACCAACGTTTTCCCCCTCTTCTGCGACAAGCAGAACAGTCAGTGTTTCCGGTGCTGATTTTCTCAATTATTTCCAGCGTAATGGGTCAGCAGCGAGATATGATTATGACCTATCGAATCAAGTCCAAATCTTGACACCTAATCAAAGACATCAATCTGGTAATGTGACGTTAAAGACAAAAGTCGATATGTCGCAAGATTTTACCTTTACTGGTTTGATTAATTTAGGCGATAAAAGTAGTCGAAGAGGTGGTGCAGATGGTGTCGGTTTTCTATTTCACCCAGGCGATACAGATGTCGTGGGACGAGATGGCGGTGCAGCGGGTATCGGTGGTGTACAAGGAGCTTTCGGCTTTAAACTAGATACTTACTATAATTCTAACAGCGAAACTTCCTTCAATCCAGATCCTGATGAATTTTCACGTGGTCAATCTTATGGTGCTTTTGTAGATGGTACAAGTGGTGTGGCCCAAACGATTGAGGAGAGCGCGCAGGCCATTGCCCAACCAAGTTATAATCAGTTTAAACCGTTTAAAATGTCCTATAACGGGACAGTCAAAGTCATGACGATCACTTATGATGGTCAAACTTGGCAACAAAATGTCAGCAATTTGATTGGCGATAACCAATCGATGTCATTTTCTATCTCTGCTTCCACTGGTGATAATTATAATCTCCAACAATTGCAAATTTCGAATTTCCAATACACCATTGCTCAAGGCACAGTGACTGCCAATTACATAGACGAAGATGGCACTCAACTCAAAACGCCAGTCACCACACATGGCGATATTGACACGATTTATGCAACCAATCAAGCTAACATTCCAGGTTATACCTTTAAAGCAGTCACTGGTGTGACACCTGCAGGGACATATCAAGCCAATACGCAAACGGTCAATTATATTTATACACGCAATCAAGGTCTTCTGACAGTTAGGTATATAGACGATACAACGGGTCAAGTTTTAAAACAAAATAAATTCTCTGGTGCTACCGGAGAAAAAGCGGCTTATGCAACAGCAGATGAGATTACCACCTACCAAAACAGTGGGTACAAACTCGTGTCAAATCAGTATCCAGCAACTGGCGTGACTTTTACTGATCAAGCTCAAAGTTACGACGTGCATTTGACCCATCAAAAAGTAACGACTAAAGAAAATAACGACGTGCATCAAACCATTCACTATCAATATAAAAATGGTCAACAAGCTGCAAACGACTACAGCGCAACACCGCTTGCATTCACTCGAACCGTCACAACGGATCAAACGACAGGCGATAAAACTTATGGCAACTGGACAGCGGACAATGGTGCGACATTTGCTAAGGTCACATCTCCTAGCATTAAAGGTTTTACACCCGATCACAGTCAAATTGATGCCATTGACAAAGTAACGGGAGAGACGCCTGACATCGAAAAAACGGTGGTTTATAGCCCCAATCAAGAAGCAGCAACTGTCACGTACATAGATAATACAAGACAAAAAACGTTAGCCACACAAGACTTATCAGGTGACTTTGGGACGAGAGACCCTTACCGAACTGCTGAAACGATTAAAAATTATCTCGCCAAGGGCTATGGTTTGGTGACGGATGATTATCCAAAAGCGGGTGTGATTTATGACCAAGATGGCGTAGTGAAACACTATACCGTCCATTTATTTCATAAAACACTTGTCAATCACGACTCTAAAATTGTGAATGAAACGGTGCATTATCAGTTCAAGAATGGTCAGAAAGCAGCAGCGGACTATACGGCAACACCCATCCACTTTACGCGTCCCGTCATTACAGACCAAGTAACAGGCGCCCATATTAATGGTAGCTGGACAGCAGTCGGAGACGACAACTTTGCGGCAGTGGTATCGCCTAGCCTTAAAGGTGTGACACCAGATAGGCCACAGATTGATGTTATCTCGAACGTCAGTGGCGATACTGCAGATATTGTCAAAACGGTTGTTTATAGCCCTAATCAAGAAAAAGCAAGGGTTAGCTATATTGATGACACCAATCATCAACTTCTTGCGACTAAAGATTTATCAGGTGATTTTGGGACAACGGATGACTATCGGACAGCGGAGACAATCAAACAGTATAAAGCTGAAGGTTATGACTTAGTCTCTGACCAATACCCAACAACTGGCGTCGTCTACGATCAAGATGGTATCACCAAACACTATGAGGTGCATTTAACACATCGTTCAGTCGCGTCTAGTGATACTAAAGCGGTCAATGAAACGGTGCATTATCAATTTGAAAATGGGAAAAAAGCTGCGGCAGATTTTACTGCGACCCCTATTCCATTTAAACGCACTGTTGTAACGGATCAAGTTAGAAGTTACCGAACATATGGAGAATGGACAGCCGTCAGTGGTACGTCATTTGAGAAAGTTATCTCACCAACTCTAACTGGCTATACACCCGATTACAGTCAAATTGATGCCATTGACCAAGTGACGGGAGAGACTAAAGATATCGTTAAAACAGTCGTTTATAAGCCTAATCAAGAAGCCGCAAGTGTGACCTATATTGATGATACAAGGCATCAATCACTCGAAACGAAGCACTTGGTCGGTAAATTCAGCGCAACAGATGCTTACAGGACAGCTGACACGATTAAAGCCTATCAAGCTAAAGGCTATGATTTGGTTTCTGACCAGTACCCAGCAACAGGCGTTGTCTACGATCAAGACGGCGTGGTTAAACACTATGACGTCCATTTGACCCACCAAATGGTCGCTAAAAAAGGCGCTAAAGTTGTCAATGAAACCGTGCATTACCAATATAAAAATGGGGATAAAGTAGCAGAAGATTATACTGCAACACCGCTCCCATTCACGAGAACAGAGACAGTTGACCAAGTCACAGGCGATAAAACGTATGGCGACTGGACATCAGTGACTGACACAAGCTTTGCAAGCGTTGCCTCTCCTGAACTCAAAGGCTATACAGCTGATCAACCAGAAATTTCAGCCATTGACCAAATCACTGGAGAGACTGAAGACATCGTCAAAACAGTCGTCTATCAGGCTAAACAAGAAAGTGCCAAGGTGGCTTATATTGATGATACTGCGGATAAAACATTAGCTGGTCAAGAATTATCAGGTGCTTTTGGTACGACGGATAGTTATCAAACAGCCGATACAATCAAACAGTTCAAGGCGCAAGGCTATGACTTAGTCTCTGATGCCTATCCTGAAACTGGTGTCGTTTATGATGAAGATGGTATTGTGAAACATTATGAAGTCCATTTAGCGCATAAAAATAAAGCTAAAACTGAGTACAAAAATGTGAATGAGACCATTCATTACCAATTCAAAAATGGGGGTAAAGCTGCGAAAGATGCCACAGCGATGCCACTTCGGTTCATGCGGACAGTCACGACTGACCAAGTGACGGGCGTTAAAACGTATGGCGACTGGACAGCAGTCAACGCCACAAGCTTTAAAAAAGTCACATCGCCTGAACTTAAAGGCTATACAGCTGACCAAGCAGAAATCGCAGCCATTGACAAGATAACTGGTGAGACAAAAGATATCGTCAAAACAGTTGTTTACACAGCGGTTGAAAAGCCAAAAGCTAAGCCCATCACGTCACAACCTAGCCAACCAGCTCAAACACCTGCAGTATCAACTGTTAAAAAAGAGTTGCCAGATACGGGTGCTAAAAGTGGTGTTGCGGAGGCAATCCTTGGGGCAATTGTGTTTATTTCAACATTTGGCATGATGATCTTGAGAAAAAAACGTCAATAAATGTTTGACTGTTAGCTGATATAAAAATTCATCAGTGCATGCTGATGAATTTTTGCTGTATAACTGTATAAAGATAGCGTTTAAGGTATAATGAAAATATGACGAATTTGAAAGAACAGATTATTGCCATTTCTCAGGAAATTGGCATTTCAAAAATTGGTTTCACGACTGCTGATGATTTTGATTATCTAGAAAAATCTTTACGACTGGCTCAGGAAAACGGGACAAACTCTGGGTTTGAACACCCAAATATAGATGAGCGGATTAAACCTAAACTTTTACTTAAAAATGCTAAAACGATTATTTCAATCGCTGTGGCTTATCCCAATAAACTCCCGCAATTACCTGAAAAATCGACCTATAAACGTGGCAAATTTTCCTCGTCAAGTTGGGGTGTCGATTATCATACCATCTTAACTGAAAAAATGGCACGGTTATCTGAGCGCATTGCTGAGCTGACTGATGATTTTGACCACAAGGCCATGGTCGATACAGGCGCTTTAGTTGATACTGCCGTTGCCAGACGGGCGGGGATTGGTTTCATCGGTAAAAATGGGCTCGTCATTTCTAAAGAATTTGGCTCCTATATGTTCTTAGGCGAACTCATCACCAACCTTGAGCTTGAACCAGACAGTCCAGTTGATTATGGCTGTGGCGACTGCAACCATTGCATCACGTCTTGCCCGACGGATGCACTCAATGGTGATTCGACCATGAACGCCAAGCGTTGTCTGAGTTTTCAAACCCAGACAAAAGGACCGCTTGATGAAGAATTTCGCGTTAAAATGAAGACCATGCTCTATGGCTGTGATATTTGTCAAATCGCCTGTCCTTATAATAAAGGGATTACGAATGAGGCTCAGACGACGATTAATCCGGAGTTGGCTTATCCAGAGCTACAACCGTTTATCCAGCTGACGAATCAGGAGTTCAAGGCGAAATTCAGTGAGATAGCAGGCTCATGGCGAGGCAAAAACGTCCTACAGCGCAATGCGATTTACGTGCTAGCCAATGTTAATGACAAAACGGCTATTCCTCTATTAGAAGAAATCGCAGCCAATCCGAGCAATGCTGTTCATCAAGAAGCGGCACAGTGGGCGCTAGATAAGCTAAGATCAAAGGCGAAAGACAAGTAATTTTTGAAAAATAGATGAAAACGTGGTAAAATAGTAAAATATGGAAATGAGTGAAATTCGCAATCAAATTGCCCAAAATAAAGAGAAGATGGCATCGTTTCGAGATAACCTCGATTTGGATCGCCTAGAAGAAGAAATTGCGCTTCTTGACAATGATATGTCTGATCCTTCTTTTTGGGATGATAACATTGCCGCACAAAAAGTTGTCGAGCAATCTAACCAGCTGAAAGCTAAATATGACACCTTCATGGACATGCAAGCCATGCTTGAGGATCAGGAAGTCATGCTAGAAATGCTAGAAGAAGATGCTGACGAAGACATGCAGGCAGAACTCGAGACTGAGCTTGACAAACTAGGCGCTAAGATGCAAGCTTATGAGCTTGAAATGCTGCTCAATCAACCTTACGACCACATGAATGCGCTCCTTGAAATCCACCCAGGTTCGGGTGGCACCGAGTCTCAGGACTGGGGCAGCATGCTCATGCGGATGTACGAACGCTGGGGGAATGCGCACAACTTTAAAGTGGAAGTCGTTGATTATCAGGATGGTGATGTCGCAGGTCTCAAGTCAGCAACCTTGAAATTTACGGGTAACAATGCTTATGGTTTCTTACGTTCTGAAAAAGGGGTTCACCGTTTGGTGCGCGTGTCGCCGTTTGACTCGCAAAACCGCCGTCATACCTCCTTTACCTCAGTAGATGTCATGCCCGAGTTGGACGATTCGATTGAAGTTGATGTCCGCGATGCTGACATTAAAATGGATACCTTCCGTTCTGGTGGTGCTGGTGGGCAAAATGTCAACAAGGTTTCGACCGGTGTTCGTTTAACCCATACACCGACAGGCATTGTCGTCTCATCTACCATGGATAGAACCCAATACGGCAACCGAGATTTGGCGATGAAGATGCTCAAATCGAAACTCTACCAACTCGAAGTCGATAAAAAACAAGCAGAAGTCGATGAATTAAAAGGTGACCAAGCCGATATTTCATGGGGCTCACAAATTCGTTCTTACGTCTTCATGCCATATCAACTCGTCAAAGATACCCGCTCAGGTTATGAGACAAGCCAGATTGATAACGTCATGGATGGCGATTTGGACGGCTTTATCGACGCCTACCTCAAATGGAAAATGTTGTAAGCCTGTAATGTTTTAGAGCTGCGTCATTTGTTATAATAGAGATATGTTGACAAAAAACAGAAAGAAACTAAAAATATGAGTAGTATTATCAAGTTAAGTAATGCAACTAAAAAATATAATAACGGGACAACTGCGCTGCGCAATATCTCAGTGGATATTGAAGCCGGAGAATTTGCTTACGTCGTAGGCCCTTCAGGCGCTGGTAAATCAACCTTCATCAGATTATTATACCGTGAAGTGAAATTGGATAAAGGTCAGGGCAGGGTCGCTGGCTATAATCTGGAAAAAATTAAAAAACGCGATGTGCCCATGCTCCGTCGCTCTATCGGTGTGGTTTTCCAGGACTATAAATTATTGCAAAATAAAACAGTCTATGAAAATATCGCCTATGCCATGGAAGTTATTGGCAAACGTCCACGTGAAATCAAAAAAAGGGTCATGGAAGTGTTAGACCTCGTTGGTCTCAAACACAAAGTCCGGTCATTTCCAAATGAATTATCAGGTGGTGAGCAGCAACGGGTGGCGATTGCCCGCTCAATTGCCAATGCACCCAAAGTCTTGATTGCTGATGAACCGACTGGGAACTTAGATCCTGAAAATTCATGGGAAATTATGAATCTCCTTGAAAAAATCAATATTCAAGGGACAACAATCTTGATGGCAACGCATAATTCACAAATCGTTAATACCTTACGTCACCGCGTGATTGCCATTGAAAACGGTCGAATTGTCCGAGATCAACTAGAAGGAGAATATGGCTACGATGATTAGAACATTTTTTAAACACCTGTGGCAGTCGATTAAAAATCTCCGCAGAAATGGTTGGATGACAGTTGCGGCTGTCTCATCTGTTACCATTACCCTCGTATTGGTCGGCGTTTTCCTAGCCGTTATCCTCAATACGACAAAATTAGCCACTGATTTGGAAAATAATGTCCGGATTTCAACTTTCTTGAAACTCAATGTGCACGATGGGGATAAAGAAATTGTTGACCCGAATGATAAATCAAAAATGATGACAAATCCAGACTATCATAAAGTTGAAACTGCGATTAAAGCTGTGCCACATGTCGTGAAAGTGACGTATTCGAGCAAGGCAAATGAGTTGGATAAACTTACGAAATCGCTGGGGAATACATGGAAAATGTTTCAAGGGGATAGTAATCCACTTTATGACGTTTACATCGTTGAGGCGGATAAGCCTGAAAATGTAGAAACAGTCTCTAAAAATATCAGTAAAATTGAGGGTGTTGAGCGTGCCGATTATGGTGGGACCAATACTAAGAAAATTTTTGGTCTCTCAAAAGTCGTGAGAACTTGGGGACTTGGGGCTGCAGGCCTATTGTTGTTTGTTGCGGTCTTCCTGATTTCTAATACGATTCGGATTACGATTTTGTCTCGTCAGAGAGAAATTCAAATCATGCGTCTGGTTGGTGCTAAGAACGGTTATATCCGTTGGCCTTTCTTCCTTGAAGGCGCCTGGGTTGGTTTGCTTGGTGCGATTTTACCGAGTGTGCTTATCGGTATTGTTTACCGGATTGCTTACGTTGGGTTACAAGGTACATTGTCGCAACAAGGTCTTTACTTACTGAATCCGACGACATTTGTGCCACAATTGATTATTTTAATGGTCGTTGTCGGTGTGGCGATTGGCTCACTTGGTTCGATTATCTCAATGCGTCGTTTCCTCAAAATTTAAATATTCAAGATTAAAAGAGCGAATAGTTGCTCTTTTTTTGCTCTTTTTCAAGGTTTTCTATTTCACCAGACGCATTTTATGGTAGAATAGTAACAATATATTAAGTTTGTAAATTTACAAACTTAAAGAGGATGTTGGAAATGAATGGATAGTAGTTGAAAGAAGAGAGCATGAAAAAAGTTGTGATTATTGGCTCAGGGATTGCAGGGGCAACAGTTGCGTATTATCTGAAAGGGCAAGCGGCTGTCACGATTATCTGTAAGGGAAATCGGGAAGACAGTAATTCGATGCTAGCACAAGGTGGTATCGCAGCTGTCATGAAAGGGCAGCAGGCTGAAAAAGGTCAAGAACCGGACAGTGAAGCAGAGCATGTGGCAGATACCTTGTCTGCTGGTGTCTTTCATAATCAGCCAAAAGCGGTTGAGAAGATGGTGCATGAAGGGCCACAAGTCATTCAAGATTTGATTGACCAAGGGATGAGTTTTGACAGAACTGCTGAAGGACAGCTCGATTTGGGTCTTGAGGGGGCACACTCGCATAAGCGAATTTTGCACGCGGGTGGGGATCAGACAGGTCGGCAGTTGACCAGTTTTATCCATGATCAGCTGACCTCAGTCAAATGGCTGACGCATACTTTTGCTTTAGATTTTGTGATAGAGGATGGGCGAGTTGTTGGGTTAGATTATTTAGACGAAAATCATCAAAAACAGACCATTTTTGCAGACTATTTTGTCTTAGCAAGTGGCGGGATTGGCCATTTGTTTCAAGATACCAGTAATCATGCGACGATTACTGGCGACGGTCTAGCCATGGCACTGCGTGCAGGATGCGAGTTGTCTGATATGGCATTTTTACAATTTCACCCCAGTCTTTTAGACGGCGGTAAAAAAGTGCAGCCGATTTTGATTTCCGAAGCGGTCAGAGGGGCTGGTGCTAGATTGGTTGATGAGCATGATTGCCCGATTATGGTGGGTCGCTCAAACCAACTCGACCTCGCCCCACGTGACGTGGTCAGTCGCATTGTCAACGAACAGATACAAGCTGGGCACAAGATTTATCTGGATATTTCTGACGTTGTGCATTTTTCACAACAATTTCCAGCCATTGCGAGTTATTTACAACAAAACAACCTTGATTTTGCAACAAGTCAACGCATTCCCATTAAACCAGGCATGCACTTTCTGATGGGTGGCGTCAAAACAGATTTTTCAGGGCGGACAGGACTTAATCGGCTATATGCAGTAGGAGAAGTCGCCTTTACAGGTGTCCATGGTGCCAATCGCCTAGCAAGTAATTCACTACTAGAGGGCTTGAGTTTTGCCAAAAGTGTGGCTGAAGACATCCTAGCTTATAGAGCGTCAGCTTCTCAAAATCATCAAAAATTAAAAGTCAGACAAAACTCAGTTAGTATGATTCTGCCAAGCCGAGCTGACCTGGTTAAGCGGACATCTGAGACGTTAGGTATCATTCGGAGACCCGCGAGCATACGCCAGTTTTTAGCTTGGTTATCGACGTTTAATTATCAGCACTTAGACCCAACCTGCACAGATCGCGAGCAAATCGAGACAGCTAACCTATGTTTGGTAGCGGAAACGATTGCCAAAGCAGCACTGGCTAGACCTGAAAGTCTAGGTGCCCACTATCTATTACCGGAGGAAGAAGAACCGCATGAATCTACAAGCACAGGAAAAAATTAAAGCTTTTTTGATAGAAGATATTGGCACGGGTGATTTATCAGCAGATTTAATTTTTGATCAAAATGAACAATCCAGCGGTGTTTTTGTTGCCAAATCTGATGGCATTATCGCCGGGCTTGAAGTCGTGCAAGAAGTCTATGATTTACTCGGTCAGGATGCGACATTTATAGCAGAGGTTGCAGATGGTGATAGCGTTAAAAAAGATGAAATCATTGGGCGAGCAACGGGCAACATCCGAACGCTGCTAACTGGAGAACGGGTGATTTTAAATCTCCTCCAGCGGATGAGCGGTATTGCGACTCTTACCCACAAAGCGATTGAAATCCTAAACGATCCAACGATTAAAATTTGTGATACACGTAAAACTGCGCCGGGCTTGCGTTACTTTGATAAATTAGCGGTTAAAATTGGCGGTGGTTTTAATCATCGAGTGGGACTTTATGATGGTGTCATGCTCAAGGATAACCATATCGCTTATGCGGGTAGCATCTCAAAAGCAGTTGAAAAAATCCGCCAGCAAATCGGTCAAATGGTCAAAATCGAAGTTGAAATCGAAACTGAAGACCAGTTATATGAGGCGATTGATGCCGAGGCTGACATTATCATGTTGGATAATCGGACACCAGAGCAAGTGGCTGCTTGGACGAAACTGGTACCAGATACAATCCTGACTGAGATTTCTGGTGGCATCACCTTGGATAATCTAGCAGACTATGCGCACACAGGGGCTGATTATCTTTCCTTGGGTGCACTCACACACTCAGTCGTGGCTTTTGATATTAGTTTTAATAGTCATGATGGGAAAGAAGCTGATCAGTCATAACTGATAAAAAATGAAACAAGTTGAGACAAAATAAGATGAGGAGAAATCATGCCACGTATTGAGACCGCTAAACCGACATTTGATAAGACAACTATTATTCCTGAACGCTATCTACACCTATCTGATGGTGAAATGATTCGCAAAATTTATGAGAAAAAACGCCAATTTGGTCAAGAGTTATTGATTTTGGCACATCATTATCAAAAAAATGAAATTATTCCTTTTGCTGACTATGTGGGGGATTCCTTACAGTTGGCAAAAGAAGCGGCAGCTAATCGTTCAGCCAAGCACATTATTTTCTGTGGCGTGCATTTCATGGCTGAGACGGCAGATATGCTGACGACTGATGAGCAGAAAGTTTATTTACCGGACGCTATGGCTGGCTGTTCCATGGCGGATATGGCGAACTTGCAGCAGTTGGAAGAAGCTTGGCAGGTACTGGAAACGACCTATGCTGAACCTGTGATACCAGTGACTTATATCAACTCAACCGCCGCAGTCAAAGCTTTTGTTGGCAATCACGGTGGTGTCATCGTGACCTCAAGCAATGCAGAAAGCATTTTAAAACGTGTTTTTGACCAGCACCAGCGCGTCCTTTTCTTGCCCGACCAACATTTGGGGCGCAATACTGCCTTTCAACTCGGGATACCATTGGCACAAATGGCGGTTTGGCACCCTAAGCAAAATAGACTTGAAGCAACGGGCGACCTTCAAGATTTGAAAGTCATTCTCTGGCAAGGGCGTTGCTGTGTGCATCAGCAATATACGGTGGCTCAAATTGCAACCTTACGCAGTCAAATCCCAGATTTGAAAGTCATTGTCCATCCGGAATGTCCGATTGAAGTGGTGCAGGCAGCAGACAGTTATGGCTCAACTAAAAAAATCATTGATGAAGTCGCAGCAAGTCCAGAAGGGACGAAGTGGGCGATTGGGACAGATAATAATTTGGTTAATCGCATGATACAAGATTTTCCTGACCATGAGATTATTTCCATTAACACCTCAGCCTTTTCATGTATCACCATGAACCGCATTCGCCTCGCCCATCTCTTATGGACGCTAGAAGAAATTGAGCAAGGCTCAACACTTCAGCAAATCACAGTCGACAAAGCCACACAAATCTCTAGCCTCAAGGCACTTGAGCGAATGTTGGCGAAATAAATAAAAATCCCTCGTAATGAGCCAAGGCTTGTACGGGGGATTTGTCATTTTAGTCATGATCGTTAGCGATTAAAACAGTTTCAAAGTCAAATTCACTTGGAATATGACTAGCAATCGAAAATTCAAAAATTCGACCATCATCTAAATAGCCAATTTGTTCTGTTTGCATCAAAAAATCCGTATCTTTTAACTTAAGATAGGCTTTTTCAAGCACACTCGGTCGAACACCAGCGACTTTAATATGGGCACTTTTAATGGTTAAATTGAGCTTTTTAGAAATATAACCATAGATGGATGTTTCCAGCTCTTTAGTTGTCAGCCCAGGAATAATCGCAAGTGGCATCCAAGTATATTCGATGATCGCAGGGACTTTTTTAATTGTCCGCAGGCGGATGATTTTGTAAACCAGACTTTCTTTATCGACACCTAATTTGTCTGCAATGTACTGGGTAGGGGCTTCAGTTGAAAAGCCGATAATTGTCGAAGTGACCTTGTCCCCATGTAGCGCTGTACTCCCAGTTAATGGCGAAAACTTAGTAATGCTTGAGTTTTTAAAGTTCTTGACGAAACTGCCAGAACCTCGACGTCGCACGATATAACCCTCTTGCACCAATAAATTAATGGCTTTGGTAATCGTTAATTCACTGACATTAAATTGCTCAGCAAGGATACGACCTTGCGGTAATTTCTCATTGATTGGGTATTTACCGGACTCAATATCGTATTTAATCTGGGTATAAATGTCAATATATTTGGTATTTGTTCTCATGTTAGCTCCGTGATTGTATTTTATATAGCTATATTATATCATGTTTATTTGATTTTAAACTATATAGGTTAAAATATTATGGAATTAATGAAAATATTAGGGATATAGGAAACGGTTGTCATGTTTAAATTTAAAGAGATTGCAAAGAATAGAGATATGATGACAAATGCTCATTTAAACACTATAGATTAAAGAGATATAAAGGAATATATAGAAAAAAAACTCTTATCCCTCGACAAGCGAAAGATAAGAGTTGATGTCATCATTTAATTATTTAACTGCAGAGCTGAATTCTTCTTGAGAGAAAGCTTCATCAATGATTGCTTTCAATTCTTTAGCAGAAGCTTCCATTTTTTGTTGTTCAGCATCATTCAAAGGAATGTTGACTGGACGAACGATACCGTGTGCCCCAACGATAGCTGGTTGACCGATAAAGACGTCGTCGATACCATATTGACCAGCTTGGTAAACTGAAAGCGGCAAGACTGCATTTTCGTCATCAAGAATCGCTTTTGTGATACGTGCCAAGGCAGCAGCGATACCGTAGAAAGTTGCCCCTTTTTTGTTGATGATAGAGTAGGCAGCATCACGAACGTTGATGAACAAGTCAACTAAACCTTGTTCGTCGATGTCGCGGTTGTCTTGCAACCATTGTTCAAGTTTAACACCGGCAACGTTAGCGTGAGACCAAACGGCAAACTCAGAGTCGCCGTGTTCGCCCATGATATAAGCATGGACTGAACGTGCGTCAATACCAATTCTTTCAGCAAGCGCTTGGCGGAAACGAGCTGAATCAAGAGATGTACCAGAACCGATAACGCGTTCTTTAGGGAAACCAGAGAATTTCCATGTTGAGTAAGTCAAAACGTCAACTGGGTTAGCGGCAACAAGGAAGATACCGTTGAAACCTGAAGCAACGATTTGTGTCACAACATCTTTGTTGATACGGAGGTTCTTTTGAACCAAGTCAAGACGCGTTTCACCTGGTTTTTGTGGCGCACCAGCTGTCAAGACAACAAGGTCAGCATCATGCGCATCAGCGTAAGTTGCTGAGTAGATGTTTTTAGGTGACGTAAAGGCAAGCGCATGGCTCAAATCTTCAGCATCGCCTTCAGTTTTTTCTTTAAAGATATCAACGATACCAAGTTCTTGCGCGATACCTTGGTTAACAAGGGCGAATGCGTAAGAAGAACCTACAGCACCATCGCCTACGAGGATAACTTTTTTGTGCAATTTTACATCAGTCATAATGAGATGAATTCCTTTCAAATGCTTGGTATTTCCAAGTTTTTCAAACAGTTAAATTATATCACTTTAGACTTACTTTGTCAGGTAATAAGTTCAATTTTTTTCAAGAAATTTTCTGTAATCGTTTTCTAAAAATGCGTGCCAATTAAATCAAAAGTGTTATTTTGATAAAAATTAGAAAACTGAGGCTCAGCAGACAGGAACAGCATAAAAATAGAAGCCTACCGCTGATTTAAATCAACGATAGGCTTCTATTCTAATCACATTTCATCTCACGAATTTTAGCTTCATCAGCTGTCACACGTAAGGTTTTTTGCCCCACATAAGTCACAAAACCAGGCGGTGTACCAGTTGGCTTATGGAGTTTTTTGACATCAATCATATCCACTTGCACCAGATTGGATAGGCGAGCCTTGGAGTAGTAGGCTGCCAGTTCAGCCGCCTCTGTAATCGTTTCATCAGACGGCGCAGGATTGCCTGTGATAATCACATGAGAACCAGGGATATCTTTGGCATGAAACCACAAATCGCCTTTTCGAGACAATTTAAAGCTGACTTGTTCATTTTGCAAATTATTTTTCCCGACTAGGATCATCGTGCCATCAGATGCTTGATATTTTTCAGGCGGTAGTAATTTTTGTTTCTTATTATTGCGATGTTTTTGCTTGATAAAACCAGTCTGAATTAATTCTTCTTTAATATCGGAAATTTCAGTCACAGTCGCTTGTTCTAGCGCATTTTCAACGGACTCTAAATAGGTAATCGTCTGTTTGGTATTGGCAATCTGCTCGCCCAAAAATTTGACAGCTTGCTTGAGCTTAGCATATTTATGGAAATATTTTTGAGCATTTTGATTGGGCGTTAAAGCCGGATTGAGCGCAATCTCAAGTGACTCATTGGTATAGTAGTTATCCAAAGTAACCGACGGTTTATTATTAGGCACTTCATGCAGAAAAGTCGTCAACAACTCGCCTTTTTGGCGGAAAATTTCGGCACTATCCGTCGCTTTCAGCTCCCGTTCTTGTTTTTTCAGTTTCTTACGATTTTTATCCAGCTCCCCAGCCACCTTGCGAATTACCTCACTTGCGACTTGGCGCACCCGATCTCGCTCAGCCTTATTTTGGTAATAATGGTCGAGCATGACAGACAAGGTCTCAAAAACTTGCGCATCGTCAGACAAGCGAATCGCAGAAAAGGTATCGTTGGGATAGATAGAAGGAGAGACCGTTGTTAAAAACGATTTGAAATTGTTCAAACTCAAACCTGTCAAAGCTGTGGCGCTATCCCGGCCCAGTCCTTGGAAAATTTGCTGTAAATTTTCACCAGTCTGTAAAGCGTCAAATAATTTTTCATCAGATGCCGTAAAAGGATTGCTTTTCCCATCGCTAGGCGGTGCGAGATAAGTCGAGCCAGGCAGAATCGTCCGATATTGATTTTGTGAAAAACCAACGTGTTTGATGGATTCCAAAATTTTATTCGACTCTCGATCCATCAGAATGAGATTACTGTGTTTCCCCATAATTTCAGCAATCAGAGCAATTTTCATGCTATCGCCAATTTCATTTTTAGAAGAAATCTCAAAGATAATTTGGCGGTCATTGTCAATCTGATAAATCTTTTCGATAAAAGCACCACTGAGATATTTCCGTAAAATCATGGTAAAGGTCGAAGGCGTTTTAGGGCTTTCAAAAACAGTTTCGGTGAGCTGGACACGGCCAAAAGTAGGGTGGGCGGATAATAATAATTTATGAGATTTTTGATTGCTGCGCACTTGCAGCACCAATTCGTGGTCGAAAACCTGATTAATTTTCTGAATGCGACCACCTGTTAGTTGCTCAGATAATTCCTGAGTCATGTGATGTAAAAAAATACCGTCAAAAGACATGGTAACTCCTTTTAGATGTTGAGGCGACTGTATTGAGACTATGAAAAATAGGAAAAGCCGTAAACGGATGGCGTTCGTGCGGACTTTTATCTTTTTTCCTAGTCTCAAGGAGCCGAAACTCAGTTAAAATATTGCGGGACTTGTTCTGAAAGAAGGAAATATTTTTCGTCCCTCAGAACAGGTTAAACGTCAGAGTAAATAGGCGATATAATAGCAAAGCGTGTAGGTCAGATAGTTTCTTCTCCTATTTTATCAGAATTTTTTGTAAAATGCCCATTTTTCAGTTATAATGAAAACATGAAGAAAAAATATAGAATTTGGATTGTGTGCACAGTCGTTGTTCTGTTCTTGATTATCCTGACACCTAGCATTCATCGCCACGTTAGACGAGAGGAAGGTCAGATTATTCCTAAAGTCACGGTAACGGACCAAATTCATGCCGTGCCAAACGACGATATCAAGCAGTTGCTTAAAACGCAACCCAAAACGACCTTGATTATTTTAAATGCGAAAAATACCAAGCTCAATCAAAAATTTGACAAGTTTATCAATCAAAATCAAAATTTAGGGCTCCCCAAAACAATCTATATTGTTCAAGAACTCTATCATAACAAAACGCTTGATAAGCTCAATATTGATAAATCAGCCATTAATATTGTGCAGTTCGAGGGTGAAACGCCCCAAGCCATTTATCCGATTACATCAAAAACAGCTTTTGATCAAAGTTTGATTGACCAGCTTAAAAAACTTTCGGCTAATTGAGCATGCCCCCATCTTTTATAAAGGAGTGATTACCAGATGAAAAATAAAAAAATGCTAGTTGCAATCGTTGTTATCGTCATAATAGGCTTAGGGTCTATCTTGATTCCTAAATTTTTCAAGCAACAAAATAAAGTTAAATCATCAGATGTTACAGTCGGTGTTTTACAGTTCGTAACCCATCCAGCTTTGGATCAAATTTATAGTGGCATCAAGGAGGGTTTAGCCGATGAAGGCTATGCAGATGCCAAGATTAATTTCTACAATGCCCAAGCAGATCAGTCAAAAGTGACAACAATGGCGGGGCAACTGGTGGATCAAAAAAATGATGTGCTGATTGGGATTGCGACACCATCTGCCCAAGGGCTTGCCAATGCGACGACAGATGTACCTGTTATCATGGGGGCAGTCTCTGATCCAGTTGGTGCCAAACTGGTCAAAAACGTGAAAAAACCAGAGGGCAATGTGACAGGTGTGTCAGATAAGTTTCCAGTCGCTAAAGAAATTGAACTGATTAAACAAGTCACGCCTAACGTTAAGAAAATCGGTATCTTGTATAGCTCATCTGAGGATAACTCAAAATCTCAAGTCGCTGATTTCAAAAAAGTGGCGACCAAACAAGGCTATGAGGTTTCAGAATACGCCGTGTCATCAACCAATGACATCACAACAACTGTCAACGTTGCCCTGTCAAATGTTGATGCGCTTTACGTGCCAGTAGACAATACGATTGCCTCAGCCTTCCCGACCGTTATCGAATTATCAAACGCAGCGAAGATTCCCGTCTTTCCATCAGTTGATACCATGGTGGCACAAGGCGGTTTAGCAGCAGTGACGATTAACCAACATGATTTGGGTGTCGCAACAGGGAAAATGGCAGGACAGGTCTTAAAAGGCAAAAAAGTGTCAGAACTGCCAGTCGAATTTTACGATACAACCCAACCAGTTATCAATGAAAAAGCAGCTAAAACTTTGGGCATTACCATTCCTGAAAGTGTCGTCAAAGCTGCCAAAGCAGCCGAAGAGAAGGGAACAAAATAAAGCACCATCGCAATTAAGATGACGCTTTAGATTTACTATGATAGTATCAACGATTAATCAAGGCTTATTATGGGCGATTTTAGGTCTGGGGATTTTCATGACCTTTCGCATTCTTAATTTTCCAGATATGACGACAGAAGGCTCCTTTCCCTTGGGCGGGGCCGTGGCAGTCACGCTGATTACCCAGGGCGTCAACCCCTTTGTCGCAACTTTTGTCGCCTTTTTGGCAGGCTGTGCGGCAGGGCTGATTACTGGCTTGCTCTACACCAAAGGCAAGATTCCGACGCTTTTAGCAGGCATCTTGGTCATGACCTCTTGTAACTCCATCATGCTCATGGTTATGGGGCGAGCCAATCTCGGCTTGCTCGGTGCCGCTAAACTCAAAAGCACTTGGATTAGCGTGTCTGCCGTTCTTCTTGTCCTAGCGCTCATCTTTTATTTTCTCAATACCAACCTCGGACAGGCCTTCATCGCCACAGGTGATAATGTCGAGATGGCGCAGTCTTTTGGGATTCATACTGGGCGGATGGAAGTCCTAGGCTTAGTCGTGTCCAATGGTGTCATTGCCCTATCGGGTGCTTTGATTTCACAAAACGATGGCTATGCAGACGTGTCAAAAGGGATTGGAGTGATTGTCATCGGGCTTGCCAGTATCATTATTGGGGAAGTTTTCTTTGGCAATGTCTCACTGTTTGAACGTTTATTCGCCATTGTGATTGGCTCTATTTTCTACCAATTTTTGATTTTAGCGGTGATTAAGCTTGGTTTCAATACCAATTATCTCAAACTTTTCAGTGCCATTGTCTTAGCGATTTGCTTGATGATTCCGACCTTTAAAGCCAAGTTTTTCAAGGGGGTAAAGCTCAATGCCAACTGACAAGATTCCAATTATTGAACTCAAACATGCAACGAAAATCATTGAAACTGGTGACGAACGCAAGGTCATTTTAGATGATGTGTCCTTGAAAATTTATGCCAAAGATTTCATTACCATTTTAGGTGGGAATGGGGCTGGTAAATCTACTTTATTTAATGCCATTTCAGGGACGCTAATGCTGACTTCAGGTTCAGTGTTTATCAAGGGCAACGATGTGACCAATCACAGTCCTGAAAAGCGTGCTGCTGCGATTTCCCGTGTCTTTCAAGATCCGAAAATGGGCACAGCACCTCGGATGACCGTGGCGGAAAATATCGCGATTGCTGCCCTTCGTGGGAAGCGAAGAAGCCTTGGTTTGCGCAATATCACGACCTATAAGGCTGATTTTGCCAGTCTGGCTGAGCAAATCGGTAATGGTCTGGAGAAGCATCTGGACACACCGACGGGCAATCTCTCTGGTGGGCAAAGACAGGCGCTGAGTCTCTTGATGGCGACGATTGTGCCACCAGACTTACTCTTGTTGGATGAGCATACGGCGGCGTTAGATCCGAAGACGTCTGTGGCTTTGATGCAGTTGACAGATGATTTAGTCACGAGCAAAGATTTGACGGCGCTGATGATTACGCATCATATGGAAGATGCGCTCAAATATGGCAATCGCTTGATTGTCATGAAGGACGGTCAAATCGTGCAAGACTTGGCAGCGACTGAAAAAGAACAGATGAAATTAGAAGATTTCTATAGGATATTTGATTAGATGAATAAGATAATACAAAAAATTTCACGCGTGGTCTTGGCATTTTTCGCTCTGATGCTGCTATTTGTCGGGGGGATGACTTTTCAACGTTACTTGACGGAGCATAAGGAAGTCAAAACCATGGTCATTGGTCAGGTTGTTAAAACGCCTAAGCGTGGCAAGATGGTCGCCTATACCTTTGAAGGTAAAGCCTATCAGGCTGCGCCAGTAGCGAATTTTTTAAAAAACTTTGGGAAAGTCGGAACGGAAATTCCTGTTTATGTTAATCATAATCACCCGACAAAAATCTATATCAGAAAAGGGGCGACCAGTCTCTTGATTGTAGCTTTAGCCTTGATTGGTTGGGCGATGTTGATTGTGCTAGTCTTGTTTTTTGAGTATTGGTTTCTTCATAAGTTGAAAGATATGGCTAGAGAAGAGAATAAAAATAATTAATTTAAAAAGGGGAGAGTTCAAATGGAAAATACTTTTTTTATCATCAAGCCTGATGGGGTTCGCAGGTTATTAGTCGGGTCAGTGATTAATCGCATCGAACATCGTGGGTTTACGATTGAAAAATTGGAAATGCGTCAGGTCACAAAAGAAGTCCTGGATCAGCACTATGCTGATTTGGTTGACCGACCTTTTTATCCTGATATTGTGTCTTACATGACATCAGGCCCTGTGGTCATTGGCGTTTTGAGAGGGTCAAATATCATTAGCTCTTGGCGCAAAATGATGGGTGCGACAAATCCGACAGATGCCTTGCCTGGCACGATTCGGGGTGACTTTGCCCATGGTTCTGATGATGATTCTGTCGAAAATATCGTTCATGGCTCTGACAGCCCGGAGTCTGCAGCCCGTGAAATCACCCTTTGGTTTGGCGAAAACTAAAAATAGCTCTCAAAACATTTTCAGTTTTGAGAGCTTATTTTTTTAGTTGACAGGATAAATGAAAAGTTTGTCAATGTCAATTTTTTGATCAATCATTTTATTTTCAAGCATGAAGTCTTGTGTTTTCTTGAGAGAAGCGACATCAGATTTTTTGAGTGTGCTGTCGAAATCATACATTGGATACATCGATTCAACGGCTGAAAGCTCTAAACCAGTTTCTTTGGCAGAAATTGCCATGGTTTCATCATAATTGTTTGCCATATACTCTAAGATTTCTTGCTGTGTTTTGACAAATGCTTTAACCAATTCAGGATTTTCGTTATAGAATTTAGTACTTGTTGCTGTCAGAGCGACTGGGTCAATCAAGTCTTTACCTGTCGTGATAATCGGATAGCCTTCTTTTTCAGTTGTATAGGCGGTAGGACCTGCTAGCAATGCGGCATCAATTTTACCAGCTAGGAGTGCGGCTTGTGTAGAGGGGATGTCCATTGAAACAAAGTCGATATCTTTTTCAGTGAGGTTGGCTGACGCAAGATAGGTCAGCAGTAATTCATGGAGCACAGTGCCTTTAGGCCCTGCAACTTTTTTACCTTTCAAATCGGCGGCACTTTTGATGCTTGTACCCTTAGCGCCGAATAGTTGATAGGCTTCTTGGGAGCGGTTGTAAGCCGAAATGATTTTAATATCCGCACCATTTGCGGCAGCTAAAATAACAGAAGTTGAGCCGACACAGTTTAAAAATTGCACATCTCCTGAAACCAGTGCTTGTGTTTGCTCGGGTCCTGTTGTTAAATCAGAGTAAGTAACGTCTAAACCATAAGGTTTGTAGGCTTTAGCAAACATTTTTTGATCTTTTTCAACCATGGAAGGCACATTTAATGGTGATTTGACATAAGTGACGTTGATTGCCTTGAAGGCATAGCTTTTTTTGTCTTCTTTTGTTGTTGTCTTGCTGCTATTAGTCGTGCAGGCTGATAAAGCGCCTAAACCGATGATAAAAGTTGCGGTTAAAGTCAGTAGTGTTTTAAATTTCATGCGTTTTCTCCGTTATCTATTGTTGTTAAAATATCTTTTTTCAATTGAATCCAATGATCTTGTAAAATATCGCGTTCATAGGGCAAGTGTGATAAGTCATATTGTTTTTTGACTTTGCCTTGACTGAGAATGACAATATGTTGCCCCAGTAACATGGCTTCATCAATGCTATGTGTGACAAAAACAATGCTTTTTTTCTTGAGTCGATAAATGCGAATCAGCTGTTTTTGCATCTTTTCTCTGGTAAAGTAGTCCAAGGCGGCAAAGGGTTCATCCATTAAAATCATGTCAGGATTGTAGGCATAAGCTCTCGCAATGGCGACGCGTTGTTTCATGCCGCCAGAAAGCTGATGAGGATAGGCATGCTCATAGCCTTGAAGCCCCACAAGGTCAATGAGGTACTGGACATCAGACAAAACGGCTTTTTTCAGCCCCAACGCAATATTTTTCCAGACAGGTAGCCAAGGCATCAGTCTGGCTTCTTGGAAAATGGTCGTAATTTTCATCTGCTCGTCCTTGACAATATCACCAGCGGTCTGTTTTTCAAGTCCGCCTAAAATTCTGAGGAGTGTTGTTTTCCCGCAACCACTTATGCCTAAAATCACAGTAATCGTATTTGTCGGAAATGTGAGGTCAATACCTTTTAAGACATGTTTCGTCTGGTCATCAAGCTGATAAGATTTTGCCAGATGTTTAAGCTGTATGGCTGTCGTCAAAGTTGGCTCCTTTCGTAAATTTCCTGATTAACTTGGTAAGGAAAAGATTGGTCAAACTGCCGATACAGGCAAGGATTAAAATCCCCACAATGACCTTGTCTGAGCGCGACATTTGCTGGGCATCCAAAATCAGATAGCCAAGTCCGCTGCTTGACGCAATCATTTCAGCACCGATAATGGCTCTAAAACTATAACCAAGCCCAATCTGCATCCCGATTAAAATATCAGGGACAGCATTAGGGAGTTGAATCTTAAAGAAATTTTCTCTTGTCGTCAAGCCTAGACTTTTGCCAACTTCTAAAAGCTGCTGATTGCCTTGCCCTAAGCCCTTTTTGATATTGGAAAACATGGCAAAAAAGGAAGCAAGAATGATAATAATAATTTTTGACGCCTCACCAATTCCCAGCCATAAAATCAAAAGTGGAATCAGACTAATCGGCGGTATATTCCGCATTAGCTCAATCAGATAGTGATAGAAAACTTGAGTTTTAGGGGCGATACTGGCAAACAGACCTAAAATGAAAGCAAGCCCAAAGGAGAGGCTAAAGCCAATCAAGACCCGTTTCATACTAATGGCGGTATCAACAAGTAAGCTACCATTTTTCAGCATCAGGGTAAACGTGTCAAGTACTTTCGCAGGGGAAGGCAGGATATAGGCGCTTACCCAATGGTTCATGGTGGCAAGTTGC
Organism: Pseudolactococcus reticulitermitis; assembly: GCF_002260845.1. Taxonomy (GTDB): domain Bacteria; phylum Bacillota; class Bacilli; order Lactobacillales; family Streptococcaceae; genus Pseudolactococcus; species Pseudolactococcus reticulitermitis. The sequence continues at coordinate 63,867 of NZ_BEDT01000001.1, read as the reverse complement.
CAGAATAGCAAGAGGATAGCTGGTAGCAGTAGCGAGGGTATGATTTTTTTAGACATCCGTGACCCCATCTCCGTTATGACAGCCGTCTTGACAATAGAGCATTTCAGCGAGTGTTGTTGTCTCTTCTTGATGCTGCTGAAAGAAAAAGTCAATCTGATTTTTATTGCAAAGATTGGCTATTTTTTGCCCCGTTTTAAGCTCAAAGAAACCGGGTGGAATAGGACTTGCGGTTAATTTTTTGGCGGCGAGCTGAACTTTAAATTTCTGGACAAAGGCACGCCAAGTTAGGAAGATTGTATTGTCTAGGGCTAGGCTATCGCCTAATTCGGCTAAGGATTGGCAAGGTGTTGTAATGTAAAGGAGGGCGGTTGACGGGCAATTTTTCCTAGCTTCTAAGGCAGCATGAATCAAAATCGGCTGAATTTGAGGGTAGGTAAGCGAACGATTGGGATAATGACTTTGAACATGCTGAACTGCTAAGGGACATCGCTGATCGATGACACAACTTGTTGCCTGATTAACCGCTTCTTGATAGTGATTTTTGACATCTTGGACATGATTTTCTTGGTTGATAAAACGCGTCATGCCTAGCGTGTCAAGGACTTGTGTCAATGCTTTCGGGTCATAGAGCTTTTCTACGACAGGATTAATCCAAACATAGGTCATTTATATCTCTCCATAAGCCAGCCAAGGCAAGAAACCTTCTAAAAATTTCTCTGTGGCGGGCATGAAATAACTGCCAAAATGGTACTCAGGATCAAGACAAGTGACAAGCCATGTACCGAACTCAGGCGTTTTATCAAGATAAAAAATGGTGCCTTCATTTTCTTTGGAAATCAGACTGGTCACCTGATTGAGTGGTTTAAAGAAACCATGTTGATGCCAAGTCGCATCAGCTAAAGTGATGTAGTCAAAGAGTGGATAATCAGGCGTATCAAGCTTTAAACCACTGGACTGTGAAGAATCCAACCACCACCAAAAATTAGTTTCTCTGTCAATCCATGCCGTATTTGGAATCAAATCATTTGGTTGAGGTCCCATGGCAACGACGATGCCACCGCTTGCCGCAAAGGCTCTGATCGTGGCTTGATGACGGTCAAGTAAGTTCAGGGGCAACTGTGACGGCACCCAAAGAATATCTAAGTCTTTTAAATCTTGGGGTGTCAGTTCTGGCAGATAAATTATTTGATGAATAAATTGCGCAAATTTGCCTTCTGAGAATGCTCTAAAATGGAAAAAAGCACCTGCATACAAAACACCAATCTTTCTCATTTTAGCCCCCCTTTCAGTTTTAAAATTTCTTGATTGACCCAAGCCAACGTATTTTGGCTGATTTGGTCTGTCGACTTATTTTCTCCTTGATAGCCAAATAAATTGCGACCAGCGTGCATTAAAATCGTGCCTGGGGTCGTTGTTCTATCTATATATGTCACGACTTCTCCAGATTTAAAAGTCAACTGTATCTCAGCAGTTTCAGCGGGGCGATGGTAGCCTCTAGCATTAAAGCCAGCAACCCCACGCCGATAGTTGAGCTCATCGACTTTAACAGATTTAAAAATCTCTGATTCTGGCGTGATGTACAGGTTGTAATCTTGATGAGCCTTGATAGCCTTAGGCATGAAAAGTGTCGCCCCCGGTATAAAATCACGGAAGAGTTGACCGCAGAAGATGACAATTTTTTGACTGTTTAAAAAGTGTAAAATAGCTTGTCGATGCCGATAAAGTAATTCTTGATCAACAAATTCAGTTATCAATAGGCAATCGTAGTCATTTAATAGCTTGGCCTCAAAAAGATATTGGTCAACTAAATCAATCATTGGATTGATTGGTAATTGATAAGTAAAAGCATTCTTGGCATCTAACTGCAAAATATGGTTTTGTTTCAAAGTTTCTCCTTTCTGCGATTTCATATTATGAAATCTTGAAACTTGACCTGCGCTTTGTCCAAGCGGGGTCATTCGCGAATTATACTCAGTTAAGTAAAGAAAGTGAACAAAATTTTTGAGCTATTTTTCGCCAATTCGAGGCGACAAGGCGTAGGCGTACAGGTGTATGTCAAGACTTGACAACGAAGAAGTGACAGAAAATAGCCGAAAATTTTTACTGTATTTGCTTAAATTGAGTACAATGCCCGCTCCAAGGCTTTCTCTGAACGGATATTCGCTTGAAGTTTTTTGTCAAACTTCTTTTACATTTTATCAAAATAGAGAGAAAAGTCAAACTGTTTTTACATTTTAAGAGAATGGTAACTTGAAAAGCAGTTTCTAATTAACATAAAATATGGTAAAATAAAGCTTATGACGATAGACTTAAATGAAATTAAAACACGGCAGAAAAATATTCGGAATTTCTCGATTATTGCCCATATTGACCACGGGAAGTCAACGCTGGCTGACCGTATTTTGGAGCAGACCAAAACGGTAACGGCGCGTGAAATGCAGGCGCAACTTTTAGATTCAATGGATCTGGAGCGCGAGCGTGGCATTACCATTAAACTGAATGCCATTGAGTTGAAATACACTGCTAAAAATGGGGAAGACTATACTTTTCATTTGATTGACACACCCGGACACGTCGATTTTACCTATGAAGTGTCACGTTCCCTTGCAGCCTGTGAGGGTGCGATTTTAGTCGTGGATGCGGCGCAAGGGATTGAGGCTCAGACCCTTGCCAATGTTTATTTGGCCTTGGACAATGACCTTGAAATCTTGCCAGTCATCAATAAAATCGACTTGCCAGCAGCAGATCCCGAGCGTGTTCGCGCAGAAATCGAAGACGTGATAGGTTTAGATGCCTCTGAAGCGGTCTTGGCATCAGCTAAAGCTGGGATTGGGATTGAAGAAATTTTAGAGCAAGTCGTTGAAAAAGTGCCTGCACCACAAGGCTCTGTCGACAATCCTTTGAAAGCCTTGATTTTTGACTCAGTTTATGATGCCTATCGCGGTGTCATTCTCCAAGTTCGGGTCATGGACGGCATTGTCAAACCGGGTGACAAAATTCAGCTCATGAGCAATGGCAAAACTTTTGATGTCACCGAAGTTGGCATTTTCACACCGAAAACCGTTGGGCGTGAGTTCCTAGCGACAGGTGATGTGGGGTATATCGCTGCTGCTATTAAAACCGTCGCTGATACACGTGTCGGTGATACCATTACCTTGGCTGAAAATCCAGCGGAAGAACCGCTTCATGGCTACAAACAGTTGAATCCCATGGTTTTTGCGGGGATTTATCCGATTGAGTCCAATAAATACAATGATTTGCGTGAAGCCTTGGATAAATTGCAGCTTAATGACGCCAGTCTCCAGTTTGAGCCTGAGACATCGCAAGCCCTCGGCTTTGGTTTCCGTTGTGGTTTCCTCGGCTTATTGCACATGGATGTCATTCAGGAACGTTTGGAACGTGAGTTCAACATTGACCTAATCATGACTGCCCCGAGCGTGGTTTATCATATCAATACAACCGATGGCGAAATGCTTGAAGTGGCTAATCCGTCTGAATTTCCTGATCCGACTCGGGTTGATAATATCGAAGAACCCTTTGTCAAGGCTCAAATTATGGTGCCTCAAGACTATGTTGGTGCCGTGATGGAGTTAGCCCAGCGTAAACGTGGTGATTTTGTGACCATGGATTATCTGGATGAAAATCGTGTTAATGTGATTTATCAAATGCCGCTGTCAGAAATTGTATTTGACTTTTTTGATAAGCTCAAGTCAAGCACTAAAGGCTATGCCAGCTTTGACTATGAAATTTCGGAATACCGTAAGAGTTCACTTGTTAAGATGGATATTATGCTTAACGGCGAGCGTGTCGATGCCTTGAGTTTTATTGTCCATAAAGAATTTGCCTATGAACGCGGTAAAATTATCGTGGACAAGCTCAAGAAAATCATCCCACGCCAACAATTCGAAGTCCCAATTCAAGCTGCCATTGGTCAAAAAATTGTCGCACGCTCAGACATTAAAGCCTTACGTAAAAACGTCCTCGCTAAATGTTACGGTGGCGATATTTCTCGGAAACGTAAACTCCTCGAGAAACAGAAAAAAGGTAAGAAACGCATGAAAGCCATCGGTAATGTCGAAGTGCCGCAAGAAGCCTTCTTGAGTGTTTTGAGTATGGATGATGAGTAAGGTTTACTGAAATATTGAAAAATCGCAGTGATGCGTTTTTTGTATATCAATACAAAATTTATGGGAAAATGCATAAATTTTCAAAATAACCCACTTTCAACTTGACAAATGAAAAAATATACATTATTATTGTATATATATTCAATTAAAGGATAACGCTTATGAAAAAAATAGCCATCATTGGTATCTCGGGATACTCAGGATTAGAACTGCTGAGGCTGCTCCATAGCCACCCAGAAGCTGAAATTGTTACTGTCTACGGCACGTCAAATATCGGTGCTAAACTCACAGACCTTTTTCCAAAACTGCTTCATTTTCCAAAATATGCAGACTTGACCATCAAGACCTTCTCGTCTGATGAAATCATGACCACAACCGATTTGGTTTTCTTTGCGACACCAGCTGGGATTGCGGCGGAGTTAGCGACAGATTTCATCGCGGCAGACTTTCCAGTCGTCGATTTGTCAGGTGATTTCCGTTTGAAAATTCCGGCGCAATATGAAAAATGGTACAAAAAACCAGCCATCCATAAGAATTTATTATCAAAAGCGGATTATGTCTTAGCTGATTTTGATAGACCGACGCAAGCTTATATCTCTAATCCTGGCTGTTATGCGACAGCAACGCTATTAAGCCTAGCACCGCTATATCAAGCCAATCTGATTCAGCTAGACAGTGTCATTATTGATGCCAAATCAGGCTTGTCAGGCGCAGGCAAGAAATTGACCGACAGTAGTCACTACGTTACTGCTAACGAAAATGTCAGTCTTTACAAACTCAATCAGCACCAACACATTCCAGAAATCTTTAACAAATTAGTCTCTTGGAACACCGATGCGAAACCAATCCAATTTTCAACGTCTCTGATTCCGGTCAATCGTGGCATTTTTGTTTCAACCTATGCCAAATTAGCTGAGGGGGTTACTTTCACAGATGTGGTGGCGGCTTATCACCAGACTTATGACGCTAAATACTTCGTTAGAGTCTTAACTGACGGTCTCTTGCCTGATTTGCATAGTGTCGTTGGTACAAATTTTACCGACATTGGCCTCGGCCATAATGAACTGACGAATACCTTGACGGTCGTGACCGTTATCGACAACCTCGTGAAAGGAGCGGCAGGGCAAGCGATTCAAAATATGAACCACTTTTTCGGTTTTGACGAAAAAGCTGGGCTTGACCTCGTGCCGATTTTATAACATGACAAAATTTAAAGCAATCAAAGGGAATATCGCCTCACCTAAGGGGTTCACGGCAGATGCCACACACGCGGAGATGAAATTTCAAAAGCTAGATTTAGGACTTATCCTATCAGAAGTGCCGGCAGCTGTTGCGGGTGTTTTCACGACAAATAAGGTCGCTGCGGCACCGATTGAGCTGGATAAAGCAGTGGTTGCAGGTGGCGTGGCGCAAGCCATCATTGTCAATTCAGCTATTGCCAATGCTGTGACAGGAGATGAGGGCGTCAGCAATGCTAAAACGACGCAACGTTTGGTGGCGGAAAAATTTGACCTCAACCCAAGTCACGTGGCGGTTTGCTCGACCGGCGTCATCGGCAAACAGTTGCCTATGGACAAAATCGCGCTGGGCATTTCCAAACTTTCTGCTGAAAATGGTCATACCAACGGTTTTGCTGAGGCGATTTTGACAACTGATTTGGTCACAAAAGAAGTGACCTATGAAGTTGAGATCGCGGGCAAAACGGTTACGGTCGCAGGCGTCTGCAAGGGATCAGGCATGATTCATCCCAATATGGCGACCATGCTTGGCTTTATCACAACCGATGCTAAAATCGCCCAGCCTTTACTGCAAAACATGCTGTCAGAAATAATTGAGACGACTTTCAACCAAATCACGGTAGACGGCGATACGTCTACCAATGATACGGTGCTAGTCATGGCAAATGGTCAGGCTGGTAATCCTGAAATTCTAGCTGACACCGAAGACTACCAAGCTTTCAAAACTGTTCTAGCTATCGTCTGTCAAGAGTTGGCAAAAAAAATCGCAGCAGATGGTGAAGGGGCAACCAAGCTGATCGAAGTTAATGTAACGGGGGCACCAGATGACTTGTCAGCGCGCATGATTGCTAAACAGATTGTGGGGTCTAGTCTTGTTAAAACAGCGATTTTTGGTGCTGACCCTAACTGGGGGCGCGTGATTTCAGCGATTGGGCAAGTGGCAGCCTTTGATGTGCCAGATATTGAGTTGGAAATCCAAGGCGATTTGGTCTTACTCCATTCGACACCTGTTGATTTTGACCAAGCAGAACTCTCTGAAAAACTTAAAGAAAAAGTGATTGTCATTGATGCTGAACTTAACAATGGCACAGCGTCTGGTACAGCTTGGGGCTGTGATTTGACCTATCAATACGTTGAAATCAATGCCCTCTACCATTCCTAAGAAAGAAAAAGCCTATGACACATTTACTCCAAAACTACGGGACAAGAATTCCCCTGACCTTTACGCATGGTGAAACCGTTTATTTATTTGATGAGAGGGACAAAAAATACTTAGATTTCACGAGTGGGATTGGCGTGATGAATTTAGGTTATTCTTTTGAAGCGGGGAAAGCTGCTGTTAAAGCGCAAGTGGATGCAATCGCCCATCTCTCTAACCTCTACAATAATCCCTTGCAGGAAGAAGTGGCAGACTTGCTAGACCAAGCGGGTCACTACAAGGCTTTTTTCGCCAACTCTGGCGCAGAAGCCAATGAAGCAGCGCTTAAACTGGCACGCTTAATCAAACCGGGCAACGAAATTTTAGCCTTTGAAGACGGCTTTCACGGTCGGACTTTCGGCGCCATGTCAGCGACCATGCAGGATAAAATTCAAAACGGTTTTGCACCTTTAGTTTCTGGTTTTTCAAAAGCCATCTATAACGACGTCGACAGTCTTAAAGCCTCTGTCACACCTCAAACGGGTGCCATTCTTTTTGAAGTCGTGCAAGGTGAAGGTGGCGTGACCCCACTCACAGCAGAATTTTCGGCAGCACTCAAAAGCTGTCAAGAACAGGGGATTCTGCTGATTGTGGATGAAGTCCAAACTGGCAATGGTCGGACTGGCAAATTATTTGCCTTTGAACATTTCGGACTGCAACCTGATATCTTCACGACCGCTAAAGGTTTGGGCAATGGCTTACCAGTTGGCGCCATGTTGGTTAAAAATTGCTATGCAGATTTTTTCAGTGCGGGTAAACATGGCTCAACTTTTGGTGGGAATCCTTTAGCGATGGCAAGTGCTAGGGCTGTCTTGACTGAACTGACTTCCGATGTTTTTTTAGCTGACGTGACTGATAAAGCAGATTTTCTCAAAGCGCTACTTGACGAAAAATTAGCAGGCAAATCATCCGTTAAAGCCATCCGAAATCTGGGTCTGATGATCGGGATCCAACTCACTGACGTTGCGCAAGTGCAACAGGTCTTGTCAGACGCTAGAGCGCAAGGTCTCCTCGTCTTGTCGGCAGGCAAAGACATTGTCAGACTTCTGCCACCATTAGTCATGACAAAAGCGCAGTTGGCGGACGGGGTGGCGATATTGGAGGGAATCTTATGAATGTACCTGAAACGCTGACGGCGGCGCTGCCTTTCATGCTCAAGTATCAGGGGCAGACGGTCGTCATCAAGTACGGCGGCAATGCTATGACCGACGACGCCATTAAAAAATCGGTACTGAGCGATATTTTGCTCCTGAAAACGCTGGGGATTAACGTCGTTCTCGTGCATGGCGGTGGGCCTGCCATCAATGAGTTGCTGGACAAGTACGGCAAAGAGTCTAAGTTCATCAATGGCTTGCGCTACACCGATGAGGAGACCGCTGAGCTTGCGCTGACAGCCTTGTCGGGCATGGTCAATAAAAGTCTGGTTCGGGATATTCAACGGCTAGGGGGCGAAGCGATTGGCATCTCTGGCATTGATGGGCGGATGATTGAAGTTGAGCAACTGTCTGAAGACCTCGGGTTCGTCGGAAAAATCACGAGAATCAATACTGAAATTATCGAACGGATTGCTAAGACCTCAACCATTCCCGTCATTGCGACAGCAGGAGTAGATACGGCGGGCGAGATTTATAATGTCAATGCCGATACCGCAGCCAGCCGGATTGCGGGAGAATTGCAGGCGGAACGTTTTATTCTCTTGTCTGATGTGCGTGGCTTGTATTCAAATTTTCCGGATGAAGCATCATTTTTACCCGAAACGACGCTGGCAGAAATTGATCATTTGATTGCGGCAGGTAAGATTTCGGGTGGTATGATGCCAAAACTGGAGGCTATTAAATATGCCATGCAAAACGGCTTGAATGAGGCGGTTTTATTAGATGGTTGCCTGAAAAACTCCTTGATTTTTGAACTGTTTACCAGTGAAGGGTTTGGGACTTTGATTAAAAAAGATGACAAATTAACATTTTAAGTCGCAACGAAGTGAGCAGGCTTGACAAAGACACCAAAATTTGCTTTTTTCAAAACCAGCAACAGACTGTAAAGCTAGGTTGTGCCTAGCTTTTTTCCTATATTTTTGATATAATGGAAACAATACATGTTTGGTATTTGAAAGGCTGTAAATTAATGCAAGACAAAAATGTCGTCAGTGTCAATCTGGCGAGTGAAATGAAGACAAGTTTCATCGACTATGCCATGAGTGTCATTGTGGCACGGGCATTACCCGATGTACGTGACGGTCTCAAACCAGTCCATCGTCGTATTCTCTACGGCATGAATGAACTGGGGGTCACCCCTGATAAAGCGCATAAAAAATCTGCCCGTATCACCGGTGATGTCATGGGTAAATATCACCCGCATGGCGATTCGGCGATTTATGAATCCATGGTTCGGATGGCACAATGGTGGAGTTATCGGCATATGCTCGTCGACGGTCATGGGAACTTCGGTTCTATGGACGGCGACGGCGCCGCTGCCATGCGTTATACGGAAGCACGGATGAGCAAGATTGCGCTCGAAATGTTGCGCGATATTAATAAGAAAACTGTCGATTTTATCGATAACTATGACGGCACAGAGCGTGAGCCCGTTGTCCTCCCTGCGCGTTTCCCTAACCTTTTGGTCAATGGAACGACAGGGATTGCTGTCGGGATGGCGACCAATATTCCACCACATAATCTTGGTGAGGCGATTGATGCCGTGAAACTCCTCATGGCAAATCCTGAGGCAACGACGCGCGACATCATGGAAGTCATGCCTGGTCCTGACTTTCCAACGGGTGCGCTTGTCATGGGACGTAGCGGGATTCACCGCGCCTATGAAACGGGTAAAGGGAGCATTACGCTACGTGCCAAGTCAGAGATTGAAATCACCAAATCTGGTAAGGAACGGATTGTCATTACCGAATTTCCTTACATGGTCAATAAAGCCAAACTTCATGAGCATATCGTGCGTTTGGCGCAAGAAAAGCGGATTGAGGGCATTACGGCAGTTCGTGATGAGTCTAACCGTGACGGTGTGCGCTTTATTATTGAAGTCCGCCGTGATGCGTCAGCCAATGTTATCCTGAATAACCTCTATAAATTAACCAGCGTTCAGACCAATTTCAGCTTTAATATGCTGGCCATCGTTGATGGTGCGCCGAAAATTTTGTCAGTCAAAGAAATTCTGACGCACTACATCGCCCACCAAAAAGAAGTGATTACCCGTCGGACTCAGTTTGACAAGGAAAAAGCTGAGGCACGTGCCCATATTTTAGAAGGTTTGTTAATTGCCCTGGATAATATTGATGAAATTATCAAGATTATTCGAGGGTCTGAAACAGATGCGATTGCCCAAGCTGAATTAATGTCACGTTTTGAGCTGTCAGAGCGTCAATCACAAGCCATTTTAGACATGCGCTTGCGTCGTTTGACAGGTTTGGAACGCGATAAAATTCAGAAAGAATATGATGACTTACTGGCTCTGATTGCTGATTTGATTGATATTCTGGCGAAACCTGAGCGTGTTGTTGCCATTATCACGGAAGAAATGGAAGAGATTAAGCGCAAATTCGCGGATGCGCGTCGGACAGAATTGCTGGTCGGTGAAGTCCTCAGTGTGGAAGACGAAGACTTAATCGAAGAAGAAGATGTCTTGATTACCCTGTCAAATAAAGGCTATATCAAGCGTCTCAACCAAGACGAATTCCGTGCGCAAAACCGTGGCGGTCGTGGTGTTCAAGGCTCTGGCGTCTCCGATGAAGACTTCATCAAACATATGGTGTCAACCTCAACGCATGACCATCTCTTATTCTTTACCAATCGTGGTCGCGTCTATCGCATGAAAGCCTATGAAATTCCAGAGTACGGTCGTCAGGCCAAAGGCTTGCCAATCGTCAACCTCCTCAAATTGGATGAGGGCGAAACGATTCAGACTGTTATCAATGTTGAAAAATCTGATCAAGAACGCTTCCTCCTCTTTACAACCCTGCGTGGGATTGTCAAACGGACGAATGCTAATCATTTTGCCAACATCAGAACTAATGGCTTGAAAGCCCTCAACCTGCGTGAAGACGACCAATTGGTCAATGTGTTACTCACAACTGGTCAGGAAGAGTTGATTATTGGTACACATAACGGCTACTCTGTTCGTTTCAAAGAAAATATTCTCCGTGACATGGGTCGAACAGCGACGGGTGTCAAAGGGGTTAATCTCCGTGACGGTGACTTTGTCGTTGGTTCTAGTACCATTGACAATAGCCAAGAAGTCCTCGTGATTAGCGAAAATGGTCTCGGCAAACGGACAGCTGCTGAACAATATCCAACTAAAGGTCGTGGCGGTAAAGGGATTAAAGTCATGAACATCACTGAGCGGACAGGGAAATTAGCCGGTCTCGTGACCGTTAATGGCGACGAAGACCTCATGCTGATTACAGATACAGGTGTCGTCATCCGTACCGACGTTGCCAACATTTCCCAAACTGGCCGTAGCGCCCAAGGCGTGAAAGTCATGCGTTTGGACAAAGAAGCCCACATCGTGACCTTTGCTCTAGTCGAAAAAGAACCTGAGCAGCTTAATGACGAAACCGCTGAAAATGGTACTGAGGAAGTGACAAGTGAAGAAGTATAAAAAAAGTCTGGGCTTCCTTGCCCTGCTTTTAGGGCTTAGTCTGATTTTGACAGCCTGCGGGACACACAAGCGTGATTTGCGGTCAAAACCCTATGTCAAAGAAACTTTTACCATGGGTACTTACGTTAAAATCACAGCCTACGATAAAGGACATGAAAAAGATATTGCCGCAGCGCTTGCCATTGCCAAAGATTATGATCAAAAAACTTCTGTCAACCAATCGGGCAGTGAACTAGATGCCATCAATGATCAAGCCGGTATCAAACCGGTCAAGGTCTCAAAATCAGTTTACAAACTGCTTAAAGAAGCTTATGCTTACTCTGAAAAGCAGACTGGATTTGACATGATGATTGGGGCTATCAGTAGCCTCTGGCATATCGGCTTTGACGATGCTAGGAAACCCAGTCAGGCTGAAATTGATCAAGCCTTGCCGCTCGTTTCTTATCGTTTAGTAGAGTTTGATGACCAAAAACAAACTGTTTATATTACTCAAAAAGGTGCTAAGATTGATTTGGGTGCCATTACCAAAGGCTATGTGTCTGATCGAATGACGGATTATCTGACAGCACACGGTGTGACAACGGCGATTGTTGATTTAGGGTCGTCAAGTCTGTCCTTGATTGGTCAGTCGTATCGGGGGGAAAATGAGCCTTGGACGATTGGCATTAAAGACCCTAATCAAGCGGTAACCGCACAAGTTGGGCTCTTAGAGGCGCAAGATGAATCTGTGTCAACTTCTGGCATTTATGAACGTTATTTAGAAGCAGATGGCAAAATCTATCCGCATCTCTTAAATCCCAAAACAGGTTATCCTTTTGACAGTGATATTCAGAGTGTGACCATTGTCAGTAAAAAAGGGGTGGATGGGGATGCGCTATCCACCACGATTTTTGCCTTGGGTACTAAAAAAGGCTATGAATTTGTTACGAAACAAAAAGATGTCGAGGCCGTATTTGTCGATAAAGATAATAAAGTCTATGTCACGCAAAATCTGAAAAATCGCTTTGAACTCGATAAAAAATCTGAGTATCGATTAGGCGAAATCGCTGATTTAAAATAAGGCATGACTGATAAGATATAGAAAGGAAGACTACATGAAAAAAGTGAGACGCTGGTTAGTCAATATTTTCCTGATTTTGCTGTTAATGCTGGGGCTATTACTCATTTTCAATAAAGGTTTTCGAAACATGTTGATGGCTTGGAATGCTAACAAGTATCAGGTCACGAAGATTGATAAAAATATATTGAAGAAAAATAATCAAAAAGGGATTGGTGACTTTGACTTTTCAAAAGTCAATCCGATTTCCTTTGAAGATGTCATGAAAAATCAGTTAAATGCGCAAAAATTGCCAGTGATTGGCGGCATTGCCATTCCTGATTTGGGGATAAACTTACCAATTTTTCGTGGGATTGGTAATGTTGAGCTGATGTACGGTGCTGGCACGCTAAAAGAAGATGCTGTCATGGGACAAGGAAATTACGCCTTGGCAAGTCACCATGTCAGTGGTGTCACGGGTGCTCCTGAGTTGCTCTTCACACCGCTTGAACGGGCAAAAAAAGATATGGTGATTTACATCACAGATAAGGAAAAAATTTACCAGTACAAAATTCGGGATGTGCAAGTCATGACACCGGATCATGTCGAAGTGATTGATGACCATCCGGGCAAGAAAGAATTAACGCTTGTGACTTGTGATGATATTGAAGCGGTCAGACGTATCATCGTTTTTGCTGATTATGTCAAGGAATTTCCTTTTGATACAGCTAAAAAAAGCGTGCTCAAATCCTTTGAGATGAAGTATAATCAGTTTACTAATTTTTAAAATGATAAAAAATGATCTTTCGAGAAACGGAAGGTCATTTTTAGTTAAATTCAGCCATGCTAAACAACATATCAACATTAAGAATGAGGAATTTTGACATGTTTCAAAGCCACTACATTACCTCGAATACCGCGTATTTATGCTATAATTAAAGAGATAGTCAAACAGGAAAAGAGAGTAAAATGAATCCATTATTACAAGGTATGAACGACCGCCAAGCTGAAGCAGTACAGGCAACAGAAGGCCCACTTTTGATTATGGCGGGTGCTGGTTCTGGCAAAACACGCGTTTTGACCCACAGAATTGCTTATTTGATTGATGAAAAAATGATCAATCCTTGGAATATTTTGGCGATTACCTTTACCAATAAAGCCGCGCGGGAAATGCGGGAACGCGCGATTAATCTCAATCCACGGGCGCAAGATGCGCTGATTGCAACCTTTCACAGTATGTGTGTTCGGATTCTCCGTCGTGATGCGGATCATATTGGCTACAACCGTAATTTTACGATTGTCGATCCCGGTGAACAACGCACCCTGATGAAACGCATTTTAAAAGAGCTTAATGTTGACCCGAAACAATTCACAGAACGCACGATTTTAGGCACGATTTCTAACAGTAAAAATGACATGGTCACAGCTGAAAGCTATGCCAAAAATGCCAGTGATTTGTACTCAGAAATCGTCGCCAAGGCCTATAAACGTTATGAAACCGAACTCAAACGTAGCGAGTCTATGGACTTTGATGACCTCATCATGAACACGATTTTGCTTTTCGACAAAAATCCTGAAGTTCTCGCCTATTATCAAGGGAAATTCCAATACATCCATGTTGATGAGTACCAAGATACCAACCATGCCCAGTATCAATTAGTGCAGCTCCTCGCGAAACGGTTTAAAAACTTATGCGTCGTAGGGGACGCAGACCAATCGATTTATGGGTGGCGTGGCGCTGATATGCAGAATATTTTAGATTTTGAAAAGGACTACCCCGAGGCCAAAGTCGTCTTGTTAGAAGAAAATTATCGGTCGACAAAAACCATTCTCCAAGCCGCCAACGAAGTCATCAATCACAATAAGAAACGTCGGCCTAAAGACCTTTGGACGCAAAACGCAGATGGTGAAAATATCATTTATCACCGCTCAGGTGATGAGCGTGAGGAGGCCAATTTTGTTGCGGGTCAAATTAATTATGAACTGCAAGAAAACAGTCGGAACTATTCAGATTTTGCCGTGCTGTACCGCACTAACGCCCAGTCGCGTGCCATCGAGGAAGCCCTCCTCAAATCTAACATTCCCTATACCATGGTCGGCGGTACGAAATTCTACTCACGTAAAGAAATCAGAGATGTTGTCGCCTACCTGAACGTCATTGCCAATGTCCGTGATAATCTTTCTTTTGAACGCATCGTCAATGAACCGAAACGCGGTGTTGGACCTAAAGCGCTCGAGACCCTTCGTGATTTTGCGGATCAGCAAAATGTTTCGCTCTTAGAGGCGGCGCGCGATGTCACACTCAGTTCCCTCAAAGGTAAGGCGGCATCAGAACTCTTTAATCTGGCGCATGTTTTACTTAATCTCGCCGATGATGTCGACCAGTTTACCATTACTGAGTTAGTCGAAAAAGTCCTAGATAAAACCACTTATAAAAAAGCGCTAGAAATGCAAACGACCAGTCTTGAGGCGCAAAATCGTCTGGAAAATATCGAAGAATTCCTGACCGTTACCAAAAGTTTCGACGATAAAGAATCAGAAAATGCCGTCGAGGGCGAAACAGGTCTTGATAAACTCAGCCGTTTCCTCAACGACCTCAGCCTTGTCGCGGATACTGATAGCTATGATGAAACGTCCCAAGTCACCCTCATGACCTTGCATGCTGCTAAAGGTCTAGAGTTTCCGGTCGTTTTCCTCGTCGGCATGGAGGAAGGCATCTTTCCACTCAGTCGGCAAGCCGAAGATGAAGACGAATTAGAGGAAGAACGTAGGCTTGCTTATGTCGGGATTACACGAGCAGAAGAAGTCCTATATTTGACGAATGCCAACTCACGCATGCTCTTTGGCCGGTCAAGTTATAATCAACCCTCGCGTTTTTTAAAGGAAATCGACGATGATTTATTGACTTATACAGGTCAGGCCAGAAAAGCCAACACGAGCTTTAATGCGACTTATAAATCTTCTAACACAGCGTCAAGAAGTCAATTCGGGTCAGGTATGAGCTTGGCAGATGCGATTAAAGGCAGAAAATCTGCAGTATCTTCAACTGGCTCAGTCTCAGTAAAACAAGGCGCGACTGCTAAACCAGTCGGAGACTGGCACATTGGCGACACCGCCCACCACAAAAAATGGGGCGATGGTACGGTCTTAGATGTGTCAGGCACTGGCTCAAATATGGAGTTGAAAATCGCCTTCCCAGAAGTTGGCTTGAAACGCCTGCTAGCGCAGATGGCACCGATTGAGAAAGTTGAGAAGTAAGAGTAGAGTATTATAAATGGAAAATTTAATTTTAAGTGAAAAATCACCTAAACGGAGCAAGCCGCAGAAGACTGGGGCAATAGGAGAGTCATTGTTACAAGCAAGACTTGAGGAGTATGCCATAGTCAACAGAGTTCAATCTGACTTTGGAGATGATTGTATATGCTCACTCACTGATTCGACTGGAAAAATCACAGAAAAAATGTTTTTTGGACAAGCTAAGGCGCATAAAAAAATTGATAAAACTAAAGAGGAATACATACAGACAATGGAAACGTCTAATTTGAGTTTCTGGCTTAAAAGAAAGTATATAACTTTTTTATTTATCATTGATAAAACTACTGAGGAAATATATTATATAGATCCGACAGAGCAAATAAGAAATAACTTATCTAAGATTCAAACTAAACAGACTTTAGGTATCAGAGTTCCGTTAAAAAATAGCTTTAAAAAAGGAGAGGCATTACCACCTGATATTTTAAAATCAATGTCTTCTTTTGATGAACAATTATTTAATGGTGAATTTGTAAAGGCTTTAGAATATCTAAATACATTTTCAGAAAAAGATTGGTTTTCTAACAGTAAAAAACCAGAAATTTTAGAGACTGCGGAGTCTATCACCATAAGTTATAGAAATGTTCGCTTGTCAGGATTTTTTTGGACGCCAAAATCTAACGGATTTGGGGCATATCAGATAATTTTTGCTAGATTTCAAAAATTATCTAAGAGTTCTATTCAGTTGAATCATAAAGATATTTTGAGATTGTTCTATTTTGGTAGAAAAACATCGATAAGTTTTGAACATGAAAAAAATCACAGACAGTATATTCGTATACCACTTCCAGATTATCATGAGTTTCATATTGAGTTCGGGAATACTACCGTATATCTTTATGAAAATGAACTTGAAGAATTAAATAAAGTTATTGATGTATTTATTGAAAAGTACGTTGAAAGAATAATGAAATTTTCACAACGATATAATTCGATTGGGTTAAAACCTATAGGCCATAATCCTACTCAAATAAAATTGATGACTATTGAAAAAGAGTTATGGGAAGAGATGCTTGAATTTAAGGAAGAGCATTTAATTGAAAATGGAGATTATGATAAAGGTTATAAATTTGAAAAATTCAATAATATTTTAGCATTAGCCAGTCAGAATAATTTTCCTCATCAAACATTATTTTATGTAGAAGGAAATTATAAGTTGGGGTATAATAATGAGTCAGTGGTTGAGGTGATATGGAATGCTCCTGAGTTTACTGAGTATTTAAAATATGATGAATTTTGGTATAGTGTATCTGAAACATATAATTTTATAATTGAAGAGATCATCATGAAAATTCAAGGTGCTTATAGAATATATAGAAAAAATATATTCGGTGATGATAGCCTTACTAATGATAGATTTTATATTTCTTCATGCAACAAAGATAAAATAAATATAGAAAATACTAAAAGTTATTTTAAAAAAGAAGATATTAGTAAAGAAATGTTTGAAAAATTAACACATTATAGAGCGTCTTCTTATAAATTGGATATAAATAATATTTATACTGGTCATGAATTCAGTAATTTATTTTATGAATTATTTGAATTTTTAAAAGCTAGAGGAGTCTTAGGTGTTGATATTCCAAATATAGAATTATTTATCAGAACCCTGATTAAAAAAATAAATATCATATTTTTAGATGATAAGATATATGCTATTTATAGTGAGAAGGAATACTATCAAGAACGTTTTGAAGATTATAAAAATACTTTAGAAAAACTTCTTGAAAGATTTCCTTTACAAGTTTCTGATGAAGAAAAATCTTCAACATATCTAGAGTTATTTAAAGAAGTTAGTGATATGTTAGGCGATTTTGGAAATTATATAGATTTTGTAGAATTAAAAAGTTATTTACCAAATTTTTCTGAGATTATTTCGATTTATAACGAAGAGAAATTGATTAGTTTGTTAATTTAAATTTTGGGGTATACTTTGACTAGATAATCAGCTAGTTATTTCTGAAAAAAATTTATATTGGAGAACAAATGAATCAAATCAAATGCCCGCATTGTGGGGAAGTCTTTACAGTTGATGCGTCAGGTTTTGCGGATATCTTAGCACAGGTTCGGACACAGGAATTTGAACAGGAAATCCATGCCCAGCTGGAAAAAGAAAAAGAACTGTTAGCAGTTCAAGCTGAAGCTACAGTATCAGAGCTGAAAAACAAGCTCGAGAAAGCTGAGTTAGAGAAGAAAAGTATCTCAGATGCCCAGTCTGCTGAGCTGAAATTAGTCGAAGAAAAGACCAAATCTGCCTTGCAGACGGAGTTGTCAGACCTTAAATCACAGTTAGCAACGCTTGAAGCGCAAAAAGAACTCACTTTACAACAAACAGTTTCGGAAAAAGAAAAAGTATTAGCTGAGCTTGCTAGAGAACGTGATGCAGTTAAAAATCAGCTAGTTTTAGCAGAAAAAGAGCAAGAGTTAAATGTCAACGCCATCAAAAATGAGTACGAAATTTTACTCAAAGCTAAAAACGATGAAGTCGATTTCTACAAGAACTTCAAGGCGCAGCAATCGACCAAAGCGATTGGCGAAAGTCTCGAAAATTTTGCTGAAAATGAATTCAATAAAGTCCGTGCGACCATGTTTCCCAAGGCTTATTTTGAAAAAGATAATGATGCTAGAACAGGCAGTAAGGGCGATTTTATTTATCGTGAAACTGATGAATTTGGCAATGAAATCATCTCGATTATGTTTGAGATGAAAAATGAGGGCGACGAAACAGCGACCAAGCACAAAAACCGTGATTTTTATAAGGAATTGGATAAAGACCGTAAGGAGAAAAACTGTGAATATGCCGTTTTAGTGACCATGCTCGAAGCGGATAGTGACTATTTCAATACAGGCATCGTTGATGTGTCGCATGACTATCCTAAAATGTATGTCGTTCGTCCGAATTTCTTTATCCAACTGATTGGCTTGCTCCGAAATGCTGCCATGAATTCGCTGGCTTACAAACAGGAAATTGCTTTAATTAAAGAACAAAACATTGATATCACGACCTTTGAAGCGGATTTAGATGTTTTTAAAACTGGTTTTGCTAAAAATTACAATTCAGCCAGCAAAAATTTTGCCAAAGCGATTGATGAGATTGACAAATCTATCAAACGCATGGAAGAAGTCAAAAAAGCACTGCTAACCAGTGAAAATCAACTCCGTCTGGCTAACAATAAGCTAGAAGATGTCTCAGTCAAGAAATTGACCAAGAAAAATCCAACCATGGCAGAGAAATTTGCCACTCTAAACAAGGAAACAAAATGACAGTGAACGGCATTTTAAATATTTATAAAGAAGCGGGCATGACCAGTCATGATGTCGTTTTCAAGTTGCGCAAGATTTTGCAGACGAAAAAAATCGGTCATGGTGGGACTTTGGATCCTGACGTGACCGGTGTTTTACCGATTGCGGTGGGCAAGGCGACGCGCGTGATTGAGTACATGACCGAGGCTGGTAAGGTCTACGAGGGGCAAGTGACCCTAGGTTTTTCGACGGAAACAGAGGATGCCAGTGGTGCAGTGGTCGCAGCCACTCCCGTTTTAGCTATGCCAACGACCACAGAAATCGATGCCGCCATGACCGACTTTGTCGGGGAAATCACGCAGATGCCGCCCATGTATTCGGCGGTCAAAGTCAACGGGCGCAAGCTCTATGAGTATGCGCGGGCGGGCGAAACTGTTGAGCGACCAGAACGCACGGTCACGATTGCTGAGTTTGTGAGAACGTCCGAGCCGATTTTTGATGCGGCAAATGGTCTTGTGCGATTTGACTTCCGTGTTGTTTGTAGCAAGGGGACCTATGTCAGAACGCTGGCTGTTGATTTGGGGGCAAAACTCGGCTTTGCCAGTCATATGTCTTACTTACAGCGAACGGCATCAGCAGGCTTGACGATTGATAAAGCCTTTAAACTATCAGAAATTGAGCAACTCAAATCTGAAAATCGCTTAGACGAAGCTTTCTTGCCAATCGAATATGGTGTTTCCGATTTGGAAAAAGTCGAGCTGACAGAGACGCAAGTTTCAGAAATTGGTTTTGGTCGTTTCGTTATGATTTCAGCTCAAAATCAGACTGTTGCAGGCATGCACAAGGGGCAACTCATTGCGATTTTAGAACAACGCAACGGTCAACTCTATAAACCTAAGAAGGTCATCAAATGAAAGTTAAACAATTTAGTGAAAAAAATCTTGATCCAGCGCCAACCATTCTCGTTTTAGGCTATTTTGACGGCTTGCATCGCGGCCATCAAGCCTTATTTGATAAGGCGCGTGAGTTGGCGGTTGAAAAAAATGCCAGTATTTCAGTGCTGACCTTTCCTGAAAGTCCTATTCTGGTTTTTGAAAAATTTAACGAAGACTTGCTCAAGCATCTGACCTCACCAGAGCAACGTTTGGCGCTTTTTGAAGCAAATGGGGTTGATTTTCTTTATTTGACTGATTTTACCAGCCATTTTGCCAAATTGACCAGCCATGATTTTGTCCAAAAATATGTCAAAAAATTAAATGTGGCAGCGATTGTCGTCGGTTTTGATTATCAATTCGGATCTGACCACGGCGATTTAAGTCAGCTATCAAGCTATGAAAGCCATCAAATCGCCCAAGTCTCAGATGATGGAGAAAAGATTTCATCGACGAGAGTGCGTCAAGCCATTCTTGCTGGTGATGTCAGCCTTGCCAATCGCCTTTTAGGCTATGATTATGAAGTCACAGGCTTAGTTGTTCATGGCGAGGCTAGAGGTCGGACGATTGGTTTTCCGACAGCTAATGTCGAGTCGAAACATTATCAATATTTACCGGCAATCGGCGTTTATGTGGTGGATATTGAAGTTTCTGGCACGCGCTATCGTGGCATGGCATCTATCGGCTATAATGATACTTTTGGTGGGAAAAACAAAACACTTGAAGTCAATATTTTTGATTTTCATGATGAAATCTATGGCGAAAGGGTGATAGTTTATTTTCTAAAACTAATCCGAGGCATGATCAAATTTGATGGCGTAGAAGCCTTGATTGCCCAAATGGATAGTGATGAAAAGATTTCACGTGAGTTTTAAGGAGCAAGCTAAAAAGCTTGTTTTTTGCTTTTTATCGACTTTTTAGTTTGATAAGGCAGTAAATTATGGTAAAATAAAAGTAAGATAAATGGGTTTTAAATAATAAAAAGAAGTTAAGTATTTAACTTTAAATATTACAGCAAAAACTTGACAGTCGAGAGGAGCTGGGCTATGATAAGCAGACAGACAGACAGACAGACAGACAGACAGACAGACAGACAGCGGTAGAAGTATGCCTTAGTTCAGTGTGCCATTTTTTTGATGATAGTTAATCACCGTCCCCTGGCTGGGATAGACTTTTAGTCTACCTCAGCCAGGGGACGGTTTTTGAATGAGAAAATGTTAATAATAGGAGGGGAGACAATATGAAAACAAGACTTAAAAAATTAAGTGCCCTAATCTTGATGCTCGGGACAGTATTCGTCCTGAGTTTTCCAAGTATTGCGCACGCGGCAGATACGGGAGGTACAGAGCATTTTGAACTGACCGTCGTCGAAAACAAAGAGAGCAAGTCAGGTGCAGAAATTGCCGACTTGACGATTAAAAACATCAGTGGGAAAACGGGCACCAATGTCACGTTTGAAGCTGATTTACCTACGATTTTCCACGATAAGGACATGAAAAAAGTCACGTTTAAGGTCGGCACTTTGAAAGCGGGCGAGTCTAAAACGTATCAAGTCAGCCGAAAAGCAGCTGGTACAGTAGCGACTACGCCGCTACCCACAACAGGCAATAACGCAACAACTGCCTTACCGACAACAGGCGATATGGCAAGACCGCTAGTCATCCTCGTTGGTCTGTTCCTATTAGCAAGTATTGCAACCATCGGCTTCAGACGTTTCCAAGGTGCTAAAAGTCTATTCGCCATTTTACTTTTACTGGTAGGCTTAGGCGGTGTAGCAACGGTCTATGCAGCAGAAACCTACCATCATCGCGATGAAGTGCGCAACCATGCGGTTGAGTTAGCGGGTACGACCTATGTTTTCCACTTAGCGGGCGAAGGTGATTTTGAAGAAGACAACGCTAACACTGGCGATACAGGTGGGGATAACGGTGGTTCAGAAGTCACGAATAATTTTACCATTACCTACTACATCAATGGTGTCAAAGTCACCAACTTATCTCTGGTATATGGTTACGTTGCGGGTGAGCAAGCGACTGATTTAAAAACGCCAACATATGAGGCTGAAGATTTCTCAGGTTGGTATGACAATGATACTTACACGGGTGATGTCATCACAAGTATCGCGAAAGGGGCGACAGGCGATAAAGTCTTCTATGGCAAAACGACACCTAAAACCTATCAAGTCACATTTGACAGCACTGGTGGCGAAGCGGTAGCTTCAGCAACAGTCAATCATGGGCAAACAGTTTCAGAACCAGTTGCTCCAACAAAAGATGATGCCATCCCTAATGTCTCATCCGTGCCGTATGGTCCAGCGCCAACATGATTTTATCTTCAAAGGTTGGTACACAGAGCCAGACTTAACAACGCCATTTGATTTTGAGACACCGATGACAGAAAATATCACACTCTATGCGAAATGGGGCTTGCCCATCACAGAAGCTGGTCTAGTGAATACTGATGTTGCTGTCGCCTCATACGCTGATGGTAAACTCGGTACTCCAGGGGATGCGGTTTGGTTCGCAAACGCTTGGTTCCAAATCCTAGATGAGGATATGGATGATGACGCAAGTAATGGTTTGCAGGCGCTTGTCATCAAAATTGAAGATATTGGTCAACATAAATTTCACGGTAGTGGGGTGGATTACTTTGATACTAGTGGGACAAACGGCTATGACCTTAGTCGAACTAACGGTGGTGTTGGTCAAGTCATCGATACTTGGTATGCTACAAACATCGCGAGCAATCCTGCTTTAGTGGATAGGGTGCAAAAAGTTGCCTTGGACAACCCAGATTATACGGCATTTTCTACTGGTATTATATTTAATTCTAATAACGGTCCATTTGATTTTAATAATGGTCCAATAACTTGGTTTTGTAGTAACTGGCATCAAGACAATCGTTTTGCGACGACGCTAGATGCGTCAGGCAATCAACAAGCTTTTGCTTTGAGTTATGGTGATATTCATAGGCATATGGGAGTGCCAGAAGCAGATAGCGAAGCAGATAGCAATGTATCCCTATTAAATTTCAGTAGTAAACCTAGTTACATTTTGCTCCGCTCACCCGGACGCTCCGCTCAGAGCGCGGGATCTGTCAATAATGGTGCCATGAATGACGCTAATGTACAGTACCCTGTCACTGTCCGTCCTGCTTTGTCTCTCTTAATTGATTAACAACGCTTCTCTCTTTCAAGCAAGTCACTGATGAAGTGGCTTGTTTTTTGAGCCTAGTCACCATCGGTCGCACATCAACATCAGCTTACACGAGTAGTAAAAAAGTTTTACAGGAGCAGTAAAAAATAATTACAGGAGCAGTAGCAAAAAATTGTAGGAGCAGTAGCAAAAAATTGTAGGAGCAGTAGCAAAAATTTGTAGGAGCAGTAGCAAAAAATTGTATTAGCTACAACAAAAATTTGTATGAGCTGTAGCAAAAAATTGTATGAGCTATAACCAAAAATTGTATGAGCTAGAGCAAAAAACTCTGACAAGTGTCTCAAACTTGACATGCTTTCTCAAAAAACGCATAATGAACTTTGAGACTTGTTCTATACCAAGAAGAAATGAAAGAATATCAATGAAAAAAGCGCCTTACCAACCCACCTCAGCCTATGTCCACATTCCCTTTTGTACGCAAATTTGTTACTATTGTGATTTTGCCAAGGTTTATATCAAAAATCAACCCGTCGACGCCTATATCACAGCACTTTTAGCGGAGGTTGCGGCTGAAAATATCAGGGAACTCAACACACTCTATATCGGTGGTGGGACGCCAACGGCGCTATCTGCTGAGCAACTTGACAGACTGCTATCTGGCTTGACACAGCATCTTGATTTAAGCAAACTCCAAGAATTTACCGTGGAGGCTAATCCTGGCGATTTGTCAGATGAGAAAATTGCCGTCCTCAAAAAAAATCAGGTCAACCGAGTGTCGCTAGGCGTGCAGACGTTTAATGATAAACTGCTCAAAAAAATTGGTCGCAGTCACAGTGCGCAAGATGTTTTTGACAATGTGGCAAAACTTCGAGCAGCAGGCTTTAACAATATTACAATCGATCTGATTTACGCCCTACCCGGTCAGACCATGGCTGATGTTAAACAAGACATCAAACATATTCTGAGTTTAAATCTTCCTCATGTTGCCTTATATTCACTGATTCTTGAAAACCACACCATTTTCATGAATAAAATGCGTCGTGGTCGCCTTGATTTGCCGAGTGAAGATACCGATTTCGAGATGTATAACTACATTATCGATAGCCTTGAGGCTGCGGGCTATGACCATTATGAGATTTCGAATTTCGGGAAAACCGGCTACGAAAGCGCGCATAATCTCATGTACTGGGATAACGCTGAGTACTATGGTTTTGGCGCTGGGGCGAGCGGTTATGTCAATGGTGTTCGCTATAAGAACCATGTGCCGATTCACCATTATCTGGAACATGCGGACAAACAAGCTGTCGAAGAAAAGCTCACGCAGAAAGAGCAAATGGCAGAAGAATTGTTTTTGGGGCTACGGAAGAAATCGGGCGTGAATACCAAACAGTTTTCTGAAAAATTTAATCAAGATTTCGAGGTGATTTATGGTCAAATCGTCGCAAATTTGATAGAAAAGCAACTGCTTGAACAATCAGGAGACTATATTTTCATGACCCGGCAGGGGCTAATGCTTGGCAATAGTGTATTTGAGGCGTTTATACTAGACGATGAGTAGAAAATTTTGATATAATGGAACAATGAATATGATGCGAAAACATTTAAAACCGCCAGGTTTTTTGCTGGCCATCATTTTGTCACTTGCCCTCGCCACGTTTTTTGTTAAGCTAAATATCACAAAAAATGATACGGCTAAAGATGATACTACTAAAAATGATACGGTGACCAAGGTTTCACTTGACCACGGGATCAACCTCAACAAACCCATCATTGATATTTCTGGTTGGCAATTGCCGTCAGAGATGGATTACGATACCTTGTCGCAACAAATCAATGGTGTCATTGTGCGTGTGCAGCATGGCATTAGTATGAAGAAAAAAAATAATGCGGCGGATCAAAATGGCAAAGACAAGGCCATGGATACCCACATTCAAGAGTTTCAAAAGCGCAATGTCCCCGTTGCGGTTTATGCTTTTGTCAATGGTACATCTAACGCAGAAATGCGACAAGAAGCCAAGAAATTTTATGAACGTGCTGAGAAATATAAACCTACTTATTGGTGGTTAGATGTCGAAGAAGTGACGATGAAGCAAAATTTCAATCAGGGGATTGAAGCTTTTCGAGACGAATTGGCTAAGCTCGGCGCGAAAAATATCGGCATTTACACCCAAGATTGGTTTGTCACAGCCAATCAATTAGATGTGACACCTTTTAGCAGTGTCTGGTTGGCGCATTACGGCGGGAATACGGGCTATTGGGATGCATCGCCTAATACGACCATCCCTTATGACTTGCATCAGTACACTGATAAAGGTCGGCTGAACGGGTTTAATGGTAGCTTAGACTTTAATCGCGTCGCAAATATTGAAGATTATAATAAGCTCTTTAATCATGGGCAACTGGTCAAATAAATTGAGCGTAATTCACTTAAAGATAGTTAAAGATAAACTACTCACAAAACGCCATTTTGGGCGTTTTTTTGGTAAAATAAAGGTATGCTAACTTACACGAAAAAATATACTGTGCCCTATTATGAAAGTGATGCCAATGGCAATATGAAACTGCCGAGCCTTTTCAATATTGCCTTGCAAGTTTCTGGTGAACAATCGCATAGTCTTGGGGTCAGTGATGACTGGTTAAAAGAGACCTATCACTACGGTTGGGTGGTCGTTGAGTACGAGGTAACCATTCATCGTCTGCCGAGATTTAGCGAAGTGATGACGATTGCAACCTTTGCTAGATCTTATAATAAATTTTTCTGCTACCGAGATTTTGTTTTTTATGCTGAAAATGGGGATGAACTTCTAACGATACATTCAACTTTTGTCTTGATTGACATTGAGAGCCGAAAGGTCGTTCATGTCGAAAATGAGATTGTCGCCCCTTATCAGTCTGAGAAAATAGCGAAGATTATCCGTGGTCACAAGTACACGGCTTTGTCTGCTACGACCCTCGAAAAGGACTATCATGTGCGGTTCAATGACATTGACCAAAATGACCATGTCAATAATAGTAAGTATTTTGATTGGATGACGGATGTCTTGGGCTATGATTTTTTGAGCAGCCATGTGCCGTCGAAAATTCACTTGAAATACAGCAAGGAAGTGCTTTATGGCGCAACCGTGACATCACGTGTGGACTTAGTGGGACTGCAGTCCTTTCACGATATTGCATCGGAAGGCAAGCATGCTCAGGCTGAGATGACTTGGAGAGAAAAATAAGATGACTAACTATAAAGGTTATTTGATTGATTTAGATGGCACGATTTATCTTGGCGAAGACCGGATTGAGGCAGGCACGCGATTTGTCAAACGCCTACAAGAAAAGAATATGCCCCATTTATTTGTGACCAATAATACGACGAAAACACCGGCGCAAGTCCAGGCACGGTTAGCAGAAAAATTTGGCATCACGACGTCTGAGGCAACGATTTATACAGCGACTTTGGCAACCTTAGCCTATATGGATGATATGGCGAAAGGCAAGACAGCCTATGTGATTGGCGAGTCTGGTCTGAAGTCGGCAATCTACGCCAGCTACCAACGGGATACTGAAAATCCTGCCTATGTAGTCGTCGGACTGGATAATGATTTGACTTATGAAAAATTGACCTTAGCTACGCTTGCCATTGCCAAAGGTGCCATGTTTATCGGGACCAATCCTGATTTAAACATTCCAACAGAACGTGGTCTTTTACCTGGTGCGGGTAGTCTCAATAAATTACTGGAAGTTGCGACACGGGTCAAACCGATTTTTATCGGTAAACCAAACGCCATTATCATGAACAAAGCAGTTGAGCGGATTGGCATTGCCCGTCGTGAGTTGCTGATGGTTGGGGATAATTACCTGACCGATATTCGTGCCGGTATTGATAATGACCTTGACACCTTGCTCGTGACGACTGGCTTTACAAGACCAGAAGAAGTCCCTAACTTGCCGATTGCACCGACACACGTTGTCGCAACGCTTGATGAGTGGATGATATGAGTGACCCTTATGAAAGCTAAAGTTTACTTTTTGCTCACGATGATTTGGTCAATCGCAGTAAGTGCCAGTTTAACGATTTTGGCTGCTATTCCTTTATTTCACAGCTTAATCACTATCTTTAAATTACCAGAGCTGACCTATCTCAGTCCAAAAACGATTAGCTATAATTTTAATCGATTGATGAGCTACTTACTCAATCCAATGGTTAAAAATTTAGACATGCCTGATTTTAAGAGTTCGCAAGCTGGACTGAAACACTTTGCTGATGTTAAGCTACTTTTTCTATTAGCCTTGCTTGTTACAGTGGTTTTGCTTGTACCAGCTATCAACTTTATCAAGAAAAAGCGTTATAGCCAGTTTTATCAAGGGATAAAAATTTGTTTACTGATACCGATTTTGCTCGCAGTTGTCGCTTTATTTGGTGGATTTGAGTCGATTTTCATTAGTTTTCATCAAATCTTTTTCCGAGATAGCACTTGGCTGTTTGATCCCGCAACGGATCCAATTATTAATATCTTACCTGAAACCTATTTCATGCTATGTTTCATGATTTTCGGCGTGATTTATCTAGCATTTTGGTGTGTTTTATGGCTTAAAACGAAAAGGAGTTTTTCAAATGCAAAAAATTAATTTAGTGATTATCACAGGCATGAGCGGTGCCGGTAAAACGGTCGCCATTCAGTCTTTTGAAGACATGGGCTACTTTACGATTGACAATATGCCAGCTAATTTGATTGAGAAATTTATCAGTTTATTGACGACTTCTGAAAGTGGTGATATTGATAAGGTAGCAATGGTAGTGGACATGCGGAGCCGTAGCTTTTTTGACGCCTTATCTGACATTGTCAATGACCTATCAGATAATCCACAGGTCGATTTTAGGCTGCTCTTTTTAGACAGTTCTGACGAGGAATTGGTGGCGCGCTATAAAGAAACACGGCGCAGTCACCCGCTTTCAGAAGACGGTCGTGTCTTGGACGGCATCATGCGTGAACGTGAATTGTTATTGCCGCTCAAATCATTCTCCCAAAATGTGATTGATACAACAGAATTAACGCCCCGAAATCTACGCTCGCAAATGACCCAACAATTTGCCACAGAAAATACCAAAGCACCGTTTAGAATTGAAGTCATGAGTTTTGGTTTCAAATACGGGTTGCCATTGGATGCCGACCTAGTATTTGATGTGAGATTTTTACCCAATCCGCACTATGTCCCAGAATTGCGGAATCAAACAGGACTTGACGATGCTGTTTACCATTATGTTATGGATGCGCCAGAATCTGAGGAGTTTTACACCAACTTGATGACCATGCTCAATCCGATTATCCCTGGCTATGAAAAAGAAGGTAAATCTGTTTTAGTGATTGCGATAGGCTGTACGGGCGGTCAACACCGAAGTGTCGCCTTTGCCAAACGTATTTCAGATGAATTAGCAAGCAAAGACTGGTTGGTCAATCTCAGCCATCGCGACAAAGACAGAAGAAAGGAGACGGTGAACCGCTCATGAGAAAGAAAAAAATTGTTGTCATCGGCGGCGGAACAGGCATTCCAGTCATTTTAGACTCTTTACGAAAAGAAGATGTTGAGTTGACGGCGATTGTGACAGTGGCTGATGACGGCGGCAGTTCTGGTAAACTCAGAGGCACGCTAGACATTGCCCCGCCAGGTGATTTGCGTAATGTCCTAGTCGCTATGAGCGATATGCCAAGCGTTTACGGGCAAATTTTTCAGTATCGTTTTAAAGATACTGACGGGCCACTTAGTGGTCACCCGATTGGTAATCTCGTGATTGCGGGCGTTTCTGAGATGCAAGGCTCGACCTATAATGCCCTTAAAATTTTATCTAAATTTTTCCATGTTCAAGGTCGTATCCTGCCGTCAAGCGAATCAGCTCTGACCTTACACGCCGTTTTTAAAGATAAAACAGAAATCGTTGGCGAAAGCCGGATTGCAGATTATCCCGGAACAATCGACCATGTCTATGTGACCAATACTTGTAATGACGAACAGCCAACCGCATCACGCCATGTGGTCAATGCCATTATGGCGGCAGATATGATTGTCATGGGACCTGGTAGTCTTTTCACGTCTATCTTGCCGAATGTGGTTATTCCTGAAATTCGTGAGGCACTGGTGAGAACGCTAGCGCAAGTCGTCTATGTCTGTAATATCATGACCCAGCGTGGCGAAACAGAGAATTTTACTGACGCTGATCACGTTAGAATTTTACATGAACACGTTGGCGTGCCCTTCATTGACACCGTTTTGGTTAATGTTGAGACCGTTCCAGACGCCTACATGAATACCAATAAATTCGATGAATATCTGGTTCAAGTGACGCATGATTTTGGTGGCTTACAGGCAGAAGAAGTGCGCGTGATTTCGGCGAATTTTCTGAAATTAGTAGATGGCGGTGCCTTTCATAATGGCGATGCCGTCACAGAAGAAATCATGCGCATCAGTGAGCGTCGCAGTCAATGAGTTTTTCATCGGATGTTAAGAAAGAATTGACCCAGCTGCGAGTTACA
This sequence comes from Pseudolactococcus reticulitermitis, assembly GCF_002260845.1. GTDB lineage: Bacteria > Bacillota > Bacilli > Lactobacillales > Streptococcaceae > Pseudolactococcus > Pseudolactococcus reticulitermitis. The sequence goes on along the minus strand of NZ_BEDT01000001.1, from coordinate 34,500 downwards.
GATGGCGTTATCATTGCGCTGATTCGGATGAATGGCGTGCTGGGCATTTCAAATGGTTTGAGCCTCTCTGTCACGACTGAAAATGCGACAACAGCACGTTTTATTTATGCGACTTTATCAGATGAATACGGCATCAAATCCGAAATCAAGACACATCAAAAAACGACCCTGTCTAAAAATCGGGTTTATACTTTGATGGTCAAAGATAAGGTGTCAGAAGTTTTAGATCGTTTCGAGTTAGCTGACAGTCTCTTGCTGGATCATGGCGTTCCCGACAGTGTTAAATTCGATGAAAAAAAAGCCATCGGTTATCTGCGTGGCGCTTTCTTGAGCAGTGGCAGTGTGACCAATCCTGAAAATGGTAAGTATCATCTGGAAATCGCCTCTTATTACGAGGAACATGCGTCAGACTTGCAGTATTTACTAGAAAATTTTGGCATCAAAAGCAAGCTTATCGCTCGAAAAACGCGTGTCATGACTTATTTGTCAAATTCTGAGATGATTATCGATTTTCTCAGCCTAATTGGCGCCAACGCCGCACGGTTTAAGTATGAAGACGCCAAAATCGTCCGCGACATGCGCAACACCGCTAATCGTCAGACTAATTTTGAGGCTGCCAATATCGGTAAAACAGTCAACGCAGCCCAATCAGCGATTGAGGACATTAAATTCTTACAAAGTCAGGACAAATTACCGGATAATCTACGAGAGATTGCAGTGGCTAGGATTGCGCATCCCGATGCAACGATTGTTGAGCTAGGGCAAAAATTAGCGATACCTTTAGGCAAATCAGGCGTCAATCATCGCCTCAGAAAAATTAAAGCATTAGCCAATCAACTTCGTCAGACACTCTGATGAAGTTTTTTGATACCTGATTAGCAGCAGAAATAAAATACGAACAATTATAATAAAAAGCGAAATAAAATGCTGGCAAAAACTTGTCAAACTGTTTAAAATGAATTATAATAAGGCAATATCAAAATTTTCAGAAGATTCATTCGAAAGGTTGATTCCTACTATGAGTAACTATACAGAAAAGATTAAAAAAAATTCGATTATTCCATTTGAATTTTATCAAAAATTTGATGTCAAAAAAGGTCTCCGTGATCTCAATGGTAAAGGTGTTTTAGCTGGTCTGACGAATATTTCAGCCATCCACTCTTTTGATGCCAATGGCGATCCCATGCCTGGCATTTTGGAATATCGTGCCATCAATATTAAAGATATTTCATCGCATCTCAAAGCGGAAAACAGATTTGGTTTTGAAGAGATTACCTACCTGCTCCTTTTTGGTGAACTACCGACATCTGACGAACTGACAGCATTTACCCAGTTACTGGCAGCAAAACGGCAGTTGCCAGAAGACTTTGTGCGGGACATTATTTTGGAAGCGACATCTTGTGACATCATGAATTCGATTAGCCGAAGTATTTTGACTTTGGCGACTTTTGATGCTCAGGCGAGTGACATGACGCTGGAAAATGTCTTAGACCAATCGCTTTGCTTGATTGCTAATTTTCCATTACTGGCAATCTATGCCTATCAGGCTTACAATCATTACGAAAATGGTGAAAGTCTCTATATCCACTATCCAGATGAAAACTTGACGACAGCGCAAAATATTTTGCGTCTCTTGCGCCCAGATAAGCAGTTTACAGACATCGAAGCCAAAGTTTTGGATTTAGCTTTGATTTTGCACATGGAGCATGGCGGTGGAAATAACTCGACCTTCACGACGCACGTTGTGACCAGCTCTGGCACGGATACGTATGCCTCAGTCGTCGCTTCTTTATCCAGCCTTAAAGGGGCGAAACATGGTGGTGCTAATATCCAAGTCTCGAAAATGTTGGATGACATTTGGCATCATCTTGATAATCCATGTGATGAAGCAGAAATTTCTGAGTATTTACGTAAAATTTTGAACAAAGAAGCCTTTGATAAACAGGGCTTGATTTACGGGATGGGGCATGCCATTTATTCCATTTCTGATCCGCGGGCAGAAGTCCTCAAATCTTACGTCCAAGAGCTTGCCGAAGAAAAAGGCTTGCATGACGAATATGATTTTTATAAAAAAATTGAACAACTTGCACCGCAAGTTATCGCTCAAGAACGGAATATCTATAAGGGCGTATCGGCCAATGTCGACTTTTATAGTGGCTTTGTCTACAAAATGTTAGGTCTCCCTGAGGAGCTTTTCACGCCTTTATTTGCCATCGCGCGGATTGTCGGTTGGAGTGCCCACCGTATGGAAGAAATGCTGAATATGAATAAAATTATCCGACCGGCTTATGAAAGTGTACTAAAGACGAAAAACTATATAAAATTAGAGGATAGGAACGCATGACATCGAAAAATTATAAGAAAACGTTGACAGTTAATGGGACTGATTACAGCTATTTTGATATTCAAGCTGCTATTGAAAAGATTGAGTTGCTGCCTTATTCTTTGCGGATTTTAACAGAGGGCATTCTCCGAAATTTTGATGGTGTCAAATTTACCTCAGAACATTTGGAAAAGTTACAGCGCTATGATGGTCAAACATTAGATTCGGGTGAAATTCCTTTCAAGCCTAGCCGTGTCATCCTGCAAGATTTTACGGGTGTACCAGCAGTTGTGGATCTCGCTGCCATGCGCGATTCAGTTAAAAAATTAGGCGGTCAGCCTGAGTTGATTAATCCGGAAGTCTCTGTTGATTTGGTCATTGACCATTCCCTCCAAGTGGATTGTTCGGGTTCAGAGCAAGCGCTACAATTTAATGCCAAACGAGAGTTTGAACGCAACGGCGAGCGTTATGAATTTCTCAAATGGGCGACAGAGTCTTTTGAAAACTTCCGAGTTGTCCCACCTGCAACAGGGATTATTCACCAAGTCAATATCGAATATCTGTCAGACGTTGTCAGTGTAAAGGACGGCGTCTTACTGCCAGATACGGTTTTCGGAACAGATAGCCACACGACTATGATTAATGGGCTTGGCGTTCTGGGTTGGGGTGTCGGTGGGATTGAAGCTGAGGCTGCTATTTTGGGCGAAGCCTCTTATTTCCCGATGCCTGAAGTGATTGGCGTGCGCTTTGTCGGCAAGCTTAATCCCCTTGCAACAGCCACCGACTTAGCCTTGACGATGACGAAAATTCTCCGCGACCAAAATGTTGTGGGTAAATTTGTTGAGTATTTTGGACCAGGTCTTGCTAGTTTAACCCTTGCAGACCGTGCCACGGTTGCCAATATGGCACCAGAATACGGGGCAACCTGTGGCTTCTTCCCGATTGACGATGAAACGCTGAATTATTTAACCAATACTAATCGAGATGAAAAATTAGTGACCCTAGTTGAAACCTACGCCAAAGCTAATCATTTGTTTTACGATGCCACAAAAGAAGCGGCTTACAACCAAGTCATCGAAGTTGACTTGGCAACGATTGAAACCTATCTATCCGGCCCTAAACGTCCGCAAGACTTGATTGCTTTAGGACAAATGGCCTCTGAATTTAAGACCTTTTCAAAAGACCTTGCGACTACCCCACCTAAAGCTGACACCCTCATGCAAGAAGGCGACATCGCGATTGCCGCCATTACCTCTTGTACCAACACCAGTAATCCCTATGTGATGATGATGGCGGGACTTTTAGCCAAAAATGCCGTGGCGAAAGGCTTGACCGTCCCGCAAACAGTCAAAACATCACTGGCGCCTGGCTCCAAAGTCGTGACCGCCTACCTCGAAAATGCCGGTTTACTAGCCCCTCTCGCCAGCCTCGGTTTTGATGTCGTTGGCTATGGCTGTACGACCTGCATCGGAAACTCAGGCCCCCTTGCTGACGACGTATCTGAAGCGATTATCGACCAAGACGTGCTCGTGACATCGGTGCTGTCCGGCAACCGAAACTTTGAGGGCCGCATCCACCCTCTTGTCAAAGCCAACTACTTGGCTAGTCCACCCCTCGTTGTGGCTTACGCCATTGCGGGCAATGTCAAAAAAGACTTGACGACGGAGCCGCTAGGCGCGGACCAAGATGGTCAGGCTGTTTACCTCAAAGATATTATGCCCGACTATGAAACCGTTAAGGCAGAAGTGGATAAATATGTCACACGTGAGCTCTATGAAACCTACTATGCCCATGTTTTTGATGCCAATGACGCCTGGAATGACATCACATCATCAAAATCTGAAACTTATGATTGGGATGACCACTCAACTTATGTGGCCAATCCGCCCTATTTTGACGGTTTAAGTTTAGCTGACAATGCTAGTCATGCCCCACTCACGAATTTACGTGTTTTGGCAAAATTTGGCGATTCTGTCACAACAGACCACATCAGCCCTGCTGGTAACATTGCCATGAAATCACCAGCAGGAGAATTTCTCGCTGCAGCAGGCGTTGAACCGCGTGATTTTAACTCCTATGGTAGCCGACGTGGGAATGATAAAGTCATGACACGTGGGACATTTGCTAATATTCGCATTAAAAATCAATTGACACCCGGCATTGAAGGTGGCGTGACCAAATACGGTGAAGACGTGCTACCGATTTACGATGCAGCCATGAAATACAAGGCAGACGGGACATCGCTTGTCGTGTTAGCTGGTAAAGACTATGGGATGGGGTCATCTCGTGACTGGGCAGCTAAAGGGACGAATCTTTTAGGGGTTAAAGTCGTCATTGCTGAAAGTTTTGAGCGGATTCACCGCAGTAATCTCGCCATGATGGGCTTGATTCCACTGCAATTTTTAGCTGGTGAAACCGCAGATAGTCTTGGTTTGACAGGTTTTGAAAGCTATAGCTTTGATTTCCCTGAAAAACCAGAAATCGGTCAACTGATTACAGTTCAGGCAGACGACAAAACATTCCAAGCAAAATTACGTTTTGACTCGCAAGCTGATTTAGAATACTATGAAAATGGTGGTATCTTGCAAATGGTAATTAAGAAAAAGGTGTTAGATGACAAAGATTGAAATGATTGACGGGAAGTTAAACGTTCCCAATCATCCTGAAATTCCTTATATAACTGGCGATGGTGTGGGGATTGATATTTCCCCTGCCATGATTGAAGTGGTGGATAGAGCAGTCGAAAAGACTTATGCTGGCGAGAAAAAAATTATTTGGCAGGAATTGCTGGCGGGTGAAAGAGCTTTTGAGACAACGGGGGATTATTTACCCGAAGCGACACTGGCGAGCCTGACAGACAACCTCATTGCCATCAAAGGCCCCTTGATGACACCAATTGGCGGTGGTTTCCGTAGTTTGAATGTGACCTTGCGTCAAAATTTTGATCTCTTTGCCAATGTTCGCCCAGTGGCTTATTTCACGGGTGTTGACTCGCCTGTTAAGCGTCCTGAAAATGTGAATATGACGATTTTTCGTGAGAATACAGAGGATATTTACGCTGGGATTGAGTTTGAAAGTGAAAGTGCAGACGCCCGTCGTTTAATTGAGATTTTAAAGGCTGACTTTGGCATCAATAAAATCCGTTTTGACAAGACTTCCGCCATTGGCATCAAACCTGTGTCGCCAGATGGGACAAAACGCTTGGTTCGAGCAGCCTTCGACCATGCAATTGCCAATGGCAAGACACGCTTGACGCTTGTTCATAAAGGCAATATCATGAAATTTACCGAGGGTGGCTTTAAGAAATGGGGCTATGAAGTCGCAAGTGAGTATCCGACTTTCACGGTGGATGCCTTTAACCAAATTAAGGCGCAAGATGGGATTGAGGCAGCTAAAGCTGCGAAAAATCAAGCTTTAGCTGACGGTAAAATCTATGTCGATGATGCCATTGCGGATAATTTCCTGCAACAAATCTTGCTCAATCCGTCAGACTATCAAGTGGTCGCTACGCTTAATCTGAATGGCGACTATATTTCGGATGCCTTAGCGGCACAAGTTGGCGGCATCGGCATTTCACCAGGTGCCAATATCAACTTTATCACGGGCCACGCGATTTTTGAGGCGACGCATGGCACAGCGCCAGATATTGCAGGTCTTGGGCTTGCTAATCCCTCAAGTTTGATTTTATCAAGTGTGATGATGCTTGAGTTTATGGGCTGGGGAGAAGCTGCGACGCTTGTCAAGTCGGCACTGGCCAAAGCTATCGCAAGTGGTCAGACGACGCGCGATTTAGGCGGACAGTTGACAACAGCTGACTTTACGCAAGCGATTATTGCCAATCTTTGATTTGTAGATATTGTAAAAAATCTGAAACTAGTCAGATTTTTTATTTGTGAGAAAATCAAGATTTTTCCTGTAATTTTCAGAAAAAAACGCTATAATAAGTTTATCTACCAGAAAGGTCGCATTGCTACAATGAAAATTTATTTTCAGTTCATGTATATCCTCTTATTTTCGATGATTGGAGAAATTTTATCCACGGGTCTTAATCTTCCGATTCCAGGTTCGATTATTGGGATGATTTTATTATTTTTAGCCCTTAAATTTCGAGTCATCAGACTTCGTCAAATATATGATGCCGGTCAATTCATGATTGAAAATATGACCATTTTATTTTTGCCAGCAGGTGTCGGCATCATGAGCCACTGGGATGCCATTTCCAAGTATTGGTGGCAGATTATTGTGATTACAGTGCTTGCGATTGTTGTCAATATCGCCGTTATTGGCTTTGTGACACAGTTTGTCAAACATCGTTTTGAGGGGGATTATAAAAAATGAAAGAAGTTGTCGCCAATCCATTATTTGGTCTGACCCTGTCTATTTTAGCTTATTTTATCGCGGCGCAAATCCATAAAAAATGGACAAACCCAGCAACGACACCATTATTATTAGCGGTTATCATGATTATTATTTTTCTAAAAGCTACTGGCATTTCTTATAGGGATTACTATGTCGGCGGCTCTTACCTCAATACCTTGATTGTACCCTCAACTGTGGCTTTAGGCATACCGCTATTCCAAGCTTTTAAACTCATGAAATTCCATGCGCGCAGCATTATCGCAGGTGTTGCCATCGGTGCTATCGTCAATACGACCTTAACAGCACTCCTCGCCAAAGCCTTTGGCATGAAGTTTTTCCTTGCCATTAGTCTCTTTCCTAAATCTGTCACCACCGCCATGGCCATCGGGATTACCAGTAAAATGGGGGGGATGATAACGATTACCCTTGTTGTTGTTGTGGCGACTGGGATTTTAACCTCAGTTATCGGGCCTGTGTTGCTTGATTTATTTGGGATTAAGGATCGGGTGGCGAAAGGTGTGGCGCTGGGAGGCACGGGGCATGCCATTGGAACAGGTGCAGCCATGCAGTTAGGGCAAATTGAAGGCGCCATGGCAGGTCTATCTATCGGCGTGACAGGGATTATGTACGTGATTGTTAGCCCCATGATTGCGGCGATTATTTTGAAATGATGAGTGGTGTGAAGATTGCAAATTACAGCTTAAAATGTTAGGATTTAGATAAATATAAAGAGAAAGATATATCATGAATTATAAAGAACGTTTGAGTTTAAATTATAGTGGTTTGACACCAACGGATAAAATCATCACAACAGCAGTCATCAAGCAACCTGAATTATTTTTAACCCACACCATTCAGCAAGTGACGGACAAGATAAATGTGTCCCCAGCAGCCATGATTCGTTATGTGAAAAAGCTAGGCTATCGGGGTTTCAAGGAATTTATCTTAGCTTTGGAAGCACAAGAAGAAACGGCAGATGCAACTAAGGAAGTTTCAGAAAGTGATACGCTGTTTACCAAGGTTTTAGAAACTTATATGGCGTCGCTTGAGCGCAGTCGCAAGCGAGCTTATGATTCTGATTTGCGGCAGGTGGCGAACTTGATTTTAGATACTCCACAGGTCAAGGCTATCGGTATTGGGAACTCAGGTTTGCCCGCTGAACAGTTGGTCTATTCACTTTATACCCAAGGCCTTTTTATTGAAGCAGTCACATCGCAAACGCAAATTTATTATTTAAAAGAGGTGTTAGATGCCTCTTATCTGCTGATTATTTACACGGTGAGTGGGATTGATGACTATTATCGTGAAATCATTGAAAACGCCAATCGAGTTGGGGCTAAAACCGTTGTAATCACGCTAAATCCTGAAAGTCAAGCAGCTGAACTTGCCACTATCGAACTGATTTTACCCAATGGCCAAGCGCAGATTTCGGAAAATGGTTCACTTTATCAAGTGGATAATCGTATTTTATTTTTTGTCCTGTCCGAAAGTATCGCTTATTATGTTAAAAATGAGCTGGATCAAAGGCGTGCTAAGTAGCAAAACATAAGAGTGGAGAAACAGTTCTCTGCTTTTTTTCTTTGAAATTTTTTCTGGTTTTAGAAATTTAATAAAATTTATTTCTAAAAAGTGTTGAACATTGAAATTTTTTTTGATAAAATGAACTTAAGGACATGTCAACACAATTTTCGAAAATATTTTATCTTAATTTCACATGATTTTCAAATGCCAAAAGGAGAATTTAATTTTAAGGTCTGATGTCAATAATTATCAAGAAGATTGAATGACATCCAAATCTTGCTTTGAACTAGAACAACAATTTTAAAGGGAGTATCTCTAATGATTTGAAAGCGCTGTCAAATCGTTAGAAAAACTTAACTTTTAAAATTATTTCATCTTGCTAAAAATTAACGGAGGTTACATCATGCGTGACAAAAAAAGTTTTTCGACTGTATTTTCTGATATTGTGGCTAAAATATCAGGAAATCGTTTCTTATTAACACTGCGGGATTCCTTTGTACTCGTATCTGTTACAACGATGATTGCCGGTTTTGCAATCATGATTAATTCAGTATTTTTGGATCCAGCTAATGGGCTCATTTTCTCAAAATCTGGGCTACATATAGGCTCTTTGATTGCAGGTAGCGAGAAAGCATGGCTTGCTAGTGGCTTTGCAAAAAGTCTTTCTAATATTCAAACCATCATCAATTTCATCTCGCAAGGTACCTTGAGTGTTTTTGCCCTCATGCTAGTCATTGTCTTTTCATTTGTGCTATCCCGCAATTTCTTTTCAGATAATTCAGAGCATTTGACGAGTATTCTTTATGCAGTCGCTGCCTTCTTTATCTGTTTACCATGGAACTGGAGCTATGTCAATGGTGATACAACCGTTGACTTAGCAAATGTGGTTAATCCAGCTTTCTTTGGGACACAAGGCGTCTTTTCAGCCCTTCTGGTTGGTGGTGTGGCAGTCTTTTTATACAATAAACTGTTACGAACGAATTTTAAAATCAAATTGCCAGAATCAGTGCCACCAATGGTTGCCTCTAGTTTTGAGAGCTTGTTACCAGGAACTGTGACACTATTGTTCTTCGGTGTTTTAACAGGAATTAGCACAGGCTTCTTTGATTTAACATTACCTGAGCTTTTATTATCATTGCTCCAAAAACCTGCTGAAATGATTTCAGGTACCCCAGCCTTTGCCTTTATTTCACAATTTACATGGTTACTATTCTTCTGGTTCGGGATTCACCCATCCTCTATCTGGGGTGCCATCTTTGGCATGACTTGGAATATTAATGATGTGCAAAATATGGCAGGTGAAGCGCATCATCTCTACTCAACCATGTTTATGAATTTTTCAACGGTTTCTGCTGGAACAATTGCTTTAGCCCCCGTTCTTGCACTTATTCTGGTTAGTCGAAGTGATACTTCAAAGCAGGTTTCTAAAATTGCGCTCATGCCTGCAATCTTCAATATTTCTGAGCCGATTGTCTTTGGTTTGCCACTCGTTTTAAATCCAGTTTACTTGATTCCCATGGTCATTTCACAGCCACTTTGTTTCTTTATCGGCGTCTTCTTTACTAAAATTGGCTTTATTGATGTGATTTCGATGAATGCACCATGGACCATGCCGCCGATTATTTCAGGAATTTTATATACAGGTTCTTTCAAAGGCGCGATTGTCCAAGCCATTTGTCTCACGGTTGCAACGCTCCTCTATATTCCATTTGTTCGAATGGCGGATAAATTAGAGAAACAAAAGCTTGAACTTAAGGCGTAGTTTAAGTTCAAGATTCAACATCTAGATTGATAAAAATATTAAATAGAATACAGAGGAGTTGCAGATGTCAGAAAAGACACATCACGGCATTTTTGATAAATTTCAAAACTTAATGGAAGAAAAAGTCGTACCAGTTGCCAACAAAATTTCCAATCAAACCCATCTCTCAGCGTTGCGTGATGGCTTGACAATTTTAATTCCGTTCACGATTGTCGGCGGGATTGCCTTAATGATTGCTAATCCACCTGTTGATTTAGCAACCATGCACCCGACTAATATTTTCTTTCAGTTTATGATTGCTTGGAAACATTTTGCCGATGCCAATAATGCCTTGTTATCGCTACCGTTTGATTTGAGTATCGGACTCATCTCTGTTTATGTCGTGTCCGGTGTTTCCTATCGTTTGGCGCAAAAACATCAAATGCCCGCCCTTCCCAATGCTTTAACAGCCCTCTTTGTCTTTCTTTTGGTCGCAGCAGTACCAGAAGTAATCAATGAATCAAAATTTCTTGAATTATCAAAACTAGGCTCTGCGTCTATGTTTTCAGCGGTTATTATCGGCATCTTAGTTGTTGAAGTCAACCGTTTCTTGATTAAGAAAAATGTCAAAATTAAGATGCCGGAAGGCATCCCGCCAATGGTTGCAGCACCCTTTGAAATTTTGATTCCTTTGGTGGTCAATACTGTGATATTTGTCGGGATTGATGTCTTATTCAAAAACACGATTGATCACGGCTTGACTGAACTCGTTTTCTTCATCTTTCAACCGCTGATTTCAGCAACGTCTTCATTGCCGTCAATGCTGCTGATTTGTGAATTGACAGTGATTTTCTGGTTCTTCGGTATTCATGGCGATAACATGGTGAGTTTTGTGACGACACCGATTTTCACAGGAAATCTGATTGCCAATCTAGAGGCCTATCAAAATGGCACTGATGTTCCCAATGTCGTCGCAGGGAACTTCACCTTTATCTTCGGGATTGCGATTTGCTATGTGGCGATTATCCTACATCTGAATTTTGTCAATCAACATAAACGTTTACGGTCACTAGGGCGCATGGCAATTCCCTCAACCATGTTCAATATCAATGAACCTCTGGTCTTTGGTGTGCCAACTGTTTTGAATGTTATGACTTTGCTGCCTAGTTTGATCTGTGTATTCATCAATGTTGCAGCAGCCTATATCTTGACAGATATTGGTTTGATTGCTAAAACGACAGTCTCTATTCCTTGGACCTTGCCAGCACCACTTTATGCCATTCTATCGACAATGGATTGGAAAGCAGGTGCCTTATGGTTGATTTTATTAGCCATTAATTTCATCATCTTTATGCCATTTATGAAGAGTTATGAAAAACAAGTTGCATTGGAAGAAGCACAACAAATGAGCGAAACAGTATAAGGAATTATGAATGACCCAGCTTGGACGAGGCACCAATGTAGGTCAAGTTTCAAGATTTTACAGAGTAAAATCGCAGAAAGTCTTTGAGCGGACAAAGCTCGCGAATGCCCCCGCTTGGACGGAGCGCCAGCGTAGGTCAAGTTTCAAGATTTTACAGAGTAAAATCGCAGAAAGGAAAATTATTGTGTTAAGATTAAATCCTTTAATCACCAAAGGTGTTGTTTTACAGGCAGAAGAGCCAGTCTTGATTAGTGGGACTACCCAAAGCAATATTTCTGTCAGTTTATCTTTTGGTGATGAACAATATCAAACACAGGCTGACGAAACGGGTAAGTTCTTGTTTGAATTACCAGCTCATGCCTATGGTATCAGTGGCGAATTAGAAGTGATCACTGAAAAAGAGGACACACTCATCATCTCAGATGTCAAGTTCGGTGAAGTTTTCTTACTAGGCGGACAGTCCAATATTGAATTCAAAATGTCGCAAGAAAAGCATTTTGAAACAGTTCATGACGCTAAGGACTTTGGTCAATATGATATCTCTTATGTCATTGTCCCACAGGTTGACTATCTCGATGAAAATGGTGTGACAAAACCTGATGATGCCAAGTGGCAAGGCTGGTTACCTGTCAATCGTGAAAGCCTTGCTGAGCTATCGGCAGTTGGTTATTATGCTGCGATTGAATGGGCAAAAAATCATCCAGATGTGCCAGTTGGTCTAGTTGCCTGTAATAAAGGAGGCACTAGTGTCACAACTTGGCTTGATGAGGAGAGTTTGAAAGCCTCGCCATTGGCACAAAAATATGTGGTTGAACCTTATCAAGCAGCCCTCCTTGGCAAAACAGCAGCAGATTTTGATCGTCTAGCAAGTGACTACCGTGAGACTGCGGAAACCTACTATGCCTTACGAGAGAAGTGGGTGCGCGAACATCCAGAATTGACCTTGGGCGAAATTAAGGAAGTGATTGGTGGTAGTCCATGGCCACCGCCGTCAACACCGCAGATTTTCACGCGACCAAGTGGCGTTTACCATACCATGTTTGAGGGAATTACCCCCTATACATTTAAGGCGGTGCTTTGGTATCAAGGCGAGGAAGATAGCCGTTATCCAGATATGTATGCGGAAACACTCCCGATTTTACTGAAAACCTGGCGACGCGATTTGAAAAGTCCAGATTTACCATTCTATATCGTGCAGCTTCCTATTTTTGATGAGACGCCACTTAAAAGTTGGGCAGGTATTCGGCAAGCTCAGCTCGAAATAGCACTTGCAGATGCTCATAGTCATCTCATCGTGACTGCTGACACAGGCGACAAGGATGACGTTCATCCGACCGACAAGTCAGAAGTCGGTAAGCGAATTGGTGAGATTATCAACAACAAATATTACGATAACTCACCTTACGCCTTTATTTCTGAACATGGTGCAGAACATCTGATTTTGACTATCAAAAATGCAGAGACGGTAGTACTAAAAAACTATCCAGTTGTTATCAGCATAGATGATAGAGAAACATCTGCCAAAGTTAAGGGAAACCAGCTCATCATCAACTTGAAACCAGACGCGAAAGTCGTCCGATATGGTTGGCAAAATGCGCCAGAATTGAGCCTTTTTAACGAAGTTGGCTATCCAGTGTCACCCTTTGAGTTTATCTTAAGTAAGGAAGTGGAATAATGGGTCTATTTGGAAAGAAAAAGCAAACGGTACCAGAAAGTGCGCCGATTATAGCAGAAGAAGTGACTGAAAAAGTAGCGGTAAATCCGATAAATTCAGCAGGCAAAGCACTTGTCATTAAAATTTTCTGTGCAGGTGGTTTTTCAACCTCACTTTGGGCTTTGAAAACGGAAGAAGCCTTACATCAACAAGGGATTTCAGGAACCGTTTCAGCCTATCCTGTTGCTGAAATTGAGACAGAGGGTGCTAATGCCGATGCCATACTTATCGGACCACAGACCAGATATGTTGAAGCGGATGCCAAAAAAGCCTATCCAGACAAAATTATTGAGGTCGTCCCGTTTACAATTTTCGGGCGAGTTGATGGTGAAGCAAATATTAAATATCTGAAAGAAATCGGCGTGATTTAAAATTGATAATCTCACATTTTCGACAGCAGAACTTGTAGAAATCGATGCAATTTTGTTACAATAAAACTATATAGAAAGTAGATTAAACATGACAACTTTAAATTTCCCCCAAAACTTTTGGTGGGGTGCCGCAACATCTGGTCCTCAAACTGAAGGGCGTTTTAACAAACCCCACGCTAATATTTTTGACTATGAGTTTGAAATGACCCCTGATAAATATTGGCATGGTATTGGCCCTGATACAGCGTCAAATTTCTACAACGACTATAAAAACGATATCGCCTTGATGAAAGCAGCAGGTCTAAATTCTGTCAGAACTTCTATTCAATGGACGCGTCTGATTGATGATTTGGAAACGGGTACGCTCAATCCTGATGCGGTTAGATTTTACAACGATGTGATTGATGAATTTATTAAACAAGGCATTCGACCAATCATGAACCTGCACCATTTTGATGTGCCTGTTGACTTGATTCACACATATGGTGGTTGGGAATCGAAAGATGTCGTTGATTTGTTTGTCCAATTTGCTGAAAAATGTTTTGAGCTTTTCAGTGATCGTGTAACAGATTGGTTCACGCACAACGAACCCATGGTCGTCGTTGAAGGTGGTTATCTCTACCAATTCCATTATCCAGATTTGGTTGATGGGAAAAAAGCGGTACAAGTGGCTTATAATTTGCAACTAGCATCGGCAAAAGTAATTGCGGCTTTTCGCAAGCACAACAAAAATCCTGAGGGTAAAATCGGTGTGATTTTGAATTTGACCCCTAATTATCCAGCCAGTGAGTCTGAGGCAGATCAAGGAGCAGCACATTTTGCTGATTTGTGGCAAAATCGTCTCTTTATGGATGCTTCTGTCAAGGGAGAATTCCCAGCCGAACTCGTTGACATTTTGAGGAAAGACAATGTCCTTTGGGAGTCGACGCCAGAAGAATTAGCCATTATTAAGGAAAATACCATTGATTATTTGGGTGTCAATTTCTATCACCCCAATCGTGCGCGTGCGCCGAAATATTCGTCTGATTCCCTAGCTGTGGATTGGTTGCCTAATAAATATTTCGAAGAATACGAGAAACGTGGTGTTCGGATGAATGTTGATAAAGGTTGGGAAATCTATCCACGAGCGCTCTATGACATTGCCAAAAATATCCAAGAAAACTATGGCAATATCCCTTGGTTTGTCTCTGAAAATGGTATGGGCGTCAGTCGCGAAGACCGTTATTATGATTCTGAAAGCAATCAAATCAAGGATGATTATCGGATTCAATTCATCAAAGAACACCTTTATTATGTCCACAAAGCCATTGCCGAAGGCAGTAACTGCTTTGGCTATCATTTGTGGACGCCGATTGACTGTTTCAGCTGGCGCAATTCCTATCGCAATCGCTACGGTTTGATTTCAGTCGATATTCGCAGACAAATTAAAACACTTAAAAAATCAGCTTACTTCTTTAAAGACTTAGCAGATAGCTCAAGCCTTGAATTACATGAATCAGAAATGGAGAAATAAACAAATGGCACTTTTAACAATCGACGTCGGTGGCACAACCATCAAGTATGCCAGTTTTGACAAGGGAAAATTAGCACACAAAGGGACGAAGGACACACCTGCAACCTTAGAGGCGTTTTACCAGACCTTTACAGCGATTAAAGATGAAATCTCTAAACAAGTTGAGCTAACAGGGATTGCCATCAGCTGTCCAGGTGCTGTGAGTAAAACTGACGGTGTGATTTATGGCGCATCAGCCATTCCTTATATCCATCATTTTCCAATCAAAACAGCCTTTGAAGACCTGTTTGGTTTACCAGTTTCAGTGGAAAACGACGCCAATTGTGCAGCGCTTGCGGAAGTTTCCTACGGTGCAGGAAAAGACTATCAAGATTTACTTTTCTTTGTCATCGGAACTGGCATCGGTGGTGCGGTCGTCCTCGATAAAAAAATCCGACACGGTGCCCATCTCATGGGCGGTGAATTTGGTTTCATGTTGATGAAGGACAAAACTTTATCAACGAACTCTAGCCCTGTCCGCATGGCTAAAGATTACAATGAAACGCATGGGACAGACTTTAATGGACAAGAAGTCTTTGCCTTGGCGGAGAAGGGGGATAAAGACGCTCAAGAACGCGTTGACACCTTATTTGACAGTCTAGCACGTGCTATCTTTAATTTACAGTATGCGCTTGACCCAGAAATCGTTTTGATTGGTGGCGGCATTTCTCAGGCAGATTTCCTGATTCCAAAACTTCAAGCAGCCCTGCAAGTCGTTTATGACAAGGTCGAAATTGCAACCATCATGCCGAAAATCGCCGTTTGTGAGTTTCAAAACGATGCTAATTTGATTGGCGCAGCTGCTGATTTTTTGGCAGGTAATAACTAATATCATATCAAAGTAAAAAACTTTCATCTTCGCTATTGAACATGAAAGTTTTTTGATTGAAATAGATAGTTTTTCTATCTATAAACATCTCGTCTATGACTAATCTGCAAGGCAAGAATCATCAGCTCATTATCTTTAATCATGACGATTAACCGATAGTCTCCAATGCGATAACGCCAAAGTCCCGCTAAATCGCCGACAAGTTGTTTGCCATAGTCGTGTGGGTCATCAGCTTTTAAGATGGCCTGATTGATATAGTTTTGAATACGTTTTTGGGTAAATTTATCTAGTTTACGAAATTGACGATTAAATTTAGGGGATGGGACAAAATCATAGGTCATCATCAAGCCCCAATTCCGCTTGTAAGTCTTCCCAAGATTGGACTGGTTTGCCTGTTACGATGTATTCTTGAAATTCAGCAACAGAAGTTTCTGCAAGCTTTAAATCATATTCATTCTCGTATTTTTCAAGCATTGTGCGTTTGATGCTTTCGGACAATGATAACCCCTCAAACTTGGCCATCGCTTGGAAAAATTGTTTTTCACTGTCTTGGACTTTAATTGTAATAGTTGCCATAATGGTAGCTCCTTTCTTGGTAACACCATTGTAACACTAAAAAAGAAATAGGTCAATCAGTAATACCTAAGTGTTACATTTTATCTCAAAAGGCCTATTTCTTGTAGCAAAAAAATCACGTTTTTCCTATAAGAAAAACAGATTTGTCTTGACAATCAGAAAAAAAGCCGTTATGATAGGTGGAGTAATCTGATAGAAAGTTGGCTAGCCACATGGTAACAGCGACAACAAAGAAACCAGCCGTTAAAAAAACGACGGCTAAAAAAACAACTAAGAAAAGAGCAGCAACAAAAATTAAAAAGAATTTGGTCATTGTCGAATCACCTGCTAAGGCAAAGACGATTGAAAAATATCTCGGTCGCAATTACAAAGTTGTGGCGTCTGTCGGGCATATCCGTGATTTGAAGAAATCAACCATGTCTGTTGATATTGAACACGACTACGAACCTCAATATATCAATATTCGAGGCAAAGGTCCTTTGATTAATTCCCTTAAAAAAGAAGCTAAAAATGCTAAAGCTGTCTATCTTGCAAGTGACCCGGATAGAGAGGGAGAAGCGATTGCTTGGCATTTGGCGCATATTTTAGGGCTTGATGTTAAGGATAAAAATCGTGTCGTCTTTAATGAGATTACCAAGGATGCGGTCAAAGATGCTTTTAAAGAACCACGTTCGATTGATTTGGACTTGGTAGATGCCCAACAAGCCCGTCGAATTTTAGACCGTTTAGTCGGCTATTCCATCTCGCCAATTCTTTGGAAGAAGATTAAAAAAGGCTTGTCGGCAGGTCGTGTCCAATCCATCGCCTTAAAACTAATCATTGACCGTGAAAATGAAATTAATGCCTTTATTCCAGAAGAATACTGGTCAATTGAAGGCAATTTCAAAAAAGGGACTAAGAAATTTCCAGGTAGTTTCTATGGTCTTGACGATAAGAAGAAGAAACTACACAAAAATTCTGATGTCTTAGAAGTTATGGAACGCCTGACGACAGACGAATTTACTGTCAATAAAGTTGACAAGAAAGAACGTCGTCGCAATGCACCACTGCCCTATACGACATCTTCTCTCCAACAAGATTCAGCCAACAAAATCAATTTCAGAGCGCGTAAGACCATGTCTGTTGCGCAACAATTGTATGAGGGAATTACCTTAGGTCCTAACGGTCATCAGGGGTTGATTACCTATATGCGGACCGACTCGACACGTATTTCACCAGTTGCACAAGCGGCAGCAGCCAGTTATATCGTCGATACCTTTGGCGAAAAATATAGTAAACACGGCAGTAAAGTTAAAAATGTCGCGGGTGCTCAGGATGCCCATGAGGCCATTCGGCCGTCCAACGTTTTAAATACGCCTGAGACCATTGCCAAATATCTCGATAAAGATCAGCTCAAGCTCTATCGCCTGATTTGGAATCGTTTCGTTGCCAGCCAAATGACGCCTGCTGTTTTTGATACGGTGAAAGTCAATCTTTCGCAAAATGGGGTCATGTTTACGGCAAATGGCTCACAAGTCAAATTTGACGGTTATATGGCGGTTTACAATGATGCGGATAAGAACAAGATGCTGCCGGAAATGGCTGAGGGTGATGTTGTTAAGAAAGACAATATCAAGCCTGAGCAGCATTTCACGCAGCCACCAGCACGTTTCAGTGAAGCCACGCTAATCAAAACATTGGAAGAAATCGGTGTCGGTCGCCCGTCAACCTATGCGCCAACGCTTGAAACGATTCAGCGCCGTTACTATGTCAAACTCTCAGCTAAGCGCTTTGAACCGACAGAACTCGGTGAAATCGTCAATAACATGGTCGTCGAATTCTTCCCCAATATCGTCAACACTGAATTTACAGTCGATATGGAGCAGTCATTGGATGATGTCGAACACGGCATGCGCCAATGGGTGGAGGTCGTCGATGAGTTCTATCAACCTTTCGCCGTTGAGCTTGAAAAAGCTGAAACCGAGATTGAAAAAATCCAGATAAAAGATGAGCCTGCCGGTTTTGATTGCGATGTTTGTGGCCATCCGATGGTGATTAAACTTGGCAAATACGGCAAGTTCTACGCCTGCAGTAATTTCCCAGACTGTCGCAATACCATGGCGATCGTCAAGGAAATTGGTGTTGTTTGCCCGACTTGTCACGAAGGTCAAGTCATTGAACGTAAGTCTAAACGCAATCGGATTTTTTACGGCTGTGCCCGCTATCCAGACTGTGAATTTACCTCATGGGATAAACCCATCGGTCGAGATTGTCCAAAATGTGGTCAATTCTTGGTTGAGAAGAAAGTCCGTGGTGGTGGTAAACAGGTCGTGTGTAGTAATGGCGATTATGAAGAAGAGAAGATTAAGTAATCTATTTTAAATCAAAAAAACGCTGTCGGTTGATAGCGTTTTTTGCTTGTTGTTTTTTAAAATTTCATTCAATACGTGAATAGAAATATGCTTTAGAATCTGTATCATAAAAAAGAGACTCAAAATCTCTTTTTAGATTTGTTCTAGTATCTTTACAGAAACAGGAACTATACTTATATTTTTTGAATATATTTTAGAAAAGTGGAACTATACTTCCGATAGTCCATATTATTGTTTATTGACAAATGGCTTGCCGAGGTATTAAGACTTTGATTTATGACTAAGTTCTTTTTATACTACAATTTGTTGATTTAACAATTGAAAACATCTCAAAAGAGGTGTTTTTTTGACAAAATGAATTGTCGTGTATACTTAAATCAGAAGTTTTTTGCCAAAATCAAGAAAATAAGGTATTCTATAGTATAGAGCATTTTTCAAATCATTCAGATGATAGACTTAAAAGGTCTGAACACCGTTTGATTTGAAAAATCTAGACTGTATGTCCAAAGGAAAAGTAAATTGACAATAGATATTAATAATTACAATGATGATGCCATTCAGGTTTTGGAGGGTCTTGATGCAGTTCGTAAGCGCCCAGGAATGTATATTGGGTCAACCGATGGGATTGGTCTCCACCATTTGGTCTGGGAAATTGTCGACAATGCTGTTGATGAAGCTTTATCTGGTTTCGGTGATGACATTAAGGTGACAATCCATCAAGACGGCTCACTGACCGTCTCTGATAGCGGTCGTGGGATGCCAGTTGGGACGCACGCAACTGGGATTCCAACCGTTGAAGTTATCTTCACCGTCCTCCACGCGGGTGGTAAGTTTGGGCAAGGTGGCTATAAAACGTCAGGCGGTCTTCATGGTGTTGGTTCATCTGTCGTGAATGCTCTCTCAAGTTATCTTGAAGTTGAAATCACGCGTGATGGTGTGGTCTACCGCCAACGTTTTGAAAATGGTGGCAAACCGGTTACAACGCTCGAAAAAATCGGTAAAGCACCCAAATCTAAAACGGGTACAAAAGTCCACTTTATGCCAGATGCGACGATTTTTTCAACGACAGACTTTAAATACAGTACCATTTTTGACCGCCTCAATGAATCTGCTTTTCTTTTGCCAAATGTCACATTGACCTTGACAGACGAACGTAATGAGATTGATGGTCAACCTGAATCAGCAAGTTTCCACTATGAAAATGGTGTGCAAGATTTTGTCGCTTACCTCAATGAAGATAAGGATACCTTAACACCTGTCATGTATTTTGCAGGGGAAGCTGAGAATTTCCAAGTTGAAGTGGCCATTCAGTACAATGACGGCTATTCTGACAACATTCTCAGTTTCGTCAATAACGTTAAAACAAAAGATGGTGGGACGCACGAAGCAGGACTCAAACAAGCCATTACCAAATCGATGAACGAGTATGCTAGAAAAGTTGGCTTGCTTAAAGAAAAGGATAAGAACCTAGAGGGCTCTGATTACCGAGAAGGCTTAACAGCGATTCTATCTGTCCTTGTACCCGAAGAACATCTCCAGTTTGAAGGGCAAACCAAGGATAAATTAGGTAGTCCCAAAGCCCGCCCAATCGTTGATAACATCGTCAGTGATAAATTAGCCTTTTTCCTGATGGAGAATGCGGAATTATCACAAAACCTAATCCGCAAAGCGATTAAGGCGCGTGATGCGCGTGAGGCTGCTCGAAAAGCGCGTGATGATGCGAGAACGGGTAAAAAAGGCAAGAAAGATAAGGGGCTTTTATCAGGCAAGTTGACGCCAGCTCAGGGTAAAAATCCTGCTAAAAACGAATTGTATTTAGTCGAAGGAGATTCCGCTGGCGGTTCTGCTAAACAAGGCCGTGACCGTAAGTTTCAGGCGATTTTACCACTTCGAGGTAAGGTCATCAATACTGAGAAAGCCAAAATGGCAGACATTCTCAAAAATGAAGAAATTAATACCATGATTTACACGATTGGTGCGGGAGTTGGCGCTGATTTTGATATTTCGGATATTAACTACGATAAAATCATCATCATGACCGATGCCGATACCGACGGTGCCCATATTCAAACCTTGTTACTGACTTTCTTTTATCGCTACATGAAACCACTCGTTGAAAATGGTCATGTCTACATTGCCCTGCCACCGCTTTATAAAATGAGTCAAGGGAAAGGGAAATCCGAAAAACTTGAGTATGCCTGGACTGATAGTGAATTAAACGAAGTGCGCAAGCATTTTGGGAAAGGCGCGATTTTACAGCGATACAAAGGACTGGGCGAGATGAATGCTGACCAGCTTTGGGAAACGACCATGAATCCTGACAGTAGAACCTTGATTCAGGTGACTTTGGATGATGTGGCGCAGGCTGAAAAGCGTGTGTCGGTGCTCATGGGCGATAAAGTCGAGCCACGCCGTAAATGGATTGAAAATAATGTTGAATTTACGCTTGAAGAGAAAAGTGAAGTGATGCAATAAGATGCCTATGCCCCAATTTATCAAACAAATGAAACCGCCACAGATGATTATCTTCGGATTTTTATCTGTGATTCTGATTGGCTCGATTTTTCTAGCCTTGCCTATTTCGGACCAAAATGGGCAAGCAACCTCTTATTTGGACAGCTTGTTTATGGCTGTTTCAGCGACTTGTGTGACGGGCTTGGCCGTTGTCAATACTGCCGACCACTGGAATACTTTTGGTCAAGTGATTATTCTGATCATGGTTGAAGTAGGTGGTCTGGGATTTATGAGTTTCTTAGTGCTTTTGTTGAACATGACAGGGCAGCATCCCTCATTCAAATCTAAAATGCTGATTCGTGATGCCTATAATTTCACGAGTATTAACAACGGTGATAAGTTAGTCAAGGCCATTGTCAAGCTGTCCTTGGTGACACAACTTATCGGTGCGGTGTTGCTGAGTGTGGATTTCATTCCTAAATTTGGCTGGGGAAAAGGGATTTGGTTTAGCGTTTTCCATGCGGTTTCGGCTCATTCTAACGCTGGCTTTGACTTATTTGAGACATCCCTCTTTCAGTTTAGAGATAATCCCTATGTCCTGATGATTATGAGTTTTCTGATTTTATCGGGCTCCTTTGGCTTTATCGTCTGGTTTGACTTGATTAGTTTTTGGGAGGTGAAGAAAATCACCCTCCATTCTCGCTTGGCTTTGACAATGACGGCAATTTTAGTCGTTGCGGGCACAGTTTTATACAGTCTGCTCAATATCAAAAGTTTTAATGGTCATCCACTGACATTTTTGGCACAGAATTTTTTCCTGAGTATCACTCCGCGTTCTGGTGGTTTTACCTTTAGTAACTATAATGCGACAAGCTATGCCAGTCTGGTCTTGACCATGGTGCTGATGTTTATTGGTGGCACGTCGGGTTCGACTGCTGGTGGCGTCAAGACGACGACGTTTGGTGTGCTAGTGATGAACATCCGCTACATTTTTAGCAATCGTTTCAAAACGATTTACCACGAAAGACAAATTCCACGCCGGACAATTCGTCGTGTCTACGAAATCATTTTCATTTATCTGGCGATTATCTTTATGTTTTCATTTGTTTTACTGATCACAGAAAATTTGCCACTAAATAATGGGATTGAATATGTCTTTTTCGAAGTTATCTCGGCACTAGCGACGGTTGGCCTATCTTTAGGCTTGACCCCTGATTTGACTGCGATTGGTAAACTCTTGATCATGGTACTAATGTTTATTGGGCGAATTGGGATTATGACCGTGATTTATGCCCTCAGTAGCCATGCTAAAGTAGATGAAGAATTGATTCGTTATCCAGAAGAAGAAATTGTCGTCGGTTAAGGCTTGACTGAACTAGCCTAAAAGAAAGAAGATGAGATGAAAAGTTTTTGTGTGATTGGTCTGGGGCGCTTTGGCTCTAGTGTGGTGAAAAGTCTCGTCAAGAATGGTCACGAAGTGGTGGCGATTGATACGGATGCCAAAAAAATTGATGAGTATAAAGATATTGCCACGCACGTCATGATTGCGGATGCGACGGATGAGCGTGTGCTTAAAAATGTCGAAATTGATAAGTTTGACGGTGTGGTTGTTGGCATTGGCAGAAATGTGCAAGCCAGTATTTTGACGACGATGATTGTGATTGAGGCAGGCGCTAAAAACGTCGTCGTTAAAGCCACGACCGATGTACAAATCAAAGTCTTGACGAAAATTGGAGCAGATAAGATTATTCAGCCAGAAAAAGATGCTGGGAATCGCGTTGCCGATAATTTAGCACACCCAGATATTTCGGAATACCTCGATTTGTCGGATGATTATTCCTTTGCGAAGATTGTCGTCAGAAATATCAAATTTAACGGTCTGACCCTCTTTCAAGCCAACCTCACGCAAGATCACCATGTCAATGTCGCCTTTGTTAAGAAGGCAGACGGCACCGCTACAATCGGTAAACACAATACTAAAATCGGTTTGGGCGATGTCCTTTATGTCGTCGGCACCAAAGACGACATCGAAAAATTCTCAGAAATCATATAAAAAGAAAAAGAAGACACTATGAGCAATGTACAAAAACTCTCTCTAGAGGAGATTATGGGCGACCGATTTGGTCGCTATTCAAAATACATCATTCAGGAGCGGGCGCTGCCTGATATTCGCGATGGCTTAAAACCCGTTCAACGGCGGATTCTCTATTCGATGAATAAAGATGGCAATACCTTTGACAAAGGTTACCGGAAATCTGCCAAGTCCGTCGGCAATATCATGGGTAACTATCATCCCCACGGCGATAGTTCGATTTATGATGCCATGGTTCGCCTCTCTCAGGACTGGAAGATGGGGCAAGTCCTCGTCGAAATGCATGGTAATAACGGCTCCATGGATGGTGATCCACCCGCAGCCATGCGTTATACCGAGGCCCGCCTATCTGAAATTTCCGCCTACCTCCTACAAGATATCGACAAAAACACCGTACCCTTTGCCTGGAATTTTGATGATACCGAAAAAGAGCCGACTGTTTTACCCGCCAGCTTTCCCAATCTTTTGGTTAATGGGTCAACAGGAATTTCAGCGGGGTACGCGACGGACATTCCGACGCATAATTTAAGTGAAGTCATTGATGCCACAGTCTATATGATTGACCATCCGACTGCCACTGTTGATAAACTGATGGATTTTCTACCAGGCCCAGACTTTCCGACGGGTGCGATGATTCAAGGCAAGTCTGAGATAAAAAAAGCCTACGAAACGGGTAAAGGTAAAGTCGTCGTTCGGTCTCAAACCAAGATTGAAGAGCTCAAGGGCGGGAAAAAGGAAATTGTCGTCACTGAAATTCCTTATGAACTCAACAAAGCAACCTTGGTCAAGAAAATCGATGATGTCCGTGTCAATGCGAAAGTCGCAGGCATTGCGGAAGTCCGTGATGAATCTGACCGTGATGGCTTGCGAATTGCGATTGAGCTGAGAAAAGATGCCGATGCTGAGCTGATTTTGAATTATCTGCTCAAATATACCGATTTGCAGGTCAATTACAACTTCAATATGGTGGCGATTGACAATGCCACACCGCGTCAAGTCGGGATTGTCCCAATCTTGTCAAGCTATATCAGCCATAAACGAGATGTCATTCGCTCACGGTCGATTTATGATCGAGACAAAGCTGAAAAACGTCTCCATATCGTGGAAGGTCTGATTCGTGTTCTGAGCATTTTGGATGAAGTCATTGCCCTCATTCGTGCCAGCGATAATAAAGCGGATGCCAGAGAAAACTTGATGGCTTCCTATGAATTTAGTGAAGCACAGGCTGAGGCTATTGTGACCTTACAGCTTTATCGTTTGACAAATACCGATGTGGTGACGCTACAAAATGAAGAGGCGGAGCTCAAAGAACGCATCACAACCTTGTCAGCTATCATCAATGATGAAAAAACAATGTTTAATGTCATGAAACGTGAACTTCGTGAAGTTAAGAAGAAATTTGGGCAACCCCGTAAAAGTATCTTAGTGGACGAAGTGGTCGCGATTGAAGTGGAGGCGGCCTCACTCATCGTTAAAGAAGAAACGATTGTCAGCGTGACGCGTTCTGGCTATGTCAAACGGACAACGCCACGTAGTTTTTCAGCCTCTAAACTGGCAGAAATTGGCAAACGTGAAGATGATTGCCTGATTTTCCATCAAGCAGCGCTGACGACTCAGCATTTGTTGTTATTTACGACTTTTGGCAATGTCATCTATCGACCGATTCATGAGCTGGATGATATTAAGTGGAAAGATATTGGCACACACAGCTCTTCTTTGGTCAACAATTTTTCTCAAGAGGAAGAAATTCTATTTGTCCAAATTTTAGATGATTTCGACTTGGAAACGCGCGAATTAATGGTCGCAACGAAATTTGGTTTAATCAAAAAAGTTGCACTGACTGATTTCAAACCATGGCGCACTTACCGCTCTAAATCAGCCCAGTATGCCAAATTTAAACAAGCTGATGATCAAGTTGTTTCAGTAGACTTTGATCGACAAGCAGATGTGATGTTAGTCACTTACAACGGCTACGCCTTGAGATTTCCGTCGCAAGATGTGCCAGTTGTGGGGGCAAAAGCAGCTGGTGTTAAATCCATTAACTTAAAAGATGGTGATTTTGTTGTCGCAAGCTATTTTGCTGAGACCGATTCATTCTATGTCTTGACCCAGCGTGGCTCTTTGAAACGTGTGAATTTCATTGAAATTCCTGCTAAAAGCCGTGCGGGTCGTGGCTTGCAAATACTCCGGGAGCTTAAAAAATCACCGCATAAAGTTTTTGATTCAGGAACCGTTAAAAACGTCTACGGTGGCGATTTATTTGCTGAAACGGATCAAGACTTACAAATTTTACAAGTCCAATCCCAAACCGATAAATTGTTTGAAATTAATCTACCAGATTTAAATCTACTCGACCGCACCTCAAATGGTTCTTTCATCTTTGATGAGGCGATTGAAGGTGGCGTTAAATCGGCAAACTTGAAATAAATGAGGACAACGCTGTAATCAGAAAATTTAGCAAGCAGAGGCTTGCTTTTTTTGTTATAATAGAACGATGAAGTTGAAAAAAATAAGTTTACCAATTGTGATTGTATTAGGTATTATTCTTGACCAAGTGGTCAAAATGGCGACTGTCAAAAATATCAAATTATCTGAACAAAAGCCTATGCTTAAAGGTCTTTTATCACTGACACATCTGCAAAATGATGGCGCGGCTTGGTCGATTTTAGAAGGTCAGCAATGGTTCTTTGTCTTGACAACTGTGCTTGTCTTGGTAGTCGCCATCTGGTTTTGGCTCAAAAATCTGTCAAAAAATTGGTATGCTATTGGGCTAACGCTGATTATTTCAGGTGCTTTGGGCAACTTTATTGACCGAGTGCGCCAAGGCTATGTCGTTGATATGTTTCAGCTCGACTTTATCAACTTTCCTATTTTCAATGTGGCAGATATTTTGCTGTCGGTAGGATTCGTGGTGCTCTTTATTGGTATTTTGATAGAAAAAGATGAAGGTTAAGATAAATTGGAAATAAAAATTAAAGCCCAGTCCGCAGGATTGCGACTTGACAAGGCCATCTCAGATAACTCAGACGTCTCACGAACTCAGGCCAACGACTTGATTAAAGCAGATGCTGTTTTGGTCAATGGTCAAGTCAAAAAAGCCAAGTACAAAGTATTAGAAAATGACATCGTGTCCTTTGAAATTCCTGAGCCAGAAGTGCTGTCCTACGAGGCAGAAAACATCCCGCTTGATATCGTCTATGAAGATGATGCTGTCGCCGTGATTAACAAACCCCAAGGCATGGTCGTCCATCCCTCAGCAGGTCATCAAACAGGTACACTCGTCAACGCCTTGATGTACCACATGACCAACTTGTCAAGCATCAATGGTGTCATCAGACCCGGCATTGTCCACCGTATCGATAAGGATACCAGTGGTCTGTTAATGGTTGCTAAAAATGACCAAGCGCATGAATTTCTAGCCGCACAACTCAAAGCACATACCTCGAAACGTCGTTATCTTGCCATTATCCATGGGAATTTGTTGAATGACCGTGGTGTGATTGAAGCGCCGATAGGTCGCAATGCTAAGGATCGGAAAAAGCAAGCTGTGATTGCGGGTGGTAAGCCTGCCTTGACCCATTTTGAAGTGTTAGAACGTTTTGGTGATTTTACCTTGGTCAGCTTAACACTTGAGACGGGTCGTACCCACCAAATTCGGGTGCATATGGCCTATATCGGGCATCCCGTCGCAGGCGATCCCTTGTACGGGCCGAAAAATGCGCTCAAACCGAATCAAGGTCAGTTTCTACATGCGCAAATGCTAGGATTTGAACATCCAACAACGCATGAATGGCTAGAATTTGAACTTGAGCCACCGAAATTATTCCAAGCGACACTAGAAAAATTAAGAGAAGACTAACAAATGTCATTTTTTTGGTAAAATAGAGATAATCTAATTTATCCAACATAAGAGAAGGAGTTCTACTTTGACAACCACTGATATGCAAGAGATGCAGAAAATCATCGTCCTCGACTACGGTAGCCAGTACAATCAGCTGATTACCCGTCGCATTCGTGAATTTGGCGTCTTTTCCGAGCTGAAAAGCCATAAAATGACCCTCGACGAGATTAAAGCCTACAATCCTAAAGCCATTATCATTTCAGGTGGCCCTAACTCAGTTTATGAGGATGACGCGTTTGATATTGACCCCGGCGTTTTCGAGCTTGGCGTTCCCGTTCTGGGCATCTGTTATGGTATGCAGCTCATGACCCAAAAACTAGGGGGAAAAGTAGAAGCGAACCCAGGCAATGGGGAATTTGGTCCAACTAAAATCAACCTCGATGCCACATCTCAATTGCTTGCAGGCACACCCGCTGAACAAACCGTTTTGATGAGCCATTCTGATAATGTCACAGTCCTACCAGAAGGCTTTAAAGTTGCAGCCCATACCGAAAAAACACCGATTGCTGCGATTGCCAATGATGCAAAAGGGCTTTATGGTGTACAATTCCATGCTGAAACAACTCTCAGCGAATATGGTCATGACATCATTGAAAACTTCGTTAAAAAAATCGCTAAGGCATCAGGCGACTGGTCAATGGCAGGTTTCGTTGACCAACAAATCAAAGAAATTCGTGAAAAAGTCGGCGATAAAAAAGTCTTGCTCGGTCTTTCTGGCGGTGTCGATTCATCAGTTGTAGGTGTCCTTTTGCAACGTGCTATTGGTGACCAACTGACGTCTATCTTTGTTGACCATGGCTTACTCCGTAAAGGCGAAGCAGAACAAGTCATGAACGATTTAGGCGGCAAATTCGGCCTCAATATCATCAAAGTAGACAGCAAAGCACGCTTCATGAGCAAACTAGCCGGTGTTGCTGATCCTGAGAAAAAACGTAAAATCATCGGTAATGAATTTATCGAAGTCTTTGACGATGAAGCCTCAAAACTTGACGGTGTTGACTTCCTTGCCCAAGGCACACTTTACACTGACGTCATTGAATCAGGGACGGACACAGCACAAACGATTAAGAGCCATCATAATGTTGGTGGATTGCCTGAGGATATGCAGTTTGAACTGATTGAGCCCTTGAACAAACTCTTTAAAGATGAAGTTCGCGAGCTTGGTGAAGTCCTTGGCATGCCACATGATTTAGTATGGCGCCAACCTTTCCCAGGTCCAGGTCTTGCCATTCGTATCATGGGTGAAATTACAGAACCACGTCTTGAAAAAGTACGTGATTCAGACTTGATTCTCCGTGAAGAAATCGCTAAAGCAGGGCTCAACGAGAAAATCTGGCAATACTTCACTGTCGATACAGGCGTTAGCTCAGTTGGTGTAACAGGTGACTTCCGTAGCTATGATACCGTTATCGCTATTCGGGCGATCACATCTATTGACGGCATGACTGCTGATTTCGCTGAGATTGATTGGCAAGTCCTTGCTGAGGTTTCACGTCGTATCACCAATGAAGTCAAAGGCGTCAATCGCGTCGTCTATGATATTACCGCTAAGCCACCTGCTACTGTTGAGTGGGAATAACAGAGTAAATCGAATTGGAGTGTTTACGCCGATTTAACAACGTTTTGAAGTCGTAAAATGGTATAAATTTGTTAAAATCTAAATAGTTCCCATCAAAAATTCCACCGAGAAAAATTCTTGGTGGGATTTTTGATATTTAGGTTATTTTATTTATTCAAATCATCAATAAACACAATGCTTTCCGCCGTCAATTCGACCCATGCTGGTCTAAAACCGCTCTTAATAGCGTTTCTTACTGAGCGAATATTTGACCAAGCGCAACAATAAAAAGGCACTTTTCCTAACTTTATAATTTCCAGAGCCAAAGTGCTTGTCAAAGCAGCAGCAATCCCCTGTTGTCGATAGTCTGGCAGGACATCAACGCCAATTTGCCACATGGTTTCACAATCGGCTGAACATCCTGCTAATCCTACTAGTTTACCATTATCAAATGCACCAACAGCTAAAACATCTAATTCTTTACGATTTTTACACAAGGCATTGCGCCACTCAGATACATACAAGGAAGAGAAGTCATCAGGCTGCAAAACTTTGAGGTCATATTGGCACGGCAGTTGCTTTAAGCAGTCAAGGTCTGGGAGAAAATATTCCGCCATAAAACAGACTTGCATCCCGTGCTTTTCGAGTGCTTTATTTAGAACGTATAAATTTGGTGTTTCAAAACAATGACCGACTTCAAATTGATTGATATAAGTTTCGACGACATCGGCAATGGTAGCAGCCACTGAAGCAACGATGTTATCACCATATGAAATCAAATGACAGAAAAAAGGCAGTATCAAATCTTTTCGAGCATCATTATTTTCAGATGATAGCACCACTTTATTTTGGGTTGACCGAAAATCATCTGGCTCACAACTTAAATCAATAGCTGATTGCTTCATTGCGATTCGTAAGATCTCTTTATTGTTCATCAGTTCAACTATCTCCTTGTGAGTTTATCAAATTAAGTATATAATAAAGGGATAAAAAACACAATCAATTATACAATGAAAACATAGAAAATATAACTGATTGATGTCATATTAATCTACCTGTTAAATACTGGACCAGTAGCGTCATGACAAATTTAAAAAGATAAATCAGAGGTGACAAGTTGAACTCAGAACACTTACTAAAGCAAATTGTAACTGGTCACGAAGGGGTAAGGCTGACGGTCGGTAAGCTCACAAATGGCATCCCAGAAATAAAAACTTACGATGAAAATGGCGAAGTAGTCTTGGGGGAAACTTGTCGTTATCAAATTGGCTCAATATCAAAAGTAGTGAGCGGCACTGTATTAGCAGAGCTATTAATCAACCATCGTATTCCCATAGATACACCTATCAATCAAATCATCAACCATCTTCCGAATAGAGACTATCCGACGATTAGACAAGTGGTCACGCATACAGCTGGATTTGGTCTGGCGATGCCCTTTAGCTGGATGCACTATTTAAAAATTGGGCTTTCAACTGGTACAAGAGAGAAGAATCCCTACTTTTGTGCGTTGCATGAAGATGCGGTACTTAGAGCACTTGCTAATTTTAAATTTGATAGCAAGAAAAAATACAGATATGTTTACTCAAATTTTGGTTATACAGTTGTCGGGTTGCTGATTTCTAGGTTGGCAAATGAAAATTATTCTGAAGTGATGCTAAAATGGTTATCTGAGCATGACTTGACCGAGACAAATTTCGTAAATGCTCCTCTTGTCGCTTGTTTTGATAAAAAGAATCATCAGTATGAACCTTGGGCGTGGCAATCTGGTGTCAATAATCTTGGATTGGCAGCAGGTGGCTTAAATAGCAGTGCTAGCGATTTGTTGACATTTGCACAATATCATTTGAGTGCAACATCAGATTTTATTCGCCTAACGCATGCTAAATTAGCGCCAAATGTCTCTAGCAAAAAATCAATGGGCATAGGCTGGGACTTAGTTGGTCGGTTTATTGAAAAAGCTGGCGCAACGGGAACGCATTTTTCTTATTTAAAAATGGATCGCGTCAGTAAAAAAGCCATTGTCATACTGCTTAATTACCCCAATGTAAAAATTCTTCAGTTAGGAGATATACTGATCAATGAATAATATCGCAGTTATCTATCAATCACATTATGGTACGACCCAAAAATATGCTGAGTGGATCGCCCAAGCACTTGATGCTGATTTATTGAATAGAAAAAAAGTATCTGTATCTGACTTAAGTCAATATGACATGATTATTTATGGAGGTGGTTTATATGCGGGTGGCTTACTTGGCATAGACTTGGTTTCAAAAAGCAAGTTCAAGCATCTTGTAGTGTTCACAGTTGGACTTGCTGACCCCAAGCTCATGGATTATGCAGAAATTATGGCGAAAGCATTCCAAAATCAAGCATATCAACCTGATCAAGTTTATCATTTTCGTGGCGGGATTGACTATCCAAAACTCAGTTTCCTCCATCGCAGTTTGATGACATTGCTCAAAAAGACGGTTGAGAAAAAATCTGATTCGGAGATATCTGCTGAGGGTAAAGCGATACTTGAGACCTATGGTCAAAAGGTTGATTTCATTGATAAAGAAGTGTTGATACCTTTGCTTACTTATGTAAAAGAAATATTAGCTTGACACTAATAGAAAGAAGGTGCGTGTTGGTATGGATACAGCATTGAGTTTAAAGCAACGATTGCGCACAGAAGATTTATCTGAGGTAGTCACTCAAGATTTACTTAATCGTTCTGAAATTGTCAATCAATTACTCAATCAAAAAGTAAGAATCGATACTTTTACAGGTTTACGGAAAATGGAGTTCAGATTGATAGAGTTACAGGAAAAACTTGATTTAGGATTAGAATGCATTTTAGCGCACAGAGGCATTTATCGTTTGGAAACTGACGGACTGATGACTGATGACTGATGATATTGGTAAATTGTTTTATCCCTACCCTTATTGAACGAATGTTCTTGAAGTGCTGACCTTGATGAAAAATGAAGCCTTACTAGGTAGGAAGGAACTCAAATAAGCTAGAGCTTATCTAAGTAGCAAGAAAACACAAGCAGAAAAAATCTTTATGGCGACTTCTTGGACGACGTTTGATCCGGTGAATCAATCGGGGGGAGTGGATTAGTGATGTAATAGCAGAATTAGAAAGATAGTTATTTTATGAATTAAAAATATCATAGATGCTCATCCCAAATTTTTTGGGTAATAATCTTTAAATACCTTTGTTAAATGTAGCGGGGTATTTTTTTGTTATTATTTTAGGAATTTCAACGGTCAATCAAGAGAAATTCGCAGATAAAATATCAAATGTCTTTAATATAAAACACTTTGGTTATTTTAAGCATAACATCTTGACAAATATATAAAATTGTGTTAATTTTTAGTTGGGAGGTACTAAATATGATGTTATAATCAAATAATTTCTAAAGATTTACTACTTATTACTAAGTTATACTTTTTCGTAAAGACTGTTCCAAAGGGGGTGGGATTATGTTTTTAGTTTGAAAAAATAACGTAAAAGGTTTATAAAATATCAAATTACTATTTATTAAATTACTATTAAAGAGTAAGGTCGTTTCAAGTGTATTTTAAGGGAATAACAGAGATGAGCGACGATATTGTCTAATTTTAAAAAGTTAGATAAAAAAAGCATCAAGCAAAATAAACTGAAGTGTGTCATTTGGGGAAATGATAGCACATGACTTTCTATCATTGAAAGTATATGAAATGACTGTAATAAAGGTAAAAAGGGGGGAATAAAATGAAGAACGTTGCAAAGTCCTATTTTATGCTAATTATCTTGTTGCTGCAAGTGATTTTACCGTTTGGGCAGGTGAATGCTGTGGCAGTGAATCAGGAGCTAGTTTATTTTACACAATATAAGACTGAGAAAAAAATAGAAGAAGTGGAGATTCAGAACGAAACTTTAGAGTTTTCGGTTGCTTCACTTCAGCAAGAAGGAAAAACAGTACTTTATCTTCCAGATGGGCTTGCAATGGAAGAAAATGTTCCAGAAGGAGTCATTATCCAAGGTGGAGAATGCTCTATTGATTGGCAAAGCATAAAAAATGAGGGGGAGAGTGATAAAAAACGAGTAGATTTCAAATTTTCAGTCAAACATTTGAAGCAAGGTAGCATTACAAGTGATACAGGTGCAAGTTTAAACTTAATTTCAAGGGAAGCACAGACAAAAGAAACTTCTTCTGAAACTGATCAATCAAAAGCTCAGGAAATTGAGAAGGAAGCGCAAGAAGTTCAACTAAAAGAAGAAAAACCATCAGCTACACCAATACCGAAGATAGTTCAAAAAGTGGGAACACCCATTCCTTATATCCCAAATGGATTCTACTCTGTTAATTTTTCTGAAATACCGGCAGATGATGCCCATAAATTAACATATTTAGAAGGATATGAGATAGACGCGAACGATGCAACAACTCAGGTGTATCGTAGTACGCTTACAGTGGGAGGACAACCCTTATATGGTTGGCTGAATGCTCTTTCCGTGTATGATGATGGTTTTTTTGCTACACTTGTTCAAGTTGTTAATGGGGCAAAAGTGCAGCACTTTGTGTTCATTGATTGGAATGGTGAGGCAACAATTTTACAAAATGACCTGCCAGTGATTGACATTCTTGCAGGAACGATTGATGTCAAAGAAAATCAATATATCGTCTTGCGTGGCACAGTATTTGAGTTTTATACGATTAATCCAGATCATAGTTTGACCCTAGATCATTCTATACCTTTACAAGTTGCCACAAATCCAGATAATTTAGCGGACATTGTCATTGATGATGCAGGCTATCTTTGGGCATTTAACGGAGAGGATCAAAAATTATATCGGGCAGATAAAAATACAGGAGTAATAACCGCTGCCGAAACAATAAGTAAAAGCAATGGTGATGATTGGACCTTTAGTAGTGGTGCGCTAGCATTCTTGCCAGATGGTCGTTTGATAAACAAAGGCTATAAACCGGGTGGAACGTATACAGATCCTGGTATTCAAACAATTATTGATTTGAAGACCGGGGTAGGAACGATTCGTACGAAGGACAAACAATCATTTATTGGACAAGAAGACCAAGCACAGGGGGATTATGCTTCGCTTGTCATACCTAAAAATATTTCTCCTGAATTAACGATTGAAAAATCAGCACCGCCAAAAGTAGAGAATAACGATACCTTCACCTATCAATTTAAAGTGAAAAATATTGGTACAATTCCAACGCTTGATACCCGTGTGAAAGATGTTTTACCAGAGAACTTGGAATATGTCCCTAATACAACAAAAGTTAATGGCTCACTTGTTTCAGATGTAGCAGGCGAAAGTCCGTTATTCTCATCAACGGGTTTGAGTATTCATTCGATTGATAGTCAAATTCCGGGTGAAGTGATGCACACAGAAGATGATGAATCAAATGCTGTTCAGATAACAGTGGAAGTTAGGGCAGTCGTACCAAAAAACTTTCCTTGGGAATCAGATACGATTATGACTACTATTCCTAATACTGCAACAGTTGGTGCTGCTAATGTCAATACAGTCACATCAAACGAAGTTAAAACGATTGTCCCGGGCTACAAAGGAAAAGCAGAGGCAGAAAAACATGTCTTTGATAGCACAGGAAAGAAAATTGATGGAGAAAGTGTCAAGGTTGGAGATGTCTTAACTTATGAATTGACTGTAAAAAATATCGGTGATGCAAAATCCGAGCTTGTCGATTACGAATTTGGTGATGATGTCGAAGATA